>NZ_JAGGPX010000001.1 GCF_018613575.1 Planococcus sp. ISL-110
TTTATTACTTATTTTTAAAATTTTCATATTTCGAATCGAAAAGGTAATAGTTCGAATCGAAAAGGTAATAGTTTTGAATCGAAAAGGTAATAGTTTGAATCGAAAAGGTAATAGTTTGAATCGAAAAGGTAATAGTTAAACTCCTTCAGCTCAGTCATACCAAGGGTTTCAGACGTCCTAAAACAGTTAAAACAGTTAAAACAAAGTAATTAAAAACACCAACAACACGCGTACGCGCGCGAGCTGGTGGTGGTGGGCAAATAATAGGGACCGAAAGTGTGGCATTTCAAAAACTCTTCTCGGATCACCATGACTTCTTCTGTAAAATCAGTGATTCTACAAAAGACAAAGTGAATCGGCTCACTGATACCTCTTTAAAACGCATAGAAAACCCTTAGAAGCGATTTTAAGACCAAAAATGAATAGAACTAGGGGCTCGTACTTAAAATCGATTTTAAACCCCTTAGAAGCCGTTTTTTGACAAACAAAAAAATCCGCAGAAAAATACTGGGAGTGTTACAGGCGAAATGCTTTTAAATTGCTCTCGATCTGCTCATCGGTGATGCCGATGTAGCGCAACGTGATCTGCGGATGGGCATGGTTGAGGATATTCTGCAGCTCGGCAATGTCCTTGAATTGCTTGTAATGCCAGTAGCCAAATGTCTTGCGTAAGGTATGCGTGCCGATGCCATCCGGCATATCGGCCATCTGGGCTGCCTTGTTGAGCTGGCGGTAGGCCTGAACCCTGGTAATCGGGTTTTGCCCTTTCCGGCTTGGAAACAGCCATTTTGAGCCGTCTAGCGTGCCGATATAAGCGTTCAGCTCGTCGTAGATGTTGCCGAGGTGGATCGTCCGGCGTTTGCCGGTCTTGCCTTCACGCAACGACACCACCTGTTTGCCCTGGATCTCGCTCGTTTTGATGGCTAACAGGTCGCCGACACGTAAGCCGGAATTGATGCCGAGAAGAAACAAAATATAGTCCCGTTCACCGCACCATTTCTTCAAACTCCATTTCATGTCCTCGATGCGATCCAGCGATCGGATCGGCTGCACATCTTTGATTTCGGTTTGCTTGTTCATGGATGGCTCCTTTCGATTGGCTGCTAATTTAATTATTGCTAGAAAAAACGGATGTAACGATCTATTCAAGGAAATTCCGGGAAAAGAAAAAGAGCGCCGCCAAGGAAAAGCGAGCCCAGTAGAATCAACGATTTGAATGTATCTTTTTTTTCTAGCAATTTCAGTTTCGCTTGTTTTTTGGCGGAAGTCAATGGAATGGGGGTTGTGAATGTAACTTACTTGCTATTAAGTTACATTCAAAAACTGATTAAGGTTCTTTAAAACCATAGATGGCTACAAAAGTAAGGAATAGATATATGGCTAGACCACAAGCATTAAACGAAACTAGATAGAGTCTTACATTGCCTTTAAGCCCGAGTAATCCTAGAACGATCCCTGCTACACCGAAAATTAGCGGCAAGTAGAAGTTTATCTCCATGATAAATACTAAAAGGTCGAAACTTCCTGGAGAAGAAGGAAGTGCAAACGGTAAAATCATTAAAGCAAAACAAATTGCTGAAAGAATCGAGTAGATTTTTTTTAGCAAAATATCCCTCCTTCTGATTTACATCCTGTATTTATTCGTATGATTTAAGTATTTTAAGACTTTTTTCTAGTAACATTTCTGAAACCACGAAGGATTTAATAATACCAATGAGATTTTTCCTTTTAAAAATAGGATTAATTTTCAAAGCTTTTTGTTCCAAGGCAAAATTATTACCGTCATAGCTTTGAATAAGTTTTGTTAATTCCCTAAAATCATTTTTCGATAAATCGAACATCACTATATTTTCATAAATTGTAAGTGTCTGCATCTTGTCTTCATTTACCAACCCCATAAGAGTCAACATAGTACTATTGTGAAACTTAAGTTTTTCTATTTCAGTTATTAGCTGCTTATATTCATTGCTTTCCAAAAGTATTTCCCCTTTCGTTTTACTAGATTAGGACGATCGCAGTTAACGCAAGACAGGGAATGTGAATGTAACTTAACTGCATATAAGTTACATTCAAAACCTAGTCTTTGTCCCAAAACTTCCACTTGGATTTTGCTGGGGCTTTTTTTAATTCGTCCAAATCGGTTTGCAGCTGTTGGACGATGGCCAACAATTGCTCTTCCCGTTCCTGGCTCTTTTTCAATTCGGTTTTCATGTCCTCAAGCACTTCTGTGTGGTCTACCGGATCCGGTAATTGTTGTTTTGGCTGCTGTTGCATGAATTGCTGCAGCTCGTTGATTTTCTGGTTCTGGCCCATCAACAATTCGACAATCTGATTGAGCGATTGCGGAGCAACCACCAAATCGGTGTCCATTCGTTTTACTTCTCCACCGAACTGTTCTAACAAATGAGCTTCTACTTCTTCGAGGTCTGTCCGCTTAATGCCTTTCGCTCTTTGCGCTTGAATGAGTTGAGAAATCAACTGGATCCGTTCCACTTGTTCCTCCGTATAAACCCGTTGGTGATTCTGTTTCGGGTCTTTTACTACTTCACCAAGCCAATCTCGTTTCTCCCACTCCCGAAGTTGATGGGCTTCAAGATTCAGCTCTTTTACCAGTCGACTGATTGGAATTCGCACGTTTTCACCCCTTAAATTTAGCCTTAATTAAGTTTAAATGTAGCTTTATTTTATGCTTCTTTTAGGCTGAAAGATACTGATTTCAAAGGATTTCTAGAAAAAATAAAAAAGAAGGTGCTGTAGGCCAGCACCTTCTCCGGTTTTCGGTTATCGAACTGCCGATAATTCGGGATATGTAAACTTATTTCAATCGAAAATTATTTAAAAGCACATTAAGAAAAATTCGAAACATTCTAACAGGCTCTGTTTTGAAGTACTAAAAGTATTCCTGTGGTCTTTGAATTATTTGATATTATATATATAAATAAAAATAAAATATTCTGTTTTTGATTTAACTTTGTAATAAAAAGAGGTTTGAAAAGGATGTGAAATGAATTGAGAGTATCGACATTATTGAGTTTTTTGTTCTTTTTAATTTCCTTGGGTATATATTTTTTAGTTATCGATCCCATGCTTGAATCTAATAGATGGGTCGCATTTGTCATATTTTCACTAATTTTCTTGTCTTATAGTTCGCTTGATAAAATGTTACAGGGACGATTTGAGTTTTTAGATAAACGAATTGACACACAAATAAGTGTCTGGATTGTATTTGGTCTATTGATTTTTGCTCCGTTACTTATCGGTGCATTGGAGTAATTATTGCTATTTTTTCATCTTTATCTATGTATTTTTTACATCCGAAGGCGACAAGTGAATCCCTTACACCACCCCGAATTTTGGGTGGTGTATAACTGGGCACTTCGGATTTTTGCTGCTGTCGATCGACTCGGAAATATATCGATCTCTACAAAAAAGAGACCAACGTTGGCTTAACGCTCCAACTCCTGGTCTCTTTTTCTAGCAATCTCTTTTTGTTTTTCTTGCTGCCGTTCCGCTTGCCACTCTTTGAATTTGTCCAACTGTGATTTGGCAAATTCCATCAGTACATTTAGCTGGCTTTTTAACGTTTTATTTTCTTTTTGCAATTCCTTGTTTTCTTGTTTCAGTTGGCTATTTTCTTTCTGCAGCCGTTCCGTTTTAGTTTTCTCTTGGTCCAGTTTCCGGTCGCTGGAGATCACATTATCGACCATATCGTCAAATCGCTTTTCATGCGCCTCGATGGTGCTTTCGATGGCTTCGGTGGCTTTAGCCCTTGCTTTGAGGGCTTCAAAGTCCTCTACCGGTAATTTTACATGTTTCCGGTCAAAGACAGTCGGCTTGCTGACTTGCAGCTCATCCACTTTCTTAGACGCTTTCAGCGCATTTCTAAGGGCTTCCGTTTCTTTCTCGAGGGTTTTCACTTCTTCATTGAGCGTCAATGCCTTGAAACGGCTCATTTCGATGTGTTTTCGGTCAGAGGCAATGCCCCGTTCAACTTCAAAGCCCAACGTTTGCATGTGTTTGGGGAATTCCTCTTGCATCCATTGCAATTCTTGCCGATTAAAGACATTTTTGCCCTTGAGTTTGCCGTCACGCATCGGCACAACGCCTAAGTGCATGTGAGGCGTTTTTTCGTCATTGTGGACGGTCGCATAAGCGATGTTTTGTTTGCCGTAGCGTTCCGAAAATAATTTATGGCTTTCCTCAAAAAACCGTTTCTGTTCAGCCGGATCTAACCCGTCAAAAAATTTACGGTCAGACGTCACCAGCAATTCATTGACCAGCACCGCATCTTTTCGGGTTTTCCGTTCGCTCACTTTTTGGCTTTCGATGATGGCTTTTACGTATTTGTTGTAATCAATTTTATCTTGATGGAGCAAATCATAATTCAAATGTTCACGGTCCGGATCGATGTCTGGATTCGTCCGACTTTCCCGTTCTCGCTGGTTGTGAAATTGCATGCCCTTTAAATCGGGACTCTTCATTTTCTGCATCCGTACCACAGCAAAACTCACAACAACACGCCCCCTTATTCCGGTCAACTTCCAGGTAAAGTATAGCACACTATACTTTACTGCCGTAAAGGTGTGCTCTCCGAGGGTAGACCGAAGGTCAAAAGCAAGGGGCTGCATCCCTCCGGATGCGCCCCCTCAAGGTCAACGGCATGGGGAATGATCGTCCTCGATGGACGATCATTCCCCAGTAGTTCAAAGGCAAGAAAAGACAGCCGGCTTCGGCTATCTTTTCCGTAGATCAACCAAAAAGGATGGCCGAGTAAACGGACCATCCTTGAAAGACAAACCAAAAATCCCGAAGTGACTTTTTAAAGAAAATCACTTTGGGATTTTGGCTTTTCTGTTTAAGAAGTTGGCGAATCTTTCTTCGAACGTTTCTTTCTTTCCGCCAGCTTTTTCAGCAGCAACTCTTTTTCTTTATCAAGTTCCGGGTTCGCTTCCGACGGCTCGACCGAATCCTCTTTGGAGGTGAACCAATCCGGCAGTTTTTCTTCCCGTCCGGCCCAGCGCTCATTGACCGGCTGCAAATCAGCGAACGTAATCCGTCCGCCAGCTTCGTGGATCTCCCAGGCGGAAGTGATTTTGGACTTAATGAACCCCAGAGGATTCTTCACGCTCTTTTCTTCGTTGACGTAGCGAATCAAGAATTCCAATTCCTGTTCGGCATCATCTTGCCAGATTAGGGATGCGCCTTGATGAAGCTGTGCAAAAAAGGCAGTATCGAATTGATAGCCCTCTGCGAGTTCGTTCACTCGGATACGTAGCTTATCCATTTCACTCAATTCTTCAACGGATTCAGAAATATTTTCAAGATGAGGGACTTTAATTTTCTTTTCAGGGACATGACGAATAGTAAATTCAATAGCATCGACTTTTCTACCTTTTTTGATTTCTCTGTACTGAATTAATAGATCTGTTTGCTCGTTTAATTCTTTAATTGCAGGAAGCAATATCTTATTTTTAAAGTTGCCGTAGAGATTATACGACTTATTGGAAGCGCCCAATTTTCCTCTTAATGAGTCTATTGAACATTTCCATTCAGCAACAGTTTGCCACTTTTTCATTAATTCGTAGAGCCGAATAGCATATACGCTTTTAAGCGACAAAATATTATTCAACTTGTACGAAGTAAAAGTGTCTTTGAGTTGCAGTAAGTAAGGTTTTAACTCAGGTGCAAAACGAATCTGTATCACTCCAGAACCATCTACATATCTTGCAGTAGATACCCAGTGAGTCATTAACCATCCTTTATCTTCTAAAGGGATCTCTACTACCTTTGTCATTAAACTTTCTACTATCTTTTTAATTTCTGTGTAGTGTTCTCTTCCCTCGAGTCCTAGCATTTCATGAAAATCACGAACAGAAATTATGTAGTCTTTAAAATCCCCATCTGTAGGCTCAATCATGCTAACCATGGTAAGGATAATTTTTTGTTCTCGTGCAGTTAACGGCTTTTTGTGTCTAGCTTCAATCAAATTATTTCCCTGAGTTACCACATAATTTTGATTCATCAAGTCACATCCCCCAAATTAATATTACTTAAATTTAAAAAAGTAATGTTTAAATCGATAATATCATCAAGGAATCTATATGTAAAAGCT
>NZ_JAGGPX010000010.1 GCF_018613575.1 Planococcus sp. ISL-110
TGTCCGCGGGCGAAGCGCTAAGCCTCCTCGTCGCAAGCTCCTGCGGGGTCTTAGCACTCCGCTTTTCCGCAGGAGTCGCCGCCTTTCGCTCTTTCTTCTAAGGGGTCTTGTCACCAAATATACAACATCACATAAAAAATGAAATTTAAACAACACTGATTTTCTTGATGGTTTGTGATTTTTTCAGGCTATCAGGAATATTCCAACAAATATTCAGACAACGAGTGTTACACTAAAAGAAAAGTATGAGGAGGATGCATGATGGAGACAGATCAATTGATGCTCACGACGAAATGGCAAGGGGATTTTGTTTTTTCGGCAGTTGGACAAGGTGGCCATACGTTAACGATGGATGCCCATAAGGGAGTGGGCAACGAACAAGGCCTATTGCCGATGCAGGCATTGCTCGGTTCACTTGCGGGGTGTGTTGGAATGGACGTCGTTATGATTTTGCGGGCGAAGATGGAAGAGATCCGCTCCCTCGAGATCATCACTGAGGGCGAGAAGCGGCGCAATCCACCGAAGGAGTTCTTGTCGATTGTGGTGACGTTCCACGTTGAAGGCGATATCCCTGCGGAAAAAGTGCTCCACGCCATAGAGGTGAGCGGAGAAAAGTATTGCCCGGTCGCTCATTCGCTGAAAGCGGATGTCCGCTACCGCCTCATGCTGAATGGAGAAGAAGTCGACGCTGATTAGCATCGGCTTTTTTGTTGTATTGAATAAGGCTATTCATTTTTTGAGAACCAGAAGATTTCGGACTCCGGGCGGGTATACTATACCAAACACAAATCGGGAGGTTGTTCATCATGGCGTACTCATCCAGCAACAGAATCGATTCGGCTTCCAGAGTGATCGCGGCATCGCCAAAAACCATCTACCAGGCGTTTATGGATCCTGCAGCATTGAGCTCCTGGCTTCCGCCAGAAGGTATGTCTGCACACATTGACTTGCTCGAACCTCGCGAAGGCGGAGCCTACAAGATGACCCTAACATATGAATCCGAACACTCTAACCTTGGCAAAACCTCGGAGAATACGGATGTTTCCGAAGGTACATTTCTGGAACTGGTTCCCAACACGAAAATCAGGCTGTCCGTCCAATTCGATTCAGAAGATCCCACGTTCTCCGGTGAGATGATTCAAACCTGGTATTTGGAAGCGGTTTTAGAAGGTACAAAAGTCACGATTGTTTGTGAACACGTTCCTGAGGGGATCCGGAAAGAAGATCATGAAGAAGGGTTGGATTCCACACTTGAAAATCTTGCGCAGTTTATTGAAAAATAGACTGCGCAAGATTTTTTCAGTTTTCAGGAAGCAACACACCTACGCATTCGCATTAAATTTTCGACAATTCATCCAACAGCGCTTTGCGTTTCGGGTACATGAACCGCAGCTCGCCAATCAGTCCCGCTGCCGCTTCCCGTCCCATCGCTTTTTGGAAAGCCCGGATCTTCCCGCAGGCCACTTGATAGGCTTTCCGGCTGGAAGCGGACTCGATCGACTGATAAATGTACAAAGTGAAAATCTCATTCACTTCATGCGGATAATCAGCCAATAAATGCGGGTATAGGGTTTCAATTTCATGGACATTGGAGCGGCAGTATTCCAGCAGCTCCGCTTTTTTCAATGTTTTCAAATGGGGCAGTATGTCCACAACGTCACCAGCGTGTTCTTCTTTGTATGCAAGGAATGACAGGCACACCGCCACTTCATGCTTACACAACGAATCCGATTCGAATGGGCATGTGCAGGAAGACGACAAAATCGTCTCGTCTTCTGCCAAGTTGATCGACACATCGTAATCCCGTGTCCCCGCTACAAGCCCATGCCAACGGTTCGGCGCATCTTCCACATAATCACGCTCAAAATAATCCAAGCCGCGGTTATAAAGCACAGTCGGCACATACACCTCCAGATTGCTCAACTTCATGTCCATTCCCCGTTGGATTATAACTCGTAAGGCTTATAGGTGAACGGGTGTGTGGATTAAGATCGGATGAATTGTTTATGAAAATAAAAAACCACATCCGGTTTTTGGATGTGATGAGTCTATCAGCTCGAAACATACGATTTTTTTTATTTCAACCAGCCTTCTTAGCTAACAAAATTCCCACCAATTCATCGCGGTTCACCAATTTCACTTTATTGCTTAGTGCCAGTTCTGCAGCTGCTTTCGTGAAAAAGCTGTTGGTGACGACCCACGCTTCGTTTGCCCCGTAATGCAATTTAGCAGCAGAAATTTCCTGAACTGCTTTGATGCCAACATTGCTTTTATATCGCTTCGCCTGGACCACAATCTTTTGTCGTCCATTTTCCAAAATAAGATCCGCTCCATAATCGCCTTTATAGGGCGTTTTGCGAACGGCATAACCTCCTGCTTTATAACGCAAACGCAAAAATTCTTCGAACTCAGCTCCTGACATCTCATCCACCTGCAATATCCCCGACCGGTTCAACTTCTTCTGCCTTTTGAATTGAATGGTCTTGGCAATCGCCAGCATTGCGATAAAGCCAACTATAAATACGATAATGGTTCCTGTGACTGATTGCGTATAAACAAATGTACTGACACTAGCTAGAACCAAAATCCCAATAAGCAACTCACCCAAGTTATTATTCTTTTTCTTTCTTGTCATGTTAAACCGCCCTTCTCTCTAGTAGCAACTGACACTAAAATCAACTCCACAATTTTTATATAGAATATATACAAATGGATTTTTAACAGCTCTTACTCTAAATAAAAAATACTGAATCAAGTAAATTTAGGTACCTTTACCAAAATATAAAGCAATTCCAAGTTCTACTTTAGTTCAGTAGTTAACATTAGTGCAGAAGAGAGAATACATCTTTTAAGGGATAGCTTTTTGTAAATCAGTTAAGTTCGGATGGTGCTGTCTTTATATATTGTTCTTTTACTTTTCATTTATTGAAGAACCTCTATCGTAGTGAAGTTTCATTTTAAAATTCCCTCGTGATAGTCTTTACGACTGATAAGACCTCATCCCGTGCGGTTGTAAGATACTTAGTGGTTCCAGCCATACATTTTTTCTCCTCCCACTTAAATGAACCTTTAAGACTATTCCGATATTAAGTAAATAGTACCACTTATAACATAATTAATATACAAATATTCCAAGTGATTTCTCTACAAAAAACCGAGCCACTCTCTCCTTAACATTCCTGATCAGAGTAGCTCGGTGCCATTTTATTGTTCGACTGCTTTTCCAGGCCTTGTAATTGGTTACAGTCATTTAATAGAACCATATGTCCGGTGAAAAACCCTAAATAGAATCATCCAAAGAAAATCTAATCGCAGCCTTTTTATAGATTTCAGCCGATCACGATTTTGAGGGTCTGTCTGCGAAGGATATCATCCGCCAGGCGGGCGTCTTACTTTCAATATTCATCTGCACTTTACTGACAAGTTGATAGGGTAGCGCTTTTCTTCTTTATTAATTTTTCACCACTCATACCCACATCATATTTTTATTTAATTGCAAAAAAAATAGAGGAAACTGCAATTTAAAGGCGAAAGGTATACACTCTACTAAAAAAAGGGAGTGAAAAGCATGACAGAAAATGCACATGTTCCATTTAAGCTGTCGCCGGTACGCTCGATTTCCGAAAAATTTTCCGAGGCCCGGGATGTCTCGCTTGTCTATGGAGATCCGATTGAGATTGGAGACACGGTCATTCTCCCGGTTGCAAAAGTGAAATACCTTATTGCGGCCGGTGGTGGCGAGGGCTATGAGCTTAAAGATACTGATCGCAAGCACCCTGGCTCCGAAAAAACTGAAGGAGGCAGCGGTGAAGGCAGCGGCGGTTCCTTCCAGATCAAACCACTCGGTATTTACAGCATCACCGCTGAAAAAACGGTATACAAACCCATCATTCCGTTAGAGCTTATTCTTCTGCTGCCGCTCATGATTACCGGGCTCGCTTTTTTGATGTCACCCAGCCAGACCAAGCAAAAAAGCAGGTGTATGAACAAACGGGAAAAAGGACAAAAGATGAAGAAAATGCATCTGCATAAAGCCGAATAATAAACAAAAGCCATCAATGAAAGACTGATGGCTTTTAGCTATGGGCAAATGACAATGCCCTGGAATTCTATGGCTACTCGATTTGTATCTGTTTTCCTTTATCCTGCTCATTTTCTTCTGAGGGTTTTGGTACATTAAGCATAAGAATCCCATTTTTGAAAGAGCCTTTAACATTATTTTCATCAACATCCCCGACATAAAAGCTGCGTTTGAAGGAACCATAAGAGCGCTCTTTTCGGACGTAATGCCCTTCTTCTTCTTTAGTCTCTTTGTTTTCTTCCCTGGTACCCTGAACCTCTAAGTAACCGTCTTTGTATGTAACATTGACGTCCTCTTTCGCGAAGCCAGGAACATCCATTTGGACTTCATAATGATCTTCGACTTCTTTGATGTCCACTTTCGGATAATGGTACTCCTTAAAAAAACGATCAAAGAGATTTACTTCGCTTCCTTCTCTAAATAAGTTCGGTAAAAAATCATCTTTTTTGCTAGACAAAAAGTTTTTCATAGCAAAATCTCCCTTTTTTATATTTGGTCAAGCGTTAAAACATTTTTCCACGGAAGACCATTTACGAAAATCTACGACATTCCCAACTAAATAATTACAAAATACTGAATATTCAGTAACTACAACTCAGTATAGTCCTAATAAAAAAAATGTCAATGAAATTCGAATTAATCCAGTAAACAGGTGCTTAAAAGCCATATAAGTCAAATAGTCATTAGCCATTCCTACCGTTTGTTGTTGTGATGCCGTTCCCGTACTTTCGGCTTCCTGCCGTTCCTCTTTCTTTCTGTCCGGATACGTCCAGATTATCCAAAGCCAATAAGTGTTTAATGCGGCAGCTTACAGGTAATAGGAAATAAAGGCTGCTTATGCACAAAGTAGAGTGGCAGCCGGAAGCTGGGGGGCTGCGCATGCCGAAAACAAAATGGTTTTTATTCCTGTATAGCGTTGTTCTCATTCTCATCATTCTGTACCTGGCTGCCCGTATGCCATTTCTTCTTTACCCGTTCCGCGTCATTTTCTCAACAATCGCTCCCACTGTCATCGTCGGCGGAATCCTCTATTATATATTCCGGCCACTGGTCCGTTTGCTGGAAAAACGGATGGGACGCGTAACAGCTATCCTGTCTCTCTTCATTTTTTTCACCGTTGCCATCTTCTTCCTTGGCAGATGGCTTGGTCCATTATTGGCGAGCCAAATCATGACATTGATCAACAATTTCCCATTCATTGTCGGGCGTGTGCAGAGTTGGATTGATTTGGCTCTGCAAAGTGACTGGTGGCAATATATTGAAGAACAAAACGTCATGCCGGCGCTTCAGCCATCGACGCTGACGGACAATTTTTCTGCTACGTTTTCCGGCCTCGGAGCTGGGCTGCTTAGCTTTCTCGCCAGCTTTATCAGCATAATAGCTAAACTGATCATCGTCCCGTTCATATTGTTTTTTCTGCTGAAAGACGGAGAACGCCTGCCAGACCGTGTCCTGAAGTTCCTTCCTCAGGACTCACGTGACGAAGGACGAAAAATCCTGCAGGATATGGATGAAAACTTGAGTGCCTATATTCAGGGCCAGGCGATTGTCAGCCTATTCGTCGGTGCGCTCAGCCTGATCGCCTATATGTTGCTTGGCCTGGAATACGCCGTCATCCTTGCACTCGTTTCCATGTTCACCAACCTGATTCCGTTTCTCGGGCCATTCATCGGCGCTTTACCGGTGTTGATTGTGGCTTTTTTCCAGGAGCCGCTTCTGGCGCTCTGGACTGCCGTTGCCATCCTGATCATCCAGCAATTGGAAAGCAATCTCATATCACCGAACGTTATGGGCCATAAACTTGAGGTGCATCCAGTAACCATCATTTTTCTTCTGTATATCGGGGGAAGCTTTGCCGGAATTATCGGCATGATCCTCGTCATTCCTGTTTACGCTGTCGGCAAAGCCATCATGCAGAACTTATACCGGCTCATCCGGTTAAAGTACCCGGCGCTCCGTTGAAAAACCAGGCAGTTGCTGCAGACGAATTCGGTATGAATTTTGCTAATTTATGTGTTCCTGTCTTTTTCCTTAAATATACAAACGCCACCTTCGAAATCGGTTGATTTCAGTGAAGGTGGCGTTTTTATGCAATTGCTATTTAGATACTGACTTAGAGCCTTGGCGGGTCCGACTCTTACACATAATAACGCAGCAACAAAATTTTCACATCAGGCTCTGCGTAACATCCCCGCTCCTCCAAACACATCCCCTTTACTGAATGGAGGTCGAATCGAAAGAAATACTTTTATCTTTTCCGCGCCTGATCGCGCTTCACAATCTTATCGCTCACTTGCTGGCCGCTGAGTGTCACCATCGGCATTCCGCCGCCGGGGTTCACGGTGCCCCCGACAAAATACAGGTTATCGTATAGTTCGCTTTGTTTTTTGTGCTTAAAGCCACCGTTCTTATTTTTGTCGGAAACGGTGCCGTAAATCGCTCCCCGGTCCGAACCGTAGGCGCGTTCAATGTCATGCGGTGTCCAAACGTCGCGTGTCACGATATTGTCACGCAAGCCGTGTAAGCCCATGCGTTCCAGCTTGTCGAGCACGAGTTCTTCAAACTGCTGATATTCTTCTGGCGTAAATGGCTTGTCCTGAATATACGGGATATGCGGCAGGATCTTGATGTTTTCGTGTCCGGGTGGTGCTTGGGTCGGATCGGTTTTGTTTACGTTGACCAAGTAAATGGTCGGATCGTCTGGCAGTTCGTGTTTCTCGAACACCTTGTCCATCTGTTCATGCAAATTCTCCGAAAAGAAAAAGTTGTGGTGATTCAAGAACGGATAGGTTTTCTTCACACCAAGGTGCAGCACGAGGCCAGAGCTCGACGGTTCGTACTTGTTCACCAGCTTCGTGACATACTTCTCGTCCGCATCAACCATTTTCTTGTAAAATGGAATGACTTCCATGTTCGATACATAATAATCGGCGGTCTTGAATGAACCATCTTCGAGTCTAACGCCCGCAATCTTTTTATCTTCATTCGTATGCGCCCGAACCACGCCCATACCGGTATGGATTTGAACGCCTTCTTCTCTCGCCAGCTTCGTCAAGCCTTCCGCCAGTTTATGCGTCCCGCCTTCTACGTACCAGCAGCCCTGCGCATGCTGCATGTAGATCATCATGTTGAGAACCGCAGGTGCGCTATAAGGCGAAGAACCGACGTATTTGACGTAATAAGACAGCATGTCGCGTAAATGCGGGTTGCTGATCCGTTTGGAAATCGCGCTGTACATGGTGGACGTCAAGTCGAATCCGATCAAGGTTGCAAGGATGCCGTTTTGCGCAACAGCCTCTCTCGGCGACTCGAATCCTTCTTTCAAATAGCTGTGTTCTGTCGTCTTATAAATCCGCTTGGCATATTTCAATAGCGAGTAATACTCTTTCATATCCCCGCGGGAAAGTGCAGGGTTCGCCCGTTCCATCAAGTGGAGATCATGGTACAAATCCAACACCGTGCCATCCGGAAAGAACGAACGCCATTCCCGTTCGAGCCGCTTGATAGGTACATAATCAGCCATCCGCTTGCCGCTCCCTTGGAACAACTTATCAAAAATATGCGGCATCGTTAAAATGGACGGGCCCAGGTCGAAACCGAAACCGTCCTGCTCCAAGCGATTGACTTTCCCGCCGATGTGTTCATTCTTCTCATACAAAGAAACCGCGTAACCTTTTTGCGCCAGGGAAATAGCCGCCGATAAACCACCGAGGCCTCCCCCAATCACGATTACTGATTTAGTAGAATTCACCATATATGTACCGCCCTTCTTCTCTAAAGTTATGTTCATGTTATCGAATCCGCTGAAATCATCACATCAAGGGGATTGCGATGCCTATCGCTTATACTTTCGAAATATTTTACACTGACGCTTTCTTCAGAACATTGCAGTAATCATTCATATTCCCTGCATAGAAGTTATAAAACGTCTTCTATATAGTTATTGTATAACAATTATACACTTATTTTTTAAAAATGGGTGAACACTTGCCTCTCCTACAGCAGTAAACAACGCAAAATTTTCATCAGCGGTTTGCCTGGTTAACAGACAAGGGTTCATCTCCAGGATACAGAATTGTGGTTACTGCATTGCTGTGGGTAAACATTGTTCTTCGTTTGAAGATCACTATTGCCACCGCAACTGCACTAAACAGGATTGTATCCCAGGGTTGAGCATCCGGCCAGATGGGGTTATTTAACTGGAAGTGGAACAGTGCGGCGGTAAGAATGCTGCCCTTTGATGCATTGAAAATTGCAGTCATAATAATCGAGAGCGCGATGGCCGCGATGAAAAAAGGGAGAAAAACCCATTCAGATTGCGGCGTTCCACCAATCAGGAAAGCCGGCAGATGCCAGATGCCCCAGATTATACCGATGATGACGCTGGCCCAAAATGGAGTAAATCTGCGCTGCAGTAAAGGAAGAGCAAGGCCGCGCCAACCGAATTCTTCTACGGGTCCCAAAATCAGCATAAGCACCAATGCCGGCAGAACGGCATGCCATGGACTATATGGAAAAGGATCAGTGATTGTGCCGGTTATTGCTGAAGCCAAGTAAAAGAGAATAGGGATTCCAACTATCAGAAACAGCCACCAGGCAAGCGACATCCTCCACAATGTCAGACGGCGGAGAAAACTACCAATCCCTCCCAACCCGTAATAGCGCCAGACTAGTATAAATGCAGCAAAGGCAGGGGCGTAGACAGCCAGAATGTACATGGGGTTTGAAGTACTTATCTCACCAAATATGGCAATAAACCGATCATTAAAAAAAAGCATCAATGAGGCAATGCCCCATGTCAATCCAAAGGCTATCAAAATGAATGGAAAAATCGCCTTTATTGTCATAGGGGTTTTCGGCTTATCAATTTTTTTCATCAATTTATAACCACCTGCTCTCTCGAAGTTAATTACACATTCTTTTTGCCTTCAATAATCGGACCCTTGGCCTCGTTTCCAGCTTTGCTCAGACGCCTCTTCCCGTATTGCCGCTCTCCAAAATCCATTGATCGTATCAATCACTGCGAATAATACAACTGCAACAATGATTCCCCCCACGACCCAATTCAACGCACTCAAAGATCCGAAAAGGGCTTCGAGCCATGCCAGAAAACCTTCGGCGAAAATTTCCGAATCCCTGAAAATAAGGAGAAAAGCTACCGCTGACAGCGCATTAACAACTAAATTGAGCGTGGCAAGTTTGATATCCCAACGCCTGCGCATCCACTTCCATACATCCATCACCACTTGCAGGATGACTACGAGCAGGACAATTGGCCAGTAGGACAGGAGGACACTTTGATTGAAGACCGGCGTTATCATTTCAAGCCCACTTGAGCCTTCCTCGTAGATGCCCACCAGCTTATCCGCGTTAAAGTAAATGGACAGCCATAGGGCAATCCAAATCAAATCGAATGCAGGTTCGCTTCGTGCAATTGCCTTTTTCTTCGGTATATCCTTACTGGCTTTCAGCTCATCCGGGGTCCATCCTTTTTCCGGAAATTCAATCGACGGTTTTCCAGCTTCGCGATTTGTGCGGTCCACCCATTCGATAATCACGAATACGGCCGTCACCCAGAAAAAGACATTGACCACCACGTCAATAGCCGCTAAGATCAAGTCTCCAATCAGGCCGACAATGACACTGATCACTGAAGCCTCTCCGGCACCTGAGAAAATGGTCGTGATGATTAAGATCACCAGCACCACGGTCACGACAATCGGAATGATGATTTTCAGTAATGTAAGGTAAATATCAAAAAGACGGGGACCGATCAAATGCGTCGGCTGCGTGCGGTATTTGCCGGCCAGCACTGCCGGGTCGCCGAACTTCATCAACAGCTCACGCTCTTCTTTTTCCGAGTAGCCGGCCGGCAGCAGGTCTTCCATCGTTGACCACAACTCCCGACCGATGTCGTCGCGTTCTTTGGCCGGCAGCCTGCGCATCACTTCGCTGATATAGCGGTCAAGCAATTTCATTGGCTACCATCTCCTTCGATTAATTGCTGGAGTTCCTGCATGACGTTCTGCCAGTCGCCGTTCAATTGCTTTAATGCTTCTGCCCCTGCTTCACTCAGGGCATAATACTTACGCGGACGGTTGCCGGTCTGATCCCAGTTTCCCGTGAGCAGCTTCTGCTTTTCAAGCCGCCGCAGCAAAGGCGCCAATGCGCCGGGATCCAATAACAATCCCCGCTGCTCCAACACCTGAATCAGGGAAGAGCTGTATTGCGGCGATTTTAATTGGGCAAGCACTGCAAGCGGCAAGATTCCGCTGCGCAGCTCGGATGCCCATCCGTCCAGTGATGATGTATTGTCCATCCTTTTCACCTCCAGGTTTTATCCTCTGCTTACCGAAGTGCCTTATACTATGTATCCTAAAGCATTGGAAAAACAATGGCAAAATATAAACTGAATATTCGATAAATATAAAAAGGGGTCGTTACCTTCTTTTATTCACATCCTTCAATAATGGAAATGACAAAAAAGCAAACCAGGAAAAAGCAGTGCTTTCCTCTGGTTTGCTTTTTGAATTTTTCGGATAGTCCCGGTATGGATCAAAAGATGATATCAATTTTTCGGCAGCCAAAAGCGCCAAGTTTTCATTTAGGATAAACCGGCCACACTTCAAACGTCCCGGCGTGTACCTTTTCATCTGGTCCGCTTACCCACCAGGCCTCAATTCCTGGCGGTTCACCCACTCGCGGACCACCTCCACATATGCTTCCGGTTCTTCGATTCCCGGCATATGGGAACTGTTTTCAAACACATGGAATTCCGCATCCGGAACGAGCCCGGCATAATATTCAGTCGCTTCAGGAGTGGCTTCGTCAAAGCGGCCACAGGAAAACAGGGCCGGAATTTCAATTTCTGGCAAGCGGCCGGTGGCATCAAAATCCTTTAATGTGCCGGTGACGGTGAATTCGGAAGCTCCCCACATGAAATCGCCGATTGTAAAATTAAGCTAGACAACTGAAAAAGCCATTCGTGATACACTCTAAATGTATTTTCCGACCAAAGAAAAACATAGGAGTGATCACGAATGACCTACACCCATCTTAACACGGATGAATTGGTGATGATAGAATCCTACCACCGCCAAAATATACCTGTGGCGATCATTGCTGAGTGCCTGAACCGTTCCAGGCAGCCGATCTACAATGTCATCAACTTCCTGAAATCAGGGCATACAGCCCTCGATTTCTACACACAATACAAGAAAAACAAGAAACGCTGCGGCCGACGAAAAATGGTCTTGCCGAAGAAACAAGTGGCCTATATTCAAGACAAGGTGGCGCAGGGCTGGACGCCGGATGTCATTGTCGGCCGCGCAGAGACGGCGATTGACTGTTCCGTGCGCACGCTCTATCGCATGTTCAAAAATCGGGTCTTTGATGTAGTTACACTTCCGATGAAAGGGAAACGGAAACCCAATGGCCACCAGGAACGCCGGGGTAAGCAGGCGTTCAAACGGCATATTTCCGAACGGGAAACCGATTATCCTTCTTTCCAACAAGAGTTCGGGCACATCGAAGGCGACACCATCGTGGGCGTCCGACACAAAAGTGCGGTGATCACGCTGGTCGAAAGGCTGACAAAAGTCATTATTGCCATCAAGCCTGCAGGACGTAAGGCATGTGATATTGAAATTGCTTTAAGCCAGTGGTTTCAAGGGGTTCCACGAAATCTGTTCAAATCGATCACGTTTGATTGCGGGAAGGAATTCTCCAATTGGAAACCGTTGTGCAACCGGCACGACGTCTCGATTTATTTTGCGGATCCCGGCACGCCTTCACAGCGCGCCTTGAATGAAAATTCCAACGGACTCCTTCGTAAAGACGGATTGCCAAAGGAAATGGACTTCAATCAGGTGGATCAACCGTTCGTTTCCACGGTGGCCGACAAACGGAATAACATCCCACGGAAGTCGCTGGATTATCGTACACCCTTGGAAGCATTTTTGAGTCACCTGAATGGAGTAGACTTGTCTAGCTTAAATTGACAAACGGAAAATTATAAACTTGGTAGTTCAGGTCTTTCAAAGCCTCCCCCAATTCTTTCGGCCATGGGTCGACGCGGCACATATGGCGTTTATAATAGGCCATCATCGCCTCTTCGTATTCCGCAGAATCGGTCGTTTGTTCTCGCTCGCTCCGTGTAATTGTTTCCTGGATATCCTGCGGGAATTGCTTTAAGTAATTCCGCTGATCCTGCTGCCATCTCTGCGCATTCAGAGCCGGGCCGGAAAAAATGACGCTGCGGACGCCGGCTGGCTTTTTGAACAGATAAGAAGCTGCCAGCATCGTCCCCCAGGAATGACCCAGCAAATGGACGCTTTCCAGTTTCAATGTCTCAATGACTTGCTCCAGCTCTTCCACATAGCGGTCTAGCGTCCAAAGCGCCGTGTCCGTCGGCCGGTCCGATTTCCCGCAGCCCAGCTGGTCATACTGGATCACTGGCCGGTCCGTCCCCAATTGCAGCAGCGGATCGCTGTCGCTGCTTTTCATCCCTGGCCCTCCGTGCAACAGCAATAGTGGAATGCCGGAACCGTTGCCGCTGATCCGGTACCAGACGTTTCCTCCTGCAACCGCGATAAATCCTTCTGTGACATTTTTCATTTATCCGCACCTCCTTTTTCACTGTTTAAAAACCATTACTCCGTCAGACGTGAGTTTCTTTTATTTTAACCACTGACTTGTCTTTCGTACAGGAGCCGTATATGCCGATCTGGTCGGAGAGCTATCGGATACAAATTCCCAGCTGCCCTTCACTGTCCCGCCCCGCACATATAGCGGGGTGCAGCATTGTCACAGCGTATTCGCTCTCAATCTCCAGGATACTTTTTCTATTCTCTGCGCCGTTCAACTATATCTATTCTCTCTTCTACAAAATTACAGAAAGGAATTCTCTATAATAAACTGAATTTTAAGAAATTAACTTGCTATTTGATGGAAATTCCTATATAATGATGATGCAATATTACGGAACAAAAATTTTATTTCAGTAAAAGATCTATTGAAAATTTTGATGTCTCTATATTTCCCAGCCGCTAAAACTGAGAAACCGCAAAAAACAAAGCAAGAAGATCTTCTGTTTTCTTTTATTTGTTGAGGTTTGGCCTTATGCAAAATTTTGAAATATTGATGATTGTATCGCTCATTTTCATCAGTTGGAGAAAAAGGCAGGTACGTCCCTACGCATGCCCAAAGAGCTAAATTTTTCGCATTGCAACTGAAACAAGAGCTAAAAGTGGTATCCCAAAACCATACTCCCGTACCCGGATCAAAATTTATTCGTTCACCCACTAGAGGAGGAACACGGTATGTGGAATATCAAAAAAAATATTTATATCGATCGGCCGGTTGACGATGTTTATCGTTACGCAATCGACCCGTCTCACTGGTTCCAATGGTATGTCGGACTTTCAGAACCCGAAAATTTAGTCGGCAAAGGGGAAACTGGAACTACCATGGACATGAAATACACCATGCTGGGAATGCATTTGCCAATTAAAGTCGAAGTGTTGGAAACATCCAAAAACGGGGAACGCTATTCATGGGAAGGCACCGTCAAAGGAGCGATAGACTCCCAACAGTCCTGGACTTACGTTCCTGAAGGAGAAGGGACGGAAATTTCTATCAACATGAACTATGAATTGCCAGGAAAGCTGATTGGGAAAGTAGCAAATACGCTCATCATCAAAAAACTGATGGATAACTCCATGGAGCAAACCTTGAACAACCTGAAGGCTGTTTGTGAAACATCTGACACCTACAGCATGAAGTAAACCCGGTTCCTTTCGAAAGACCAACTGATGATCATACTCACAATCGTCAATTTAAAACAGCCACTCTGATGGATTCCATCGCAGAGAGCGGCTGTTTTTTTACGCCTGTAAAATATGCAGGCAATCTTAAAGAGAAACGATTTTTATAAACTGAATTGCCTTCAACACATCGTTTAATGTGAACCAAGCCAATCGTTAAGCCGTAGGATTTTCAGCAAGACAAAACCACGCTATGAGGCTCTATTTTTTCCATAGCAATATCCCTACTTAAAAAAGTGAGAATATTCAGTTAAAATTGATATTTTATCGGCAATTTGCTTTACACTTAAGAAAACAGAACGTTGGGAGGCGAAGACCATGGAGATTGCGGCGCTCATCGGCGGCATCGGCTTGTTTTTGCTCGGCATGCAGATGATGACCGGGGCATTGAAAGAACTGGCAGGCGAATTCATCAAAGACTGGATGAACCGCATTGCCGGCGGAACTGGCCGTGCCATTTTTTCCGGCGCTGTTATCACGGCGATCATCCAGTCGTCGACGGCGGTGACGCTGCTGACGATCGGCTTTGTCAGCGCGGGCTTGCTGCCATTCCGGCAATCAATTGGCGTAATCATGGGGGCGAACATCGGTAGCACGAGTACGGGTTGGCTGGTGTCACTCATCGGCTTCAAGGTGGACCTGATGGCATGGGCGCTGCCAATCGTCGGCATAGGTGCGCTGGCACAGACGGTCCTCACAAAGCGTAAGGCCGCGTACGGCAAGGCCTTTGCCGGGTTCGGCCTGCTGTTCCTCGGCGTAGGGGTACTGCAGACCGGTATGGATGATTTGCAGGCAGCGGTATCATTTGAAGGAATGACGAATATCTTTTTGCTGATCGCTGTCGGTGCGATGATGACTGTCATCATGCAGTCGTCATCCGTCGCAGTGGCAACGACCTTGGCGGCGCTGTTCTCTGGCGTCATCGGCTTTGAGCAAGCCGCCTATCTGGTTATCGGCCAGAACATCGGCACAACATTGACCGCGGTACTGGCCACAATCGGCGCAAGCACAGCGGCAAAACGGGCGGGGCTGACGCACGTGCTTTTCAATCTGGGGACGGCGTTTCTCGCTGTGCTGCTTGCACCGGTTTTGATGTGGACGACACGCAGCTTGAGCACAGCCCTCTTTGGCACATTTGACGCGGCTGTCGGCATCGCAATTTTCCATACATTGTTCAATGTGCTTGGCGTGCTGGCATTTGCAACGGTGCTCCCTTGGTTCGTCCGGTTGCTGGAATGGCTGCTGCCCGATAAAGACGATCCGCTGCTCCATCATTTGGATGCGTCAGTGGCAGGCATCCCCGAAGTTGCCCTCGAAGCGGCGCACCGCACCATCCAGCTGATCCTGGCGAAACTGTTCGGACTGGCTCGCAACTTGCTCGCTGGCGGCGATGTCGATGCGGAAGAGATTGACCTATTGCATAATGCAGCGATGCAGGTACGGACGTTTCTTGCAAAGATCGAGGCGATGTCGCCTGACGTGTTCAGCCGGCATGTACAAATTTTACATGCGCTCGATCACATCGATCGGCTGCTGCAGGTGCTCAGTGAACCGGCCGCTAAAGGCGCAAACTGGCTCCATCCAGGGCTCGCCGAACGCTGGATGCCACTGATGAAAAACGCCGAGCAGCGCATTTTCGATGATGAGGCTATGCCGGCATTAGTGTCAGAACTTAATGACGCATCAGCGGCGATGGCCAGCCACCGCAAAATCCGCCGCGATGAATATTTTGTGCGCGCCGCGAAATCCAGCGATGAACTGGACCTGGTACTGAAAAAAGTAGATGCGTTGCTGTGGTACGATGGTGTGCTTTACCATTTCTGGCGTGCAGTGGCGCGGTTGGGGGATTGAAATTTCTGGTGGAATTTATGACTCTGTGCAGGAGATGATCGAGTTTATATACGACAATTCCATTCTCAATTTAGCGTGTATTTATCGGAACAGGCGAATGGTCATAATTGTGCCAGATACAATGGTCGATTGGATAATGGAAGCGCCTTTGCACAAGCGAAGTGGCCACCATGACCGCAACACCCCATGAACACTTTTGTCCCATTGCCTTGGGTATACATGTAATAGATGCCCGCCAGCAAAGAGGCCTGCACGGACCAGTAGACAATCCGTTCCATCGCGATTGCTTGCCTATTCAGCATAGGCTGCATGGTCACCCTTCCTTCCGCCCTGTTTTGTTTGCTCTTGCCGTATGTATTCAACAAACTTTGGAAATACCCTGTCGCCTTGCACGCATGTTTCAGTAAAGAAAGGGGAATCCAGTTATGAAAACACTTGTGAGGATTTTGATCATCGTAACCGTGCTGTTCGTAATCGGTGTTATTGCTGTCTTATATGCCATCTACACTTCAGATCCGGCGCAACAGGAAGTGTTGGAAGAACAAACTTTCGACGAGGAAATCGAGAACATGGAAATCACAGTGGAAAATTCCCGCGTGGATTTTCTGCCAAGCGATGACGGCACTTCCCGCGTCGTGCTGACAGGCAATAGCGATGATTTCACGTTGGAGACAGATGTTTCAGGCGGCCGCTTGACCATTAAAGTCGAAGACCGATCCGGATTTTTCGTATTTGGCTTTAACCGCTCCTCCACGCTGCAAGTCTATGTGCCGGCAACCGGGCTTGCGTCGCTCTCTGTAAACAGCATTAACGGTGCCATTGACGCAAAAGATATCCAGGCCGCTGAACTGTCGCTTGAAGCGAATAATGGCCGCATTGAAATGGAAGCGGTCGAAAGCGACAAGGTCGATGTCGAAACAGCCAATGGCCGCATTGAACTGACAAACATCGAAGCTGATATGACAGTCCGCGCTTCGAACGGCCGCATCACTTTCACAGATGTATCGGGTGAAGTGCAGGCAAAGGCCAATAATGGCCGCATCGATTTGACTACCGATACGCTTGATTTCCCTGTCGACTTTGAAACGAATAATGGACATATTGAAATCCAAACTGAAAACGAGCCTTCCAACGCCCGCATCGAGGCGCGCGTCGATAACGGAAACATCGACATGTACGGACAAGATTCCAGCGAGATCAGTTTCGGCAACGGTGAAGTGCTGATCACTCTTGTTTCGAACAACGGCCGCATTGTCGTGGAGTGAGAAGGATGAGCCTACCTGTCTAATCAGCGTTGAAAATCCACTGATTCTTCACTTCCAGCAGTCGCTGAATTCTGCCTGTGTGTCACACAGGCAAGACTTGATGAAACGTTCAAAAGTTGCAGTTTAAAACGAAAGGCGGCGCTGAAGATGTTCGAGGATATGAAGTCGCGGTATGCATTCGGCTGGATGTTGGGCGCGTCCATCGTGTCAATTTTCATCTTGCTGCAGGCCACCCAAAACGTGTTCATCATCGATGTCGCGCTGCAGTTGGTGTTCTATGTCGTTGTGCCGGTGTGGTTTTTCAGCTACTATTTCAAAAAGCGCGGCGCGAAACTGCGCCAAGTCGTATTCTTCCACGGCACCGCGCGCTGGTTGCTGCCGGTTTTCGGACTCACCGCGCTGTCGATGGCGTTTTCCATCGGCATGATTTGGCTGCTGTTGCGTGGGCTCATGCCCATCGCCCCCACTGCGGTCAATTTTGTACTCACGCCGCAGCCGCTCCCCGACGCGTTATGGTACCTAATCGCGACCGGCTTCATTGTGGCGGTCATCGCGCCGATTTCGGAAGAGTTTGTGTTCCGCGGGCTGATCCTGAATCGCCTGATCGCGAAATTCGGCTTCTGGAATGGGCTCGGCTTGTCGAGTGTGGTTTTCGGCATATTCCATATCAACTTTTTCGGCGCGTTCATCTTCGCGGTGGTGGCGTCGCTCCTGTATTTGAAGACCCGCAATTTGCTTGTGCCGATTTTACTGCACATGGCCAACAACGTCATCGCCATTTACCAAAGCTTCGTCAACCCGTCTTTTCCGCAATGGTTGATGGTGACGAGTATAAATGACCTGTATACGAAAACCGTGCCGAACCTCGTTGTGTTGATCGCCAGCCTGGCACTGCTGCTGTTCGTCATTGCGCAGATGGCCCGGGGCTTGGAAAACAAGGTAGAAAAAGACCGTATCTTTTCGGAATAAATTTTTAAAGAAGTGTAAGAAATGGAAAGCTTTTTCACAGAGAAAATCCGGGAGCACTGTGCAAAGCGCTCCCGGATTTTCTCTTCTTCGTGTTCCACTTCAAGGAAGCTTGATTTCTTCGAAGCGGAGGTTTTTTCCCTTTAATCAGATTCTCTTTTCCTTCTTATCAGCAATACTCCATGCAAGTTTAACTCCTATTATTGCAATAACAATGGCACCAATTAGAGCCCCAACGTATGCCGCTAACTCATATCCTTCAAGTCCGGTATATTCACGGATCTCGAAGCCCCCTAAAAAAGTTCCACCCACAACTAAACCGAGAAATCCACCGCCAATAACTCCAACTATAAAACCTATAAAACCCCCGATGATCCCCGGCAATAGCTTCCTTTTCATAGCCAACCAACTCCTTCGCTTCCCATTTCGTTATAGCATAACATTAGCCTCCGGAAATGTTGCTTGCTGCAGCCAATGTTGTACCCAGCCGAAATACTTGTCAAAGACTATCATTGAAGAAAGACAAGCTCGAGAATCAGCTGTGCCCAAAAACAGAACCAAGGTGGACACGGTCCAGAACCACTTCGGGCATCAGAGAACCACTTATTAGAATAAGAAAACCCGGTCTTTCACGTACCGAAATCTCTCTATTACTCGATTTGTCGGATTATTCATTCGCCACTTTTGTATAACTTGAATTTTGTTTTCCACATAGACCGGGTTTTCTAACACTACAGATCTTTTTAGCGTTTGGCACAGGAAGCGGTTTTCTTATTGCATAAAAGAAAAAACAAAATATTACATTACAATAAATTAAAGGACAGACAGGTAACCATACTGTCTGCCCTTAATTAATTGTATAAAGATTAGCCGATTTTCATCGAAATAGCTTTTCGCTTCCGAATTGCATCATAATCGGCTTTTTAGACTTGAATGCGTATAGACAAATCTATTTAACCTTTTTATAAAGGTATTCAAAAACCAATAAAATCACGATAATACTTAGTCTAAATCAATATCTTCTAAAGCATGGACAAAGTGAGCAAACATAGCGTCTCTAGCCTTTTCAGGTTCTGCGTCTTTTATTGCTTGCACAATTTTCACATGATCTTCAAGAGTTCTTTGTTTATTAATTTTATCTTGGTATATGGGGGTACGCTGTGCTTTTAATTCATCTGAATAACTTTGAAATAACTTAATAATATATTTATTTTGAGACAAGGTAACAATTCGCATATGGAACTCGAAGCCTTCAAGTGCATAATTTTTGTCCTTTAATAGTTTCTCACCTAAAGTTTCTAAAAGAGATTCAAGTATTTCAATTTCCTCTGCGCTAGCATTTTGAGCCGCCAAGAATGCAGCTTGTGCTTCAAGAGCCATTCTAAAATGGAGAAAGTCAATTAAAGAGCTTCTGTGATCAGTAAGCAACTCAACTAATTCTGTGTTTTCTATTTTCCGCAGTGCATTTTCAGTAACAAATGTCCCTTTCCCTGCTGAAGAGTGAATTATCCCAAGGATTTGCAAGCTTTTAAGTGATTCTCTAATAGAGTTCCGGCTAACTTCAAAGGTAAGGGCTAATTCTTTTTCACCCGGAAACTTATCTCCTGGCTTCCAACTTCCCCTTTTGATCTCATTTATAAGTTGATTAATGATATCTTGATAAAGAGAACTTTTAGTAGCTGGTGTAATCATTATTCTCCCCCTTTTGTACAAATATCCTACAATGTACTTCTACTATACACCAAGAGTTACCTATAAATATAACTTTACATTATAAATGTATTATTATTCATTTTCTATAATTAAAAATAAAAATTAAATTATTAGAAAAGTATATCTTTTCAAAAAAATAATTGATACAATTGTTGGACATTAGTACATTAAGACTTTCTGAAAGGAGATGTGGAAACAAATATCTACTCAGTAGTGATTGATGATAAATTGAAAGATTTGAGAATGCACTAAAGAAAGCGATTTTCATTTTGAACATAATTCATTTCAGGTTACCATTTTAAGGAGGGGTATTATGAGTCCATTATTTATTATCATTGCCAGCAGTTTAGGAGTTCTTTTTTTTAGCGGAGCTATTGCGTTGTACATAGGAAGTAAAAATAAAGGAAGTGAAAATTGGCAAGTAGGCGGACGGTCACTCCCAATTTATGTTGTCATTGGGACTCAATTTGCTACTGCTATGGGTGGAGGAATGCTAGTAGCCCATGTAGGAATTGGTTATGCATCTGGATGGTCTACCTTAACTTATGGATTAATTCTTAGTGTCGGTATTCTTACATTTGTGTTGATCGCACCTTGGCTCAGAAGCAAAAATTTTACCACTCTGCCAGATGTAATTCGTAGTATATACGGAAACCACCCTGTCTTAAGCGGAATGACTGCTCTTATGACCATTATTGTTCCTTTCGGCTGGGTAGCTACGCAACTTGTTGCATTCGGAAAATTATTAGAGCCCATCACGGGTATTTCCCCAACTATTCTAATGTTTTTCTTAGCTTTATTCAGTTTAGTCTTCATTATTCCAGCAGGTCTTACTTCAATTGCTTGGACAGATTTCATTTTCGGAGTAGGAATGCTCATCATGACTGTCATATCATCTTTTATGGTTATTAATATGGCTGGAGGCTGGAATGAAATAATAAACAGTAATCCGGCAACATCCTGGGAACTGCCTAGTGGCCTCGGAGCTGTAGGCATGTTGACCATTGTATTATGGACGCTTTCGATTATTCCGGGGACATTGACCAATCAAATGTATTATCAGCGAATTTATGCAGCCAAAAACACCAGCAGCATTCGCACTACTTTGATAGCAACTGCCATCATTATTATGCTCGTAGAAGTTTGGGCCGCCGTTATGGGAATGTCGATTTTCAAAATGAACCCTAATTTAGCAGGTCCCGAGTTAGCTGCTGGATGGTTTTTAACTCAAGTACCTACTTGGTTCCTGGCTTTATACGCTAGTTTTATTATCGCTACAATTATGTCTACCGTTAATAGTGGGGTTCAATCTGTTGTTGTAAATATCACTAGAGATTTGTATCAGAATCATATCAACCCGGATGTAAGCGAGAAAAAACTTCTGGCTATGTCACGTTGGACTTCGGTTGTCATTATTGCTATAGCTTATGTTTTAGCAACCCAGTTTACAGGTGCATTAAATTGGCTCGTTGCAACTTATGCATACTCTGCTGGCGCTCTTCTAGTACCAATATTCGGAGGGTATTTATTGAGAAACACCTCTATAGTAACGCCTTATGGCGGTATTGGAGCAATGGTGTTTGGAATATTAGGAACCGGCATTGCTCACGCCATGGGCACCACTATTCCTTACGTCATCTATGGTTTGGCACTATCGTTAATTGGGTTGTTTTTAATCAGTTTTCTTACTCGAAATAAAGATTTCAAATCAGAAGTGCTAATCGAACAGAAAAAGCCGGTTTAAAAAATTCGATTAATAATATCAATAGGATCGTAAAGCAACAGAGGATGAGCTCACTTTCTACTGAGAAGTAGAAAGTGAGCTCATCCTCTTGCCTTTTATTAAACATTTAAATCAACATTTACATTCAATAACAAAAAACTGGTTCACCAACTCATTTTGAACGAGTTGGTAAACCAGTTAAAGAATAAAATATTTACCGAAAGTCAATTATACTGAAAGTAATGTATGAATTTCGTTTATTCCTTTTTCTTCTAGACCTAACTTACCCAATGACCGTCCATCTTCTCTAAAGTTTCTTTTTAAAATAACATTTCCCAATTCAATTATTGCATCAATGGTTGGCGTGATTGCCCCCACCATTTTCCCTAGCTCTGATAATGGTACTAAACCAGTAGGTATATCTTCAAAAATATATCTCGTATTTAAAGTAGTAGGACCGTTTATTTCTTGATAGGCTTCTACTTTTTGGATACTTTCATACAATGTATTTCCTTTAACCCCATAGCTTTCTTCATACCAATCTAAAATAGAAGGTAATTTTAATCCTAACATTTCCCCTATCCCTAAGCGTTCTTCGTCCATTTTCTCTATTAACATAGCTATAGATGGGGTTACACCGTCTAGATAGTATTTAAAAGGTACTTTGGTTTCAATCCTTCCTGCATTTAAAAGAGTGGGTGCAGGGTGCAATAATGCATTTACATTTTCTAAACTTGTCCACATAATATTTGGTACAGATTTAAACTCTGGAAAAGATAAATTCAATAACCCTTCTATTCTTTTTGCCTCTTCACTAGGTATGGTTGCAACTCTCACAAGATCCTTTACTCCACTAATAATAACTTCCCCAACTTTAGGACTCCTGCATGCATATAACAGCGTATTCGTTTCCGCCACTATAACTCTTTCCGCCTTACTCTCTTTCTTGAAAATAAAACTTACTTCTAGTGCCCCTCCTGTAGCACCAGGATTCAATACTACAATTTGATCATCTGCAAGGTATGGGGCCATTTTTTGAGCAATGCTCGCATGATACACCGATGGAATTACAATCATAATAATATCCGTTCCTTTGATAACCTCTTCAATATCATTTGAAATTAAATCAATATGTGCTTCTCCGTTTACTGTACCGGTAGTTTTTATTGTTTGCGTTTTCTGTAATTCTGTAACTCTTTCTGGATCGATATCGTATAAATTAACATTAAATCCCATCAAATTGAGATGGGCTGCAAAAGCATGCCCTCCATTACCAGCACCGATTATCGCATAATTTGGCTTATCCATATCCTTCATCCTTTCAAAAATGAATTTAGATTAGTTATTCAGCTTCTTGTCTTAATGTCCAAATGTCCTACATTACATTTTTAATTATACATTCTTATCTGAAAATTTAAAAGACTTTTCAAAAATTAAAAAAACTTGTGATTGAGTTCTAAAACTACACTTTTTCCAGATGAGCGAGATGTCGAATAAAAACCAATACAATAAAAGAAAAATATCGGCTATAAAAAGAAAACCGCTTTAAACAAAAAGCACAATCGGCTACTAATAGCCCATTGTGCTTTTTGTTTGTTTTGGAAGTTACTTCATATTGATGTTTTCTCAACTTGTTAAAATCAGTAATTCCCTTTAATTGCAGGGACAAGGTATAACCGGTGGTGGATTGATCAGCTTTGGGAAAAAACGTCTTCGATGACGATCATTTTTACGGGCTGCTTTTAATGCTCAACCTCTTTCTTAAAACTTTGCCAAAATAAAAACTCAGTTCCCAATCCTCAACGCCCCACCTGTATTCTGCAGCACGGCCAGAATACTCAATGCCGCAAGCAGGCTTGTCTTCGGATTGCTCGGCATCGGATTGTTATTGACTTGCAGCTGCATCTTCCCGAAATCCCCCTCCGCTTCAATGGTGTGGGCATTCTGGTCAATGGCCGGATCGACAATGATGCGCACACTTGTTTTTTCGACACCGATCCCCGCAAGTGCCAGCGTCATTGCGACATTGATGTTCTTCGGGAATTGTTCGACGGCGTCAAAAGCCGATCCTTCGAACACCACTTTCTCCTCGTCCGATTCAATTCCAAGCGATGCCGGTGATTTCCTTGTTGTCAGCTGGACTCGTTTCAGGCCACCAGCCGCTTTCGCTGATTGCAAGATATCCAATCCCCCGATGGCACCGGACGGCAGGTAAATATGGGTACCTGCAGACTCTGCCAAACTTTTGATTTCCTCCAGGAAAACGGCATCTTTAAAGACGCCGATGCTGCTGACAACAAGGTCTTTCTTATAGGTGACCACCTTTTTCAGATAAAGTTTAGCTGCTTCTATAGTAGATGCTTCCACGACGATATCGAGCGGCTCCTTCAAAAATTCTTCAAGATCCGTATAAAAATTGACGTCAAATCGCTCGCTCAAACGGGGACCCACTTCCTGGTTGCGTCCGAAAACGGCTGTTATTCTACCCTCGGCCATATGATTGGCATTCACTTGTTCCAATAAATACGTGGCAATATTCCCTGTTCCGATGATCCCAATATTCATAGTTGGCCTCCTTGCATATTTTAATGAAAACTTCGTGGATTTTGTTTTCTTTCATTCCGCTGAATGACGCATACCTACCTATACCCTCAAACATGTAAATGCCATCTTCGAAATCGTTGATCTTATTGAATAAAAAGTTCCATAAACCAAAAAGGCAGACGCGACTTTCATCGCCTCTGCCTTTTTAGTTGTGTCATCCGCGGTAAAGCGGAAAATATCCAAGATCTTCAATGGCGCCTCTGCTCGAATTATAATCCACCAGAAGGTTGTAGATCGTTTCGTTGCGGATTTTCTTACCGGTTAGGATATCGAGCGGCTCGGTTTTCTTGAACCCGCGCTTGAAGCGGTACAGCACGTCGCCTGTGGCTCCGCCGAGATGCACTTCTTTCTTGCCATGCGCAACTCCTCAGCGACAGCCTTCGTTCAGCACCAGGCTGTTGCCCGCGACGTGGAAAAATTCAGGGTCATTCGCCGTCAGATGGTAATGCAGGAAATCCCCATGGTGCGCATACAGTGACGCCGAAATAAATTGCCCTTCATATTTCGCGTAGACGATAAATTGTTTGCCTTTCAGCAAGGTAAACGATTCCGCCAGCAGCTCTTTTGAGAAACGGTAATGATCTGGGATATCATTCCTTTTCGCCATGATTTCATAGAGCCGATGAAACTCATCAATCGTGGTCCCCTCATAATCATACTCGATTTCCACGTTGTTTTTTAAGGTCCGGCGGACTTGTCCGCGCGCTTTGGATGAGAATTCTTCCATGAAATAATCGTCCACGCTCAAATCAATGTACATCGATATTCCGCGGTTATCGATGCTGTAGACGTCCTCGAAGTCTTCGGCATTGTTCACCCATGTATTAAAACGGATATATTCAGAAACGATATTATTGTCGATGCAGTAGTTTTGAAATGCTGCCGCAAGTTCTTTTCTCCTGCCGGCAGCACAGTTGACGATTACGGGACCGCCTGGGCCAAAAGGAGTGAAGGTATCGTAATAGGTGACGTCCCCTAAGTCAATTGGAATCGGCCGCAAAACAAATTGGTAATAGACATAGCCGTAGTCAGTTGTGAACTCAAAAACCTCGTTTTCCCCTTTTTCCTGTTTGGCGTAAGCCTCGCCCCATTCCGGCAAGAAAAAGAGGTCAGACAATAACGATGCCGGCATAACTGCCATTTCGTATTTCCTCCTTTAGAGAACCGAAAACCCAAATTTTGTACTTTCAAATCACATCTAAGCTCATGATAATAATATTTTGTTAAAACTGGGTTAAGTGAGTTACGTAAAATACACAAGAATAAAAAACAACAGAAACCCTTCCTTTCAATGATTCTGTCGGTTTTCTATACAATATTATTGTATGCCTTTTATAAGGACGCGGTTTCCAATCCCCATTTCTATTTTTTAAAATTCAGAATTGACAAAAAGTTAAAGGGGGTTAAAATTATACTTGTACCATTAAATCCTAAAAATATAATATTTGGAGGAATGACTGTGTCTTTAGTTGAAGCGGAACGTATTGTGGATGTAACTCGTGATAAGTATGCAGTTGAAGAAGGTTATATTGACTCATCAGTAGAGACATCCCCATGGATACCATTTTTGACAGAGAATGTTTTTGTTCGCTATTTGAGTTTTGACATTCGCAATAACTCTACAGTGGTTGTTCTTAAGATTGATGGGCCTGGAGGACTTGGCGTTCATCGTCATCGCGGACCTGTACAAGCCATGACTTTAGAGGGTAGCTGACGTTATGCCGAGTATGACTGGGTTTCAAACGTAGGTGACTTTGTACGTGAAAGTCCAGGCAGAAGCCATACCTTAGTTACAGATAACGGGGCAAACATATGGTTTCATGTACATGGCACACTTGAGTTTCTAGATGATCAAGACAACACTAACCTCGTTATTGATACTTTTTGGATGATTAATCATTACGAAGCATACTGCACAGAAAACAATTTGCCCATTAATAAAGATTTATTTTTGTAAGCGCTTACTGTTTTTAATAGCAATCAGCATAAAAAGTATCCAGGACATCTATGTTCTTGATACTTTTTTCCGTTAGCTTCTGAACATGAAAGGATCAATTGCACTCTATAGCTTTAAAAACTTCCAATTATCCTTAAAACTGAAGAAGAGCATCAAACGGTGTTCAAAAATCTGAATTCCTCCTCCGTGCCACTCAGTTATGACTACTTACGCCTCACCATAAAAAAACACCAGAAACCCTTCTTTTCATTGATTTTGCAGAAAGTTTTCAGCAGTGAAGGTCCGTCTTAAAAAGACCAAAACGAAAAAAGACTGTAGACCAACTCGATTGAAAGAATTGGTCCACAGTCTGTTGCTTTACGTAGTCACTGGTTCTTTTTTGGTATGCAAGGCCATTTCAATAAAGAACTGGATCTCTTTATCGAACTGCTGCATATGCTGTTTTTCAACCTGGAAGTTGGTCGCGTACCTGATTTTATTGCGCTGCTCTTCAGGAAGCAGGTTGTTGATCCAAAGCTCTGCCACCGCCGCCGGTTTTTGCGGTGTAAGAGTGGCCAGTTCGGCTGCTATTTTCTCCCGCTGCCCGGCCGATCCACTGCATAAGGTGATAAAGGAATAATCCGTCAACTTATCCTTTTCCATTTTGATGAATGTCCGCATCGGCGCAGCAACTTTCCCTGCCCAGATAGGCGCCAGCAGAATGATTGGCCCGTAGTTGCTTACATCAAAATCAAGCGGAGCCAAGCGCGAATTGCGCTTCAACAAGAAATCGACAAAAATAGAAAAGTTTTTCCGTTTCTTTTTCTCCTTGATTTCGTACATGTCACAGGCGATTCTGTCCCGCAGTTCTAGAGCCAATTTTTCGTTGTTTCCTGAATGGGAATAATAGACGATTAACGGTTTCATGGAATATCCTCCTAGGCGTTCGGCTTTGAGGAGCAGTGGCTGTGGACTGGTTGACGGCTTATTTTCTTTGCAAACAGGTTTCCATTTTTTCATCAAAAAGAGTTGCTAATACTTTTTAAAATTCAAAGTCATGATATTATAAAGTCAAAATATTGTCAATACAGTAACTCTACAAGATGTATTTAACATGTTTTTTTGAAGAAATCTCATATTTTGCTCTCGGGACGTGATCAGTCTAAAACGAAAGGCGGCGCTGGGGATGTCTGAGGAAAAAAAGTCACCGAGTATGTTCGGCTGGATGCTGGGCGCATCGATCGTGTCCATTTTTATCCTGCTGCAAGTCACCCAAAACGTGCTCCTTTTCGGTGTTGCCATACTGTTGGTTTTCTATATCGTCTTGCCGGTGCCATTTGTCCGCTACCATTTCAAAAAGCGCGGCGTGAAGCTGGATCAAGTCTTCTTCTTTCGTGGCACGGCGCGCTGGCTGCTGCCGGTCCTCGGGCTCACCATGCTGGTGACGTCTTTTTCTGTCAGCATCTACTGGCTGCAACTTCGAGGTCTCATGTCCATCTCCCCTATCGCGGTCGATTCAGTCCTCACGCCGCAGCCGCTTCCCGATGCGGTATGGTACTTGGCGGCGACCGGCTTTATTTTAGCGGTCATCGCGCCGATTGCAGAAGAGTTCGTATTCCGCGGCCTGATCCTCAATTGGCTGGTAGAGGGATTCGGCTTCTGGAAAGGGGTCGGCTTGTCGAGTTTGATTTTCGGCATTTTCCACATCAACTTTTTCGGCGCCTTCATGTTCGCGGTAGTGGCATCGCTCTTGTATTTGAAGACCGGCAATTTGCTCGTACCGATTTTGTTGCACATCTTTAACAACGTCATCGCCATTTACCAAAGTTTCGTCAACCCGTATTTTCCGCAATGGCTGATGGTGACGAGTATAAATGACCTGTATACGAAAAGCGTGCCGAACCTCATTGTGCTGATCACCAGTTTGGCGCTGCTGCTGTTCGTCATTTTGCGGATGTCTCAAGGCTTGGAAAACAAGATAGAAGAAAATCGTATCTTTTGGGAATGAATTTCTACGGATATGCAAAATGCCCACAGTGATGTGGAGTGAAAGGAGAGAGATCTAGTGGCATTGAAACTCAAAAAAATACGTTTGCCGGACGACAGGGAGTTCTCTTATTTAGAAGTCGGTGACCCGCTTGGCATCCCGCTCATTTTGCTGCATGGCATCGGCGATTCCTGCCGGACATTCGAGCTGCTGCTTGCCAATTTCCCTGGCCGAATCCGCGCCATCGCTTTTACTCAGCGTGGTCACGACGGCATCGATACCCCCGAGGCGTCATACAGAACACAGGATTTCGAAGCGGATTTGCTGCTGTTCATGAATGCTGCAGCCATCCAGAAAGCCTTCATCTTAGGGGCATCGAGCGGCGGTTTTGCCGCAAGGAAATTCGCTGTCCACCATCCGAAGCGAATTCTTGGGCTCATCCTGGTCGGCGCCCCTTCCGCGCTCGGCGACAAGCCCGATATCGTCAGCATGCAGAAAACTACTTTGGCCCGGCTAACAGATCCCGTCAGTTTGACATTTATCAAAAATTTCACCGAAGGCCTTTTCACTAAGCCAGTCCCTTCTGATTTTCTGGAGATGATATACGGGGATTCACAAAAAGTGCCGGCACGCGTCTGGAAAAAAGTCAGTGATGCTTTGCTGAAAGAAAAATTCCCAGATCAGCTGCACCATGTGAAGGCTTCCACGCTCATAATCTGTGGCGGACAGGACACCATTGCATCACGCAAAGATCAGGAAAAGCTCTCTGATGCCATCGCTGACTCCCGTCTCACTATTTTCCCAAAGCTCGGCCATATGCTGTACTGGGAAGATCCTGAAAACGTCGCTGAAGAAATCTTCTCTTTTGTCGATGAAGTGTGGCTGGGTCCGGATTCAGCGAAGTTCGAGTATGAATAAAATCTAAATAAGCTCTGTAGTCTAGCCACTTTTTTCGGATAGCGAATAACGATAGTTCAGCTTGCTCTCTTTTCTATTTCTAACTAGGCCGGTATTTCCGTTGAAAACGGTTGATTTCATCATTCTGTTCCATACTAAACAACCTTTTAAATAAACTGAATATTTACACAAATAAGAAAAAAGGTGTTACTATGAATATGTTTAGACGTATTTAAACGTGCCGCATGTTATTGGATGTATACCGTTACTCAGTTGAAAGGAGGAAAAGCAGTGACTAAGTTTGGAGAAAAGCAACCCGCAGTATCTTTGGAAAAGCTGGAATGGATGTATGAACAGATGGTGAAGATCCGTTACTACGAAGACCAGATGGCGGAAGCGTACATGGAAGGCAAAACGCCGGTATTCAATATCGGGGCTGGGACTGTGCCTGGTGAGATGCATTTGGCCACAGGACAGGAACCGGCTGCAGTCGGCATCTGTGTGCATTTGACAAAAGAGGATACCGTGACGGCCCCACATCGTCCGCATCATCACGCCATTGCCAAAGGCGTCGATTTGAAGAAGATGACCGCTGAAATTTTCGGAAAAGAAACGGGGCTGGGCAAAGGAAAAGGCGGGCATATGCATCTGTTTGACCCGGAGGTGAAATTCTCTTGCGGGGGAATTGTCGGAGCAGGCATTCCCCATGCAGTCGGAGCGGCAATGACCAGCAAAATGAAAGGAAAAGACTCGGTGGCTGTGGCTTTTATCGGCGAAGGTGCAGCGAATGCCGGGGCTTTCCATGAATCCTTAAATCTTGCAGCTGTCTGGAATTTGCCGCTTATTGTGGTAGTCGAAGACAATTCATACGGCATTTCTGTGCCGAAAAAAGCGTCAACTTCCGTTGAATCGAATGATTTACGGGCTTCTGCCTATGGCATTGCCGGCGCTTATGTAAAAGACAATGATCCGATTGCCATGTATAAAGCATCCGAGGAAGCGGTTGCAAGAGCACGCAACGGCCAAGGACCGACAATCATCGAAATTGAAACTTACCGTTATTTGGGCCATTTCCAGGGAGATCCGGAATTATACCGGGATGAAACGGAAGTGCCGGGGCTTCGCCAACTGGATCCGATCACTAAACTGAGAAAGATGCTGTCCGAATCCGAGAGCGTCAGCGAAGCCGATCTGGAAACCATGGAAAAGCGAGCCAAACAAGAAGTAGATGAAGCCTACCAGTTTGCGAGAGACAGCAGCTATCCTGATCCAGAGTCCGCGCTGAAAGATGTTTTTAGCTCATAAAACAGGAAAGGAGCCGATCTATTGTGGAAACAGCGAAAAAAAGAATGTTGACCGGCAATAAAGCGATGGCTGAAGCGATTTCGCAGGAAATGGAAAAGGATCCGAATGTGTTTGTATTGGGAGAGGATATCGGGAAATATGGAGGCATCTTTGGTTCGACGCAAGGATTGATTGAAAAGTTCGGACCCGAGCGGGTGCTCGATACTCCGATTTCCGAAACCGCCTTTATCGGTGCAGCCATTGGCGCTGCCGCTGAAGGCATGCGGCCGGTTGCTGAATTGATGTTCGTCGACTTTTTTGGCGTCTGTATGGACCAGATTTATAACCACATGGCGAAAATCCCTTATATGTCGGGCGGCAATGTCAAACTGCCGATGGTTCTGATGACCTCGGTCGGCGGAGGTTACCGGGACGCCGCCCAACATTCGCAGACGCTATATGCGACGTTTGCCCATATGCCGGGGATGAAAGTGGTCGCGCCGTCCAATCCGTATGATTTGAAAGGCATGATGGTGTCAGCGATCCGCGATGACAATCCGGTCGTTTTCATGTTCCATAAATCGCTTCAGGGGCTGGGCTGGATGAAACAGTTGGATGTCGCCGTTGACCATGTGCCCGAGGAATCCTATACGGTTCCGCTGGATAAAGCAAAAGTTGTCCGGGAAGGAAAAGATGTGACGATCGTCGGCATCCAAATGATGACGCATTACGCGGTCGAAGCAGCGGAGCGCCTTGCAAAAGAAGGCATCGAAGCGGAAGTCATCGATTTGCGGTCACTGGCACCGATTGATAAAGATACAATCATTGAATCCGTCAAGAAAACACATCGCCTCCTCGTGGTCGATGAAGATTACCTGTCCTACGGGATGACGGCGGAAGTCTCGGCGATTGTCGCAGAAGAAGCGTTTTTTGAAATGGAAGCGCCGATCAGCCGGCTGGCCATTCCGGATGTGCCGATTCCGTATAGCGGCGTCCTGGAAGACTTCGTTATTCCGGGGCCGAATAACATCTATGAGCAAGTGAAAAAGATGATGGATGAAGCATAGTGATCCTGGAGGTGTTGGAATGATTGAGGTCCGATTGCCGCAGTTGGCGGAGGATGTGGATGAAAGCCTGATGGTTCTCTGGTTTGTGTCAGTTGGCGATTTTGTGGAAAAAGGACAGCCGCTGGTGGAAGTCCAGACGGAAAAAGCCGTCTCTGAAATAACAGCCGAAAACAGCGGAACCATCCAAGAAATCGCGGTAAAAAGAGGCGACTCTGCAAAAGTTGGGGATCTGCTGGCAACAATTGATCCTGACGGGGCTCCCGGGCAAGAAGCAGTCGCCAAAGATGCTCAGCCTACACAGGAATCGAGTCGGGAAACAGAGTCCAAGGGTCAGGAACCCAGCAGTTTTGTCCGCGTTTCGCCGAGACTCCGAAGGCTCGCCAAAGATCTTGGAGTCAATCTGGAGTCTGTAAAAGGTTCTGGACCCCAAGGCTTTATCACGGAGGAAGATATCCGCGATGAAGCGGGGCTTTAAGAGTTCTGTCTGTAGAAGGAACTTCCGAAAGTAAGCAGTATTCTCGTCTTTTCGGAATTGTGTTTTGCACAGGGACGCGGTTTATTTGCTTGTTGGATGTTTGTGTTCATAGAAAAACCGCGGTTTGGATTAAGATATCCAAATCGCGGTTTTCTTTATTTTTTATAAAAGGTTTTTTTTGATTTCTTCAAATTCTTCAGTAGTTATTTCACCTTTAGCAAACCGTTCCTTGGCGATTTCCATTGCGTCTGCACTGGCGTCTTTCTGGGAACGATTAAAATTGTTGTTATTGTTGTTGTTAATGTTGTTTTTCACAACGTAGTAAATGCCGAAGCCCACTACTGCTATTAATACGATCCACACCAAAAATCCGCCTCCCATTCCCCATCCTGGTCCCATCATTTCTTTCTGCCTCCTTTTTTTGTTCTAGTATACTTCTACACTCTAAATGTACACGCTAGACGTGCAGAAATTGCGGAGTTTACGGAAGTAGTTTTGATTGCAGCCAAGAAAATATACCCCTTCTGCCAGCCATATGTCAGAGCCACACCGGACATCAAAGAACCATTCATAAGAATAAGAAAAATGTTTGAAGAAAATTGATTTTCTCTGAGCGGCGATGCATGCAGTAAAAATGATCGTGTACTGGCAAAATCGCTTAGGATTGTGTCTTCTCTTGGAACGCGGTCCAATTCATTTTCAAACAACAGGAGTTAAGCCGACTGCCAGCAACTGCACTATAAGCTGATTTGCATCATTTGGCAGTTTCCCAGAAGTCCCCATTCTGTCCCTATGACTACTTATTGCTCTCCATTAACCTGCTGAAATACGATTCAGGCAAAAAGAAATGCAGGACTTTGCGATGGTTCTTCGCAAAGTCCTGCATTTAGCATTTATGAAACTCTATTTGCTGCTGATGGATCAGAGTGTCTTTAGCTTAAAGACTTCTCTCTTTAGAACCAGGTCCGCCGTGTTCGTCCGGTATTCCTGGTAATGAAGAGATCCCACATGGCTCTCCAAGGCGTCCTTGTCTTTCCATGTTTCGTGAAGGACAAAGGTATCGTCTTCGATTGATTGATGGAGAACATAGTTTATGCAGCCCGCTTCTGCTCGTGAAGCTTCTTGAACTTTGTTCAATTCCGCCAATAATTGGGCTTCCATGTTTTCTTTCGGCTTTAGGATCGCCGTAATGATGATGGGTTCCATCACTTTAGTTTTCCTGTTTGTTGCTTTTATCCAAAGCCTTTACCAATTCTTCGGCCAATGCTTCAGAAGAGAACGGGTCACGCCCGGTCACCAATTGGTCATTGCCCCATACCACTTTTTGCTCGGCAGTATAATTGGCTACTTCGCTCATTTTCCCTTCCAGGCTAAATGGCAGAATGGCAGAAAGACCTTCAGGTTCGACCGCTTCCGGATACCCCGTTACGTCCAAGCCGGAAATGATGCTTTTGCCATCCGGACGTTTTGTCCAAAGTAACGGAGCCGGTCCGTGGCATACGGCCGAAACGATTTTTCCGTTGTCGTAAACGGTATTGATGATGTTATGCAAGGTTTCATTTTCAGCCAGGTCATACATAGCACCGTGGCCACCTACGATGAATACTGCGTCATAGTCTTCCGGCGTGACTTCCGAAAGTTTTTTTGTGTTGTCCGCTAATCCAGATTCATACATTTTTTTATATTTGCCTTCTGGGTCAGTTTCTTTAGTGATGCTGGCCTGATCGATTGTCGGTTTGCCGCCGAGTGGTGAAGCCATATCCATTTGATGGCCCGCTTTTTCCAGTATCTCCATCGGTGCAAATAATTCTTCACCCCACCAGCCGGTTTCGTAATTGTTTTCTGTATCCTTGTGTCCACTTGATAGTACTGCTAATACTTTTGCCATTTTCTGTTTCCTCCTCTAATTTATAAATCATCTTGACACTAGTTGTTCCCGAATGTTTTCCCGTTTAAACAAACTGACAATTCCTGCAAACGATTTCTGACACTCGGTCCGGATTTCAAGCTGTCTCTCTCAGGAAAAGAGCATTGCCATTTTTAACGAATCTCCACACAACAGCGATCAAGAAGATTGCGATGCCGGCTAACAAAACGCCTTGAATGGCCACGGACATGGCAGGGTCGAGCTGTCCGTTCGCATACGAACTATAGATTCCATAGAAAGCCCATGCCAGTGGAATCGGAAACGCTGCGTTTTTGAAACGCGACAAGTAAAAGAGCGCAAATGCGATGGCAATGCCCAATACAATGATTGTCCAGACAGAATCGGAAAGCCCGAACCCGTTCCACTCCAGTTGCACCAAGAACAGCGAAATGTTGACGATGGTCGCAATGAACACCCACGAACCATAGAAGGTGAATGCGAGTCCCGCGAGCGTAGAAGGAATCTCAAAACGATTTTTATAGATTTTTTCCACGATGATGAGCAAGGAGAACAACAGTCCCAAAATCAGCAGCGTCGATACGCCCAACCATTCATACGAAAACGCGACAATCCATCCCATATTGAACAGCGAACTCGCGATGAATAAAGGCGAGATCAATAACACCAGCCGACTGACGTTCTCGTCTTTCCTTTTGACAAATAAATAAATCAACGTAATCAGCACCAAGCTGTAAATGACTCCCCAAATAGAAAACGTAAAAGGCGCCGGCGAGATGAGCGTCATGTATTTGTCTGAGATGTCTTTTTGAGTATTGCCATTAAAAAACCCTGAAGATCCGAGGTAATTGACTCCGAGCGTTGAGAAATAAGCAACCAGGTTTAATAAGGTGAATAGTTTTGTTTTCTTCAATGTGCTTTCATCCATGGTGATTTCATCCTCTCGATAGGTATTGTCTTTTTTTCAAACATACTGGTATTTCTCTCCTTCATACTCTCTTCCCGATTTGGCTATACGGCAAAACGGTTTTCTGCAAAGTCCTTCCAACGAATGACGAATGTTCTGTGTGCCGCACAATTCACAAAGATGAATAAACTAAAAAAGATACATCCACAATCATGTTGTAAGGGGTGTGTCTTCGTATGGAATACAAATTGTCTTGGAGTCTACCTAGAAATCGATGATATACTGAATTACATTGAAAATACTACGAAAAAAGATGGTGGTTAAAATATGAAGCGATCCTTCCAGGGCAGTCGAATTTTAAAAACAGGTATAGCTATATTTTTAACAGCCACTATTTGCTTGTGGTTTGGTTGGCCGCCTGTCTTTGCGGTCATCACGGCCATTGTTTCGATTGAGCCAACTGTCAGCGATTCGATTAAAAAGGGACTCGTAAGGTTCCCGGCATCTGCGATTGGTTCGGCATTCGCTGTTTTTTTTATTACACTCTTCGGCAATGCTCCGATTACTTATACACTCGCTGCTGTTTTTACTATTTTAGTCTGCTACAGACTAAATCTGCATGCCGGCCTGCTCGTTGCCACATTGACATCTGTCGCGATGGTGGAAGTCATCCACGATCATTTCCTGATCTCGTTCTTCATTCGATTGGGTACAACGACGATTGGGTTGCTCGTGTCCACCGCTGTAAACATGCTCGTTTTCCCGCCAAACTATCGGACAGATATTCTAAAAAGTATTCAAAGCATCAGTGAACGTGCAGGAACTATGCTGGAACATACATTCCATACCATTCTGTTTGACGGTGGTGCGAACCTTCAAGAAGATCAGGCGATTGTTAAGCGACTGACTCTGGAAATTAGAAAGACAGAGAAACTAATCCATTTCCAGCGGGATGAAGCCAGTTTATACCCTTGGGTTCGCGGAAGAGAAACTGAGCTTCGCATGGCGGAAAGGCAATTGCTGTTTTTACATAACCTGGAATTCCATTTGGATGCTTTACTTCGTATCCCGTTCCATAGTATTAAATGGTCACCAGCTGAGCGGAATATCATTATGCATGCCGTTGCGGAGCTTGCCAACGACTTGCAGCATTCCAATGAATACAATCACGAAAAGCATCAGCACCAATTAAAAATCATCACAGACTTCTTTTGGGAAGACAGCAAAGGCGTATCGACAAGCGACGCCCTGCATCCTACCCTATTCCCGCCGGAGTTCAAGATCCTTTACGAACTCATCACGATTTATGATTTAGTCGATAAGTTTTTTGATCCAAATAGTGTGAAGGCAGCCCGGGAAGCGGAAAAATAATAGGATCAAGCTTGAACCAAGCTGTTGCATTTACGATGAACTAATTTAAAAACGGCCGTGCCAGAAACTAAACTGCTTCTGACACGGCCGTTATATGTTAGTGAATAAACTGCTTCATTCACTTAAAAATAGACACCACACCTAGTGTCGCTCATGATGGGATGGCGATTAGCCCCAATGAATATGCTAACGGAATATAGAAGAAAGGCTCGATCAGCAATCAAATCAACCTCATAACTTCTCCGTCCTCCCCTATATCAATAACCACCAGTTCCCTTTTTCCGCCGATTGCTTTATAGAAATCCTCACCTGCCTGATATGGCCCAACCCACTCAACGGGACATTTAAGACATTTCCCAAACGTTCCTACTAAGTTTCTACCTGTTCAAAATAAATCGAAAGATGCTCTAAGCTGCTTATAGGATTTATTGGAATCCTCTTTTTTCTTATGCTTTTAGCAATGGATCCTCCGTTTTCGAGATCTCATCTTACGGTTTGAAGAATTTACCTTATGGGAAATGTAGTGGATATAAGAGACTTGAATAAACCAAATTTGCGAGGGAGTGGTCAGATTGATCAATAAGCTTGGGCAAGTGATGGTGTATGTAGAGGATCAGGACAAAGCAGTAAAATTCTGGACGGAAAAAGCGGGATTTGCCGTGATTGCGGATGGAGGCTCGAAAGAACAAGGGGTAAGATGGATCGAAATCGCCCCTACCAAAGACGCCGCGACGACGATGGTTTTGCATGACAAAGAGGTCGTTTCGAAATTGTCACCCGATTTGGAGCTCGGCACGCCTTCTTTGATGTTTTATACCGACGGCGTTGATCAGCTGTACGCTGATTTCAAGAAAAGAGGCGTTACGACCGGCGAACTGGTGAACATGGGCATCGGCAGAAGCTTCAACTTTGTGGATGATGAAGGAAATTATTTCGCTGTGATGGAGAGAGTTGAAGCTTGATATAGATAGTGAAATCAGCGAAGTAAAAGGAAAACTTATACTTCATTGATTTTGTCGTTTTTTTATGCAGTATGATTGTATATCTTAAATTTTATCTTGCACAGGAGGGCAATTTAAAGGCCGCCGGGACTTTTCCGGTGGCCTGCTCTCTTATCGTTCATTTATTCAGCTTCCAAATCGAGCTGTTCAAGCCCATTGCGAACATTACCCAAGCGATATAAGGGACCATGAGATTGCCGGCTGTTTGATCGTATTGGTAAAATTCATACGTCGTCCACGTGATTGCTGCGAGCATCAAAACCATTTCCGCAAGTGCGGTGCCACGCAGCCCCCATTTGAAAAAAAGAAATGACCACAGGAAGTTCAGACCCAATTGCAGATTGTAGGGGAGCAGCACTCTTCCCGCTTCTCCTTTCAACGCGGCTTTTTCAGCCGCGCGGTATTTTGCCACCCCCATGGAAGTGTATAAAGCGGTCCATGCCAAGGGGAAAATCCAAGGCGGCGGGGAAAAAAGAGGCCTTTTCAATTCAGCGTACTCTTCCTGGGTGTTGCGGTTTGCGAACGCGCCGGCTAATGAGCCGCCGACAACCGGCACCATTATGCTCAACGCCAGTTTTCCGGGTTTGATCTTGCCATCCACTTTCAGGAACTCCATAAAATTTCCTCCTCTGAATTCAATTGTCTTCTACAAAGTCACTCCATAAAATCCTATTTCCGGTCATTTGTGCGCTCCCAGGGACCCATGCAAGTAATTGCCTTCAGGACAAGAGCGCGATTCTCCCTAAAATAATGCTGCCTGCGAATAGGTGTGAAGTAATGAATAGAATTTTGATGAACACGCGAAAGAATTGTCTATTCTTTTTCCAGCAGTCCCCCATTGTCCCGTGTGTTCGGAACGATTAGGACTCTTTAGCTTTTTCGGTATTAATGTAAAAGAAATCCGCTCTATAGTTGAATAGGCGGATTTCTTTTGACTGTAATTATACTTTGAGCATAAGTTCTTATTGGGTTAAAACTTGAACACTTACTGCTTACTTTTCACCGCTTAATTCTACAAGGATTTTCACTTGTGTTTTATCATTAGTTAACGCCTCAAAACCTTTTTCAACAATCTCATCTAATTGAATTTGAGAGGTTACAATACTTTGTGGGTTTAATTGGCCCGTACCCATCAAGTCTACAGTTTGTTGAAATGAAGTTGGTGTATATGCAATAGAAGACGTTATTTTAACACCAGTATTAGTCAATTGAAGTGGATTCCATTCGATTGGTCTAGCAAAAATAGAAACAATAACCATTGTTCCACGTGCTTTTGTTGACGCGATTGCTTGTGTAAATGTTGGAGCTACACCTGCAACTTCAAATGATACATCCACCCCTTCTGGAACAACTGCACGAATTGCTTCTACAGGATTTTCTTTTCCAGAGTTAATAGTATGCGTTGCACCTAATTCTTTTGCTTTTTCAAGACGCGTTTCTGATAAATCCAAAACAATGATTTTGCTTGCTCCTGCAGCTTTTGCAGCAATTACGGTCACCAACCCAATAGGTCCAGCACCAAAGATTGCTGTAGTATCACCAAATTGAAGTCCGCCTTCTTTGATTGCTTGTACAGCAACGGCAGTTGGTTCAACGAGCGCACCTTCTTGCAGGCTTAATGTTTCTGGAAGAAGGTAAACATTCGATTCGGGTGCATTGGCAAAAGTAGTGAATCCTCCGTCTCCATGAAGACCAATAAAGCTAAATCCATCGTATTGATCAATATCTTCTGGTTTGTTGCCGAATGTCAAAGTTGGATTAATCGCAACGCGATCTCCCACTTTAAACTTAGTTACCTGTGATCCTACTTTTTCAATAATACCTGCAAATTCGTGTCCCATGATAAGGGGTGCTACTTGGCCAGTTAGTTGGTCTTCTTTTTCAGTAGGAACAAATACCGGTCCTTCTTGATACTCATGCAAATCACTGCCACAAATACCAGCCCATGCGACACGGACCGTTACTTCATTGTCTTTTAATGCTTTTAACTCTCTTTCTTCGATGCGAATATCTTTTTCTCCATACCATACTGCTGCTTTCATAATAAAATTCCTCCTGAGTTGTGAGTTCTTTAATCTTGAATGCTGTTAATAATGTTGGAGAATGGAATGTATACCCCTAAAAAATTAAACTAAATACTTTGATTACAAATACCGCGAATTAAATATATATGCACTGTCATTCTATTCTTCTTGATTTATATCGTCAATAGTACTGCTTGTGTATCTTGCAATACACAGCTTGGTATTGCTAATTTTCCCTACTATATTAAATAGATAGCTGCCAACACAAAGAACCATTGTTTTCCGGGTATATAAGAAGTACCAATTACTCTATAAATGCAAAGAGAATTCTTTCTACTACTAATTTCATCGTTTTTCGTACGCAGCATTGTTGTATGTCTTGAATTGGGTTCAACACAGGGAAGTTTTTTACATCGAGCACCTATCGTTGGATGCGATTCCCCCGTTTCGTCACATCTTGAGAATCCAACCTGAGAATCTCCCGGTATTTGACCATAAAAAACCTCCTACGCAATATATTTGCGGAATATTCCGTAAATATATTGCGTAGGAGTGGTTCTCTCGTGTCTCAAGTGGTTCTATTAAATGGCTGTAATCACAGAATCGTTTAAAATTTCCCCTTTCCCTGGGACTCGAATTTTTAAAGGATACATCCGAGTAAATTATTGAATTAATGAAACGTAATATTAGCGATGAGTAATGGTGCAAGCAAAGGTAAAATGGCCTTGAGGAAGTTCTCAAGACCAAAGAAATATTACTGAAATTTTATCAGCTACTGAAAAACCGGCTTTTTTAAAACCTGAATATACGGTTCGTATCTTAAAGAATTGGAAAGTGATACCGCTTTTTTAGGCGGTTTTACAATTTAAAGCAAACAACTTTCGGCTCAGTCATTTCATGGATTGAAAACTTAACGCCTTCTCGGCCTAATCCAGACTGTTTTACGCCGCCGAAGGGCATAGCATCAATCCGGTAATCGCTGCTGTCATTGATCATGATACCGCCAACATCCAGCTTTGCAATAGCTTTATGGGCATTCGTAATATTTTGAGTGAAAATTCCAGCCTGCAAGCCGTAGTTCACTCCATTTGAAAATGCAATGGCTTCATCGAGGTCTTTAACAGGATAAAGCAGTACCACTGGACCAAAAATTTCTTCTTTGGCAATCGTGCAATCTCCGGGTACATCCGTCAGCACAGTCGGTGAATAATAAGCGCCATTGCGCTCTCCTCCAGTCAATAAAGTAGCTCCTTTTTCAACGGCTTCATTGACCAAATTTTCAACGCGAATCGCTTCTTTTTCAGTGATAAGCGGACCCATATCAGTCAATTCAGATTGCTTATCGCCGACAATGTAATCATTGGTTTGGACAACGAAATTCTGTTTGAATTCTTCAAAAACAGCTTCTTCCACATACACTCGCTGAACGCCGAGACAGTTTTGCCCCGCTGCCCAGAATCCTCCTGAAACGCATGAATCGACAGCATCCTCCAAGTCAGCATCAGCCAGCACGATCACCGGTGAATTCGATCCGAGTTCCATACCGATTTTTTTCAAACCGGCTTTGTGGGAAATTTCTCCCCCGGCTTCTAAGCCGCCTGTAAAAGTGATCATTCGAACAGCTGGATGGGTTACTAAAGCATCGCCAATTTCACTGCCGTGCCCCGTGATAACGGACAATACTTTTTCCGGTAATCCGGCATGGACAAACGCTTTAGCTAAAAGTAAGGCGCTGAGTGGTGTAACAGTCGCCGGTTTGACGATAATCGCATTTCCTGATGCAATGGCCGGACCGATTTTATGGGCAACAAGGTTCAAAGGATCATTGAATGGCGTGATGGCCCCGATAATCCCGATTGGGAACCGGTAAAAATAGCCAACACGGTTTTCGCTGCCAGGCGATTGATCAAAAGAAATCGTTTCCCCATTGATTCTCCGCGCTTCTTCTGCACTGATACGCAATGTCTGAATGGCGCGCCCGACTTCTTTTGTTGCTTCACGGATGGTTTTGCTACTTTCCGATGCAATTGTCCGTGAATACTCCTCACTGTTCTGCTCGATATAATCCGCAGCAGCATTAATTATCTTAATACGCTGATGGACAGGCATCTCAGCAGCAATTTCCGCCCCTTCTTTTGCTTCTTCCACACACTTCAGCATGTCTTCCACCGTGGCTGCAGGTACTGTGTCGATAATCTTATTGTCCTGGGGATCGCGTACTTCGATGACCCGTTCGCTATTCACCCATTCACCTGCAAGAAGCATTTTTTGACCTTTAAGATGAGTCGTCATGATATTACCGCCTTTACATCATCATTTTTTTACTGTTTGTTTTTCCCGAGAAATGGAAATTAAATCGATCAATAAGGAGAAGCCCGTTTCAACTTTGCCCGCCCCTGCGCCGCTTAAAGTGACCGGACCCAAAAGATCCGTTTCATACGTAATGGCGTTGATTGCACCGCTGATGGAAGCTAAGGAATCAGAAATATCCACTTTTTCAGGGGCAATGGAAGCAACTACACCTGCCCCTTCTTTGCGCGCTTTCGCCAATAGTTTCCAGCGCTTGCCTTCCTTCTTCGCTTGTTCGATATCATCTAATGTGATACTTGAAATTCCGGTACATGAAACTTCCTCCACTGTTAAAGGCGCGTTCATTACATAATTTGAAAGAATGACGATTTTATAGCGTGCATCATATCCTTCAACATCACTCGTCGGATCTGCTTCTGCATAGCCGAGCGCTTGCGCTTCTTTTAATGCATCTTCGTAAGAAACGCCTTCGTCTTCCATCTTGGTTAAAATATAATTCGTAGTACCGTTTAAAATGCCTCGGATTCCAGTGATATTGTTTCCGGCAAGTGTAGCAATCGGCATCCGCAGTGCAGGCGTTCCGCTCATGACCGTTCCTTCAAATCCCCAATGGACGCCGTGCTGCTCAGCGATTTCGGAAAGCTCTTTATAAGCAAGAGCTACTGGCCCTTTATTGGTCATAACTACATTTTTGCCATTTTCAAATGCCGTTTTGCAATGGTCGATTGCCGGCTGCCCGGTTTTCACATCTGTATAAGAAACTTCAATTACCGTATCCGCATTCGTTTCACGGATGGTTTTCAAGCTGTCCCACCCGGTTATCAGCCCGGGTGTATGCGGGTAATTCTCTAAATTCCCGGTTTCTTTCAGCACGTTCAAAACTGTATCGATATCCAATCCATGCGGATGGTAGATAGAGCCTTTCATCAAGTCTGAAATCGCTACAATTTCCGCTTCGAATTCTTCTTCTTTTTTTAACGCTTCTTTTTTATCACGAAGGATTTCGGCTAAACCTTGTCCGACTACGCCGAATCCAATGAATGCTAGCTTATGAGCCATGAGTTTGCACCTCTAACTTTTGATTGTTTGGTGACGGTTTCTTACCTTTTAAAAAACCAATCGCTGTGCGGGCCAGAATGGAAACCCCTAGCGGCATGCAGTTTTCGTCGATATCAAATATAGGTGTATGCAGATCCCGTTGGATTCCATCTTCAGTCGCACACCCTAGGAGAAACATGGCGCCGGGAAGCTTCTGCGTGACATAGCCAAAATCTTCCCCACCCATTCCAAATGGTTTATCCGTGAGCCGAAGCTCCGGATAAACTTCACGTATCGTTTCTCTGAACCAGCCATTGACTACTGGACTATTGACTAGAGCCGGTTCGCCTCGCTGGATTTCCAACGTGAACTCGCCGCTTAAATTTTCTACTATTGAAAAGGCTTTCTGGATTTCCAGTGACAGCAAGTCACGGATTTCAGCAGAATAACTGCGGATGGTGCCTTCTATTTCCACTTCCGAGGGAATAATATTGCTCGCAGCTCCGGCATGAATTTGGCCGATACTAATTACTGCAGCTTCCAATGCCGGTACTTTTCGTGCAACGATGCCGTGCAATGCCTGCAATACAGGACCGAGCATCCATGTCGGATCTGTTCCGAGTTCCGGGTACGCTCCATGTCCGCCGGTACCAATGATTTTCGCTTTGAAGACATCTACATTCGCCATGCTGCAGCCATCGCTGATTTGCACCTCGCCAACCGGAAGCCATGGACACATATGAAGAGCGATCGCTGCATCCACACCGTCATAGACTCCGGCATTTATCAAGTAAGGAGAACCGGAAAGCCCATGTTCATCGATGCATTCTTCCGCCGGCTGAAAGACGAATTTCACTGTTCCTTTGATGTCGCCTTTTTGAAAACCTTCTGCTAAAACACTCGCTACCCCAAGTAAAATACTGGTATGGGCGTCATGGCCGCAAGCATGCATAACTTCTTCATGCAGTGAGCGGTAATCATTGATATTTTCTTCTGCAATGGGCAAAGCGTCGATATCTGCTCTTATAGCAATTGTTGGTCCTTCACCAGAAGTTAAAGTCCCGACAACGCTTGTGTCAACGCCAAGGCCTCTTTCCACTGCAATGCCCCCGATTTTTTCCAATGTCTCAGCAATATATTGAGAGGTCTCGAATTCCTGGAAACTGAGTTCGGGATATTGATGAAACGTGCGTCGCCATTCAATCAATTTATTTGCAATGCTGTTAGCTTTTTCAGCTATCGGATGATTTTCTGACATACACCACTCACCTCAACTCTCGGCAAATTATACTTTCAAGGTATTTTCAACATGTGCAAACGCTTGTTCAAAATCAGCGATGATGTCTTCAATGTTCTCAATTCCGCAAGATACGCGGACCAAACCTTCAGGAATCCCCATTGCTGCGCGTTCTTCTGGAGTACATTCCACATGGCTTGTCGTGCGAGCTGGCCCGACTGTCGTTTCAACAGCGCCAAGGTTTGCTGCGCGATGTGCATATTTCAATTTCGGAAGAAGGTCTCTTACGGTATCCACTCCGCCTTTTACTGCAAAGCTGAGCATGCCGCCGAAGCCTTTCATTTGTTTTTTTGCGATATCATGGTTAGGGTGCGTTTCAAGGCCTGGGTAGTAAACTCCTTCAACCAAGTCTATGGTCTGTAAGTATTTCGCCAGTTCCATTGCATTTTTAGATTGTTCGCGCACACGGAGATGCAAAGTTTTCATGCCGCGCAAAATCAGGTAAGCAGCCATCGGGTCCATCGTTGCACCATTGATTTCACGGTAGTGATAAACTTGCTCCACAAGTTCTCGAGAACCGACCAGTACGCCGCCAAGTGCGTCCGCATGACCGCCGAGGAATTTCGTAGCACTGTGTAGCACCAAGTCCACGCCAAGCTCTAATGGGTTTTGGTTGATCGGCGTTCCGAACGTATTGTCGATGATGACAAGAGCCCCGACTGCGTGGCCCGCTTTTGCCATGCGTTCAATATCCGTAATTTTAACCGTTGGATTTGTCGGTGTTTCTAAGTAAAGGATTTTGCAGCCTTTAGCGACTTCCGCTTCAATCGATTCGTGGTTCCCCGTTTCAGCCAACGCCACTTCAATGTTTTGGCGCGGAAGAAACTCTGTAAAGATTTTGTTTGTACCGCCGTAAGTATCTTTAACTGAAACAATACGGTCGCCCGGCAATAGGAAAGTTGCCAGTGTGTTGCTGATTGCGGCCATCCCTGTTGAGAAGCTTGTTGCTGCTTCCGCCCCTTCAAGGATTTTCACTTTATCTTCAAAAGCTTGGACAGTCGGGTTTGTGTTGCGCCCGTAAATATGGCCTTTCTTTTTACCGATTGCTACGTCATACCATTCATCCATATCGTCATATGTGTAAGCTACGCTTAACACGACCGGCACTTGAGTTGCACCGAATGCCAAATATTCTTTTTCTCCAGCCCATACTGCTTTAGTTCCCATTTGTATATTTTTGTGTGTCATGCGACCACTCCTCTTAGTTTTTTTGTTGTGTAGTATCGTTTTCTACTTTCATCCCTAAATTGCGTTTAACCATTTCGCTGTAAGCGAACAATGCGATTGCAGTTTCGTAAAAGCGCTTTCGAAAATCGCCACTGCTTCTTCGTTTGATTTCACATATTTTCTGAGTTCCTGTTCCGTTGAGATCAACAAGACTGTACTGCACCTCCTTAGACGGCATTAGCTATTCCAATCCTGAACCTTCCTTGACGAATAATCCTCTTGGCAGGCTGGAAAATGTCTCGCAGCCATCCTCCGTTACACGGAACGATTCGCTTACGGCAAATCCTGAACCTTCAGACCACATACCCGGGATCAAATGGAAGGTCATATTTGGCTGAAGAACCGTTCGGTCGCCTTTGCGGATGCTTGCTGTATGTTCTCCCCAATCAGGCGGATAACCTACCCCGACGGAATAACCGATCCGGGATTCTTTGGAAAACCCACTTTTCGCGATTGATTCGCTCCATGTCTGCGCCACTTCTTCTAAGACGACTCCCGGTTTGATTATGGCCAAGCATTCATTCAAGCCCTCAACTGTAATATCCGCCAGCTCTTTTAGAAATTTTTCCGGTCTTCCAAGGTTGACTGTCCGGGCTAGCGGAGCATGATAACGCCTGTAACAGCCAGCCAGTTCCAAAATAATGGAATCTCCGGATTTATAGCGGTCATCCGTCCATGTTAAGTGAGGAGTGGATGTTTTTTTTCCCGATGGCAGAAGAGGCATGATTGCCGGATAATCTCCACCATGCTCTTCAGTTCCTGACACTTGCGAATGCAATATTTTTGCTGCTACATCACATTCGCGAACATTTTCATCAATAAGGTTTATTCCCGACATTACTGCTTGATCCGCGAACTTCCCTGCAATTTTCATAAACTCGATTTCTTGATCCGATTTTACAATCCGTATCCAGTTCACTAAATCAGAGGCGTCTTTGAACCTTGCATCCGGCAACCCTTTTTTCAATTGTTCAAAACACTTCGCAGAAAAATAATAGCTTTCCATTTCAACTCCGATCGATTGTTTATCTTGCCCAATCTGTTTTAAAATATCGGCGATGAAATCCATCGGATGCAAAGTTTCTGATTGCACATAAATGTCAGGATACGGAATGATGTTTTCGTGATAAAGCCAAGTGGTGATTTTCGCTCCGTTAGCATCCAGCATCCTGCCCACCCATAATGGCTGGTCTTCGTCATCTATAACAATCAGCATTTGATGGACATAGAAAGACCAGCCATCGTAACCTGATAAATAATTCATATTGGATGGATTGGTGATAAGCAATACCTCAATGCCTTGGGCAGCCATCCGTTCTTTTGTTTTGCGAATTCTTTTTTGATACTCTGCTGTTCCAAACGGCATAGGAACCCCCCCTTCTAAAAGAATGCAATACCCTTTCTAAATATTCGGAATAATTAACTCTTGATTTCATTATAGACGCCCCGGAAAATTTCTGGCATCTGCAACAATGTATGAAGAATCAAATTGTTTTTAGTCAAAATATCTAAAGGCTGGAAAACGCTGAAAAAAATAGCCTTACAGAACTTTTAGCAAAAGTTCTGTAAGGCTATTCCGGTTGCTCATTCACTTTTTTTTCTATTCCGACCTTCCAGGTCTTGATACTCAGGTCCAATAGAAACAGATCATCCGGATCCAGGAGCGAAAGGCCGGTCAACGACTCGATTTTTCTGAGTCGGTACAATAAGGATTGCCGGTGCAAGTTCAAAGCACGGGCAGTCTGGCTTACATTTCCATGGTATTGGTTGTACGCACTGAATGTTCGAATCAAATCCATGTTCCGCAGTTGATCGTACGAGACAATCGGTTCGATCGTCGATGTAATGACTTCTTTCATTTCATCATTTTGAGCCAAATTTAAAAGGATGCGGTCCACTCTTGTGTTACTGTACATCATCCGTTGGCCGGGACCGTTTTTCCGCTGGCCGATGCGCAGTGCAATCTCGGCATTCTCGTAGCTCTCTGCAAACCCTTTAATGCCATCGTGGTATTCTCCCACTCCCCAAGAGATAATCACTTCCGGCAACAGATTTTTTAAACGACGCTCCATCAAATCCAAAAAATTCCCGACATTTTCAGTTTCAGCATCTATCGAAATTTCAAGGAAAATCAGCAATCGATTGCCTTGACGTGTCATCATTGTGTCTCGCTTCAGCGATTGTGCCGAGTAAAAAACTTCCTCTTCGATATAGCCGACCATGCTTTCTGTCCACTGGGCCAAGGAATCGCCTTCTTTTTTCCATTTTCCAAATAGCTCTTCTAAATTTTCAAGACAGCCGATCATGTTGATGTATGGAACAGTCAAATCATATCCCAGCAATGCCGCCCTTGAATGCGCTTGTTCGGAAGATGTGAATTCTCCCTTTGTTAGCTCTTGGACAAAATCACTGCGCAAACTGACCTTCGTATCTTCGATGGCGTTTTTTCTGGAAAGCCACAGCGAAATGGTGGTCGCTGCGTGCTCCAGAACATAAATCCGGTACTGTGTTAAATAAGATTCAACCGATACCCCTTCTGGCAAAATTACATATATGTATCCTTGGGGATCTTCCGAAACTTGCAGGACCGGGATTTGGAGGACCACTTTTCCATCCACTTCAGTTGACCGGAACTTTTGAGCCATAAAATCCTGGCTCGCCATCGATTTTTCCTCGGTGATTGGAAATACCCCTTGCAAGGCAAACTTCTTCCACTTTTCAATAACCGCTTTTGAATGTCCGCCTTTTTCCAAGATCGTGCCAGACCGGTCCGCAATGATAAGCCGGCAGTCAATTTGCCGTTGAATGTATTTCGAAATATGGACAAGATCCGTATCTTGCAGAATAAGCTGCAATAACTCATGCTGCACTTTTTCGGATTTCTCGCGTTCTTGATGCAGCAGATTATTGATTTCCGGCATCACTTCTTCAACAATATCGGAAAAACGGACTTCCCATGGCAGCTCAATCAAGATGAAACCCTGCTTTACAGCCAATTCAATGACTTCTGTCGGGATATCATATACATGCCTGCCCATCGCCACCATCAATGCCGCAGCATTGGAATCGATGATATCTTGAACAAACGCCTTTAAAGCTTCCACATCATTGGTGCAGCCGATTGCAGTTGTCAAAACGAGCTCATTTTGGCGGACAAAATTTTCAACCGGCATTTCAATAACGGAAACCCACTGAATTTGCTTTTCGCTGATAATTTCTTTTCCAGCCAAAACTTTAGCAGAATTTAAAATTTCATAACTCAATACATGTTTTACTGTTAATCGCATAGTGTCCCCTTCCCACTTTTGAATATCCTTTGAATAAAGACAAAAGAAAGATAAATAGTTAGCTCCTTCTCATCATAATTATATGACCGCATAAACACGGACAAGCGGTCCCTATATTCTGGGGCTTTTACTTATTTTAAAAATAACGAGATACCTGAAATCCCAGGTTCTGTCATTTCATAAGGACTTAAAATCAAATCCAGTTCTTCTTCTGTTAAAACTTTCTTCAAAAGGCAGATTTCGCGGACAGAATTGCCATTCGCAATTGCTTCTCTGGCAATTTTTGCCGCTATCTCGTAGCCAATGTGAGGATTTACGGCTGTGATAAGGCCCACACTTTTTTCTACATATTCCTTTAAATGTTTTTCATTTGCTTCGATATCCTTCAAGCAATAATTCGTGAAAACATGGAATGCGTTATTCATGATGCTAATCGATTGCAACAAATTGAAGACCATCACCGGCTCCATCACATTCAACTCTAGTTGTCCTGCTTCAGAAGCCAGGCATATGGTATGGTCATTCCCGATCACTTGAAATGCGACCTGATTGAGCATCTCCGGCATTACTGGGTTTACTTTCCCAGGCATGATGGAAGAACCTGGCTGCCTCGCAGGCAAAACGATTTCCCCAAGCCCGGCTCTCGGTCCCGACGCCATTAAACGGAGATCATTGGCTATTTTGGACATGTTCATCATACAGACTTTCAATACTCCTGAAACTTCTGTATAAGCATCTGTATTTTGCGTTGCATCGACTAAATGCTCAGCTTCCGTCAAAGGTAATCCACTGATTTCCGCCAAATGCATTGTGACGGATTTAATATAGCGCGGATCGGCATTCAAGCCAGTTCCCACTGCAGTAGCCCCCATATTTACTTCATATAGGTGTTGCTGGGATTGCCATATCCTTTTAATGTCTCGTTCAAGAACGCGGCTGTATGCCTCGAACTCCTGGCCAAGCCGAATCGGCACAGCATCTTGGAGATGCGTCCTGCCCATTTTGATTACATGGTCAAATTGCCGTGCTTTTTCTTTCAACACTGTGTGCATTTCTCTCATCGTATGAAGCAGTTTCCCCAATAAATTCAACGTGGAAATGTGAATAGCCGTCGGGAAAACATCGTTCGTGGATTGCGACATATTCACGTGGTTATTGGGACTCAATTCCGAGTAGTTTCCTTTGTCGATCCCGAGTAACTCCAGCGCCCGGTTCGCCACCACTTCGTTTATATTCATATTCATGGAAGTTCCTGCTCCGCCTTGTATCGGATCCACGATAAAATGATCATGCCATTGGCCTTCAATCAGTTCAGCCGCTGCTTGGACAATCGCATTGCCCAATCCCCGATTCAGACGACCCGTTTCCATATTGGCCAGGGCAGCCGCTTTTTTTACGGTGGCCAACGCTTTGACCAAATCCTCATGGACATGGTATCCAGTGATTGGAAAGTTTTCAACAGCCCGCAGAGTTTGAATTCCATAATAAGCGCTGTGCGGGACTGCTTTCGATCCTAAAAAATCGCTTTCAATTCTAAAAGAAGCGTTTTCAATTTCGCTGATCATACAATCATTTCTCCTCTTGAGTAATATATTTTTGAATCAACGCGTAAAGAATGGCTATATCGACATTCTGTCCAGTCGCAGCCCCTTCCGTGATTATATGGTGCTTATCCATCATATAAGCCATGGCATATCCGATGTCCTCTTCCGCGATTAATTGCAAATCATCCATCAGCCGGCTGACCATGTCGGTTGAATGGATCAGCGAGTTTTTATTGACGAGAGATGCAATCTGCTTTTAAGCCTGCCATACGCCTTGAATTCTCACCTCATTTTTGGTTCTGGTATTTGCCATTTTATCCGCCCTTCCCTAGTTTGGTTATTGAAGTAAATACTATTCTTTCAAAAATTATTTATCCATTGTTCAAAATGAATATAAAACAATAAAAACTTCATACACTTTTTGGGGAGAATTCAAAATCTAATATTGTATAATAAAAAAGAATATTTAAAAAGTTTCAAATACTCGTCGAAAGAAGTTTGAATGATAAACCGGTATCTGCTCTTATACTTTGATTGATGTATATTTTTCCTAATTTAAAAGGCAGAGATGGCTTAGAAGCTTGCTAAATTTCCTTTCCGCAAGACTACACCAATTTTAAAAGATCCCTTTCATCTCCAGTATAATGCTCTCTCTAATCACCAATCGAGGCATTATTCATATAATTTAAAATATATTGACAACATTCTTTATTATGTTTACAGTGACATCAACCAACGTCAATTCTTAATGGGACAAAAGGAGGGGGATGAAGTTCATAGGATAATTTAGGTCCAAGTAATTCTTTTATAAAGATGCAATAAAAAAATGAAGTAGAAGGTGAACTTATGAAAGACTTGCCATATGGCTGGAGAGGAAAATTGGGCTTGATCTACATTGCTTCAGCTTGGTCAATGGATGCTGAATATGTTGATATGGCTCCTGATGGTGTTACTACCCTTACAACGAGAGTCGCTTTATCAGAAAATCCCGATAATTTTACAGTCTATGATGTGTCCTCGCTTGGAGAAGATGCAGTAAAAGCGACAAAATTATTAGCACAAGCTCCTGTGGGTTCCATTGCCTTCGGCTGTACAAGCGGCAGTTTTGCACACGGTGTGGGCTACGATCAAGAACTAATAAACAGAATGGAAAGCGCTTCCAATAATATCCCCTGCACAACAACTACTACTGCAGTTGTTGCAGCATTGAATGCTTTCAATGTTAAAAAGATTGCAGTAGCGACACCTTATGAAGATGCCTTAAACAGACTTGCCAAAATCTTTTTAGAAGATAGCGGATTTTCGGTCACAAATATGACCGGACTTGGCATAACAAGTGATTATGAAATATCGAACATAACTGTAGATACCATTTACAAAATGGCGAAGGAAGTGGACACAGCCGACGCTGAAGCTGTTTTCATTTCATGCACCGGCTTATCGGCAGTACGCTTGATCGAGACGCTGGAAGCTGACTTAGGAAAGCCGGTTATCTCATCCAACCAGGCGACTTTCTGGCATAGTATGAAGTTAGCCGGAATCAATGAGGATATTAAAGATTTCGGAAGCTTATTCCGTTTATAAAGTGCATAAAAGAAGTCACGATTTTAATGATTCATTTATCGTTCAAAGCGACACAAAAAATATCGCCCGACTACTAATGATGATTAAAACCAGGAAATTTTCTATGCACTTTATAAATAATCAGCGAAGAGACGCGTCCTTTACAGGCTTACGGGCTATTATTCCGAAGTTATCTGCGGAAAATATATCATAAGCGACGGAACACAATAAGGCTGCACATATTATAAAAGACTTCCAACTAACTCAGGTGGTGTAGAGAATATGAAAGCATTCAATAAAATTGAAAAAATCTGGTCCTCCATCGAATTGGCCATTTTAGGTCTGATAACGCTTGTAATGAGTGTTTTGTTAGCCGGAAATGCGATCAGCCGTTACCTTTTCAATAAAAGCTGGGGATTTTCAGAAGAAGTCGGTTCCCTCGCACTGGTTGCCATGACATTCTTAGGAATCGGATATGCAGTAAGAAAAAAGCAGCATATCGAGATGTCCGGATTTTACGATTTATTGCCGAAACAGGCCCAGTGGGCTCTCCGGCTGTTTATTGATCTGGTATCAGCTATTGTTTTGCTTTTCCTCACGTATCTTGCCTATGAGTACGTTTTGCATTTGCATCAAATCGGTGAAGTGACGACGATGCTTCAGTTCCCGGTTTATCTTATTATGGCTGTCATACCTATCGGGTTCTTCATTGCATTTCTTAGTTATTTAGTTGACTTCATTACAGGCATCTATACGAGAAAAGAAAATGACATTGACGCCAAATAATTAACGTCTCATAAACTCAGACACAGCTAGGGGGAAATACATTGCTATGGCTCATAATTGTATTATTGTTCGTTATGCTATTTATGAATTTTCCAATCATGATTGTTTTATTAACAACAGGCCTTGTCATGATGCTGACGCTTGCTCCAAATATTGATTTTGTCATCTTTATTCAACAACTGGCTAGCAGCGTCCAATCTTATGTATTACTCGCGATACCAATGTTCATTTTTGCAGCGGACATTATGGTTAAGGGAAACACCGCAAATAGATTATTGGATTTTGTAAAGGATTTGTTTGGGCATATCCGGGGTGGAACGGGGATTGTGACTGCTGCTACAAGCACCTTATTCGGTTCGGTTTCCGGTTCCTCCCAGGCAACGATAGCAGCCATTGGACCGCCGATGCGCAAGAGAGCGCTGGAGTATGGATACCAGGATTCGCATATCATGGGATTGATCGTCAACTCCGCCGGAATCGCTATTTTGATTCCACCGAGTATTGTCATGATTTACTACGGAATGCTGACCGGTACTTCCATAGGGGACTTGTTTATAGCCGGGGTAATTCCAGGCGTGCTGATTTTTTTCGGCTTTGCTGCATATGAATACTTTATCGCAATACGGAAGAAAATTCCGGTTGAACCTAAAGCGACTATGGGCCAAAGATGGAGTTCATTTAGAAGAGCTCTTTTAACGTTCGGGTTCCCTATCATTATTTTAGGTGGAATCTATTCAGGAATGTTCAGTCCGACCGAGGCAGCGGCATTCTCTGTATTTTACGCCATTATCTTGGAAGTACTTATTTTCAGATCCGTTAAGATCAAACAGCTTTTGCCGATTGCAGCATCGACCGGAGTCATAACCAGTGTCGTATTTATTTTATTAGCTGCCGGTGGATCGTTTTCTTGGGTCATATCGTACTTGAGAATTCCTCAGGCTTTGACAGAAGCCGTCTTGGGAAATAACCCAAGTGAACTTCAAGTGATCATCATCATGTCGTTATTTTTTTTAGTCTCTTGTATGTTTGTCGATTCGCTGGTGGCGATTGCCATTCTAACGCCAATCTTTTTCCCGATTGCCTCTCAAATGGGCATCGATCCAGTCGTAATTGGAATTTTAATCACCATGCAAGCGACACTCGGGACCGTCACGCCGCCATTCGGTGTAAACATATTCACCGCCTGCGCTGTATTCAACAAACCGTATGCAGAAGTTGTGAGAGGGGTATTCCCCTATATTATTATCTTTTTAATCATCAATGTCCTATTAATCCTTTTCCCGGACATTATAATCGCTTACCGCTATGTGCTTTAAAATCCATGGCATTCTCGCCAAATAAAGGAGGTGTTTCATCTAACTGATTCACTTATTACCGTTGAGTTGGCCTGAAACAAATAAAACTAATAGGGGGTAACAAAATGTTTAGTAAAAAAAATTCAACTCTTTTAATTCTTTTGATCCTGATGCCGATTTTCTTGTTCGCATGCGGCAGCGATAACACTGAGGGCAGTGAAGCTACAGCAAGTGATGACAGTATAAACATTCGCTTTGCGCACGAAGAAAGCCAAGGGGACGTACAAGACTTGTATGCAAATAAATTCAAGGAATTAATCGAAGAAGAAACAGATGGACGAGTTTCTGTTGATGTTTATACAACAGGAACGCTTGGAGGAAATGATGACATGTTCACCCAACTCCAGACGGGGGCGGTTGATATGGCCATTACATCCCCTGGATTTACAGGAAGTGTTATTCCTCAAACACAAATTATGAATATCCCATACTTATTTTCAAACAACCCGGAAGTAAATAGAAAAGTGCTTGATGAAAGTGAAGCGTTATACGGCACACTTGCAGACAAATACGAGGAAAAAGGGCTGGAAATATTCAAGTTTTGGACAGAAGGTTCCATGTACTGGACAGGAAATAAAAAAATCACAGAACCAACTGACATGAAAGGGCTCAAGATGCGTGGAATGCCGACTGATATGATCATGGAATCATACAAGTTAATGGGCGCAGATCCACAAGCTACAGATTCCGGTGAAATCTATACGATGCTGCAAACAGGCGGAATCGACGGCCAAGAAAATCCGTTGTTCTTTATTTACAACAGTAACTTCCATGAAGTGCAAGATTATTTGATGGATTCTAAACACCATATTTACATCACGGCTACAGTGGCGAATTCTGAGTGGTTCTCTTCATTGGCTGAAGAAGACCAGAAATTGGTTAATGAAATAATGCAAGAAGTGAATGATTGGTCATTTACAATGCAGCAAGAAGAAGAAGAAAAAGCGATGGCTGAAATCAAAAAATCGGATATGGAGATTATTGAGTTGACTGAAGATCAAAGAGAATCTTTTAAAGAGCTCGTTGCCCCTATCCGCGATGTTTATATTGAAAATGGCGGGGACGGCGCCGAAGAAATTTTAAAAATAATTGAACAAGATATACAAGCAGCAGAAGAAGAACTCAAATAATCGACTTCTCACTCTGAATTAGCATTGAAGAATAGAAGTCTATAGAAATAGTATGAGTTTCTTAATCATTGTACATGCTGTAAAAAAGGAGCCCTTTTTTAGTGGAATTTTAGATGATCCATATGATTCGGGCTCCTTTTTTATATGCTTACATATAAAAAAATATCAGTATGTTCACTTTATAATGTCTCTTTGTAAGTTGAACTAAAGAAGTAGCATACTGAAAATCACTCTCGTCGCTTTGGGCAATGCAAAGACGATTGCTCCTGTGTAAGCTCGTCGCAAAGGCTCGCTCTCGCCAGCGGTAAGCGTAGCTGTTTTGCGGAATATCGATTATGAATATTCTTTAGTTCAACTTATATAGTTATGAAAGGAAGGAAAAAAACATGTTGCATTTCCCTGTTTCTGAATTCAAAAGTAGACTAAAAAAAACAAAAGAACGAATGGCTGCTGAAGGAATTGAAGTCCTTCTAATAACCAATCCAGCAAATATGAATTATTTGTCTGGTTATGACGCATGGTCCTTCTATGTCCATCAAATACTTGTCGTACTCATTGATGAAGAAGAACCAATCTGGATTGGCCGAGGCATGGATGCGAGTGCCGCTCAATTCACCACATGGCTGAAAAAAGAAAACATTCTGCCCTATCCCGATAATTATGTCCAATCAACAGAACGGCACCCTATGGATTTTGTTTGTGACGTTTTGAGAGAAAAAAACCAGGCAAATAAAAAAATCGCTGCAGAATATGATGCGTACTACTTCACCGCCCAGAACTATATTTCACTTACTCAAGGCTTGCCCAACGCTACATTCTCCAACAGCAACAACTTGGTAAATTGGGTGCGCATCGTTAAATCCGATCAAGAAATCGAATTTATCAAACGTGCCGCTGCAATTGTGGAAAAGACGATGTACAAGGGAATTGAACAGATCCATGCGGGTGTAAGAGAATGTGATGTAGTGGCAGACATTTATCACGCACAGATTTCTGGCACAGAAGAATTCGGTGGAGACTATGCGTCCATTGTTCCCCTGCTCCCTTCCGGAGAAAAAACTTCAGCTTGTCATTTAACTTGGACAGACGAAAAATATAAAACAGGAGATCCTGTAATTCTGGAGTTAGCAGGCTGTTATAAACGGTATCATGCACCTTTAGCGCGGACAGTAGTCATCGGCAAACCAAAACCCGAAATGGAGACGTTGGCTGAAGCCGCAATCGAAGGCATTAATGCGGCACTGGACATTATTAAACCCGGAGTTGCGTGCGAAGAAGTAGAATTGGCATGGCGCAAATCTATACAAAAAAGAGGCTTTGAGAAAGAATCAAGAATCGGTTATGCTACAGGACTTAATTATCCACCTGATTGGGGCGAGCACACTGCGAGCTTAAGACCTGGGGATAAAACCATCCTTGAACCGAATATGGTCTTCCATATGATTCCCGGGATTTGGCTCGAAAAATACGGTATTGAAATAAGTGAAACTTTCCGAGTAACTGAAACAGGTTGTGAAGTTATGGCTAATGTGGAACGGAAACTTTTTGTTAAGTAAGAAGAAGCTGGATCACAATCAACAGTGACAATCCTGCTGATGTAAAAATTAGGTTTAAAAGCGAAAGGCGTTTCCTATAACCCATTGAGGTTAAAAGGAAACGCCTTTCGCTTTCTACTATTTCATATCGATGGCTTGTGCTTTTTGGAACAGGTAAATTAGTTTGTGCCGCCCCCTGGGAACAAAAAACATATTTCATAATCTACCGCGTAACCGATCAATCAAGTGAGGAAAACTAATACGCGTATAGTTAGAGATCCTTTCTGAATATTGCATAGTGAATGAGCCACTTATGCGCAAAATTAAATCATCAATTGCGGAAGATAGAGCCACCGTTTGCGACTAAATCGGCCATGGTATCCACTTTTAAGTCTAAACCCAAAAAGGATTTCCAGCAGAATTTGGACGGTAAACACCGTCAATTTCTGGACTTCTAGTCATGTCATCAACACTTTTTCCCTCTCGAAAGAGAAGCAACTGTTCCACTTACTACTTGGTAGTTCAACTGTGTGCCTTCAGCGTCTGCATGGGAGTTGACCGGCAGTGGCCACCACATCGATATTCGCGCCAAGGAACATGAATTCCCAATTGGCTGCGCTTTTCTTCTGCGCAATCATTTCATGGATTTTTTCTTACGATTAGTATGTTTTGTGTGTAATGACAAAATCGTTTAGGATCGTGTCTTCTCTTGGAATGCGGTCTTGCGCTTTTTCAAACGAAAGGAATTGAGCCGACTAGCCCCGGTCACCATGCAAGATGAGTTACTTCATTTAACACTATATAAATCCCATGGGGGCGAACACTTGTTAGAACCAGATCGTACATCAGGGAACCAAAAAAATGTGTGGGCGACTCTAGTCACCCACACACCTTTCTATTCTAACTCCGCAGTGCCGATCACTATTACTCCTCTACACCTTTTCTCAGCCACTCTGCCGTCAATGTGTCCGACTCGAGCATCCCTTCCGGTGTTCCTTCAAACAAAACTTCCCCACCTTCCTTTCCTCCGCCTGGACCCATTTCGAGGACCCAGTCGCTCGCGGCAATAAAGTTCAAATTGTGTTCGATGATAATGACCGAATTCCCTTTGTCTACGAGGCCTTGGAACACATCCAATAAATGAGCATTATCTTTAGTGTGCAAGCCTAAGGATGGTTCGTCCAATAAATAGATTTGCCCTTCTTTTTTCAGGTGGCTGGCCAGTTTGAGGCGTTGCACTTCTCCGCCGCTCAACGAACTTGTCGTCTGTCCAAGTGTCAGGTAGCCCAGGCCTACCTCCTTTAAGGTATCCACCTTTTTGACGATTTTCGGCATTTTTAAATACTGATTGGTTTCGTCGATCGAGAGTTGTAAAATTTCCACGATGTTTTTTCCTTTGTGGCGATAGGACAGTGCTTTTTCCGAATACCTCGTCCCTCTGCAAGCTTCACACGTGACGGTCACAGGATCCGCAAAAGCGACGTCTGGCGTGGTGACGCCTTTGCCCTCGCAGACCGGACAGGCCCCCACCGAATTAAAGCTGAACAATCCGACCGGCTGTCCGGTTTCTTTCGCAAGAATCGACCGAATGTCATCCATAATCCCCATGTAGGTAGCTAGTGTCGAACGGCTGGACGTTCCGATGCTGCCTTGACTGACCGCGATGGTTTCGGGGTAGTTCTCTGTAAATGCGCCAAACAGTAAGGAACTCTTGCCAGAACCTGAAACGCCGCATACCGAGACCAGGACATTTTTAGGAATTTCCACACTTACATTTTTTAAGTTGTTGGCAGAGGCATTTTTTATCGAGAACCCGCTTTCTGCTCTTCGTGGATTCTTATTGATTGTGATTTTATGATCCAAATCGGTGATGGCTGAAGCTTTCTTTAATCCTGCCTGTGCGCCTTGATAGACCACTTCTCCACCGCTCACACCAGCTCCTGGACCCATTTCGATTATTTCATCTGCTGTTTTGATGACCGCTAAATTGTGTTCAATCACGACTACAGTATTATAGTTGTCTCTTAAATTTTTCAACATTTTCGTTAACATCTCGATTTCTTCCGGATGAAGTCCTGCACTGGGTTCATCGAAAATATACGTAATATTGTTTAAACTGCTGCCTAAATGACGGGCAATTTTTACGCGTTGCGCTTCTCCGCCGGACAAGGTGCCCATTTTCCGCGATAAACTCAAATAACCCAACCCCAAGTCAACCAGCTGTTTTACATTCGGAAACGCCTGCTGTGCGATTGATGTTCCGACAGGATCTTTTATTTTCGCCAGTTCAACCAGCAATTCTGTCAGTTCCAACCGGTCGTAATGGGCGATATTCAAGCCGTTGATTTTGCATTCCAGTACTTTCGGATTTAATCCCGAACCTTCGCAAGTCGGGCACAGTGCATGTGTAGTCATCGCCAAGACATCTTCCTGGGAGGTTTTTTTTAGCTTCGTGAGATCCCGGTTAATGTACAGGCGAATAAAGCGTGGAAGGATGCCATCCCATTCGATCTCCGTAGTGCCTTCTTTGTAATAATAAGTTCCAAATGCCCGCTCGCCTTCCGGTGGGCCGTGGACTAAAAGATTATATTTTTCTTCCGTGAACTCTTTGATGGGGATGTCGGCATCGAACAATCCGCCGTCCACCATCCATCTGCCTTGCCAGCCTGAGGGAGACAACGGTTTAAATCTCACTGCGGATTCTCTGAGTGATTTCGTGTCATCGATTATTTTGGTGATATCAGGCGCAACGACTCTCCCGAAGCCATTGCATTCCGGACAGTTGCCGAAAGAACTTTCATTCGAAAATTCGGTGGCTGAGCCGATTGACGGACTGCCGATTCGTGAGAACAATAACCGGACCAAGGGATCAATATCCATATAAGTGCCAACAGTCGAGCGGGAATTGCCTCTTACGGGTTTTTGTTCCACAACGACAACCGGACTTAAGTGCTGCATCAGGTCGGCATGCGGCCGTTCGTACCTCGGCATCTGGTGTCTGATGTACAGCGGATAGTTCAACGTCATCTGTCTTCTGCTTTCTGTTGCTAAAACATCAAATACGACGGAGCTTTTCCCTGAACCTGACAGGCCGGTAAAAACATTGATTTTCTCTTTTGGGATATTTAAATCGATATTCTTCAAATTATTTTCCCGAAGTCCTCTTAAAATGATTTCATCTCTTTTATATGCCATGTTGACATTCTCCTTTTCCAATCCAATCAAGGAATTGTCCTATTAGTAAATGGGTTCCCTGTTTTGGTTGGGCTCACACAAACGTATATTACGATTGTTCCCTGGGTGCCGCACAATTAAGAATTGGTGTACAATTAAAGATATGTTCATTACTTATAGTTAGGAGCTTACCAATGGAGATAACCTCATTCAAACTGGACGAAGCGACAATCGAAGACATTCAACAGGCTTTTCAGGAAAACAGACTGACTTCCATGGAATTGGTGCAAGCCTACCTCGATCGGATCGAAACATTCGACCGGAATGGCCCAAGGATCAATTCCGTGCTGACCATCAATCCGGACGCGATCAAAATCGCAGCCCAGCTCGATGAGATGCGTGGGCAAGACGGACAGGGGCCATTATACGGCATTCCCGTATTACTTAAAGACAATATCGAAACGACGGACCCGATGCCGACGACAGCCGGCACAATCGCATTGGAACAGAACTTCGCACAGCAGGATTCCTTTGTCGCGTCGCAGCTGCTGAATGCTGGCGCCATCATTCTCGGCAAAGTGAACATGAGCGAATGGGCGTATTTTATGTCGAAAGAAGGCGTGAGCGGCTATAGTTCACTCGGCGGCCAAGTGCTGAACCCTTACGGAGTCGATACTTTTAAAGCCGGAGATGTCGGCGGATCGAGTTCAGGAACAGGCGCTGCGATTGCGTCGAATTTTGCCGTTGTCGGTATTGGCACAGAAACTTCGGGGTCCATCTTGAGCCCAGCGAGCGCCAATTCCATCGTCGGCATCAAGCCGACGGTCGGGCTGATCAGCCGCTCGCGCATCATCCCGATTTCCGAAAGCCAGGATACCGCAGGACCCATGGCACGGACCGTTGCAGATGCCGCGATCCTGCTTGGCGCTTTGACTGGCGTCGATGAACAGGACCCGGCTACACAGAAGAGTGCCGGTCTGGCATTAACCGATTACACGCCGCACTTGAAAACGGACGGCTTGAAAGGCGCCCGCATCGGCGTCGACCTATCATCCCTGAACAATGAAGAACCGGAAGAACGGGCCATCATGGATGAGGCAATCGAACAGTTGAAACTGCTCGGTGCCACCGTCGAGGAAGTGACGATTCCCCAGCAGGCATTCGAATCGGACGTCTTGTGGTATGAATTCAGGCGGGGCGTCAACGATTATCTCAGTACCGTACCTGATGAGGTGCCGGTCAAGTCCCTTGCGGATGTCATCGAGTTCAATAAACAAGATCCGGAGAACCGGATGAAATTCGGCCAGGCCGAACTGGAAAAATCGCAGGCCTTAAGCGACGATCCGGCTGACCCGACGTACGTCGAACACCGGGAAAACGATTTGCGCTCTTCCACTCGAGAAGGACTGGATCTCGTCATGCGCGAACACCAACTGGATGCGCTGCTATTCCAAAACAATCGCGGAGCAGCAATGCCCGCAAAAGCAGGCTATCCGTCCATCACCGTCCCTGCCGGCTACACGAGCAGCGGAGTTCCAGTGGGTGTCACGTTCAGTGCACAAGCCTTCAGTGAACCGCGCTTGATCGAACTGGCCTTCGCCTATGAACAAGGGACATTCAAACGGAAAGTACCGAATCTTGACTCTTATTGAATTTTAATCGAAAAGAGTCTATCCTTCCTCTCTATTTCTTTCAGTAGAACACTATAGAATTCCGCTTCTCTAGGAAAGGCATCATTTAAATATACCGATGTGTGAAACATAGGTGGTAATGTATAGCCAAAACAGTTTAGATTTCCCCTTACACCAGGGCGCGATTCTCCAAAAAAACAAGTGCAGTCTCTTTAAAGAGACTGCACTTGTCAGAGTGTTGAGAAACCCATTTTATATTTGCATGACTATTGATGATCCAGAAATATTTTCGTAACCACTTGGTTTTAGGGCCTCTTGCTAAGCAAGAGGGC
>NZ_JAGGPX010000051.1:0-898 GCF_018613575.1 Planococcus sp. ISL-110
CACAGGGTCAGGGTTTCGTTCAGCGCTTCAAACAGGTCCTGTTCCGGCACCGGATCAAACAGTTCTTCCGCTGCCGGACCAACCAGCGCCACGCTATGTTCACGCGCTTTGGTCAGCAGAATGGCCAGATCGATATCAATGGTCGCCGGTTCAAAAATGCCGGCCAGAATATCGTTACGCTGCCATTCGCCAAACTGCAGCTCACGTTTCGCCGGATAACGCCACGGAATAATGTCATCATGCACCACGATGGTCACTTCCACCGCACGCAGAATTTCGCTTTCACCCGGGCTCGCGCTGGTTTCCAGCAGATCGTTAATCAGCGCACGACGGGTGGTTTCATCCAGACGCACGGTCACGGTCACCAGCAGATCAATATCGCTATGCGGTTTCAGGCCGCCATCCACCGCGCTGCCATACAGATGCACGGCCAGCAGGGTCGGTTCCAGATGACGTTCAATCACGCCCACCACTTCAGACAGCTGGGTGCTCACTTCCGCAATCACCGCTTCACGCATAATGTTCAGTTTGGTTTTCGGACGGCTGCCCTGCTGGGTCACATCGTTGCTGCTCCACAGCATCAGGCAACGGCCCACCGCATAACGCGCCTGCTGTTTGCTCGCACGCGGCATGCTCTGCACGCCAAAAAAGCAATCATAGCACGCCATAAACACCGCCACCGCACCATTACCGCCGCTACGTTCGGTCAGGGTACGGCTCCAATTACGGCTACGCATACTCTTCCTTTTTCAATATTATTGAAGCATTTATCAGGGTTATTGTCTCATGAGCGGATACATATTTGAATGTATTTAGAAAAATAAACAAATAGGGGTTCCGCGCAAATTTCCCAGAAAAGTGCAACCTAAAGTGTAAGCGTTAATATTTTGTTAAAATT
>NZ_JAGGPX010000051.1:926-1180 GCF_018613575.1 Planococcus sp. ISL-110
TGGCGCTCCCATTCGCCATTCAGGCTGCGCAACTGTTGGGAAGGGCGTTTCGGTGCGGGCCTCTTCGCTATTACGCCAGCTGGCGAAAGGGGGATGTGCTGCAAGGCGATTAAGTTGGGTAACGCCAGGGTTTTCCCAGTCACGACGTTGTAAAACGACGGCCAGTGAGCGCGACGTAATACGACTCACTATAGGGCGAATTGAGTGAAGGCCGTCAAGGCCTAGGCGCGCCGGATCCCCCGGGCCATACTAGT
>NZ_JAGGPX010000011.1:0-41395 GCF_018613575.1 Planococcus sp. ISL-110
AAGAAAAGCGGAAGCGCCCGACAGCAGAAGCTGACATATCAAACTTTTTAAACAAAAAAAGCCGCTTCTCTTGGAAGCGGCTCAAACAATTCAGGTGATAAGGGTATTCAGTTTTTTGTATAATTCATCTTGATCGACCGCTTTCATAGCTTTTTCAGCCATCGGAAACAATACGGTTTCCTCTTTCATGAAATGGACCGTCAAGACTTCAAATGCTTCTGCCGCATCCTGAGCGACTGCCTTCATCTGTTCTAATGTCAATAAGTCGATATTATCACGGGTATGATGAAAAAAATGCCCGATATATGCATCAATTTCCTGGTGCTCATCCTGTATGCCGACGAGTGGCCCCTGCTCGAACCCAATATAATTTCCAAGTGCCGGAAAAAAAAATTCTTCTTCTTTATCGGTATGATTTTTGAAGGGCTCAATAAACTCAAAGAGCTTTTGGCGTAAAAGCTTCATGTTTTCTCGGCCAGCTTCCAAGCTCAGGGTTTCATCTTCAAAAAACAAGACAAGCGCATGCCATTCATTCATCAAGAACGTTAAATAAACATGCTCATTTTCCAATAGCCTCATACCGGGTTCCTTAAAACGAAGCTCTGATTTTTCTGTCATCAAAAGTTCAACTCCCAGCTATTCGTTAAAAATTTAATAGTTTTTTCTTTAGTACATATTCCACTAATTCAGGTCTGCTCTTCAACTGGAGCTTTTCCATAATTTTCGCCTTATGCGCTTCCACTGTCTTCACAGAGATAAAAAGCTTTTGGGCAATTTCTTTATTGCCGTAACCTTTCGCAACCAACGGAAGAACTTCAATTTCCCGTTTGGACAATAATTCAAAAGGATCCGATTCTTTTACTTTATGATCTTTATTGACTAATTCACGAACCAATGAAGTAGCCATTTTCGGATGTATATAGGTTCCGCCATTGTAGATGACCCGAATAGCCTGTAGCAGCTCTTCATCCGGAGCACTTTTCAGCATATAGCCTGAAGCACCATTCTTCAAGACATGGAACAAATATTCTTCGTCATCATGCATAGTCAACACAAGAATTTTGGTTTCAGGAAAATCTTCTTTAATCTTCCCTGTCGCCACTAATCCACTCTCTCCTGGCGGCATGCTTAAGTCCAGCAGCAATACATCCGGCTGATGCTTGGCTACCATTTGATAAGCTTCAATTCCGTCTGCGGCCATGGCAATCACTTCCATATCCTCCTGAAAATTGAGGATCATCGAAAACCCGCTTCGCACAATCGCATGATCATCCGCTATGACTATCTTCACTTTGCCACCTCCCGATTTTCGTCCAAAGGCACACGCAAATGCACGGTCGTTCCTTTGCCGATTTCAGAATTGATGGTTACATTGCCCAGCACCAATTCAGCCCGTTCGTTCATGCCATACAGCCCAAGCCCGGATCCTATAGGATTTTCTCCAGGGATAAATCCGATACCTTCATCCTTTACAATTAATTGCAGGGTGTTGCCATCTTCCAACAAATGGACTTGAACGGTTTCCACTTGTGCATATTTTATGGCGTTCAAAACAGCTTCCTGACAGATTCTATACAACACGGTTTCCACTTCGTTTTCATAACGAGCACGTTTGACTGTTGATCTAAAATCAATGGTCAAGCCATAACTTTCCTCCACCCGCTTAAAATGGGAGCGAAAAGCCGCCTCTAGACCAAAATCATCCAATGCCGAGGGACGCAGTTCGACAGACAGATTACGGATATCATCCATCAGCCGGATCAATGTTGCCGTACTTTCGCCGGTTTTTTTCAAGACTTCTTTGTCATCCGTCATGTATTTAAGGGCGCGCAAATCAACGACCGCACTTAATAGTTCTTGAGCGACGCTGTCATGCAATTCCCTTGAAATTCTTTTGCGTTCATTTTCCTGCGCTTTAATGATATTTTTCATCATCGTATTTTGCTGCAGTTTAGTCTGCGTTTCGAATTGAATCGACAGATCTCTTAAAATGAAAACCCTCGTGCCTTTTTCATCATCAATGACATGGAACGTGGCAGAATAGGGAACAAGGCCTTTCCCGACTGTTTCCAAAAACACCTGGAAAGAGGAGAAATTTCCATGATTGGAACTGGTGAAGTAGCAGTCCCTGCATGTTGTCAAATCACTTTCGCTGGTATACCCTCTGCAAACATTGCATAAAGCATTTTCTGCCCCTTTTTTGAGTTGTTCCAATGCATATACATCCATTATATTTTCTGCCGCAGGATTCATTGAAATGGTCTTGCCTTCACTCGAAAAAAAGAAAATCGCCTCTGTGCTGTTTTCATACATTTGCAGCATCATATCAACTAATTGTTCTTTTTTGTCAGAAATCAATTCCGCATCATTTCCTTCCCATCCAGCGTGCCCATACCAGATTTCGACATGCTGATCAGCATCTGCAATTTTTCCGGTGTCATCAGATGAGGTTCCCGAAAGCCTCCCAAAAGCACTCCGACCACTCTTCCGCCATGCCATAAAGGAGTAGCGCCTATACTCTTCAATTTCTCTAGCCTTAATATAGGATAATTAAATAAATCATCTCTTGCAGCAAATTCGCTTACATCTGAAACCAATAAAGGCTTGCCATTCTTAAAAACGCCTCCCGCAATTCCCTTGCCTGATTGCAGCACTACTTTTTTAATGCGCTCGCTTATATTGCCCGAAATATATTGCCATTTTAATACATGCAGGTTTTCCGCTGGCTCGACTAGAGCAAGCGCAATAATATCACAACCAAGAGCTTCCCGGATTTTTTCAATCTGCAATTGGTATTCTTCTGTATAATCCATACTTTTGTCTCCTATCAAACTAAAAAGAAAGACCCTTTTTAATTTGTTGGTTTATGTCTTCTATACAGAATATAACTTCTGCCTACATAATTCAACGGTACACTCCAAACATGCACAAGACGGGAGAATGGCCAGAAGGCGAATATTGCGAACCCTGTCAAAACATGGATTTTGAAAGATAGAGGTACATTCGCCATGATTGCTGGGTTTGCCTTAAATAGAAATAAATCACGGAACCAAACTGAGACCGTCATCCGGTAATCAAAATCCGGTTGAACCACATTGGTCACCAATGTAGCGTACATTCCTATAAAAACAATAAACAAAAGAAGAGAGTTGACTGCCAGATCAGAAAAAGAGCTCAATTTGCGGACACTTGAGATGGAAAAGCGGCGGAATGTAAGAATGATCATGCCGATCAAAGTCATGAAACCGAAAATCCCGCCGATGTAGATAGCACCGATATGATACAAATGATCGTTGACGCCTACTGCATTCATCCAGGAGATTGGGATTACTAAACCTCCAATATGGCCGAAAATCACCGGAATGATTCCCAGATGAAACAATAAACTGCCGATCATTAGCTGTTTTTTTTCAATAAACTCACTGGATTTTGCCGTCCAATGAAACTTATCGACCCGGTATCGGTAAATATGTCCAAAAATGAATATTGCCATACATATATAAGGGAAGACTACCCAGATAAATTTACTTACCGTTTCCATCGACAGGCGCCTCCTGTTCAATACAGACTTTAAACGTTTCACGTAATCCTTTTACGAGATGGAAGTACGGACTATTTTTTTTCTCTAAAGATTTCAGCAAATGATAGGTTCCATCCTCCAGCACAGCAATCAGCATCTGGAAACTCTGAGGTCCCCGGGGATCCCCCAGCCACTCAGCTGCATAAAGAAACTCGCAGATTAGTGGCAAAAAATCAGACAATTCGGTATCCGGCATTTCAAGGCCGAACATTTCATATGACACCTTCAGCTTAGCAAGCATCTGGCCCCGTTCCTTGGCATCCTCAAACTTGAAGTACGTCATGAACAGTGTGCTGTCTTTATCAAAATCAAAAATCTCGGTATACATTTCCTGTATTTGATCCAAACTCAATTCATGCATTTGTTCCCAATACCGCTGAACATGCTCATATGCCGGATGATCCTCGTCAAATGATTCCTCAATCAGCGAGGGATGAAAATCCAGCTTTTGCGGATAGGTCAGGTGATGGGCAAAAAAACCGAATGACAGCTTATAACGATATAATTTTTCTAAATTAATCACGCCATATACCTCCGTAGAAGTTTTCTTCATAGATTTCTTTGCCTGTTTTCGTAGCTGTTCCTGTTGGACTTGGTGTCGCAGGGCCACAACTGTCACAGGATCCACCGGAGTCGGTTCCCCATCCTCCCATACCTTCTGTATCAAAGCCTTCCATTCCTTGCGCACGGTACGGATTGACCCGCCCTTCACGATGCGTGCTTGGAATAACAAAACGATCTTCGTATTTGGCTATCGCCAAAAGCCGGTACATTTGTTCTGTCTGATGGGCTGTCATGCCAATTCGTTCCAGGCGGCTTTCATCGAATTCTTTGCCAGTGGTCTTAGCACGCATGAAAGAACGCATCATTGCCATACGCTGCAGCGACTTCTTGACTGTTTCCGTATCACCAGCAGTCAGCATATTTGCCAAATACTGTATCGGTGTCCGCATTTCTTCGATAGCCGGGAAAATCATATCCGGATTCTTAATGGAATCTTTGCCTTCGAAATAGTTCATGATTGGACTAAGCGGTGGCACATACCAAACCATCGGCAAAGTGCGGTATTCCGGATGGAGTGGGAAAGCAAGTTGATGCTCAATCGCCAGCTTGTAGACAGGCGAATTCTGTGCCGCTTCTATCCAGTCCTCTGATATTCCGTCTTTTCGTGCTATTGCGATCATCTCAGGATCAAATGGGTCGATGAATAAATCACATTGCGCTTTGTATAAATCTTTTTCATCCGGTGTAGAAGCCACTTCCAGAACACGGTCTGCATCATATAGAAGCACTCCTAAATAACGGATGCGGCCCGTACAGGTTTCCGAGCATACCGTCGGCAGTCCCGCTTCGATCCGTGGGAAGCAGAATGTGCATTTCTCTGCTTTATTGGTCTGCCAGTTAAAGTAAACTTTTTTGTAAGGACAGCCTGTCATGCAATAGCGCCAGCCTCGGCAAGCTTCCTGATCGACCAGGACGATGCCGTCTTCTTCACGTTTGTAGATAGCTCCGGAAGGACATGATGCTACACAGCTTGGATTCAGGCAGTGTTCGCAGAGCCTTGGCAAATAAACCATAAAAGCCTTATCGAAATTGAACTTGATTTCCTCTTCGATTTTTTGGATATTTGGATCCAGCGGACCCGTAATATGGGCTCCAGCTAAATCATCTTCCCAGTTCGGACCCCATTCGAGGTCCATCTTTTTCCCAGTGATGACCGAGTGTGCACGCGCAACCGGCGAGTGTTCCAATTCATCGGCGTTGGTCAAGTGCTCGTAGTTATATGTCCAAGGTTCGTAATAATCCTTCATTTCCGGCATATCCGGATTATAAAAGATTTTCCCCAATGCGACTTTTGATAATTTATTGCCTGACTTCAATTCCAGTTTCCCTTTGCGGAGCTGCCAGCCGCCTTTATAAAGTTCCTGGTCTTCCCAGCGCTTCGGATACCCGATGCCTGGTTTAGTCTCAACGTTGTTGAACCACATATACTCTGCACCTTTACGGTTGGTCCAAGTGGTCTTACACGTGACACTGCAGGTATGGCATCCGATACATTTATCCAGATTCATTACCATTGCTACTTGTGCTTTAATCTTCAAGCCAGTCAACCTCCTTAATTTTCCGAACTGCTACGTATTCATCACGCTGATTGCCGATGGGTCCATAGTAGTTGAAGCCATAGCTGAGCTGAGCATATCCGCCGACCATTTGAGTCGGTTTCATGTGGATGCGGGTCGGCGCATTATGGCTGCCGCCGCGGGTATCCGTAATTTCAGAACCCGGCACCTGAATGTGTTTATCCTGGGCATGATACATGAACATCGTGCCTCTTGGCATCCGGTGGCTTACGACCGCGCGTGCTGTGACAACGCCGTTTCGGTTATAAACTTCGAGCCATGCATTATCGTCGATATCGTGCGCTTTTGCGTCTTCGTTGTTGATCCAGACAGTCGGACCTCCACGGAATAAAGTCAGCATGTGCTGATTATCCTGATAAGTGGAATGGATATTCCATTTGCCGTGAGGCGTCAAATAACGAAGCACAAGCGAATCTACGCCTCCTTTTATCTTCTTATCATTCTTGCCGAAAACCATCGGTGGCAATGTCGGTTTATAGACCGGCAAAGCTTCACCGAACTGTTGGAAAATTTCATGGTCGATATAGAAATGCTGTCTGCCTGTCAATGTCCGGAATGGCACTAAACGCTCTATATTCGTTGTGAATGGAGAGTAACGTCGTCCCATTTTATTGGATCCACTGAACACTGGCGTTGGGATGACTTCACGTGGTTGGACAGTGATGCTTTGGAAAGCGATTTTTTCTGCTGCGCGATCTGCAGAAATATCCTTCAGTTGGACGCCTGTGTCTTTTTCTGCTTCAATATATGCTTTTTGTGAAACCCGGCCGTTTGTTGCTGACGAGAGATTCAGCATAGCATCCGCCACTTGTCGGGCCGTCTGGATTTTCGGCAAACCGTTCTTGATGGTTTCATCAAAGAAAGTGCCGTTTATGTGCTTCAATTCCTCATACTCTTCCGCTACTGAGAAGCTGACGCCGTGCGCACCGGTTTTACCGACTGCTAAATTCGGTCCCAAGGTAATGTATTTATCATGGATTTTGGTGTAATCCCGCTCAACAATACTGAAATTCGGCATTGTCTTGCCAGGGATCGCTTCAATTTCCCCTTTAGTCCAATCCTTGACGACACCCATCGGCTGCGAAATTTCGCTTTTCGTGTCATGTGCAAGAGGTGTAATGACTACATCTTTATAGACTCCAGGCAAATGCGTTTTCGCCATCTCTGAGAATCTTTCAGCCAATTTAGCGTAGATGTCCCAATCAGAACGGGATTCCCAAAGCGGGTTGACCGCCGGATTAAACGGATGGACAAAAGGATGCATATCAGTTGAAGACAGATCGGTCTTTTCATACCAAGTCGCTGCCGGCAAGACGATATCCGCGTATAGAGGAGTCGAAGTCATACGGAAGTCAAGTGCAACCATAAGGTCCAGCTTGCCTTCGACGTCTTCCCGCCAAACGATTTCTTCCGGTTTTTCATCGACGTTCGGTTCAGCCAACAAGCCATCCTTAGCGCCTAACAAATGCTTCATGAAATATTCCTGGCCTTTAGCAGAACTTGAAATCAAGTTAGAGCGCCAGATAAACAAGGTTCTTGGGAAGTTTTCAGGTGCACCTGGATCTTCCACCGCAAATTTTGTCTTACGGGAAATAACCTCTTCCACTGCGTGATCAATAATCTCTTTATTGGTCTTTGCGCCTTTTTCTGCAGCTTCTTCTGCAAACAGCAGGCTGTTTTTATTGAATTGTGGATAAGAAGGAAGCCAGCCCAATCGTGCTGCCAACACATTATAGTCAGCCGGGTGCTGATAGGCGACATCTTCTGCCAGAGGTGACGTCAATGCATCTATGCCACTTTCCTCATATCTCCATTGCTCAGTTGCAAAATAGAAGAAGGAAGTTGCATTCTGCAGTCTTGCAGGGCCTTGCCAATCTTTAGCAAAAGCGACAGTTGACCAGCCTTCGATCGGACGGCATTTTTCCTGTCCGACGTAATGGGCCCATCCACCGCCGTTGACACCTTGTGAAGCTGTCAGGATGACCAGGTTCAAGATGGTACGGTAGATCGTATCACTATTAAACCAGTGGTTGATGCCGGCGCCCATGATGATCATCGAGCGTCCTTCTGTATCAATCGAGTTTTGTGCAAATTCACGCGCAATCTGAACGACGATCGATGCTTTGACAGATGTCACTTTTTCCTGCCATGCAGGGGTATAAAATGAAGTTTCATCGTCGTAGCCTTTTGCGTTATATTCACTTTCTGTACGAATAATTCCGTATTGGCTCATCATCAGATCGTATACAGTTGCAGCATAGCGTTCTGTGCCATCTGCCAATACCACTTTTCTTGCAGGAATCACACGCTTAAAGACGCCATTTCCCTGGTTATCGAAATAAGGAAAGACAATTTCTTTCCATTCTTCATCATGGTCAACGACACTCATTGCAGGTTCCACTTTGGAGCCATCTTCATTTTCAAGAATTAGGTTCCATTTTTTATCTTCTTCCCAGCGCTGCCCCATCGTGCCGTTCGGGACCATCAATTTATCTGCTGCTTCGTCAAAAATGACCGGCTTCCACTCTGCATGTTCTGAAGTGTCGCCTAAATCGCTGGCGCGCAGGAATCGACCGCCTTTTAATGTATCTTCGTGCGGATCCAAAAGAATCATGAATGGCATATCCGTAAATTGTTTCGCATAATTGATGAACATCGGTTCTTGTCGTTTTTGGTAGAACTCATCTAAAATGACGTGTGTCATGGCTTGTGCCAATGCAGCATCTGTTCCAGGATGAGGAGCCAGCCAGTTATCGGCAAATTTCACGTTTTCTGCGTAGTCAGGAGCTACAGATACCACTTTTGTCCCTTTATAGCGGACTTCTGTCATGAAATGTGCATCAGGCGTACGGGTCATTGGAACATTCGAGCCCCACATCATCAAATACCCGGCGTTATACCAATCTGAAGATTCCGGTACGTCTGTCTGCTCGCCCCAAATCTGTGGAGAAGCAGGAGGAAGATCGGCGTACCAGTCATAAAAACTCAACATCTGTCCACCAAGAAGCGAGATGAAACGTGCTCCTGAAGCGTAGCTGACCATCGACATCGCAGGAATTGGCGTAAAGCCAGCCACGCGGTCCGGACCGTATTTCTGGATGGTATAGATCAATTGTGCTGCGATCAATTCCAAAGCATCTTCCCAGTTGACACGGATATGGCCACCTTTTCCGCGGGCCGATTTATAGAACATCGCTTTCTCAGGATCTTCTACAATACTTGCCCAAGCATCCACCGGATTCGCATGGCTGGCACGCGCTGCTTTCCAGAGACGCCACAGTTTGCCGCGCATATAAGGATATTTCACACGCAGCGGACTGTATTCATACCAGGAGAATGTGGCTCCCCTCGGACAGCCACGCGGTTCAAATTCCGGCATATCGGGGCCGCAGGAAGGGTAATCAATTTGCTGATTTTCCCAAGTGATGATTCCGTTCTTCACAAAGACTTTCCAGCTGCATGATCCTGTACAGTTTACTCCGTGCGTAGTGCGGACTACTTTATCATGTGACCATCTTTGGCGGTACATGTTTTCCCAGTCCCGACTTTTTTCTTCGAGGATAGACCAACTGCCCGAATAACTCTCGACTGGTTTAAAGAAATTCAATCCAAATTTTTTCTTCATCGCGTATACCCACTCCTTCTCATGAATGAAAAACATTGAAGGGAATCAATTACAAATTCATTCGTATAGCCTTATTATGTTAGCCACCTATAGAAGTTCCCATTAGGGAATGTCCTATAGAACCAGTGGAATTCCCTTGTTCATTGAAAATCTAAAATTTTGTCCGTCAGACAATGTCCTCATTAACTCATTATTATAGGGATTCGGATACACCGTTCCATGCAATATGCCGTCTTTTTGCTCGGCAGATGCTAAGAGACAGTAATTTCCACCAGCCTGTAAGCTTGCAGTGATTAAAAATCCCACAAGGAATTGTCGATTTCCACATCCTTCTCTACTACATTGAATTCCCTTACTCCTCAGCGAATAAGGGAGTTCCCTCTTTCGCTAAAGGAAATGCCCTAGCTGGAAAATCAGCGGTTTTTGACATGTTATACTGAAAAAAAATGAGGGGAATGAATGATTATGTCAGGACCATCTTTGCGCCAATTGCATGCCCATCATGCAATCCATGAAGGCGCCTTATCTGGAGCATTAACCAAAACCGAAGAAGTGGAAGACCTATTGAGAGCCAAAGAATACGAAGTTGCCCGTCAGGCGGCGGATCATTTGCTGGAGTATTGGGAAACACGGATCATCAGCCATGCTGATGCGGAAGAAGAAGGATTTTACAAGGAAATGATTGAGCAGAAACCTGAACTCAAGCAAACAGTAGCTGATTTGACACGTGATCATGATATTATGCGCATCGTTGCTTCTGACATTAAAAAGTTGCTTGTGGAAGAAGGCGTCAGCTATGAAGTGATGAAACAGTTTCATGCGCTGCTAGTAGTGAACGCCATCCATAGCCGCGAGGAAGAGCGGTTGCTGCTTGAGGGGCCTTCGCTATGATAAATGCCATCGGAAGAAACGACCTATGCCAATGTGAAAGCGGCAAAAAATACAAAAAATGCTGTGGAGCGGACGATTCCACTAAACTGATGATGGAAGAACAAAATAAAGTGCTTCAAGGGCTGCTTCAGGAATTTTTCGAAAATCATCCCCGCCCGTCCCAACAAAAAGAATTGGTGAAATGGAAAGATAAAGTCGAAAACCTGCTCGTTCCTCTTTACGGTGAGGATAAATCAAACGGTATTATTGGCGACCTCTTTTTCTTTTCTGAACGCGTCGATGTATGGAATGCTTTTATCGAACAGAAAATCACCAAAGAAGAACGAACACAAATCAGGCAGGTTCTTGGCTCTTGGCTAAATCCCTTGTTTATGGCAGGCGAAGTTCTTTCCGTCTCCAATTACCGTGCACAGGTCCGTGATTTGCTGTCTGAAGAAATCACTGAAATTGAAGTCAATGAATCTTTCCCTGTTGAAGTTGGAAATATCGCAACCGGCTTCTATTTGCCTGATGTCCGGATCGGAAACCATTTCATGATGGTCCTGAACAGCCTGACAGTTGCAGTTGAAGTAAACCAGGACAGTGTCCGGAAACTCCAGGAAATGTATCAGTCATCAGAAACTGCAAGCGCACAGGAGTTTTACAGCCAGAACATGCTGGCTGTTTATCAAATCCTGAGCAGTGGCATTCTCAGCACCGAGCAAGTCTCTTCTGCAGTTCTTGAAACCGTGGAGGAATTAGAGAATTTCCTCATTGCCCATGATTTGAAAAGCGACGAATTAATCGAAGCCTTCTTTCATTATGCAGAACCCCTGGCCATGATTCCCAAAGAAGCAGTCGCTGGCGCGATTCAGTTTGCCATCGACCACCAATTGGTAAAGCTGGACTGGGATATTGAACAAACAGCACAGCATTTTGCGGTGGATACAGACAGACTCACCCTATTCAAGAATGAACTCGGTTCTTTTTATCACGCTGCCATGGGCCTCGAAGACACAGAAAAAGAAGCAGTTTATGCATTTGAAGTAGGAACGGATCCTAAGGGCAACGAACTTCAGAATTGGCAATTGTATATGCATTTGAAAAATGCGACCATTACAAGCGAAAATGAATTAAAACGCCAAATGGAGTATTATCACAGCAAATCCTATGAACCGAAAACCAAAGCTGAAACCGCTCAACTCCTAGCCTACAGTGCACACACAAACACGGATCGGACAAGCCAGCTAGAGCAGATTCAGCAACTGGACCCCAAAAATACAGATGCCTTCCTATTGGCAGCTGAAGTGGAAATGAATAAGCCAGTAAAAGAACAATTGCTCCAACAGGCAATCGCCAGCGGCAAAGAACGCTTTGAACCGGAAATGGATGTAGCCTGGTTGTACGTGCCAAACCGTCCATACCTGCGCTCCCTGTTTTTGCTCGGGAATTTCTATTGGGAGCAAGCTCGCTTCGAAGAAGCTTTTCCTATATATTATGAAGTGCTGCGTTTGAACCCCGGTGATCATCAAGGGGTACGATATTTAGCGGTTTCGGCGTTAATTGCATTGGGCCGTCTTGAAGAAGCAGAAAGCCTGATCAGGCATTATGAGGAAGAACTCAGCGACAATGCATTCTATGCCTGGTTTAGATGGTCTATTGAACGACAAAAAGGTATGCTTTCCCAAACCGTTCAAACTCTTTATGTAGAAGCTATCGATCAAAATCCATATGTGAAAAAACATGTTGAAAAATGGAATACTGCTTTGCCTTATCCAAAATCGGCTGTCATCACTCCCCGTTCCCCTGAAGAAGCAGGATTAATCTGGACGTTTTTGGCACCGACTCTTGATAATCGGTAAGCATGATTTGGAACAGATGAAAAACTAAAAAAAGGCTGCATCTTCTGTAATAGAAGATGCAGCCTTTTAAATATGTCTTTAAAAACTCAGCTATTGATTGAATTTGTTTGATTGTCGTCTTTGGCGGAATCAAAATTCCCTTGACCGACTCTGCGTCGTATTTCTTCTTCAGTTAACTTTCTACCGATGGGTCCTGTCGGGATTTCAGTGGAACTATCTTCAGTTTCAGCGCGTTCAACGCGTGCAAAGCCTGAATCCGTTTCACGCCCGATCCGCTCTCTCTCAGCCCTGCTTGAATAAGTTTCTTCTGGTTTTTTTTCAACAGCCATTAAAATCACTCCTTCTTATGATTTCCCTGTAATTTTTAACAGCAAACTTTTCAATCCGAAAAACGAGTGGATATATAATTATCATGCCAAATTTTTCAGATTATTCAAAACTTAACAAGGTTTCTGGAAGCATACTAATAAGCTGAAGAAATAATTTCTCTTACTCGTTTATATGAATCTATAATTGAATCGGTCCTTCAACAACGATTTTCTCGATTGTGCGCCCTGTCAGCAGGTTTTCATAAGCTTCTTTCAAGGTTACCGGACTAAGTGGCGATAAGTGTTTAGTCATGGTCGATCGGACTTTCCCTTCTTCCACCCAGTCAGACAATTGCATCAAAATAGCGTGCTGGGATGCCATATCTTCTGTCTGAAACACCGAACGCGTATACATGAGTTCATAGGAAAAAGTGACGGATTTATAGAACAGCTCAAGATGAAGCGGCTTGAAGGCTGGCAGGATAGTTTTCGCCATGTTCTCCATATGGTCATCCACATTCGTCAAACAAAAAATATAATGAACTCCGTGAATTCCAAGTGCCTCCAATTGCGCTTCAAAAGGCTCATGGTGATTGATGACATGGTCACCCCAACAAGTTTCGCAATCTGGGTAGCAACCGAAACTACTCCTCCGGCCGCTCCAATGATCAAAATTACTTTCCCATTGTTACCAGCTGCTTTTCTGGAAGCACCAAGCCGATCAAAAAGCGCTTCGCAGGCCGTGATGCTGGTCAAAGGCAAAGCTGCCGCTTCTGGAAAACCGATATCCTTCGGCTTCCTGCCGACAATCCGTTCATCCACCAGCTGGACTTTGCTGAGGCTTCCTGGAATGTTGCTGGTTCCCGCATAGAATACCTCATCCTCCGCCTGGAATAAACTGCAATCATTTCCCGCTTCCAGTACGACTCCCGCGGCAACGCGCCCAACAATAGTAACAGAATGGTCATCTTCCCGCTTGCCATCACACGTTCGCAAATCTGTCGGATTGACCGATATCTCCCGTACCTCCACCAATAGGTTTTTGCCTGTTGCTTTTGTTCGTTCAATTTCAACTCGTTCAAAATTAGGTGCTTCTTTTTTCGAACCCGGTTTATAAAAGCCCAATACACTCATCCTAACTATCTATTAACACAGGCACAAAAATTTGTTTTTTTCATTAGAGTCTATGTTTTAGTTTTTTCGCTCGACTATATATGTGCCTAGGATCCACAAGAAAAGAATTTACTCTTAATTATTAAATATTCAAAAAATATGGAAAATTAAGTTGTTTTTTATTTAATTTCTGTTATTATGAATAAATAGGTTCATCGTTTATATTTAAAAAGAATATATATGCCTATACAAGTAGTACTATATGCTCTTTTTCCAGGGAGACCCGAGAATTTTTTATAAGACATGTAACACCCATCAAAGGAGGACGAAAAATGATAAAGAAAATTTTTGCCACTACAGCCGCACTAGCTTTGGTATTAACAAATGCTTCATTAGCGCCCCTTGCAGCAACCAGCCTGGAAGAACCAACAAATGTCAAACCGGCTAATTACGCAACAGACGTCAGCCTCAACACCACTTTGGAAGCAATCGTAAAAGATTCTACTGGAGCAGGGATCAAAACGGTGGATTTCAAAAAAGGGTTTACATATGACTTTGCCGGCGGCAACAGCATATCCGGCTTTGAGAACGACACAGTCGACAATCCCATTTCCGTTCCGATTCAACAAGATGCAACCGCGTTAACAAACGAACAGATGGATGCGATGGCAGCAGATGATGACGAAACAGCCATTACAAAAAGTGACAACGACTTCCCTTCCCAGCGTTTTGAAGTCGACGTGTCAAAGGATTTGGCAGCGGGCAATTCGATTGAACTTTACTGGAAAGGCAAAACATTGGCAAGCGGGCTAGCCAATTTGTCTGCATGGGATTTTAAAGCCGGCAACTGGGTAGCTTTGAGCCAAATGGAAGGAAACGCCAATAACGAGGAAATTGTCCTGACAGCAGAAATTGACAAAGAGCGGTTTGTCAAAGACGGCAAGGTTCAGGCGATGGTCCATGATTCCGGAACGCTGACAGATTCCACAGACCAAGACTTCTCTATGCTATGGTTTACAGATACGCAATATTACGCAGCTGACTATCCGGAAGTCTGGACTTCCATGACAGACTGGATGATCGATGAATTCAAAAAAGGAAGCTATGAATATGCCATGAATACCGGTGACCTTGTCGATGATGTACTCGATGAGGAACAATGGAAAGTTGCTGAGGAAAATCTGGACCGCATGGATGCGGCCAATATTCCATACGGTGTGCTGGCCGGAAACCACGATGTCGTCATAGACAAACTTAACAAAACCTATGACTATACAATTTACGCAAGATATGCCGGAATTGACCGCTTTAAGGATAATCCTTGGTTTGGCGAGGCAATGAATGACGAAAATCAAAACCATTATGATTTGTTCTCATTTGGCGATCATGATTTCATTTTCCTTTACCTCGGTTTTGGAAGAGACGGATCAGCTGAAACTGTCGAATGGGCAAATAAAGTCCTTGAGCAGCATGCTGACCGCAATGCGATTGTCGGCATGCATGAAAACATCAATTCTCTGGCACAATATGTGACGGCTGAAGCAAGAGTGGTCAACAGAGAAATCGTCGTTCCGAATGAAAACGTCAAGATGGTCCTCAGCGGACATCATCATGGCGCAAACTATCGTGTGAAACAACTCACAAATGAAGATGGCACAGACCGGGAAGTACTGGAAGTATTGGCGAATCATCAAGGAAATCTACCTGATGATCGCGGACAAGGGTATTTGAAGATGCTGACATTCGATCCAACTGATGAAACACTGGATTTAGTATCGTACTCTCCTTACCTCGATGATTTTGATTTTGATCAATTTGATCCTGAAAAAGAAAGCTTTACAGCAAGCTTTGATTTAGAGGATGTAGAAGCCAAAGAAAACCCTAGACAAATCGAAACGGATTACATGGCCGTCAATATCTATACCGATCAACTGATCGGCCAGGATAAAGACCTTAAATCAGGAGATGCCGCTTCGGTCGAATGGGAAGGACTCAGCAAAAACACTGAATATCATTGGTACATGAATATTACCAATGCTGCAGATGAAAGTGAAAAATCACCAATTTATCAATTTACAACAGGATCAACGGAACCTGATCCAGTGCCTGCGAATCCGACCTTCTCTGATGTCAGTCCTGATGAGCCAAAATGGGCTTATGAATCAATCGAAAAAATGGCTGGCAAAGGGATTATTATAGGTAATCCCGATGGAACTTTCGGGTGGAGAAACAGCATCGAAAGACAGCACGTCGCTTTGATGTTTACTCGAGCACTGCCGGAACTGGAAAGCGCTGCACCTTACGAAATGTTTGATGATGTTCCCGAAACACATGTTTATTTCGAGGAAATTATGGCAGCTCAGCAAGCCGGAATTGTTGAAGGTTATCAAAATAAATTCCGTCCAAAAGGAAAATTGACCCGCCAGGAAATGGCTAAAGTGTTAGTAACAGCCTTTGGAATCGAAGAAGAAGGTTCACACAACTTCCCAGACGTCGATACAACTGGCTGGGCCGATGAGTATATCGACACACTTTATGCCGCTGGAATCACAGTCGGTTCGTCTGGTGGAAAATTCAATCCGAAGGCTGATGTAACGAGAGCTGAATTTGCAGTCTTTATGGACCGAGCACTCGAGTATTCTGAAAAACAGTAAACCCAAAAGAAGAGGAGACCGCAGCCGCGGTCTCCTTTTCTTTTTTTACATAAAACAACACTAAATCCTGTAAAAAATCTATAATGGAGTTACTAAAAGCTAATAATCGAATCCAGCCCATACTAGGAGGTGAATTCATGATTACCCGCTACACAGTCATTTCCCTGGGCGTGTCTCAGCTAATATGCTGGGGAATCTCCTATTACTTGATTGCCGCTTTCGGAGTAAGAATTGCCGAAGATCTTGCCTGGAGCGAATCCATTGTCTATGGAGGCTTTTCAGCCGCTTTGGTAATCATGGCCTTTACATCTCCACTCACTGGCCAGTTGATCGACCGGTTCGGCGGCAAGGTTGTGATGACTGCAGGTTCGGTGCTGCTCGCGCTGGGCTGCGGGGGGATTGCGTTGTCCTATTCTACCGGAGTATATTATGCATCTTGGATGCTGTTAGGATTGGCCATGCGCCTCTGTCTTTATGACGCCGCTTTTGCTGCATTGGCACGCATAGGAGGCGTTCATGCAAAGCGCCCCATTTCACAGATCACTCTTTTAGGAGGATTGGCTTCCACCATTTTTTGGCCGATTGGGTTCTTTTTAGCAGAAACTTTCGGATGGCGGGCGGCTCTCTTGATTTATGCCGGCTTCGCCCTATTGACGATCCCTCTTCACCTGTCGCTCCCCACCGGTCGATTTGATGACCAGGCCAAGGCGGTTGGAAATAATACAGTAACGTCCTTTTCCCCTGCTACAGTGACTACAAAAGAGCAATGGATCGCCGCCAGTTTGTATGCATTGGTTTTTACGCTATTGAACTTTTTGAATTCGGCCATGTCCACCCACATGATCACCCTTCTAGCAGGACTTGGGCTTACTGCCGCTCTTTCGGTTTGGGTTTCAACGTTCAGGGGAATCGGACAATCTTTGGCACGTGTCTGTGAAGTGTTGTTCGGCGCTCACCTTCACCCTACTTCATTAACGATTCTGGCATCCATGCTTTTGCCCCTCGGCTTTGCTATCGGTCTTTTCAGCGGCCAGTTTCTTACAGCTGCCCTTCTGTTCGCCTTTCTCTTCGGAGCAGGCAATGGGCTGATGACAATTACAAGGGGAACGCTGCCGCTCGTCTTGTTTGACCCTAACACTTACGGAACGCTTGTGGGAAAGCTGTTGGTACCCGGTTTCCTGCTGTCGGCAATTTCCCCCATCGTCTACACCTACATTATCCATCACTTCGGAGAACAGACAGCACTTATCATTTCCACTGTCTTGGCGTTTATTATATTTGCCCTATCGCTGGTGCTAAAATCAAGATACCATCCCGCTGCAGCCAAAGAATAGGGCAATGGCATCCTTTCAAGGGGAAAAGACGAATGAAAATCCAAATCATCGGCGGGTTCGGCACCGGAAAGAACACGTTAGCACCATTTATGAGCGCACAAGAAAACGGTTTATTGATTGATACGGATCGTTGTATTCGGAAAGAGGAAGTATCGGTATTCTTAAGAAAAATAAATCGATAGAAATATAAATAGCCAGTCCCCTCAAGAAAGGGGGCTGGCTATTTAGTAATGCAGGTGCCTATTTAGCTTTGACAGCAGATACTTCATTAAAACTTATCGCCTTTGTCTCCATGGCGCTCCAGCAATTCAGCGAACGACAGGTTCTTCTCGCGCTCCTTGCGTTCGAATAAGTGCTGCGCTTCTTTTTCTTCTTCCTTCATCTGCTCTTCTTTCAGCAAGTCTTTTTTGGTTTCTTTCAGTTTCGCCAATATGTCTTCTGACAGCACACTGTTGGATTCTTCTTTTCTTTTAGCCATAGATTTTCTCTCCTTAAGGACGTTTGATAACAGTCGCAATGCCCTGGCCGCCGCCGATGCAAAGCGTCGCAAGACCGGTCTTGGCATCCCGTTTGATCATTTCATGCAGCAAAGTGACGAAAATGCGTGTTCCGCTCGCTCCAATTGGATGGCCGATCGCAATCGCCCCTCCATTGACATTCAAGATATCATGGTTGAACTCTAATTCACGGTCAACTGCAATCGATTGAGCCGCAAAAGCTTCGTTCGCCTCGATCAGTTCAATATCTGCAAGAGACATCTCAGCTTTCTGCAAGGCATTTTTCACCGCTTGCACAGGACCGATTCCCATGACAGCCGGATCGACGCCGGCATTGCCGTTTGCTACTACTGTCGCAAGTGGTGTAAGGCCCAGCTCATCGGCTTTTGCTTTCGACATGACAACAACTGCCGCTGCCCCGTCATTAATTCCTGAGGCGTTTCCTGCTGTCACGCTGCCATCTTTTTTAAAAGCTGGACGCAGCTTCCCTAGCCGTTCTTCATTTGAATCACTTTTGACGTACTCGTCCACCTTGAAAATGATTGGATCTCCTTTGCGCTGCGGAATCTCCACTGGCACAATTTCATCGTCAAATCTGCCGGCTTCAATTGCTGCTGTCGCACGAGCCTGTGAACGGGCTGCAAACTTGTCCTGTTCTTCGCGTGTAATGTCATAGCGGTCGCATAGATTCTCCGCTGTAACACCCATATGGTAATCGTTGAATGCGCAAGTCAATCCATCCACCAACATGCTGTCGACCACTTTTTGGTCACCCATGCGGAAACCGCTGCGTGCATTCTCCATCAGGTAAGGTGCCCGGCTCATGTTTTCCATTCCGCCTGCCACGACGATTTCCGCATCTCCAGCGTAAATCGCTTGGTAAGCCAACTGAATGGATTTTAATCCGGACCCGCATACTTTATTGATGGTCATAGCTGGAACGGTTTCCGGCAGTCCAGCATGGATAGATGCCTGCCTCGCTGGATTTTGGCCAAGTCCTGCTTGAAGCACATTCCCCATAATGACTTCAGAAACTTGTTTCGGTTGAACGCCTGCACGTTCAATTGCCTCTTTGATGACGATTGCCCCTAATTGTGTAGCCGGCACATCCTTGAGCGCTCCCTGGAATGAACCTACCGCTGTACGGACAGCGCTTACAATAACGATTGCCTGTGACATGTACTTTTCCCCCTTGGTTGATTGTTTGTCAGTTGCTCTTTTATCCCTTCCCTCTATACAATGGAAAGCAGGGGGGATATTATGTTCAGTTTACCAAAAAATGCAACGATTATCGAGGTCGGGCCACGAGATGGCCTACAAAACGAGGGAAAACTTGTCAAAACCGAAGATAAACTTCAATTTATAACTGCTTTACAGCAAGCCGGAATCCAGGAAATGGAGATAACGTCCTTTGTGTCGCCAAAATGGGTGCCTCAAATGGCTGATGCGAAGGAGATTGTGGCTCAGACGAACAAGACCGGGCGCCAGTTCGTATTGACGCCAAATGAACGCGGCATCACTGCAGCTCTTGATTCAGGCGCGCAATCACTTGCCGTTTTTGTCGGTGTTTCCAACAGCTTTAATAAGAAAAACATCAATAAAACCACTGAAGAAAGTATGGACGCGTTAAAACCGCTGATCCTTAACTTGAAAGCCCAAGGTGTTTTTGTCCGCGCCTGCATATCGACGGCATTCTACTGTCCCTTTGAAGGTGCTATATCACCAGAAGCCACCATTGCGCTTTGCCGCCAATTCGTGGATTGGGGAGTTGACGAATTGAGTGTCGCCGATACAATCGGCATGGCGAACCCGAAGGAAAGCTATGAGTTATTCACTAAGCTGCTCCAAGCCTTTCCAGAGGTATTGATGACCGCCCATTTCCATGACACACGCAGGATGGCCTTAGCCAATATCACAGCAGCGCTTCAGGCAGGTGTGACCCGCTTTGATGCCTCTGCAGGCGGATTGGGTGGGTGTCCTTTTGCACCTGGTGCTACTGGCAATGTTGCGACAGAGGATGTCGTCAACATGCTTCACCGTATGGATGTCCAGACAGGAATTGACTTGGACCTTCTTTGCCAGGCGATTGAAAAAATTGAACCTCATGTGACAAATCCAGTTGCGACCGGCATGTACACGCTCTACAAAAATCAGGTATAAGGAGTTTACAGCATGAAGAAAAAATTGATCTGGACTTCCGCCATTGTTTCCAGTGTCCTTACAGCATCGGCCGCAGTTGTAGGATTTATCGCCAGCAACCGGCTGATGTACGTAAAGAAAAAAGATGAACAGCTGATCCTGGAACGGGAAACCAGCGCAAAACGCTATGATGAAGTATGGTACGCCAATGTACCGAAAAGCGAACAATGGATCGAATCGGAAAATGGGTATCCAATTAAAGCCATTTTCCTTGAGCCGCATGAAACCAACCGCTATGTCATCATTTGCCACGGAGTCACGGAGTCTAAAGTCAACTCTTTCAAGTTTGCGCGGATGTTTGAGCGAATGGGGTTTAATACGGTCGTCTACGACCATCGGCGCCACGGCGATTCCGGAGGGAAAACGACCAGTTTCGGCCATTTTGAAAAGATTGATCTCAAGGCTGTCGTACAGGCACTGAAACTGCATGCCGGAGCGGATTTGTTTTACGGTATTCATGGTGAATCGATGGGAGCCGCGACAACGCTTCTATACGCCGGTATGGAAGATACTGCAGACTTCTATATTTCCGATTGTGCATATTCCGATATTTACGACCAGGTTCTCCATGTCATGAAAACGACAACGCCGCTGCGCACCACGTTGGCACTGCGTCTCGCCAGCCTTTTCATGAAAATGCGGGATGGCTACTTCATCTCTACTGTATCACCAAGGGAAATCGTCAAAAACATTCAGAAGCCTGTTCTTTTTATCCACAGTGTCAATGATGATTTTGTCCTGCCGAAAATGAGTGAGGAGCTCTATGCCTTAAAGCGAGGGCCAAAAGAATTGAAGCTGTTTGCCGAAGGTGCACACGCACAGTCCTTCAACAGGAATCCTGAGGAATATGAAGAGACAGTCGCCGAATTCCTCATGAAATATGGACTGCTGACAGCCGGGCAGCAAGAAACGCACCGGGCATCTGCAGAAGCTATGCCGAGTGGCATAAAATAAAAAGCACTCCGTGGAGTGCTTTTTCTTATGGCGTTTTCTTCTTGTTGAGAACCAGCTTCATGCCCGCCTGCCCTTCTGCTCCGATAAACAATTCGGTAATCGGCCCACTTTTCACAATGCCAGTGACATGCAGTTCGATGGTATCCAAATTGTAATCGGTCATGTCCTTTACCAATTCCTGTATTTTGTCCAGCGAGACCGGAAATGCTTTTTTCAAACTAGTGCTCTCCAGATGGAACTTTCCTTTTTCCTTTTCATCTTCTTCAATAACCGGCAAGTAGAACAGCAACTCTTCGTTATCCGCCATATAGAATTCCTCCTTTGATTACTGCCTAGAAGTTGGAGCAATACAACTGGGATCTTATTGGCATCATACCCGTTATGCGGAATTCTAATTGCTGGTTGAAAACAAAATAAAAAAGCACTCCTCAGAGTACTTTTTATTTTTTAGCTGGTTTGCCAGGTTTGGTTGACGCTTTATTCATCTGAGACATCATTTGATTGATTTTCTTTTGAGACGGTTTTTGTCCCATTTGCATCATCATGATTCGCAGCATTTCTTCATTGATTGGTGGGTTGTCTTGCAAATATTTCATCATATATCGACGTGCGATAAAGAATCCAAGTGCAACACCTGCGAGTAAAGCCACGATAACGATTACGATCCAGATCCATGTATCCATTCTTGTTACCTCCTTCGTGTTGCGTAAATAAGTAATGCACCACAATGGATTATACTATAAAAAAAGAATTGTGACCATAAGTAGGTAAATAATAAACAGAAACTTCACTTAGAAAAACTTATTTTCGAACTCCATCAAGCAGGTATTGATGTTCTATCCACTTAAACAGAACAAAAAAATGGAGGCATCAGCTGCCTCCATTCTCCAACTTAGTTTTCGTTGATCAAGCTTTTCACTTTGCTTGCTACGTTATCAGCAGTAAAACCGAATTCTTCCATGATGCGATCGCCTGGTGCACTTGCGCCAAAACGGTCGATTGAAAGAATGTCGCCTTCGTCGCCTGTGTAGCGATCCCAGCCGAACGATGTACCCACTTCAATAGCCAAGCGTTTTTTGACCGTTTTTGGAATAACGGATTGCTTGTATTCCTTGTCCTGTTTCTCGAAACGGTCCCAAGATGGCATAGAAACAACAGAAACTGCAATTCCTTCTTCTGCCAATTGTTTTTGTGCAGTGATAGCCAAGCTTACTTCAGAGCCAGTTGCCAGCAATAGCGCCTGCGGATTTTCAGCAGGTGATACGACGTAAGCACCTTTCTCTACTCCCGCTTCAGCAAGTTCCGCACTGTTTTCCAAAATTGGCAAGTCCTGACGTGAAAGAACCAATAATGTCGGTGTTGTTTTAGCTGTTAAAGCCAATCGCCATGCGGCTTTTGTTTCGTTGGCATCAGCAGGACGGACAACGCTCAAGTTCGGCATTGCACGAAGAGAAGCCAAATGTTCAACCGGTTCATGAGTCGGACCATCTTCCCCAACTGCTACACTGTCATGCGTGAAGACATAAGTTACAGGAAGCCCCATCAATGCAGCCAAGCGAATCGCCGGACGGACATAGTCACTGAAGACGAAGAAAGTTCCACCGAAGACATGCAAACCGCCATGCAAAGCCATACCGTTCAAGGCAGCGCCCATTGCAAATTCACGAACGCCGAACCAAATGTTACGCCCTTCAGGATGTTCTGCATCAAAATCGCCAGCGCCTTTGATGTTTGTTTTATTGGATCCTGCAAGGTCAGCACTGCCGCCGAAGAATGAAGGAACCGTTTTTGCGATTGCATTGATCATATCTCCAGAAGAAGAACGGGTTGCCTGCTTCTTGCCAAATTCATATGTTGGGAATTCAGCATCAAAGTTTTCTGGAAGGTCGCCGCGAATCGCCATTTGCAATTGTTCAGCCAATTCCGGATGTGCCGATTTGTACTGTGCATACAATTCGTTCCACTGGGATTCAGCTTTTTCACCAAGCTCTTCCGTTGCTTGCTCAAAAGTTTCATATACTTCTTCAGGTACGTGAAAATCTGTATCGAAAGTCCACTCATAATATTCTTTGACCAATTTCATTTCATCTTCACCGAGTGGTGCTCCGTGTGCGTCCGCTTTACCGGATTTGTTAGGAGCTCCGTAACCGATCACCGTTTTCACTTCAATCAATGTCGGTTTGTCTGATGAGTTTTTAGCTTGTGCGATTTTTTCAGACAAATCGTCCAATACATTGCCGTCATCTACGCGCAGGTAGTTCCAGCCATATGATTCAAAACGCTTTTGAACATTTTCAGAGAAACTTTTGCCTAATGGCCCGTCCAATGAAATGTCATTGCTGTCATAAAGCACAACCAATTTATTTAATTTCAAATGGCCTGCAAGAGAAATAGCTTCTCCAGCAACGCCTTCCATCAAATCTCCATCACCGCATAAAGAAAACGTATGGTGATCGACGACGTTCAAGCCTTCTTTATTATATGTAGCCGCTAGATGACGCTCAGCCATTGCCATGCCGACTGCCATGCCAATTCCTTGGCCGAGTGGTCCGGTTGTTGCTTCGACGCCTGTAGTGTGGCCATATTCCGGATGTCCTGGTGTTTTAGAATCCCATTGGCGGAAATTCTTGATTTCATCCATTTCCAAACCATAGCCGCTCAAATGAAGCAAGCTGTATAGAAGCATGGAACCATGCCCTGCCGATAACACAAAACGGTCGCGGTTAAACCAATCCGGATTTTTCGGGTTGTGGTTCATGTGTTTAGTCCACAATGTATACGCCATTGGAGCTGCGCCCATTGGCAATCCTGGATGACCAGAATTTGCTTTTTCAATAGCATCGATAGAAAGTGTTCGAATTGTAGTCACTGCAAGTTGATCTGCGTGGGTTGACATAGTAACATCCTCTCTCAAACAAAAATTTAATCCCTTTCTAGTTTAGTCAACTATAGAAAAGAATACAATGAAAAAGAGAATAAGTATTTAATTCAAATACTTATTCTCTCGAAGATTTTTGACCTTTTCCGGAGTTACATCATTTCCGTTGGGATCAATCACTTTTACATTTTCAATTGTGCCGCGCATTGTTTTGCGGAAAGTCTGCAAGTATTCCTGGCGCAAAGAAGATTGCTCTTTCGCCTCTTCTTTCGATAAACCAGCAGTTTTTGATTTGCGTGACAGCTGATTTATTCGACTTAATTTGTCTGGAGGTAACATAGACATCCACCTTTCTTCCTTTCATATGGTACAAAAAAAGTCGGGTTTCTGCAATGTTTTAGTCTTTCATCAGCTTTTCATATTCCTTGTACCGACGATGGACTGTCGCTTTGCTTGCCTGATAGCCGAATCCTTGCAGCGTAACAGCGATTTCGCTGAAAGTCAGGCCATTGGTCTTCAAGCTCACAATCTGGTCAATGGGCAAATCCAAACGTTCCCGGCCATCCGGATTGCCTTTGCCTTTTAAGTTCTTCTCCGGTTTGTAGCCATTTTCTACAGCACGTTTCATGCCCCGTTTAATTTTGGCATTATGTATTTTACGTTGGTATTCTTCCACAATCGCCAAAATTTCAAGGACCATGTCATCCATGTCGTTCAGCGCGATAGGCCCTCGATCTGACAAAGTATAGACCTCTACGCCGTATTTCTTCATTACGTGCAAAAGCGCAATCCGGGCATGCCCCCTGCCTAAACGTGTTTCATCCTGAATAAAAACGGCATCGACTTTTTCTGCCTTGATGCTGTTCAGCATTTCAAGCAGCCCTTCGCGGTCCATTTCGTAACCACTGTGCTGATCAGCAAAAATGCCGCCCACTTTATAGGATTGTTCAAACGCAAATTTCATCAGCTCTTCTTCCTGTCTCTCAAGAGAAGATTCCTGTGTATCTTTGGTCGTGCTGACACGGCAATAAATTAATGCATTTTTCTTCATTCGGCATCACCTGCAAATTTAATCGTCTCATCAGGAGCAAATTTTAATTGGTCGCTGGGAATCTTAAGGGATTGCCCCGCGATAATTTTAGAAGTTGAAAGATTATTCTCTTTCATGATTTCCTCTATCCATTCATGATGGGGGGTTGTGCCGCTGAACGATTCAGCTAAAGTCCAGAGTGTGTCACCTTCTTCTATTTCAACTTGGCTCATCTGTGCACTTTTTGTATTATGGGACAGAATTGCATAAAAAGTAAATACCACGATTAAGGCAAAAAACACGATTAAGTAAGAATTTTGTCGGATGATTGTCAAGTAGATCTCCTCCTAAGAATAAGTGTTCGGAATGTATGTTCTCATACTAATGCGAACAGGTGTTTTTGTCAAGAATAAAATTCGAACCTATGTTTGCATTTCATTGCCCGAGTTGGTATACTATTGGTAGAAATTAAGTAGAATTACTCAAATGAGGTGAACCTGTTGAAAAAAGTATCGAAACGCCAAGAAGATATCCTGACGTTCATAAAAGAAGAAGTTCGCTTAAAAGGTTATCCACCGTCCGTTCGTGAAATTGGCGAAGCAGTTGGTCTTGCATCCAGCTCGACTGTACACGGCCACTTGGCACGCCTTGAAAGCAAAGGCCTGATCCGCCGCGATCCAACAAAACCGAGAGCAATTGAAGTAATCAGCACTGATGAAGCGCTTATTGATAAAAGTCCAGTTTTACATGTACCGTTGATCGGTAAAGTAACTGCCGGTATTCCAATTACCGCAATCGAAAATGTAGAAGAATACTTTCCTCTTCCTCAAAGCTACGGCACAGAGGATGACCATATCTTCATGTTGGAGATCATGGGCGAGAGTATGATTGAGGCTGGAATTCTAAACGGTGATTATGTAATTGTTAAACAGCAGCAAACCGCTAATAATGGTGATATCGTTGTAGCGATGACAGCTGAAGATGAAGCAACGGTGAAACGTTTCTTCCGTGAAGAAAATTATTTCCGTCTGCAGCCTGAAAACTCATCAATGGACCCAATCATCGTCGACCAGGTTTCCATTCTTGGGAAAGTCGTTGGAGTTTACCGCCAAATCCACTAAAAAAACACCGGGAAAATTTCCTGGTGTTTTTTGATTATATTTTTATTATGTAAACAAAATCGTTTGGTTATTGTTTGCTGCAACTAAAAGCTAAAATTACCGGAATTCGTTTTCTTCTTTTGTATTCCTCATCATCCTCGAAATATTGCCGTTTCGGCATGCCTTCCTGGAGTCCTGTGACAGTGAATCCTGCATTGGTTAAAGCCGTAAAATAGGTTTCAATAGTCCGGTGGTACTTAACCACTATTTTCTCGATCCACGGTTCCTGCCTTTCTCCTTCTTCAAAGTAATCATCTACAATCCAGCTGCCCCTTTTCTCCCTGGATTTTTTACTTTCAAAAGAGGATGTCGTCAGTGGGTGCTGAACACTGAAGACGAACTTTCCTTGGGACTTTAATGTTTTGTAGATATTTTTGAAGAGCTCTTCCACTTCGGGCAAATAATGAATTGCTAAACAGGAAGTAACCATGTCATAGCATTTCTCAGGATAATCGAATGATTCCATCGTGGCTAAAGTGATGCATCCATCCAAGCCCTCTAGGTTTTGAGCTGCCAGCCTGCCCATCCCTTCAGACCCTTCGACTCCATGGTAATAGAGCGCGCCGGACTCTAGAAGCTCTTTTCCGAATTGGGCATCTCCACATCCCAAATCCAGTATGCGCTGGTTTTAAAACGCTCCCAGCAGTTCATAGATCATCGGCTTTTCAATGCTGTTATTGGGGCTTTCAGTTCGATTCCTTCTGCGCAGAAAGTTCTCCAAAAAATCTTTTTCGTTATATGCACTTGGACCCGTGAATTTCATGTAACCCCTCCAAAGTCAGATTTATCAATTAATAATTCGGACTAAAAAAAGGGCTGCATAAGCAGCACCTTTCGTGCAGCTTATTGAGAAGAAGCCTTCTACAATTCGCTGACTTTTATATATTTAACTAAATTGATTGTAATTCGATATATATCGCCTGTTTCCGTATCGGAAATTTCATATGTGCCATTGGAAGGGATTTTGCTTAATGCCGACTCCTTGTCCACAGCCTGGACATTATGAATAATGGTATTGCCCTGATCAAAACTAAATTCTACTTGAAACGATTTCATGCAATGGCCTCCTTCATTCTATTTGCTTTGTCTTCGTGAATCAGTCTACCATATTTAAGGCTTTATTGCTGTTTGTATAATTCCTTATAGGCGATCACTTTAAGAGCCAGCAGTTCTTCTTCTGTCAAATCCTCTTCTAGTTTTTGAATTACTTCTTCTGGGGACATTGTACCGTCCTCAACTCCGGACTTCATTTTAGCCAAATCCGTTATTCCTACCTTTTTGATCACTGTACCTGCAGCATCAGCGGTTGTTTGGAACGGCAATGCTTCGCTCTCCTGTTCCGCAACCTGGGCTTGTTCTATGTATTCAAGCATCTGCGGATCATTTTCTACATACTCCACGATTTTTTCCATCTTGCCATTATTCCGCAGTTCTTCCGTCGCTCCCGCAACCAAACGATCTGCCGAAAAATCCGGACCTACGACATATACACCAATTCCCACGAATGAAAAGAGGATGAGGAAGATAAGTATTGTCATTAAAAAGCGCATAGCCGATCCCTCCTATGTTTTCAGATTAGTATAACAGTAGACGTATAAATGTGTATAATGTTACCAAAAAAAAAAAAAAAAAAAAGAAAACCCCGTTCCCAATTCTTTGCAGAACGGGAGCCGAGGCTCTTCCTTGTTTAAGTAAATTCATTTACTTCATCGTTGTTTCTGCTGCTCAGCAATCCACCAGTCTATGTGTTCCAAGTTAAAGATCACAATGTCCTGATATGCTTTGCGGTGCGGAATTTTTCTTCTTGACATCAAATCTGTAATCTGCTCTGCAGCCAACGGATAATTTACTGATTCCAAATAATCGATCAGACTAGCAAGACCTTGAATTTTCCTCAATTTAATCGCCTCCCACAAAATCTTCCTTTAAAAATACAAAGGAAAATTCAGTATGAGTTATTAAATATTTAGGCTGCACTTAATTATAACCCAAAATTTACTGCTGTAAACCATTTTCCGGCAGATTATTTTAATCTGCACTGCTGATACTTATTATCTGTGGTTGAAATTATATTGCTCGAGACGCAGGTAGAGTACACATATATAGTCCATTATTAACAATTCTCTTTTTCCCTACCCTTCTGTTTTTTTTCAAATCAAAAAAGCACTCTTAAAAAGGCGCTTTCGTCTATCCTTATTATTTTGCAGAGCCAGAATGGCATATCCTTGATCTTCACTGAAGTGCAAGTCACCATAAAGCTCATTTACGAGCCATTTCAGTATCTTCTCTCATTCAGGTTATGTAAATCTTCCACTTAGCTAACTCTTGTATTTCAAGAGTTCTTGTTCTCAAGACAATTCTATAAAATAGAACTGGCTGCCGCTCTTCCAGTTTTTTTCGCTTCTCACTGATCATTTCTTCCGACCATTTAAAAAACCGTTGAAGCTCAGAAGCTTCAACGGTTTGACTATTAATACATTTTCAAGTATTGCTCACGTTCCCAAGGGTGGACGCTTGTGCGGAACATGTCCCACTCAATTTCTTTCGCTTCGACGAAGTTGTTCAAAATATGTTCGCCTAACGCTTTAGTCATCACTTCATCTTCCTGCAATTCCTGAAGAGCCGAATACAAAGTGCCTGGCAAGTCTTTGATGCCGACTGCTTCGCGTTCTTTTCTTTTCATTGCATAGATGTTGCGGTCTACAGCATTTGGCGGAGTCAATTTTCTTCTGATTCCGTCAAGACCTGCACCAAGTAGTACAGCCATTGCTAAGTATGGGTTGGCTGCTGGATCGACAGAACGCACTTCAACACGTGTTGACAAACCGCGTGATGCCGGAATGCGGATCAATGGGCTTCTGTTTTGGCCAGACCAAGCGATGTAACAAGGAGCTTCGTAACCTGGAACCAAACGCTTATACGAGTTGACAAGCGGATTTGTAACAGCTGTAAAGCCTTGTGCGTGCTCAATGATGCCCGCGATGAATTGGTAAGCTGTTTCACTCAATTTCATGTCGCCGTCTTCATCAAGGAATGTATTGCGGTCTCCGTCAAACAAGGAAAGGTTCATGTGCATTCCTGAACCGTTGACGCCGAATAATGGCTTCGGCATGAAGGTTGCGTGAAGGCCGTGTTTGCGGGCAATCGTTTTAACAACCAATTTAAAGGTTTGGATATCGTCACATGCTTTGATCGCATCTGCGTATTTAAAGTCGATTTCGTGTTGTCCTGGTGCTACTTCGTGGTGGGAAGCTTCGATTTCAAAGCCCATTTCCTCCAACTCAAGTACGATGTCGCGTCGGCAGTTTTCGCCAAGGTCCATCGGTGCCAAGTCAAAATAGCCGCCGTGGTCATTCAACTCTAGAGACGGTTCGCCTCTTTCATCAAGTTTGAACAAGAAGAATTCAGGCTCTGGTCCAAGGTTGAAATGTGTAAATCCAAGCTCTTCCATTTCCTTCAATACACGCTTCAAGTTTGTACGTGGATCTCCAGCAAATGGCGTACCATCTGGGCTGTAGATATCACAGATTAAACGAGCGACTTTCCCTTTACCAGTAATCCATGGGAATACAACCCATGTATCAAGGTCAGGGAATAAATACATATCAGATTCTTCGATGCGTACAAACCCATCGATAGAAGATCCATCAAACATCATTTTATTATCGAGTGCTTTGTCCAACTGGGATGTCGGTATTTCAACGTTTTTAATGACCCCAAGAATATCTGTAAACTGTAGACGGATAAAATTTACGTTCTCTTCTTTTACTAATCGTTGAATATCTTCTTTTGAATACTTGCCCATGTTCTCTTCACTCTCCTATTATAATTGTATGTAAGCCCATTTCAATTAAAGAAACGGGATAAATCACTTTGTCTGAAGCCGCCCTTTTCAAGTGGACGGGCCTGGTGTTTCAACTCTTCGTGGAGCAGCTTGCGCAGTTCAGCGTCACTTAAGCTTTTTGGCTCTGCTTTTTCATTTTCTGGTGTTTCTCTTAAGTCGTATATTTTCTTAATGCCAGCCATGTTGAGCCCTTGATCTAGGTAATCCTTGATTTCGAGCAGGGTATCGACATCATTCAACGAAAACATACGCTTATTGCCTTCTGTTCGGGCAGGGCTGATTAAATCATGCTCTTCGTAATAACGAATTTGTCTTGCAGTCAATTCCGTCAGCTGCATCACAATGCTGATTGGAAGAAGCGGCATTGTCCGTCGCACCCGGTTCGTCATAAGTTTCACCCATTTCAAATAATTGCTACTATTACATTATATCTAATGTCAGGTTCTTTGTCAAACACATGTTAAGTTTTCTAACATTAAAAAATCCCGCACAATAAATGCGGGGAGAAGTTTAAATTAATTTCATTTTTTTTAAGGTATCAATCGAATTCAGTACAGCAATTTTCACATGCTCATACGTAAGGCCGCCTTGGACAAATGCTGTGTAAGGCGGACGGATTGGGCCATCAGCTGTCAGCTCAATGCTGGACCCTTGCACAAATGTTCCGGCAGCCATGATGACATCGTCCTCATAGCCAGGCATATATGCGGGTTCAGGCTTGAATTGTGCATTGACTGGTGAGCTTGCCTGTATTGTTTGGCAAAAAGCAATCATTTGTTCAGCGGTTTGAAACGACACGGATTGAATCAAATCTGTTCGCTTGTCGCTCCAATGAGGAGTAGTTGCCATTCCGGTATCTTCCAGGAGTGCCGAAGTGAAAATCGCCCCTTTTAATGCTTGAGAAACAATATGCGGAGCCATAAAAAATCCCTGGTACATATCAGGCAGTGCATTAAGCGAAGCTCCTGCTTCTCCTCCTATACCCGGCGAGGTCATGCGGTAACCACATTTTTCGATTAAATCTTTTCTGCCAGCTATGTAGCCGCCGATTTTCGCCAGGCCGCCGCCGGGATTTTTTATAAGTGAGCCGGCAATCAGATCTGCCCCCACTTCGATCGGCTCTTGTTTTTCTACAAACTCGCCGTAGCAATTGTCCACAAAAATGATGGCGTCCGGTTTCAGGAGGCGAATCTTTGTGACCATCTCTCCGATTTCTGCCACCGTAAAGGAAGGACGTGTGTCGTAGCCTCTTGAGCGCTGAATGGCAATGACTTTTGTTTTGCTGCTGATTGCCTGTTCAGCTGCAGGCCAATCGATGTTATTATCAGCATTCAACTCCGTGTGCTGGTAACTGATGCCGAAATCCTTTAGCGATCCGGTATCCTTTTCGCCACCGGACACGATAGAATCGAGTGTGTCATAGGGTTTTCCTGTAAGGTACAGCAATTCATCCCCCGGGCGCAGCAAACCAAACAAAGAAATCGTGATTGCGTGGGTTCCAGAGATGATCTGCGGACGCACGAGTGCAGCCTCAGCTTTAAAAACATCAGCATAAACGCGTTCAAGCGTATCGCGCCCTTCGTCATCATAGCCATAGCCCGTCGATGGGTTGAAATGGTGGTCGCTGACCCGCTGGTTTTGGAAAGCATCTAATACTTTCTTCTGGTTTACATATGCAATTTCATCCGCCAGCTGCAATTGCTCCTGAATGGTTTCTTCTATTGTTTTTATCGTAGTAAACATGTAATTCTCCATTCTCTTGAACTTCTCTTCCTATTATGCGCCATGACTTGAAATAGCGTCAAATTCTGATACAATTCATAGAGTTGTATGTTAAGGAGGAATAGGCCATGGCTTGGGAAGTACTGAGCGCCATCGGTACGATTGCTTTTGCAGTATCTGGCGCGATCATCGCCATGGAAGAAGAATACGATATTTTTGGCGTGTACCTTCTCGGCGTTGTCACCGCCTTTGGCGGCGGTGCTATAAGAAATTTATTGATTGGAGTCCCTGTTTCGGCGCTGTGGGAACAAGAATTCATGTTTCAGCTTGCCTTCATCTCGATTACGGTCGTCTTCCTGTTTCCACATAAATTGCTTGGCCATTGGAATCGCTGGGGCTACTTTTTTGATGCCATCGGTTTGTCGGCATTTGCGGTCCAAGGTGCCATCTTTGCCGTTGAATTGGAGTTGCCGCTCTTTGCAATTATTGTGGCAGCGGTATTAACAGGTTCAGGCGGAGGAATCATCCGCGACCTGCTGGCTGGGCGTAAACCGCTTGTTTTGAAATCGGAAATCTATGCTGTCTGGGCCGCACTGGCAGGGTTGTTTATCAGCTATGATTTAGCTGACTCCGATTTCATGCTATATTCCTTGTTCATTCTGATTACGATCCTGCGAATTTTATCCTATACCTTCAACTGGAGATTGCCGATCCGCAAAATCCAGATATCTTAGGAGGAGCGCTGAAGCTCGAATAATAGTTAAAAAGTCAACACCTTAAAGCTAAAAACAGACCACTCGGAGTTTTCTTCCAAGTGGTCTGTTTTTTTATACTTATGCGATTGTTTCGCCGTTCCAGGCAGTCATGCCACCCTCGACATTGACTGTATTGATGCTATTTGACTCTAAAATACCACAGGCCATTTCACTGCGGCGGCCCGCGCGACAGACCATATGATATTCTTTTCCTGCATCCAGTTCCCCGATGCGTTCTCCCACTTCACCAAGAGGGATGTGTTTAGCTCCAGGAATCATCCCTGCAGCCACCTCATCCTCCTCGCGAACGTCGATGATGTTCAATTCTTCTCCAGCTTCTACTCGTTTTTGCAGTTCATCTGCTGTAATAGTTTTCATGAATACCCCTCCTGAATTTAAATCCTATTCACCTGAAAATGCTATACCGCCCAAAGCCAACTGTCAACTAGAAAAGCGCAAGCAGCCGTTTAGATTTGACGGGCATAAGACACACTGGCGAAGCGGCATTTTTTGCCGCACAGCCAGAGTGGCTTATGACCCTAGAATCTGGCTGCTGGAGCTGGACACAGAAAAGCGCAAGCGCTCGTGTTTGTCCCGACAAGCGCTGGAAGCCGTGCCGGCAATGGCTGAAGCGACTCGAGGGATTGGGCGGCGGAGCTGGACACAGAAAAGCGCAAGCACCCGTTTAGATTTGACGGGCATAAGACGCGCCGTGCTTCCGGTCAGATCCATTTAAAAAACCGGACTGCATTTGCAGTCCGGAACCTGTTTATTCTTCGTGCTCGATCGCCACAGCTTTTGCCGGAGAAAATGTCGAAATGGCATGCTTATAGATTAATTGCTGCTTGCCTTCAGTCTCGACCAGCACCGTAAAATTATCATAGGATTTAATGGTTCCTTTTAGTTGGAAGCCATTAAGTAAAAAGACAGTAACATAAATATTATTTTTACGAAGCTGATTTAAATAGACATCCTGGATATTGATCGGTTTCATATAAATCCCCCTATTTCTCTACTTGTGTTTGATTTGCCATCAGTTTACCAATTCGACAGTTTCTGTCATTTCCCTGCATGAAGTCGGTTATTTTCTGGAGATTCTTTTCCGGATCCGCAAGTGCATCAATCCAAAAAATCGGCAGTTTGTTCTTAAAATAGGTAAACTGCCTTTTTGCGTATTTCCGCGAGTTCTGTTTGAGCTTTGCGACCGCTTCCTCAAGGCTCCCCGATCCATCGAGATAGGCATAAATCTCTCTATACCCAATGGCCTGGATTGACTGCACTTCTCGGATGCCCCTTTGCCGCAAGGCCTCTGCTTCTTCGATCAAACCGCGTTCAATCATGGCATCTACACGCTGATTGATGCGTTCATATAGAATTCCTCTTGGAATATCCAATCCGATGATCACTTCATTATACATTGGCGATAACGCAAGCTCCCGGTCGCCTTTTTCCTGGTCGCTGCTCATCAGAATTTCAACTGCACGTACGACCCGCCTCGTGTTATTGGGGTGGATCTCCGATTTTGGATCCAGCTCCATCAATTTTTGGTGCATCCGCTCAGGACCGAATTCATCCAGCTCTTTATGCAAGCTGTCACGCAAATATTGGTCAACAGGTTCGACCGAGAAGCGGTAATCGAACAGCACTGCCTGGACATAAAGACCTGATCCGCCAACAATGATCGGCAGCTTGCCGCGGGAACGGATGTCGGTTATTTTCTCCCGTACCAGCTTCTGGTATTCAGCTACCGAAAAACTTTCATCCGGTTCTTTAATGTCCAATAGATGATGGGGTATCCCCGCCATTTCTTCCGGCAAGATTTTTGCCGTCCCAATTGTCATGTCCCGGTAAATCTGCATGGAATCGCCATTGATGATTTCACCATCCAACCGTTTGGCTAATTCGAGGCTCAATGCTGTTTTGCCGGAGGCAGTCGGGCCAACAATGGCCACTACATCAATCATTTCCGCACATCCAATCGCCGATTCGCTCAAAATGGGACTGGCGATCGATTTCATTCAACAATTCGTGCCGTCCCTGTTCTGCAAGATGGACTTTGACATGTTCCATTCCGGCATCAGCAAACTGGTTAGCAGAACTGAATACCCCTTTGCCATTATTGCCAACAGGATCCATGGACCCACTAATCAGCAGGACCGGCAAGTTTTTCCGTATTTTGGCGATTTCCGCCGATTTATTGATGACGGCAAGCCCTGAGAACAAATCGATGTAAAATTGGTTAGTCGACTCAAAACCGCACCACGGATCGGCTTCATATTTCGCGACTTCCTCTTTATCCCTAGTCAGCCAGGCATAGGAGGAACCCTCCTCCATGAAGGATTTGCTAAAGCGGCCAAAAGTCAGTAGTCTAAGTGTTTTACTGGTTTGCTGCTTGCCCTGCGTTTTCGCTGATGCGACAGCTATAGCCAAACCAAGTTTCCCTGAAGTGCCGGGATCTCCGCTTGTGCCGGATAAAACCACACGGCTGATGTCTTCGCTGTGCAATTGCATATAGCGGCGGGCTATGAATGACCCCATGCTGTGGCCGAATAAAATTAGCGGCAGTTTGCCGGTCGCCTGCTGCGCTTCCGTAATGACTGTGTGGGCATCCTCGACCACCCGTTTAAAGCCGTCATGATCTGCGAAATAGCCCAGCATACCGTTGCGTTCTGCTGTTTTGCCATGTCCTCGCTGGTCATGGGCAGATACAATAAAGCCGAGTGATGTCAAATACTCCACGAATTCTGTATATCGGCCAATATGCTCCGCCATTCCATGGATGATATGGACATGTCCAATCGGGCTTGGCGGCTCGTAGCGTTCATAATAGAGTTTGTGTCCATCAGAGACACGCATATAATCTTTGCTCACCTGCATTCTCCATACCCCTCCCTACTGAGTCGATTCACCTATTCTATACTAATACCCAAAACTCTTTGGGCTAAGCCATCGAAAGGTTAATTCATCACGCGTTTGAACATCTTTTCAACATCATAAGTTTTAAAATGAATGATAACTGGGCGTCCATGCGGACAAGTGAAAGGCTGTTCCGCTTTTTTTAAATCCGCCAGCAGCTGTTCCATGTCCTGCTTCTGCAGGAAATGGTTGGCTTTGATCGACCGCTTGCAGCTCATCATAATGGCCGCATCTTCGCGCAGTTTTTTGATATCCACTTTTCGTTCATTCAGAACTTGCTCGATCAAATCCTCGACAACTTCCTGTTCAAAGCCTTTTGGAAACCAAGTCGGATATTCCCGGACAATAAATGAAGTATCACCGAATTCTTCAAGAAATACGCCGCTGTCAGACAAAACATCCAGATTATCTTTTAGCCTTAGCGCTTCGTCTCGGCTGTAATGAAAGGTCAATGGCAAGAGTAGGGATTGCCGTTCATTGCCGTCGATGTCCCCAACTTTTTCACGAAAATACTCGTATTTGATGCGCTCTTGTGCTGCGTGCTGATCAACCAGGTAAAAGCCATCATTGCTTTGCGCCACAATATAGGTGCCGTGAATTTGGCCCACTACTTCCAGTTCTGGGAATTGCGGACTGTCATCCCTTTCCGGCTGTTCAATACGCGGCAGACCCTCATCAAATGGCACTGGATTGGACTGACCAGGTTCCAGCCCCTTTTCAACCGGCTGCTCGTGCCAGTCTTCTGCCGAATCATCTGGCAATGGCTGCTTTGGTTCCTGGACCGTGAACGAGCTTTTCCACAGATCCAATTGTTTGGTCGGCGCTTGCTTGACCGGCTTTGGCTTATCGATGATGGGGGCACGAACCACCGTGCTGATGGTCTGCCTGATGGTCTCATGGATCAATGCCATCAATTCTTTTTCTTTGCTTAAACGGATCTGCTGTTTGGACGGATGCACGTTAACGTCCGTCAAGTAGGGATCGCCTTTGATATTCAATACGACAATTGGCTGCCGCTCGAGCGGCAAAAAGGTATGGTAGGCCTTATGCACCGTATTGGCAATGGCATAATGCTTGACCCAACGGCCGTTGACGAATAGGGAAATGTAGTTTTTATTGGCCCGGGTGATTTCAGGAAGCGATGCATAACCCGAAACCTTATAATCATGCGACTGCCCTTCAAAAGGGATCATTTTCTTAGCTATCGCCACTCCGTATATATCCGCCAGCACACGTTTGATTTCTCCGCTGCCGGATGTTTGCAGAATGGTTCTGCCATCGTGGGTCAATTTAAAAGCGGTGCCAGGATAACTCAGCGCAAACCGATTCAACAGATCAATCGTATGGCCAAGCTCCGTCTGCAGCGTTTTCATGTATTTCAAGCGCGCGGGTGTGTTGAAGAACAATTGATCGATTTTGATATCCGTCCCTTTTCTAAGAGATCCGGCACGATGCTCAGTCATGCGCCCGCCTTCCATCTGCACAAATGTGCCACTCTCCCCATCTGATGTGTGCAAGGTCACTTTGGAGACCGAGGCGATACTGGCCAGTGCTTCTCCGCGGAACCCAAGCGTTCGGATCCGGAACAGATCGTGTTCATTGGCGATTTTACTGGTGGCGTGGCGGGAAAATGACAACAACGCATCGTCGGCATCCATGCCAGCACCATTATCGATGATTTGGATGGATGTCAATCCGGCTTCAATCAGCAGCACTTCGATTGCCGTGCTTCCAGCATCGATGGCATTTTCCACCAATTCTTTGACGACTGACGTCGGCCGTTCCACCACTTCACCAGCGGCTATTTTATTGGATAGAGGTTCGTCCATCAATCGAATGATGCCCATGGTCTCACTCCTTATTGGTTAGCTTTTGCTGCAGGTCGTTAAGCATCTGCAACGCTTGAAGCGGAGTCATCGCGGATACTTCAACATCCGTGATGGCCTGCAGGATTTCATCTTTTTCCGTGTCTGTTTCATCAAAAAACGATAACTGTTCAATCGTTTTAGGCTGCTGCTTTTTATCTTCTTCAAAGGTTTTTAGCAATTCACGCGCACGCGCCAATATCGGTTCCGGCAAATTCGCCAGCTCGGCGACGTGTATTCCGTAGCTTTTATCAGCTGGGCCTTTTTTCACTTTATGCAAAAAGACCACTTTTCCCGATTGTTCCATTGCCGCTACGTGGACATTGTGAAGGTTGTCGAGTGAGCCTTCCAATGCCGTCAGCTCATGGTAATGTGTTGAAAACAGCGTGTTGGCACCGATCTCTTTATGGATGTATTCGATCATCGACTGGGCGAGCGCCATGCCGTCATAAGTCGAAGTTCCGCGGCCAATTTCATCAAATAATAATAAGCTGTTTTTGGTTGCGTGGGTAATGGCATACTGCGACTCGAGCATTTCGACCATAAACGTACTTTGTCCAGAAACCAGGTCATCGGCTGCTCCGATGCGGGTGAATATCTGGTCGACAATCGGCAGGTTCGCCGATTCTGCAGGCACGTAACTGCCGATTTGCGCCAGCACAATCGTCAACGCCACTTGCCGCATATACGTACTTTTACCGGACATGTTCGGCCCGGTGATCAACAGCATGTTCTGGCCTTCCGCGAGGACACAGTCATTCGGTACGTAATGCTGCTTATTGAGCATTTTTTCCACGACCGGATGACGTCCTTCTATAATCGTTATTTCATTTAGATCGTTAAACTCGGGTTTCACAAACCGGTATTTTTCCGCCACGTTGGCAAAACTCAAAAAGACATCCAGTCCGCTGAGCGATGAAGCCAGGCGCTGAATACGAGAAATATACTGCTTGACTTCGTCCCTGATGGCTACAAACAAATCGTATTCAAGCGACAAGCTTTCTTCTTCAGCTGTTAAGATCAACGCTTCTTTTTCCTTCAGCTCCGGTGTGGTATAACGTTCGGCATTGGCCAAAGTCTGCTTCCGGTCATAGCGCTCTAAATCCGCTAAATGCATGTTTGCTTTAGACATTTCAATATAATAGCCAAAAATGCGGTTATAGCCGATTTTCAAGGTTTTGACGCCGGTCAATTTGCGCTCTTTCTGTTCAAGCTCCGCAATCCAGTCTTTGCCGTTGCGTGAAGCATCCCGGTATTCATCCAGCTGCTGATGGAATCCATCACGGATGACGCCGCCTTCTTTCGAAGACAGTGGAGGGTTTTCACTGATGGCCTGCAGCAACTCACAGACCTCGATACAGCGGTCCAGTTTTCCGCTGAATTCCAGCAATGCCGGATGGCCGGAATTGGCCAGTTCTTCAATGAGCACCGGTACTTTCAACAGCGAACTCCGAAGCTGCGCTAAATCGCGTCCACTGGCGCTGCCAAAGGCGATGCGCCCGGATAGGCGTTCAAGGTCATAGACTTCCTTCAACAGCCCTTGAAGCTCCACACGCACGAAATACTGATCGATCAAAGCCGCCACCATTTGTTGGCGTTCTTCGATCATGCGCTTGTTCGCCAAGGGTTGATGCAGCCATTGCTTTAGTTTCCGGCTGCCCATCGCCGTTACGGTTTCATCCAAAAGCCACAGTAGCGTCCCTTTTGTTTCGGCACCGCGAATCGACTGCAGCAATTCCAGGTTGCGCTTCGAATGGAAATCAATGCTCAATAGCTGATTGTTTTCCTTATAGGCAAAGGCCTGGATATGGTCCAGTGATTGCTTTTGTGTACGGGAAATATACGTCAACAAACGCTGGCAGCTCACCTGCAGATCTTCAGGGCAGGCCGCGACTTGCGCCGGCGCTACTGGATAGGCATTTTCCATCGTTTCGATGGACAACACCAAATCCTGTTCTTCTTCAGTCAGCAATAAAAACAATTGCTCCGAAACTACCAGCTCTCGGATATTCAAAGATTGCAGCTCCTGCAGCAGGGCCTTTTCCGTTCCCATTATGTATGTCGCTGTCGCTTCCCCCGTGCTGATATCAATGTAGGATAACCCAAATCCATCTGCTAGTTCGTCGGCAGCCGCTAAAAATACATTCGATTTGGAATCGACGCTTTTGCCTTCCGTATGCGTCCCTGGAGTAACGAGGCGCACTACTTCACGCTTGACGACGCCTTTGGCCGTTTTCGGATCTTCTACTTGTTCACAGATGGCCACTTTATGGCCTTTTAAGATCAATTGATCGATATAGTTTTTCGCTGCATGATGGGGAACACCGCACATTGGAATCCGGTCATCCCCAGTTCCACCACGGCTCGTCAACGTAATTTCTAAAATTTGCGATGCGTTGACCGCATCATCATAAAACAACTCATAAAAATCGCCCATCCGGAAAAATAGAAACGCGTCCAAGTATTCGGACTTTACTTGAAAATATTGTTGCATCATCGGTGTCGGTGCCATTATAAAACCTCTTTCAAATCGATTCGTCGTTTCTCCATTATACCAAACATCAAAGCGGAAAAGAAAAAACTGAAAGAGCTTTGGCTCTTTCAGTTTAATGCTGTTGGGAACATTTTAGTTTTTGCTTTTTATTCAGCTGAGCGGCCGTTTCCGCTTTTCTATTTATCCGCAGCTTCCTGGTTTGTCGTTGCGGACTTTTGATCCGGTTTCGCCGCGCAGCAAGTCGCCGCCTGTTTCGTTGATGATGTTGTTCGTTACCTGATTGGCAATGGCTGTTGAAACCATCTGCAATAGGGAATTGACATCGCTCTGGGATTGCTTGAATTCCTGGACGATCGGAACAGCGTCGATTTCTTCTTCGATTTTGGCGATTTTGCCTTCAATCAAAGTTAATGCCCGTTCTTTGCCGTATGCCTGGAAGTTGACTGCTTGCTTTTGCAGGCTCTTCAAGCTGGCGATTTTTTCGCGGATTTGCTGATTTTCATTAATTTGTGCTTCTGCACGCTTAAAGAAATCCACTTCTTCTGTTGCTGCGATCATATCTGCTACTTCGCGCGCTTTTGCGACGATTTCTTGTTTTGTATACGTCATTTTTCGACACCCACTTCTTGGTCTGAGACGACTTCTATAAGTTCACCGTTCAACGACCATTTTTTAGTTTCAGTAAATCTGACTGCTCGATAAAGTGCACACGTAAATAGCTGCTCACCGTGGTTTCATGTTGCTACCGAACCTGATTGTACAGGTAAATGGATATCATCGACAAGATTTCCGCCTTGCACAAGCACTGGAATCAATCCATCCACGGATAATTGTGTCGGGCTGATGATAAATCAGTTGCATAGAATATCAATTCCTCTGAAGTTCATTCATGAAAACCTTTCAAACGATACTTCATTATACTGAAAACCGTACATGTTCTACAAGGCGTCAGTCCTAATTGTCGAAGTTTCGTCAAAAAGCTTCCCTTTTAACCTTGGAATGGGTAATCCTCATTGATGTAAACCCGTTCAAAAGCTATTGCTTTTCCAGTTTGGTCGTCCACTTCGGTGAAAAACCCACTGACCACAGAACGGCCACGCTTAGGCACTTCAAAACGTGTCGGCATATTTGTCTTGAACCGGTATAACACGGCTTCTTTGTTCATTCCGAGAATTTCATCATAAGGTCCCGTCATTCCGACGTCCGAGATGTACGCTGTGCCATTTGGCAAAATACGCGCATCGGCTGTTTGAACATGTGTATGGGTTCCGACTACGACAGAAGCCCGGCCATCCAAATGCCAGCCCATGGCGATTTTTTCACTGGTGGCTTCCGCATGGAAATCCACAAACACCAATGGTGAAATTGCTTTGGCTTCTGCTATAAGCTCGTCTGCTTTCTGGAATGGATCCTCATGCGGCGGCAGGAAAACACGGCCGTGCAGATTAATAACCGATAAGGTTTTGTCATTTTTGGTCACAGTGGCCATGCCGCGCCCTGGCGCTTCATCCGAAAAGTTTGCGGGACGGATCAAATAATCCACTTCATCGATAAAATCAAAAATCTCTTTCTGGTCCCATGTATGATTTCCCAT
>NZ_JAGGPX010000011.1:41481-350180 GCF_018613575.1 Planococcus sp. ISL-110
TTTCCCATAAGAAAAAGGCTTCTTTGAATAGACATTCATCGAAGCCTCACCCTTATTATTTTGCGTATTCAACTGCTCTGGTTTCTCTGATAACCGTGACTTTGATATGACCTGGATAATCCAGCTCCTCTTCAATCCGTTTCCGGATATCGCGGGCCAGACGATGCGCCGTCATGTCATCGATTTGTTCAGGACGAACCATGATGCGAATTTCGCGTCCCGCTTGAATAGCGAATGATTTCTCAACGCCTTCATACGATTCGGAAATTTCTTCAAGTTTTTCTAAGCGGCGGATGTAGTTTTCCAGTGTTTCACTTCTTGCACCTGGGCGAGCCGCAGACAATGCATCTGCTGCTGCAACAATGACCGAAATGATCGATGTCGCTTCTGTATCTCCGTGGTGGGAAGCAATACTGTTAATGACAACCGGATGTTCCTTGTACTTGGTTCCGAGTTCCACACCGATTTCCACATGGCTTCCTTCTACTTCATGATCAATCGCTTTACCGATATCATGCAGAAGTCCGGCACGTCGGGCCAATGTAACGTCTTCTCCAAGCTCTGCTGCCATCAAGCCTGACAGGAATGCAACTTCCACAGAATGCTTCAGTACATTTTGTCCGTAGCTCGTGCGGTAGCGGAGGCGTCCAAGAATTTTGATCAAGTCAGGATGCAGGTTATGTACACCTACGTCAAATGTGGTTTGTTCACCAATTTCACGAATTTGTTCATCCACTTCGCGTCTTGACTTTTCGACCATTTCTTCGATGCGTGCAGGGTGGATACGGCCATCCGACACCAGTTTTTCAAGAGCCAATCGAGCTGTTTCACGGCGGATTGGATCGAATCCTGACAGAATAACCGCTTCCGGCGTATCATCGATGATTAAATCGATGCCAGTTAAAGTTTCAAGCGTCCGGATATTGCGTCCTTCACGCCCGATAATACGGCCTTTCATTTCGTCGTTCGGCAGGTTGACTACCGACACGGTAGTTTCTGCTACATGGTCTGCCGCAAAACGCTGCATCGCCAATGACAAAATGTTTTTCGCTTTTTTGTCCGATTCTTCTTTGGCGCGGGCTTCCGATTCTTTCATCATTACGGAAATATCAGTTGAAAGTTCTTTTTCAACATCTTGTAAGATGATTGATTTCGCTTCTTCGCGTGTCAAAGATGAAATGCGTTCCATTTCGGACTGCTGCTGTTGGACTAACTCTTCAGCTTTGCTCTCCATCTGTTCAATATGCTGTTGTTTTTCTGCGAGCGCTTCGTCTTTTCGTTCCAGACCCGCTTCTCTTTTGTTTAATGCATCATCCTTGCGATCTAAATTTTCTTCTCTCTGCAACAACCGATTTTCTTGTCTTTGTAGTTCAGATCGGCGTTCCCGAATTTCAGATTCTGTTTCAGTACGCAATTTATGATTTTCGTCTTTCGCTTCCAATAAGGCTTCTTTTTTCAGCGCTTCAGCTTCTCGTTTTGCATCTTCGACTATTTGCTCCGCAGAATTTTTAGCGCCTGCGATATTGGAATCGTTTGCTTTTTTCAATGCAAAATAACCAACAACTACACCGACGATGATACCAAGCAAAGCGAAGATGAACTCATTAATACCCATTCGGACACCTCCTCTTGCTATTGATTTTTTTCATTTTAAAAGATGAATAATGAAAACATTCTTTCACTGCAACTATTTTAAAATTAGTATATTATACAATTTTAATTGTATAGATGGACTTATGTCATGTCAACCCAGGAAAAGCAGAAGCGATCGTGCTAAAGTCAGCTGTCATAGTGAGTTTCCCTATCCATTCCTTACTCTTTTACTTTCTGTATAGAAGAAAAGCCGCTAAGCTTCTGCTTGGCGGCTTTTCCTAGTTATATGGATAGTCTATTTGTCATCTTCATCAATCAATAAATTGAAGTCTTCCGACTCTTCCTTTTTGCTGGCAATTGTATAGGAAGCTGCGGTCATTCCGTAGGATTCACGAATTTTCCCTGAAATTTCATTGCGGACTTCTGGATTGTTCAATAGGAATTGTTTGACGTTTTCACGGCCCTGGCCAATGCGTTCTTCATTATATGAATACCAAGAACCGCTCTTTTGGATAATTTCCAAGTCAGAACCGATATCGACGATTTCACCTTCACGGGAAATCCCTTTTCCGTACATGATATCAACTTCAGCTGTACGGAACGGTGGTGCTACTTTGTTTTTAACCACTTTAATTTTTGTTCTGTTACCGATGATTTCAGTACCGGATTTCAAGGCTTCGGCACGGCGCACTTCCAGACGGACAGATGAATAGAACTTCAGGGCACGGCCGCCCGGAGTCGTTTCCGGATTACCGAACATAACGCCGATTTTTTCACGGATTTGGTTGATGAAGATAACAATGGTATTGGATTTGTTGATGACACCTGATAATTTCCGAAGGGCCTGGGACATTAAGCGTGCCTGTAATCCCATATGGGAATCGCCCATCTCTCCTTCAATTTCAGCTTTTGGCACAAGTGCCGCAACCGAATCGACAACCACGATATCAACAGCTCCGCTTCGGACAAGCGCTTCAGCGATTTCCAATGCCTGCTCACCTGTATCCGGCTGAGACAGGAGCAACTCATCGATATTGACACCAAGATTTTTTGCGTAAACCGGATCCAATGCATGCTCTGCATCGATGAACGCAGCTGTTCCGCCAGTTGCCTGAACTTCAGCAATCGCATGAAGAGAGACAGTTGTTTTACCCGAACTTTCAGGTCCGTAGATCTCGATTACACGCCCACGCGGATATCCGCCTATTCCCAGTGCAGTATCCAATGCCAAAGAACCACTGGAAACGGATGATATATTACGGTCGGTTTTTTCCCCCAATTTCATGACAGAACCTTTACCGAATTGCTTTTCTATTTGTTTTAACGCCATGTCTAATGCTGCTTTACGATCGCTCAAAAGAAATCCTCCTCTAAATAAAAACCTAATTTTCTACCTGTTTCTAGTATACTAGCTTATTGAGAAATACACAAGAAAAAAGCGAACGTTTATTCGCTTTTGTTTTTCAGAACTTTGATTTTGTAAGCCCTATATAAAGCATTCCCCATTTTTGGGTAGAAAAAAACACGCAAAATTAAATTTTGCGTGCATCTTCTTCGGTTAAGGTCCGGATCACATAATACAAAGCCAGTTTTACCGCGCGCAAACGGTTGGTATTTCGCATACCGGACAGCTGAAGGCGGTAGGACTGGGAACCCTTTTCTGTAGCGATACCGATCCAGACAGTACCTGCCGGCTGTTCCCCATGGGCATCAGGACCCGCTGCTCCTGTAAGCGATACGCTGATATCAGTCTTAAACTTGTCTCGTACGGCTTCTGCCATTGCCAAAGCTGTCTGTTCGCTGACAACTCCATGTTCGGCAAGCAATTCAGCCGACAGCCCGAGCTGATGAACTTTCATTTCTTCATTATAAGTAATTACCCCGCCCGCGAGAACAGCGCTTGCGCCAGGGACAGAGGCCATTTCGGATTGGAAAAGGCCAGCAGTCAAACTTTCTGCAGCAGAAATTGTTTTATTCTGTTCTTTCAATAGCTCGATCGATTTGGAAGCCAGTGAATCGTTATCATAGCCGTAGAGATATGGCCCTACCAGATCCAAAATTTCATTTTTGGTGCCATTGATCAATTCCCACGCCTCTTCTGTCGTACTGGTTTTGGCAGTAATGCGCAAGGTCACTTCCCCATCAGCAGCCAAAGGTGCGATGGTTGGATTCGTCTGCTTGTCGAGGATATGGTGCAGCCGGTCTTCAAGCTCCGCCTCACCGATTCCATAAAAACGCAGCACATGCGACAAGATGACATCTTCTTTGTTCAACAAATGTGCCAGCTTCGGCTTTGCCTCGAATTGGAACATCGGCTCCATCTCTTTTGGTGGACCAGGCAGCAAGATATAGACACGTTCATCTTTTTTATACATCATGCCCGGCGCCATGCCGTTGCGGTTGACGAGAACATCACTGTTTTTCAACACCAATGCCTGCTTTTTATTGTTTTCAGTCATAGGACGCCCTGCACGCTCAAAGTACGCCACAATAGAGTCCATTGCGCTCTCATTCATCTCAAGCGTCGTGTCCAGATGCCGGGCAATCGATTCTTTCGTCAGATCGTCTTTGGTCGGCCCAAGCCCTCCAGTGAATAAAATAAGATCAGCACGGTTTTCTGCGATGTTTATCGCATCCTCCAAGCGTTCGGCATTGTCTCCTACAACCGTATGATAATAGACATTAATCCCGAGCTCCGCTAAATGATTGGACAGGAAGCGGGCATTGGTATTGGTGATCTGACCTAGTAATAGTTCTGAACCTACCGCAATAATTTCTGCGTTCATCTGGGCAATCTCCTCTCTGTATGCTTATTTTGAAGTCATTAATGCACGTCGGTTGGCATAAAAGTAATCCCATCCAGACCAGACAGTGAAGATCAAGGCAATATAAAGCATAATTTCACCAAACGGCAAGCCGACTAAAGTGAAAATGGTGTTATGCAGCAGCAATGCGGCTATTGCCAAAATTTGTGCTGTTGTCTTGATTTTACCTAAACCGCCTGCAGCGACAACTTCTCCCTCGCCCGCAAGCACCAGGCGCAGGCCTGTAACTGCAAATTCCCTGCTGATGATGATGATGACGATCCAGGAAGCTGCAAACCCTAATTCCACCAAAATGATCAAAGCAGCTGACACCAAAAGTTTGTCAGCTAAAGGATCTAAAAATTTCCCGAAAGTTGTTACCAAATCGTATTTGCGGGCATAGTAGCCATCCACCCAATCCGTTAATGATGCAAAGATAAAGATAAGTCCTCCAACAAAATGAGTGACAGGCATAGAAGCTCCAAAAAGCGTCATCGTGCCCCAATCAAAGCCTGCTAGCATGATCACCATAAATACAGGAATCAATAAAATCCTCGAGATGGTAATCTGATTTGGTATGTTCATTGCTATTTCTCCTTTCGAACTTTCATGAAAAATAGCCATCCAAAGATGGCTATTCGGCGTCTCTAAATTGAATAACGATATTTTGGGGTTGAAGTTGCTGTTCATACTCAATCGGTTCGCCGTTCAAGGTCAATGCAATATTTGAATAGTCGCCTATGCGCAATCGAACAACCTCCACATCCGACAAATCGATTGTCTCGGCTTCCTCAGCCTGCATAACACGTGCTCTGGAAGTCAGTTCTGTTGAGTTCTGGTCAGTAGCTGCAATCCAGGATGGACCACTTGCAGCGATATCCAGCTGACGATCAGCGGGACCCTGCCACGAATAAGTCGTCGTCTCCCCTTGCGTTTCTTCAACAGCAAGGATGGCCTCAGGCTCTGCAGGTTCTTCCGCTGGCTGTTCGATCGGTTCTTCAGCAGCTTCATCTTCTGCTTTTTCTGGTGCAGCAAGAGCAGAAGCAGGCTCTTCATAAGGAACGCCTTGACCTTCATCCATTGGCAGATTTGGTGAGCCGCTGTCGGTCGAGGCGCTGTAGAAATACCAGGCGACAGCAAGGATCAGGACAATAAACAGCGCAACGAGAACTTTAGGCATGATTTCAGCATATGCTTCACTCGGGGCTGTTCTGGTCACCGTCCGGCTCCGGGAAGTAAGAGCGCTCGGCATTGGCGGTCGGGCGGCCGGTTCGTTGGCCGGCATTTCCGATTTATGATGTTCAAGCAATTCTTCCGCATTCAACCCAACTGCTGCCGCGTATTGCCTGATGAAAGCACGCACATAGAACGCACCGGGCATCATGCTGTGATTGCCATCTTCTATTCCAGCCAAATACCGCTTCTGTATTTTAGTCAAGTCCTGTAACTCTTCCAAACTATATCCTTTGGCGATTCTGGCCTGTTTCAGCCGAGTACCCAACTCACTCAAAACAATCACCTGCCTACTTAGAAGTTGAATCCGTCCCCAAACATATCCCCTTGGGATTTTTCGTCCATAAATGTGTTTTTCTCCAATACTTCATAGGTGATTTTCTCATCCGGATGATGGCGCAATTCAATAATATAATCAAAATCTTCGATACTGTATTCTGACTGCTCGACAAATTTATCAGGATGCTCCACGACTTTGATCGTCGGCATGCGCATCATTTCCCGCACCAGCTGCATATGGCGTTCATCGGCCGACCGGCGTGTGACAATGCCATCCAAAATAAAAATATTGTTGGCATTGTGTTCATCTCCCATCAGCTGATTGCGTACTGTCTGCTTGATCATCGTGGAGGACAGGAAGATCCATTTTTTATTGGCACTGACACTCGCAGCCACAATCGATTCCGTTTTCCCAACACGCGGCATTCCTCTAAGGCCAACCAGCTTATGGCCTTCCTGTTTAAAGATTTCCGCCATAAAATCAACCAGCAATCCCAGCTCATCGCGTACAAAACGGAAAGTTTTACGGTCATCAGCGTCTCGCTGGATATACCTGCCATGCCGAACTGCCAAAATATCACGCAGCTTCGGTTCGCGGAATTTTGTTACAGCAATGGTTTCGATGGTAGACAGGATCTGTTCAAAACGTTCCAGCTGGACATCGTGCTCTGCGCGCAACAGCATTCCGCGACGGCCCTGGTCCACCCCATTGATCGTCACGATATTTACCCGCAACATCCCCAAAAGAGAAGCGATATCGCCAAGCAGACCTGGACGGTTCACTTGAATTTCGTATTCGAAATACCATTCTTTCATGCAATACCCGACCTTTCTCTAAAGAGAACTTTAGTTAATATAATAGCTGATTTGCCTCAATTGGAAAAGGGCATTTAGTTACATGAAAAGCATCCAAATGCCATCACATCAGCCATCCGCCATTAATGCGCAAGGTTTGCCCTGTCATATAGTCTGCTTTGCCGCCTACAAGAAAATCAACAGCATCCGCTATATCCTGAGGAGTGCCAAGCCCCAATGGAATCTCCTCTTCAATTTCCTGCAGTTCTTCTGCCGTAAGGGAGGCATTCATTTTTGTTTTAATAAAACCGGGTGCCACAGCGTTGACCCGAGTGCCAGACGGTGCCATTTCCTTGGCATAGGCTTTGACAAACGCAAGCTGTGCACCTTTGACGGCTGAATACATCGTTTCCATGGATGCACCTGTTTCCCCCCAGATGGAAGAAATAAAGACGACATACGATTTATCATTGCGAAGGAAAAATGGAGAAATCAACCGGATTGCCGAGATTGGATTTTTCACATGCACCCGCCACAACGCCTCCATGTCCGCATCTGAAGTATCAATCAGCATCTTCAATAGCGATTGGCCGCTGGCAACGATGATGCAACTGGCATCATAGACGTTTCCAGCAAGCTGCTGCGCTCCTGTTTCGCCAGCAAAATCGGCCTGTACAGCGATAAATTCCTGTGCGGGATATTTATCAGCCAATTGCTGAGCCAGCGGGTCTGTCGAGTGGCTGTTCCAATGCAAATAAAGGGACCAGCCACTTTCCGCCAGCTGCAGCGCGATGCTTTCGCCGATTTCACCGGATGCCCCTAACAGGACCGCAAAGCGTTTCACTGTGCGTCCTTTTTCTTTGGCATAATGGTGAATACCGAATGCTGGGATTCGTGGCTCACTAATGCGAAAGCGTTTTGTAGATCAACAACTTCAAACTCTTCCAATACAGGAACCACATCAAATAAATTCATTTCGTTAAAAGCGTAATGGGTAAACTGGTTGGCGATGTATTCCGGAGAATTCAACGCTCTCAGGAAAAAGCCGATTTTCTTGCGGCGTACCCGATCCAAATCTTCCTGTCCAAAAGGCCATTTCTCTACCGCATTTTGAAGCGTGTGTTTGATTTCCTTGATCAGAATTTCTGGTTTGTGCGTGTCAGAGCCAATTAAGGCATAGCCAAATCCATTTTCCAATGAGTAGTCAAACGAGTAAGATTCGTCGATCCAATCGTTTTCATAGGCATGGTGATAGAAATCAGAAGTCCGCCCAAACAGCAGTTCATAAGCCAGTTGAGCAGCCAGTTCATGCTTGAGCATGTCAGGACCGATCAAATCCAGTTTCTCTGGTTTGATGCCATAGAAGACTTTCGGTTTCTGGACGCTCATTTCCAGTACCCGCTCCTTGATGGCCACTTCTTTCGGCTCGTCCGGGTAAATGCGCTTGATTTCTGTCGGTTTCTCAAAGGTTTTCTGTGCCTGGTCTTCTTTCACCAATTTCATCATTTGGTCCGGGTCAACATTGCCGACTATGAACAAGACCATATTGGACGGATGATAAAAGGTGTTGTAGCACGTATACAAATGTTCTGCCGTGATATCTTGAATAGAATCAACGGTTCCCGCAATATCGATTTTCACCGGATGGTTTTCATAAAGGTTCTCAATGATGCCGAAATACAAGCGCCAATCCGGCTGGTCGTCGTACATGGTGATTTCCTGAGCAATGATGCCTTTTTCCTTTTCCACGGTTTTTTCCGTGAAGTAAGGAGTTTGGACAAAGTCCAATAAAGTTTTGACGTTTTTATCGATTTCACCGGTTGCCGAAAACAGATAGGCCGTCCGTGTAAACGACGTAAAGGCATTGGCGGAAGCTCCCTGCTTGCTGAATTCCTGAAAAACGTCCCCTTCTTCTTTTTCGAACATTTTGTGCTCCAGGAAATGGGCGATGCCATCCGGTACTTTCATCGGTTCCGTTTCGCCCAGAGGAACAAAATGGTTATCGATTGAGCCGTATTTGGTCGTAAAAGTAGCGAAGGTTTTTGAAAATCCTTTTTTAGGGAGAATGTAAACATTCAAGCCATTGTCCAGCTTTTCATGAAAAAGCGTTTCTTCTAATTGTTCAAATTCAACTTTATGCATCTTTTTCATCCTCCTTGCCTGATAAGAAGTATGTCATTTCCAAAGAAAGTTGCCGAGCTACAGCAGCGATGTCTTTTTTTGTGACATTCTTCCATCTATTGATCATGAATTCCGGTTCAAACGCATCCGTCAATTCCATATATTGATCGTAAATTTCAATTTGTCCACGAGCCGAATCGAGTGCTTCTTTTAATTGATTCGTCAACAGCGCTTTTGTCTGATCAAGCTCAATATCGGAAATATTGCCGTTTTTGATTTCTTCCAATTGCTCTAAAATCAAAGCCACCGCTTTTTCTTCTAGTTTTGAATCAATGCCGGCCAGAACGAACATCAGGCCAAATTGTGAAGCAAACGAACTCGATACATAATAGGCCATGCTTTCCTTTTCACGGATGTTGACAAACAATTTAGAATGCGCATAGCCACCAAAAACTCCGTTCATCAGCTGCATAACCGGAAATTTTTCGTCTCGGAATGTAATCGGCGTAAAAAATGCCATGTGAAGCTTGCCTTGTTTCATGTCTTCGTATTCCAGTACACGCGACTGTTCCGGTTTCACCAATTCCAATGGTGGCACCGCAATCGCTCCTTCACGATCTTTAAAGTGGAAGTATTCACGAATGTGCGAAGCGATCATCTCTGGCTTTACATCACCTACAGCGTAAATTTCAATTTCATTCTGTGCCACCATTTCTTTGTATTCGGCAACCAGCTGTTCGTTGGTAATATTTTCCACATCTTCAATTGTACCATTTGAAGATGTGGACGCCGGATGGTTCGGCAAAGCCAATTCCATCATGCGCTGTTGGGCATACCGCGTCTTTTCATCAAAAACAGATTCGATGCGCTGGATAACAGCATTTTTTTCACGTTTGAAAATGGTCTCTTTGAACAGGCCATGCTCAAAATTAGGTTTAAACAGGACGATATACATCAAATTCAGTACCTTTTCAAGAACCCCTTTTTCAGACAGATACTGATCGTTCACCGTTTCAACATTCAAAGTTACCACATGTTCATTGCCCCGTTTAGAAGAATCTATGTAAAGAGACGTTCCGTAAAGGTCATCCAATACCATGCGAAGTGCAGTATGTGAAGGATAAACCTCATTGCTGTGCTGCAGTACATTTGCCAAAATCGAGCGTGCAGACGCTTTTTCCTTAGTCAGTTTATCTTTGAATTTGATTGAAAAATTTATTGTTTTAAATTGTGTCGTCTCATTGACGTGCACATTCACGCCTTTTGCGATGTTGATCGTTTCAAACATTTGGAATCCCCTCTCGTCGTTCATGTTCTAACTATACCGAACCTTTTCCGTTAATTGCAAATAAAGAAAAACGAAAGCAGCTAACTGAAGCTAACCTAAGTGCGCGACGTCCTGTCGCAACGGTTAGCTGCCCCGCTTCCTGCGGCCCCTCGCCGGGCATAAGATTCCCTAACGAAGTGGCGCCCTTTGCCACACAGTCAGGTGGCTTATGACCCTAGAATCTGGCCGTCGGAGCTAACCAATAAAGAAAAGCGAAAGCTGCCTTTCCAGCGGACAACTGAAAAAAGCCGTCGCAATGACGGCTTTTTCACACAGCTTATCGTTGACCTTTAATATATGGTTTACCATTTGCAAGCGGTGCCTTGGCGCGGCCGATAAATCCGGCAAGCGCAAAGATCGTCAAGACATACGGCAATATCAATAGAAAGACGTTTGGAATCTCCTGGATGATTGGAATAGATGAACCGACAATACTCAAGGATTGTGCAAATCCGAAGAACAAAGCAGCTCCCATGGCTCCAAGCGGATGCCATTTACCAAAAATCATCGCTGCCAGTGCCATAAAGCCCTGGCCATTAATCGTGGCATGCCCAAAATCGTTGGTGATGGTCTGTGCATATATCGCACCACCGATTCCTGCTAATGCACCGGATATCATAACCGCCACATAGCGCATTCTCACAACGTTGACCCCCATTGTATCGGCAGCCATCGGGTGTTCCCCAACAGCGCGAAGGCGCAGACCGAAAGGCGTCTTGTAGATCACAAACCACGCAACAAAGGCCATAGCAATCGCAAAGAACGATGTATTGTAGACAGATGTAAAGAATAAACGTCCGATAACTGGAATGTCTGACAGGAACGGCACATTATAGCGTGCAAAGCGCTCTGTAATAAAGTCTGTCTGCCCCTTGTCGAAAATTCTTTTCACCAGATACAATGACAATGCAACAGCTAATAAGTTAATGGCAACACCTGATACCACCTGATCCGCCCGGAATGAGATGGACGCAACAGCGTGCAGCAATGATAACAGCAGCGCAGCAATCATAGCCGCTATCAGCGCAATCCAAGGCGTGGCTGCGCCGAATGTATCAGCGTACAGTAAGTTAAACAAAATCCCGACAAAAGCACCAATGACCATCAGCCCTTCAAGACCGATGTTGACAACTCCGGATCTTTCCGAGAATACGCCGCCGATTGCCACTAAAATAAGCGGTGCTGCATAGAAAATCGCTGAAGGAATGATGAAGTATAGAACCTCCAAGAAACTCATATTACTTCGCCTCCTTCTTCTTTGCTGATGCACGGAGCAGCAGCAAGCGAATGATGTAGCCGGAAGCTACAAAGAAGATGATAACTGCGATAACGATTTCAACGATTTCAATCGGAATACCCGCAGCATTCGGCATATTCAATGCTCCATATTTTAAGGAGCCGAACAATGTAGCACCGAAAATTACACCAAGCGGCGTGTTCATGCCAAGCAGGGCGACCGCGATTCCATCAAATCCGATACCGGTGAATCCGCCTTTGGAAGAAACATACTCGAACGTTCCAAGTGCTTCCATTGCTCCAGCCATTCCGGCAAATGCACCTGAGATGACCATCGCCAAAATAATATTCTTATTGACGTTCATTCCTGCATATTGTGAGGCATTCTGGTTAAAGCCAACAGCTTTCAGTTCAAAGCCGAGCGTCGTTTTCTCCAGGATGAACCACATAACACCGACCATGATCAATGCAAGAATAATTCCGTAATGCAGCCGTGAAAATTCCGTCAGGTTCTCAAGAAACTCAGAACGCAATGAAGCACTGGCAAAAATGTTCTCTGTCCGGTCGCCTCCTTCAGAAACCGTCCGGATTAATGCGTTCGTTACATGCAACGCAATATAGTTCATCATAATGGTCACAATTACTTCATGGACATGGAATTTCGCTTTCAGGAGGCCTGGTACAAAGCCCCATAATGCGCCGGCTACCGCTGCCGCAATGATTGCTAACGGCAAGTGGATGACTTTTGGCAATTCAACAGCTACCCCTACATAAGCTGCAGCAAACCAACCGACGATCAATTGCCCTTCCACACCGATATTGAAAAGACCTGAGCGGAACGCAAAAGCGACCGCAAGACCAGCTAATAAATAAGGTGTGATTTGGCGAATTGTTTCGCCAATCGTATACATATCTCCAAAAATCCCGTTCCAAAGAGCAGCATAGCCTTCCAGTGGATTATAGCCACTGACCAGCATAATCACCGCGCCGACCAAGAGTCCTAAAATAACGGAAATGATGGGGACCAGGAGATTGGTCGCTTTATTCGACATGCTGATCCTCACCTTTCTTCGTCAAATCCTGTGATTCCGCATGGCTCGTATGACCTGCCATCAATAATCCCAATTGCTGTTCGCTGGTGTTTTCCGGTGTCACTATATCCACAATTTCGCCGTCATGGATAACCGCGATACGGTCTGAAACGTTCATGACTTCGTCCAGTTCAAAGGAAATCAGCAAAACAGCTTTGCCATTGTCGCGCTGTTCAATCAACCGGCTATGGATAAATTCAATGGCACCAACATCCAAGCCTCTGGTCGGCAATGCCGCAATCAGCAGATCCGGATCCCGATCAACTTCACGTCCGATAATGGCTTTTTGCTGATTGCCTCCTGATAAGGAACGCGCCAATTCTGAGGGTCCCTGTGTCCGGACATCAAAGTCCTTGATGACCTGCAATGCTTTTTCATTGATTTTGCTGTAATCGATAATGCCCGATTTGGAAATTGGTTTTGTGTAATAGGTTTGAAGCGAAATATTATGGCCTATTGGGAAATCCAATATCAGACCGTGCTTATGGCGATCCTGTGGGATATGCCCGACTCCGGATTCCGTCACTTTTCGCGGCTTCATATTGGTGACGTCTTTTCCATTGATTAAGATCGTGCCACTTTTCACTTTCCGCAGACCCGTAATCGCTTCGATCAACTCAGACTGTCCATTGCCGTCAATTCCAGCAATTCCAACAATTTCACCTTTGCGGACGTTCAGATTCAAGCTTTTCACTTTCTCTACTCCACGGTAATCCTGAACCACCAAGTCTTTGATATCCAGGATTTCTTCCCCCGGAAATGCCGGACCTTTAACCGTGGTGAATTCCACCTGGCGCCCGACCATGAGCGAAGCAAGGTCGTTCGGATTGGTTTCAGCAGTAACGACCGTGCCGATTCCCTGGCCTTTGCGGATAACGGTTACCCGGTCCGATACATCCATGATTTCCTTTAATTTATGCGTGATTAAAATAATCGATTTTCCTTCAGCAATCAACCGCTTCATGATTTGAATCAATTCCGTAATTTCCTGAGGCGTCAAGGAAGCAGTCGGCTCATCAAAAATCAAAATCTCAGCGCCTCGGTACAATGTCTTCAGAATTTCCACACGCTGCTGCATGCCCACCGAAATATCCTCAATAATCGCATATGGATCGACATTCAAGGCGTATTTTTCAGACAGTGCTTGAACTTTTTTAGCCGCATCTTTTTTATTGGTGACCCCATATTTGGTTGGCTCACTTCCCAAAATGATGTTTTCAGTGACAGAAAAGTTTTCGACCAGCATAAAATGCTGGTGGACCATTCCGATGCCAAGTTCATTGGCTATGTTTGGATTGGCAATATCGACTTTTTTTCCACGAACCCGGATTTCTCCGCCTTCCGGTTGGTACAAACCGAATAGGACGTTCATCAAAGTCGATTTCCCAGCGCCATTTTCCCCTAATAATGCATGAATTTCTCCCTTTTGCAGTTGCAGCGTAATATTGTCATTGGCGACAAACGTACCGAACTCTTTACGGATATTCAGCATTTCGATTACATACTCCACTGTTGTCACTCCCCCGAAAACTACTAACTTTTTAGATTAATTAATACAGGAAAGGCTTCCGTTGCCAAAAACCTTTCATCTATTAATTTTCAGCTTATAGGCAAAAAAAATCATAAAGACCGGTTCAACCGGTCTTTATGATGACCGTATTACTAATTGATTTTATTCTACTGTTTCAGGAACAACAATGTCGCCATCGATAACTTGTTGCTTGTATTCTTCGATTTGCGCCATTTTATCTTCAGGAATTGCTCCACGTGAATCTGCAAGACCTACGCCATCATCAGACAAACCATAAGTGATGGTTTCGCCCCCTGGGAATTCGCCTGCCATTGCCTGTTCAGAAATATTGATTACAGCCGTATCAACACGCTTCAGTACAGAAGTCAAAGTGACATTGGTATCGCCAGTTTGGCCTTCATCGTACTGGTCAGCATCTACGCCGATAACCCAAATATTCGCTTCCGGATCTGACTCTTTACGTTCTTTAGCTTCTGTGAACACACCATTGCCTGTACCGCCAGCAGCGTGGAAAATGATATCCGCTCCAGCAGAGTACATACGGTTCGCAGTTGTTTTACCTAATTCCGCTTTATCAAAAGCCCCTGTGTATTGAACATCGACTTCAATTGAATCGTCTACAGTCGCAACTCCTTCAAGGAATCCTGCTTCAAAACGCTCGATTACCGGAATTTCCATCCCGCCAACAAATCCGATTTTGTTAGTTTCCGTCATTAAAGCTGCCGCTACACCCGCAAGGAATGCACCTTCCTGCTCTTTAAACAAAACACTTGCAACGTTCGGTGCATCTACTACAGCATCAATAATCGCGATTTGGGCTTCGGGTTGCTGCTCAGCAATTTCAGCTACAGCACCTTCCATAAGGAAACCGATTCCGAATACCACATCAAAATCACGACGGATTAAGTTGTTCAAGTTGGTGTTGTAATCCGCGTCTGATGCAGACTGAAGGTAATCATAGCCGCCATCGCCTTTTTCAAGGCCATTTTCTTCACCAAATTGCTGGATGCCTTCCCAAGCAGATTGGTTGAATGATTTATCATCCACACCGCCAACATCTGTAACCATAGCTACAGAGAAATCAGAAGCTTCTTCCGTGCCTTCTTCTCCCCCGCCCGTTTCGCCAGTTGAAGTATCTTCTTCACTTCCGCAGGCAGCAAGCATAGTCCCAGCAGCAAGCATCAATGATAAACCTAGACCAAATTTACGTTTTGTCAATGTAATAACCCCCAAGGTTTTTTTGATATTAGCAGGAATTTGATGTTTTACACGCGTTTGCGAACCACATGAAAGCTGAACTTATCAGCTCTAAAATAATTCTTTGAATAAAGCACCAAGCGATCGTCTTCATCGTAATGGAGCTGTTTTAATACCAGTAATGCTGTTTCCGGTTCACATTCCAGTATTGGCGAAACTTCTTCATGATATCCGGTCGGATCGATAAATGTCACCGCATAGGATATATGAATGTCCCCCGATTCTTCAATCGCTGTAAAAATGGAACTTTCGGTGCGCCCTAAAAAATCTGCAGGCAAATAATCCGAAGGCACCTTGTCGATGCAATAGACGACAGGGTCTCCGTTTGCCGTGCGGACGCGTTCAATAGTAATAATAGTATCATCGCCAGTGCAATGAAAGCGTTTTATATCCTCTTCAGAGGAAAGGCTTTCCGAAGTGCTCAAGTAGATGGCACCTGGTTCCATTCCTGCCTGGCGGATCATGTCGGAAACACTCGTCAATTGTTCAATCCCAGAAGAAAATAATGGTTTTGAATTGACGAATGTTCCGACTCCGTGGCGTCTGACGATTATATTATCTTCTTCCAACAACCGGAGCGCTTCTCGTAAAGTCGCGCGGCTGACTCCCAGTGTTTTCGATAACTCGAATTCGGACGGCAACTTCTCTTTTTCTTTGTAGACGCCCGCAGCAATATCCTGTTTCATTCGATCGATCACTTGAAGGTACAAAGCACGATGATCCGATTTAATTGTCATACGATTCACCACCCATGACAGAGATCAGACATCTGATGTAAAACATTCCTACTAATCAAAATTACTATAACACTTATTAGAAATGAAATAAATAGCATTTTGTCGAATTTAGCGAATTTTCGCTTCTTCATTATCTTAAATACTGATCATTTTGTCACAAAAAAACCTAAAAAGCTCAGTAATCTTCCTGCTTTGGAACTAAGACCGTTCGAGGTTTGCTGCCTTCATAAGGTCCAACCACTCCCCGCTGCTCCATTTGGTCTATGATCCGTGCAGCCCGCGAATAGCCGACGCGGAACCGGCGCTGCAGCATCGAAACTGATGCTGTCTGCATTTCAGTTACCATCTGTACAGCTTCATCATAAATTTCATCCGTTTCTTCATCTATCTTGGTGTCATCGATCTCACTTGGAATCATATCTTCCTGGTATTGAGCTTTTTGCTGTTCAATAACAAAGTCGACAATTTTTTCGACCTCTGAATCCGACAGGAAAGCACCTTGGACGCGCACAGGCTTTGATTGTCCGGCTCCAAGGAATAGCATATCACCGCGGCCCAGTAATTTTTCAGCGCCGCCCATATCCAGGATCGTTCGAGAATCGATGGATGATGAAACGGCAAAGGAAATGCGGGATGGGATATTCGCCTTGATGACGCCTGTAATAACGTTGACACTTGGACGCTGTGTAGCGATGATCAGGTGGATGCCTGCCGCACGTGCCATCTGAGCCAATCGGGTGATGGCATCCTCCACTTCATTTGAAGCGACCATCATCAAATCGGCCAATTCATCGACGATTACCACAATAAATGGCAATTTGGGATGCTTGTCTTCATTTTCTTCGTTGAAAACACGGACATATTCGTTATAGCCTTCGATATTGCGTGTTCCCGTATGCGAAAACAGCTCATACCTTCTTTCCATTTCGGACACGATTTTCTTCAATGCCTGTGCCGCTTTCCGCGGGTCTGTCACAACCGGCGCCAATAGATGGGGAATGCCGTTATAGACATTCAGTTCCACCATTTTTGGATCGATCATCATCATTTTCACTTCGTGCGGCTTGGCGCGCATGATGATGCTGGTGATGATGCCGTTGATGCACACCGATTTCCCGCTGCCCGTCGAACCGGCAACCAGCAAATGCGGCATTTTGTTTAGTTCTGTCATTACCGCCTGGCCTGTAACGTCTCTCCCAAGAGCGAATAACAGCTTGGCATCCGGCCGGTTGTTTTCTTCCGATTCCAGTACTTCCCGCAGACTGACAATCGATACTTCCGAATTTGGCACTTCGATACCGATGGCGGATTTACCTGGAATCGGCGCTTCAATACGGATATCGCGCGCTGCCAACGCCAATGCCAAATCATCGTGCAGACTGACGATTTTACTCACTTTGACACCAGTATCCGGCAAGACTTCGTATTTGGTAACAGCTGGCCCCAGATGGACCTGCGTCACTTTCGCCCGAACGCCAAAGCTTTGGAAAGTTTTTTCAAGCTTCTTGGCATTTTTTTGGATGCCCGAATACTCACCACTTTGGTCATGATGGGGCGGCAAGGTCAACAAGCTGAGAGGCGGCAATTGATATTCTTCATTCTCCAGCTCTTCTGCCGTCGACAGTAATTGAGTTTCTGTGGTCTCCGGTACTGCAGCAGATTCTGCAGTAGGTTTTGGCGAAGCTTCCGCCTGTTTCGGTTTGACGTTTTCAGTAAATGCTGAAATGATCGGCTCTTCCTGCTTCGGCCGGTAAAGAAGGTCTTCTTGCTCTTCTTCCTCTTCATAGGCTAAGGATTCATTGATCTCCAGTACTTGCTCAGGCTCCGACTTTTTGCGTGGAGCCCGTATTTTTTTCGGTTGGTCCCGTTGAAAGCGGCTCACTAGCGCATCGAACGCTGGGCGGGCACTTGGTATCTTTTCAGCAATAAAAGGTGCTGCCGCTTTTCCAGTCAAAATAATGGCGCCGATTGACAGCAAGATGATTGCCACCACCCACGTGCCAGCGGTATCAAACAGCACATGCAACAGCGCGTACAGCAAAGCACCGATGATTCCGCCTCCTGTAGCCAAATAACTGTTCCAGATTGTGCCGGTCATTTGTGTGGTGCGGATGGTTTCGGATAGGACATTGGATGAAGTGATCGGCAAGATGGTTCCTGCCGCCCAGATCAAATGGCAAATCAGCAAAATGCCGATCAGTACGAATGCGGATCCAACCGCCACTTTCGCTCTCGGTTTCGGCCATGCCCGCTTGACCATCACATAGACAGCTACATAGACAAGTGTCAATGGAATCAGAAAGGCCATATAGCCCGCTATAAATTCAGCCATATTAAAGAACATCTTGCCGATTACCCCTAGTTGGAACACCATCAATACAGATATCCCCAATAATACCAGGCCAATCATTTCATAAGCGATCATCGGCATCGGCTGCTGTTTTCTGTTTTTCGGTTTTGTTTTTGGTTTTGCTTTCGCTCTCGCTTTTGGTTTTGCCTTCGTAGTTGTACGAGCCCTGGTCATCACGATCCCTCATTTCCTCCGTAATCGAAAAAGGATTTCCTCCGAATAACTCGGTATGGAAATCCTTTTTCTTTTTCTCTTAGTATTCCATAATAATCGGGATAATCATTGGACGGCGTTTTGTCTGCTGGAACAGGTAAGAATTTAATGTATCACGAATTTCCTGTTTAATGTTGTTCCATTCAAATGCGTCTCTCGTGACGTATTTTTCAACGACTTTGCGGACAAGTCTGGTAGATTCATCCATCAGCTCTTCTGATTCACGGACATAAACAAAACCGCGTGAAATCATTTCCGGACCGGAAGCAATTTTCTTTTCTTTGCGGTTGAGTGTAACCACAACGATGAAAATTCCGTCCTGTGACAACAACTTGCGGTCACGCAGAACGATGTTTCCAACATCACCGATTCCAATTCCGTCAATAAGGACGTTGCCGGCTGGAACACGTCCACTCATCCGAACCTTGCCGCCTTTATATTCGACAATATCGCCTTTATCGGCAATAAAGATTTCAGACTTATGCAAGCCGACTTGCTGTGCCAATTTCGAGTGGGCAATCAGCATTTTGTATTCACCCTGGATAGGGATGAAATACTTTGGTTTCATCATGTTGAGCATCATCTTCAGATCTTCCTGGCTGCCGTGTCCTGAGACGTGGACTTTCTTGCTGGCAGTCAAAACGTTCGCTCCGGCTTTTGCCAGTTTGTTCATTGTTTGGAACATAGGAACTTCCATACCGGGTGATGGTGTGAATGTAATTAATATGGTGTCGGTTTCTTTGATTTTAACATCTTTATGCTGTTTGCGGACCATTTTGTCCAATGCTTCCAGCGGCTCTCCCTGGTTGCCTGTAACGATGATGACTACTTCGTCGTCACGATAGTTTTCCAGCTCTTTCAGGGAAATGACGGTATCCTCATGGACAGTCAGATAGCCAAGGCGCAAGCCGACTTCATAGCTGCTCTCCAAGCTTCTGCCTGCTACTGCAACTTTTTTGCCTGTTGCTGCCGCAATATCAAATACCTGTTGGATGCGGATAAAGTTTGATGAATACAGGGATACAAGTACACGGCCTTCTGCAGCAATAAACGCTGACAGGATATGGTCGGCAACCACAATTTCCGAAGTCGTATAGCCTGGACGTTCAGCTTCAGTTGAATCAGACAGGAGCATGAGCACGCCATCTTCCCCTAATTTCGCCATTTTTGCGATATCAGGTCTATAGCTGCCTTTAGCTGATTGATCGAATTTAAATTCGCCTGTGTGCACGATGGCGCCTTCTGATGTGTGGAAGACAATGCCAAGTGCGTCAGGAATGCTGTGTGTCGTATGGAAGAACGTCACATGCGTCTTATCAAAGTTCATGCGGCTTTTGTTGGTCACTTCAAAGAATTTCACATGCTTTAAAGAGCCTTGCTCTTTAATATGTTCTTTGGCTAATGCAATCGTCAGCTTTGATCCATAAACTGGAGCCTGGATCTTCTTTAATAGATAAGCGATGGAACCGATTGCGTCTTCATGGCCGTGCGTCAAAAAGATGCCTTTGACGCGGTCTTTGTTTTCTTCCAGGAAAGTCATATCCGGAATTACGATATCGACGCCCAGCATCTCATCTTCCGGGAACATCAATCCGCTGTCTACAACAAACAAGTCTTCATCGATTTCAATTACGTACATTGCTTTGCCGATCTCGCCGACGCCGCCTAAAGGGATAACTCTTATTACTTCATTTTTAATTTTACTCAATTTATTTCCTCCTAAAATTCACCCGTACACATCCATAGACTTCATTATACGGGAATCACCGGAAACAGTCCAAAGAAAAAAATAAACCGGCACAATAGCCGGTTTATTTTAAAGGTCTGTATGTTCCATTAGATGATATTTTCCTCGATTAATGCTTCTGCAATCTGCACTGAATTCAAAGCTGCCCCTTTGACCAGGTTGTCTGAAACGACCCATAAGTGAAAGCCATTCGGGTTATCTAGATCCTGGCGGATACGCCCGACAAACACTTCGTCCAGTCCGGCAGCCATCAGCGGCATCGGGTACACCTGGTTTGACGGATCATCCATCAGCTCAACACCTGGTGCATCCACCATCACTTGTTTGACCTGCTCAACAGTCGCTGTGTCTTTCAGTTCCACATAGACCGATTCTGAATGCCCTGTGACCACTGGAAGCCGTACGCATGTGGCTGCTACTGCCAAAGAATCATCGTGCATGATTTTCTTGGTTTCATTGATCATCTTCATTTCCTCGAATGTATAGCCATTGTCAGTGAATTGATCGATTTGCGGAATGGCGTTAAACGCGATCGGATAATGGTGCTCGGCCGACTTGACTGGCAGCATTTTTGCTTCAGCTGTCTTAGCATTGTCAAAATCAGCCGACTGGGCTTTCAATTCATTGATGGCATCAATACCGGCTCCTGAAACGGCCTGGTAGGTGGAGACGATGATTTTCGCCATGCCGAACTGCTCTTTCAACGGCTGCAATGCACAGACCATCTGAATAGTGGAACAATTCGGATTGGCGATAATCCCTTTGTGTAGGCTAAGATCGCTTTTGTTCACTTCCGGTACGACCAATGGCACTTCCTTGTCCATCCGGAACGCACTGGTGTTATCGATGACGATCGCCCCTCGCTTGACCGCTTCCGGCGCAAACTTCTCCGACACACTGCCGCCGGCGCTGAACAGCGCAATATCGATGCCCTCGAATGATTCTGGCTTTGCTTCCTGGACAGTAAATGTCTGGCCATTAAAGTCTATTTCTTTTCCAGCCGAACGGCTTGAAGACAAAAAGACGATGTCTTTTACCGGGAATTTCCGTTTCTCCAATTGCTCTTTCATTTGCTGGCCAACTGCTCCTGTTGCTCCCATAATCGCTACGTTATATGTTTTCACAATATTCGCTCCTTCAATGATGATTTGAATTATTGTAACATAATTTAGCCTGTTAAAGAGACAAAATAACAAAAAACTCCCTTAAACTAAGAGAGCTTCTTTCGGACGTATAATGGAAACGGCTGGTGACTCTACCAGAATTTCTAATAATGCCAATACTTTTTCAAGTGACACAAGATCAATTTGCTTGAGGACCTGGTCATAAGTCTGGTGCTTGCCCAGCAGCAGTTCATGTCTGCCGTTACGGCTCATGCGTGCACTGGTGCTTTCAAGCCCGAGCATCAAACTGCCCTTCAGCTGCTCTTTCGAATCAGTGATTTCCTGCTGCGTGATGCTGCCATTTTTCAATTCCTTCAACAAACTCAAGATCACTTGCTGCATCTCGGCCATCTGCTCATCCGAAGTCCCACCGTAGATTGCGAGGGTGCCGTGATCTGAATAAGCCGAATGATAGGAGAAGATCGAATAGGCTAATCCGCGTTGCTCTCTGATTTCCTGGAACAGCCGTGAAGACATGGAGCCGCCGATGATATTGTTCAGAACCGTGATATTGTAGATATCCGGATCATTTAAAGACAGACCTGGAAATCCGAGGCATAAATGGCCTTGTTCTGTCTCTTTGTTCTTTAATGAATAGCCGGGTGTGAAAACAGGCAGTTCATATTTTTTAAGATTCTTCGTTTTCTCGAAAGCACCAAATAAAGTTCCGATTTTTTCCAGCAATGCAGGTGTGATATTGCCCGCTACCGAAACGACGGTGTTGGCTGGAGTGTAATGCTGGTCCATGTAATCGCGGATTTTCTCCGGGGTGAAAGTCGCCAGCGTTTCAGCGGTTCCAAGTATCGGAGCCCCAATCGAGTTCTGCGGATACATGACGCGCCATAGCTGCTCATGCACATCGTCATCGGGCATATCTTCCGTCATGCTGATTTCCTCAAGGATGACCTGGCGCTCTTTATCGAACTCTACTGGATCCATTTCCGAATTGAATAGCATATCAGCCAACACGGCTACGGCGTGTTCTGCGTGATGATCCAAAACCTTTGCATAATAGCAAGTGTATTCTTTTGAAGTATAGGCATTGATATCGCCGCCGATGCGGTCGAATTCCCGGGCAATTTCCTTGGCTGTCCGCAGTTCCGTTCCTTTAAACAGCATATGTTCGATAAAATGCGTGATGCCGTTTTCTTCCGGCAGTTCGTCCCGGGATCCGTTATTGACAAAGACGCCCACTGCGACCGAATGAAAATGGGGAATATGTTCGGAAACGATGCGCAATCCGTTTTTGCAAGTCTGTGTAGTCACCATGTGCATGTTCCTCCTCATAGTAAAAAATTGCCGACAAAGTCGGCAATTTTTATGGTTGATTATTCTTGGTTTTGTTTTTCAGCTGCTTCTTTTTGTTCTTGCAAAACAATCTTACGTGATAAGTTTACACGTCCTTGGCGGTCAATTTCAATTACTTTGACTTGGACGATCTGGTCCATCTTCAAAACATCTTCCACTTCTTTCGTCCGTTCTTCCTGGATTTCAGAAATATGAAGAAGTCCGTCTTTGCCAGTGAATAATTCAACGAACGCGCCAAACTTCTCGATGCGTTTCACTTTACCTTCATAATATTCGCCGACTTTCGCTTCGCGCACGATGTTTTCAATCATCGCTTTCGCTTTCGCGTTCATTTCTTCGTCAACAGATGAAATAAAGATGGTGCCGTTTTGTTCTGTATCAATCTTAACGCCTGTTTCATCAATGATTTTATTGATCACTTTACCACCAGGCCCGATAACATCGCGGATCTTGTCAGGATTGATCTTGACCATGATGATTTTTGGTGCGAATTTGGAAAGAGTTGTTCTCGGCTCAGCAATTGTCGCCAGCATCGATTCAAGGATGTGGATACGGCCGATTTGAGCCTGCGCCAATGCCTCTTCCAAGATTTCACGGGAAAGCCCGTCGATCTTAATGTCCATTTGAAGAGCCGTAATGCCTTTGGCAGTACCCGCCACTTTAAAGTCCATATCGCCAAGATAATCTTCCATGCCCTGGATATCAGACAGCACAGTATAGTTATCGCCTTTTTTAACCAGACCCATTGCAATACCTGCAACTGGAGCTGACAATGGAACACCGGCATCCATCATAGCAAGCGTTGAAGCACATATGCTTGCCTGTGAAGTCGAACCGTTGGATTCCAATACTTCTGCAACGAGGCGGATTGTATAAGGGAAATCTTTTTCATTCGGAATGACCGCTTCCAGCGCACGTTCACCAAGTGCCCCGTGGCCGATTTCACGGCGTCCAGGTCCACGAAGGAATCCAGTCTCACCTACTGAGAACAACGGGAAGTTGTAATGGTGCATAAAACGTTTAGTATCTTCGATGCCAAGGCCATCGATGATTTGAACATCACCTAATGCGCCTAGTGTACAGATACTCATCGCCTGCGTTTGACCACGAGTGAACAAGCCAGAACCGTGTGTACGGTTCAAGATGCCGACCTCGGAAGACAAGGGACGGATCTCAGAAGGTCCACGGCCATCCGGACGGATTTTTTCATCAGTGATCAGCCGGCGTACTTCATCTTTGATCATTTTATCAAGGATTTGGCCAGCCTGTTTTTTCACTGCATCATCCGATTCCTCGTATGATGCCATTGCGCGGGCTTTGACTTCGTCAATAGCTTCATTGCGCGCTTGTTTTTCATTGATTTGGACAGCTGCGTTCAAATCAGCTTCTACTGCTTCTTTAAGGGAAGTGGTCAATTCCGCATCTAATTCATAGAGCTTGATATCGGTTTTTTCTTTTCCGACTTCTGCAGCAATCTGTTCTTGGAAAGCGATCAATTTCTTGATTTCTTCGTGGCCAAACATAATGGCTTCCAAAATGACTTCTTCAGAAACTTCCTTCGCTCCTGCTTCCACCATATTGACGGCATCTTTTGTTCCGGCAACCGTCAAGTTGATCGAGCTATTGTCAAGCTGGTCGTTTGTCGGGTTGATGATGTATTGTCCGTCGATCAAGCCGACGATTACTCCAGCAATCGGTCCACCGAATGGAATATCTGAAACCATCAAAGCCAATGAAGAACCGAACATGGCAGCCATTTCTGACGGGCAGTCCTGATCTACTGACATGACCATTGAAATGACTTGAACTTCGTTACGGAAACCATCCGGGAATAATGGACGGATCGGACGGTCGATCAAACGGCTTGTCAACGTCGCTTTTTCAGAAGGACGCCCTTCACGTTTGATGAATCCGCCTGGAATTTTGCCGACAGCGTAGAGACGCTCTTCGTAGTTAACAGTCAGTGGGAAGAAATCCAATGGTTTTGGAGTTTTTGAAGCAGTTGCAGTTGAAAGCACTGCTGTATCACCATAACGGATCAATGCTGCTCCGTTTGCTTGTTTTGCCAATTGGCCGACCTCAACCTGTAATTCGCGGCCTGCCCAATCAAGTGTGTAGACTTTTTTTGTTTGCTCCATAATATCGAGCTCCTCTCTCTTACCTTGTTTCTCTATACTATATGTATCCATTAGTAGTGTATCAAAAAAGCATTTGGTGTGCGATGCGACAGATTAAAGTTTTATCCATAAAGAAAAAGCGGGACGAATCCCGCTTTTTTCTGTTTGCTATTATCGGCGTAGGCCAAGTCTTGCGATTAACTCGCGGTAGCGAGCTACTTCGTTTTCACGTAAGTATTTTAGCAAGTTACGACGGCGTCCAACCATTTTGAATAGACCACGACGTGAGTGATGATCTTTTTTGTGAGTACGTAAGTGCTCATTCAAGTTGTTGATGTCTTCTGTAAGAATGGCGATTTGAATTTCTGCAGACCCAGTATCAGTGTCATGCACTTTGTATTCATTGATCAATTCATTTTTACGCTCTTGTGTGATTGCCATACTGTTTCCACCTCCTAATTTCTGATATCCCCAATTACCGAGCAAACGTTGGTGATTCGATTTGCCAAGCAACGGTTAGTACATTCAGTACTCATAAATAATAGCATAAGGCTTTTTCAAAATCAACTGCACCGGTTAATTAATCCCTGCAAAAAACCTTTCAGCTGTCTCTTTGTCCCTCTGAATCTGCGCTTTCAGCTCGTCGATGCCCGAAAACTTCTGCTCATCCCGGATCCGTTCATGCCATTCGACTTCCACCATTTCCCCGTAGATCGACTTATCGAAATCAAGGACATGAACTTCGATAACCTGTTTTTTGACATCTGGATTATTAAAGGTCGGCTTATAGCCTATGTTGCAGACACCGTTATAAAATTGCCCCTGCACCTGGATTCTTACCGCGTAAACACCGCGGCTTGGCACGACGGCACCAAGCTCCGGTTCCACGTTGGCTGTCGGAAAACCGATGGTGCGGCCCCGCTTGTCCCCATTGACGACGGTGCCAATTACACGAAAAGGCCTTCCCAAAAGGTGGCATACCTGTTCGACTCCACCTTGCTTCAATAATTCCCGGATGCGGGTCGAACTGATTTTTTCATCGCCGGCCTCCTGCTTATCAACGACTGTGACGCCGTAATGGCCTTCGCCGACGTGCTTCATCAATGCCATATCGCCTTTCCCTTTGCTGCCAAAAGAAAAATCAAATCCGGCTGTGACATGCACCACATTGAGGCCTTTGATGAAAAACTGGATAAATTCTTCCGGCGTTAGTTTCGCGAACTCTGAAGTAAAGCGGACGATAAAGCAATAATCGACGCCCATTTCCTCCAAGATCTCCATCTTCTGCTGCATCGGCGTGATATAGAAGACTTCTTCCTTACGGCCTCCAAGCACCAGTGAAGGGTGCGGATCAAAGGTCATGACCGCGGACTTGATGCCTTTTTGTGCAGCTTGTTCGATTGCTCCGCCTATGACTTGCTGATGTCCTTTATGTACCCCGTCAAAAAAACCGAGAGCCAGCGACAAAGGGCCGGTTTCACTCTCAGGTTTTATGTGGATTGGATAACTCAAATGAATAATTTCCATATTACACCTCGTTCGCTGTCGGAAAACCGAACATTTTTTCAGGTTTCATCTTATCCGCTTTTTCTGGATGGTTTTTATAGAGCGCAACAGGTTGTCCCTGATACGTCAGTACCACAAATCCCATTTGATCGAGTATGGCATGGCGCGCCAATACTTGGCCATTTTTCACAGCAAAAATCTGTTTCGATTCAATTTCCATGAATGGAAAAGCACTTAAGCCATAGCTGAGCGGTTTCAAAATGTCGCCGATATCTCCATTTTGAGTAAGTTCGGCCACTTCGGCAAGTGTAACGCAATCGTTTTTGCTGAATTTACCGGATTCTGTGCGGGTCAGCCTCGACATATGCGCAGGATACCCTAATGCTTCGCCGATTTGTACTGCCAATGTCCGGATATACGTTCCTTTTCCGCAACGGATGCGGATGTTGAATTTGACCTGCTGCCCGGTCCATTGTTGATTGTCGTCCAGCAATTCAATAGAGTCGATCCGTACTGTACGCTCCGGTCGCTCGACAGGAATTCCCTGGCGCGCATATTCATATAGTTTTTTACCATTCACTTTTACGGCCGAATACATGGGCGGAATCTGTTTGATATTTCCTGTCAACCCAAGCAGCACCTCTGCGACTCGCTGCCGTGTAATGAGCTTTTCTGAAGTATCGGTATCCACTGTCTCGCCCGTGGCATCTTCTGTTTCAGTCGAATAGCCAATCGTCACTTCAGCTTCATAAGTTTTACCCTGGTCAGTGATATACTCTGCTACTTTCGTGGTATTGCCGATACAGATCGGCAATACGCCATCCACTTCGGGGTCCAGCGTTCCAGTATGTCCAACTTTTTTTGTTTGTAGGATTTTTCTCAATTTAAAGACACAATCATGGGAAGTCATCCCTTTTTCTTTCCACAGTGGAAGAATTCCGTTCAGCGCCATATAGCTTAGCTCCTTTGCTTGATGCAAAAAAAAGCCCACTATCTAGAATAGACAGCAGGCTTTGATTTTAATCTTCTTTTGGTTCTTGAATATCACGCAATAGCGTATCAATTCGATTGCCGTATGCAACCGATGAATCGATTTCAAAAGACAATTCTGGAGTTTTACGGAGACGGATCCGCTGCCCGATTTCGGAACGGATAAATCCTTTAGACTTCGTCAACCCAAGCAATGTCTGTTCTTTTGCATAATCTTCGCCTAAAACGCTGATATATACAGTTGCCTGCTGGAGATCTCCTGTAACTTCAACATCTGTTACAGTGACAAATCCGATACGTGGATCTTTCAGTTTTCGGCTGATGATATCGCTGAGCTCTTTTTTCATCTGCTCAGCTACACGATTCGCTCGCATTGTCATTGCTAATCCACCTCGTTCTTACAAATATTCTTTTTCAATCTCCAAACATTCCCACGCAGGATTGCTTTCCAGATAGTAGAGAACCTGCGCCATTTCCTTATCTGCTATCTCTTTTGAAGATGACACAATAACAAAGGCAATGCGGGTTCGCTGCCAGACATTCTGGTGATCAATCTCTGCTGCGGAAACATTGAATTTCTGCCTGCTGCGGGTCAGCATGCTTTTCACCACTGCCCGCTTATCTTTTAACGAATGTGCCGTTGGAATGAAAAATTCACATTCCATGTAAAGGATCATTTGCGTTCGATTTCTTCCATAACGTACGCTTCGATGATATCCAGTTCTTTGACATCATTGAAGTTTTTGATGGTAATCCCGCATTCGTATCCTTTTGCCACTTCTTTTACATCGTCTTTAAAGCGTTTTAATGTATCAATTTCGCCTTCAAACACGACGATGCCTTCACGGATGACACGGACGCCGCTGTTTCTTGTGATTTTGCCTTCAGTTACATAGCTGCCGGCAATTGTTCCGACTTTAGAAACTTTAAACGTGCTGCGAATTTCAGCTTGGCCGATGATTTTTTCTTCAAATTCCGGATCAAGAAGGCCCTTCATAGCGAATTCAATTTCTTCAATCACTTTGTAGATAATGCGGTGTAAACGGATATCTACGCCTTCTGCATCAGCAGCGCGTTTCGCGTTTGCATCAGGACGAACGTTGAACCCGATAACGATAGCATTTGATGCAGCTGCCAATGAAATATCAGATTCTGTGATGGCTCCAGCGCCTGTATGGATGATTTTCACATTAACGCCTTCCACATCAATCTTGAGAAGGGACGAAGCCATTGCTTCAACTGCTCCTTGAACGTCAGCTTTGACGATCAAGTTCAATTCCTTCATCTCGCCTTGCTTCAATTGGTCGAATAAGTTATCAAGGGTTACACGTGTTTTTTCAGAACGTTGAACTTGAAGCGCTGAAGTTGCACGCGTTTCTCCCACTTGGCGAGCCGTTTTCTCATCTTCAAAGACGACAAAGCGGTCTCCTGCTTGTGGCACATCATTTAATCCGGTAATTTCAACCGGTGTTGATGGGCCTGCTTCTTTAACGCGGCGGCCGATATCAGATACCATGGCGCGAACGCGGCCGAATGTATTTCCGACAACAATCGGATCTCCGACTTTCAATGTACCATCTTGTACAAGAAGAGTAGCTACTGAACCGCGGCCTTTATCAAGCTCAGCTTCAATAACTGTACCAATTGCACGGCGTGTAGGGTTAGCTTTTAATTCGCCGACCTCTGATACCAATAGGATCATTTCAAGCAACGAATCAATGCCATCTCCTTTTAAAGCGGAGATCGGCACGAAAATCGTATCGCCGCCCCAAGCTTCAGGAACCAATCCATGATCAGTCAATTCTTGCATAACGCGATCAGGGTTTGCACTTGGCTTATCCATTTTGTTTACCGCAATGATGATCGGAACTTCTGCCGCTTTGGCGTGATTGATTGCTTCAACCGTTTGTGGCATAACGCCGTCATCAGCTGCAACAACAATAATCGCAAGGTCTGTCACTTTTGCTCCGCGTGCACGCATTGTCGTAAAGGCTGCGTGTCCAGGAGTATCAAGGAAAGTGATTTTTTTGCCGTTATCGACAACTTGGTAAGCACCGATATGCTGCGTGATTCCGCCTGCTTCTCCTGCCGTCACTTTCGTATGGCGGATAGAGTCAAGCAAAGTCGTTTTACCATGGTCAACGTGTCCCATGATAGTAACTACCGGCGGACGCTCTTGGTTAAGGCTTTCGTCTTCCGGTTCAAAGTAAACTTCAAGGTCAGTTTTATCTACCAAGATCTCTTCTTCTACTTCAACCTCGTACTCAGCACAGATCAATTCAATCGCATCTTTATCCAGTTCTTGGTTAATGGTCGCCATTACACCAAGCATAAATAACTTTTTGATGATTTCAGACGGCTCGCGTCCTAATTTTTTCGCCAGTTCAGCAACAGTTAATGACTCGCTGAAAGTGATTTTAGCTGGCAAATCTTTTTCTTTTTTAGGCATTGGCGGCAACGGATTTACCGGCTGCTGCTGCTTTCCTTTACGGTTGCGGTTTTGGAAGCCACTACGGTTTCCGCCGCCTGGACGTCCCGAAGAACGTTGGCCTGGACCTGCCGTAGGCTTAGCTGCTTTTGGTGTGAAGTTCGAACCTGATTTTGCTGGTGCAGTTGGTCGTTGGCCATTCCCTTGTGAACGGGACTGTCCTTGACTCGGAGCTGCCGCTGGACGTGATTGGCTTTGTCCGGATGGACGCGACTGACCAGATTGTGATGGGCGTGACTGCCCTCCCTGGCCTGCTGGCCGTGACTGGCCGCCTTGTGATGGGCGTGATTGTCCCTGGCTTGATGGGCGTGACTGGCTGCCTTGTGATGGACGTGACTGGCCGCTTTGTGCTGGACGTGATTGCGTTTGTGGACGCTGTCCAGCTGAAGCATTTTTGTAGATGCTGTCTAATTTCGTTACAGCATTGTCTTCTAATGTAGCCATATGGTTTTGTACGGTAATGTTCAGTTTAGACAACTCATTAATAATCTCTTTACTTGGCTTGTCTACCTTTTTAGCATATTCATGTACTCGAATTTTGGTCATCTGCTCGCCCCCGATTAATTTCTTCGAATAAGCTGGTTATTTTTTTTGCAAACCCTTTATCGGTGATTGCAATCACTACCCGCTCTTCTTTGCCTATCGCATGTCCCAACTCGAAACGGGATCCAAAAACATGCAGATCCACACCATACGATTTGCATTTGTCTTGCAATTTCTTGCTGGTATTGTCTGAAGCGTCTTCAGAGATAATCACTAATTTTGCTTTGCCTTTTCGAACTTCGTTCACGGTCATTTCTTCACCGGAAATCGTCATTCTTGCACGTGTTGCCAATCCCAGTAATTGAAGAATTTTTTGTTTTGTCATTATTTCAACTGCTCTCTAAGAACGACGCGAATTAACTCATCATAGATTTCGTCTGGAATCTTGACTTCCAATTGCTTGTCCAGCACTTTCTTTTTACGGGCAGCCGCGATGGCATCTTCCGATTTCGAAAGGTATGCGCCGCGTCCTGATTTCTTGCCTGTCAAATCGACGGAAACTTCGCCTTCTTTTGAGCGGACAACGCGGATCATTTCTTTTTTAGGATGCATCTCGCCTGTAGCTACACACTTCCGTAATGGAATTTTCTTTTGCAGAGCCAACGGACATCACCTTTTCTACATTATTCTTTTTCCTCGTAAAAATCAAAGTCGTCCAGTTCTTCACCGGATTCCACTAATTCGATATCAGCGTTCGGGTTCGGGTAAATTCCAAGTTCCCGCGCATCTGTCTCACTCTTAATGTCGATCTTCCAACCGGTTAATTTTGCTGCCAAACGCGCATTTTGTCCACGTTTGCCGATTGCAAGAGATAATTGATAGTCGGGAACGACAACCGTAGTAGATTTTGCATCTTCATTTACCTGGACATCCAATACTTTGGATGGGCTAAGCGCATTTGCTACGAAAACAACCGGCTCTTCAGACCATTCTACAATATCAATTTTTTCTCCACTCAACTCATTAACGATTGTCTGTACGCGTCCACCTTTAGAACCAACACATGATCCAACTGGATCGATGTCGTCGCGATGGGCAAAAACAGAGATTTTTGAACGGTCTCCCGCTTCACGTGCAATAGACTTAATTTCAACAATGCCATCATAGATTTCAGGTACTTCGTTTTCGAATAAACGGCGAAGCAGCCCTGGATGAGTACGTGAAACAAATACTTGCGGCCCGCGCGTTGTGCGCTCCACTTTCGTGATATACACTTTGATGCGGTCATGCGGCTTGTAGTTTTCATTTGGCATTTGCTCTGTCTGTGGCAGCACAGCTTCAACTTTACCAAGGCCTACATAAAGATTGCGTGCGTCCATTCGTTCAACGATACCATTGACGATATCGTCTGCACGATCAACAAACTCTTCAAAAATCAAGCCGCGCTCAGCTTCACGGACACGTTGGGTAACCACTTGTTTTGCTGTCTGTGCTGCAATGCGCCCGAAATTGCGTGGCGTCACTTCTTCTTCCACGACATCTCCAAGCTCGTAAGCCGGGTTGATCACTTTAGCGTCTTCCAAAGAAATGTGAAGGCGTTCATCTTCAACTTCTTCTACGACATCTTTGCGGGAATAAACCAGCATCGTACCTGTGTTCAAGTTCAAATCTACACGGACATTCTGTGCTTGGTTGAAATTTCGTTTGTATGCCGTAACCAATGCCGCTTCAATCGCTTCAATCAGTACTTCACGCGAAATCCCTTTTTGTTTCTCTAATACTTCAAAAGCATCCAATAACTCACTGCTCATATTATTCACTCCCAGGTTCTTCAATCAGGTTTCACAGAAAAATCAATGGCCAATCGGATAACTGCAATCTTCTCTTTTGCAATGTTGATTATTTTTCTGCGTGTTTTGATTTTAATTTCAATTTCCACTTGTTGATCATCATAGGACTTTAAGTAGCCCTCGAACTCTTTTGCATCTTCAACCGGCTCATAGGTCTTGATGTAAATAAATTTACCCATAGCTTTTTCAAAATCTTCTTCTTTCTTTAATGGGCGTTCTGCACCTGGTGAAGAAACTTCCAGGAAGTAGTTTTGTTCAATTGGATCTAGCTGATCCAGGATTTCACTTAACTTTTCACTTACCAGCGCACATTGATCAATATCAATGGGTGCTTTCGGATTGTCCACATATACTCGTAAAAACCAGTCGCGGCCTTCTTTTAAGAATTCCACATCTACGAGTTCCAGTTCTAATTCACTGGTGATGGGCTGTACTATCTTCTCGATTTGTTCTGTAATTTTGCTCATACATGCCTCCCGCCAATTTTAAGCCATAACAAACAGAAAAGAGCGGGAGAACCCACTCTTCTGCGACAGAGCTATCAGTAAATGTTACTACAATAATACCACAAACAGCGCCGTGGTGCAACTGGCTAGAACAAGGACAGCTGGTTGGCTTCAGGCATCCCCTCGAGGCAACCAAGATCGTCCATGTATTCGATGATTGTTTTTGAAACACGGCCTCGCTGCTGCAGGTCTTCCTTGGACAGGAATTCCCCATGCTCACGCGCAGCAACGATCGATTTCGCCGCGTTGGTCCCTAATCCCGGAATAGCATTGAACGGCGGGATCAGGCTGTTGCCGTCAATGATAAACTGATCGGCAGATGATTTATACAGATCTACCTTCTGGAAGGTAAAGCCGCGCTCCACCATTTCCAGCGTCAGTTCCAGGACCGTCAATAAGTTTTTCTCTTTTGTCGATGCTTCCAATCCTTTGGCATTGATTTCATCAATTTTGGCACGGATGGCATGCGATCCTTTGGCCATGGCATTAACATCGAAATCCTCGGCACGGACTGTGAAATAAGCTGCATAATAAAGAACTGGAAAATGCACTTTAAAGTAAGCGATCCGCACAGCCATCAGCACGTAGGCAGCGGCGTGCGCTTTCGGGAACATGTACTTGATTTTTTTGCAGGATTCAATGTACCAGTTCGGTACGCCTTCTTTTTTCATCGCTTCTTCAAACTCAGGCGTCAAGCCTTTCCCTTTACGGACAGATTCCATAATTTTGAACGCCAACGAAGATTCAAGACCCTGGTAAATCAGGTAGACCATGATGTCATCTCGGCAGCCGATGACATCGGACAACTGGCAAGTTCCGTTTTGGATCAATTCCTGCGCATTGCTCAGCCATACGTCCGTTCCGTGGGAAAGCCCGGATATCTGGACCAGCTCGGAGAACGTATTCGGTTTTGTTTCTTCAAGCATCTGGCGCACAAAGCGCGTACCAAATTCCGGTATGCCAAGCGTTCCGGTCTTGCAGCCGATCTGCTCTTTGGTGACTCCGAGCGATTCTGGACCGGCGAAAATTTTCATCACTTCCGGATCATCGGTTGGGATGGTCTTCGGATCGATGCCGGACAGATCCTGGAGCATGCGGATCACTGTCGGATCATCGTGCCCGAGTATGTCCAGCTTCAGTAAATTATCGTGGATCGAATGGAAATCAAAATGGGTCGTTTTCCATTCTGAGTCCTGGGCATCTGCCGGAAACTGAATCGGCGTGAAGTCATAGATGTCCATGTAATCCGGGACCACAATGATTCCTCCCGGATGCTGTCCAGTGCTGCGCTTAACACCCGAACACCCCTGCACAAGCCGATCGATTTCTGCGCCCCGGAGCGTCATATCCCGGTCGTTGGCATAGCCCCGAACATAGCCATAGGCTGTTTTTTCTGCAACTGTCCCGATGGTTCCTGCACGGAAAACATTATCTTCCCCGAACAATTCCTTCGTATAATTGTGGGCTTTTGACTGATATTCACCACTGAAGTTCAAATCGATATCCGGAACTTTATCTCCTTTAAATCCTAAGAAGGTTTCGAAAGGAATATCCTGGCCTTCTTTTTGATATGGAACATCGCAATCCGGACAATTTTTGTCGTTCAAATCAAATCCGGAGCTGACTGAACCGTCATCGAAGAACTCAGATTTTTTGCATTTTCTGCAAATATAATGCGGTGGCAACGGGTTTACTTCGGTTATTTCCGTCAATGTCGCGACCAGCGAAGAACCGACTGATCCACGTGAACCAACCAGATAGCCATCATCCAGTGATTTTTTCACGAGTTTGTGTGAGATCAAGTAGATAACCGCAAATCCGTGCCCGATGATGGACTTTAGTTCTTTTTCAATGCGGGCTTCCACGATTTCAGGTAAAGTCGGACCATAAATTTGATGAGCCATTCCGTAGCTTAACTCCCGGACTTCTTCGTCAGCGCCTTCAATCTTTGGCGTGTACAATTCATCTTTAATCGGCTTAACAACATCGATCATCTCGGAGATTTTCACAGAGTTCCCAATGACAAGCTCATGTGCCGTTTCGCTGCCAAGAAAATCAAAAGCGTCCAGCATTTCATTGGTTGTTCTAAAATGCACCTTTGGCAACTTGTGGCGGTTAAGCGGGTTTGCTCCGCCTTGAGATCCAACCAGCACCTGACGGAAAATAGCATCTGTTTCATCCAAGTAATGGACATTTCCGGTGGCAACCAGCGGAATTTCCAATTTACGGCTGATTTTAACCAGTTTGCGGATAATGTCTTCCAGATTCCACTCATCCCTAATCATTTCCCGTTCAATCAAATGGGAATAGACTTCTTTTGGATGCACTTCCAGGTAATCATAGAATTGCGCCGTTTTTTCAACTTCCTCCATCGACTTTTGCATGACCGCTTCAAAAACTTCGCCTTTGTCGCAGCCAGAGCCGACCAGCAGCCCTTTCCGATGCCTTTGCAGCAGTGAACGCGGAATGCGTGGAACCCGGTAGAAATAATCAATATGTGACGCAGAAACAAGCTTAAAAAGATTTTTCAGCCCTTCATCATTTTGCGCCAATAGCGTGCAATGCGTCGGCCGCGAACGCTTGTAAGCATCGCCGCTCCCAACATAATCGTTGAGTTGGTCATGGTACAGGATGCCTTTTTGGTCTGCTTCCTTTAATAGATAGGTCAATAAATACGAAGTCGCTTCAGTATCATAGATGGCCCGGTGATGCTGGGTCAAATCAATGCCGAATTTTTTGGCTAATGTGTTCAACCGGTGATTTTTCAATTCTGGATGAAGCATACGCGCCAGTTCGAGTGTATCAATGGTTGCGTGCTTCTTATCGATGCCAAACTTCTTATAGCAAACATACAGGAAGCCCATATCGAATGACGCGTTGTGGGCAACCATGATATGGTCGCCTGCCCATTCGTGGTATTTGCGGATCACTTCTTCCACTTCCGGAGCATTTTTCACCATGTCGTCGGTAATGCCGGTCAAATCAACCGTCGTGGATGATAGTTCATGATGCGGATTGGCGAAGCTCTCGAACTTATCAATGATCTGGCCGCCTTTGATCTTCACTGCAGCGAGTTCGATGATGGTATCGTAGACGGCGGACAAGCCCGTTGTCTCCAAATCGAAAACGACAAAAGTTTCTTCTTCGAGTAAAGCATGGCGCTCTTCGTAGGCAATCGGTACGCCATCATCCACTAAGTTTGCTTCCAGCCCAAAAATCGCTTTAATGCCATGCTTTTTGCTAGCAGCATAGGCATCCGGGAAGGATTGTACACCGGCGTGGTCTGTAATTGCGATGGCCGGATGCCCCCATTTCGCCGCTCGGCTGACCAGCGCTTCAACGGGCGAAACTGCATCCATTTGGCTCATCGGTGTATGCAGATGCAGCTCGACGCGTTTTTCTTCAGCTGTATCCCGTCGGAGTTCGGGCTTGATTTCCACCATATCCTGCGCCATCATCACCAAATCGCGTACAAAAGTATCAGTTTGGATCGAGCCGCGCGCTTTCAGCCACATGCCTTTTTTGGCATTTGCCATCAACTCGGCATCTTCCTTGTCACGCGAGAACATCTTCACGAGAATTGAATCTGTGTAGTCGGTGATTTTAACTGTCAGCAGCGAGCGCCCACTCCGAAGCTCTCTCACTTCTGTATCAAAGACATAGCCTTCGATCGTCACGCGGCGTTCTTCGTCGACAATGGATTTGATCTCGGAAATCGTTTCATCCGGTTTGATGGCACTCCCCATCTGGAATGGCCCTGATGGCGTGCCATTCTCTTTACGGTCAGTTTCCCGTTTCTTCATATCCGATAGCGCTTTTTGCGCCATCTGCTCTTCTTCCCTCAGACGTTCTGCCATGAACGCTTCATGAGCGGCTTCCTGGTTTTCGTCTGACAGTTGGAAATCGACGGCGACATGAGGAAAACCAAATTGCAGGTAGACTGCAGCCAGCTTATCGCTGTATTTTGATTTTAATGCCATCATTTCGTGCTGGTGATTGCATTGCAATAGCAGTTTGTTGCCGTTCCATACAGGCGCCTGTGACAACAGCCGCTCGCGCAGTGGCGGCGCCATGTCTGCCAGTTCTTCAACGGCGTATTTCCAGTAGGCCATGACCTGCTCTTCCTGGGCTGAATCCTGTGCAGACTCAATATTCAATTGAATAGAAGCAATTGGGGAAAACGTGCTATATAGCCGTTCCTTTAATAATAAGTATAGTTCGATCGGCAGGATGCCTTTCAGTTTCACAAGAAATTTCCAGGACCGCTCTTTTTTATGGACGGTCATCCGTGTCAGTTCAGCCTCTTCGAAAAAGGGCATATGAACATCGTCCGTTAAATCGAGATGCTGAAGCAGCATTTTAAACCGCATCTTAGGATCTTGCTGGTTTGTCATAATTATCCCCTTCGTGGTGGTGATTTAAGAAAAAAATCTGAAGAAATCGCTCCAGGCGGATGCTTTCAGGCCCGCGGGATAACGATGTGTCGAAATCCATTCGGGCATAAGCCCTAATTGGTTCGGCGCAGGCCCGCAGGAAAGCGGAGCTGGTTTACGGAATACCCACAACAGAATAGTACCTACTATAAATAATTAGTTCAACTTAATACAGCAAGAACTAAAAACTATATTTCCAGAAGCAAGCAGAAAAAGAAAGGAAAGTACATAATGTACTTTCCTTTCATCATATCAGATTTTGCTGTTATTTTTTAAAAAACTGCTGCAATTGATCGAGCAATTCTTCACGCGTCCATTCGAACGTTTCACCTGTCCGCCGTATTTTGACTTCCAGTATTCCTTCAGCCGCTTTTTTGCCGATGGTGATGCGGATTGGCAAACCGATCAAATCTGCATCTGTGAACTTCACGCCCGCACGTTCCTTGCGATCATCGAGCAGCACTTCGTAGCGATTGGATTTCAATAGTTCATGGAGTTCTTCACCAAGCTCACGTTGTGCATCATCTTTGACGTTTACCGGCACAAGATGGACCTCATAAGGTGCCACAACATCCGGCCAAGTAAAGCCGTTGTCGTCTTGGAACTGCTCAGCGACCGCTGCCATGACACGTGATACGCCGATTCCGTAGCACCCCATAATGTAAGGCATCGCTCTGCCCTGGTCGTTCAGGAATGTGCCTTTCAGCGGAATGCTGTAGGTCGTGCCCAATTTAAAGATGTGGCCGACTTCAATTCCTTTAGCAAATTGAATTGTCCCTTGCCCATCAGGAGAAGCATCTCCTTCCTGGACAAAGCGCAGGTCATGATAAGCAGGGACCGTAAAGTCTTTTCCAGGAGTGACGTTCTTATAATGATAGCCGCTTTCGTTGGCGCCGGTTATTCCGTTGACCATGTTTTCAACAGCATGGTCTGCAAACAGACGAATTTCTTCCGGCAGGTTGATCGGGCCCAAAGAGCCGATATCGCAAGATAATAATTGCTGAACTTCTTCCGGCGTCGCCATTTCGATGACTTTGGCGCCCGTTGCATGTTTGACTTTGACGTCATTGATATCATGATCGCCTCTGGCCAAAACGATGACCAATTCACCATCCGCTTTAAAGACCAAAGTTTTGATGCATTTTTCAGCAGTGGTTTCGAGGAAATCCGCCACATCAGAAATGGTATTTTTGCCAGGTGTCGACACTTTTTCCATCGCTTCAGGTGTTTCGCCTGAGACAGGATAAGCTACATTGACTGCGGCCATTTCGATATTGGCTGCATAGGAGGAGCTGTCGGAATAAGCAATTGTATCTTCTCCAATTTCCGACAATACCATGAATTCATGGTTGTCTTTTCCGCCGATGGCACCCGAATCCGCTATGACTGCCCGAAAATTCAAGCCTAGGCGCGTAAAGATGTTGGTATAAGCCTGCATCATTACGTCATAGGTTTCATCCAGGCTTTCAGGAGTGGCATGGAACGAATAAGCGTCTTTCATGAGGAATTCACGGCCGCGCAATAAACCAAAGCGCGGGCGTTTTTCGTCTCTGAACTTCGATTGAATCTGGAACAGGTTCAGAGGAAGCTTTTTGTAAGACTTAATTTCATCGCGCAGCAGGCTGGTGATCACTTCTTCATGCGTTGCACCTAAAGCAAATTCACGGTCATTGCGGTCTTTCAAACGCATCAATTCGTCGCCGTATGAATACCAGCGTCCGGATTCCTGCCATAATTCGGCCTGCTGCAATGCAGGCATAAAGATTTCAACGCTATTCGCAGCTTCCATTTCTTCACGGATGACGGTCTCAACTTTTTGCAGAACGCGCTTGCCGAGTGGCAGGAAAGAGTAGATGCCGCTGGTGTTTTGGCGGATAAAGCCTGCGCGTAATAGGAGCTGATGCGATTTCACTTCTGCATCGGCTGGAGTTTCACGTAAGGTAGGGATAAAAGTTGCTGTTTGTTTCATTCCGGAATACACCTCGACTGACTATAGGATTTTTATTGACGAATTAAAAGTTCAGGACAGGCAAAATTAGCTGCCTGTCCGGTAATGCTCGATCGCTTATAATTAGAAAAAATATTTCTGGATGTCGTTCCAGGTGACGACAATCATCAGCAGCATGAGAAGCATGATTCCGACAAAATGGACCATACCTTCTTTTTGCCGATCGACTGGTTTGCCGCGCACAGCTTCAAGAATGAAGAACATGAGACGTCCTCCGTCCAAAGCCGGAAGTGGCAAGAGGTTCATGATTCCCAGATTGATGCTGAGCATACCCGCCCAGCTCATCAAGGTAAAGAATCCGTATTTTGCTACCTCTTCAGTCGTCTTGTAGATTCCGACCGGCCCCGATAAGGCATCGATCGTGAATTGGCCTGTTACCAGCATTCCAAGCAGACGGAAGATTTCCTTGAACCAAAAGATGGTTTGTTCAGCGCCATAGACAAAGGAGCCCAGAAAATCTTTTTCCACAGGGCTTTGGTAAAGCACGCCGATTACGCCGACCTCTTCAGCCGATTGCTCTGAAATTTCAGGTGTAATGGTAAAGTTCAACGGCTCACCGTCTCGTTCGACATTGAATTCAAGAGGGTTGCCGGCATTGCTCTGAACCGATTCAACCAGTTCGTCCCATGTGCCGATCGGATTCCCTTCAATTTCAGTCACCAGATCGCCATCTTGCATACCGGCTTCTGCTGCGGGACTTTCTTCCGTCACTTCAGTGATGACAGGTTCAAAGGTCGGGATGCCCTGCATCATGCCAAGCGCTGTAAAAATCAAAAATGCCAGGATAAAGTTGAATAATGGTCCTGCGAAAATCGTCATAAAACGTTTCCCGACTGATTTCGAATCAAACTGGCGGTCATATGGAGCCAGAATGGTTTCTCTGCCATTTTCCTCAACAACCGCATCACGCGCCACTTCAATGCGCACCAGCTCTTCGTCTTCATCGTAGCCTTTGATCCACAGTTCTTTTTCCAGATCTGCTTCCTCTACTTCAAGAAACAGTATTTCTGGATAAACATGCTTTTGGTTCATGATGATCTTTTTAGCCTGTCCTTCTTTATTCAAAAGAACTCCGATACGATGGCCCGCCTGAAGGTGGATAGTATCCATATCTTCGCCTGCCATGCGCACATAGCCACCAATCGGCAATAAACGCAACGTGTAGAGCGTTTCACCTTTGGTAATGCCCAGAATTTTTGGACCCATTCCAATTGCAAATTCACGGACTAAGATGCCTGCGCGCTTTGCGAAAAGAAAATGGCCAAATTCATGGAAAAATACTAAAGCACCGAAAATTATTATAAACGATATAACTGTTTCCATTTTGAACCCACCCTTTTAAAGAGAAACTCGCTCAGCGGGTTTTCCAGCGCCCACTGAGTATTAGTTGATCCACTGACCGTTAAAGCGGGAAAAACTTATTCGGTTTTGATCTTTAGTTATTTTAGCATGTTTTTTACAGATTTTCTTGTTTCAGAATCGACATGCAGAATCGTTTCCAGATCAGGATTCGCCAGGACTTCGTGCTGATCCATGGCGCGCTCGATCATTTCCTCGATCTGCAGGAATTTAATTTCTTCGTTGAGGAACAAAGAAACAGCCTGTTCGTTGGCCGCATTGAGTACTGTCGTCATTGTCCCGCCCTCGATGCCTGCATCAAACGCCAGCTGCAAAGCACGGAATCGTTTGTAGTCCATTTCCTGGAAATTCAACTTGCCGATTTCGGCCAAATTCAAACGCTTCGCTTGAGGACGTGGTAGACGATCTGGATAGGAGAGAGCGTATTGTATCGGTACGCGCATATCCGGCGTGCCAAGCTGCGCCATCACACTCGTATCATGAAACTCAACCATAGAGTGGATGATGCTTTCGCGGTGAAGAACCACGTCGATATCTGCATACGCAAAATCAAACAGAATATGCGCTTCGATCACTTCAAGTCCTTTGTTGACCATAGTGGCAGAATCAATGGTGATTTTTGACCCCATAGACCAGTTCGGATGGTTTAACGCATCCTTGACAGTCACATTTTTCAGCTGCTCACGCGTTAAATCGCGGAAGCTGCCGCCAGAAGCCGTTAAGATCAATCGGCTGGCCTGGTCTTTCTTTTCACCGTTCAGAGCCTGGAACAATGCTGAATGTTCGCTGTCGACCGGCATAATGACCGCTCCGTAATGTTTGGCGCTGTCCATGACCAAATGGCCAGCGGTCACCAGGGTTTCCTTATTGGCAATCGCGATGGTACGGCCAAGCTTGATTGCTTCCAGCGTCGGCTCAAGACCCACACTGCCAAGAACAGCATTTACCAGAATATCTGCATCATAGACCGCAATTTCTATCAGTCCTTCAGCTCCAGCTGCAAATGACACAGCCGGATATTCAGCGGCCAATTCCTTAGCATCCTGGGACTGCTGGACGCAGACAATTTCAGGTTTAAATTCGGCAATCAATTGACGGGTAATGTCCATATTTTTTCCGGCAGAAAAGCCGATCAATGAAAATTCATGCGGATGTTCGCGGATAATATCAGCTGTTTGCACTCCGATAGAACCGGTAGCACCCAGCAGGATGATTTTTTTTACCATTCAGCAATTTCCTCTCTTAGATGAAATGTAAAAAGTGGAGCAACGGCATAACGAATAAAATACTGTCAAAGCGATCGAGTATACCACCATGTCCTGGCAGGATCGACCCTGAATCTTTCACGTTGAAATGGCGTTTCAAAGCCGATTCCACCAGGTCACCCATCTGGCCAAAGACCGAGGCGATGATCGTTACGAGGATGACTAGGATAATCGAGTGATTTAATGGAATGAAATAATTGAAGACCAGTGCAATTCCAATTGCCCAAATGATCCCACCCACAAACCCTTCAATCGTCTTGTTCGGTGAAATTTCCGGCCATAGTTTCCGTTTCCCGATCTTGCGGCCTGTGAAATAAGCACCTGAATCAGTGAACCAGACCACCAGCAATGCAAAAATTAAAAAACTTAGGCTGGCTTCCCGGGTTTCGATAAAATAAAAGAAACCGATGCCAACATATAGAGTTCCTAAAATAGCAAAAGCAGCATCATCAAAAGTAAAGCTGTTTTTCACGATTACAGTATGTATCAAAAGAAGGATAACAGCTAAAAATGCAAATTCGACTTTCTCATAACCCGTCCATTCATAAACCAGAACGGCCCATTGATCTGGCAGCATAAATGCATAAAGCGCCAATAGTGAAATAAGGCCGGGAACACTTCGTAAGCTCCGGCCCTTCATTTTTAAAAGTTCCTGCAATGCTATGGTCCCAAGCAAATAAACCAACAGAATAAATGGTACGCCGCCATAAATAACAAACGGGATGAAAAGAGCTGCCGCAATGGCGCCCGTTATGATCCGTTGTTTCATTTCACTTCGTCTCCTTTCAACCCTCCATACCGGCGATTGCGTTTCTGATAAATCTCAATCGCTTCCAATAAGGAATCTTCGTTAAAATCGGGCCACAAGGTTTCCGTGAACCAAAACTCGGTATAAGCCAATTGCCAAAGCATAAAATTGCTCAAACGGACTTCGCCGCTTGTACGGATCAACAAGTCCGGTTCAGGCAGGTCTTTTGTCATCAACCCTCCGGAAATAAGGTTCTCATTGATATCACAGATATTCAAAGTTCCATCAGCCACCTGCGCAGCAATACCTTTCACGGCATCCACAATTTCGGCACGGCTACCGTAATTCAAGGCGAAATTCAGGACAAGTCCCGTATTGTCTTTTGTTGCCTCTTTTGCTTTTTTTATGGCTCTAAGCGTATGCAAAGGCAAATTTTGGTGGTACCCCATCATTTCCACTCGAACATTTTCTTCAATCAATTCCGGCAGAAAAGTTGTTAAAAACTCTTCCGGCAAGCGCATCAAAAAATCCACTTCGATTTTTGGCCGCTTCCAATTTTCGGTGGAAAATGCATACAGGGTCAATACACTGACCCCAAGCTCATTGGCAAGCTTGGTCACTTTTCGGACAGTTTTCATTCCTTCGTGGTGTCCAGCAACTCTTGGAAGTGAACGTTTTTTTGCCCAGCGCCCATTGCCATCCATAATGATCGCAATATGGGCCGGGACGGCTTCGTTCGAAATCAAAACTGAGCGATCTCCATTTTCAGAGACCAAATCAGTATTTCGTTTTAATAGTTTATTGAACATAGTTAATCCTCCACCTATTACAAATCGGCATGTCTATTGCTTATCATATCAAAAAAAACAGCATTGTGCGCTTTCTTTCAGGAGACAGCGTTAATTTTTGGCATAAAAAAGCGTCCTGCTTAACAGGACGCCCAACTTGAAATGAAGTTCGATTTAAACTTCCATAATCTCTTTTTCTTTACCTTTAGCCATTTCGTCGATTTTTGCGATATTATCGTCTGTCAATTTCTGGACGTCATCTGTATAGCCACGCAAGTCGTCAACTGTGATTTCGCTTTTCTTCTCCAGTTTTTTGAACTCGTCATTGGCATCCCGACGGATATTGCGGATTACAACTTTCGCTTCTTCCGCTTCTTTTTTCACTTGCTTCACAAGATCTTTACGGCGCTCTTCCGTTAATGCAGGAACTGCCAACCGGATTACCGAACCATCATTTGACGGGCTCAAGCCCAAATCAGATTTCAGGATAGCTTTTTCGATATCGCCAAGAACCGATTTATCATACGGCTGGATCATGATCAAACGAGCTTCAGGGATGGAAATTCCTGCGACTTGGTTGACCGCTGTTGGAGAACCGTAATAATCGATCGTCAACTTATCCAAAATGGATGGAGTTGCACGCCCAGCACGGATAGAAGATAGGTCACGAGAAAAAGCCTGGATTGCATTGGTCATTTTAGATTTAGTATCATTCATCACTGATTTCGGCATTATATAGTTCTCCTCACTACTGTCCCGATTTTTTCTCCGAGTACAGCCCGTTTTATATTTCCGTTTTCCATAATTGAGAATACTACGAGTGGAATATCATTGTCCATACAAAGTGTGGAAGCTGTCGAGTCCATCACCTGCAAGCCTTGTTGAATCACTTCGAAATAAGAAAGTTCTTCATATTTTACCGCAGTGGAATCCGTCTTCGGATCAGCTGAATAAACACCATCAACATTGTTCTTTGCCATTAAAATGACATCGGCTTCAATTTCGGCTGCGCGCAATGCCGCTGTTGTATCAGTTGAGAAATAAGGATTTCCGGTACCTGCTGCAAAAATGACAACCCGCTTTTTCTCCAGATGGCGAATGGCTCTTCTGCGGATATAAGGCTCAGCGACTTGGCGCATTTCAATGGAAGAAAGAACGCGGGTTTCAACGTCCTGCTTTTCCAAGGAATCCTGTAAAGCCAATGAGTTCATGACTGTTGCCAGCATGCCCATATAATCAGCAGTCGCCCGGTCCATGCCCATCTCAGAACCTACTTTGCCTCTCCAGATATTGCCGCCGCCTACAACGACTGCAACTTCGACTCCAAGTTCAACCACTTCTTTTACCTGGCTTGCTACTGATTTGATAATTTCAGGGGACAGACCGAAACCTTGTCCTCCTGCCATTGCTTCACCACTTAGTTTTAATACAATGCGTTTATATTGCTGAACACTCATCGGTACCCTCCATTACACTTTTATTGAAAAATAGGGAACACATTCTCGTGTTCCCTAAGATAAATCATATGATAAACAATTTTATTTTTTGTTAACCTGGTTCATAACTTCATCAGCAAAGTTGTCTTCACGTTTTTCGATGCCTTCTCCAACTTCGTAACGGATGAATTCTTTAACAGATCCACCTGTAGAAGCTGCAAAATCACGAACTTTTTGGTCTGAGTTCTTAACAAATGCCTGATCAAGCAAGCAGATGTCTTCGAAATATTTGCCAAGGCGGCCTTCAACCATTTTAGCAACGATTTTTTCTGGCTTGCCTTCGTTCAATGCCTGCTCAGTCAAAATCTTGCGCTCGTGCTCCACTTCGTCAGCAGAAACTTCGTCGCGTGATACATATTTAGGGTTCAACGCAGCGATGTGCATAGCGATGTCGCGGGCAGCATCTGAATCCGTAGAGTTTTCAAGAACAACAAGAACCGAAATTCGTCCACCCATGTGAAGGTAAGGACCGAAAGCGTCTGCATCTGTTTTTGTGCGAATTTCAAAGCGGCGCAATGTAATTTTTTCACCAATTTTAGCGATTGCGTTTGAAATGTGGTCTGCAACTGCCAAACCGTTAGACATTGTTGAAGCGTTAGCTTCTTCAACTGAAGCCGGTTTTGTCGCAATCAAGTGCTCGCCCAATTCTTTTACTAATGTTTGGAAGCCTTCGTTTTTCGCAACAAAGTCAGTTTCTGCGTTAACTTCGAAGATGATCGCTTCGTTTTCTTTTACAAGAATTGAAGTCGTTCCTTCAGCTGCAATGCGGTCCGCTTTTTTAGAAGCGCTTGAAAGGCCTTTTTCACGCAAGAAGTCTAAAGCCGCTTCCATATCTCCGTCTGTTTCTACTAAAGCTTTTTTGCAATCCATCATACCTGCGCCTGTTTTTGCACGCAATTCTTTTACCATTTGTGCTGTAACTGCCATGATTAAGTTCCTCCTCTATAGTTGCTATCATTTTCTCAAAAAAAGGTGATAAGAGGGGGTTGGCCGCTTATCACCTGTGTAAATTGCGAATTACTCAGCAGATTCAGCTTGAGTTTCTTCTTCTTCTTCTTCCGGTTTTGACTCAAGCAAAGCATCCGCCATTTTACCAGTTAATAATTTAACTGCGCGAATAGCATCGTCGTTTGCAGGAATAACATAATCGATTTCATCCGGATCACAGTTTGTATCAACGATACCAACGATAGGGATGTTCAATTTCATTGCTTCTGCAACTGCAATGCGTTCTTTACGTGGGTCAACTACGAACATTACGTCCGGTAGTGAACTCATGTCACGGATACCGCCAAGGAATTTAACAAGGCGTTCGTGTTGTTTTTTCAACTGAACAACTTCTTTTTTCGGTAGAACTTCAAAAGTTCCATCTTCTTCCATGCGTTCAATTTGTTTCAAACGGTTCACACGTTTTTGGATTGTCCCGAAGTTTGTAAGTGTTCCACCCAACCAGCGTTGGTTGATGTAATAGTTGCCAGAACGTTCTGCTTCTTCTTTGATAGCGTCCTGAGCTTGTTTCTTCGTACCAACGAAAAGTACTTTACCGCCTTCTTCGCCCACTTGTTTCATGAAGCTATAAGCTTCCTCCAATTTGCGGACTGTTTTTTGAAGATCGATGATGTAGATACCGTTACGTTCCACGAAGATATATTTTTTCATTTTCGGGTTCCAGCGGCGAGTTTGGTGACCGAAGTGGACACCAGCTTCTAACAATTGTTTCATTGAGATTACTGCCATGATTTGTTTCCTCCTGATAGGTTATTTTTTTCCCTCCGCATTTTTCTTCTCTGAACCGTTACCCTGTTGGGCACCTGCGACTCAAATCGAAATGCGTGTGTATTTAACACCATTTCAAATTATACCATGCTATCCATTAAGACCGCAACAACTTTCTTTCACAATAAATCTCCTGACAAATTAAAAATCAATAGTTTTACAGAGGACATGCAACATTGGATATTCCACACTCCAGCTCCCTAAAACCAGTTTTCCTGCTTTATATTTTTTGCTCTATAAGTTGAACTTAAGAATCATCATATTATACACTGCTTCGGCTGCTCAGGGTCTGGCTCCCACTGTGAGCCTGCAAGAACACCTGTCTCAAAGCTCCGCCCAGTCCATGGACGCGCCAGCGCTGAGATAGTTACTTAGCATAATACAAGCTGCTGTTTTCTGTTAACTTACCAGCAGATATGAAGCAAAACAGCGAAGCGACTGAGGAAGTTCGGCGCAGTTGGTTTGCGGACTATTGGCAATGAAAGTTTATTAGTTCAACTTATATAGCTTTAAAATACGAATAGCTGTAGACCAATCATGCCGACTTCGCCGTATAGTCATTTACGTTACGAAACTCTGATTTCTTGCATATAAAAAGGCGCCGGAAAAATTTCCGGCACCTTTTAAAGCTTTCTTAGTTCATTTTCAATTGCTCAAGCTCGGCAAGGAATTTTGTGTTCAATACTTTGATGTATGTCCCTTTCATTCCCAAAGAGCGTGATTCGATAACGCCTGCACTTTCAAGTTTGCGAAGTGCGTTAACGATAACTGAACGCGTAATACCAACACGGTCAGCAATTTTAGAAGCGACCAGCAAGCCTTCGTTGCCGTCAAGTTCTTCAAAGATATGTTCGATAGCTTCAAGTTCGCTGTAAGAAAGTGAAGAAATCGCCATTTGCACGACAGCTTTGCTGCGCGCTTCCTCTTCAATACGGTCACCTTTTTCACGAAGGATTTCCATCCCTACGACAGTAGCGCCATATTCCCCAAGAATCAAATCATCGTCATGGAATTCTGCGTCAACACGTCCAAGAAGCAATGTTCCAAGACGTTCTCCACCGCCATTGATCGGCACGATAGTTGTCAGGCCGTTTTTGAACAATTCGCGTTCTTCCACAGGGAAGATCGTGTGTTCACTGTTAACGTCAAGGTTTTCAGTTGTTTCGGTGATGTTTGAAAGTTTTTGTGTATACTCAAGCGGGAACTGACGCTCTTCCAGCATGCCTTTCATACGCTCGTTCTCAATTTGCTGATTGATTGCGTAACCCAATACTTTACCTTTACGGCTAACGACGAATGCGTTGCATTCAATCACTTCGCTTAAAGTTTCAGCCATGTCTTTAAAGTTTACTTTTTTTCCGCCAGCTGCTTCCAGCATAGAGTTAATTCGTCTTGTTTTTCCTAATAAATTCATTTAAATGAACCTCCTACATAATTCGTACCATGTTTATTCAATATTCTAAAGCTTTTTACTCTTTAATGGAACTAATTCGCCTTGTTTTACAGAATAAATTGTGACAAGTCTTTATTTTTCGCCACGTCCTCGAGTTTCTCATTCACATACTGAGGGGTTACGTCAATTTGTGCCGGAGAAATTTCGGAAGCTTCGAAAGATAAATCTTCTAACAGACGCTCCAGTATTGTATGTAGCCTGCGCGCGCCGATGTTATCTGTGTCCTGATTTACTTGATATGCAATTTCTGCAAGTCTGACTATTGAGGCATCATTGAAGTGTACCACAACTCCCTCAGTTTCGAGAAGGGCTTTATACTGATTTATTAAAGAATGTTTAGGTTCTGTTAAAATTTTGACAAAGTCTTCCACTTCCAGTTTCTGCAATTCTACACGAATCGGGAAACGCCCCTGCAGTTCCGGGATCAGATCAGACGGTTTCGACATATGAAAAGCCCCTGCAGCAACAAACAACACATAATCCGTTTGGACTGCCCCGTATTTGGTGGAGACCGTTGAGCCTTCAACAATCGGCAGAATATCCCGCTGCACACCTTCTCGCGATACATCAGCGGATGAAGAACTGCTCTTGCTGGCTATCTTATCCATTTCGTCGATAAAGATGATGCCGTGCTGTTCAGCTCGGTCAATCGCTTCCAACGCCACTTCTTCATCGTCCACTAATTTCGCAGCCTCTTCAGAAGTTAAAATTCGGCGCGCTTCTTTTACCTGCAAGCGCCGCTTTTTCTTTTTCTTCGGCATCAGGGATGACAAGGCATCTTGCATATTTGCGCCCATTTGTTCCATTCCCGACCCTTGCATGGCGTCAAACATGGATAGTGTATTTTCCACCACTTCCACTGTTATATACTCTTCTTCCAGTTTGCCCGCTTTTAAGTCTGCAGCAATTTCTCTTCTTTTGACTCGAACTTCCACTTCCGCAGTCGGCTCTTCCTCTTCTTGTTCCATCTTCTGGCCAAATAACATTTCCAGTGGGTTTTGATTGGGTTGTTTTTTTCGCATGGATGGAGCCAACAATTTCACGATTCGTTCGTTGGCTGCCGATTCTGCCTGGAATTGGACCGCTTCATATTTTTCATCTTTGACGATCCGCACCGCTGCTTCGACTAAATCGCGCACCATGGATTCAACATCACGGCCCACATATCCTACTTCTGTAAACTTCGTCGCTTCCACTTTGATGAAAGGCGCTCCTGTCAGTTTAGCGATTCGACGGGCGATTTCTGTTTTCCCGACACCAGTTGGCCCGATCATCAGAATGTTTTTCGGAATGACTTCACCGCGCATCTCTTCATCCAGCCGGCTTCTGCGGTAACGGTTGCGCAATGCGATGGCAATCGAACGCTTGGCATCTTTTTGGCCGACGATATAACGGTCCAGGTGGTCAGTAATTTGTCTTGGGGTTAAATCAGATTGATTTCTCATTAGGACAATTCCTCCACTACGATTTGATGATTGGTGTAGACACAAATGTCTGCTGCCGTCTCCAGAGCAGATTGTGCAATTTGTGCAGCCGTCATATTGTCTCCTGCATATTTTTTCAAGGCACGCCCTGCAGCGAGTGCGTAGTTTCCGCCTGAACCGATGGCCAGAATCCCATCGTCAGGTTCAATGACTTCTCCGGTACCCGATACCAGCAACAACTCATCTTTGTTCATAATGATGAGCATGGCTTCCAACTGGCGAAGCATCTTATCTCCCCGCCATTGTTTTGCCAGTTCGACTGCCGCCCGCTGAAGGTTGCCGTTGTACTCCGTCAGCTTTCCTTCGAACATCTCAAATAATGTAAAAGCATCTGCAACAGATCCTGCGAATCCGGTCAAGACCTGTCCGTTGTATAATTTCCGTACTTTTCTTGCGGTATGCTTCATGACGACTGCATTGCCGAATGTAACCTGGCCGTCGCCCGACATGGCACATTTGCCGTTATGTTGAACCGCGAATATAGTGGTTGCATGGAATTGTTCCAATGTAAAATTCTCCTTCCTAAGCTCTCGGGTGTGAATTTAAATAGGTATTTCGTAAATGCTCTTTGGTGACATGCGTATAAATCTGAGTGGAACTTAAATGGGAATGTCCAAGCAATTCCTGGACAGTCCGAATATCAGCTCCATTATTGATCAGGTGAGTTGCAAATGTATGGCGGATCATATGCGGATAAATAGATGAATTGACAGAAGCTTTCTTCATGCACTCGCTCAAGATATGGCGAACGCCCCGATCGGTTACAGTCTCTCCCCGGCTATTCACAAACAGATAATCGTGTTTTTGGTTCTTCATCAGTTTAGGACGCGCATCCTCTATATAATGTTCCAGAGCGTCCTGCGCAAACTGGCCATATGGAATGTAACGCTCTTTCCGCCCTTTTCCCATCACTTTGACAATTTGCATCGTCTGATCCAAGTCGCCCAAGTGAATAGAGACGCATTCACTGACGCGCATACCTGTCGCATATAGCAGTTCCAAAAGCGCTGTATTACGGATTGACAGTTTGTCTTCACCCAGAACCGACTTAAAAAGTTGTGCCAGCTCCTCTTCATAGAAGAATTGTGGCAACCGTTCTTCTTTTTTCGGATGGTACAACGACCTGAATGCGGCCTCGTCCAGATCAAACTCGCGATTGCCATAGCGGAAAAAGGAACGGATCGCAGAAATCTTTCTGGAAACGGTGGTTCGGGATAACTTGGCATCGTATAATTTCGTAACATAGTTTCTAGCATGTATATATTCGACTTCTCTGATATCAGGAACGCCTTCAGCATTCAAAAACAGAAAAAAATCCGCCAAGTCATGTGCATAATGGTGGACGGTGTGTTCCGAATAGTTTTTCTCCAGTTGAATATAGGTCATAAAAGATTCAAGCATCTTCTCTTTCTCCATGTATGCTCCACCTTTCACCAAATACAAAAGCCTCTAAATTATACCAACATTTAGAGGCTTTTATCAATTAAACAGTCACTGTATTCATATAATTTTGAATTGACGCCAATGCTCGGTCTGCGTGTTTTTCTGCACGCTCCTGTTTCGAGCGGATCCGCTCACCAAGATCCGGGAACAAACCGAAGTTGACATTCATCGGCTGGAAATTCTTGCTGTCCGCCTCTGTAATATAACGGGCCATGCTGCCTAAAGCTGTTTCAGCTGGGAATACCAATAATTCTTCACCCAATGCCAATTTTGCTGCATTGATTCCCGCCAACAACCCGCTGCCTGCCGATTCAACGTAGCCTTCGACACCAGTCATTTGGCCAGCGAAGAAAATGTTCTCATCAGCTTTTAACTGGTAGGTTGGCTTTAGCACGCGCGGCGAGTTGATGAACGTGTTGCGGTGCATCACACCGTAACGCACGATTTCCACGTTCTCCAACCCGGGAATCAATTTGAGTACTTCTTTTTGAGGTCCCCATTTCAAATGCGTCTGGAATCCGACGATATTGTAAAGTGTTCCGGCTGCATCATCCTGGCGAAGCTGAACGACGGCGTAAGGAATTTTACCTGTTTTTGGATCTTCCAATCCTACTGGCTTCATCGGCCCAAAAGTTAAAGTTTTCTCACCTCTGGCGGCCATGATTTCAACCGGCATGCAGCCTTCAAAATAGATTTCTTTTTCGAATTCCTTCAACGGCACAACTTCTGCTTCGACAAGTGCGGTATGGAAACGCATGAACTCATCCTCAGTCATTGGACAGTTCAAATAAGCAGCTTCCCCTTTGTCGTAGCGGGATTTTAGATAGACTTTATCCATATCGATGCTGTCTTTTTCTACAATGGGTGCTGCTGCGTCATAAAAGTATAGGTATTCCTCACCTGTTAGTTGGCGCACCTTCTCTGCAAGCGCCGGTGACGTTAACGGCCCGGTTGCAATAATCGTGATGCCTTCCGGAATTTCCGTCACTTCTTCATTGATCACTTCCACGAGTGGATGGTTTCTGACTTTGTCAGTCACAGCCCCTGCGAACTCATGGCGATCCACGGCAAGTGCTCCGCCAGCAGGCACAGATGCACGATCTGCTGAATCGATGATCACTGAATCCAGTTTACGCATTTCCTCTTTGATGACACCGACCGCATTGGTCAGGGAATTGGCACGCAATGAGTTGCTGCAGACCAACTCTGCAAATTTGTCTGTATGGTGGGCAGCTGTCTGCTTTACTGGACGCATTTCGTATAAACGGACGTTGACTCCCCGTTTTGCGATTTGCCATGCTGCTTCACTGCCGGCTAATCCGGCTCCAATTACATTTACATATTTCGTCATTCCAAACACCTCTATATTATTATTGAACTTCTTCTTTGTAGTCACAGCTTGTGCAATTGATTTGAACGCCTTTTTTCACTTTTTTCTCTACCAGCAATTCGTTGCATTTCGGACAAGGACGTTCAATCGGTTTATCCCATGATACGAATTCACATTCCGGATAGCGTTCGCAGCCGTAGAATATACGGCGCTTCTTGCTCTTTCTTTCAACAATCTCGCCTTCTTTACAAGTCGGGCATTTGACGCCGATATGCTTGACGATGGCTTTTGTATTGCGGCATTCCGGGAAATTGCTGCAGGCCATGAATTTGCCATAGCGCCCCAGTTTGTAGACCATCGGCGAACCGCATAATTCACAGTCTTCACCTACAGGCTCATCCTTGATCTGGACTTTCTCCATTTCCTCTTCTGCCACTTCGACATTTTTCTCGAAGTCCAAGTAAAATGCATCGATGATAGAGCGCCAATCAATTTCGCCTTCTTCGACGGTATCCAGATCGTGCTCCATTTTAGCGGTAAATTCGATATTAAGAATATCCGGGAAAAATTCGAGCACCAACTGATGGACAATCTCACCTAATTCGGTTGGAATAAAACGTTTGGCATCCAAAGTGACATATCCACGTTTCTGGATTGTGTCCAGTGTTGGCGCATAAGTGGACGGACGCCCTATTCCAAGCTCTTCGAGTGTCCGTACTAAACGGGCTTCTGTAAAGCGTGGAGGCGGCTGTGTAAAATGCTGATTTGGCGTGACTTCAACCGCTTTCACGATATCGCCTTCATCCATTTCCGGCAATATGTTATCTTTTTCTTCTTTTTGATCATCCGTGCCTTCGATGTAAAGTTTCATGAAGCCTGGAAACTTGACCTGTGAACCGTTTGCACGGAACACCGCTTCACCGTTCTGCAGTTCCGCCATAACGGTATCCAAAACTGCCGGTGACATCTGACTGGCTACAAATCGGTCCCAAATCAGTTTATACAGGCGGTAAAGATCCCTCGAAAGAATGCTCTTCATCGATTCCGGTGTCCGCATCACACTTGTCGGCCGCACCGCTTCGTGGGCATCCTGTGATTTTGCTGATTGCTTCGCAGCTACTTTTTGCGTCACATATTCTTCACCGTAGTTTTCGAGAATAAAATCGACTGTATCCTTTTTCGCCGTATCGGAGATTCGCGTGGAATCTGTTCGCATATATGTGATTAAACCCGTGATGCCTTCTTTTCCTACTGAAATGCCTTCATACAATTGCTGCGCAAGCATCATTGTCTTTTTGGCTCGGAAGTTTAATTTGCGGGCTGCTTCCTGCTGGAGTGAAGAAGTTGTAAAGGAAGGAGATGGATTTCTTTTTCTCTCTTTTTTCACCACACGGTTTACTGTGAAGTCTTTGCCTTTCATCGACGCCATAACAGCTTTGACATCATCTTCATTCTGCAGTTTCATTTTCTCTTTCGTATTGCCGTAGAACTGTGCTTCGAATTTCTTCGTAGCTTTTTCGAATTCTCCGGTGATCGACCAGTATTCTTCCGGTTCAAAACTTTTAATTTCATTTTCCCGATCAATGACCAGTCGAAGGGCTACAGATTGTACACGTCCAGCAGACAATCCCTTTTTAACTTTTTTCCAAAGCAAAGGACTGATGCTGTATCCCACAAGACGATCCAAAATCCGGCGAGCCTGCTGTGCATCAACCAGGTCCATATCAATTTTGCGCGGATGCTTGAATGATTCCTTAATGGCATCCTTGGTGATTTCGTTGAAGACCACACGGCAATCCGAGGTTTGGTCAATGCCGAGTGCGGTGGCCAAATGCCATGCAATCGCTTCACCTTCTCTGTCAGGGTCAGCCGCGAGAAAGACTTTCTTTGCTTTTTTCGCTTCTTTTTTAAGATCCTGTAATATCGGGCCTTTGCCTCTTATTGTAATGTAGCGAGGTTCGTAATTGTTTTCCACGTCCACACCCATTTGACTCCGTGGCAGATCGCGTAAATGTCCAAGTGAAGCACGGACTTTATATTTCTTACCCAAATACCGTTCGATTGTCTTTGCCTTTGCAGGCGACTCAACAATCACTAAAAAATCCGCCATAACTATTTCCTCCTCATAGAGGTTTCTCAAAACTGCTTAAAAGAATTACCTGTTGCAAAATGTATAACAGATTTTGGCTTAATGCAAGGCTTTTCATTTTTTTCATTCTTTCTCTGCTGTCATTTGCTGGTATTCTTCTAACACCTGCCAGCCGTTCCAGACAGGTTTTGCCCCCTCTGAAATTAATTTATGTGGGCCTTCGGATAAAGGTGATCCGATGTCACCCGGAACCGCGAAAATATCTTTTCCATGATCCAGCGCATGTTCGATTGTACTTAATGTTCCGCTTTTCACAAGAGCTTCTGTCACAATGATGCCTCTGGACAAACCACTGATAACGCGGTTTCTCATCGGAAAGTTCCATTTTCGCGGCTCCATATACGGTGGATATTCAGTCAAAACCAAATGTTTTTCTTCTATTATATGGTTTAATGCTGCATTTTCTTTCGGGTAGGGATGCAGAAAACCACTGCCAGTGACGGCGATTGTCCGGCCGCCCAAATCAATCGCTTTTTGATGTGCCATTGCGTCCGCTCCTTTCGCCAGGCCGCTGACTATGACAAAGCCGCTTTCAACCAGTGGCGGAACAATCTTCTGCAAAACTTTTTGCGAATAAGAAGAGGCTTTTCGTGAGCCGATGATGGCCACCTTTTTTGGCTCTGCCAATAAAGCCACATCGCCTTTTGCATATAGGACAGCGGGTGGATCGATCAGTTCCAGTAGGCTTCCAGGGTATAGGGGATGCTGATAAGATATGGGGAGTATCTTATGTTTGGCGTAGGTTTCACTTAAGGGGAATGTCAGGGATTGTCGGTAAGAAGCTTTCAGTTTCGCTGCCTGATCCATTCTTATATTCAAGAGCAGCATCAACTCATAGGGGGATTTTTGTTCGAGTCTTGACAGGTCTGGATCTTCAGCCAGCAGTGGCAATAATTTTTGCAGACTTTTTGGGTAGACATAGTGCAGCGCCAATAAACGCTCCGTGAATTCTTTGTTCATTTTGTTCCTCCTGTTCTATTTTAACTATAAAATAAGCTTTATCGATTAAGATGCAGCTTATCTCCATTTTAATGGGTTTTACTGCTGCCGTAAACATGCAATAAATTGCCACGGTTTGGACATTTTCCAATCCGCCAAACAACCGGACTTCGACCAAGCCTTAAAAATTACTCACCTAACATACAGCACGATTCTTATTGAGATATTTTTTCTTACAACTACAATTTGTCAGCATCGCTTAATTTATTATAATGTTAAACTAGCTGCAGAGGCTCACACTATGAATGGGAGCAGAAGATTTTACTAAGGCTAACTTTCATGTTGGCAAACGCCTTGTTCGATTATTTCTTATCTCATTCCGTTCCTTAAAGTTATTCTATTTCATCGGAAGGCGGTTCCTAGATGCGAGCTGTAAAAACTATTCATCTTATTGCAGTAATACTTTGGTCTATTTCTGCCGTATATCTTGTCTATAAATATGCTTTGAATGCCGGTTATTAGGAACATCCGCTATACATAACTCTGTTTTTTTACCTTGTAATTCTACTAAGTAAAAAAGGGTTGACCAAATTGAAAGTATTCATCTTCTTTTTCTATATTGCATTTGGTATTTGGCTTTTCTTGGATCTATTTTTGCTCATAGTAGAAATGTTTTCGATAAATTAACTCGTTGCCTTTATGAAAAGTTGGTCTGAAAAAATCTTAAATCTATTTTGGCAGTCTTCTGGAAGCACGAAAAAAAGCTCAAAACGTTGGAATTCCAACGTTTTGAGCCTTATTCATGTATTAATGGGTTTTACACTTGTCGTATAGCCCTTTTTCTCTGATAACTTTGATCAAAGTTTCTCCGATAACAGATGGAGTGTCTGCAACTTCGATGCCTGCTTCGTTCATTGCTTTGATTTTATCAGCAGCTGTTCCTTTACCACCGGAAATGATCGCACCGGCATGGCCCATACGTTTTCCTTCAGGTGCAGTTTGTCCACCGATAAATCCTACTACAGGTTTCGTCATGTTCGCTTTAACCCACTCAGCAGCTTCTTCTTCAGCTGTTCCGCCGATTTCACCGATCATTACGACTGCGTAAGTATCTTTATCTTCGTTGAATTCCTTCAATACGTCGATAAAGTTTGTGCCGTTTACTGGGTCTCCACCGATGCCGACAGCTGTCGACTGGCCAATTCCCTCTTCAGACAATTGATGAGTCGCTTCATACGTCAATGTACCTGAACGTGAAACAACGCCAACATGTCCTTTTTTATGAATGTATCCAGGCATGATGCCGATTTTACATTCATCCGGAGTGATTACGCCCGGGCAGTTTGGTCCAACAAGACGTGTTTTCTTGCCTTCCATGTAACGCTTCACTTTGACCATATCCAATACAGGAATGTGCTCAGTGATGCAGATAGCCATATCAAGCTCAGCTTCAACAGCTTCAAGAATTGCGTCAGCCGCGAAAGGTGCCGGTACGTAAATTACAGATACGTTTGCTCCTGTAGCTTTTACTGCATCTTCCACAGTATTGAAGACAGGTACGCCTTCAGCTTCAGTTCCGCCTTTACCTGGTGTTACACCCGCAACGATTTTCGTTCCGTATTCAAGCATTTGCTTTGTATGGAAAAGGGCAGTTGACCCTGTAATTCCCTGTACAAGCACTTTTGTGTCTTTGTTAATGTATACACTCATTTTTGTCCCTGCCCTTCTTTAGCCTACAAGTTCTACGATCTGTTTAGCGCCGTCTGCCATCGTACCGGCAGCCACAATATTAAGACCTGATTCATTAAGCAGTTTTTTACCGATTTCTACATTGGTTCCTTCAAGACGGACTACAAGCGGTACATCGAGGCTTACTTCTTTCGCAGCCTGGATTACGCCTTCCGCAATGATGTCACACTTCATGATACCGCCGAAAATGTTAACGAAGATTCCTTTTACATTCTTATCAGAAAGAATGATCTTGAAAGCTTCCGTTACTTTCTCAGCGGTAGCACCGCCCCCAACGTCAAGGAAGTTAGCGGGTGTTCCGCCGTAGTAGTTGATCGTATCCATCGTTGCCATAGCAAGTCCGGCGCCGTTAACCATACAGCCGATGTTCCCATCCAAAGAAATGTAGCTCAAGTCATACTTGGAAGCTTCGATTTCTTTTGCATCCTCTTCGTCGAAATCACGAAGTTCCACAATGTCTTTGTGGCGGTAAAGAGCGTTTTCATCGAAATCGAATTTTGCATCAAGCGCTAGAATATTGCCGTCGCCAGTTTCAACCAACGGATTGATTTCAACGATTGAAGCGTCTTTTTCGATGAATACAGTGTAAAGGCCAAGCATGAATTTTGCTGCTTTGTTTACAAGCTTAGGCGGAATGTTCATGTTGAAAGCCATACGGCGTGCCTGGAAACCAGTCAAACCGATCACTGGATCGATAATTTCCTTGAAGATTTTTTCAGGATTGTTTTCAGAAACTTCCTCGATATCAACTCCGCCTTCTTCAGAACCCATAAGAGTGACGCGTGAAGTTTGGCGGTCAAGCACCAATCCGATATAATATTCCTTTTTGATATCAGATCCTTCTTCGATCAACAAGCGTTTGATTTCTTTGCCTTCTGGACCTGTCTGGTGAGTCACAAGAACTTTGCCTAATAGTTCTTTGGCGTATGCACGGACTTCATCCAGGTTTTTAGCGATTTTAACACCGCCGGCCTTGCCTCGTCCACCTGCGTGGATTTGTGCTTTTACCACGACAATATCCGTACTCAGTTCTTTAGCTGCCTTTACTGCTTCTTCCGGAGAAAAAGCAACGGTGCCGTAAGAAACTGCTACGCCATATTGTCTGAGGAGTTCTTTCCCTTGATATTCATGGATATTCATCTGTCATCCTCCAATCAAACATCTCTATCGTAATTTTATTACCTCTACCATTGTATTAAAGTTGTCATAAAATGTCCACCGTTGATAGCTGTTCCGAGAAAACTTCACTTGCTTAAAACAGTGAATTTTGCGTCAAAAGAGATTTGACCGGTTCGAATGTTGTCCGGTGAATTTCGCAAGGGCCGTATTTTTCAAGCGCTGCGACATGTTCTTTCGTTCCGTAGCCGGCATGCTTGTCGAAACCATATTGCGGATACTCAATGGCATATTCAGCCATAATGGCATCTCTTCCTGTCTTTGCCAAAATTGAAGCTGCAGCAATGCTTAAACTCTTGGCATCACCTTTAATGATGGACTCACACGCCATCGGCAACTTCAGCATCATGGCGTCAGCCAGCACGATGGAAGGCTCTGGAGACAACGACAACGCGGCTTCTGTCATGGAGCTTCTTGTCGCCTGGTAGATATTCAAACGATCTATTTCTTCAGGGGGCTGGACATGAACTGCATAACTAACAGCAATCTGCTTGATGATTTCGGCAAACTGATCACGTTTCGCTTTGCTCAATTGCTTCGAATCGTCCAATCCGACAAGGCTCGAGCAATCCTCCGGCAAAATCACTGCGGCAGTAACGACCGGACCGGCAAGCGGCCCCCTGCCCGCTTCATCGATGCCGGCCACAAAATCGCCTTTGCCGGTTCTGAATTCAGCATCAAATTGCAGCTTCAGGCCATGGTTCTGAAGCTGCTTGTCACGCAACCCCTGTTTTCGCTTCCAGGATGCCAATAAAGTCTGGACACTTTTTCGTGAGTCGCTCTTCAGCGCATCCATCCACGGCTGCCATTCCGTCACCCCATCTAGTTTTTCTTTTATCTGAGCGGTTGTTTCCATCTTTTCAACTTCTTTCTTTTATGACCTCTTTAAAATAATAATGATTTTGTAAACTAGACTTTCCAATTAGAGCAGTCATCTTTGTTTGAACCAAAGCAGACGATAAATAGTTTATCCACTATCGACCCTATCAAAAAAGCTGTTCCTCAAAATCGAGGAACAGCTGGTTATGGGACAGGGCGAACCTTTACGCCTCTTCTTCCACAATCATTTCATCTCTGTAATCGAATGTCACTTTGCCGAGATACTGGTTCCGGATATCCCGGACAATCACTTCTGCGGTCGTTTCATAGTCGACTTCGCCATGCTGGTCATAACAACCGCGCTTTTTACCAATATGGTCAAAGGTATTGACTATTTCTTCGTCAACATGATCAATGCCATAACGTTCCATCATGCGTTCTGGATAGCGTTCTTCCAGGAATTTCAGGGAATAGATGGCCAACTCCTGCATTTGGATGACCGAATCCTTGATCGCTCCCGTTACCGCTAGTTTCAATCCGGTTTCCGGGTCTTCAAACTTCGGCCATAAAATACCTGGCGTATCCAATAATTCAATTTCTTTGCCGACTTTGATCCATTGCTGCGCTTTCGTGACACCTGGCATGTTACCGGTCTTGGCCAGGCTCTTTTTCGATAAGCGGTTGATGAGGGTCGACTTCCCGACGTTTGGGATGCCGACAATCATAGCGCGAATGGCACGGGGGTTGATGCCTTTGGCAATCATCCGATCCCATTTGTCTGTCAGTATTTCTTTTGATACTTTTGTCACCAGCTGTAGCCCTCTGCCTTCAAGCGAATTGATGGCTACTGCCCGGGTACCTTGATCCTCGAAATAACGAATCCATTTTTTCGTTTCAACTTCATCGGCCATGTCCATTTTGTTTAAAATAATGAGACGCGGTTTTTGCTGAATCACTTGATCGATCATCGGATTCCGTGAAGATAAAGGTAACCTGGCGTCAACAAGTTCAAAAATGATATCCACCAATTTCAGCTTTTCGGTAACTTGTCTCCGTGCTTTTGCCATGTGTCCAGGAAACCATTGTATCGTCATAAAACCACTCCTTATTTTACAATTCCCGCTTCAGGCAATGGCCAGAAAACGAAACTTGTGTCCCCGATCACTTCTTCGGTCGGGACCAATCCGATATGGCGGCTGTCTTTGCTGGCACGGCGATTATCGCCCATTACAAAAACAGAGCCATCCGGTACGATTCTTTCACCGGTTACATCCTCCAGAACAAAGTCCTCTGTCAGGGTACCGGTGATTCCTTGCTTATAAATATCCAGGTAAGGCTCTTCCACTGCTTCTCCATTTATATATAACTGGTCGTCTTCATAGGCTACGTGATCACCCGGCAAGCCGATGATGCGCTTGATATAATCTTTTTGTTCAGGCGCATGAAAAACAATGATGTCAAATCGATCAGGTTCTCCGACTGTATAACCGATTTTGTTGACGATCATGCGATCCCCATGCTCCAAAGTCGGCATCATCGATTCTCCATCTACGACAATCGGCGTGAATAAAAAGAAACGGATAATTGCAGCCAAACCGAAGGCGATCAACAAAGCTTTAGACCATTCCCACATCTCATTCTTCTTTTTCACTTCAGTCTCCATGCGCGTTCCTCCCCATGCTTGCTGGCTTAATTGTACAAGGAATCAAACTTTTTAGCAAAAAGAAAGAGGGCGCAAGCGCCCTCTCTCATTAATGCGATCTTATCGAATTTCTTTGATACGAGCTGCTTTACCGCGTAGGTCACGCAAGTAGTACAATTTCGCACGGCGAACTTTACCACGACGGGTAACTTCAAGCTGTGCAATTTTTGGTGTGTGTACAGGGAATGTACGCTCAACACCAACACCGTAAGAGATTTTGCGAACAGTGAATGATTCACTGATTCCGCCTCCGCGACGGCCGATTACGACTCCTTCGTATACCTGAACACGTTCGCGTGTACCCTCGACAACTTTAACGTGGACGCGGACAGTGTCTCCAGGACGGAACTTTGGAAGATCCGTACGAAGCTGTTCTTTAGTGATTTCTGTAATAATGTTTTGCATTATTTTTCTCTCCTTCTACAGACGCTCTTACACCCAAATAGACTGTTGCAGCGGAACATCGTGATCCTGTACTTTACATAAAAGTACAGTGTCCATAATACCATTGATCAGTTGTGTGCGCAAGAGCAACCTGCGTTCTATTTTTTTTCTTTCAAATGGGCAATTGTTTTTTTCTGATGGTCGCTCAAGTCGATTTTATCGAGCAGATCCGGTCGCCGCTCGAGCGTCCGTTTCAAGGTCTGTTCCTCGCGCCATTGATCGACTTTTCCATGATTGCCGGAAGTTAGGACATCCGGCACCTTCCAGCCTCTAAAATCAGCCGGACGCGTGTACTGCGGGTGTTCAAGGAGTCCGGTGGAGAACGAATCACGAACTGGTGAGTCGGCGTTGCCAAGGACCCCTGGAAGCAGTCTGACGACACTGTCAATGACGGTCATGGCTGCCAGCTCTCCTCCGGTCAGCACAAAATCTCCAATGGATATCTCATCCGTCACCAAATGCTCACGGATCCGTTCATCGTAGCCTTCATAATGGCCACAGATAAATACCAGTTCCTTTTCAGCTGCAAGCTCTTCCGCTTTTTGCTGCGTAAAACGCTCTCCTTGCGGACACATCAAGATGACGCGAGGCTTGCTGTCTTGGATCAAGCTTTCTACGGCATTGAAAATCGGTTCCGGTTTTAGCACCATGCCGGCACCTCCGCCGAATGGATAATCATCCACCTGCCGCTTATTGTCGGCAAATTCCCGGATATCCACAACATTCAGGCTGACTGCACCTTTTTCTTGTGCTTTTTTCATGATTGAGTGCTGAAAAACACCCTCAAACATTGGCGGGAACAGCGACAGGACATTTATGTTCATCAAGACAACAAACCTTCCATCACTTCGATGACCACTTTCTTTTCATCTATGTCGATTTCTTTGACGATGTCTTCAATATATGGAATGTAATGCTTCTTCCCGGTTTTGGGTGTAACTTCCCAGACATCATTGGCGCCCGTCTCCAAAATCTCACTGATGGTCCCAAGCTCCTGTCCTTCGGTTGAAAAGACTGTACATCCAAGAATTTCATGATGGTAGAACGCATTGTCCTCCAGTTCAGTCAAGTCATGTTCAGCAATCTTCAAATAGGACTCTTTGAATGGCTCTACGTCACTGATGTTCGGATAACCTTCAAAAGTCAGCAACTCGAAGTTTTTATGTTGGCGATGGCTGGCGATTTTCACCATGATCGGCTTTTTCGCATCCGGTGTGAAAAGGCCAAGCTTTACACCTACAGCAAATCGTTCTTCCGGAAAATCGGTACGTGACAAGACGCGCACTTCACCCCGGATTCCGTGGGTATTGACAATTTTTCCTACATTAAACCATTGCACAAGCAAACATCCTTCCACTGCTATTTTTCTGAAAAAAAAAGAAGGAACCTAGGCTCCTTCTTCTTCCTTAATCCACAATATCGAGGTAAGTTTTCTTCTTATGATAACCGCCTGCTGCTGAGTACACAATTGAACGAATAGCTTTCGCTACACGCCCCTGCTTCCCGATCACTTTCCCTGTATCTTCTGGATGCACGGAAAGCTTGTAGACAATACGGCTTGCGTTTTCGTCGGTTTCGACACGAACTTCTTCCGGATAATCAACTAACGGTTTCACAATGGTCTCGATCAGCTGCTTCATAAGAAAATCTCCCTTACTTGTTTAGTTTTTCGTTATGGAATTTCTCCATAATGCCTTTTTGAGAAAACAAGTTGCGTACAGTGTCAGATGGTTTTGCACCATCATGAAGCCATTTCAACACTAATTCTTCGTCGATTTTAACTTCAGCTGGAACTGTCAGCGGGTTGTAAGTACCTACTGTCTTGATTTGACGGCCGTCACGTGGAGCACGTGAGTCAGCTACTACAATACGGTAAAAAGGAGATTTTTTTGCTCCCATACGTTTCAAGCGAATTTTTACTGCCATTTCTTAAAGCACCTCCGAATAGTTTCACACAAGATATTATATTAGCAAGCTTTAAATAGTTTGTAAAGTATTTTTTCTTAACACCTTAAAATTTTACTTGAAAAGTGAGTCCAGGCCTGGCATCCCCATTTTCTTTTTGCCTTTTTTCGTGTTCATGCCGGACATTTGCTTCATCATTTTTTTCATGTCCTCGAACTGTTTCAAGAGTCGGTTGACGTCCTGAATGCTCGTTCCAGAACCTTTGGCAATCCGCTTTTTGCGGTTTGCATTGATGATTTCAGGGGTGGTTTTTTCTTTTTTCGTCATGGAATAGATAATGGCTTCCACGCGATCCATTTGGCCCTCATCCACTTTTGCGTTTTCAAGTCCTTTGATTTTATTGGCGCCCGGGAGCATTTTCAGAATTTCATCCAATGGGCCCATCTGTTTGACCTGTGACATCTGTTCAAGGAAATCATCAAAAGTAAATGTCGAGGTTCTGAACTTTTCTTCCAGTTCTTTCGCTTTTTCTTCATCGACGCTCGACTGCGCTTTTTCAATCAGCGACATCATATCGCCCATGCCGAGAATCCGTGACGCCATGCGTTCCGGATGGAAAGCTTCAAGTGCATCCAATTTTTCGCCCATCCCGACAAATTTAATCGGTTTTTGGGTAACGGTACGGATCGACAGGGCTGCACCGCCTCGTGTATCGCCATCAAGCTTCGTCAGAACGACGCCTGTAATGCCGATGGCTTCATCGAAGTTCTGAGCTACGTTGACCGCATCCTGGCCTGTCATGGAATCAACCACAAGGAATATTTCATCCGGCTCTTTGAGGGCGCGGATATCCTTCAATTCCTGCATCAATGCCTCATCGACGTGCAGGCGGCCTGCGGTATCGATGATGACCGTATCCAAATGCTCAGTCTTTGCATGCTCAATCGCCTGCCGTGCAATTTCCACAGGAGACATATCTGTCCCTTTGGAAAAAACCGGCAGGGACAGCTGCTTGCCAATCGTTTCAAGCTGTTGAATAGCTGCCGGACGGTATACGTCGGCCGCCACCAATAACGGCTTGCGGTTGTGTTTTCTGCGCAGCAGGTTGGCAAGTTTCCCCGAAGTGGTCGTTTTACCGGCACCTTGCAGACCGACCATCATAATGACCGTCGGCTGCTTTGAGGAAAACTCGATTTTCCGCTCTTCGCCGCCCATCAATTCAGTCAGCTCATCTTTAACGATTTTAACGACCTGCTGGCCTGGTGTCAGGCTGTCCATGACATCCTGGCCAATTGCCCGTTCGCTGACTTTCTTGACAAATTCCTTGACGACTTTCAAGTTGACATCCGCTTCGATTAAGGCAAAACGAACTTCGCGCATCATTTCCTTAACGTCTGCTTCGTTGACTTTTCCTTTGCCCTTGATCTTTGTCATGGTGCCTTGCAGGCGTTCGGATAATCCTTCAAATGCCATTCTTTCCGCCTCCTAGTCCCATTCCTTCAGTTCGCCCAAAAATTGCTGGACATTCTCTTCTGTGAATGGCTGTTTTTCAAATGACGAAACCAATTGCTGCCGTTTCTGGAATTTCTCAAACAGCTGCAATTTGCGTTCATATTCTTCCAGCATCGCTTCCGTCCGGCGGATATTGTCATAAACCGCCTGGCGGGTGATGTTATATTCTTCAGCAATTTCGCCCAGTGAATGGTCATCTAAATAATACAGCATCATATAGCTCCGCTGTTTAGGTGTCAGTAGCTCCTGATAGAAATCAAACAAATAATTCATGCGTGTTGTTTTTTCCAGTCCCATCATTGACGCTCACCCCACTCATTCTCTGCTTAGAATACTGAAAACAGCTAAAGCTGTCAAGTAATTTTACTTGTCTGCTTCAGCATCTTCCAATTGCTGTTCTTTATCCAAGCCTTCAGCAAATAAACCATAAACATATTTTTGTGCATCGAATGGCTGCAAGTCATCCAGTTTTTCGCCAAGTCCGACAAATTTCACGGGAATCTTCAACTTATTGCGAATCGCCAGAACGATGCCGCCTTTTGCCGTTCCGTCTAATTTCGTCAGGACAATCCCTGTGACGTCTGTGACTTCTTTAAATGTTTGTGCCTGTAACATGGCATTTTGTCCGGTTGTCGCATCAAGAGCCAGCAGAACCTCATGCGGCGCCCCTGGAATTTCGCGTGAAATGACACGGTGCACCTTCTGCAATTCATTCATCAAATTGACTTTGTTTTGCAGGCGTCCTGCTGTATCGCAGATCAGCACATCCACTCCGCGGGATTTGGCCGAACGGACAGCGTCGTACATGACCGCAGCCGGATCTGAGCCCTCGCTTTGCTTGATGACGTCAACGCCTACGCGCTGGCCCCAGACATCCAATTGCTCGATTGCTCCGGCACGGAATGTATCGCCAGCAGCCAGCATGACGGTTTTGCCTTCGTTCTTGAAACGGTGAGCCAATTTTCCGATAGTTGTTGTTTTGCCGACACCGTTGACGCCAACCATCAAAATTACCGTCAGTCCGTCTACAAAATTGATTTCATTTGTTTCAGCTTCGCCTGCCTGGTAAATATCCACCAATTTTTCTGAAATGACAGACTGGACGTTGGAAGTGTCCCGTACATTTTTCCGCTGCACCTCATAGCGCAGTTCATCCATCAATTCAATGACCGTTTCAAAGCCAACATCCGCCTGCAGCAGGATTTCTTCCAATTCCTCGAAAAAATCTTCATCGACCTTGCGGTATTTCGCTACCAGATCATTGATCTTCGATGTAAAGCCGGTACGGGTTTTGGTTAATCCCTCTTTGTATTTTTCAGTTGATTCTTCAGCCTCGGCGTTTCCGGCAAATTTATCTTTTAATTTTTTAAAGAAACTCACGTGACCACTCCTCTTTTAAATTTTTTCTTCAAGCTTAACTGAAACCAATTTCGAAATCCCCGATTCCTGCATGGTGATGCCATACAGGACATCTGCACCTTCCATCGTTCCTTTGCGGTGGGTAATGACGATGAATTGGGTGTCTTCACTGAACTTCTTCAGGTATTGACTGTAACGCACGACATTCGATTCATCAAGAGCCGCTTCAACTTCGTCGAGTACACAGAACGGCACAGGGCGCACATTCAAAATCGCGAACAATAAAGCGATGGCGGTTAGTGCACGTTCCCCTCCAGACAAAAGACTCAAGTTCTGCAGCTTTTTGCCAGGCGGCTGGGCAATGATCTCGATGCCTGTCCGCAACATGTCCTGCGGATCGGTGAGTACCAGATCCGCAGAGCCACCGCCGAACAGTTCTTTAAAGGCCAACTGGAATTGCTTCCGGATGGCATGGAAGGTGTCATCAAAACGGCTGGTCATTTCCCCATCCATTTCCCGGATTAACGTCCGCAAAGTTTCTTTTGCTTCGTTCAAATCATTGCGCTGCTCTGTCAAAAAGGCATGGCGATCCGAGACATGCTCAAACTCTTCGAGGGCTCCGATATGGACTGGTCCCAATTCCTCGATGGACTGCTTCAGCAGTTTGACTTTTCTGCGGACAGCCACTTCCTCGTCCACCATATCAAACTGCTTGGCCTGCTCGAGTGTCAGCTGGTAATTGGTTTCAAGCTGGGTGATAAAGCTTTGGATTTGAACCTCTAAGCGTGTCGATTTGACTTCGCAGATTCGAATCGCCTCTACATACCCTTTGTAGACGCGCTGTTGTTCTTTCAGTTCCTCTTCGAGTTCGTTCAAATCGCCCTGCTGCTCTCCACGCTGTTCTTTCGTCTGGTCGACCGTTTGCAGCATCTGCGATTTTTTCGCTGACCAGGAATCGATTTCCTCAAGGATTTCTTCGTCTGAATAGACCTTAGCCGCTTCTTCTGAATGAATCCACTGCAGCTCTTTTTGATGCTCCTGCAGCTTGCGGTTACTTTTCTCCAGGCGTTCAAAAAGTTCAGCTTCGCTGGCAGTCAATTGGATGACACGTTCTTTCGTCACGGCATACAGTGATTTCTGTTCTGCCAATTTCTCCAGCACCTGATCGCGTGCCGATTCGTTTTGCTGCTTGAATAAAGTCAGTTCATCGATTTTCACTGTGATGGCGTCTAGTTCGCCAACGATGCTTTCGAGCCGCGCAACAGACGTTTCTTTCCGTCCGGTGATTGCCGTCAAATCGTAGGCCTTGTTCTTTTGTTCGGCTTCGAAAAGCTGGAATCGCTCTAATGTGGTCTTTAACACCGCTTCAATTTCACGCAGGATAATGGAGCTTTCCGCTTCCATATCCCGATATTTTTCACCTTCGGCCCGCAGAACCTGAATTGACTCTTCAGCTGCACTAACTTCTGCTTGTTCTTTTTGGACCGTTTTCTCGGCATTTAGGATCGTATCTTCTAATTCGCCCGCCTGTACAAGTAATTGCTCAAGCTCGGCTTTTCGTGAAAAGAAGGAGGCTTGTGTTTTATTGGCTCCACCGGTCATTGATCCCCCCGCATTGACGATATCGCCTTCGAGTGTCACGACACGGAAGCGGTTGCCTGTTGCTTTAGCGATCGCTGTCGCGCCTTTCAGATCCTCGGCGATAATGACATTGCCTAACAGATTTTCAATGATCATCGCGTATTGAGGATCGTAATTGACCAGTTCAAATGCCATATTGATGTAGGCAGGGTGCTGGCTCACTGTGGCCAAAGTATGCTCTGGAATTTTTCTCGGCTTCATGACAGTCATCGGCAGGAAAGTGGAACGGCCAGCTCTTTTTTTGCGCAGGAAATCAATCGCTTCCCGTGCATGCTGTTCGTTTTCTGTAACGATGTGCTGGCTGGAAGCACCTAAAGCCGTTTCAATCGCTTTGGCGTAATTTTTCTCGACCTGGGCAAGTTCAGCGACAGCTCCCCTGATTCCTGATAAATAACCTTTTTCGCGCGCCACTAATACTTCACGGACACCTTGGAAAAAGCCGGAAAAATCGGCTTCCAATTCCTGCAGCGTGTCGATCCGTGCACTTAGTTGCTTTTGCGACTGATACGCTTGGAACAGCATGGATTGCTTCTGGTCGAAAGCCTGCTTCTGCAGCTGGTAGGAAGCTTCACTGTCTTTATATTGCTGGCGCTTGTCTTCCAACAGCGTACGGATTTCTTGGACATCCTTTTCCGCCTGCGCTTTTTCTTTTTCCAACCTGGACAATTCCTCTATAAAGTCTGTCCGCTGCGACGCTATGCGCCCGGTTGACTCTGACAATTGCTGCGCCTGCAAACCGATATTCTTTAGTTCATTTTTGACTGTGGCCTGCTCATTCATCAAATCGATATAAACCGACTTGCCGTTTTCAATTTCATTATCGATATCCGCTGGCGTCCGGTTCAGCTGATCTTCGAGCCCTTTGATGGCTGTCCGGATCGTCTGCTGCTCAGCTTTGCGTTCTTCCAGCAATGTCAGTTGTTCGCTGTGCTTTTGCTTCAGGAAATCATTTTCCAGTTTTTCTGTATTGAGGTTGTCTTGCAGCTGCTGCGCCTGCCGGTGGGCATTGCTCTTTTTCTCGGACATCAGCAACTTGCGCCCTTGCCATTTCTCGGTCTCGGCACTGGCTTCCACCAAAGCGTTTTGCGCTTGGTCTATTTTATTGTCCAAACCAGTAAGCGTGCGGCGTATGCTGCCCACTGTGTGCTCCTTCTTATTGATCTCTGCCGACAATTGCAGTTCCTTTTCGGAATGGGCTGCAGCATCATGCGTCAGCTGGGCCAACTCCCTTTCCAAGTTACCTGCATCATAAGCCAACAAAGCGATGTCGGCATCTTTCAGCTGTTCGTTCATATCCAAATAATCCCGAGCAGTGGAAGCCTGAATTTGCAGCGGCTCCATACGGCCATCCAATTCATGCAGGATATCAAGCACACGGTTTAGGTTCTCATCGGTTTCATTTAATTTCACTTCGGCTTTTTTCTTGCGCTGCTTGTATTTAAGGACACCTGCAGCTTCTTCGAAAATCGACCGGCGCTCTTCGGCTTTTGAATTGAGGATCTCATCCACGCGCCCCTGCGAAATGATGGAAAAAGCTTCTTTGCCAAGCCCAGAATCCATAAACAGGTCCGTGATATCCTTTAAGCGGCAATTTTGTTTATTCAACAGATAAGCGCTTTCGCCACTGCGAAAAACCCTTCTTGTTACGCTGATTTCGCTGTAATCAAGAGGGACGCGGCCATCTGTATTGTCTAAGATTAAAGTGACTTCCGCAAAATTCAGCGGCTTTCGGGAATCGCTGCCAGCAAAAATAACATCTTCCATTTTGGCTCCGCGCAGTGATTTTGCTGATTGTTCTCCGAGCACCCAACGGATGGCATCGGTGACGTTGCTTTTGCCGCTGCCATTCGGTCCGACAACAGCTGTTACTCCAGGCACAAAGTCAATGCCGATGCGATCGGCAAAAGATTTGAACCCCATGACTTCCAATCTTTTCAAAAACATTGTTACTCCTCCGCTGCTTCCTGCAATTTACGGATTGCCAGCTGAGCTGCCTGCTGTTCCGCCTCTTTTTTCGACCGGCCATTGCCAACTCCCAGTTCCTTCTCCGCCAGGGACACACGAGTCACAAATACTCGGCTGTGGGCCGGACCGATTTCATCAATGATTTCATAACTCAATGCTCCAGTATTCTTTTGCTGGATCAATTCCTGCAGTTGGCTCTTATAATCCATCACATGCGAAAAAGCACCGATTTCCACTTTTGGAAATAATACCATTTCCAAAAATGCGACAACAGGCTCCAACCCTTGGTCAAGGTAGAGGGCACCGATATACGATTCGAAAACATCAGCCAGCAATGCTGGACGTGTTCTTCCGCCCGTCAGTTCTTCCCCTTTGCCCAAAAGGATGTATCTGCCGAATCCAAGTTCATTGGCAAATAAAACCAGTGATGGTTCACAAACGATCGCTGCACGCAGCTTCGTCAATTCGCCTTCGCTCATTTCAGGGTATTTCATATACAGGTAATGCGAAACGGATAATTCCAATACCGCATCCCCTAGAAATTCCAAGCGTTCGTTGTCGGTAAATTGTTTTCTTCGATGCTCATTCACATAAGATGAATGAGTAAAAGCTTGATACAGCAATGCAGGCTTGTTGAATGAAACATTCAGCTCTTTTTGCAGTTGTTCAAATGCCGCTTTGGCGCTATCTTTTATGACGCCCGGCTTTTGGTGATTCGGTTTTTTGTTCATTGCCATTTTTATCTGCCTTTCTTTGTGTACTTCCATCAATTTTACCTTTTTTTCAGCTGTTGTGCAAAAAGAGAATTGACGCACAACTGCTTAGTATAACAGCAATTGTGCGTCAATGGGTGGTTGAGTATTGTTGTTTAGCAGACGGACCTAGATGGCCGCTTCCGCTTTTCTTGGTGTCCAGCTCTAGCGATCAGACCCTTGGGGTCATAAGTCACGCTGGCTGTGCGGCTGAAAACATGCCGCTTCGCCAGCGCGCCTTACACCTGTCAGAGCTGAACAGGCACTTCCACATTTCTTGCTTAAGCTTGTTTCTTTTCGATATACGTTACTGCGTCGCCTACTGTAGCCATGTTCTCAGCGTCTTCGTCAGAAATCTCCATATCAAATTCATCTTCAAGTTCCATAACCAATTCTACTACGTCCAATGAATCTGCACCTAGGTCACCGGTAAATGAAGCTTCAATTTTCACTTCGCTTTCTTCTACACCTAGACGATCCACGATTACTTTAGTTACTCTATCTAATACTGTTGACAATGTCGTCACCTCCCCTCAAATCAGTATACAAAAATCTTTCTTACATGACCATGCCGCCATCAAGGTGAAGCGTTTGGCCTGTCATATAGGATGCATCATCAGAAGCCAGGAACAACGCCGCTTTTGCGACATCTTCAGGTGCTCCGAAACGTCCTAAAGGAATTTGTCCCAGCATAGCTTTTTGAACTTCCTCAGTCAATTGGTCAGTCATATCCGTCGTAATGAATCCAGGTGCTACGGCGTTTGCTGTAATGCCTCGGCTTGCCAATTCACGGGCTGTCGTTTTGGTCAAACCGATAACGCCCGCTTTGGATGCAACGTAGTTGGCTTGTCCGGCATTGCCCATGACTCCGACGATTGACGCAATGTTGATGATCCTCCCGGCGCGCTGTTTCATCATTTGCCGCGTTACCGCTTTGGTGCAGACAAAAACGCCTTTTAAGTTGGTATTGATGACGTCGTCCCATTCATCGTCTTTCATGCGCATCATCAGGTTATCACGGGTAATTCCAGCGTTGTTCACCAAAATATCCACTGATCCGAAAGTTTTCATCGTTTCCTCGACCATCGCTTTGACAGATTCAGAATCCGAGACATTGGCTTTGACTGCAATCGCTTCTCCACCATCTGCCTGGATTCCAGCAACAACTGCCTCTGCTTTTTCCTGGCTGCCGCTGTAATTGACGACCACTTTGGCGCCATCAGCTGCAAATTTGCGGGCGATCTCCGCTCCGATTCCACGTGATGCGCCTGTAATAATGGCTGTTTTCCCTGCAAGTTTACTCATTTCGCCAACTCCTCTACCGCTTTTTCAAATGACTCCAGGTCATAGACCGGCAAAGTTTTAACTGAACGGTCAATTTTTTTCACCAGTCCGCTCAATACTTTTCCTGGACCGATTTCAATAAACACTGTGACACCAAGATCAATCATTTCGCGCACTGACTGTTCCCAAAGAACCGGTGAATATAATTGGCGAACGAGAAGATCCTGGATTTGCGTAGCATTTGTTTCCGCTTTTGCTGTGACATTTGAAACCACTGGCACTTTGGCGTCCAGCAGGAAAGAACTGCTCAACTCTCTTGCTAAATCCTGTGACGCCGGACGCATCAATTCCGAGTGGAAGGGACCGCTGACATCAAGCGGGATGGCCCGTTTGGCACCGCGCTCTTTGGCAAGCAAGCAAGCTTGCTCCACCCCTGCTTTTGTCCCGGAAATAACAATTTGTCCCGGGCAGTTCAAGTTGGCCAGCTGAACGACGCCCGTTGTGTCCGTGACTTCGTTCGTCACTTTCTCCAGCTCATCACTCTCCATGCCAAGAATGGCTGCCATCGTACCTTCTCCTGCTGGAAAAGCGGTGTTCATGAACAATCCACGTTTATGTACAATATTGACCGCCGTCGGAAATTCCATCACATTTGAAGTCACAAGCGCGCTGTACTCGCCAAGGCTGTGACCCGCTGTATAATCTGGTCTGATGCCCGCACGGATCAACCGTTCCGTAATCATTGAACTGACTGTCAATAAAGCCGGTTGGGCATGATAGGTCAGTGTCAGCTCTTCCTGAGGCCCTTCGAGCATAAGCTTAGACAATTTCAGATCGAGTGCCTGATCGGCGCTTTCGAAAAAATTGCGGCTCGTGTCATCTGCTAAAAAGCTTTCGCCCATTCCGACTGTTTGCGACCCCTGCCCTGGATAAATAAATGCAATCTTAGTCTTCATGTATTGTCTCCTTTTTCAGCGTACTGTAAATTGTGCCCGTTACATCGTATTCCACCATCGTGCGCGTTTGGCGTATGGCATTGAATAAGGCCGTCGCATTTGACGAACCGTGCGCTTTTATGACCGGTGCCTTCAAGCCAAACAGTCCAGCACCGCCGTATTCACTGTAATCCAACATGCCTTTGAGGCCTTTGATATCGTCTTTAACCAGAAAAGCCGCAACTTTTGTTTTTGCAGAGGTCATAAAAACATCTTTGATCATCGCGAAGACATTCATTGCTGTGCCTTCGATTGTTTTCAATACCATGTTCCCGGTAAAGCCGTCAGTGACGACCACATCGGCTACACCGTTTAGCAAATCACGCGATTCTACATTGCCGATAAAATTGACTGGCGCTTCTTTTAATAAAGGAAAAGCAGCTTTCGTCAAGTCATTGCCTTTTTTCTCTTCGGTTCCGATATTCAGCAACCCGACCGTCGGATTTTGAATGCCTCGGACTTTTTCAGCATAAATGCTTCCCATGATGGCGTACTGAACAAGGTGTTCTGGCCGTGCTTCCGCGTTGGCGCCCATATCCAGCATAACGAATCCTTTGCCGTCAATAGTCGGCAAAGTTGGAGCCAGTGCCGGCCGATCCACACCATCGATGCGGCCCACAATGAACAATCCCGCTGACATAAGCGCTCCTGTATTGCCTGCAGAGACACAAGCATCTGCGCCGCCATCTTTTACGGCTTGTGCCATCCGGACCATTGAAGCATCTTTTTTACGTTTGACTGACCGCACAGGATCATCTTCTGATTCGATGACTTCTTCACAATGGACGATTGTCAGGCGTTCATGTTCCTTCAGGAATTTCTCCATCTTTTCCTGGTGGCCAAAAAGCTGAATTTCGATATCCGTAAATTCGTCCAATGCTTTATAAACACCTGCGATAATTTCTTTCGGGGCGTTGTCTCCGCCCATCGCATCTACAGCTATTTTCATGTTGCTTCACCTTCACTTTGCTCTGTCATACGGTACATTTCAAATGTGCCGATAAAAACCGTTTGCTGTTCGACAGAAGAAACCACTTTTACAAACGCCCTGTTTTTTTCAGGATGCCTGTCGATCACTTCCGCTTTTGCAACAACACGCTGGCCTGCTGTGACCGGACGCAAAAATTGCAGCTCTGACTTCACGGTCAACGCCAGTTCTTCATTCATCACCGCAACCGCCAAAGAATTGGCCTGCGCGAATAGATGATGGCCTCTGGCGATCTTGTTGCGCTGAAAAACATGCTCTGGTTTTACATCGAAAATCGAAATCGCTTTTTTGTCCAGTTCAATATCGATAATCTCTCCGATCACTTCGTCGATCGGCAAAGATTTCACTTCGTCTTCAAAAGTTTTCACGGCGACGTGTTTAATGCGTTCCCGCAGTTCCGGAATGGCAAGCTCCATCCGATCTAACCGGATTGTCTGCACACTGACATTAAATTCAACCGACAGTTCTTCGTCCGTTACGAATGGATTGTTATTTATAGAGTCTTTCAACGCCTGTTGCCGCTGTTTTTTCGGTCTTTTCACTATGTCACCGCCCGCTATTAGCACTTGGTACTAATATGAGTATATAAATAACAAAAAAAGAATGCAAGGAAAATCATGATCCCTGCATTCTTAATCCAGCCTGCCACCGGATAATACACCCGATTGTTCGATTTGCTGGCGCAAGCAGCGCATATCTTCCGCCCGCCAAAATTCTTCGCTGCCGATCAGTTTCTCAGCGTCTTTTCTGGCCGTCTCAAGCGCCCGGTAATCGTGGACCAGATCGGCCATTTTAAATTCCGGGATGCCGCTTTGCTTGCGGCCAAAAAAATCGCCCGGACCTCTCAGTTGCAGATCCTTTTCTGCCAGCACAAAGCCATCATTGGTTTCGGTCATCGTCGCCATGCGTTCTTTGCCGATTTCCGTTTTCGGATCCGCCAGCAGGACGCAATAGGACTGTTCGCTGCCCCGTCCGACACGCCCCCGCAATTGATGCAGTTGGGACAAACCGAAACGCTCGGCATCATAAATGAGCATAAACGACGCATTCGGCACATTGACACCTACCTCTACAACCGTCGTGGACACCAATACATCGACCTTGCCTTCTGTGAATTTACGCATGGTCTGCTCTTTTTCATCTGAATGCAGACGGCCATGCATCAATCCGACCGTAAAGCGGTCCTTGAAATACATCGACAGTTGCTGAAACAGATCGACCGCATTCTGGTAATCGAGTTTATCCGATTCTTCGATCAGTGGACAAATGACATATGCCTGACGTCCAGCAGCCAGTTCTTTTTCCATCCGTCCGACAATTTTGCCGAACATGTCTTTTTTCATCCAATAGGTTTCAATTTCCTTGCGTCCAACCGGCATCTCGTCGATGACCGACACATCCATTTCCCCGAATGCCGAAATTGCCAGGGTCCGAGGAATCGGCGTCGCCGTCATGAACAGCACATCGGGATTATAACCCTTGTCTTTCAGGACGCGTCGCTGGTCTACTCCAAAGCGATGCTGCTCGTCCGTAATGACGAGCCCCAGTTTATGGAACTTCACTTCGGGCTGGATCAATGCATGGGTTCCGATTAAGAGGTCAATTTCTCCAGCGGCCAACTGCTGCAGGATCAATTGACGTTTTTTCCCTTTAACCGAACCGGTCAACAGCGCGATATTCAAGGAAAACGGACGGAACCACTGCTCCAATGTATTGGCATGCTGTTCTGCCAGGATTTCAGTCGGCGCCATCAAAGCTCCCTGCAATCCAGCCGTATGGGCTGCATACAAGGCAATCGCTGCTACCACCGTTTTGCCGGAACCTACATCTCCTTGCAGCAGACGGTTCATGCGAAATGGCTCTTTCATGTCCTTGCAGATTTCATTGACTACCCGCTTTTGTGCGGCTGTCAGATCAAAGGGCAGATCTTCAATAAATGCCTTCAAGCGCTCCAGATTGTAATCGATGAAAGAGCCGCCTTCTTCCTCGCGGTTCTTTTTGCGCAGTGCCTGCATCTTCAATTGGAATACCAATAACTCTTCATAGACAAACCGCCGGCGGGCCTGTTTTACCGCTTCACCGTCTGGAGGAAAATGAACCCATTCCAATGCGTCTTGGAATGGAGCCAATTGATAGGCCTCAACCAAACTTTTTGGCAGGCAGTCTTCCACGTCCTCTTTTGCCAAATCGAGTGCCTGCCTCATCAGCTTGCGGAACGTTTTTTGGTGGATGCTGCCTTTCAGGCTGTAGACGGGTTCAAAATCTGCCCCATCGGTACGCGGCCCAATCGAATGGCTCGATACCGTAATGACCTGCCGCCCGCGGTCCCATTTGCCAGTTAAGGTGATGATTTCTCCCAAATGCAGTTTCGCTTTGACATAAGGCTGGTTGAAGAAAATCGCTTTGACCAAATGGCGGCCGACCAAAACCTGAACTTGGGTCCGCGATTTTTTCTTGCCTAAAAAAAGGACGGAAGGCTCACTTTCGACCCTTCCCTCCACGGTTACGCGTTCATTATGGGGTGTATCCGCCAGATCTTTCAATTGAAAATCTTCGTGGCGATACGGAAATGTCATGATCAGGTCATGTATGGTTTCGATTCTCATTTCCCGGAGGGTTTCGGCCGCTTGCTTGCCTACCCCTTTTAATGTGGCGACAGAATCTCTACTGCCCACTGCCAACAACTGCTCCCCCGAAGATTTTGGACTCAAGCCACTTTCCGGTAGGAGTTGCGGCAAGTCCGCCTTTTGCGGTTTCCCTTAACGCACTCGGCATGGATTGGCCGATTTCAAACATCGCACCGATGACTTCATCACACGGAATGCGGCTGGTGACACCGGCTAACGCCATATCTGCAGCCACTACTGCATTGGCTGCTCCCATCGCATTACGCTTTACGCAAGGCACTTCCACTAGTCCCGCCACTGGATCGCAGACCAAACCAAGCATATTCTTCATCGTAATTGCGAACGCTTCCGAACTTTGCTGAGGCGTGCCACCGGCCATTTCGATAATAGCTGCTGACGCCATTCCAGCTGCCGATCCGACTTCTGCCTGGCAACCGCCGGCTGCGCCTGAAATTGATGCATTATTGGCCACAACAAAACCGAAAGCCCCTGCCGTGAATAAATAACGGATCATTTGCTCCCGTGTGGGGTCCAACTTATTTTTAACAGCAAATAATGTACCTGGCACAACGCCTGCAGATCCTGCTGTCGGCGTTGCACAGATGGTTCCCATTGCTGCGTTGACCTCGTTGGTCGCTACCGCCTTGCTGACTGCATCAAGCAGCAGATCTCCGGAAAGCGTATTGCCTTTTTCCCGGTAGGCCTGAAGCAGCACGGCATCACCGCCAGTTAGGCCAGAAACTGAATGAACGCCTTTCAGCCCTTTTTCCACCGCTTCTTCCATGACCGTTAAATTACGGTCCATTTGGATCATAATATCTTCACGTGAGCGGTCTGTCATGAGCATTTCCTGCTCAATCATAATTTCAGAAATCAATTTCTGCTCTTTTTCAGCCCGTTCAACCAATTCTCTAACATTACGGAATAAAGCTTCCATCGTTATACCCTCCAATTTAATCGGCGATTCTTGTCACCTGCGTGATATTCGGAAGTTTTTTCAATTCGTCCATCACTTCTCTGTCCACATTTTGATCTACTTCGATGACCATCAATGCCATATGCCCTTTTTCTTTCCGGGATACTTCCATGTGGCCGATATTGATGTCGTATTTGTACAGGGCGTTCGCGACATTTGCGATGCAGCCCGAACGGTCTTCATGGACAACCAGAATCGCCGGGTGGTTACCCGATAAACGGAGCGGAAAGCCGTTCAACTCTGTAATTTCAATTTTGCCGCCGCCGATCGAAATGCCCATCATCGACATCTCAGATTCTTGGTCGCCAATGACGATGCGAGCTGTATTCGGGTGGTCAACATGGCCTGTCTCCGGAATAAATTCATAAGACATTCCCGCTTTTTGCGCCTCCTCGAAAGAGGTTTTGATGCGTTCATCAAAGGTATCGTAATCTAATAATCCACCGATGATGGCGACATCCGTGCTGTGTCCTTTATAGGTTTCTGCAAATGAGCCATAGAGATGAACCTTCGCCCATTGCGGCTGTCTGCCAAACAAATCCCTCGCCACTCTTCCGATGCGGGCTGCTCCCGCAGTGTGCGAAGAAGAAGGCCCGATCATGACCGGGCCGATTATATCAAAAACAGATTTGAACTTCATGGCTCAAACCCCTCACTTTCGGTTACGTATACCATTAGTTTACATGATTTCGACATATTAAACAAAAATAAAAAAAGCGCATACATCCGTATGCGCTGAGCTTGTAGACAAAAGAATATTTGTGATATTCAAAGGATGAATACTCATTTTATCTCGTTTATACTGGATCCTCCGCTCCAGGCGGACGCTTTCCGCGGACGAAGCGCTGAGCCTCCTCGTCGCAAGCTCCTGCGGGGTCTCATCACTTCGTTCTTCCGCAGGAGTCGCCGCCTTGCGCTCCAGATCCTTGAGTGAAGGGATTACTAGGTTTGTTGGGGTTATACACCGCTATTCGTTTTGATTAGACTTTGTCTACAGTCTGAGCGCATACATCCGTATTCGCTTGCTTTATTACCGTATTGGTGATTGAAATGAAAATACTATTCGACAGCGATTATAAATGGATACAAAGGCTGCTTGCCGTTGTGGATTTCGACTTCGACTTCGCTGTTCAGCGACTCGATAAATTCGCCCAACTTTTCAGCATCCACCGCTGTCACATCTTCTCCAAATAGAATCGTAACAATTTCAGCTTCGCTGTCCACCAGCTTTTTAGCCAATTCTTCCGTTACGTTTTCCAGGCTGCTGTTGGAGACAACAATCTTCCCTTCGGAAATGCCCATGAAATCATCTTTTTTGATGGCAATGCCATCGATCGATGTATCGCGGACTGCAAATGTCACAGATCCTGATTTCACGTGCTTTGATGCGCTCGCCATGGCTTTCTGATTGTCTTCCACGGAAGCACCCGGATTAAAGGCCAACAATGCTGACATGCCTTGAGGTACGTCTTTTGTCGGAACAACAGCCGCTTCGATATCCAGAAGCTCCGCTGCCTGCTCCGCTGCCATGATGATGTTCTTGTTATTCGGAAGGATCAGCACACGTTCTGCGCCGATCGATTTGACTGCATTGACGATATCCTCTGTCGACGGGTTCATCGTCTGTCCGCCTTCAATGACGTAAGAAGCGCCGATGCTGCGCAGCAATTCAGCAATACCTTCACCCATTGCAACCGTCACAACGGCATAAGGGTGTACAGCTTCCTGTTTCAACGCATTTTTCTGGAAGTCTTCGCCTACAATATCGATATGCTGCTGACGCATATTTTCTATTTTCATGCTGATCAAGCTTCCGTAATCCTGGCCATATGTAAGCACTTTTCCTGGATCTTCCGAATGGATATGGATTTTCGCAACTTCATCATCCGCGATGACCAATAGCGAATCTCCATATTCACTCAGATCAGAACGGAATAAAGCTTCGTTAAACTCTTTTTTGCCTTTTTCAAACTTCACCATGAATTCTGTGCAATAGCCAAATTCAATATCGGCCGTGTCCATAAAGCTGGCAATATTTTTATGATGTTCCGCACTGACAAGATCGGTCATTGTATTATGCGCGTGTTTTGCCGGCAGTTCTTCACCTTTTAATGAAGCCAGGAATCCTTCGTAGACATAAACGAGGCCCTGCCCGCCACTGTCGACAACCCCTACTTCTTTTAAGACTGGCAATAGGTCTGGTGTCCGTTCCAAAGAAGCCTGCGCTTCTGTGACAACAGCTTCGAACCAAACGATGATGTCCGTTTCGGTTTTTGAAACTTCCATGCCTTTGGCAGCAGCGTCTTTCGCAACTGTCAAAATTGTTCCTTCAACCGGTTTCATGACGGCCTTATAGGCTGTTTCGACTCCATGCTGAAGAGCTTCCGCAAACTTAAGCGCTGTCAATTCCGATTCTGATGCAATGGATTTGCCAAAGCCTCTGAAAAGCTGCGAGAGAATAACACCAGAATTTCCGCGTGCGCCCATCAATAGCCCTTTAGATAAGGCGCCTGCTGTTTTGCCGATATGCTCTTCTGCTTGAGCGGTTGTTTCTTTCGCTCCGGAAGTCATCGATAAATTCATATTCGTTCCCGTATCGCCATCAGGCACCGGGAAAACATTTAATGCATCAACGTAATCCGCATTTTGAAAAAGATGATGAGATCCCATCTGCACCATTTCCGCGAACTTTACTCCATTTAATGACTTCATAACCGATTCTTCCTCCTCCTACGGGTTCGTTACACGAACTCCCTGGACAAAAATATTTACCGCTTTTACTGACATACCCAATGTTTTGGTGATAGTATATTTTACTTTGGACTGGACTTGATAAGCCACTTCGGAAATTTTTGTTCCATAGCTGATGATGACATACATATCCACAACCAAATTTTCACCTTCCTGGCGCACAAGAACCCCTTTGGCGAAATTTTCTTTGCGTAGAATATCCGTCAAGCCGTCGCGTATTTGATGTTTCGTTGCCATGCCTACGATGCCGTAGCATTCAATTGCTGCGCCGCCTGCTATTTGAGCAATAACATCATTGGAAATATCGATTTGACCATATTCGTTATTTAATTCAATCGACATTGAAATTCCTCCTTGAGTCCTATTTCACTCTTACCATTCTACCTTAAAGCCTTATAGAAGAAAAGCCACCGTATTGGGGTGTAAAGGTTTTTTTCTTTAAAGACCTCTAAATTTAGTTGCAAAGGCGATATGTCTGTGGTAAATTATTAAAGTATGTGAAACGAAAAACGAACTGGAATTCTATTATAATTTTCAGCTTCACTTGTGAGGAGGGACTTACATGCCTAAAGTATGTGCAGTTAGTGGACGTAAAGCTCGCGCGGGAAATGCCCGTTCGCACGCAATGAATTCGACAAAACGTACATGGGGAGCAAACCTTCAAAAAGTTCGCATCCTTGTAGACGGTAAACCGAAACGTGTATGGGTTTCTGCAAGAGCAATGAAATCAGGAAAAGTTGAGCGCGTATAAATCGCTCATCGATAATGCCGGTGCTGATCTAATCAGCCCGGCATTTTTTCTTTGTTAAAGTATGTATTAGACTTAATATAGGTCAAAATGAAATATAAAACAGGCACCGAAAAGGATTCCCCTTTTCGGTGCCTGTTTTTATTCTTTATAGCAATGCTTTCACACGTCCGAGCTTTCCACCATAAGACAATGTCCGCTGTGGATGGTTACACTTCCATGGCCTAACAGTTCGTTGCTGACAAAGCGCGTCGTTCCGAATGGGACAGTTTCATTGGTGACCGGGTATTTAAATCCGGAGAGCGTCAATCCTTTGACTTCTTCCGCAAAAGGATAAAATGAAACATAGCTGAAATGCTGATCTTTTTCAACAGCATGAGTGCCCGGGCTAAGGAAACGGATGCGGTTCTGGTTATTCAACAGGACAAACTGGGTTGCCGGAAATTTCTGCTGGTACTGATACATGATATGAAGCACACTCATGTAATGGTCCAGCCGCCCGCCTGTCACTCCAGCAAGTATAACTTGCACCGGCTGATGGCTCATCGCCCTCTCAAGCCCCAGTTCTGTATCGGACTGGTCTTTTTCAGATGGAGACCGTTCCAGTTCGGGCAATGCCGCACGTATTTTCTTGTAGTCCTCAAAGGTCACCGAATCGAAATCTCCGACAGCGGCAGCTGGCTGAATCCCCTTTTCCAGCAGCACCAGTGTCCCGGAATCGATTCCAATATACAAAGCTTCCGGAAAAAAAGAGAAATCCGGCAGTTCCCCTGCCGGACCTCCCGCGATTAGAATGATGTTCAAGAAATCGCCTCTTCTCCTGCTTTCCTGATTGCTTGAAGAGCCTGTGCCCGGTCTTTTTTACTGTAAATGGCTGAACCGGCTACAAAGACAGTCGCTCCTGCTTCTGCACAGGCCACGATTGTTTCTTCGTTGATGCCGCCATCAATTTCAATTTCAATGGACAGCCCTTTTTCTTTGATGATGTCAGACAGCTGTTTGACTTTCGGCACAACTGAACGAATAAACTTCTGACCGCCAAATCCAGGGTTGACCGTCATGAACAGTACAAGATCGATGTCTTCCAGGACATGCTGGATGGTTTCAAGCGGTGTATGCGGATTCAGAACGACACCCGGCTTGACGCCAAGCGACCGGATTAATTGAATGGTCCGGTGCAAATGAGGACAGGCCTCTACGTGAACAGTAATGAAATCAGCGCCGGCTTTTGCAAACTCTTCAATATATTGATCTGGGTTTTCAATCATCAAATGGACATCCATTGGCAATTTGGTTAACGGCCGTATGGCATTTAAAACAATCGGCCCAAACGAAATGTTTGGCACAAAATGGCCGTCCATGACATCAACATGGATCCAATCGGCTCCTGCTTTTTCCACTTCCAAAACTTCTTCTCCAAGTTTCGCAAAATCTGCTGCTAGAATAGACGGTGCAATTTTAATCATTTGAATACCTCGGCTTTCGGCTCATAATTTCTTCCAAAAATTTCAAGTAATGCTTGTAACGATATTCCGGTATTTCATTTGCCTCGACGGCAGCTTTGATGGCACATTTCGGTTCGTTCATGTGCAGGCATTCCCTGAATTTGCAGGCGTTGGAGCGTGCAGCAAATTCAGGGAAGCATGCGGACAATTCTTCCCGCTCCATGGTTTCGAAGTCAAACGAACTAAAGCCCGGCGTGTCTGCGAGCAGTCCATTGTTCACGGCAATCAGTTCCACATGACGCGTCGTATGTTTGCCCCGGTTCAACGCTTTGGAGATATCATCTGTCTTCAGCTCAAGCGACGGCAAGATGGTATTCAGCAAAGTTGATTTCCCGACACCGGACTGTCCTGCAAGAACACTGATTTTGCCTTCCAGTACAGGCATCAGACGTTCTTTTAAGGCTGGATCGCCAATGAATGTCGGAATTACTTCGTAACCGATTTTTTCATAATCCTCAATATAATGTTGAATTTTCTCTTTCTCTGACTCTTTCAGCAGATCCATTTTTGTCAGGCAAATGATCGGTTTAATCGAATGGGATTCGATTGCCGTTAAAAAGCGATCCAATAGCAAGGGGTGAAAGTCGGGCTGCTTGGCTGAAAAAACGAGGATGGCCTGGTCAACATTCGTAATCGGCGGACGCACCAATTCGTTTTTCCGTTCATAGACGTGCAGGATCGTTCCTTCCAGGTCATTATCGGCTTTATAATCGACGTAATCTCCGACCAATGGTGTTATTTGGCGATTGCGGAAAACCCCACGCCCACGGCATTGAGTGTAACGCTTACCATCTTCATCTAATACATAATAAAATCCGCTCAATGCTTTTCTGATTTGACCTTTCGGCATCTTTTCACTCCTTTCGCTGCTGTTTTATTCTACATTTGAATAATTAAAAGTTTCTTCCAGAATCACCGTGGAATCGCGGACAATCCGGTATGATGCGCTTTCACCTTCTGCAATCTGCAATTCAATGCGATGCGACTGGTCCTCGGTGATCGTAAACTCCTCAACCGGTTCCACCATTGTCTGTGAATTATCCTGAATATAGATTTGGATGGTCTGTTCAACAGGATCTTCGCCTTCTGCAGCCGGTTCAGCAGGTTCATACGGAATCTCCACCGTATGAATATAAGTCTTCATCGGCTGCTCGGCCACTCCAGACGACAAGGTTACTTCAATCGTGCTGCCGGCTACGAGCTGCTCTCCTGCAGCAGGGGTTTGGGACATGACTCGTCCGTCCTCGACTTCGTCTGATGCCTGCTCCGAAACGATGCGGATATTAAATCCGGAAGAACGGGCATAATCGTTGAGGTTCTCCTCCGTAAAGCCTGACAGGTCTTCTACTTCGCGCATATCTTTCCCTTTGCTGACAATAAACTCCACATCGGTTTCACTGATGATCACATTTTCTCCAGCTGACGGTTCCTGGTTCAAGATGGTGCCAATCGGTTCTTCGGAAAATTCTTCAGCAGACTCCACCGATGCGAAATTCTTGTCTGCTAAGGCTCCAGACGCTTCTTCAATGGTGCTGCCGACAAAGTCGTCCATTTCGATCATTTCTTTGCCCATGCTGACAAACAATTGAATTTCCGTTTCACGATCCCTCATTTTTCCAGCTTCCGGTATGGTCCGGATAATGTAATTCGCTTCTATCTGCTCGGAGTATTCTTCGGTTTCTTCACCTGCAATAAAGCCAGCTGCCTGAAGTTCTTCAAGCGCTTCGTTGCGTTCCATCTCGGAAACATCCGGTACAGCGATTTGCCTTGGTTCAAACACTCCTGGAAAAGCAATTGCCAGAACCAGTCCACCAATCAATAAGAAAGCCAGTATCGCTAGTATCCATGGCCATTTCTTTTTCTTTTTTCCAGGAGCTTTCGTTTCTTTTTTCGCTTGATTCAGCGGAAGAGGCATTGTTTTGGTTTCTGCGGCGCTGGTATAAGCTGCTGAATCTTTAATAGCGGGCATAGCGCGTGTTTCATCCTGGTCAACAGGCACCTTGAATTTCGGTTCATTTAACCGTTCCGGCAATAATACCGTGGCCAGGTCTGCTTCCATTTCATCAGCAGACTGGTATCGGTGCTGAATATTTTTCGCAGTCGCCTTCAAAACGACATTTTCCAAGCTTTGCGGCAGGTCTGGGACCGTTTCCCGCAAAGAAGGGGTTTCTGTCTGCAAATGCTTTAATGCGATGGACACGGCCGATTCACCGGAAAACGGCAGCTTGCCTGTAATCAATTCGTACATGACGATTCCAAGTGAATAGATATCGGATTTTTTATTGGCAGTGCCCCCGCGTGCCTGCTCCGGTGATAAATAATGGACAGTTCCCAGCACGGAATTCGTCTGGGTGTAGGAAGTCGCACTTAATGCCATCGCGATGCCGAAATCGGATATTTTCACATTGCCTTCCGCATCCATCAAAATGTTTTGCGGTTTGATGTCTCGGTGGACAATCTGGTTATGGTGGGCGTGCGCCAAAGCCGATGCCAGTTGTTTCATAATCTCAACAGCCCGCTCAGGGGATACTGGTGAATGTTCGATTATGTAATCTTTCAAGGTTTTCCCCGGAACATATTCCATCACCAAGTAATGTATAGAGCCGTCTTCGCCTACATCAAAAATATTGACGATGTTCGGATGCGCCAAACTGGTTGTGGACAAAGCTTCTCTTTGGAAGCGCCTGCGCAATTCTTCTTCATTTGAAAAATCATAGCGCAAAATCTTGATGGCGATATCCCGGTCCAGAATCATATCATGTGCCAAATACACATTGGACATTCCACCGCCGCCGATCAATTCCTTAATCTTATAGCGGCCGTTAATGCTTTTGCCAATCAGCATACTTATACCTCCTCATCCACAGAGGACAGAAGAACCAATGAAATATTGTCTTCTCCTCCAAGATCATTGGCCAAGGTTACCAGCTCCTGGCCCTTTTGAGATAAAGGAACCGCTGAGCGAACGATGGAGGCAAGTTCTTCTTTCGGAATTTTATTGCTTAGGCCGTCTGAACAAATCAGTAGATAAGAAGCCCCTACGAATGAAAAACGGATCAATTCTCTTTCAATATCAGCTTCGGTGCCGAGCGCACGGACGATCCAATTTTTCTTGGGATGCGCTTCCGCTTCTTCCTGGCTGATTTCCCCGCTGTCCACCAGCACGTTGACATAAGAGTGGTCCCGTGTAATCTGGTCGATGCTGCCGTTTATGAGATACGCACGGCTGTCCCCGATATGGCATAAAATACCTTCATTTTCTTCAATCAACGCTGCAACCAAGGTAGTGCCCATGCCTTTGCACTCCAGGTTTTCCATCGAATGGTCAAACACCAAACGATTGATTGTCTGTACGCGTTCGGAAAGCCATTTTTTCTTATTGTCGAGTGTCGAAAATGACTCTTCCCCGTCTTCCAAAAAATAACGGCTCAGCCGGTCGACGGTCATTTTACTGGCGACATCCCCAGCTTTGTGCCCGCCCATTCCATCTGCAACTATGGCCAGAAGGAGGCCGTTCGGACGTTTCAGGACAGCCACGCTATCTTCGTTCACTTCACGGATTTTTCCTGTATCACTTTCTACCACATACTCAAACAAATCATGACACCCCGATTCTGATCTTTTACTGCTTTAAGCAGTTACTGTCTTTTGTGTCTTTTTAAAAGCCGCGATAAAAAAGCCGTCGCTTCCGTAATCCTGTGGAAACACCTGAACAAACCCTGTATGTTTAATGCCCATAGCCGCCGGCAATGCCGCCTGGATTTTTTCCATTTCAGGATGCTCTTTCAGGAACCGTTCAGCGGTGCCTCTGTTTTCGACTGCATCCACTGTGCAGGTGCTGTAGACCAAAATGCCATCTTGCTTCAATAAACGAGCGGCCTGGTCCAGCAATTCAATTTGGATTTCCTGCAAACGGGCGAAATCCTCTTCTTTTTTCGTATATTTAATATCGGGTTTCCGTTTGATGACACCCAATCCGCTGCAGGGTGCATCCACGAGAATGCGGTCGAACTTTTCTTCACCAAAGCGTTCAACGCTTTGCTTGCCGTCCCCCACTAAAGTTTCGATGACCGTATGGCCAAGCCGCTCGGCTGTTTCGTCGATCAGCTTTACTTTATGCTGATGCAAATCAAGCGCATACAAAGTCCCGCTATTATTCATTTTCTCAGCGATATGAGTAGTTTTCCCACCCGGCGCTGCACACATGTCAAGCACTGTCATGTCCGGTTCGACCTGCAGGGCGTAGGCTGGAAGCATCGAGCTCTCGTCCTGGATGGTGATAAAGCCTTTTTCAAATGTCACCGTTCTTGCAGGCTGGCCATTCGTGACAATCAAACATTCAGGGATCAATTTACTCGGTACCGCTTCCAACTCTTCAGACTGGAGCATCTCAATCACTTCTTCGACAGTTGCACGGGATGTGTTGACCCGCACTGTTTGTGACGGTGTTTTGTTGTTTTCCAATGCCATTTCGCGTGTTTTTTCCAAGCCAAACTGCTCTGCCCAGCGTTTGATCATCCAGATTGGATGGCTTGTTTCGATGGAAATCTTTTCGTATGGGTCACTGATCGTATTGAACGAACGGACACCATTGCGCTGAACTGAACGCAGTACGCCGTTGACAACTGAAGCAACTCCTCCATGGCCGCGGCGTTTGGCAATTTCAACCGCTTCGTGGACAACTGCGTGTGCCGGAATCCGGTCCAGATAAACAATCTGATACAGAGACAACCTCAGCAAGGTTTTGACCCATGGTTCGATTTTCCCTTTCAAATAAGGTTCCAGGTAGTAATCCAATGTCATCTGATGCTGTAAAGTGCCGTAGGTGATTTCTGTCAGCAAGCCTCTGTTTTTGGCTGCGATGCCATAGCTTTCGATGGTTTGGTGAAGAAGAAGGTTGCTGTAGGCCTGCTTGTTTTCCACTGCCCAAAGAATCGAGAATGCTGCGTCCCGGACATTGCCTTGAAGTTTTTTGTTTTTCATTCGAATAAATCTCCTGCCTGGATTTTAGGTCCTTTTAAATACTCTTTTGCCGTCATGCGTTTCTTGCCCGATGGCTGCAGTTCAGTGATGGCTATAACGCCTTCGCCTGTTTTCACCAAAATAGAATCATCAGTCAGCCCGACCACTTGCCCAGCCTGGCCGCTGGCATTGGACGAAGTTTTTTCCGTCCACCAGATTTTCATATTGGCGCCGTTGAAAGTTGTATACGCAACCGGCCATGGATGCAGTCCGCGAACTTGATTGTAAATGGCCGCGGCTGATTTTGACCAGTCAATGTGTTCCTGCTCGCGCGAGATATTCCGCGCATATGTTACGGCCTGTTCGTCCTGTGGAATGCGTTCGTTCGTACCTGCAATGATTGAGGGTAAGGTTTGCTTTAATAAATCACGTCCGGCAATGCTCAATTTATCAAACATGCTGCCCGTGTGATCCTGCTCTTCGATTGGCACCCTTACCTGCGAGATGATATCGCCTGCATCCAGACGGTCTACCATGTACATGATGGTGACTCCCGTTTCAGGCTGGCCATCCATAATAGCTTGATGGATCGGTGCACCTCCGCGGTATGCTGGCAAAAGCGAAGCATGGACATTGATGGCGCCCAGTTTTGGTGTCTCCAGCAGTTCACTCGGCAAAATCTGCCCAAAAGCTGCTGTGACAATCAAATCGGCCTCCAGATCAAGTACATGCTGAAGCTCTTCCGGATTTTTCAGTTTTTCCGGCTGGTACACCGGCAAGCCAAGGCGCATTGCCTCTTCTTTGACCGGTGTCGCCGTCATCACTTTTTTGCGTCCGACTGGCCGGTCCGGCTGCGTCACGACGGAAATGACTCTGTAGCCTTCTTCGACAAGCATGCGCAGGATCGGTGCGGAAAAGGCGGGGGTTCCCATGAATACAATTTTGGTCAAACCTCTTCCTCCTCTTCTTCCTGCTGGCGGATCATTTCGTCCAATTCTTCCTGCGAGACGTATTTGGTGATTTTGCTGGTGAACAGGATTCCGTCCAAATGATCTATTTCATGCTGGATCGCACGGGCTTCGTAGCCTTCCGCTTCCAATTCGTACCAGGAACCGTCGCGCTCCTGCGCTTTGATTTTGATGTGGTCCCAGCGTTCAACCTCACCGAAGATTCCAGGAAAACTCAAGCAGCCTTCAATATCGGTTTCAGCGCCTTCAAACAGCACCAATTCTGGATTGATCAGTTCAATCGGGTCCTGGCCTTCCCGGAAATCGACGATTGCTGCACGGACTGCGACGCCTACTTGAGGCGCGGCAATGCCGACGCCATCCGATTCAACCATCGTTTCATGCATGTCGTCTAAAAGAACTGATAAGTTCTGATCAAAAGTGGTCACAGGCAGACATTTTGTCTCCAATACTTCGTTCGGGTGCTTTATTACCATTCGAATTGTCATATAATATTCCTCTTTTCTCTTACATGACCGATGTCGGATTCATATCAATCGACAATGTAGCGCCTTTTTTCAGCCACTCGGTGCGATGGATTTTGATCAACTGCTGCATCGTATCGGTCAGTTTCGGTTCTTTTTTGTATTTTATCAAACATTGATAGCGATATCTATTGTTGACACGGGCAATGAGCGATGCCGAAGGCCCGATGATCAAGGTATTCGGAGATAGATGGCTCTTCAGATAACGGACTGTTTGATCCGCGTATTCAGCAACCTCTATCAAATCTTCATGCGTGAATTGGATGTTGACCACGTAATAATACGGCGGATAGCCGCTTGCTCTGCGCATGGCCATTTCCTGTTCATAAAACGGCTCATACAATTGGTCTTTTGCCAATGTGATGGCGTAATGCTCCGGAGTATACGACTGCACAAATACCATCCCTGGAAGAATATCCCTTCCCGCACGGCCGCTGACCTGCGTCAGGAGCTGATAAGTTTTTTCTGCTGCCCGGAAATCAGGCAAATGAAGCGTCGTATCCGCAGACAACACGCCAACTAATGTAATGTTCGGAAAATCCAATCCTTTGGCAATCATTTGAGTGCCAAGCAGGATATCGGCCTTGCCTTCCCCAAAAGCAGATAGGATTTTTTCATGTGCGCCTTTATTGCGCGTTGTATCGACATCCATCCGCAGCACGCGAGCTTCGGGCACCACTTTCGCCAGCTCTTCTTCGACTTTTTGTGTACCGGTTCCGAAAAACCGGATATGCTCACTTTCACATTCCGGACACGTTGTCGGTACACGTTCGTCGTAGCCGCAATAATGGCATTTCATCGTTTCGCTTGATCGGTGGTAAGTCAGTGAAATATCACAGTTCGGACATTGCATGACCGTTCCGCAATCACGGCACAGCACAAACGATGAATAGCCGCGTTTGTTGAGGAACAGCACCGTTTGCTGTTTTTTCTCCAGCCGGTCGCGGATGGCATCCGCCAACTGCACCGAGAACATGGACCGGTTGCCGGTCCGCAGCTCTTCCCGCATATCGACAATATGGACATCCGGCAAAGGTTGGTTTTTTGCGCGTTTTTCCAGCACCAGCAATTCGTAGACGCCTTTTTGAGCACGCGCGTATGATTCCAGTGAAGGCGTCGCACTGCCCAGGATGACCGGACAATTATGGTACTCGCTTCGCCAGATGGCCATGTCGCGTGCATGGTAGCGCGGGGAGTCGTCCTGTTTATAGCTCGATTCATGCTCTTCATCAAGGATGATCAAGCCCAAATTCTGAAATGGCGCAAAAATAGCAGATCGCGCCCCAACGACGACTTTCACTTCTGCCCGCTGGATTTTTCGCCATTCATCGTATTTTTCACCAGCCGACAATCCACTGTGCAGAACTGCAACCTGATCGCCAAAACGCTCTTTAAAACGGATCGTCATTTGAGGCGTCAGTGAAATTTCCGGCACAAGCATAATCGCTTCTTTGCCTTGCTTCAGCACCTGATCAATCGTCTGCAGGTAGATTTCCGTTTTTCCGCTGCCTGTGATGCCATGCAACAGGAAGGTTTTCGGTGTATTTAATGCGCTTTCGATCGAATCAAAAGCAATCTGCTGCGCCCCCGTCAATTTCAAGGACGATTTCTGTTCAATCGCTGTCAGCAGTTTCGGATCCCGGTAAGATTCCATATTGGAAATCTGAGCCGCCCCTTTTTCCACCAGACTGTAGATGGTGGGCAGTGAAACGCCTGCTTCTTTCTGCAGTTGAGAAGACTCAATCGAACGTCCTGCATGCTTCAGGAAATACTCCATCAGCTTCAGCTGTTGCTTGGCGTTGGCACGGATATCCAAGGCCTCCAGCTGTTCGATGCTGTCAGCAATATGGATCATCCGTACTTTTTTCACAGCCGTTTGCTGCTGAATGTCGGTATCAGCCAGGATAGTGCCTTTTTCCATTTCTTTTTTCAACAAACCATATACATCAACTGCGTCCTGCAGCCGGATAAATGGGCGGTTTTCGAAATAGGGGCGCAAAGGGCCTGCAATTTCATCAAGCTCTGCATTCAACACAAAGCGTTTTTCGTATTTTGCACGCAATGCTGCCGGCACCATGACCTGCAGTGCGTCAATTTCAAAGCACACTGTCTGCTCTTTCATCCATTGAGCCATTTTCAATAACTCTTCATTTAAAACAGGCACGACGTCCATCAACTCATGGATCGGTTTCAGGCGTTTCGGGTCAAACTCTGAGGTCTCTTTGATTTTGGTGATGAATCCAAGCACTTTGCGGTTGCCAAAGGGCACTTTGACACGCATTCCCGGCTCTGCCAATACTGCCACGCTTTTCGGAATGGCGTAATCAAAAGGACGGTCAATCGGATGTGCTGCAACGTCCACAATCACTTCAGCTATCATGCGGCTCTTCCTTATCCGTGATCAACTCGAGCAACTGGCGTGCCAATTGCTGTTTGGGCATCATTTCAAAAGCCTGCTCAAAGCCATTTTTGCCGTAAACGGTCACCCGGTTAGTATCTGATTCAAAACCCGCCTGTGCTTCTGTCACATCATTGGCTATGATGTAATCCGCATTTTTGCGTTCCAGCTTGTCTTTAGCATATTGTCCGACATCATTGGTTTCAGCTGCGAAACCAATCAATACCTGACCTTTTTTATGTTGGCCCAGATACTGAAGGATATCGACCGTCCGTTCAAGAACGATGGTCGAACCGCCTTCCTGTTTTTTCATCTTCTTGTCAGCAATCGTTTTGGGTCTGTAATCGGCAACCGCTGCCGTCTTGATGACATAGTTCGCCGTGTCGTAATGCGCTTCGACTGCCTGCAGCATGTCTTCTGCGCTTTCCACCACAATCCGTGTCACACCGCTTGGAACCGGCAGCGACACGGGGCCGCTGATCAAAATGGTTTCAGCACCCATCTCTGCTGCTGCACCGGCCATGGCATAGCCCATTTTGCCGCTCGAAAAATTGGTCAGAAAACGGACCGGATCAATTCGCTCGCGTGTCGGACCAGCCGTTACAATTACTTTTTTGCCGGCCAGTTTATGCTCCCGCGAAAAATAGCCCTTGACCAGCTCCGTGATTTTTTCCGGTTCTTCCAATCGGCCTTTGCCGACATAGCCGCAAGCCAGGAAGCCTTCGGATGGTTCGATAAAACGGATTCCGTCTTCATGGAGCTGCTGGATATTGCGTTTCACCGCAGGATGATCGTACATATGGACATTCATTGCCGGAGCTATCCAAATAGGAGCTGTTGCCGCCAGCAAAGTTGTCGTAACCATATCATCGCCGATACCGCCTGCCAGCTTACCGATCACATTGGCGGTTCCCGGCGCTACAATGATCAGGTCTGCCCAATCCGCAAGGTCGATATGCGCAATGACAGAAGAATCCTTCTCATCAAATGTATCCGTGTAGACATCGTTTCTGGACATAACCTGAAATGTCAGCGGCTGCACGAATTGCTGCGCAGATCGGGTCATGATCACTTTTACGGAAGCGCCTGCCTGTGACAGCTTGCTGACGAGTGCAACAGCTTTATAGACAGCGATCCCTCCGCTGACACATAATAGGATTTTACGATTCTCCAACAACTCAAACACCCTTTCTAAACAACAAACTCCCAAAGAACAAATTTGCTCTGGGAGTCGTCTGTTGCGATTAATGGTTAAATTTCGTCTTCGTACACTGCAAATTCATCTTGTTTTTCCTGTGTTAAAACGCCGGCTGCCACTTCTTCAAGTGCTTTTCCGACCGATTTAGTGGAAACGTATGAATCCAATTTCTCATCACCGTGTTCGTGCAGTTGGCGGGCGCGTTTAGAAGCAAGCGCCACTAGTGAGTATTTTGAATCGATTCGGCTTTTTAATTTATCAACAGATGGGTATAACATCAGACATTCTCCTTTAGCATATCAAAATATCTCTTTTCAACACGTTCACGCTTGCAATGTTCTGCAATGATGATGGCATTGATCCGGTCACAGGCATTTTCAACTTCGTCATTTTCCACAACATAATCGTACAAGTTCATCATTTCCAGCTCTTGGCGGGCGGCCTGCAGGCGGGAAGCAATCACTTCATCCGACTCGGTTCCGCGGCCGACCAGCCGTTCTTCCAACTCCGATAAACTCGGCGGTGCCAGGAAGATGAACAGGCCATCCGGAACTTTCGAACGGACCTGCGCAGCGCCCTGCACTTCAATTTCAAGGAATACATCACGGCCCGCATCGCGCATCTTGTTGACATACGCAAGCGGTGTGCCGTAATAATTCCCGACAAATTCCGCGTATTCAAGCAGCTGATCCTGTTCGATCAGTTCTTCAAACGCACTACGGGTCTTGAAGAAATAATCGACTTCATCAACTTCCCCTTCCCGTGGCGAACGGGTCGTCATCGAGATGGAGTATTCGTAATTCGTATCCGGCTGTGAGAACAGCTCTTTTCGTACCGTGCCTTTGCCAACACCCGAAGGCCCTGATAGGACTATCAGCAGTCCACGTTGGTTTCTCATTTTATCCCTCATTTGCCTCGTCATCATTTTCTTCTAATCGCGGGAGCACGGTCTCTGCAGATACCGCAGAAATCACAACATGGTCGCTGTCCATAATGAAAATCGACCTTGTTTTTTTCCCGCTGGTGGCATCAACAAGCAGCCCTTTGCTGCGCGATTCCTGAATCAGCCGCTTTGCCGGTGCAGAATCCGGTGTGACAACTGCCACAATTCGGCTGACCGAAATGGTATTGCCTCCGCCGATGGAAATAAACTTTACGTTTTTCGCCAAACTCTTCACCGCCATTCGCTGCTGATTGCTATCCTTCGTTTTCTAACTAACTGTCTTATTATATCATAATACACCGGGAAAATGATAAGATGGAACAAAACGATTTGAAAGAGGGATATTTAATGGCATTTGATGGATTATTCACAAAATCGATGACTGGCGAACTTCAACAACTGATCACCGGCAGGATTTCAAAAGTTCATCAGCCCAACCAGCTTGAACTGCTTCTACACATACGTGCCCAAGGAAAAAACCATAAACTGTTGATCTCCATCCACCCGTCGTATTCACGGATTCATTTGACGGCAGCAGCAAACGTCAACCCTTCCGAGCCGCCGATGTTCTGCATGCTGCTGCGCAAGCATATCGAGGGCGGCGTCATCACGGAAATTTCGCAATACGGGATGGACCGCCTGATCATGCTGAAGATCAAAGCAAAAAATGAAATCGGCGATGACATCGAACGCGAGTTGCATGTTGAGATGATGGGACGGCATTCGAATGTCATCCTGATCGATGCCGAGCGGACAATGATTCTTGACAGCCTAAAGCATCTGCCGCCGAGCGTCAATTCGTTCCGGACGATCCTTCCTGGACAGCCCTATATCTTCCCACCGTCCCAGGAGAAAAAAGATCCGTTCGAGGCGGTCGATGAGTTGGCCAAAACAGAATCCAAAGAAATTGTCGGCCAGTTTTCCGGCTTTTCTCCACTGAACGCCCGTGAACTCGCGTTTCGTTTGCAGACGGCCGATAATAAAACCGAAACCACCCATGCATTTTTGGAAGATTTCCAGAAGCCGCAGCCGACCGGCTATTATGTCGAGCATGACGGGAAAAGTTTCTTTTCTGCTACCCCTCTGACCCATATTGAAGAAGATGGGCTGGAATTTCCGACGCTCGGCGAGCTGCTCGACCGGATGTATTACGCAAAGGCCGAACGAGACCGCGTTAAACAGCAGGCCGGTGACTTGGAAAGATGGCTGCAAAACGAGATTTCCAAGCTCAAACTCAAACTGAAGAAATTGAAAAAAGAGCAGGACCAGGCAGAGAAACGCGATTTGCTTCAATTAAACGGTGAATTGATCATGGCCAACCTTCACCGCATCACCAAAGGCATGAAGCAAATCGAAGTCGACAATTATTACAACGATGAAAAAGTGACCATCACATTGGACCCACGCAAAACACCGATCGACAATTCGCAGCGTTATTACTCGCGGTATCAAAAAGCGAAAACAGCGGTGGTGAAAACGCAGGAACAGATCGATAAAACAGAAGAAGATATTGAGTATTTTGAGACCTTGATGTCACAGGTTCAGCAGGCCGGCATCTCCGATATCGAAGAAATCCGTGAAGAACTGGCTGAGCAAGGCTTTATGAAGGTACAAAAGTCGAAGAAAAAGAAAAAACCGACAAAGCCTTCTGTCGAACCTTATGTATCTTCTACTGGCACACCGATTTCTGTCGGCAAAAACAACAAGCAGAACGATTATGTGACCTTTAAAGTAGCGGCCAAATCCGATACGTGGCTTCACACCAAAGATATTCCAGGCTCCCATGTCATTATTCATGACAATGATCCGGATGAAACGACCATACTCGAAGCGGCCACCATCGCGGCTTATTTCAGCAAAGCCCGTGAGTCATCTTCTGTTCCCGTTGACTATACTGAGGTGCGGCAAGTGAAAAAACCAAACGGTTCGAAGCCAGGGTTCGTCATTTATTTTGAACAGAAAACGGTATTTGTGACTCCGGATGAAGAACTTGTGATCAAATTAAAGAAATAGTTACAGGCACCGGAAAGCTTCCCGCTTTCCGGTTTTTTTGCGGATAAATGAAGAAATTTTAATGAAAGAAGTTGCTTTGATAAATTTTCTGATTTTTCCATCAGTCTGGAACCTTAAGTTATTTTTTCACTGTGGCAAAGATTCAAATCAGGCAGTTTCCACTTTCTTCATTTCCTCATAAAAACCCGATTTTTGTTTACATAATAATAATATTTTTAATAGATGAGTTTTCACATGAGTTAAGCTCAACCCGTTGCCCTGCCCATCAGTAAATGCTATGTTCTTAAAGGACTTAATTTTAAGGGGGCTTTACACGTGTATACATATTCTACAAAAAACAAAATCCTTATGGCCAACGGGGCCATCGCTGTGGCATTGCTGGCAGGATGCGGCAATGAAGAAAGCGGCACCGAGGAGACAAAAACAGCTTGGGATGAGATTCAGGAGCAGGGTTCCATGACTGTTGCTACTTCCGGAACCTTGCTTGCTACTTCTTTCCGTGATGAAGATTCTGATGAGCTGACAGGCTTTGAAGTGGAAGTTGTGCGGGAACTTGGTGAACGCCTGGATCTGGACATCGAGTTTACAGAGATAGGATTTGACGAAATGCTGACTAGTGTCAATACCGGCCAGATTGATATTGCCGCCAATGATATTGAAATAACCGAAGACCGGGCAGAGCAGTTTATTTTCTCAACACCAATCAAACATTCCTATGGAACAGCAGTTGTCCGAAAGGATGATTTATCCGGTATCGCGACTATGGATGACTTGGCGGGCAAAAAAGCAGCCGGTGCCTCTACGTCCATTTACATGGAAATCGCACGTGATTACGGCGCAGAAGAAGTGACGTATGACAATGCTACGAACGAAGTGTATTTGCGTGATGTTTCAATCGGGCGCACAGATGTCATCCTCAACGATTATTATTTATCGACATTCGGTGTAGCGGCTTTTCCTGAGCTGAACATCACCATTCACCCGGATATCAAATATGCACCGTCCGAAGTCGGCCTCGTCATGAACAAAGACAATACCAAGCTTGCGGACAACGTCAATAGCGCTCTGGAAGAAATGCTTGAAGACGGCACGATCACTGGAATCTCCGAAGAATTTTTCGGCGGTGCAGATGTCTCTGTCAAGCCTGACATTGAAGAAAACTAAGCAGGAGGTTGTCTGATGAATGACATTGAATGGGGACTGCTGTTTGACCCTGCCTTAGCTATCAAATCCCTGCCCTATGTACTGGAAGGCATCGGCTATACTTTGCTGATATCTGTCGTCAGTATGATCATCGGAATAGTCATCGGCTTTTTCCTGTCTCTTGCCCGTACGTCCCCGTTGAAGATCCTGCAATTTCCGGCACGCCTCTACATTTCCTTTATGCGGGGCGTACCGATCCTGGTTATCCTGTTCCTGCTGTATTTTGCACTGCCGGTCGTCGGCATCGAATTTACAGCTGTGCAGGCGGCTTTGATCGGCTTTACCATCAACAGTGCCGCTTATATTGCAGAGGTCTTCCGTTCTTCGCTGGCATCTGTTGATAAAGGGCAATGGGAATCATCCACTGCACTGGGAATGACCTACTGGCAGGCCATGCGCCGCATCATCCTTCCGCAATCGGTGCGGATTGCGGTGCCGCCTTTATCGAATGTCTACCTGGATCTGATCAAAGCTTCTTCTTTGGCTGCGATGATCACCGTTCCGGAGATTTTCCAAAAGGCACGCATTGTCGGCGCCCGTGAATATGATTTGTTGACCATGCTGATTTTGGTGGCGCTGATTTATTGGGCCATCTGTTCAGCGATGACCATTTTACAAAACTACCTTGAAAAGCGCTATGCAAATTATCTATAAGATAAAAGACATCCAGAAGAAAAAACTTCCGGATGTCTTTTTGTGTTTATTCTGCTTCTTCCTCCGGCATGTAGAGAACTTCCCACATATGGCCATCCAGGTCCTTAAAACTCCAGACGTACATATATTCATCGTCCATTTTTTCATTGGCTGTCTGGCCACCTGCCTTGAACGCATTGCTTACGAGTTCATCCACATCCGCTTTACTGGTGGCGGAAATGGCTGTAATCACTTCCGCACTGGTTGCCGTGTCTGTGATTTTCCTTTTTGTAAAGCTCTTGAAATAGTCCTCCGTCAACAGCATCGCGTAAATTGTCGGACCGATGATCATGCAGGCTGCATTCTGGTCTGTCATCTCTTCTTCAAATTCAAATCCGATTTCTTCAAAAAAAGCTTTGGAACGTTCCAGGTTCTTGACCGGCAAATTGACAAAAATATGGCTCGCTTGGACACTCATGCTTTCTGCCACCTTCCATTTTATCTGTTTCCACAATTATTCGCCGCATGATGCTCATATCCTTCGCAAATTAAAAAAGATCCCGAGAAAGAATCTTTAGGCCAGCCGGTACCTCATCAAGTAGGGCAGTACCAGTAATACAGCCGGTATAGTGACCAGCATGCTGAATAAAAGCGTTCCGGGACCGGTTAAAGCAGTAAAAAAATACCCTGCATAAAGGGAGCCTACCATAACTGAAGAAGCAAGAATTCGCGACAAAAACTGAACTTTATGGCGCTTGCCGCAATTTGGGCAAGCAATCGGTTTGTAGGCCATCAAAAGTGATTTGCTGACCTGTTTCCAGGTAAATGGCGTATGGCATCCTTCACATTGTTGCATTATTTGCCAGCCTTCAATTCATCTACATATTGCTTGGCTTCCAGCAGAGACCAGCCGAATTCCTGTCGTGTACGATTGACGGCTTTAACCATTTTCCCTTTATGCAGAAGTTCCCGAAGTTCATCATTGACGTCAGGTTCTTTCAACTCCATCCCCTGAATCGATTGTTTGAGCAGCTTCTCGACTTGCCTGACTCTGTTTTCAAGCGCTTCAATGCGTTTTTCAGAAGCGCTATAGAAAAAATAGCCAGCTGCCAAAAAGGCTCCAACGATGATGATCATCCATGACAAATCCACTCTATCAGCCTCCCAAATAAGTTTTTCCGCGTTGATAAAATTCGTCCATTTCTTCTTTCGGCACCAAAGCGCCGCCGGTTGCCCAAACAATGTGATTAACAGCAGACATCCTAATTCCATTCGCTTCGGCATATTCGGTCTTTTGAACTTTCAAGGGGCCCAGCAAGCCTGCTGTAGCAGAAGGCTCGACGAAAATTTCTTCGCTGTCCGCCAGAAGAGCCAGTAATTCAAACAGCTCCCGGTCTTCTACTGTATAGATGCCGCTGATCGTTTTTTCGCTGATGCCCGAAGCAAAGCTGGAAGGCCTGCCGACTGCGAGCCCATCACCTTCTGTAACATTGTCAATGCCGAGATCCTGGACGCAAAGTTTTTCTTTTTCGCCAGTCATCAAGCCGACCAACACAGCAGGAGAATGGGTAGGTTCCACAAAAAAGCAATGGACCGCATCGCCGAAAACCTGCCGCAGCCCGAATGCAATGCCGCCTGGTGCCCCTCCTACTCCGCAGGGCAGGTAGACAAAAAGCGGATGGTCGGCATCCACCTGGATGTTTGCGCTCTCCAATTGTTTTTTGAGGCGGAAAGCAGCGACGCTATAGCCTAAAAACAAGTGTTTTGACTTTTCATCATCCACAAAATAAGCTTCTGGCTTGGCAAGCGTTCTCTTGCGTCCCGCCGAAATGGCTTCGCTGAAATCTCCTTCGAATTCCACCACAGTCACACCTTTTTCGCGCAACAGGTCTTTTTTCCACTGTTTGGCGTCTGAAGACATATAAACGGATACCTCAAAACCTAGCTTGGCGCTGATGATGCCTATGCTGAGGCCCAGGTTTCCTGTAGAGCCTACGCCAATAGAATACGGGCTGAAAAACTGCTTTAACCGTTCGGATGAAAACTGTTTGTAAGACTGTTCTGTTGTCAGCAAGTTCGCTTCAATGGCCAGTTTTTCTGCATGGTGCAGCACTTCGTAAACGCCACCGCGAGCTTTAATGGATCCAGCGATCGGCAATTGGTTATCGCATTTCAGGTATAGCCCGCCTGTAATTTCTCCAGCCCCACGAGCATTAAGTTGTTGCTTCATGTTGGGAATCTCGCACAGCGGCGATTCCACAATGCCGTTTGCTGCTGCCGTATCCGGAAACTCCGCTGCTAAATACGGTGCGAACCGCTGCCAAAGCCCTTCTGCCCGTTCCATATCCACGAGGTTTACCGGCAGCCCGGACATATCAGCCATCTTTTGGTGGTTCGGGTTCAGCCAGACAACCGGCTCTAACTCAATGATGTTCTTTAACAATGGATATTTTTTAATCCAGCTGTTCAATTGCTGCTGCGAAATGGTCATACAAATCCCCTTTCGTTCAATTGGCCTATTAGCTTCATCATACAGGACCGTCCTAAAAAATTCATCCTATCCTCGGCCAGGATGTTTCATTGCACGTAAAAAAGCTCTCGCTGATAGCCAATAAACATTTCGTCGTTTTGGCTGGGAAGATTCGCGATTAATATATCTGCATAGACCTGTGCCAAATCCTTAAATAGGTCTACTGAATTCTTGCCGTTTTCATGATTCAGGCAACCCCTTTTATGGTTGTTTTCCTCAATCAAATTCCAAATATAGAAAGCTCTGAAACAAAAAAACCGGCCAAAAGGCCGGTTTCACAAATTTCCTGCTTTCAGTTTTTCATGCCAATCCGCGAGCATTGGCATATCTTCTTCACCGATGGCTCCTGTGCTCAATGCCTGTTCGACAAGCGCCGGAAAGTCCGTCAGCGTATGGAAAGTATAGCCCGCTCCAGTGATTGCTTCAATCGACTGCGGCAAATCGTAGGTAAAGATGGCGACGATACCTAGTACGTCAAAGCCTGCTGCCTCGAGTGCTTGAGCTGCCTGCAGCACAGATCCGCCTTTCGAAATCAAATCTTCCACGACAACCACTTTTTTGCCTGGCTCGACTTTGCCTTCAATCATATTCGTCTGGCCATGTTCTTTGGCTTTTGAACGAACATAAACCATCGGCAGTTCAAGCAGATCGCTGACCCATGCTGCATGAGGAATGCCGGCAGTCGCTGTTCCTGCCACCACTTGGCAGTCCGGATAAAACTCTTTGATGGTGTCCGCTAAACTCGCGGCAATGTCTTTTCGCACAGCCGGATAAGACATGGTCAAGCGGTTGTCGCAGTATATCGGCGATTTGACGCCTGATGCCCACGTAAACGGTTCCTGGGGGCGAAGCTCGACCGCACCAATGGCCAGTAAATGGTTTGCTATTTTGTATTTCAAGATTGTCCACTCCATTCTGCTGCAATCTGTGCATAACTTTCTGACGGATTGCCCGCCTTCGTAATGGCTCGTCCGACGACAATATGGGTAGAACCTTTTGCCTGTGCTTCCGCTGGTGTTGCGACCCGTTTCTGGTCATCAGCAGAAACCGCTGCCGGCCGTATGCCTGGCGTGACACGCAGGAAATCCGGGCCGCACGCTTCTCCAATGGATCCAGCCTCAAGCACTGAACAGACTACGCCGTCCAAACCTGCCTGCATGGCCCGCTTCGCGTAATGCAAAACAGACTCTTCCAGGCTGACATAAACCAATTGATCTTCATGCATATCTTCTTCACTCGTCGAGGTCAATTGCGTCACAGCGATGAGTTTTGTATTGCTGCCTGACAGTCCCCGCTTTGCTGCCTTCATCATCTCAAGCCCGCCTGCGGCATGGACGTTGACCATATCTACTTCCAATTTGGCCAAGCCCCGCATAGCGGATTCAACCGTGTTCGGGATATCGTGCAATTTCAGGTCCAAAAAGACTTCATGGCCCTGCAATTTAATAGAACGGACCAGTTCCGGGCCTTCCTGAAAATAAAGCTCCATGCCTACTTTGACAAAAAGCGGCTCAGAAAACTGTGCTAAAAATTCTTCTACTTGCTGTTTCGATGCAAAGTCCAAAGCGATGATGGGTTTATTCACAGACGGTGGCTCCTTCCGACAAGTTGTTCTACTGAATCAAAACCAAGTTCATGCAGGCGTTCCGGCAATTGTCCGATGATTTCGGGACAGACAAAAGGATTGACGAAGTTGGCTGTTCCAACTGCAACGGCACTGGCACCGGCAGACAGAAAATCGATGACATCATCCACATTGGTGATGCCGCCCATACCGATGATCGGCAGTTTGGTATGCTTACTGACTTCGTAGACCATCCGCAAAGCCACCGGTTTGATGGCAGGACCAGACAAACCACCTGTTATATTGGCGATGATCGGACGTCCTGTTTTCGTGTCCATCCGCATGCCAAGCAGCGTATTGATCATGGTAATGCCATCCGCTCCGCCCGCTTCGACCGCTTTGGCGATTGAAACGATGTCCGTGACATTCGGCGACAATTTGATATACACAGGCACTGAAGAAACTTCCTTCACTGCGCGCGTCAACTCACGGGCAACGTCTGGATCTGTACCAAATGTAATGCCGCCGAGTTTGACGTTCGGGCAGGAAATGTTGATTTCCAGCGCATGGACGTTCGGTGCCTGTGAAATGGCTTTCGCGACCTCTACATAATCCTCGGTCGTCGTTCCGGCCACATTGGCGATGATCGGCACATCATATTGCTCCAGCCATGGCAACTCCTGCCCTGACACCTTTTCAAGGCCCGGGTTCTGCAGGCCGATGGCATTCAGCATACCGGATGCCGTTTCCGCCACACGTGGCGTCGGATTGCCGAGGCGCGTTTCAACGGTCGTCGCTTTGATCATGATGGCACCGAGCTGCGACAAGTCATACAATTGCGCATACTCTTTACCAAAACCAAAGCAGCCGGAAGCTGGCATAATCGGATTTTTCAAATTGAGTCCTGGAAGTTTTACTGTTAAATCTGTCATGAAATCACCACTCCTGCTGGAAATACCGGTCCGTCTGAACACACTTTGATATAATCAGTCTCGCTTTTGGTTGTCCGGCAGACACAGGCAAAGCATGCCCCGATGCCGCAGCCCATTCGCTGTTCATAAGACAGGAAGCCTTTTTTCTGCGGATAAGCCCATTGCACCGCCTCAAGCATTGCTGTCGGTCCACAGCTGTAATACGTATCAAAATCACTCGGCAGTTCATTGAGGATATGCGTCACAAAACCCTGTGTTCCGTGCGAGCCATCAACTGTGGCAATATGGGTATCGCCAAGTTCGCGGAACTTGTCCTCGTAGAAGACTGCCTGTTTGCTTTCAAATCCGAGGATATGGACGGTTTCAATGCTGCGTGCGTTCAGTTGTTTGGCGAGTTCGTATAGGGGCGGAACACCAATTCCTCCGCCGATCAAATATGCTTTTTTCTGTGCTTCTTCTACTGGAAAGCCGTGCCCTAGAGGCCCGAGGACATCCAGCATATCACCGGGCTTTTTTTCTGCCAGCAATCCTGTGCCACGGCCTTCTGCCCGGTAAATCATCGTGAATTGCGAAGCTTCCAAATCAATGGAAGCCACTGAAATCGGACGGCGCAGCAGCGGTTCAAAGCTATCTGCTACACGGATATGGACAAATTGCCCCGGCTCTGCCATTTCATTGGCCAGCTCGCCTTGTAATGTCAGCTCAAAAATATGCTTGGCGATTTCCTGCTGTTTGATGACTTGCATACGTTCTTGTTTGATCATACACCTGCCCCCATTTCTTCAGCTGAGAAGGTCATTGATTCGATGACACGCAGCATCGCTTCTGCCGTATCCAGAGAAGTCAGGCACGGAATGCCGTTTTCGACTGATTCGCGGCGAATACGGAAGCCGTCGCGCTGTGGCTGCTTGCCTTTCGTCAATGTGTTGATGACGATTTGCGTGTCGCCAGTTTGGATAACATCTAGCAAGGTTTTGCCTGCTGAACCGATTTTGCCGATTGGCGCCACTACAATGCCCGCTTCTTCGAAGGCTTTGGCTGTACCGCCGGTCGCCATGATCTGGTAGCCGATCGCTTTAAAACGCTTTGCTAAGCCAACCGCTTCTTCTTTGTCTTTGTCCGCTACCGTCAGCAGCACTGTGCCATGATCTTTGACTTCCATGCCGGCTGCTGCCAGGCCTTTATACAAAGCTTTTTCAAGTGTCGTGTCTTTGCCCATGACTTCTCCGGTGGATTTCATTTCCGGTCCAAGCGTGATGTCGACACGGCGAAGCTTCGCGAAGGAGAAGACCGGTACTTTGACAAAGACGCCTTTCGAGATTGGCGCAAGGCCAGGTGTAAAGCCCTGCTCGACGATGCTTTGGCCCAAGATCGCTTTTGTTGCGATATTGGCCATCGGGATTGAAGTGATTTTGCTCATGAACGGCACCGTCCGGCTTGACCGTGGGTTGACTTCGATGACAAAAACTTCGCCTTTAGAAATGACGTACTGGATATTCAGCAAGCCGACAATGTTCAGCCCTTTGGCCAGGCGCGTCGTGTAATCGACCAGAGTGTCCAATAATTCGGTCGAAATGTTTTGCGTCGGATAAACCGCAATCGAGTCGCCCGAGTGGACACCCGCACGTTCAATATGCTCCATGATTCCCGGAATCAGTACGTTTTCCCCATCCGATATGGCATCCACTTCGATTTCGATTCCTGTCAGGTAACGGTCGACCAGAACCGGATGTTCCGGACTTGCTTCTACCGCATGTTCCATATAATGCTTCAGGTCTTCTTGGTTGTAGACGATTTCCATGGCGCGTCCGCCGAGTACATAAGAAGGACGGACCAATACCGGATAGCCGATGTCCGCAGCGATGATGATCGCTTCTTCTGCGTTGACAGCCGTTTTGCCTAAAGGCTGTGGAATGCCGATTTCGTGCAGGGCTGCTTCGAATTTATTGCGATTTTCCGCTCTGTCCGTATCTTCAAGGGAAGTCCCGAGAATTTTGACACCGTTTTGTTCCAGTTTTTCAGCCAGATTGATGGCTGTCTGCCCGCCGAACTGGACGACAACGCCTTTTGGCTGCTCCAAATCGACAATGTGCATGACATCTTCGATTGTCAGCGGTTCAAAATACAATTTATCCGAAATCGAGAAATCTGTCGAGACAGTTTCCGGATTGTTGTTGACGATGATCGCTTCATAGCCCGCTTCTTTGATGGCCCAGACAGAATGTACGGTTGCGTAGTCGAACTCCACTCCTTGGCCGATGCGTATCGGTCCCGAACCGAGGACAATGACGGATTCTTTGTCTGTTTTCACCGATTCGTTTTCATCTTCGTATGTGCCGTAGAAATAAGGGGTTTCGGATTCGAATTCAGCCGCACAGGTATCGACCATTTTGTAGACCGGCATCAACTTTTGTTCTTTGCGCCAGTTATAGACTTGCTGCTCGGTCGTGTTCCATAGTTTTGCAATCGTCCGGTCAGCAAAGCCCAGGCGTTTCGCGTGTTTGGCTGTCTCGTAATCAAAAGAAGCCTTTTTCAATACTTCTTCATATTGAACGATGTTTTCGAATTTCTTCAGGAAGAATAAATCAATTTGACTCCATTCGTTGATGGTTTCAATCGTCACCCCGCGGCGAAGTGCTTCGCCGATAAAGAACAGGCGCTCGTCCCCGGCCCGGCAGATGCGTTTTTGAATCCATTCGTCGCTCATGGCGTCGGCATTTTTCAGTTCTAAGTGGAACTGGCCTGTTTCCAATGAACGCACTGCTTTCAGGATTGATTCTTCGAACGTGCGGCCCATAGCCATTACTTCGCCTGTCGCTTTCATTTGCGTTCCCAAATTGCGTTTTGCCGATTCGAATTTATCAAATGGCCAGCGTGGAATTTTGGTGACCACATAATCCAGTGCCGGTTCAAAAGCGGCGTAGGTCCGGCCAGTGACCGGGTTCATCATTTCATCCAATGTCAAACCGACCGCAATTTTGGCAGCCAGTTTAGCGATCGGATAACCCGTCGCTTTTGAAGCCAAGGCTGAAGAACGGCTAACACGCGGATTTACTTCGATGATGTAGTAATTAAAGCTGAATGGGTCCAACGCCAACTGCACGTTGCAGCCGCCTTCGATTTTCAAAGCACGGATAATTTTCAGCGATACATTGCGCAGCATCTGGTATTCACGGTCAGACAAAGTTTGGCTTGGGGCCACAACAATCGAATCGCCCGTATGGATGCCAACCGGATCAATATTCTCCATGTTGCAGACGACAATCGCCGTATCGTTTTTATCGCGCATCACTTCGTACTCGATTTCCTTGAAGCCTGCAATCGATTTTTCGAGCAGACATTGTGTCACAGGGCTGTATTTCAAACCGCTGGCTACAATTTCCTTCAGTTGCTCGTAGTCATGGCAAATGCCGCCGCCAGTGCCGCCTAATGTAAAGGCAGGACGGACGATAACGGGATAGCCGACACGCGCAATGAATTTTTCCGCTTCCGCCATGTTGTGGATGATATCCGAATCCGGAACCGGTTCTCCGAGTTCGTTCATCAAAGTTCTGAACAAGTCGCGGTCTTCCGCTTTATGAATGGCTTCGAGCTTTGTCCCTAAAATTTCGATATCCAATTCGTCCAAAATGCCCGATTCGTCGAGTTCGATCGCCATGTTCAGCCCTGTCTGGCCGCCGAGTGTCGGAAGAAGCGCGTCCGGACGTTCTTTGCGCAGGATACGGCTGACGAATTCAAGGGTAATTGGTTCGATATAGACTTTATCTGCAATTTCAGTATCTGTCATGATGGTCGCCGGATTCGAGTTGATCAAGATGACTCGGTAGCCTTCTTCCCTCAATGCCAGGCAGGCTTGTGTGCCGGCATAGTCGAATTCTGCTGCTTGTCCGATGACGATAGGTCCGGAACCGATGACGAGTATACTTTGGATGTCTTGTCTTTTAGGCATGTTGTTGCTCCTTTCGAGTTGCGTTCATTACATCTATAAAGCGGTCAAATAAGTAGTTTGAGTCTTCTGGTCCCGGTGAAGATTCCGGATGGTACTGAACGGTGAAAGCTGGATAATCCAGGTGTGCCAGACCTTCGTTTGTTCCGTCGTTCAATGCACTGTGCGTCACTTTCAACCGTGTACCTTGCAGTGTTTCTTCATCTACTGCGTAGCCATGGTTCTGGGAAGTGATTTCGATTTTCCCGGTAATCAAGTCACGGACCGGATGGTTGCCGCCGCGGTGGCCAAACTTCAGTTTGAAGGTGTCCGCTCCGCAGGCTCTTGCAAACAATTGGTGCCCCAGGCAGATGCCGAAAATCGGAACGTTGCCGAGCAGTTCGCGTACGACTTCTACACATTCCTCTACATCTTTCGGATCTCCAGGGCCGTTTGACAGCATAACGCCATCTGGTCCCCAGGCCAGAATTTCTTTTGAAGAAGTGTTGTAAGGTACTACAATCACATCGCAGTCACGGTTGTTGAGCTCGCGCAAGATGCCGTGCTTCATGCCATAATCGATCAGCACTACACGTTTGCCTCGGCCTGGGCTTGGATAAGGGCGTACTGTTGAAACCTGTGCCACCTGGTTTCTTGGCAGTACTGTCGCCTGAAGTGTCTTGACGACTTCATCGACTTGGACGTCTTCTCCTGCTGCAGTTAAAACGCCTTTGATGGCACCTTTCGAGCGGATCAAGCGCGTTAATTTACGTGTGTCGATACCGGAGATTCCGGGAATGTCTTTGATTTTAAAAAGTTCATCAAGCGTTGCTTTATTTCTGAAGTTGGATGGGAATTCAGCGATTTCACGGACCACCATTCCTTTGACTGCCGGTTCGATCGATTCGAAGTCATCACTGTTGATGCCGTAATTGCCGATCAGCGGATAAGTCATTGTGACAATCTGTCCGCAGTAGGAAGGGTCTGACAAAATTTCCTGGTAACCGGTCATGCTCGTATTAAAAACAATTTCTCCAACTGAGGCAGCGTCGCCTCCAAATGCTGTTCCTTCAAATACCGTACCGTCTTCTAAGATCAAGTAACGTTTCATCAATTTTTCTCCTCCTGCCATACGATTTCTCCACCAAAAATGGTCATTACCGGCCACCCTGTACAACTCCAGCCATCAAATGGTGTATTTCTGCCTTTCGATAAAAACGCTTCTGCCTGTATCGGCTGTTCTTTTTCCAGATCCAGCAGCACCAAGTCGGCGGTGTTGCCGGGTTCCACTGTGCCATATGGCAAGTTGAACGCTTCACTCGGTTTGATGGTCAGCCAGTCGATCAACTGCTGCAGCGTCCATGTCCCTGTTTTAACGAATTTGCTGTAGAGCAACGGGAATGCTGTTTCAAATCCAACAATGCCGAACATCGAACCGTTCATGCCGTTGGTTTTTTCTGCCGCTGTATGCGGCGCATGATCCGTGGCAATAAAGTCCAGTGTGCCGTCAAGCAAGCCCTCGTGCAAAGCTTGCCAATCTTCCTTGGCACGGAGCGGCGGGTTCATCTTGTAGTTCGCGTCGTCTGCCGGAATGTCGTCTTCAGTCAACAACAGATGGTGTGGAGTCACTTCAGCCGTTACGCGGATGCCGGCCCGTTTTGCGTCACGGATGACGCGCACCGATTCTTTCGTGCTGACGTGGCAAACATGGTAATGTGCGCCTGCCGCTTCGGCCAGCAGTATGTCGCGTGCAATATGCACCGATTCTGCGATGGATGGTATCCCTTTCAGCCCTAGCTCTTTGCTGCGCTTACCTTCGTGCATGACGCCGTCATAAATTAAGCTGTTGTCTTCACAATGGGCAACGACCGCCATATCGATTTTTGCTGCATCCTGCATCGTTTCGTACATCATTCCCGCTTGCTGGATGCCGACTCCGTCATCGGTGAAAGCGAAAGCGCCGTTTTCTTTCAGCTCCTGCAAGTTCGTGCGTTCTTTTCCAGCTTCTCTTATGGTGATAGAAGCATACGGCAAAACCCGGATAAGCGCATTTTTCTCGATCAATCCGTTGACCAGCTGCAGGTTTTCTTTCGTATCGGGAACAGGCCGCGTGTTCGGCATTGCACAGATGGTTGTGAAACCACCTTTTGCTGCTGATTTTGTCCCACTTTCGATAGTTTCTTTCTGCTCGCCGCCCGGTTCACGCAAATGCACGTGGACATCAACAAATCCTGGTGCGATCATCCGGCCTTTGCCGTCAATTTCCATTTCGTCTTTCACTTTTAAGTCTTTGCCGATTTCATTGACCTTGCCATCCGCGATGCGGATATTAGTTGATGCCAATTCTCCATTTTGCAGCATGTTTACGTTTTTAATGAATAAATTCAAGTTAATCTCTCCCTTTCAATGCGTATTCAAGTACTGCCATCCGGACAAATACTCCGTTTGCCATTTGTTTGAAGATTCGTGAGCGTTCGCATTCAACCAGGCAGTCTGCAATTTCCACACCGCGGTTGATCGGTGCCGGATGCATGATGATGGCGCCGTCTTTCATCCTTTTTTCCCGTTCAATCGTCAAACCGTATTGCTCGTGGTAGTTTTCTTTCGAAAACAAGGCCGATACCGCATGCCGTTCATGCTGGACACGGAGCATCATCACCACATCGGTCTTTTCGATAAAATCGTCCAAGTGCTCCGAAGAGTCATACTCTCCGCTCCATTCTTCTGGACAGATAAAGGTCACTCTAGCACCCAGCTGCTTGAGTGCCGCCGCATTCGATTTCGCTACGCGGCTGTGTGCAATGTCCCCGACGATGGTGACGTGGATGCCTTCCACTCGGCCAAATTCCTGGTAGATTGTCAGCAAGTCCAGTAGAGACTGCGTCGGATGCTGCCCAGAGCCGTCTCCGCCGTTGATGACCGCTACTTTGCAGCCTTCAAGCTGCTGGTAGTATTCCTCTTCCTCGTGTCGGATGATGACTGCACCCACACCGATCGCTTCCATCGTCTTGACCGTGTCGTACAGCGTTTCCCCCTTCAGGATGCTGGAAAAGGCTGTTTCAAACGGCAGCACGGCCAGCCCCATCTTGTGCTCGGCCATTTCAAAACTCATCTTGGTCCGTGTGCTCGGTTCGAAAAACAAGTTGACGACTGTGCCGTCAATCGGCGCTTTTTCACCTTGCCGGAAATTTTCTGCACGCTCCAACAAACTCATGATTGTTTTGTTTTCCAAGTTGTTCATGGATAGTAAGTTCGGCAAAATCATCTCATCCTTTCATTCGCTAGACAAAAAACACCTTCCCAGGGGCAGGAAGGTGTGAGGAAAAAAGGGTAGAGTCCACCCTGTTCTTCAACCCTTTCCATGCCTCTCTGGACATTCATTAAAAGGTGATTATTCAGTTCCCTCGTCTAATTCGTTCTTATTCAAGCCCGGCAGCACCATATTGAGGATGACCCCAACAATAGCGGCGAGCGCCATTCCCTCGATCGAGAAGGATTCGCTGAATTCCAGTTTAGCTCCGCCGATGCCGATGACCAGGATGACTGAGGAAATGACCAAGTTCCGGTTATTGCCAAAGTCGATGTTATTGTCTACCAGCATGCGCAATCCTGAAGAAGCGATGATGCCGAACAACAGGATGGAAATTCCGCCAAGAACAGCTGTCGGAATGGTCTCAATGACCGCCATCAGTTTGCCGAGAAAAGAAAAGGCGATGGCGAATACTGCGGCTCCCATGATCACATAAACTGAGAATACTTTCGTAATGGCCAGGACGCCGATGTTTTCACCGTATGTGGTCTTTGGCGGACCACCGACCAGTGAAGAAATAAAGGTTCCGATGCCGTCGCCCAGAATCGAGCGATGCAAGCCCGGGTCTTTTATGTAATTGCGATTTACGATTTTTCCAAGTACCAGTTGATGTCCGATGTGTTCTGAAATCGTGACGATGGCGATCGGGACCATAACGAACAGCAAGGTCGGTGTGACCTGGAACGAATAATCCACACCAGGAATCAGAAATTCCGGCACTGCGAACCAGCTTGCTTCGCCGATTGCCGTAAAGTCGATAATGCCGATGGCGGCTGAGTAAGCATAGCCCACGATGATGCCGATCAGGATGGGCATCAACGAAATGATGTTCTTGAAATAAATGTTGCAGATAATCGCTGTCAGTAAAGTGACGATGGCTGCCGAGAAATGCAGCAGGCTGTATTCCGAACCGTTGCCCACTGGAATGGTCATGGCCATATCCACCGCGGTGCCTGACAATGCCAGGCCGATAACGATGATGACAGGTCCCACCACAATCGGTGGAAGCAACTTCATCAGCCATTGGTAGCCGGTCTTCCAGATGACCAAAGCGACAATGGCGTAGACCAATGAAACGAACATGGCGCCGATCATTGCAGAGCCGATGCCACCGGTTTCAGTGGCAATCGTGATTGGTACGATAAAGGCGAATGAAGATCCCAGATACGCCGGTACTTTAAATTGTGTAATCAGTATGAAAATAATAGTGGCGATACCGCTTGTCAATAACGCTATGGCAGGACTTAAGCCGACTAGCTGCGGTACCAGGATAGTCGCTCCAAACATCGCAAACATATGCTGCAGGCTTAGTGAGATCCATTGCCCGGCTTTCGGTTTATCATGTACATCCAATATTGCTTCGCTCAATTTCCGTTCTCCCCTGTCTCTATCTCTCTATTCGTGAATGGCTACCCGGTCCACCTGGTCGCTTTCAAGCATTTGCACGACAATCCGTTCATCGCTTGAAGTTGGAATATTTTTGCCGACAAAGTCTGCGCGGATCGGCAATTCCCGGTGGCCCCGGTCAATCAGCACTGCCAGTTGAATCTGTGCCGGCCGGCCAAGATCCATGACGGCGTCCATTGCAGCCCGCACTGTCCGCCCTGTGTAAAGCACATCATCTACAAGAATGACTTTTTTATCGAGTATGCTATGTTCGATATCTACTTGCTGGACCAGCGGCTCCTGATTTTTCGTTTTGATGCTTAAGTCATCTCTGTAAAGGGTAATGTCGAGTTCGCCTTTCATGATCGGACGCCCTTCGATTTTCTCTATTTTTTCTGCCAGCCGTTTCGCGATAAAAGCTCCACGCGTTTTGATGCCGACCAGTATGCAGTCATCGATGCCTTTGTTTCGCTCAATGATTTCGTGTGCAATACGGGTGATAGCACGAGCAATCGCCTGTTCGTCCAGAATATCTGCTTTTTCCACCATGGGATCCGCTCCTTTTTTGCAAATAAAAAACCTCTTGCCCAAGAGGCAAGAGGATAGATGCGCAGAAAATTCAGCACGGAAGACAAACTTCCGGCTTGCGTAAATACCTTCTCAGCCTCTCTGGACTGTTATTAAAGGTGTTCATTATTCGATTCGTTTTTTCAAGTATAAAGAAAGGTGATTGGGTTTGTCAATCCTTGTCGCGAAGAGATTCCAGAAGTTCTGCAAATTCAGCTGGTGGTTCTGCAGAAAACTCCATATACTCAGCAGTTTTTGGATGAACAAATCCAATAACTTCCGCGTGCAGAGCCTGTCCGCCAACATCCATTGTTTTCTTCGGTCCGTATTTCGGATCTCCGACAAGCGGGTAGCCGATATACTTCATGTGTACACGGATTTGGTGAGTTCTTCCTGTTTCCAGGCGGCACTCCACAAGCGTGAAATTGCCGAAACGTTCCAATACGCGGAAATGCGTCACTGCATGCTTTCCTCTATCAACGATTGCCATGTTCTGGCGTTCTTTCGGATCGCGTGCAATCGGCGCCTGGATTGTTCCTTTGTCGTGAGGAATATGGCCGTGTACCAATGCTACGTATTTACGGGTGACGGTCTTTTTCACCAATTGATCGACCAATGATGTATGGGAAGCGTCATTTTTTGCGACCATCAATAAACCAGAAGTGTCCTTGTCGATTCTATGGACAATGCCTGGACGCACCACGCCATTGATTCCTGAAAGGTCCTTGCATTGATGCATCAAGCCGTTGACCAATGTGCCTTTAGCATGTCCTGGAGCCGGATGGACAACCATCCCTTTCGGTTTGTTGACAACCAGTACATCTTCGTCTTCATAGACGATTTCCAAATTCAGGTCTTCAGGTACAACATCCAGTTCTACAAGCTCTGGAGGCGTGACTATGATGATGTCCTGCAAACGTACTTTGTAATTCGGTTTTACGGTAATGCCATTAACTTTTACGGCACCTTCTTTGACCCAATTGCCGATCTGTGAACGTGACCATTCTTCATCTATCGACGACACGGCTTTATCTACTCGTTCGCCGGCCATTTCTTTTGTAATTTCAATCGTTAAATCTTCCATTAAGACACCTTTTTCTTTTGTTGTTTTTCGTCATAAATAATAAAGATAATCATCAATATGACACCGATTGTCAAAGCAGCATCTGCAACATTAAATATCGGAAAATCGTAATTTATCACTGGAATCAGCACATCGACAAAATCGACGACTTCCCCGCGCAGCATCCGATCGATAAAATTGCCAATAGCTCCGCCCAACAGAACCATCAGGCTTAGCTGAAGCAAAGGCTGCCCTTTTGCGTGTTTATGAAAATAGTAAAGAATTCCAATGATGACTGCCACGGTAATGATGCCAAACAGCCACATCTGTCCCTCAAGCATTCCCCAGGCAGCGCCACGGTTACGATGCGACAGCCAGCCAAGATAAGGTTCAATGACCGGAATCCGTTCACCCAGTTCCATATTTTTCAGGACCAGCCATTTTGTCCATTGGTCTACTGCGATTATCAATAATGCAATTCCATAATAAATAAACATCCATATCCTCCGTCAATTCATCAGTCAATCTATTTTAACACAATGTCAGGGAAAAAAGTAAAGGTCTGAAAAACCGGGATTCCGGTTCTCCAGACCTCTTCTGCATATTTATCCAAAGGTTCCGCTTAAGCGTACTGTGTTTCTACGACACTTGCGCAGCGAGGGCATAGTGCCGGATGCGCTTCACTTTGGCCAATTTCTTGAGAAATTGTCCAGCAGCGTTCACATTTTTCGCCTTCAGCTTTTTCAACTGTTACCGAAACCTCGTTAAGCTTTACTGCATGTTCCGGTGCCTGGTCTTGAGTGCCACCGTATTCATACTTGGATACGATGAACAGTTGAGCAAGATTATCATCAGTTGATGCCAGCAGAGACGCCAGCTCATTGTTCCCGTAAACGGTCACTTTCGCTTCCAGCGATTTACCGATTGTTTTAGCTGCACGCGCTTCTTCCAATGCTTTCAAGACATCGTCGCGTACATCCATGAAACGGCTCCACTTTTCGTCCAGGCCTTCAAACGCCGGATTCAAAATTGCTTCTGGGAAGTCGGTCAATTGAACACTTTCTTCCTCAACAAAGCTCAAGTATGACCACAACTCATCAGCCGTATGCGGAATGATCGGTGCCGATAGCTTGAGAATCGCCATCAACGAATCAAACATGACTGTCTGCATCGCACGGCGATGCAGATTATCAGCGCTTTCGATATAGACGACATCCTTCGCCACATCCAAGTAGAAAGAGCTCAAGTCGTTGGCACAGTAATTATTCAATGCATGATAGATAGTTGAAAATTCGTAGGTTTCGTACGATTTGCGAACTGTCTCCACCATCTTCTGCAGTTTCATCGCCATGTATTGATCCATTTCGCGCATGTCTTCAAATGCGACGCGATGCTCTTTTTCATTGAAATCGGCTAAGTTTCCGTGTAGGAATTTCAGCGTATTGCGGATTTTGCGGTAAACTTCCGATACCTGCTTGAAATTCTCGTCAGAAACTCGAACGTCTGCAGTATAGTCTACAGAAGCAACCCATAGACGCAAAATGTCCGCTCCCATTTGATTCATCACTTTCGACGGTACAATGACATTTCCTAGCGACTTACTCATCTTGCGGCCATTGCCGTCCAGCGTAAAGCCATGGCTCAAGATGCCTTTATAAGGTGCAATGCCGTTGATTGCAACACTTGTCGTCAACGAAGAGTTGAACCAGCCACGGTATTGGTCAGATCCTTCCAGATACAGATCAGCCGGGTACTGCAGATCTTCACGCTCAACAAGTACACCCTGATGAGAAGATCCTGAATCGAACCAAACATCCATGATGTCCATCTCTTTTGTGAACAGGCCGTTCGGACTGCTCGGATGGGTGAATCCTGCAGGCATTAATTCTGCAGCCGGACGTTCAAACCAGATATTCGAACCGTTTTCACGGAACAAATCTGCAATATGCGCAATCGTTTCTTCTGTGATGACCGGATCGCCATTTTCAGCGTAGAATACTGGAATCGGAACACCCCATACGCGTTGGCGTGAAATGTTCCAATCCCCGCGGTCGCGCAGCATATTGAACAGGCGCGTTTCTCCCCATGCCGGTGTGAATGAAGTTTCTCCGATGGCTTTCAGGATCTGGTCGCGGAATGCATCGATCGATACAAACCACTGAGCCGTTGCACGGTAAATTACCGGCTTTTTCGTCCGCCAATCATGCGGATAAGAGTGTGTGATAAATGAAAGTTTCTCAAGTGAACCAGCATTATCCAGCGCTTCCGTGATGGACTTATTGGCTTTATCATAAAATTCTCCTTCAAATCCAGGAGCTTCATCTGTCATGATTCCACGCTCATCGACTGGACAAAGAACATCCAATCCATATTTCTTGCCTATCAGGAAGTCATCTTCACCATGGCCAGGTGCCGTATGGACGCAGCCTGTACCGGAATCAGTCGTTACATGATCGCCAAGCATAACCAATGAAGTCCGGTCATATAATGGATGCTTCGCCAGGATATGTTCCATTTCTTCACCCTTCAATACGCGGACGAGCTCATAATCTGACCAGCCTAATTCTTCTGCAACTTCTTTCAGTAGCTCCTGTGCAATGATGTACAGGGATCCATTTGCGGAAACTTCCGCGTAATCCAATTTGGCATGAACGGAAATTCCAAGATTTGCTGGGATTGTCCAAGGGGTTGTTGTCCAGATCACCAGGTTCGTGCCTTCAGCCAATACGCCTTTGCCGTCAGTAACAGGGAAAGATACGTAAATAGATGGTGATTTTTTATCGTGGTATTCGATTTCTGCTTCAGCCAGTGATGATTCACTTGATGGGGACCAATAAACTGGCTTCAGCCCTTTATAGATATAACCTTTGTTGGCCATTTTACCGAATACTTCAATTTGGCGTGCTTCGTATGCTGGATCTAAAGTTACGTAAGGATTTTCCCAATCGCCGCGGACGCCGATGCGTTTGAATTGAGAACGCTGGCTGTCGATTTGCTGATAGGCATATTCTTCGCATAGTTTACGGAATTCGGCCAATGACATTTCTTTGCGGTTTACGCCTTTATTCGTCAAAGCCTGTTCAATCGGCAATCCGTGTGTATCCCAGCCCGGAACATATGGGGCGTGGAAGCCCATCATGGAGCGTGAACGGACGATCATATCTTTTAATACTTTGTTCAATGCATGGCCCATATGCAAATCGCCGTTCGCATAAGGTGGCCCATCATGAAGAATGAAGAATGGCCGGCCTTTTGTCCGATCCAATACCTTCTTGTAAATATCCATCTCTTCCCATTTCTGTTGCATTTCCGGTTCCCGGTTCGGCAAATTGCCGCGCATCGGAAACTCTGTTTTCGGCATCAATAAGGTATCTTTGTATTCCATTTCTATTCCTCCTGTAGGCATAATAAAAAGCCCCCATCCCTGGAAAGGGACGAGAAGCTTAGACTCGCGGTACCACCCTTGTTGCAGCCGAAGCTGCCACTCGATCACCGTAACGTGGCGTAGACGGAATTGGATACTATCGTTCACCAACTCTGCTCAAGAGTGATTTTCGTCCATGCGTTCGTACCAGGCTCCCACTGCCCCTGGTTCGCTTTGCCGTCCTGCATAGCCTACTGTCTCTATCAGCGCGTTTTTTTGTATGTCGTAATTATAGAAGCAGAAAGTCTTAGAGTCAAGAGTTCGACTCTTCTTTATCCTTCTCAATCTTTTCCAGATTCTGTGTATCGATATCGTATTCCAGCAAGGTCTCCCAATCATCTGTTTCGATTAAATCCAATTGGGCTTCGACCAGCATTTTAAAGCGGTTTTTGAAAATGCGGGATTGCTTTTTCAGCTCTTCAATTTCTGTCGCGATGCGGCGGGCTTTAGTCAATGATTCATTGACGATGCGGTCCGCATTTTTCTCAGCTTCTTTGATGATCAACTCTGCTTCTTTCTGAGAGTTGCGGCGAACTTCTTCTGAAGCTTCCTGAGCCACAAAAATTGATTTCTGCAAGGTCGATTCAATTGTGTTGAAATGGCCAACCCGCTCATCAGTTGTTTTTAACCGCTCTTCAAGCGTTGACTTGTCTTTTAACAGGATTTCATAATCTCTCATGATCTGTTCCAGGAATTCATTTACTTCATCTTCCTGATATCCTCGGAATGCTCGGCTGAATTCTTTGTTATGTATATCTAACGGGGATAATGGCATTGAGTAAACCTCTCCTTAACTTGTCATCTTATCTTCCTATTATACAGTTCATGACGTTAAATTTCAGTATTATTTCGTATTTTTTCAAAGCCGCCTATTTTTTTGCTTCCAGGCGGCCGACCTGTATCCGGACTTTGTCCTTTTTGGTGCGGCCTTCGATCATGATTAGACGGACACGACCATAGCCTCTTGAAGAAATCATATCCGATTCGTGCAACTCAAATGATGGCTGCTCCTGGAGGGTCCAGTTGACTTTGACTTTTCCTCCATGGATCAGCGCTGACGCTTTCTGGCGGGAAATGTTATAAACAGAGCTCATGACCGTATCGAGCCTCATCGAGCTGACCGTATACGATTCTTCTGTCCATTCTTCACCCATCTCGATCAATTCCGCTGCATCTGTTACTTCATTCAACTGAACCTTCACTTTTGCGGCGCTGACAAAATTGCTTTGCAGATACGGGCTGATTTCCTTCATGACGGCCAACTGGACACGTTCATTGTCGATTCGGATATCCCCGAATTTGCTGCGGTCGAGACCTATTGACATTAAGGATCCCAAAATATCCGGATGGCGTAAATTGACGAACTTCGACGGGTATTTCAATTCAAAGACCGTAATATTGAAATCTTCCTGCTGTGGCTCAAAATAGGAAGGATAAAGAAAAATCCGCTGTCTTTCCGCATCTTTAAAAGACCCGGAAGACATCATTTTCACATCACTGGAACCCATAACCGCTTCCACGATAAAACGCTGGCGAGGATCCAGGAAATCCGTCAGCTTCGGTGAATAGCGATCTTCCACTTCACGAAGCCATCCTGATACCTGTTCAATAAACTGCTGCTCTTCTTTTCTGAAATGCTGAAATATCTCTTCCATACAGATGCTCCTTCACATGTGATCAGTTCTTCAAGAAAAAAACCTCACATCACGTGAGGTTTTGAGTTAAATGAGATAACCAGCCAGAACAACGATTCCCTGACTTGCTAAGCTTAAAGTGAAAATCGCTACAATTGGTGAAATATCAATCATGCCGATTGGTGGAATAAAGCGTCTGAATATATCCAAGTACGGATCCGTGATTTTGGAAATCATCTGGCCAAAGCCCGATTCTTTAATGCTTGGGACCCAGCTCATGAAGACGCTGACAATCAAGATGTAAAAATAGATGTTAATGGCCGAAAGTAATAGGTTTACAAGAACTATCATATTATTTTATGGCACCCCTCTTATTGTTGATCATCGTAATAATAATCTGATATGGCGCCATCCACTTCGACAGTGTCTGGTACACACAGGAAGATGTCAGTTCCAATGCGTTGAATATCTCCGCCAAGGGCATAGACTGTCCCGCTCAAAAAGTCGATGATCCGAAGACCCTGGTCTTTTTCGATGCGCTGAAGATTGACAACTACAGCCTGCTTGCTTTTCAGACTTTCTGCAATATCCTGTGCTTCAGCATAAACCCTTGGTTCCGCCAAGCTGACTTTCGAAGATTTTGAAGCACTCTGCAAACTGACTAAATTAGGCACAATGGTTTCCTCCGCTTTCTGGCGCCGTTCTTTCGGTGCTTTTTTCGGCTCTTGCATTGCAGCCGGTTTTTCATACCTGGGAGTTGGCTTTTGTTGTGTTGCAGGTTGTTCCCGCACTTGTTCTTCTTCATATTCATCTAAATAAAAGAAATTTTTAAATTTGTTTTTCATGCTCATCGCTTTGCCTCACTTTCCGACCCGACTAACGCTGTTCCAATCCGGACAAAACTTGCCCCTTCTTCAGCAGCGATTAAGTAATCATTGGACATGCCCATAGAGCATTCTGTACATGGTGCATGGGCCCAGTGTTCTTCTGATACTTGGAGTTGGAGTAATTTTAATCCTTTAAATGCTTCACGAATAACGCTTTCATCTGTTGTATTTGGTGCCATCGTCATCAATCCAACTACTTGGATCTTATCATAGACCTCCAACGATTTGATGAAATCTACTATTTCTTCAGGTGCAATTCCACTTTTTGACTCTTCCCCGGAAACATTTACCTGAACAAAACATTTCACTTGATTGTCTGCACGTTTTTGTATTTCTTTAGCCAAGCTGAGGCGATCCAAAGAATGTAAGTAATCAATTTCATTGATGACATCTTTTACTTTTCTAGTTTGCAGATTGCCGATATAATGCCAGGACACATCTTCATCAATTGCTTCAAGTTTTTGAGCTAATCCTTCCGGACGATTTTCACCTAAATGGCGAATACCCGCCTGAATCGCTTCTTTCGTTCTTTCCACGCCCACTTGTTTGGTAACCGCAATAACTTGTATGCCATCCTTCACAGCATTCAACTGCTCAGTGATTTCTTCAAAGACTGGTTTAATAGGTTTCATGCACTCACAACTTTTCTATAGAAGTCCAATATATTGTATCAAGATTTGGCTGATTTATCAATCGAGCCCTTTCGCTAAAAAAAACAGCTGCCCAACCGGCAGCTGTTCGGATTAACGTCTCTTTTGACGATTGCGTAAAAACGTTGGGATGTCCAATGCATCATCGTTATTTTTTTCCTGTCTTTGCGGTTCCTGATTGTAATGAGGTGGCTGCTCTTCACGGCGCTGTTCGTCGCGGCGTTGATCTTCGCGGCGCGCATCACGGATTGAAGGTGTCGGAGACTGTTGTTGAATTGATTGCACACGGCTTGAATTCAAACCAGATCCTCTAGGTGTTCTTGGCTGCAGCTGTTCTTCATTAAAGCCGGTAGCAATAACCGTCACAATGATTTCGTCCTTCAGGTTATCGTTGATAACAGAACCGAAAATCATGTTCACTTCTTCGTCAGAAGCTGAAGCTACGATATCAGCTGCTTCCTGTACTTCATAAAGACTAAGATTTGAGCCGCCTGTGATATTCATCAGAACACCTTTTGCTCCATCAACAGAAACTTCAAGTAATGGGCTTGAAACAGCTTTTTTAGCAGCTTCTGAAGCACGGTTTTCTCCAGAAGAGACTCCGATTCCCATCAACGCAGATCCTTTATTGGACATGATTGTTTTTACATCGGCAAAATCAAGATTGATCAATCCAGGAACAGCGATCAAATCTGAAATACCGGATACACCCTGGCGAAGGACATTGTCCGCTTCGCGGAAAGCTTCAAGCATCGGTGTGTTTTTATCAACGATTTCAAGAAGACGGTCATTAGGGATGACGATCAGTGTATCGACAGATTCTTTCATAGTTGAAATACCGCCGATTGCCTGTGTCGAACGTTTACGGCCTTCAAAAGTAAATGGACGTGTAACAACACCTACAGTCAAGGCGCCAAGCTCTTTAGCGATTCCAGCAATGACCGGTGCTGCACCAGTACCAGTACCGCCGCCCATTCCAGCTGTTACAAAAACCATATCCGCTCCACGAAGAGCTTCTTCGATCTGTTCTTTGCTTTCTTCTGCCGCTTTTTTCCCTACATCAGGGTTAGCTCCGGCACCAAGTCCACGCGTTAATTTTCCGCCAATTTGAAGGCGTACTTCTGCTTTGGATAAGTTTAAAGCCTGTGCATCGGTATTTACAGCAATAAATTCTACACCTTGAACTCCGTGCTCAATCATGCGGTTTACAGCATTATTTCCGCCACCGCCTACACCGATAACTTTTATTACGGCCAGTGCGTCAATATTTGTATCAAATTCCAACATTCTTTTTCCTCCTAAAATTGCTTAGCTTTTGTAGTTGCAAGCTAGATACAATGTTGATTTTATTCAAAGAATCGATCAAACATCTTCTTGGCTTTAGTTACGACACTTTCAGAATTTTGTTTTGGCTGTTTTTGTTTCTTAGGTTGCTGTACTTCTTGGTGCTCGATTTTCGCAGTTCCTGAAACAGCTCCGCCATTCCCTACACGGCCATAGAAGACATCTTCCATATACGCATATTGAATCAGGCCAACTGCCGTCGTGTACTGAGGTTCACGGACTCCGATAAATTCCGGAGTAAACAAACGGACACGCGTCTGCAGAATATTACGTGCAAGTTCAGGCAAACCATCCAATTTAGCCATACCACCGGTTAAAACGACTCCTCCTGGAAGGTCTTGGACACCCAGGCGGTAAAATTCATCTAAAATCAGTTCGAAAAGTTCTTCCAGGCGAACCCCGATTATTTCAGATATGTATTTTTGGTTATATTGTTCTGTTGAATCCGATCCAATGACCGGAACTTCAAAGACTTCATCTTCTGAAGCATCTTCAAAAAATGCATGGCCATGTTCAAGTTTAATTTTTTCAGCTTGATCCGTCGGTGTCTTTAAAATGATGGACAAATCTTTTGTAACGTGGTCGCCTCCAACTGGAATTACAGAAGAAGCGGTCAAGTGGCCTTCTTGGAAGATGGCAATAGAAGTAGAACCTCCACCGATATCGATACACGCTGTGCCGTGATTTTTCTCGTCTTCAGTCAATGCGTAGCTTCCTGCTGCAAGCGGCTGTACGTAAATATCACGAATTTCAAGCCCAGCTCTTTCCACACAGCGTAGAACGTTGTGCAAAATTGTTTTTGAAGTTGTCACCATTGTACCATCCATTTCAAGGCGGATACCAATCATGCCCCGTGGATCTTTGATTTCACCCAAATGATCGACAATGTATTGCTCAGGAATGATGTTCACTAATTCCCGTTCCGGTGGAATCGACATAACTTGAGCGGCTTCCAATACACGGTCCAGGTCATCATCGGTGATTTCTCGATTTTCACTGTTCACTGCTACGATCCCTTTGACAGGTTGCAACACCGCTTTATTGGCCGGAATACCGAGAACAACTTCATGGATTGACTTGCCGATCATGCGTTCTGCCTGATCAACTGCTTTTTTAATGGACTGCACCGTCGCATCTATGTCAACAATCGCACCTTTTTTAATCCCATTAGATTTTACATTTCCGACGCCGATTACATTCAGCGACTTGTTGGCCATTTCCCCGATTAAAACTTTAACGGATGACGAACCGATATCTAGACTAACGTATAATTCTGATTGACTCAATTCGTGGCACCTCCTTATTAAACTGCTGTACTTATATTCTATTGTAAATTGTGCACCTTGTCTAAGAAAATCGCAAAACTTAGAAAAATTTCCTTTGATTATTCAAATTGTTTCTCTAACTTCTTTCTTTTCAGCCCATTTTGCCAAAATGATGCGGCGGATGACCGCAATATTCTGAAATAGTCGGACACCGAACGCAAAAATCGCGGCCAAGTATAAATCTACTCCTAAATGAACACCCAGAAAAGCAAGACCAGCTGCCAAAGCGATATTGAAGAAAAATCCTGAGACAAACACCTTGTCATCGTACACTTGCTGCAAATGAGCACGGATTCCACCAAACAGCGTATCGAGAGATGCTAGGACAGCTATTGACAAGTAATTGGCATATTCCGGTGGAATTTGGATGTCTGTGAGAAGCCCAAGCGATATTCCGAGTATTAAACCTAAAATGGACAGCCACATCGCTATTCCCCCTCTGACGCCTGTAAATATTTGGTGTCTATAGCGCCGTCGTATGCCTCAATGACCAGATCACTTTTTGGTTCTGAAACCGTCAAAGTCAAGTTATCGATGTAAAAGTCATCCAGTATCCGAGACGCTAATAAATGATTATACAGCTTTTCCGAGTCTTCCATCGACTCAGAGATAATTTTAATGGAAAATGGCGGTGTTTCCACCGTTTTTGTATTGACAGTCGTTTGGCCGTTTATATCCCTAATGGCTGTTGTATTAATAATTCGTTTGCCATCAATGGAGACATACAGCCCGTTATAGCGGTTGATTTCGTTGACCAGACGGATAAGCAGATCTGGTGAAATCCTTTCAATCTCAAGTCCCATAGCAACCGCTTCCAATGAAGGTTCAACAAAAACTTCGATTCCGGGACCTGTTGTCTCTGATAGCCCCGCAGCATTTCTTAGCTTGCCTGCGGTTTCCCTCAAAGCTTGTTCCGGACTCGCATCTGCAGCCGCTTCGTATTTCCCCAAAGTATCATCCAAAGAACCGATTTCCGACAGCAGATCAGAATGAAGTTGCTTTTCTCTTGCCAATTCCTGCCTGATTTTCCCTGCATCCTGTGTATCACGGACATTAGGTTCATTGATCGTATTGTATTGAATGGCTGTCATTAAGCCGATGATAAACATGATTACTGTAAATCGGGTAAGGATCCTTTTCTTCAAACAGCTCCCCCCTTACTCATGATTCCGTCAGCAAAGCAGGCATTTCGATAACCTGCCCCCCATCTAATGTAACGATGATGTTGTCATTGATCAATTGATCCATAATACCGCCGGTCAATTCTATTGAAGATGTCAAAACTTCCGGCTCGCCAATGGCTTCAATAACAAAAGGAGCAGGATATTGCACGCCATCTACAGTAATGACCGGTCCTGTGCAGACGATATACGAATTTCCATGGATACGCTGGCCATTGATAGAGATGGCTTGAGCACCTGAAATATACAACTCATTAATCACTTGGAAAACATGGCTTTCGTGAACAATATAATCATTGGGGTTAACTGAATCAGGGTTATAGTCGCCATCCTGCAGCGTCACTTTTAAACCGTTTCCCTGGACTGGTACAAGCCCCAAAAATCTTCGCAGTTCTTCTGCTTCAGCTGCATATTCCGTATAGCGGTCTTCCCCATCTGCAAAGGATCTTTCGTATTCTTGAACACCGCTTTGCTTTTCCTGCAGTTCGTCGCGCAGGTCTTTATTTCGTTCCTGCTGATCGATCAGCTCTTCCCGATACTGTTCTTCCTGTTCGAAAAATGCGCCTCCTGTAAATCCTTTTGTTTCTTTGTTGGCGCTCGACAAACTATAGGAATAGGCCATGATAAAGCCCAACACTAGAAAGACCAGAGAAAACACGATCGATTTGCTGAAACTTTTGCGGTTATTCTTCTTCGGGGTCTTCATCTTCGGCACCTTCCTTCGCGAAACCGTAAACATCTGCATAGGAACGGAAGAAAATACCCACTTCCATGTCGATTACCCCTTGTTGCCCGTCTTCTAATTGAGCAATGACTGATGGGTAATAATTCATTTTTTCGGCTAAGGTGCTTAAAATCCCCCGAATTTCATTTCCATCATTCATATATAAAGTCACGTAATCTGCATCTTCTTCCTCTGGATCCAGAATCACCTGTGAAATCAACTGAAGAACTTCAGAGTCAATCAGTGTCAATTGGTCGATCAACTTTTTTCTTTTATCATCATTTTCAAAATTCGAATAAATCGGGCCATCAACATTAGCGACTGGCTGATCCAGCGCCAGGTTATTGGACAGGACAATTTGGTAACTGTTGCCCCGGTCCAAGTAACCCATTTGAACATATTCCACCAAACTGATCTCCACACCGGTCAACCAATTTTTTTTGACCGATGCTTCTTCAATCCATTCCAGCTTTTCCAGTTGTTGTGCCACAGCTCCAGCATCGAAAGACCACATCGAATCTCCGATGTTCAATCCACTTGCTGCCTGGTAGCTTTCCTGGTCAAAAAGAACAGCCCCTTCAATGGTAATATCCTGGATTTCACTGTACTTCGACTGACTGTATAAAAGTACGGCAAGCAAAGTGAGAAAAATGAACAGCAGTGCCACGAACTTGCGATTGGTTCTTTTTTTCCGGCGCTCACGGAGCGTCGGGATGCGTTCTTCGATGTCAATCACTTTGTCCATAATTGCTGCTCCTTATCTTTTATTCGTTCGCTTCCGTCATCTGTTGGACCGCGGTAATAAAAGCATCCCCACGAATCTCAAAACTGTCGTATTGATCCCAGCTCGCGCAAGCTGGGGACAATAGAATAGTATCTCCGCTGTCAGATTGCTTGATGGCCTTCTCAACGGCATCGTCCATTCTTCCCGCTTGGATAATTGTCGGTACGCCGCAGTCTTCCGCAAAAGCTGTAAAACGTTGTGCAGTCTCCCCAAAGGTGACTAAAGCCTTGACACGGTCCATGTATGGACGGATTTCCTCTAAGGAATGGCTGCGCTCCAAACCGCCGGCCAATAATATGATATTTTCAGGAAAAGCTTCCAGCGCGCTCTTTGTTGCCAAAGCATTTGTTGCCTTTGAATCGTTGTAAAATCTTCGTCCTTGCCACTCAACAATAAATTGGGAACGGTGCTTAACGCCAGTAAATGAAGTCAGAACCCGTATAATGGTTTCTTTTGTTCCACCTAAAAGCAAAGTTGCTGCAGTAGCGGCTAAGATATTTTCCAGGTTATGCTGGCCGCCCAATATAATTTGGGAGCGTTCGATCAATTTCTCGCCTTGCCAGTAGACAAATTCATTGTCTGCACTGATGCTGGTTGTTGTCCGGCCTTTCAATGTAAAAGGCACCAGTTGGGCTTTGCAGTTCTTCGCATGTTCTACCAATAATGGCTGATCTGCATTGTAGATGAAATAATCTGCTGCTGTCTGATTTTCAGTAAGTTTCATTTTAGAAGCACGATAGTCTTCGATCGACCCGTGATAATCCAAATGTGCTTCATATAAATTTGTGATGATTGCGATTTCAGGACGGAAAGCGACAGTGCCTTTCAGTTGGAATGAAGACAATTCGGTCACGATGACATTTTCCGCTTTCGCTTTTTCCGCGACTCCACTTGCCACCGTTCCGATATTTCCGGCAATCAACGGGTTTTTATTGTCTTGGTTAAGCATATGGAACAATAAAGTTGTGGTTGTCGTTTTTCCGTTTGAACCGGTGATTCCGATAAATGGTGCTTCGCTGATCAAGTAGGCCAGCTCAATTTCAGTCCATACCGGAATGTTTTTCTCTAACGCTGACTCAATAAGCACGTTAGTATATGGAATTCCCGGGTTTTTAACAACCAGTTCAAAACCTTCTTCCAATAAATCTTCAGGGTGTCTGCCACAAATAACGGTAACACCTATGTTCAACAATTCCTGTGCCTCTGGATTTTGTTCAAAAGGTTTGGAATCATTGACGGTAACAAATGCTCCGAGCTTATGAAGGATTCGGGCAGCTGTAAAACCGCTTTTTGCCAGCCCGAGAACCAGAATTTTCTTTTGATATAATTGTGGCGCCTTCTTCATTTACATTACCTCCAAAAAGACTGCGATTGCCGCACTGATAAGACCGACTGACCAGAAAACAAGTACCACTTTCCATTCTGACCATCCGCTCAATTCGAAATGATGGTGAATCGGGCTCATTTTAAAAATTCGTTTTTGACGCAGTTTAAAACTGCCTACCTGCAAAATAACCGAAGCTGTTTCGATGACAAATACCAGTCCGATCAGCAGCAGCAATAACTCCTGCTTTAATAGAATCGACACCATTGCCAATGCACCACCTAAAGCCAGTGAGCCCGTATCGCCCATAAAGACTTTTGCAGGGTATTTATTAAAAATCAAAAATCCGAGCAAACCACCAGTAACGGAAAAAGTGAAAATTGCAATTCCAATTTCATCCTGATAAATCGCAAGCGCACCAAACGCCGCAAATGCGATAGATGCTGTTCCGGCTACCAAGCCATCAAGTCCATCCGTTAAATTGACTGCGTTGGAAAATCCAACCAGCCAAAAGACAATAAAGAATACATAGAGCCACGACAATTCAAGTGAAACATTTGTAAAAGGAATAGTGACTCCTGTTTCAAAATCAATTCCGCTCAGGACAAAGAACGAAATGACCGCGATGACAATTTGGGCGATCAACTTCTGCAACGAAGTCAATCCCAGGTTCCGTTTTAATACAACTTTGATAAAGTCGTCCAGAAAGCCGATCAAGCCGTACCCGAAAAGCACCAGCAATAAAATCAGGACTTTTGCAGACAATAACCCGGCAAACCATGCAACCAGCAGAACGGTGATAATGATGGAGATTAAGAAAACCAGTCCGCCCATAGTAGGAGTACCTGTTTTCTTCATGTGTGATTGGGGTCCTTCTTCGCGGATGCTTTGGCCGAACTTCATCCGTTTCAACAACGGAATGAAAATCGGCATCAGTGCCACTGTTAATAATAAAGCAATTCCAAGACCCATTAATATATAAACGTTCATTTAGAGAGCTCCTTTAAACCCGAGATTACTCGGTTGTTTCGTCTGTTTGTATTTGCAGTTCCGCTTCTTCATTGTTGGTTTCAGGCACAGTGTCTTCCAAAGCCCCCTGTTCGGTCTGCTCCTGCTCTTCTTTCTCTTCGGCTTTCGCCCGAGCAGGATAGTAGATTTCAGGAGGATGAAGTTCGATTACCACAGGCTCATTATCCGTTACTGCTTCGCCTTCTGCAATGCTTTGTGTCAAAACATAGCCTTGACCTGCAATTTCCAGTGATAAGCCGCTTAAAGATTGATAAGCGAGTAATTCACGCTTGGACCATCCTGTAAAATCAGGCAAGGTTGTTTTTCCAGCAGTCTTCAGGATAACCCGCCCACCGTCCAGTACGGTGTTGCCTGCCTCTGGATATTGGGAGATAACTTGTTCAGAATCTCCCGTAACCACAGCTTCAAGCCCCAATTCCTGCAATGCTTCAGCTGCATCAGTTGCCGGCTGACCATTGTAATCCTCAACAGGCATGGTAGTTGCTTCCGCCATGTTTTCCGGTTGGATGTTCATATGCTTCAACCCATTTTCCATGACGGAAGTGAAAATTTTCGAAACTGGCACTGACCCGTATTCATCAGTTGGCAAATTAGGCTGTTGTACGCCAATATAAATCAGCAGTTCGGGATCATCGGCAGGAGCCATCCCAAGGAAAGAAAACAAATAATTGCTTTTGCCTTCCAGGTAGCCGCCGCCTTCTTTCGGAACTTGAGCAGTACCTGTCTTTCCAGCTGCCGTATAATCCTGCAGCGCAAATCCTTGGGCCGAACCAACTTCGGACGTGACAGTCGAAGCCAATAGTTCTTTTACTTTTTCAGCAGTTTCTGCTGAAATAGGTTGTCCTGCTCTTTCAGGCTCACTTTTAACAGTGACTTCTCCTGTATCGGCATTCTTGATTTGGTCGATGACATAAGGCTTCATCATGACGCCGCCATTTGCAATCGCAGAGGCAGCCTGGATCATTTGAATAGGTGTAACTGTCGATCCTTGTCCGTATGCTGTGGTTAATTTATTGATTGGGTATTCATCGAGTATGGTGCCGGATGCCTCTTTCGGCAAATCGATTCCTGTCTGCTCGCCGAATCCAAAAGCATCAACATAAGTCATAAACGTGTCGGCCCCAAGGCGCTCTAGCAAATATGCCATTGAGACATTGGAGGACCGCTGAAAACCTTCCAGAAACGAGATGGTTCCCCAGCCGCGTCCGCTATTATGGTCGCCAATCGTACTATCCAGCAAGGTATAGGTACCGGACTTATAGGTAGCATTCGGATCCCATTTGCCTTCCTCAATTGCTGCCGCCAATGTAAACATTTTCATCGGAGAGCCCGGTTCGATCGTCAGTTGTATACTTTCGTTCAGCCAATTATCAGACAGGCCTTCACGCGTATTCGGATTGAATGTCGGCCGCTGTGACATCGCGAGGATTTCTCCAGTTTTCGGATCTGCAACTACGGCAATCATCCGTGTCGGGTCATACTCTTCTTGAACACTGGACATCGCGTCTTCCAGAAAGTTCTGCAAGGTCTTGTCCAAGGTCAGCTGAACATCTGAGCCATTTACAGCCGGAGTGACTGCAGACTCTCTGTTCGGCAGCAGGAAGCCCCATTTATCCGTATCAAACTCTATTTTACCGTTTTGGCCAGTCAAAACTTCGTTGTGTATGGATTCAAGCCCCATTCTTCCCGTTGTCCTTGTTTCGCCGTCTTCCAATTCTTCTTTCATAGCATAGCCGACCAGATGGGAAGCAAATACGCCATTCGGGTATAATCGCTTTAAATCGCGCACAAATAAAAGACCAGGTATTTCGGTTTCCTTCATTTCCAGCATTTGCGTATGGCTGATTTCACGCCCGGCAGAACCGAATTCCACCTGATAGCGGTCATTTTCCACACCTACCTGCAGTGTCTCCAGAATGCTTTCTTCGGAAACATCCAAATAACCCGCCAACTTCTCAGCGGCTTCTTCGATATCCACTACATGACGGGGATCGCCGGCCTTTTGGGTGGCTGATTCATCAAGCACCGCCACCAGTTTATAGGTTAAAGTATCTTCAGCGATCACTTCTCCACTACGGTCGATGATACGTCCACGCTCAGCAGTCAGCACTTCTTCCTGACTGTACTTAGCAGCCGCTCTGGCCGCAAGTTCCTGCCCTTCCACTTCTCCCGTTGCTTGAATCATCACAATTCTAGTCAATAAAAGGAAAAAGAGCCCTGCAAATAACAAAAACAGCAGAAAGGCTCCCCCTTGAAATCGAAACTTTTTTTTCATTGTCCAGGCACTACCTTTACATTTTGCTCATTTAATTTTAGGCCAAGTTCTTTTGCTTTTGACCAAATGCGCTCATATGAAGACAGTTCGCTCACCTGTACCGACAAGTCTGTATTTTGCTTCGTTTTTTCATTGACTGATTGTTCAATTGTTTGGATTTCCTGTGTAGATGCCTGAATCGTAGATTGGTTCTGGAGAACCAGTAAAGCGCACATGATGCAGACTGCTACAAAAGTTAAATACAATATTTTCTCGCCTTTAGTGATTAAGCCTTTTTTTCTTGCCGGCTGCTGACTCGGATTTCGAGGAACGGCCGGCTGTTGGATGTAGGTTTCAGTTCTTGCATTCAACGCCATCTGAACACGTCCTTACTCGTTTATTTTCTCTGCAATCCGCAGCTTAGCGGATCTTGACCGATTATTATGTTCCAGTTCTTCTTCTGATGGCAGGATAGGTTTTCTTGTAATCAGTTTTAGGATAGGTTTCATCCCTTCAGGTATTACCGGGAAATTTGGTGGCAATTCCGGAAGCGATGAAGCTTCTTTGAATATCGCTTTACAAAGCCGGTCTTCAAGTGAGTGGAAGGTGATGACACTAATTCTTCCTCCGATTGCCAAGAGACCAATTGCATCCTGCAAGGATGTCTCAGCTGCACCAAGTTCATCATTTACTGCGATTCGAATGGCTTGAAACACCCGTTTCGCCGGATGGCCGCCTTTTCTGCGGGCAAAAGCAGGAATGCCGTCTTTAATGCATTCGACCAACTGGCCTGTCGTTTCAATAGGATGTTTATCTCTAGCAGCTTCGATTTTCCGAACGATTTGTTTGGAGAATTTTTCTTCGCCATAACGGTAAAAGATCCTGACTAAATCTTCAAATGACCATTCATTCACGACATGATAAGCGCTTAACTCAGCACTTTGATCCATCCGCATATCCAAAGGAGCATCATTGTGGTAACTAAAACCGCGTTCTGGTGTATCCAGTTGAGGAGACGAAACGCCCAAGTCATATAGAATGCCGTCGACTTTCTCCACTCCGTGCATTTCCAATTCTTCTTTCAAGAATTTAAAGTTAGCATGTATAAATGTAATTCTATGTAAATAATCGTGTAGTTCTTCTTTTGCATGAGCTATTGCCGTCGCGTCTTGATCAAAACAATATAAATGACCTTGGTCAGATAATTGCTGAACCAAATATTCGCTGTGCCCTGCTCCGCCCAGCGTACAATCCACATATATGCCGTCAGGACGAACGTTCAGACCATCGACAGTTTCATGCAGTAAAACCGTGGTGTGATTGAACAATCCATTCCCCCCGTTCACTTTTAAAAGTCAAAATCAGTTAAATTTTCCGCAATTTCATTAAAGGAATTTTCAGATGCTGCAAAATAGCTTTCCCATGAATCTTTTGCCCATATTTCAAAACGGTTGGACACACCCAAGATGATGCATTCTTTTTCAAGTTTCGCATAAGAAATTAAGGTCGTCGGTATATTGACGCGTCCCTGCTTATCAAGTTCCACTTCTGTGGCCCCTGAAAAAAAGAAGCGTGTAAAAGCACGAGCGTCTTTCTTAGTAACCGGAAGCTCTTTCAGCTTTTCTTCAATTTTTTTCCATTCTTCTATCGTGTAGCCAAACAAGCAATGATCCAGGCCTCTGGTAATAACGAAATTTTCACCAAGCAGTTCACGAAACTTTGCTGGAACAATCAACCGTCCCTTTGCATCAACGCTATGTTGATATTCGCCCATGAACATACCCTTCACCCCACTTATTGTAATAAATGTACCACAATCCCCCACTTGTCACCACTTGTTTTTGAAATATTTCATGTTTGTTACAATAAAATATCTCAGCAAGTTATTTTGACATAAAAAAAGCCTGCATATGCAGACTTTCAACAATTACAACCCAATAATTTTATGATTTTTGTCATATTGCAGCGGAAGCGCTAAAAGGTCTTTTACAAGTCCTGTCCCGTATTGATTCATATAGATAAATGGACTATAGACACGTTCCTGGAAGCCTCCGTTCGGCAGCAATTCGTTTTCAATGGCCGCATAGTGGCCGAACTCGACGCTGTTTTGCAGCACTACTTCATCTTCCAGCTTATTCTTTAAAAAGTTCAATTGCTTGATGTGCAACTGCAGGTTTTTTTCGGCAAGCGGCAACAGTCCTTTGCTGATAGAAGAAAATTGCTGTTGTATCTCCTCATACGCTTCTTCTATCTGGCGCTGGAGTCCATCAATCAAAGCCTCAGCTTCCTGCTCACGGATCGACTCCATCAATTCATTTCTCATCCCCATGATTTGCCGGCTGTTCACTACAGCTGAAAAATCCAGATTGTATTTATCCAACAAACGCTGGGTTTGGCGGTTCACCAATGTCAGGCTTAAGCGCGGCATAATGACCGGAAGCTCCATGCCGAATAACTCGAAAGCACCTTTCAACGCCGCCCAATAAGCGATTTCACCGGGACCTCCGACAAAGGCCAGGACCGGGAATACCATTTCCTGCATTAACGGGCGCGTCACCACATTATTGCTCAAGAGTTCCGGGTTTTTCTCGGCAATTTCAAGGAGCTGCGATTTGGTGTAGCGTATAGCAGCGCCGTTATTTACCACAAAATCGGTGCCTTGGCGTTCCAGCAATAAACGCTCGCCTTTTACCGTAATGAAAAGATTAGCTGCAGTTTTCTCCGCTCCGATCACGGCAGCGTAGCCATCCTTCATCAGTGACTCCTCGGCATTTGCCACGGTATCTGCAATTTCTTCTGCACGTTCGATCATTTCTGCGAAATAAGGCGACTCGTATTTGCGGAATTCTGCATCTGCCGCATCAATATACAGCAATCCTTCTTCTTGAAAGAAATAATGAAGAAGTGAAGCAAAGAAATCGGTAAAAGAAAGAGATCGTTCCAGCAGGCTGAAAGCCAAACCGTGAATTTCCTTGGAATGCTCAGTTTCAGGCAAACTGCGAAAATACTCTTCCAGGAAAGAGGCGATTTTCGGCTTATTGAGCGTTGCTGAAGAAGCAGAGTTTTTACCATATTCGGCATGCGGGATATTCAGTTTATCCACCCGTCCATTGACTTCACGAAAAAGGTGGCTGATTTCAGCCAAATCATGGTCTTCACCGGCAATCCAGAAAACCGGCACCACTTTGGTCTGTAATCGTTCAGAAGCCTGCTTTGCCAGAATAATGACTGATATCGCTTTATGTACCGTATATAAGGGACCTGTCAGGAGGCCGGCCTGCTGGCCAGTCACAACCACCGGCGCTCCTTTTTCAAAGCTCTCTAAATTCAGTTCTGCTGCTTTTGACAATCCGTTGTGCCGCATATAATCACGGACAATGCCAGCCACTTTTCGGCGATTGACAGAATGATTTTGAAGCTTCTTTAATCTCTCTCCGAAAGACTGCATCTGCGGATCGTATGAAAAATACTGGCGGATAGCCGGTCTGCTATTTATATAATCACTCATCAATTTACTGGCTGGTTCTACGTATTGTTCCTCTACCTTCATGAAAAAAAGTCCCCTTTTCCCTTTACATTTAAAATCTACTATATCAAACGCATCTCTTAAAGAAAAAAAATACGCCTGCTAAATTGATTTAATTACGACAATCACCAGGCCGATCAGCCACACAAGGGCATAAACGGAGGACAATAGCAGAAAGTAGGTTCTCCATAGTTTCCGGAAAAACGGAATGATTTCGATTTCTTTGGCGGTTCTCCATTCAATGATCAAGAAGATGATCGCCAATACCAACGCGATAAAATAAATAAAAGCTGAAACTGAATAACCCCAAAGGATGTCCACTGATGCCGGCACAGAAAAAAACAGCAGGAATGTGGTAATATCCGATGCCAGTCCCAGTGCTTTCTTTTTTCTCCTTTTCAGTGAGATAAAATAAACAAAGATAAAAAGGAGGAAAGGGATGTAAAGGAAAACAGCTCCAATTGTTTGTAATAGCGTCATTTTTCTACCTCAACAGTTTTTAGAAGATGATAAAACGATTTAAATAAAGGCAATTCAAGTTTAGAGTGGTTCAACACATACAGCATCAATCCTTCGACCTCCATCGTATCGCCGGCCAGTCTGTCTGCAAACATGGCGGACACTCTGTCGGGCTCTGCTGCACATATTGCAGCCACCTTTTCAATCGGCTGCAGCCACTCAATTTCAGGAAAGGCCAGATACAATTCATTGTACAGCATTCTGAACAATTCATAGGCATGCGGATTGACGATCAGTTCACCATTGCGGATTTTCATTATAGCCGTCAAGGGATCGATCAGACTGCTGAACAGCAATCTTTCAAAAAGCTGTTCTTCAATATTATTCACCCATGAGCTTTTCCATGCAGTAGTTTCAAGAAGCGGCTGAAATTCCCCGAAATCTCCCTTGACCGACCCCAACGTCACTTGGGCCGCTCGGCTGAAGCTGATTTCATTGTCACTCAGCTTGACACAATCCGTTTCCAATATAGCTGCGGCAATGTGGCGATGCGATAGGTTTCTAGCTTTCTCTAAAAATAGCATGCCTTGCTGCAGAAAAATAATTCTGTTGCTGGGACAGCGGATTTTCAAGAGCCTTAAAATCGGCTGCAGTTCTTCATAATTTATCGTCAGAACGACAAAAGCTTCCGGAGAAATCTGTTCAACATCCGTATAGGCTTCAACTTTCAAGCGATTTTCACCATGTATGATTCCCTGCTTGTTAATTAATGCGGCTTGTTTTTCATACTGCGCAATCACTTGCACATCATGGCCCGCTTTTTTCAATAGATAAGCTGTCAGCAGTCCAGTTGCTCCAGCTCCGATAATTGCGTAATTCACGGAATCACTCCTTACAGTGCCACAATTTTTCTTAAAAAAGAAGCCTGCCCATATTAGGCAGACTTCCAACAATAATTTTCATTATACAGGATAAATCGGATGTTTTCGATATGGCAGTGGCAAATCTTTTGTTTCGTAAAAAGATAGGCGCTGGGAAAGCACTGAACGCAATTGATGAGGTGCCACAATTTCATCGACGATCAATTCAGATGCCAGACGGTAAATATCGATTTCCTCTTTGTATTCCTGATGTTTCTGCTGGACATATTGAAGACGTTCTTTCGGATCTTCAATTGCTTCAATTTTATTTGAATAAACGGCATTGACTGCCGCTTCAGGACCCATCACCGCGATTTGCGCTGTCGGCAGAGCGATACAGACATCCGGTTCAAATGCCGGGCCTGCCATGGCGTATAGTCCGGCTCCATATGCCTTGCGGACAATGACAGAAATTTTCGGTACGGTTGCCGAACTCATCGCTGCAATAAACTTCGCACCGTGGCGGATAATGCCGGCACGTTCAACTTTTGTTCCAATCATGAAGCCCGGCACGTCGGCAAGGAACAGCAATGGAATTGAGAAGGCATCACAGAGATTGATGAACTTCGCGCCTTTATCGGCTGAATCACCGAACAGTACTCCGCCCTTAACCTTTGGCTGATTGGCAAGAATACCGACCACTTGGCCGTCAATGCGTGCAATTCCTGTAATCAATTCTCCCGCGAACAGCTTTTTGATATCAAAAAAGCTGCCTTCGTCGACCAATTGATCGATCAGTTCATACATATCAAAAGGAGCATTCTGGTTTTCTGGAATAATCGCTTCCAGCGAACGTCCTGCTTTCGCCGCTTTTGCCTCAACCTTTTCAGGCTTGATGGCAAAGTTGGCTGGGAAATTCAACAAATAGCGGCGTGCTTCCGAAATGGCTTTTTCTTCTGTCGCGACCAACACGTCACCAACACCGCTGACGGTGCAATGCATACGGGCTCCGCCCATTTCTTCAAGCGTCACTTTTTCACCGATGACTTTTTCCGCCATGCGCGGTGAACCGAGGTACATCGAGGCATTGCCATCAACCATGATGACGATGTCACAGAAAGCAGGAATATAAGCGCCTCCTGCAGCAGATGGACCAAACAGTAGACATACTTGCGGCACCATTCCAGACATCCTTACCTGATTATGAAAAATCTTGCCTGCTCCACGACGGTTCGGGAACATATCAAGCTGGTCCGTGATACGGGCTCCCGCAGAATCCACCAGGTACAGCATCGGCACCTGCATTTTTTCAGCAGTTTCCTGGATACGGATAATTTTTTCAACCGTGCGCGAGCCCCATGATCCTGCTTTGACCGTTGAATCATTGGCCATCACACAAACCGTTTCCCCGTTCACTTTGCCGATAGCTGTGACAACGCCGTCAGCAGGCAGATCTTCCGCTTCAACATTGGCAAAACGCCCATCTTCCGCGTAGTTTTCATCGTCAAACAATAGTTTCAAGCGGTCACGGACAAATAATTTATTGCTTTCTTTCATTTTTTCGTGGTATTTTTGCTGCCCCCCAGCAAAAATCTTCGCCAGCTTTTGTTCCAGACGTTCATTGTACCCCGTTGTTTCAGTCGTTTTTGTCATTTCACTGTCCCCTTTGCTTAGAATCGATTATTCGCCGACTGTCAGCAGCAGATCGCCCTCGTTGACAAAACCGCCGACTTCCACATGAATTTTTTCCACTTTGCCGCCAAATTCAGCTTCTATAGGAATTTCCATTTTCATCGATTCGATTGTCAAAACAGCCTGTCCGGGTGTTACTGCTTCCCCTTCTGCTGCCAGTACATTCAATACAGTTCCTGCCATTGATGCTTTTAATTCTTTCATAACCTGTGTTCCTCCTTTGATTTTTCCATCCATCGCGGCAATACTGCCGTTGCATAATCGCCTGATATAAATTCTTCTGACCTGATAAATTCCTTAAATAACGGAATATTGGTTTTCACGCCTTCGATTGTAACCCGATTGAAAAAAGTCTGTGATTTTGAAAGTGCATCGACACGATCGCTTCCGTGAATGATGATTTTCGAAATCATCGGGTCGTAGAAAGGCGTCACTAGATTGCCTTCTTCATAACCGGTTTCAATGCGTGCACCTTCTCCCCATTGAAGCTTTTCAAGCTTTCCAGGAGAAGGTAAAAAGGTTTTTGGATCTTCGGCGTATACACGGTACTCAATGGCATGGCCCTTGGTTTCTATGCTGTCCTGAGCCGGCAGTTTTCCCCCGTCAGCTACAGTCAACTGCCATTCGACCAGATCCAGTCCGGTCACTGCTTCGGTAACCGGATGCTCTACCTGCAGGCGCGTATTCATTTCCAGGAAATAAAAATTGTTGTTTGGATCTATGATAAATTCCACGGTTCCAGCATTCGTGTAACCAACCGCTCTTCCTGCCTGCAATGCTGCTTCACACAGGCGCTCACGCACATCCTGCGGCAGATTCGGTGAAGGCGATTCTTCAATCACTTTCTGGTTGCGGCGCTGGACCGAACAATTCCGTTCATACAAATGAACCAGATTGCCATGATTGTCACCAAAAATCTGAACTTCAATGTGGCGGGCATCGGCAATAAATTTCTCCAGATAGACGACATCATCCCCAAAATAGGCCTTGGCGCGGTTTTTGACTGAAGCAAACTGTTGAGTGAGCGCTTGCTCGCTTTCACAGCGCACCATACCGATCCCACCGCCGCCTGCACTTGCTTTCAGCATCAGTGGATAGTCCATCTTCTCAGCTTCCTTCAGCGCTTCTTCAAGTGTCGCTACGCCGGATTCCGTACCGGGAACCACAGGCACCCCAGCCTGTATCATGGTTCTGCGGGATTCAATCTTGTCCCCCATCTTTTCGATAATATCACTCGAAGGTCCAATAAAGACCATTCCGGCTTCTGCCACTTTGCGTGCAAAATCAGCATTTTCCGATAGCAAGCCATATCCAGGATGAATGGCATCCACTTCGTGTTTCTTGGCTTCTTCAATAATTTTTTCGATTTTCAGGTAAGACTGTACGACCGGATTCGGACCGATCAGTACAGCGTGGGTCGCTTCACTGACGTAAGGCAGATCCCCATCTGCCTCAGAATGAATGGCGACCGTTTCGATTCCGAGGCGCTCACATGTCCGAATAATTCGGCGTGCAATTTCTCCCCGGTTCGCGATCAGGATTTTTTTCATATTTGAAATACCCCCTATGTTTTCTCCCTTCTATAGCATATACGAATTTTGTAAGCGATTTCAACTATTCGTTGAAATATTTCTTTTATTTAAGTTGATCGAATAGTTATCACTTTGCAATACCACGGGAATCTCCTCGATTTTGTTCCCTATCTCTTTTGTTCCCTATCTCTTATGTAACAACTGAAAATAGAAGCTCACTAAGAAATGGGAGCCATACCCAAAGCGGCCGAAGTGATTTGAGAAACCATTCAAAATTTCTGTATTTAAAAAGAAATTTTTTAGTTAAACTCCATTTATACAAAAAAATGAAACCCCTCTTAAGAAAGGGATTTCATTTTTTTGTTTTATTGAGAAAGCCATCGACCGCATCGTGGTGGGCATCTTTCTCCCACAAGATGGCGCATCTTCTGACTTCCTGTTCGACGCGTTCCTTCAGGTCGGTCTTCCGCCATTTGCGGATGGCCATTTCCTTATAGGCATGGTGGACGTCGGGATGGATTTTTTTCATAGATTCAAAAAATGCTTCAAGGTCCTGTTCATCGTGAATGACAGCCGATGCCCAGCCCATTTCTTTTAGCTCGGCTGCGGGATAGACTTTGGCTTCACTGAGCATTTTTAAGGCTTTGTCGTGCTGCAAGATTTCCAACAGGTAGGTCCCGCCTCCCCAGCCACTTGTAATAGCGAGGGTGCCTTGGATAAAGCCGCATTTCGCATGATCCCACACAAGCCTGTAATCACACGCTGTAGCAATTTCACAACCTCCACCGACAGCAGTGCCATTAACGACCGCCACTACCGGTACAGGCAGTGTTTTGATTGAATAAAGCACATCGCTCATTCGCTTCAGCATGCCATAGGCCTGTTCTTCGGTCCGAAGGGCATGGAATACCGAAAGATCGCCGCCTGAACAAAAAGCTTGTTTGCCGGATGCTGTAATGATGACCAACCGAACAGAAGGGTCTTGTGCTTTGAGGGCTAGTTCCTCAAGCCCCGCTGTCACTTCGTCATTGACGGCGTTGCGGACATGGGGCCGGTCAATCGTAAATGTCATGATGCCATCCCTAAGGTTGATTGTATAAGACAATAAAATCCCTCTTTTCAGCCAATTTCCCTATAAGGGCACTAATCCTCCACTTGCTTATGTATAGAGAAAAAGGCTATCGAGAGCCATGGCCTCTCAATAGCCTTTCAGCAGCAAATACTGTTTTATTTGCTTGCTACTACTTCTTTCCCTTTGTATGATCCACATGCTTTGCAGACGTGGTGAGCCAATTTACTTTCGCCACAGCTTGGGCAAATTACCATGCCCGGCACTGACAATTTAAAATGTGTACGGCGCTTTCTTTTAGCGGTTTTGGACGTTCTTCTAGCTGGTACAGCCATTGGTGACACCTCCTTACACTAATTCTATTCATCTGACTGATCAAAATACTTTGCTAAATCAGCAAGTCTTGGATCTGGTTTTGGTGGTGCCGCTTCTTTCTCGGCTTCGTACTCTTCGTCTGTTGAATATGACCAATCATTTCCGCCTTTTATGACGTCCTGATCGGCGCCTTCCTTAAACACTTGAATCGGAATCTCCAGCAAAACAAGTTCTTCCAGTATAGGCTGAAGATCAATGACCTCAGTCTCTACTGCATGAATCTCGCTATGCTTATCCTCCTGGCCTTTTTCAGACCAATCGAATATTTCAACCGAATCGACGTTTATCGGAAACTCAACATCCTCCCAAGTTCTGGCACAAGGCAGCGTGAGCATGCCTTCGAGATGGAGTTGGCACGTTAATTGTTGCGAACCAATTGTGCAATGTCCTGTAACATGTACAGGTGAAATTTCCCGAATATCGCTATTCCGTGATTTCACTGCTTCCAAATAGACCATTTGGTCAATTGGCAGTCCGTCTCTGCGATGCTTTTGAAGCTGTTGAATCGCTATTTTCATAATTAATCACCTCAAGACAACAAAGTTGATTATATAATGCACAGAAAAAGATGTCAAGAAAAAATCTTGTCACTCTATTTCAAACATCGGTATACTAAAGTTAATTCTACCAAAGAGGTGAGCGGATTGAAAGCTGTAGGAATTATTGTTGAGTACAACCCTTTTCATAATGGCCACCTTCACCATGCACAGCAGGCACGGGCAGAATCAGGTGCGGACCTCGTCATTGCAGTCATGAGTGGACAGTTTCTGCAGCGCGGTGAACCGGCGTTTGCCGATAAATGGGTCCGGACACAAATGGCGCTCGATGCCGGCATCGATTTGGTGATTGAGCTTCCTTATGCTTATGCGACGGCACAGGCCTCCGATTTTGCCAAAGGTGGGATTGCCTTGCTTGATGCGATTGGCTGCTCTTCTTTTTGCTTCGGCAGTGAACAGGGCAAGATTGCTCCTTTCCTGAATTCCCGACACCTGCTGTCCCAGCATTGGGTGGAATACCAGCACCTTATCCATGAGGCTGTACAAACCGGCATCAGCTACCCGAAAGCCCTGAACAATGCTTATCTATCGCTGACCGGCACTCGACCAGGTTTTGCCGATCTGACGCAGCCGAATAATATTTTAGGGTTCCATTATTTGGAAGCTGCCCAAAATATGGGCTCTGCTATGAAGCCGCTGACCATTCAACGAATCGGTGCCAATTACCATGACCCTATTCAAGCAGGGATGCCGATTGCGAGCGCTACCGGAATCCGCGAAGCTTTCTTTAAAGGCGATTCGGTCGAGCAATTGTCGGTTTATATGCCGGAAACTTCAATCGTATCATTAAAAAAAGTGGAAAAAGAGTATGGAAAATTCGGCAGCTGGGAAGCATTTTATCCTTTGCTGCGCTTTACTGTGTTGCGTGAAGGCCCGGACCGCCTCAAACATTATGCTGAAGTAACCGAAGGCATTGAGAACCTGATCTACCAGTCTGCGAAAACTGCGGACAGCTTTGAATCTTTTATTACACTTGTCAAGTCAAAACGCTTTACGCGAACCCGGATCCAGCGGATGCTGACGCATATTTATACAGGCTTTACGTGGCAACTGCTGCGCTCATTTGATCGTCCTGAGTATATCAGGCTTCTTGGCATGTCTCGCACTGGGAGACTGTATTTAAACCATAAAAAAAAGAATATCGCGCTTCCCCTGGTGAGCCGCGCAGCTGATCTGAACGGTCTGATGGGAAAACTTGATATTCATGCCACTGCCATGTATCTGCAGGGACTGGGTTCAATTGATATGAAAAAAGAATTTACGACACCACCGATTTACCGGGGCTGAAGCTCTTCCAAAAACGCCAGGGCGTCTTCAACGGTATCCACCGGAACGATTTCCATCGCTGTTCCGATCTTTTCCGCAGTTTCAACAGCAATTGTGTAATTGCTGTCTCCACCGCCCTCCACCGGTTCATTCGGAGCAAAGAAAATGTCGATGTCTGCAGAGTCGGCCGCCATGATTTTTTGGTCGATGCCACCGATCCTTCCGACAGAGCCATCGCTTTCCATGGTTCCGGTGCCGGCGATGTCATAGCCTTTCGTAATGTCCTCATCCACCAGTTGGTTGAGGATTTCTAGTGTGAACATCAGTCCAGCTGAAGGGCCGCCAATTGTATCGGAATCGATTTCCACCTCAGGCGTCGTTTCAATGCTTTTGTCTTCAACAAAGGAAATTCCAAGGCCGACCCGCTCCGGATCAGTCGGCAATGGAGCTAATTCAACCTCGGTGCTGATTTCACGATCTTTCCGCTCATAAAGCACCTCAACTGTTTCTCCATCTTCTTTATCGCTTAAATAATCGATAAGCTCCTGCATTTCAGCAAAGTTATTGCCATCGACCTTAAGTACGCGGTCGCCTGGCGCCAAAACGCCATCCACCGCTCCTCCCATTAGGACATTTAGGACAAAAACGCCATCATTGCTGATTTCGTATGGCAGCTCTGCTTGTTCGAATGCAATCTGCAGGGCATTCACCTGTGAGTCGGACATCAGCTTCAACTGGCGTACATTGTATTCTTCATCGTTTTCGTGAGGGCTTCGGACCTGTTCTGGCGGCAAGATTTTATAGCCATCCTGAAATTGCGACCAGAAGTAGAGAGCAGGGGTGGCGGTCAGCATCGAAATTGTCATCAGGCTGAGGCTTCCCGCGTCATCTTTATCGCCGCCGACTACTTCAACCAATGGCGACAGCTCATAAGCGCCCCCCGGCCTTGTAATATAGGCGTCTAATTGATAAGAGGACAGAAAGACTACAAGAGCCATCATGATGACAAAAATAAATAATCGTTTGTGTTTCATGCAGTTCTTCCTTTCGTCGGATGAGATCTTGGCTTTCCCGGATTCACGTGAGCAAAAAGCCACGAAATTCGGGACTTATTGAAATTTTACGTGAAGAGCTTTTTCAACCACTTCCGGAACGAGGCCGGTAATATTCCCTTTGTATTTTGCCACTTCTTTGACAATGCTTGAGCTGAGGAATGAATACTGATTATTCGAGACCATAAACAAAGTCTCAATGTCTTCATTTAGAAATCGGTTCATGGATGTTATCTGCATCTCGTATTCAAAATCACTGACCGCGCGTAATCCGCGGATAATAGCATTTGCCTCGACTTCCACTGAATAATCGATCAGCAATCCGGAAAATGAATCCACTTTGACGTTTGGAATCGACTGCGTCACTTCCGCTATCAACTCCATGCGTTCATTTACATCGAATAATGGATTTTTCGAAGAGTTATTCATGACGACCACTTTCACTTCATCAAAAATCTTCGAGGCTCTTTTAATGATATCCAGATGCCCCATAGTGATTGGGTCAAAACTTCCTGGAACTACAGCAATTTTATTCAATACGTTCTCCTTCTTCCCCCTGATAACGGTAAATTGAAATGATGGTGCTTCCATATAGTTCTTTTTTGTAGCGCTCAAAATATCTGGTCCGATCCGGAAGTTCCACCTCCCGATCATGTTCGCAGACAATAATGGCATCTTTTGTGACAATTTCCAATTCTCCCGCTTTGTCCATGAGGTCGTAGGATTTTTTCATATGATAAGGCGGATCCAGGAACAGCAGTCTCGCTTGTATTCCATTTTTCTTAATCGCCTTGACTGCACGCTCTGCATCTGCCCGGTAAACCTCTGCCCGGTCGGATAGGCGTGTTTTTTCCAGATTGGCTTGAATCGTTTCTACAGCCCGCTTGTCTTTATCGGTGAAAATGACCTGGTCGATTCCGCGGCTAAGGGCTTCAATGCCCAAACCCCCGCTTCCTGCAAATAAATCCAGAGCCACCCCTCCGTCAAAAAACGGGCCGATCATATTGAAAATGGATTCCTTGACTTTGTCTGTCGTCGGTCTGGTCGAGTTGCCCGGCACCGCCTTCAATGGAATCCCTTTAACTGAGCCTGCTACAACACGCATACTATCGCCTCTAACTTAAATGATTTTCTTGATGCATTTTAATTGCATAATGGTAAAATGAAGACTGGAAAGGACGTGAAATGATGATTCAACGTTTTATTGAACTCGGAGAAGGGTACGGAGATATTTATGAGCTCCGCGAACTCATCACAAGCAATCAACAACGCTTTATGCATGGATTTGTCTTTGTTTCCAAGAATCCACAAGGGCAGGATGTCTTATCGGTTGCGGCTGCATTCAAACCGGCTTCAGAAGGCAACTTCATGCCGATCTATATTTGCCGCGAAGGAATTCCAGTCGATTCCAAACGTTTAGACGTTTTTGAACAGGCCGTTGCAAATCTCGGGCATACCCCGATTAAAATGGACGTTAAGCATTCATCCGTATATGCAAATAAAAATTTTCATCATAACCATTTGATTTCGGTTTTGCGGTTAAACCATTATATTCCGCCGATGCAATAATTACAGGCCGATTTTATAATCATATTCCTTTGCTTTATCAGGCTTGGCGTTTTCATACTCTGTTTTCAGAAATGGACGGTAGGATTCGAGCACCTGTTTTACATATGGCAATTTATTTAATTTTGTTTTGGTCGCTTCGATGGTATCCTGATCCATATAAAGGACTACATATTTCAATTTACGGGAAATGTAGTGAACATGCCCGAACTTCCGCAGCGATTTAGCTTGTTTCAAATGATGCACATAGACAATGAGGCCTTGGCGATCATGCATAAGTATCCCTCTTTTCTTAGCTTCTAGAATACCATAGGAAAGAAAAAAGCCGCAACCGAATAAAGAGAAACATCATCCAGTGGGAGGGTTCATCCGCCGCTGATTGTTAATTGATTTAATTGGACTTTAACTGTCAGTGGATCTCCCCACTTGCAGAAGTGAGGATTTTACTGACCGGTAAAGCAGGATAAACTGACAGTGCAGTACTCAATTCGCTATACTGTTTTTATTACAGAATTCCAGGGAGGTAATACAAAGTATGGGAAAAAAGACAAAAATCAGCTTAGCGGCCGTTGCTGTTGGGGCAGCCGCTTGGGCAGGCTCTAAAGCTTTGGCGAATCCAGTGCAGCGCCCTGCCAAAGAAGTATTGAATTATGAACGCCCAATCGTCCTTGCACACCGCGGCGGCGCCAAATTGGCACCGGAAAATACCTTAGCAGCGTTTAACCGCTCAGCTGACCTGGGAGTCCACGGTTTTGAAATTGACATTCGGATGACTAAAGATGAAGAAATCCTTGTTTTTCACGACGAATTCGTCGATCGCACGACAGATGGTGCAGGCAGAGTGGCGGATATGTCCCTTGCCCAGTTAAAAGCATTTGACCTTGGCTATCATTTCATCGATTTAGACGGACAGCATTCATACCGCGGCAAAAATGAACGTGTCGTGCTGCTCCGTGAACTGATTGAAAAATTCCCGCAGATGTATATCAATATCGATATTAAGGATGACCCTGAAACATACGAAGGCAGCTTAGTGCCTTCAAAGCTATGGCGTCTGATCGATTCACTCGGGGTAAAGGACCGGGTGGCCGTGACTTCTTTCTACGATGAACAAATCGACCGTTTCAATTTGTATGCACAAAACCGTGTCGCTATCGGTGCAGGTGAAAACGAGGTCAGAAAAGCCTATGCGTCCTACAACAGCCAATTTGGCCATTTGTATCAGCCGCGTGCGGATGTTTTCCAGATCCCCGTCAAATCATCCGTGTTCCGGTTGGATTCTCCCCGCTTTATTGCATTCCTGGAGAATTTAAATATACCGGTACATTATTGGATCATCGATGAACCAGAGGCTATGCACATATTAATAGGTGCAGGAGCAAAAGGCATCATCACCGACCGCCCTGACCTTGCCGTGTCATTCATTTCAGAACTGGAAGAATAACCTATATAAAAAAAGTGCAACGCAAGCGTTGCACTTTTTTTATGGAACTATTTGTTGTTATACAGTTATGCTGAACAAGAACAGCCACCGCCTGTACCGCAGCTTGTCCCACAGGAAGATTCCGATGAGAAAAACGGATTGGAGGATGGGATTTTCACTGCCTCTGAAACAGATCTTCCAATGATGAAGCTTACCTGATCCATCAGATCCTGCAGCTCGTTTTCAGCCAACCGCAGATCCCCAACTTTTTCATTGAGATCCAATCGCCGTTTGTCTACACGGATCTGCTTCATCACCCGCGAGTATTCCGGATGATATTTGCCAAAACGTTGTACTTCTTCATATTGTTCTTTTAATCTGGCGAAGGCATGGATTTCATCCGCAAGATTTTTATCGTCATAGACAGAGTTATAAGCTTCCCGGTAAAGGTCAGCTTGCTCTGATTGTAGGATCATTTGGCTTAGTTCGTCTGCAAAATCCGTTATTTCAGCCCATTCATAGGTCATAATCATAGCATGTTCCTCCTTTGAACTTTAATCATAGCAGATATTATTGTATTTCACTATAGACAGGAAAGGATTGTCAGCATGACTCCACTAACCGATCAATTTGCCCGTATTTTAGAAAACAGCAGTACTGAAGACATCAAAATTTTATCCGATTACCTGACTAATTTCGAGAAAAAACAGCAGGGTGAATTCACTACTTATTTGAGTGCCGGTCTGAACATGACACGTGTCACAGACGACCAATCGTCTGTTGTCACCATACCAAATACCGCTTTTATCCATAATAACGTGGGTATCCCGCATGGTGGAATTCTTGCCGTTCTCCTCGATACAGCAATGGGCACTCTAGCCAACCGGAAATGCCCGCCTGGATTCAGTGCTGTTACGACGAACTTGACAATCCATTACCTGGCTGTGGCGGATGAAGACAACATAAGCGCACAGGCTCACATCATCCGCAAGGGCAGGCACACATTGGTGCTTGAAGGAAACATCTTCCAACAAAACGGAAAGCATATAGCAACCGCTACTGGATCTTTTTTTATCATTCCCAAAAAATAAAACCTGCTATTGCTTTACAGCAGCAGGTTCTTTTTCGAGAAAAATCTGAGTATAATATTTTCCGAATACCCCGACTCCAGTTTGGTTGTGTTCACCGCTGAGCAGCGTATTGCGGTGGGCATCTGAGTTGATCCAGCCGTGCACGGTCTCGGCCGCGTCATAATAGCGGGTGGCTGTATTAACAGCTGCCTGTTCGAAAACGATATTGGCCTCTTGCAGCCGGCCATGCAAGTCTTTGATCTCCATCTCTTCAGAAGAGAAATTCTGCTTTGCCATGTCCTCACTATTTTTTTTCGCAACCATCGTTGCCAGCGGATTGACAGCCACAGGCTTTGTTTGATGATGCAGCCGGTAGACATTTACCAAATCGATTGTTTGTTCAGCATTTGCTTCGTCTATTGATTGTTGCAGTTTAGAGGATGGCGTCTGCACCGGCAATAATTCACCAGAATACATGAAATCGTATGGCTGGTGGCGAATTAAGGTTTCTGCGTCCATGAAACGGATAGCCTCTAAAGCCCGATCTTTTGAGTCAATATACAGCTGGGCGTAAACGCCATCAAATTTTACCAGGATGCGTTTGTCCATGTCCTCTGCAGTGACATTAAACGTATAAATATTCGTCCCGTATTTAACCGTCACTTCGTTCTCGAGTATGGTAAAGCGATATAATTCATCCAGATTCTGACCTACCTTGTAAGGAGTCGCATCCACTGCAGACCCGGCAGTATAGACCTGAACCACCTTACCGTCTTTTACCCCTGTCATGACGAAGTGGGAATAGCTGGCGTTATAGACCCACCACTCGTATCCATAGGCCGAGGGGTCCTTCCGGTCTGGTTCTCCATACTGTTCGACCCATTTATCGCTGGACTCGCCTACATAGCTTGAAATCCCCGTGGAAGGACGGGCGATATCCAAAGACTCATCTGTAATGTTTTCTCTTGGCAAAGGATCTACTGTCCGCGGTGCTTCCAGAACGTCATTCTCATTTATTGAAGGATCCAAATAAAATAAACCGATTAGAACTATCGATAGAAAAATCATTATTCTCAGCAAGTCTTTCAATCGAACAGCCCCTTTACTATTATATCTTCATTATTATAACAGCCGCCTCTACACTGACACAATCTAGCCATTGCAACATCCCAAAATATGATCTATTATTAAAGAAGCATTTAGTCTTTTTTGTTATAGAGGAGGAAAGATCCTATGTATTTTGAAAATACAGGACTTGAAAACATTCACGTAGATATCTCATTACTGGAAAGCATGATGAACAAACATGGCATGACTAAAGAAGGTCAGTGGGATTACGAGCGCGTCACTTATGACCGCAAATTCATCATTCGCGAAGGCACTTATTATTTGCGCGTATTCGCTTATGCTACTGACGGAGATGTTGATTCAAACGATGCGACTATGCGCATTTTGAAGCCAGTACTTGGCAAGCATTACTATCCGCATGGTATTGAATACGGTGAAGATGAAGAATTTCCGGAACATTTGATCAAAACTTGTATCGGAATACTGGACTCCATCAAAAAGGATGTTCAGGCTTTCGAGATCAACGTATAAAAATCCCGCAGTTCAGCAATTGAACTGCGGTTTTTTTAAACGCTATTGAATATTTCAACTTCATAAGGAGGATTTAACTAGTGAAGTGGTTGACGAAAAAAACTGTAACAATCGCGGTTGTCCTAGCGGCTCTGATTTTAATTTCAATTTACATACTGCCAGTGTCCATTCCGTTGATCATCGCTTTGATCACTGCTATTTTTTTGGAACCACTTGTGAATTTTATACATAAAAGGTTTAAATGGCATAGAAAATCTTCGGTCATATCGGTTTTCATCCTTTTTCTGGTAGTTGTTTCCAGTCTTCTCTACTGGATCATTACACAGTTAGTTGGCCAGATTATCCAATTTTCAAAAATGGTACCCGAATACACTAACTCCTTATCCATAATGTGGGATGAATTTCAACGGTTCTTTTTCCGTTCGACAGAAGACATGCCAGTCGAAGTGGTTTCTTCATTTGAAACCGAACTGGCAGGCTTTATGGAAGGAATACGCAATTGGGTGTTGACGATCGTCAATTACGATACTGTATCCAACCTGTTGACTGGCATTCCTTCTTTTCTCGTCAGTTTTATCGTGTTTCTCATCGCCTTATTCTTATTCATGCTGGATTTGCCCGATTTGAAAATCATGCTATTCAAACGTTTAAAAGATTCCACAGCGGAAAAAGTCCGTTTCATGTTTGCACGATTGAACAAAGTAATTTTCGGTTTCTTAAAAGCACAATTACTTGTGAGCTGCATCATTTTTGTCGTTTCACTGGTTTCTCTGGCATTTATTACGCCTGAGTATGCCATCGTCATGTCACTGCTTATATGGCTGATTGATTTTATTCCTATTTTGGGATCGATTATCGTTTTAACGCCCTGGTTCATTTACCAATTTATTACTGGAGATATTGTTCAAGGAACACAATTGGCTATCTTGGCATTGGTGTTGCTGATCATCCGACGGACAGTGGAACCGAAAGTCATGGGCACGCAAATCGGACTTTCTCCATTAGCGACTTTAATTGCGATGTTCATCGGACTGCAGCTTATCGGTTTCCTTGGCTTCTTTGTTGGACCGCTAATTGTCATCCTCTTTACATCAGCACGTGAAGCCGGCATGATAAAAGTTGATTTTAAAGTATAAAAACATACTAAGATTAGTAGGACAAACCAATGCCTTGGTTCGTCCTACTAATCGTAAAAAAAAGGAACCCAGCGAGGGTTCCTTTTTTTATCCGCCTAAAATGGCTTTGAATACTGAAGTTGTGTGGCCGCCTTCATAAAATACATAAAGCAGCAAATAAACCATTACACCTGTTATCGCCGTTGAAAACCAGACAACACTGGTAATCGGTCCGATTTTACGGTGTTTTGCCAGCTGATTTTTCCATCCCCAATACATGGTGATCAAGCCCATAACGCCGCCTGTTGTTGCTAACGTAATATGGAAAATTAAGAACACCGTATAAAAGATTTTTAATTCATCGGGCCCGCCAAAAGCGGTATTTCCGACGAATATGGTACGGGACATGTAAATGATGAAGAAAGTCAGTGCCGCAGCACCCGCTCCCACCATCACTTTCTTATGCGCTTCAATTTTGCGGCGAAGGATCAAGTTCCAGCCAATCGCTACCAAAATTGCGCTTAATACGATAAAAAATGTACTGATAGTCGGCAATAGCGGCAAATTCATTTAAGTTATTCTCCTTTATGCTTCATTAAGCATTATGTCTGTGATAAGCCATATCTTCGCGATCCTTTAAAACTTTTGCTGTAATCTCATCTGCCTGTTCTGTTTCATTACGCAGCCATTCGTAGAATACAAGCCATAGGAATACAGTAAATACGAGTTCCTGAAGTACTTTCATTGTGATTCCACCCGTACGCTGATCTTCAATCGCTGACATCGTAGAGAATAGCTCAGGACCCGATAAATTCAATTGCGACAGTGTCCCGGCAGGCACACACAACGCCATTGCCTGGAGCCAAGCCTCTCCATCAGTATAAGTCGCATAAAAAGGAGTGCCACTGAAGATGATCAATGCGCATGCGGGTGTCATTAAGACGCTCAATCCAAATAAATACGCCAGTTTACTCAACCCGTGAAACTTATGCATGCCTTCCAGGTTATTGACAACCGGCCACCAGTAAAATATGGCAGAGGTGAACAAAACAACATTCACAGCTCCATGAATCCATACATCCTGTTTAACGAAATCAAAAACCATCGGAATGTGATAGAACGAAAAGACCATTCCGAACAAGATCAATGCCAACATCGGTTTAGTCAAAAAGTTAAACAGAGGTTTGATTACTGGCAGACTAATAAACGCTCTCCAGATATAAGTAGGTATCCCCATGATTAACAAAGGCGGAATCAGCAGCAGCAATAAGGCCATCTGAACCATATGCATTGTAAACAGGATATGACCATATAAATCCATGGGTGAGCCTTTGATAATATAAAGCAGGACGATGCCTGATACAAAAAGTGCAGCTTCTCTCATGCTAAGCGGCTGATTTCCTTTAAACTTTCCACGCCATTTGGTAGTGGCCAAAAAATATAGAATCGTCACAAAAACGAGGACTGCTAAGTAAACGGGACTCCACAAAGCTTGAAACCCGAAAATACTGATTGGCATGTAATGGGACCTCCTTTTTTCTTAAGTATCCTCATTATATAGTGGCATGCAAACTATATCAATGAACGAACTATGAACAATACAAAATGCGTCAATGTACGATTTGACTCCTCTACTTGCTCTCGATTACAAGCATAGCCAAAATTCTCTTCACACTGCGCTCTAAGACTTTTTGGTCTTCAGCTTACAAAAACCCCGTTGACCACAGAAAACCCCCTTACCTCGAAAGGCAAGGGGGTTTAAAATGAGCTTACCACCAAACAATTGTTACTAAAGCAAGAACTGTGATGAAGGCTACGAATATTCCACAGAACAGAAAGAACGCGACCATGCCGTGTCCTTTACCGCTCAAGTGCATGAAATAGTAAAGTTGAAGAATAACTTGAATGCCCGCCATTAAAAGAATAATCGGGACAATCAGATAAGTTGAGAACCCAGCAGCAACCATTGTAAAAGCAATTAATGTTAAGAAGATCATTATTGCGAAAGTCGCTAAGTGGCCTTTCATTTCATCTGCTCTTTTTTTCTTCGCGTATTCGAATTCTGACTGCGTTCTAACATGAATATGTGTATCGTGTGCCATTATCCGATCACTCCCATCAAATAGACGACAGTAAAGATGAATACCCATACGACGTCAATAAAATGCCAGTATAACGAAGCAAGATAGAATTTAGGTGCATTGTACATATTCAACCCACGTTTAGCATTGCGAAGCATTAAGGCGATAAACCAGCTAAGACCGAATAGAACGTGGGCACCATGTGTTCCGACCAAAACATAAAATGCAGAACTGAAAGCACTATTCGTAAATCCAAATCCTAAATGGAGATAATGGTTAAACTCATAGATCTCCAATCCAAGGAACGTTGCGCCAAGAAGGACTGTAATACCCAACCAGGCCTGCATCGCTTTGAAATTATGGTTTTTCATATGGTACATAGCATAGACACTCGTCAATGAAGATGTCAAAAGAATCATTGTCATCGCAAAGACCAGCGGCAGTTCAAAAAGTCCAGCGGCAGAAAATTCCATGCCGCTTGGCCCTTTATCTTTTAATGCAAGGTAAGTTGCGAAAAGTGTAGCAAACGTTACTGTCTCCGCAGCAAGAAGCAACCAGAAACCAATAAACTTATTTTTACCTTCCATCGTAGCCGTTTCAGGATGATCCGGCCAAGATTGAGGAGTGTACTTTTGATTAATGTCCATCGGTTTTGCCTCCCTTCGCGTCTTCCAGTAATTCTTCTTTTGTAATATAGAAGCCTAGATCATCTTTCAACGAACGGACGAGCATTGAACCAAATGTGATCAACAGGCCGATGATCAAGACTGCCAATGCCCAAGGCTTGTCACCATCTAGGAAGTACAAAGCTCCGAATGAAGCGATGAACATTCCAAGTGAAATTACGAAAGGAATGATTGAATTGTTCGGCATATGGATATCGCCGAGAGGTTCAGCGAAAATCATTCCTTTTTTGTTGCCATCCATTTTTTCGATCCAGAATGTATCAAGACCACGAACTAATGGAGTTTGAGCAAAGTTATAGAATGGCGGTGGAGATGGGATTGCCCATTCTAATGTACGGCCATCGCCCCATGGGTCATTGCCGACGCGCTCGTTTTTAATCGTAGTCATCACAACATTGACTAGAAGAATGATAACGCCGATCGCCATGAATACAGCGCCCGCTGAACTGATTGCATTAAACAAATCCCAGCCCTGGTCTGCTCCGAACGTGTAAACACGGCGAGGCATACCCATCAAGCCTAAGAAATGCTGGATGAAGAATGTTAAGTGGAATCCGATGAAGAAGAACCAGAAAGTCCACTTCCCAAGTTTTTCACTAAGCATTGTTCCGAACATTTTTGGCCAGTATAAATGTGTACCTGCGAGGATCCCCAGTACAACACCACCGACAATAACATAGTGGAAGTGGGCTACGATAAAGTAAGAATCATGCAGCTGATAATCCAATGGCGCGATTGCTTGCATAACTCCTGTAACCCCACCCGCTACGAATGAAGGAATAAACGCTACAGCGTAAATCATTGGAACTGTGAAGGAAATGCTTCCTCCCCAAATTGTTAATAGCCAGTTAAAGATCTTGATTCCGGTTGGGACAGCGATGATCATTGTCGCCAAGGCGAAGACAGCATTAGCTGTTGGTCCTAAGCCGACCGTGAACATATGGTGAGCCCATACCATGAATCCGTAGAAACCGATCAGGATCGTAGCAAAAACAAGTGCCGTGTATCCGAAAAGGCGTTTACGGGAGAAGATTGCAAAGATTTCGGAGAAAATACCGAAAGCCGGCAAAATCAAGATGTAAACCTCAGGGTGGCCGAAGATCCAGAATAAATGCTCCCAGATAATCGTGTTACCGCCCATTTCAACTACAAAGAAACTTGAGTTGAACAAACGGTCGAAGATCATAAAGAAAAGACCGACTGTAAGCGGTGGGAATGCCAATAAGATCAATGCGGAAGCAACAAAAGTTGTCCAAGTGAACAATGGCATTCTCATATACGTCATACCCGGAGCACGCATATTGATAATCGTAACCAGGAAGTTAATCCCTGCGATCAACGTACCAAAACCGGATATCGTCAATCCCAGTGTATAGAAGTCAATTCCGTGTCCTTCTGATGCAAGCGCCAACGAAGCATAGTTCGTCCAACCTGCATCCGGTGCGCCTCCCATGAACCAAGAAAGGTTCAAGAAAATACCACCAAAGAAAAATAACCAGAAACCAAGTGAGTTCAAGAATGGGAAAGCTACATCACGCGCGCCGATTTGCAAAGGCATAATGGCGTTCATGAAAGCCAGTAATAGTGGCATTGACGCCAAGAAAATCATGGTAGTACCGTGCATTGTAATAATTTCGTTATATAGTCCAGCACTTAGGAAATCATTTCCTGCTTTAGCCAGCTGGATACGGATCAACATCGCTTCTATACCACCAACCAGGAAGAAGAAACCACCTGAGATGAGATAAAGGATCGCGATTTTCTTATGGTCGACCGTTGTCATGAAGTCCCAAATCGTAGCGCCGAAGCCCTTTTTTTGAGCAATAGAACTCACACTGTATACCTCCCTTTTTTAAGCTTTATTACTACTCTTCAACTGTTAAGCCCATTAAATAGGCTGCAAGAGCATCGAGTTCTTGTTCAGTTAATTCTTCTCCATTATTCAATGAAGCTGCCGCTGGCATCAAGTTGCCTGGCTTGTATTCCTGTGGATCTGCAATCCAGTTTTTAAGATTCTCTTCGTTGTGCTCTAAATATCCTGCAACCCGGTTGCGGTCGCCGAATGTAGCCATGTTAGGCCCTTGCATGATGTTGCCTTCGCCAACACCTGAAGTTGCGTGGCAAGCGATACAGCTCAAACCATCTGCTCCGAATAATTCTTCACCTTGTAGTGCAAGGTCGCCTTCGACAGCAGCAGGTTCTTCTGATTGCATTGCAGTTACCCATTGGTCAAATTCTTCGCGGTCCACAGATTTCACTTTGAAATCCATCAATGCGTGAGAAGGCCCACAAAGTTCAGCACATTTACCATAAAATACGCCATCTTCAAGTTCTGATGACTGCTGGTCGAATGTTAGATAGAAGGTATTGACGTTTTCAGGGTTGACGTCCAATTTACCGCCAATAGATGGAATCCAGAATGAGTGTTTGATGTCCGCAGAAATCAGGTTAAAGTAAACGCGTTCATCGGTCGGTACGACCAGTTCCTGTGAAGTTACAATTCCCTGTTCTGGGTATTCAAATTCCCACCAGTAAAGTTTTGCGGTTACATTGACTGTAAGATTAGATGAAGTGCCATCTTCTGCCTGGACGTCCATTGTGGAAACGTCAGCCAAATCGAATGTTGAGTAAACTGTTGGAACAGCAAGAATCAATAGGAGAACAATCGGAACAGCTGTCCATAAAAACTCTAATCTTGCACTTCCTTCAACTTGCTCAGGAATCATGTCTTCCCCCATTTTAGAACGGCGGAACTTAACGATTGCTAAAACGAAAATAATCGATACAACAATGATTACAAATAGCATAATGATGGATGATAAGATCAATAGATTAAATTGATCTTGTGCAACTTCGCCCGCTGGTATTAAGGTCGAAATTTCTTCGCGTCCACATCCCGCAAGAAAAACCAATAATGTGGCCATCAATGCGAAAAGCCGCCACTTTTTAATTCCTTTCATCATAGCTTTTCATACCCCTCTCATTTAAATAGTTTCTTTTTAGAAATGGTCGTTAGATGAAGACAGCAAAAATGATCATTGAGACAAATAAGATGGTCATATAGTTCAATGAATAAATAAACATTGTCTTCGCCCATTTCAAGTCATCCGCTACTTTAAATCCACGAATGGCTAATACAAGCCAGCCGATATTCAAAAGTGTCGCTAAGATGATGAAGCCTGTCCCAAGTTCCATTAATAGGAATGGGAGAGGGAAAAGCATTACAACCCATGCAAGCATCGATTTTTTTGTTCGGTGAAAACCTTTAATTACCGGCAGCATAGGAATGTTCGCTGCCCGATACTCTTCTGTCCGTTTCATAGCCAACGCATAGAAATGCGGTGGCTGCCAAATGAACATGATCAAAAATAATGCCCAAGCACCCATACCGAGTGTCGGTTCCACAGCAGCCCATCCAATAAGTGGCGGAATTGCACCAGAGATGCTCCCCACAATCGTATTGCTGACATGGCGTCTTTTTGACCACATAGAGTATAGGACGACATAAGCCAAAACTCCGGCAATTCCAAATACCCCTGCAGATACAGAAGCGGAAAACAGAAATAATTCGCCTATAACGATGAAAGAAACAGCTAGTGCCAATACAGCTGATGGCTTGAATCTTCCTGTCACTGTCGGACGCGTTTTTTTACTTTCCATCAAAGGGTCTATATCCGTGTCAATGTAGTTATTCATAGCTGCAGAACCCGCAATGATCAGTGCTGAACCGACAATAGTGTAGACAAGAATATCCAGTTCATTCAGAAAATGCCTGTCAGAAAACTGGAAGGCGAGCCACAAACCTGTGAAGACGGTAATCAAATTAGAATTTACGATTCCAATTTTTATAAGTGCCAGAAAGTCTTTCAGAAATGTAGTCGCTTCCGGTGCATCATTTGTCTCTGCAGACATTGCCCGACCGTTTGACATATAAGTCCCTCCTTTCAAAGTTGTAAGCATATTCCGCTAACCATAACTATATCTAAAATCCAGTCACTTTTCTACATATAACTGAAATTTCCTGATAAAAGAGATGATTTACACGTAATTGGTCTCACAAATATCCATCTCTAATCATACATCAACTTTCACACTATTTTAAGATAGAAAATCAATAGTTTTTGAACAGTTTGTGAATCACGATTTATATATGTCCAAATCTTGAAATTTTCCACTATTGCTGATTTCTCGTTGTGTTTTGGAGAAACATTCGCTATTATCGAGTATGCAGGTAGATAGACATTGAAAAGTTTTCTATAGAAAAAGTAGGTGGTATTTTGAAGCAAAATAGATATATTAAATGGTTGGCCGTTGCGTCTACCATAGGCATGTTATTGATTCTTTTGGGTGGTGCCCTGGTTACTAAGACCGACAGCGGTTTGGGCTGTGGCCGAAATTGGCCGGATTGCAATGGTAAGCTGATTCCCGATAATATTACAGCTGAAGTACTGATTGAATTTTCCCACCGCCTTGTCACTGGAGTTGTCGGCATACTAATTGTCATCCTGGCAATTTGGGCATGGAGAAAATTTGGACATGTACGAGAAACAAAATTTTTGGCGATCATGGCCGTTTTCTTTTTAGTTCTTCAGGCATTGATTGGAGCAGCACAGGTACTATGGGGACAAGGTGATTTTATCCTTGCTCTTCATTTTGGAATTTCCCTCCTGTCTTTCGCTTCCATATTGCTGCTGACCCTGCTGATTTTCGAAGTGGACCGGAAGTTTGATACAGAACGTTTACGGATCGGCAAAAAGTTGCGCTTCCATACTTTAGGCGTCACTTTGTACTCCTATATTGTAGTTTATACCGGCGCTTTGGTCCGCCACACCGAGTCCAGTCTGATTTGTTCAGATTGGCCGCTGTGCCGAAACGAAGAGTTCGCATTACCGGACAATATGTATGAATGGGTTCAAATGGGACACCGTGCTGCGGCTGGCTTGATTGTAATATGGCTGGGGTATATTGCCTGGCATGCTATTAAGCAATACAAAGACCAGCGTGTTATCTACTGGGGATGGACCATCGCTTTCATTATCGTCCTTCTCCAGGCAACGACCGGAATGTTGGTCGTTCTGACAAAATTGAACTTGTTTATCGCGCTTCTTCACTCGCTCTTAATTTCCATGCTTTTCGGTTTGTTATGTTATATGGTGCTGCTTGTTTCACGCAGCCGAATCAAAAAAACTTCATAAAAAATGGCTGGCGCAGATGCGCCAGCCATTTTTTATTTTTTCTCCATTTCGATCAAAAGGTCACCTGTAGAAATACCATCATTGGCAACTACATGGATGTCCTGGACTGTTCCATCAAATGGAGCTTGGACCGTCGTCTCCATCTTCATCGCTTCGGTCACCAGCAAATGATCACCGCGTTTCACTTTGACCCCTTTTTCCGTAAGCACCTTTAATACAGTGCCGGGCATAGTTGCCGCAATATGGCTTTCATTTGTTGGATTTGCTTTTGGTTTGGCTGTGCTGTCCGCTTCCACCGTCATATCCTGAATGCTGACTTCACGAGGCTGGCCATTCAATTCAAAATAAATGATGCGCGTACCGTCTTTTTGCGGCTCGCCAATTGAGACCAGTTTAATCATCAGTGTTTTGCCTTTTTCAATTTCCACTTCGATTTCCTCGCCCAATCTCATTCCATATAGGAATGTCAAGGTGTCGAGCACAGAAACTTTTCCAAACTGGATATTGGTTGTTGTATATTCTTCAAATACTTTCGGATAAAGCGCATGGGCCAAAATCTCGTGGCTTGTAACAGGGCGGCCCAGCTTATCAAACAAAGTCTTTTGGATTTCATCGAAGTCTGCAGGCTCCAGAAGTTCTCCTGGGCGAACTGTAATCGGCTCGCGCTCTTTCAAGATGACTTTCTGAAGCTCCTTCGGGAATCCGCCATGCGGCTGGCCGATATAGCCTTCAAAAAATTCAATGACTGATTCTGGGAAATCGATCGTTTTCCCGCGGGATATAACAGTTTCTTCATTCAGCTCATTTTGCACCATGAATAAGGCCATATCTCCTACAACTTTAGAGGAAGGCGTCACTTTCACCACATCTCCGAACAATAAGTTGACGCGTGAATACATAGCTTTGACTTCTTCCCATCGCATGCCTAGCCCTACCGCTTTTGCCTGCTGCTGGAGATTGCTGTATTGTCCGCCTGGCATTTCATGTACATACACTTCTGAATGCGGGCTGTTCATACCGCTTTCAAAGTCGCCATAGTATTTGCGGACATCTTCCCAGTAATGGGACATTTTTTCGAGTCCGTTGACATCTGCTCTGACTTGACGCCCACTGCCGCTTGTCGCGTAATAAAGTGAGTTGGCGCTTGGTTGTGATGTCAGCCCTGCCATGGATCCAAGAGCCGTATCCACAATGTCCACACCAGCTTCGATAGCTTTCGAGTAGAGATAGATGCCGTTGCCGCTTGTATCATGTGTGTGAAGGTGAATCGGCAGCGAAACCGTATCTTTTAATTCGGACACTAAACGGTAGGCCGCTTCCGGCTTCAAAAGACCGGCCATATCTTTGATTGCCAGGATATGGGCACCTGCCGCTTCCAATTCTTTTGCCATCTCTTTGTAATACTGAACCGTATATTTGTCACGGCTTGGGTCTAAAATATCCCCAGTGTAGCAAATCGCCGCTTCTGCGATTTTACCGGATTGGCGAACTTCATCAATCGCGACTTCCATTCCTTTGATCCAGTTCAGGCTGTCAAAGATGCGGAATACATCGATTCCTGCGTCTCCCGATTTTCGAACAAACTCACGAATGACATTATCCGGATAATTTTTGTATCCGACGGCATTGGCGCCACGGAACAGCATTTGGAACAAAACATTCGGAATTTCCTCACGGAGCTTAATAAGGCGTTCCCATGGATCTTCTTTCAGGAATCGGTAGGATACGTCAAAAGTGGCGCCTCCCCACATTTCCAATGAAAACAGATCGTTTTGCAGACGCGCCGTTTCCTTGGCGATCTCGAACAGATCATGTGAACGGACGCGCGTAGCCAATAGCGATTGATGCGCATCACGGAAAGTAGTGTCCGTTATTAAGACATCTTTCTGCTCGTGAATCCATTTAGTCAATCCTTCAGCGCCTTGCAGGTCAAAAATTTGCTTCGTGCCGCTTGGCGCCGGAGCCAGCAAGTCCACTTCCGGTTTCCGCGGAGCTGCGAAGATCGGTTTCTTTTTCTTTTCGATGCCCGGAAAGCCGTTGATTGTTACATTGCCAATATAGCTGAGTAACTTTGTCCCGCGATCTTGACGCACCGGGAAGATGAATAATTCCGGAGTCGTGTCGATAAAGCTGGTATCAAAGTCGCCTTTAATGAAGTTTTCATGTTTAACAACATTTTCCAGGAAAGGGATATTGGTTTTGATTCCGCGAATCCGGAATTCCTGCAAGTTGCGGTCCATTTTAGCAGCTGCTTCTTTGAATGTTACTGCCCAAGTGGAGACTTTAACCAGAAGTGAATCATAATAAGGTGAAATGACCGCACCCTGGAAGCCGTTGCCTGCATCAAGACGTACGCCAAACCCGCCGCCTGAGCGGTAAACCATCAATTTACCGGCATCCGGCATGAAATCATTCAATGGGTCTTCGGTCGTTACACGTGATTGGATGGCATAGCCGAATAATGGAATTTTATCCTGCTTTGGAATACCTATTTCCTCACTGTGTATCATATGTCCTCTGGCAATATGGATCTGCGCGTGGACAATATCAATTCCAGTGATCATTTCTGTAATCGTATGTTCCACCTGGATACGTGGATTTACTTCGATAAAGTAAAATTCGTCGTTTGCGACAAGAAATTCGACTGTGCCCGCATTTATGTAGTTAATGTTTTTCATCAATTTGACGGCGGCATCACAAATTTCATTGCGCAATTCGTTGCTGATTGAGTTGGAAGGTGCGATTTCCACGACTTTTTGGTGACGGCGCTGAATCGAACAATCTCTTTCATAGAGGTGAATAACATTGCCTTCTGAATCGCCCAGAATCTGGACTTCGATGTGCTTTGGCTTATCGACAAATTTTTCGACATACATTTCGTCGGAACCAAAAGCCGCTTTTGCCTCAGACTTAGCTCGTTCATAGGAAGATGCTAGTTCTTCATGTGATTTGACGATTCGCATTCCTCGTCCTCCACCACCAAGAGAAGCTTTGATCATTAACGGAAATCCTGCTTTTTTGCTGAACTCTTCAACTTCCTGCAACGACTCTACAGGACCGTCTGTGCCTGGAATGACTGGGATCCCCGCAGCAATTGCCTGCGTACGCGCTTTAACTTTATCCCCGAACATATCCAAATGCTGCGAAGTCGGACCGATAAAGACAATGTCTTCTTCTTCACAACGTCTCGCAAAATGAACGTTTTCAGACAAAAATCCATATCCAGGATGGATAGCATCCACATTGGAATCTTTCGCGATGCGGATAATGTCTTCAATGTCCAAGTAAGCATCGATCGGTTTTTTCCCTTTGCCCACGAGATAGGATTCATCCGCTTTGTAACGGTGATATGAACCACTGTCTTCCTGTGAGTAAATTGCCACTGTTTGAATTTTCAGTTCTGTACAAGCGCGGAAAACCCGAATAGCGATTTCTCCGCGGTTGGCCACCAAGATTTTGTTAATCTCCTTCACACCACAGCACACCCTTTACTTTTTCGTTTTTTCGTATTTATTGAACATGGAAACATTCATTAATACTCCCATAGCTAAAGATAACAAAATTACCGAGGTTCCGCCATAGCTGATAAAAGGAAGTGTGACTCCAGTCAATGGAATAATGCCGGTCAGGCCGCCTAAATTCACAAAAGATTGAATTCCGATCATGCTGGCAACACCCGCTGCAAGCATTCTGGCCAGCGGATCATGGGTGGTCATGGCAATCCAAAGCCCCCGCAATACGATAAATCCTAAACCGCCAAGAACAAATACGACTCCAAACACGCCAAGCTCCTCAGCAATGACCGACATGATGAAATCGGTATGGGGTTCAGGCAGATAACCGAGCTTCTGAATAGACTGCCCGAGCCCAAGTCCGCTCAATCCGCCGGAACCGATTGCCAGATAGCCGTTAACGATCTGAAAACCGAATCCCAATTCGTCCGAAAAAGGATTAAAAAAGGCATCCAAGCGGCCAAGACGCTTTTCAGTAAAAATCATGTCGCCCGCAAAAATGACAAAAGGCACGATAATGATCGATGCTGCTGCCACAAAAACGCCGGCAAGCCGGATAAATGGCTTAAGACGGACGCCGCTGGCTGACATGACGGACAAACCGACTGCACCGATGATCAGCATAGAGCCAAGATCCGGTTCAAGAAATACGGAAAACAGAACCAGCGTCAAAATAATGACCGGTGGTATGATGGATTCATTCAATTTATTGATTGTCCCGTTATTGTATTTGTTGGAAAAAACACCAGCTAAATAAAGGATTATACCGACTTTTGCCACTTCAGAAGGCTGTACATTGGCAAAGCCGAGGCTGATCCAGCTTTTGGCGCCTCCGGCTGCAAATCCGACAAAGTGGACAGCAATCAAACCTGCAAAGATCACTGCCAGGATCGTTACCATCATCCATCGCTTTTTAAAATGCTTATACGGAAAAACCGCCGCAACTGCGAAGACAGGAAACGCAATTGCCAAATTTATTAATTGCTGTATGTAAAATCGATCTGGTTCTGAGCCGTAGTAATTGACAGACCAAGCCATGCTTGAACTGTAAATCATGATCAAGCCGAATAACGTTAAGGCCAAGTAAGTGAAAAATAAAGGGTAGTCGAAGAACTTTGCGTATTTCGTGATGTAAGATTTCATTTTTATACCTCTTTTAATTTGATGGATGATGGATTAGTAAAAAAACTCAAACAGAAATCGTTTGAGTTTTAGATCATTTATTTGTATACGCTTCGTGCAGGATGGAAAGTTTCTTTTCCAGCGTATCCATTAAATTTTTTCCAGCCTCGCGTTCGATGAGCCCCAGTTTAACCGCAAAATCGATTTCACGTGAAAGACCGAACATTTGGGTGTCAAGCACCTCTTCATATAAAGGACAAGATGGCAATGTCAAATGATCCATTTGCACCTTGATTAACTGCTCAATTTTTTCTGCGTCGGCCTTAAGGAGTTCTAAAGCCTTTAAATGGTATGTTTGTTCTTCTGTATGTTCCATGAGGACTCCCCCATTAATATGAGTTTTCTTCTCTATTTTCCTGTTTAAAGTGTATCTTTTAAGAAGGGAAAATGCAAGCCTCTATACTGAAAGAGACGAATCCCTTTGGGAACTTGACATAAAAAGGTATACTGTTAAAAGAGTGACTATCTTAAATGGAGGGTTTACCATGGAATTTATCATACCTTTTAAAGGTGAAGTAAAATTTAAACTGATATTGGATCCAACCGTATGGATTTTTGACGACCGCAAATTGAATCTGGAAACATATTTCCAAGAAGAGCGGATCGAAAAAGATGAGCTAGAAGATTACAAACGCGGAATGGGCGAACACTGGTCACGTGAAATCATGGAAGGCAGTACTGTGCCGCCGACCTTGAATTCAGAGAAAACTTATAAGAGCAAAGAAAAGAAAGAGATGCTGACAGGAACTTTCGGCATTCTGTTCAAGCCCTTCTTGCTGAACGCAGAACCTTATGAACATGCAAAACATGTTGTTTTTGAAACAGCACACGGAGAGTTCGATTTTCCGATTGAACACGCCAAACAATTAATCTTCAAGTTCAGCGACCACGGCAAGCCACTGAAAGAAAATGGCCCTGTCCATGTTCTTCTTCCAGATGGTTCCAATCAGGAAAATCCGATTACTGATATCCAAGCCATCCGAGTCGAATAGGAGTGATTCAGCATGCGTGTACAATGCGTAATCTGCGATAAAATTGAAGAATTAGTGGATGATACTCTTCAGGCTAAACGCCTGCGCAACAGACCCATCCACACCCACATGTGCAATGAATGCCATGACCGCATCACCAAAAGAACCAAAGAGCGCTTAGCAACCGGTTCTTTCCGCTTTTACCGCAGTTCGCGCAGCATCGAGGATGACTTCTGATGAAGGTCTTAAAAGGCATCTGGATTGGTTTCTGGAGTGGGTTGATTTTAGGGCTTTTACTGAAATGGATTCAGTCCGTCACTGGCGAACAAGTATATACCCTCCTATTGAACGTTGATTTTATTCCGGTGATCGGAGATGTGCAATGGTCCGAGATTACAGAATTCATTTTCCATATGATCATTGCGCTGATCATCGGTGTGGTATTTGTTTTTATCGCGAAACGGCGCAACTATTCGTTTGGCCAATTGGTGATCATCAGTTTACTTATGTCCGCACCTTTTCCATTCCTCTATTTTCTGTTGTCTTGGCTTGCTGTAGAAGCCGACGTGCCGTCAGCCACGGATTGGGGAGCATTTCTGTATTGGATCTTTGCCCATTTGACATACGCTTTATTATTGCCGATCCTATACAAAACCTTTGAACGCAAAAACGCTGTATCTCAATGAGATACAGCGTTTTCGCGTTTTTCGCGCCATAGGCGGATTTTATAGAGAATCAGTATGAGCGCTGCAATAACGAGCCCTTCCACAACCGGCAGGAAAAAGGCAAGAAATGTAAGCCCCAATCCCCCGACTGCCAGAAACAAGCCAATTAATACATTTTTACCGATTGGTAATTTTTTAGCAAACCCTAATTTATAAACGAATGCCGAAAGCAGAAAAATTACCGCAAACAATGCGTATCCCGCCATTTCATAACTCGGCAGACTCTGGTATAGAATTCGGGCTACCGGATACATATTTTCATAGACAAAAGCTTGATCGTCCACGGGCTATACATCCTTCCAATTCACTTATTCTTCGATGGCAACTTTCTTTTTCTTAGCCATACGTTCACGTTCAGCTTTATCAAGAATTTTTTTGCGCAAACGAATCGTTTGTGGTGTAATTTCACAAAACTCATCATCATTCAAGTATTCAAGTGCTTCTTCAAGACTCATCAAACGTGCTTTTTTCATTGTTGTTGTTTGGTCTTTGTTAGCTGAACGGATGTTTGTTGCAGCTTTGATTTTTACGATGTTAACTGTCAAATCGCTGTCGCGGTTGTGTTCTCCGACGATCATGCCTTCGTAGATTTCCGCGCCGACTTCAACAAATGAAGTTCCGCGGTCTTCGATTCCCATCAAGCCGTAAGTTGAAACTTTTCCGCGCTCCATAGAAACCAATACACCTTGTCGACGTCCACCCACACGACCAGAAGCAACTGGCTGGTAGCTGTCGAATGTATGGTTGATGATTCCGTATCCGCGAGTATGTGTCAGGAATTCGGTTGTGTAACCGATCAATCCACGAGCCGGTACGTTAAACACCAGACGGACTTGTCCGCTGCCGTTGTTTATCATATCCAACATTTCGCCTTTACGTTCACCCAATGACTCGATGATATTTCCTGTATATTCTTCAGGCACGTCCACTTGAACGCGTTCTACTGGTTCACAGCGAACTCCGTCGACCATACGTACAATAACTTCAGGTTTTGAAACTTGAATTTCAAATCCTTCACGGCGCATGTTTTCGATCAAGATCGACAAATGCAATTCTCCGCGTCCAGAAACAACCCATGCATCAGGTGAATCTGTAGGATCTACACGCAATGATACATCAGTCTGTAACTGAGCATCCAAACGTTCCTGAATTTTTCTTGAAGTGATCCATTTACCTTCTTTACCTGCAAATGGGCTGTTGTTGACAAGGAAAGTCATTTGCAAAGTCGGCTCATCGATGCGCAGGATCGGCAATGCTTCCTGATGATCTGCAGGACAAACCGTTTCCCCTACGTTGATATCTTCCATACCCGAAATGGCAATCAAGTCGCCAGCTTCAGCTTTTTGGATTTCAACGCGTTTAAGTCCCATGAAACCATGAATTTTTGTGACTCGGAAGTTTTTGAAAGAACCGTCAAGCTTCATTAAAGAAACCGATTGTCCAACTTCGATCGTTCCGCGGAATACGCGGCCGATACCGATACGTCCAACATAGTCATTGTAATCAAGAAGAGCAACCTGGAATTGAAGTGGCTCATCTCTGTTATCGATTGGCGCTGGTACATGTTCCAAAATCGCTTCATAAAGAACCTGCATAGTTTCTTCTTGGTCCGCAGGATCAGCAGAAAGGCTTGCTGTACCATTCATAGCTGATGCAAAGATAACAGGGAATTCCAATTGCTCGTCATTTGCTTCAAGTTCAATGAACAATTCGATAACTTCATCAACTACTTCTTCAGGACGTGCAAAGTCGCGGTCAATTTTGTTGACAACTACAATTGGTTTCAAGTTTTGCTCGAGAGCTTTTTTCAAAACGAATCGTGTTTGTGGCATACAGCCTTCATAAGCGTCTACTACTAGTAGAACACCGTCAACCATTTTCATGATACGTTCAACTTCTCCGCCAAAATCGGCGTGTCCAGGAGTATCTAAAATGTTGATTTTTGCATCTTTGTACTCGATAGCAGTGTTTTTTGCAAGAATCGTAATTCCACGTTCTCTCTCTATATCGTTAGAATCCATCGCACGTTCTTCGTGATGTTCGTTTGAACGGAAAATTCCAGATTGTTGTAGAAGCTGATCCACCAAAGTTGTTTTACCATGGTCAACGTGGGCAATAATTGCAATGTTTCTTAAGTCGTTACGTAAGTTAGTCATATTTTCACTCCAATATTCTTTTTTCATGCCTATAACTGTGCTAGTATAGCACATATAGGTGTAAAACCCTAAGATTTTATTTCAGGCAGTAAGCTACAGGAGGATAATCGATTGAAAAGCTTAATTAAAAATACGAAATGGATCTTTGTTTTGTATTCCCTGGCAGCAATATTGGCGATGGTCGGAATCGGCTTAGCTGTTGGCCTGCGCAGTGTACTGGGGATATTGGCAGCGATCTTGATGCTGATTCTGATCATGGGCATGGGTTTCAAAAAGAAAAAAGAAATGCGGGAAGCCGGCTTACTATAAGTATAAAAAAAGATGCGGAAATCCGCATCTTTTTTTACTTGATTTTGATATATTTTTTTAACAGCTCCTTGTGAATGGCCGGATTGGCAGCGATGAACGTATCCTGTTTCAGCAAATTTGCCGGATCGCCCTTGAAATTCGTCGTTACTGCGCCTACTTCCTGCGCAATGACCATGCCGCCTGCAATATCCCATGGCGACAACCTCATAGAGATATAGGCATCAACACGTCCACTTGCCAAATAAGCGAGTTCGAGTGCGGCGGAACCGTAAGAACGCATTCCCCGGACATCACGAATCAACTGGATAGTCGCTTCATGGTCAAGATAACGATTCGGCACCGCCCAAGTGGCATTCATGGCTACGATTGATTCGGTTATCACCGTTTCCATAAGAGGCCGCAGCTGCTCATCGTTGTAGTATGCGCCACCGTCTTTTGCGCCGTGATATAAATCATCATTGACGACATCGTAGATATAGCCTAGCTTGCCGACCCCATCTTCATAGATGCCCAGTGAAATAGCGAAATTCCGTTTTTGGTGAACAAAATTCATAGTGCCATCAATCGGGTCGAGCAGCCAGATAACGCCTTCCGAACTTTGGATATCATCTCCAAAGCCTTCTTCTCCGAAAATTCGGTGGCCCGGGAAATCTCTGCGGATACGTCCGATGAAAAACTGTTCAATTTCCTTGTCGATATTCGTCACCAGATCATTGGCATTCGATTTCGACTCAATGGTGATGTCAGACAAAAATGAATTGCGGATCCGATGTCCCGCTTCTTTGATCAGCGATTTTATGTATTTGTCCATAGCATGCAAATCCATGTATGTATCCCTCCTCATTTGTTCCAGTATAACGAAAAAGGCATCCGCTGTCTTACTTCAGCAGATGCCTTTAATGTATAGATGGATTAGAGCGCATGGAGGGCCTCCAGTTCTACGTGAATCTCTTGAAGCCGTTGCTTGCTTTTTGACATTTGATGTTCGTCTTTCTGCTGCATTGCATCAAACAATGAAGCAAGTTCATAGTCCAGTTCCAGTTTCAGCACGTGTACATATTCCTTCTCTACATCCGCTTTGCGGATTATCTGAATCATCTGTTTCATAATGAGCACCCCTTTCTCATCATACTCCGAAAATTCTGACTAGTCTTGTTACTATTATTATAATACCACCTTATTCAAATGAAATCCATTGGCAGAATCGTATTTATATTCTTTTTTCCCGAACTTCGTTAAAATGAAACCTGATTACCTAATTATAAGGAGGATATTTACTTGAAATCTTATTGGAATGAACAGGATTTTGAAGTTTTCAATACCCCAGGACTGGATGCCAGGATGGCTGCATTAAAAAAATATATCCGCCCGAAGTTCGAAGAGCTTGGCACTGAGTTCTCATCGTTCTTCTCCGGAACCACCGGAGATGAGTTTTTCCCTCATGTCGCCAAGCACATGCGAAGAACCGTCAATCCACCAAACGACAGCTGGGTGGCATTCGCCCCTTACAAAAGAGGATATAAAGCCGTTCCCCATTTTCAAATCGGCATGTGGGGAAGCCATGTATTCGTCATCCTTGCGGTGATTTATGAAGCGCCGAATAAACCGGCGATGGCTGAAAACCTGATGCATTCGGATGTATTGGATCTTCTTCCGGATGACTTTGTCGCTTCCGGAGACCATATGAAGCCGCAGTCTGATACCTTGATCCAATTGGGTGATGAAGGAATTGAAAAATTGCTGATCCGTCTGCGCGATGTTAAAAAAGGCGAATTTGTGATCGGCCGCCATTTAACAAAAGAACAGGCCGCTTCTTTAAATAAAGAGCAGTTTCTCCAATTTGCCGGAGAAACCTTCGAGGCCCTGCTTCCTGTCTATAATGCCTTGCTTCAACCAATAAAAGAACCTGTCAGCCGCTGAGGCTGCAGGTTCTTTTTGCTGTCACTTCTTTTTTATCTTGATGACTTCGCTGCCATTCCCTGCTTTCATTTCTTTTATAACCGGGAAACTGGCATAGCCGCTTTCTTCCTCAAATTCACGGAAATAAGTTTTTTCTTCCGATATCGCAGGAACTACCTGCTTGAATTTGCGGTAACGCGTCAGCAGATCCTCTCTGTTGATGCCTTTTTCATAAGCCAGTTCAATGCCCTCGAAAAAACTTACGACATCAATGATTTCTTCTGTTGACCATTCAATTGAAAATGGATAGGAATAATCCATCCTTTCATCCCTCTTTTCATTCAGTGATTGCCCATTTTCTGCGGATTTCGCCAGCCTGTCTGACCATGTCCTCAAACAGTTCCTGAACCGTCGGAACATCTTTGATCAGCCCTGTGACTTGCCCGGCCCAGCCAAAGCCCTGATCTTTTTTACCATCGTAGATAAAGCGCTTATTGGCTTCACCGCTGATATATTCTTTTAAGGCCTCGTATGTAGGTGTCTGGCTTTCGATTTCCAGAATCCTGTCAGTCCAGCCGCTTCGCAAGGTCCGCGCCGGAGCACCGATGCTGCGTTTGATGATGACCGTATCATTCTCGGAGCTATTGATCAGCTGCTCTTTATAGGCTGCTGAAGCATGTACACATTCTTTCGTGGCAATAAAGCGCGTACCCATTTCAATTCCTTCAGCCCCAAGTGCGTGAGCGGCCATCCATCCTCGACCATCGCCAATTCCACCCGATGCAATTACTGGAATTTTCACGGCATCAACCACTTGCGGAATCAACACCATTGTCCCGATATCGTCACGACCCAAATGTCCGCCGCCCTCCTGGCCGACGACCATCACAGCATCTGCACCCAGACTTTCAGCTTTTTCAGCCTGTCTTCTGGCAGCCACCAGGACCAGCTTTTTGATATCCGTTCCTTTCAGCTGTTCAAATATCGGCGTCGGATTTCCACCCGTCATCGAAACGACCGGCACTTTTTCTTCAATCGCCACAGCCAGCATATGAGAAAATGCACGGCCATGATCGCCAATCGCAAAATTAACACCAAAAGGCTTGTCCGTCAATCTTCTCACTTTCCTAATTTCTTTCCGCAGCTCTTCAGGCGTAGAAAGACTCATTGCCGTTATTTGTCCAAGACCTCCAGCATTCGAAACCGAGGCCGCTAATTCTGCGTAAGCTAAATATGCCAAGCCTCCCTGAATGATGGGATAGCGGATTCCCAACAGCTCTGTCACTCTCGTTTTGAATTCCATACACTCACTCCTTTTCTCTCTGTATGTCATGTATTCGCTTCTGCAGCAGGAAATCCTCTTATTTTTTACTATAGGGGGTGGCATCATGCTATAATTCTTTTTGTTTTCATTTTATTAAGTGAGGTGGGCTTATCATTGTCTCAATTAGAAACCCCGTTATTTGATGCGCTTTTAAAGCATCGAAACCGGCACCCGATCCAATTTCATATTCCCGGCCATAAAAAAGGCCAGGGCGTCGATCCCGCATTCCGGGAATTTGTCGGTGATAATATTTTATCCATTGATTTGATTAATATCGCCCCTCTGGACGATTTGCATGCTCCAAAAGGCGTCATTAAAGACGCGCAGGAATTGGCTGCCAAAGCATTCGGCGCAGATCATACATTCTTTTCGGTACAAGGTACAAGCGGCGCCATCATGACTATGATTCTGAGTGTGGTCGGTCCCAACGACAAAATTCTTGTGCCGCGGAATGTCCATAAATCCATTATGTCGGCCATCGTCTTTGCTGGAGCCATCCCGATTTTCATCCACCCTGAAGTAGATCCCGAACTCGGCATCTCCCACGGCATTTCTGCAGAAGCTGTAGAAAAAGCGATGATTGAATACCCGGATGCTAAAGCTGTTCTGGTCATCAATCCGACGTACTTTGGCATAGCTGCTGATTTAAAACGGATTGTCGACATTGCGCATGCACGCAATGTGCCGGTTCTTGTCGATGAAGCACACGGTGTCCATATCCACTTCCACAAATCCCTTCCTGTATCAGCAATGGCAGCAGGAGCGGATATGGCGGCGACTTCGGTCCATAAACTCGGTGGATCCATGACGCAAAGTTCTGTGCTCAATGTCCGGGAAGGCCTAGTGTCGCCAAAGCGCGTACAGTCTACCCTATCGATGCTGACAACAACATCGACTTCCTATCCGATTCTGGCATCCCTTGACACGGCGCGCCGTCAATTGGCGATTCATGGGTACGACCTGATCGACCAGGCAATCCGCCTGGCTCAGGACGCACGTAAGCGCATCAATAAGATTCCTCACTTATATTGCGTCGGCAAAGAAGTGCTGAACTCGTCCGCAACTTTTGATATCGATCCGACGAAGCTGTTGATCAGCGTCAAGAATCTGGGCATCACAGGCCATCAGGCGGAGGAATGGCTGAGAGAAAACGCCAATATCGAAATCGAGCTTTCCGATCTATATAATATTCTCTGCTTGGTCACTATCGGCGACACCCGCAAAGAATTGAATCTGCTGGTCAATGCTTTGCAGCGCATGAGTGAGGCGTTGGACAGTGAGGCTGCTGTCATTGAACCGGTTGTGCTGCTGCCCGATATTCCGCGGCTTGCCATGACACCGCGCGACGCTTTTTATGCGACGACGGAAGTCATTTCGATCAATGAGGCTGTAGGACGCATTTCTGCAGAATTCATCATGGTTTACCCGCCGGGCATCCCGATTTTCATTCCCGGTGAAATCATCACGGAAGAAAACATCAACTACATCCACATGAACGTAGCTGCCGGTTTGCCTGTACAGGGACCGGAAGATGATACGCTGCAGATGCTGCGCGTCATCAAGGAGCAGCAGGCAATCAGATAAAAGCAAAAAAGATCCAAGAGCAGGGGCTCTTGGATCTTTTTTAAATGCCTTCTATAGCTGCAGGATCTACAAAGCCATAGCCCTTATCTTTCAAGCCTTGAATGATGCCTGGAAGGGCTTCTGAAGTCCATTCACGGTCGTGCATCAACAAGTTGGCGCCATTGTTCAAGAACTCCGTATTGATCATGATATCTGTCAAGGATTGAGCGTTCTGGTACTGCTGTTCCCAGTCATAGCCGTATGTCCAGTTCATAAGAACCATTTTCTGCTCCTGGACGAGCTGTTTGCTGAAATCGGTATTGGCTCCGTGGGGTGCCCGGAAAAACTTTGGCTTTTCACCAATGATCTGTTCGATCGTATCACTCAGTTGCAGAATTTCTTCCCTTTGCTGCTGTTCAGTCAAATTCCTTAAGTTCGGATGGCCATTGGTATGATTACCGATGGCGAATCCCATTTCATGGAGTTTTTTCAGCTGTTGTTTTTCTTCATCCGTATCCAAGAAGTGGCCATTGACGAAAAAGATTGCCGGGATATTCTGGCTTTTCAATGTTTCTGCCATTTCCATCGCGCGCTTGTCCGGCGCATCATCAATTGTCAACAACACGACTTTTTCGTCAGCATCCGCAATCGGCTGGACAGACCAGTTAGCCGAATTGATCCGGTATTGCGGTTCAGCCACAGCCACTTTTTCCGCCTCTTCTTCTATCGCTGTCTCTTCTTTCGGTTCAACCGCTTTTTCAGTTTCTTTTTCTTCTTTACTCGCCGTCTGGGTTACAGCCGGTTCTTTTTCATCAACAGCAGAAGTATCGCTTTTTTCTCCGCACGCTGCCAGTAATAACATCACAGCTACAAGAACCGTCCATTTTCTATGTACCAATCCAAACACCCCTTTTCTAAACAAATCTTACCACGGAAAGTAGATTCATTCCAAAAAAAAAAGAAGCCGCAAATGCGGCTTCCATTGTTTATTTGATGATATGAATTGGCGTTCCAAGAGCTACTTCTGCAGCTTCCATTGTGATTTCAGAAAGTGTTGGGTGAGCATGGATCGTCATTGCGATATCTTCCACTGTCATTCCAGCTTCGATAGCAAGACCAAGCTCGGCGATCATATCTGATGCGCCTGCTCCAACAATTTGTGCACCTAACAGCAAGCCGTCAGATTTACGTGAAACCAGTTTCACGAATCCTTCAGTTGCGTTTAACGAAAGAGCACGGCCGTTTGCAGCGAATGGGAATTTCGCAGCCGCAGCTTCGAATCCTTCTTCTTTTGCCTGTTCTTCAGACAAGCCAACGCTTGCAAGTTCCGGATCTGTAAAGCAGACCGCGGGAATAGCCATATAATCAACTTCAGACTTCTCGCCTGCAATAGCTTCTGCAGCAACTTTACCTTCATATGAAGCTTTATGCGCCAATTGAAGGCCAGCTACCACATCACCGATTGCATAAATGTTGGAGATGTTTGTGCGGCATTGTTTGTCGACTTCGATCAAGCCGCGGTCAGACATGTTCAAGTTCAATTCTTCAAGACCCATTTCGTCTGTATTTGGACGACGGCCAACAGTTACAAGAACATAGTCAGCTTCAAGCGTTTTTTCTTCTCCGCCTGCTTCGTATGATACTGTAACGCCAGAATCAGTTTCTTCTACACCTTTAGCAGATGCTTTAGTGATCACTTCAACGCCTTTTTTCTTCAATCCTTTTTTGACGATGGCTGTCATTTGCTTTTCAAACCCAGCAAGGATGTCCGGTGCGCCTTCAAGGATTGTTACTTCAGAACCCATGTTTGCAAATGCAGTACCAAGCTCTGTACCGATATACCCGCCGCCGATAACGACAAGTTTTTTCGGAAGCTCAGAGAGTGCCAAAGCTCCAGTTGAATTAATCACGCGTTTTGTAAATTTAAAAGTTGGGATTTCAACCGGACGAGATCCAGTTGCGATAATCGCATTCTTAAACTTATAAGTTTGTGCTGAATTCTCATCCATGATGCGAACAGTGTTTTCATCAACGAAATAAGCTTCGCCACGCAGGATTTCGACTTTATTGCCCTTTAGAAGAGACTCAACGCCGCCAGTCAATTTCTTCACGACGCCGTCTTTGAATGCTTGCGCTTTTTCAAAGTTGAGTGAAACTTCTTTTGCGACAATTCCCATGTCTTCTGAATGCTGAGCTTCCTCAAAACGGTGCCCAACAGAAATCATCGCTTTTGAAGGGATACAGCCGACATTCAAGCAAACGCCGCCAATGTATTCTTTCTCCACGATTGTTACTTTCTGGCCAGTTTGTGCTGCACGGATTGCTGCAACATAACCGCCAGGGCCTGAGCCAATTACGAGCGTGTCTGTTTCGATCGGAAAATCTCCTACTACCATAAGTTTTACGCCTCCATTAATAGTAATTCAGGTTGACTTAATAAACGTTTAATATGATTTAATGCGTGCTGTGCTGTTGCACCATCGATCATTCTGTGATCGAAGCTCAATGACAATGCTAACACAGGTGCTGCTACAATTTCACCATTTTTAATTACAGGCTTTTCCGCAATGCGGCCAATTCCGAGAATTGCCACTTCCGGATGGTTGATGACAGGTGTGAACCATTGCCCGCCAGCAGAACCGATGTTTGTGATTGAGCATGACGCGCCTTTCATTTCAGCAGCGGATAATTTACCATCACGCGCTTTAGTCGCTAAGCCGTTGATTTCATCAGAAATCGCGAATACCGACTTGCGGTCTGCGTTTTTGATAACTGGAACCATTAATCCTTTTCCTGTATCAGCTGCAATGCCGATATTGAAATAATGCTTCTGGATAATCTCGCTTGTTTCATCATCAAATGATGTGTTCAGGGCTGGGAATTCACGCAATGTGCTGACCAACGCTTTTACCACATACGGCAAATAAGTCAGTTTGATTTCTTTTTCTGCTGCAATGTCCTTGAATTTCTTGCGGTGTGCAACCAATTCAGTAACATCCACTTCGTCCATCAAGGTTACGTGAGGAGCGGTCTGTTTTGAATAAACCATCGCTTTAGCGATTGCTTTGCGTATACCGGACATCTTCTCACGAGTTTCAGGGAATTCACCTTCAGGAGTTGCTGGTGCTTTAGGTGCAGCTTTTTCAGTGCTTTCTGCTGCCGCTTCTTGCGGTGCTTCAGAAGCCGCTGGTGTTGCCGCTTTCTGGTCGCCGTTCATGAAGGCTTCCACATCTTCTCTTAATACACGGCCATTATTGCCGGAGCCTGAGACTTGTTTGATGTTAACATCGTTGTCGCGCGCAAATTTGCGGACAGATGGCATTGAAATGACGCGTGCATTCGGATCTGACTCTTCTGTTGAGTCAGCTTGTGGCTGATCTCCGGCACCGGTCTGCTCTTTCGGTGCTTCTTCTTTGGCAGGCGCCTTGTCAACTTCCTGCCCTGATTCAGCTGTACCGGATTGCACTTGCTCAGCGGTTTCTTCTTTTACTTCGGGAGCGGCTTCTTTTTTGTCGCCTTGTTCTTCATCTTCTCCACCATCAGCATCAGGTGCATCAATGCGGATTAAAACATCGCCTACTACAGCAACGGTCCCTTCTTCCACTAATACTTCTTCAATTGTTCCTGAAACCGGCGACGGAATTTCAACGACCGCCTTGTCATTTTGCACTTCGACAAGAATATCGTCTTCTTCGATCGTATCACCTGCTTTTACGAACCATTTTACGATTTCACCTTCATGGATACCTTCTCCGATATCAGGCAAACGAAATTCAAAAGCCATGTATTTCACCCTTTCGTTTCTGTCTATTTTAGAACGTAAGTACTTTTTTTGCTGTTTCTACTATATCATTCGCATTTGGAAGCCAAACTTGTTCCGCTTGTGAGAATGGGAATACGGAGTCCGGCGCGGTTACACGAAGAACTGGTGCCTCCAGGCTCAAAATTGCACGGTCAGTGATTTCAGCCACGACACTCGCTGCGATGCCAGCTTGTTTTTGAGCTTCCTGAACCACCATAGCGCGTCCAGTTTTCTCCACAGATGCGATGATTGTTTCAATATCAAGCGGTTGGATGGTGCGAAGGTCGACCACTTCAACCGAATAGTTTTCTTTTTCAAGTGCTTCTGCCGCTTTGATGCTTTCCTGCACCATCGCGCCGTAAGCGATAATGGTTAAATCCTTGCCTTCACGTTTCACTTCAGCTTTGCCAAGTGGAATCGTGTACTCTTCTTCAGGTACTTCCTGGCGGAATGAACGGTACAGTTTCATATGCTCAAGGAAAATAACCGGGTCATTATCTCGGATTGCTGAAATCAGCAATCCTTTTGCATCGTAAGGTGTAGAAGGGATGACCACTTTCAGGCCAGGCTGAGCCGCCATTAATCCTTCTAATGAATCAGCGTGCATTTCTGGTGTGTGAACGCCGCCACCAAATGGTGAACGGATTGTTACCGGCGAGTTCAGGCTGCCGCCGCTGCGGAAACGCATGCGTGCCATTTGTCCGCTGATGGAATCCATCACTTCAAAGACAAATCCGAAAAACTGGATTTCGGGAACAGGACGATATCCCTGCAAAGCAAGACCTATTGCAAGGCCGCCGATTCCTGATTCCGCCAAAGGCGTATCAAAGACACGCTCTTCTCCGAACTCTTTCTGCAAACCTTCTGTTGCACGGAATACCCCACCGTTATTTCCTACATCTTCACCGAAAACTAGAACGTTTTCATCGTTCTTCATCTCTGTTTTCAGAGCGTCGGTAATCGCTTGGATCATAGTTAGTTGTGCCATGGCTTACTTCGACTCCTTTGCTTTATAGATATCCATCTGCTCTTGTACGTTGAACGGCAATTCCTCATACATGAATCCGAGCAAATCTGTAACTTTTTGTTTTGGAGCGCCATCCGCTTTTTTGATTGCCGCTTTAATTTCTTCTTTAGCTTTTTCCATTACTTCATTTTCTTTCGCTTCATCCCAGATGCCTTTTGCTTCTAGGTATTTGCGGAATCGGACAAGCGGATCTTTCTTTTCCCATTCGCTGTCGATATCCGATGTACGATAACGTGTCGGGTCATCCCCCGCCATCGTATGTGGTCCATAACGATAACAGAATGTTTCAATCAGCGTTGGGCCTTCTCCTTTGATTGCGCGTTCACGCGCATCGCGTGTTACAGCATAAACAGCCAATGGATCCATTCCATCGACGAAAATGCCTGGAATTCCGGCAGCTACTGCCTTTTGGGCAATCGTTTTAGCCGCAGTCTGGGCTTCCCGAGGAGTAGAAATCGCGTATTGATTGTTTTGCACAATGAAAATAGCCGGTGCGCGGAAAGCTCCGGCAAAGTTGATTCCTTCATAGAAGTCACCTTGTGAAGAGCCGCCTTCTCCTGTATAGGTTACTGCAACAGCTTCTTTTTTGCGTTTCTGCATACCAAGGGCAACGCCCGTAGCCTGGATAAACTGAGCACCGATGATGATTTGCGGAGGCAGAACGTTCAAGCCTTCCGCCATTTGGTTCCCCATAAAATGTCCACGGGAGAAAAGGAATGCCTGATGAAGCGGCCATCCATGCCAGATCAATTGTGGAACATCGCGGTAGCCCGGCAAAATAAAATCTTCTTTTGTCAAAGCAAAATGAGAAGCCAGTTGAGAAGCTTCCTGTCCTGCCGTAGGAGCATAGAAACCAAGACGCCCTTGACGGTTCAATGAAATTGAACGCTGATCAAGAATCCGTGTATATACCATACGTCTCATCAATTCTTGAAGATCTTCATCCGATAGTTTCGGGTCCGCCTCTTCGTTGACGATTTTGCCTTCTTCATTCAAAATCTGAACCATTTCAAACTTTTCTTCAATTGCATTAAGCGTTTCCACTGGATCGAACTGCTGTGATTTTTTCGCAGCCATAAAAGCAACTCTCCTTTTTATCTGTATTAAAATATTTAGATACAATTTATGATACAATTCCGCAATCCCTTTCAGTATACGTTAGAAGAATAACTCGGTCAATCATAGAGAACCTAACATTATTGGACAAGAATAATTGAAAGATAATTCAAATTTCTCAAACTGTATCAGTTACTTTTCTCTCCTGTATTATAATACAGATCCTAATCCAAACATCTTTTATAGCACAGAAAAAGCGACCTCAAAGGTCGCTTATTCCCCACTCTCATTTAATTTCTCCATTGTTGTATCCTTCAATTCGTTTACCTGTTGCGTTAATTCATTAAACTCTGTAACAGCCATCTGTACCTTTTCATTTTGGCTGTTCACTTCAGCAGCCTTTTCCTGAAGCATCTGCAGCGTACTTTCCTGGTCCATGAGCATTTCATACAATTCCTTCTGATGCACGATCAATTCTTCGTACGCTTCAGCAAATCTGTCATGCGCGGTAAAACGCTCCAGCATTTCCGCTTTTAGCGCTTCCAGATCCGTTTTCACAGCTTCTTCATCGGTTGATTCAATCACTCCATCGATTTCAGCAAATGTTTCTTCAGCTGACTGCATCGAGTCCATTTCAGCCTGCAGGAACTCAAGCCGCTCATCTGCCGAATCAAGCGCTTCCTGAGCCTGTTCCACCACCTGGTCCTGCTGCTCTTGTGTCAAAGACATTGCTTGCTCGAATAATTGCTGTTCGGCTTTCTCCCGCTCTTCCAGATCATCCTGCACAGCCCGGTATTCCTCTTCCTCATTAAAGGTGTCATTTAATACCTGATCCAACTCTTCACGAGTGCCTGATCCCGAACAGCCAGCCAAAAACAGAAAGCTGGCAACCATAGCTGCTATCCCTACTTTTTTCATTACACTTCACCCCTTAATTTCCATGAATTAACTATAGTATGCCACTGGAGAAAATACAACTCAGCCCACAGCTTTTTCTTTTTTCAAAATCGCTGAGTTGCGTTATAATAAAATGTATAGCAAGCTATTTGAAAGGATGAAATCACTTGATACGAATGAAAGAAATAATACGTGAAGGTCATCCTACACTCAGGAAACGTTCAGAAGATGTAAAGTTCCCTCTTTCTGAAGAAGATCGGAAATTGGGTGAAGACCTTTTCGAATACGTAGTGAATAGCCAGGACGACGAACTGTCTGAAAAATACGACCTGCGTCCCGGCGTCGGAATTGCAGCGCCTCAAATAAATCAGGCAAAACGGATTTTCGCCCTGCACTTTGACGATAGTTCTGGAGAAAACCTCAGCATGATCGCCTTTAACCCTAAAATCGTCAGCCATTCTGTGGAAAAAGCTTATTTAGCGGCAGGAGAAGGATGTTTATCTGTTGATCGCGCAATTCCTGGCTATGTGCCCAGATATGCTCGGGTCACCGTCAAAGCTTTTAACTTAGATGGAGAAGAAGTCAAATTGCGCTTAAAAGGACTCCCCGCCATCGCATTTCAGCATGAACTTGATCACTTGAATGGCATCATGTTCTTCGACCACATCAATCCGAAAAATCCATTTGCCGAAATTGAAAATGCCATTGCAATCGAAAGAGACTCGGCTGAGTAAGCCGAGCCTCTTTTTTTGTTCAGCCCAAGAGCGTTTGCGCTTTTTTGTTAAATCAATTTCAAATGCTTGAACGCCTTAGCCAATCCGTCGTTGTCGACGTGGTCCGTGACATAGGAGGCACGTTTTTTTGTTTCTATGTGGCCGTTTTCCATCGCTACGCTGTATCCGGCAATGTCCATCATCTGCAGATCGTTCAGGCCATCTCCGAATGCGATCGTTTCCTCAATCGAATGTCCTGTGGCGCGGATCAAACGCTCGATGCCACTCGCCTTTGTGCGGCCTTTTGGTGTAATATCGCATGATACCCGGTGCCAGCGGACAAAATCCACTTGCTTGAACGTATCGTGATATTGCTGCTCTTCTTCTTTCTCACAGAACACCAGCGCCTGATAAATTTCATTATTCAAGTAAAAATCTTTCTCTACTTCTGGATGAGGCATTTTTAAAGTTTTGATGCTTTCGTCAATGTCCGGATGAAAATCAATGGAGGATACCATTTTCTTTTCGTTCATAAACACAATCGGGTGGTCGCGCTGTTCCGCAAATTCAAAGATATCGTTCAACATATTCGATTCGATAGCCTGTTTATGGATAGCTTGTCCTTTATGGGCAATATACTGCCCGTTGAACGTAATATACGTATCAATCTTCAGTTCTTCCAAAATCTTAGTGATCATGAACGGTCCACGTCCTGTCGCAATCGCCAAATCGTGGCCATTCATCCGCGCTTGCTCCAATGCTTCTTTTGCAGAAGCCGGCAATTTCTTATGAGAATCCAGTAAGGTCCCATCAATATCCAGTAATAATAATTTAGGCATTTTATAGTCTCCATTCTGTTAGATAAGGCTTTTAAACCAAGGCCCGACTTCTTTACAGTTGTCAGAAAACGCAGTATAATCGCTGTAAGGAGTGGTTAGCCATGCTGAAACGTTTGAAGAGAAAACTTCTCAGACAGCTCAATGGCATCATGAACAAAAAGAAAATTGCATAAACTTTTTAGCCCTTCTTTATAAATAAGGAGGGCTATTCTTTATTTTAGTCTAATGACATGATAATATAAAGGAAGTGCATTTATTTGAGCGTGGAAAAAGGAGAGCAAACAATGATTTTTAAAGTATACTACCAAGAAAACCGTTTTGAAGTACCAGTTCGTGAAAATACCCAAAGCCTTTATGTGGAAGCAGCATCCGAGCGTGAAGTCCGACACCACCTAAAAGACCGCAACTACAATATTGAACTTGTTCAACTACTTGAAGGCAACCACCTCCAGTATGAACAAGCCGGCGAATATTACGAAGTTGAGAGTATCGAATAACGATGAAATTCGTTAAGAACGATCAAACTGCTGTTTTCGCCCTAGGCGGACTGGGTGAAATCGGCAAAAATACGTATGGTGTCCAATTCCAGGATGAAATTATCCTGATTGATGCAGGCATTAAATTCCCGGAAGACGATTTGCTCGGAATCGATTATGTTATTCCGGATTACACATATTTAGTAAAAAACGTCGATAAAATCAAAGGCCTTTTTATCACACATGGCCATGAAGATCACATCGGCGGTATTCCCTACTTGCTTAAAAAGATCAATATTCCAGTATACGGCGGCAAACTGGCTCTTGGCCTATTGCGCAAAAAGCTGGAAGAGCATGGTTTACTGCGCCAAACGACAATGACGGAAATCGAAGAAGACGATGTCATTAAGTTCCGAAAGACAGCAGTCAGCTTTTTCGGTACCACCCACAGTATTCCTGATTCTTTTGGTGTTGTGGTGAAAACCCCTCCCGGCAATATTGTCCATACTGGTGATTTTAAATTTGACTTCACTCCAGTAGGCAAACCTGCTAACTTATTGAAAATGGCACAAATCGGCAGTGAAGGCGTATTATGCCTGCTATCCGACAGCACAAATGCACAAGTTCCTGACTTTACCCTGTCTGAACGAAAAGTTGGCGACACACTCAAAGACATTATGAGAAAAGTTGATGGCCGTTTGATTTTCGCTACTTTCGCTTCCAACATCTATCGTCTGCAGCAAGTGACTGATGAAGCTGTTGCACAGGGACGCAAAATTGCCGTCTTTGGACGCAGCATGGACAATGCCATGACAATCGGCCGTGAGCTTGGTTATATCAACGCTCCTGAAGATGCATTTGTTGATACACAAACCTTGAATCGCCTGCCGGCTAATGAAGTCTTGATTCTCTGTACCGGTTCACAAGGTGAACCGATGGCTGCTCTTTCAAGAATCGCCAACGGTACCCACCGCCAAATTCAGATCCAGCCGAACGATACGGTCGTCTTCTCGTCTTCTCCGATTCCGGGCAATACGAGCAGCGTCAACCGGACAATCAATTTGTTGTTCCGAGCAGGAGCAGATGTAATTCATGGATCGCTTAACAATATCCATACATCTGGCCACGGTTCAGAGCCTGAAAACAAATTGATGCTCCGTTTGATCAAACCGAAATACTTCATGCCGATACACGGTGAATACCGGATGTTAAAAACGCATGCAGGATTGGCAGTTGAATGTGACGTCCCATTGGAAAACACATTCATTATGGAAAACGGCGAGGTTCTCGCTTTAGGGCAGGATGAAGCTTCTGTTGCAGGCCGCGTCCCTTCCGGTGATGTTTATATCGACGGCAGCGGAATCGGCGATATCGGCAATATTGTTTTGCGTGACCGCCGCGTCCTTTCGGAAGATGGCTTGGTCATTGTGGTCGTAAGCGTTGATATGAAAAAGAACAAAATGGTTTCAGGTCCTGACATCATTTCCCGCGGATTTGTCTATATGCGCGAGTCGGGCACCATGATCTATGAGGCACAGCAAATGCTGAATCGCCACCTCAACAAGAAAATACACAGCAAAAACACAGATTGGGCAGAATTGAAAAATGATATTTCTGACGTTCTGGGGCCGTATCTGTATGAAAAAACAAAACGCCGCCCAATGATTTTGCCAGTGATTATGGAAGTATAACAATAAAGGCCATGTAGGCCATAAAAGGTGCACCGGGTTAAAACCCGATGCACCTTTTATTTTGCTCTAAACAGAGCCTTGTTTCTATTTGCATAACCGACAGAAGACCTGCAAGGGATGGTTATCCCTTGCAGGTCTTCTGTCGTACCGGATATTTCCCGGCGGCATTTTGATCAATTCATCATTTTTTTCTCAAAACGATTGATGTCTGCATCGGAACCGATGATGATCAGGATATCTTCCGGTTCGATTTCCATATCGGCCTGCGGAGAAACGATTATGTCTTGTCCCCTTTTTATAGCTACAATGTTAATGCCATAGCGTGCCCGGATATCGAGTCCGATCAAGGTATAGCCTGCCAACTTGTGATTTGCCTTGATTTCCATGATGGAATGTTCATCAGACAGTTCCAAATAATCCAGCACGTTATTGGAAAGGATATTATGGGCGATCCGTATGCCCATATCCCGTTCCGGATGGACCACTTTATCCGCCCCGATTTTGTTCAACACTTTGGCGTGGTAATCATTTTGCGCTTTTACCGTAATTTTCTTTACGCCAATTTCCTTCAGCATCAGTGTCGTCAAAATACTGGCTTGGATATTTTCACCGATTGCCACAATTACGTGCTCGAAGTTCCGGATACCCAGCGATTTCAGTACCGCCTCGTCCGTCGTATCCGCTACGACGGCCTGTGTTGCGATGGAAGAATACTCATCCACTCGTTCCGAGTCCTTATCGATTGCCATAACGTCCGCATCCTGTTCGATTAGTTCACGTACAATGCTGCCGCCAAAACGGCCAAGTCCAATGACTACAAATTCCTTTTTCATATCCATCCTCCAAATAATCATGTGGCTTTATTCTACCATATTTAGCCTGAACTAAAAATCTACATCTTCTGATATTCCACATAATGTCTTTAGCAGCACCGGCGCGTCCAGAGCTCTCCCCATTTGCAAAAGCTGAGTTTTCAATTCAGCTAAGACCGCCATTCGAGGCAGTAAAAAACCCCGCTTATCGGCGGGGGTCCAGTGGGCGTTTCGGCCGGTTTTCACAATATTCACAGCTGATATCCGTGCAGGGTTCTTCCCGCCATTCGTTGCAGCTGGCGCAATAGCTTGCGTCAAATTCATCATCAAAAGTCAATGCTGCCAAGCAAGTATGGCAATACGTATGGACATCCATCCAGTTGATGAACCGCTTGTCGGCCACAAGATATAATCCTTGCTGGTCTTGTTTGTAATTCATGATTGAAGGTTTTTGAATGACCCGATTTTTGGGATCAAGAAAGAAATTCATTTTGCCGTTCACATTGATCACTCCTAGAGTTTGGTCGAACTGTAAAAACGGGATTCTCAGGGCACCGGTGTGTTCACGGGCCCATTGTGGAAAATTGCTGGCTTCAGGTTCATGAAGCTTGTTTTTTCCGCTTCTTGTCATTTCGGTTTATTTGTTAATCGATCTTATTTAAGTTTTAGTTTGGTTCAACAAAAATATTATATACCATTATTAATTTCACACTTTCTCTATGATAGTAAAAACAGCCGGTAAATTGCAATAGATAACAATCCCTTATTGAAAATAATTTCCGACTTGAAAAATTTAAATCGTCTCGTATAATAAATATATGCTATTAGTAAACTAAAAGTATATTTTAACTAAACTTTCTGCAAACATTCAGCTATAAGGAATCGAGGAGAATTCTGATGGACATCGGAACTAAAATCAAACGGCTTCGGTTAAAGAACGGTTTGACTCAGGAAGAGCTCGGTAAACGGACTGACCTGAGCAAAGGCTTTATTTCTCAACTAGAGCGGAATATGAATTCCCCTTCTATTGAAACATTCTTTACTTTACTTGAAGTATTAGGAACTACCCCTAAAGAATTCTTTGCCGATGAACACGATGTCAAAGTAGTTTACTCCACTGCTGACCATACTGCACACATTGATGAAGAAGCGGGTTATAAAGTGGAATGGCTTATCCCCACATCCAATGAGAAAGAAATGGAACCCGTCTTTTTGACCTTTCAGGAAAATGGCCACTTTAAAGAGTTTGAACCGTCTTCAGCTGAGACGTTCATCTATGTTCTTGAAGGACAGGTACTGCTCCAAATCGGTGATCATCGATACGTGGCAGCTGTCGGTGACTCCATTTATTTCGAAGCCTCCGATCATCATCAGCTAATCAATGATTTTGAGGGAATATCCGAACTGATCATTGTCACAACACAATCTTATTTATAATTCAGGAGGGATCTTATGACCGAAACATCTATAATAAGCTTCGAAAATGTCACTCAAGCATACGAAGGTGCCGGCAATGTCCTGGACAATGTCAGCTTTGAACTTGAAAGAGGAAAATTCTATACGCTACTGGGCCCATCAGGCTGCGGAAAAACAACCATTTTGCGTCTGATTGCGGGTTTTGCTACACCGACCAGCGGTGATATTTATATGGAAGGTATAAAAATGAACACCGTTCCGGCCAATCAACGCCAGGTCAATACAGTGTTTCAGGATTATGCCTTATTTCCTCATTTGAATGTATTCGAAAATATCGCATTCGGCCTGCGCATCAAGAAAGTCAAAGGTCCGGAAGTCGAGCGGCGGGTACGTGAAGCTTTAGCTTTCGTCAATCTGCAGGGCTATGAACAACGCGAAATCGCGGAAATGTCGGGCGGCCAGCGCCAACGTGTCGCCATTGCCAGGGCCATCGTCAATGATCCGGAAGTTATTTTGCTCGATGAACCATTATCCGCTTTGGACTTGAAACTACGGACAGAGATGCAGTATGAACTGCGTGAACTGCAGCAGCGCCTTGGCAAAACCTTTGTCTTTGTTACCCATGACCAGGAAGAAGCACTTGCCATGTCCGACGAGATTTTCGTCATGAATGCCGGCCAAATCCAGCAAAGCGGCACGCCAATGGATATTTATGACGAACCAATCAACCGTTTTGTCGCTGATTTTATCGGGGAATCCAATATTGTCAGTGGGGAAATGATTGCGGATTACCAAGTCCGTTTTGCCAATAAGGATTTTGAGTGCGTCGATGCTGGCTTAAATCCCCATGAGCAGGTGGAAATCGTCATCCGTCCGGAAGACCTGGAAATCACACCGAACGGTTTCGGCAAAATGGCCGTTACCGTCGACACCCAATTGTTTAGAGGCGTGCATTTTGAAATTTCCACAATTGATGAAGTAGGCAATGAATGGCTCGTCCATTCTACGAAAAAAGTGGAAGTTGGTTCTCAGATCGGATTGGATTTTTCACCGGAAGCGATTCATGTCATGCGTTTGAACGAATCAGAAGAAGCATTCGATGCGCGCCTAGAGTCTTATGGAGCGTCTGTCAATGAAAGATAACCCATCGCGCCCTTTTTACCTGGTTCCCTACTATCTATGGATCGCCTTGTTTGTCATTGCGCCGATCACGCTGATCTTCTATTTTTCATTTTTGGATTTGACGGGGGCCTTTACGCTGGAAAACTATCAGAACTTCTTTTCCTCCGTCTATCTGCGGATGACCTTGAGTTCTTTCTGGTACGCCTTCCTGATCACTTTGATTACGATTCTGATCGCTTATCCGACTGCCTATTGGCTGACCAAGACCAAGCATAAGCAGCTGTGGCTGCTGCTGATCATCATTCCTTCTTGGATCAACCTGCTTTTGAAAGCTTATGCCTTTATCGGCATTTTTGGCTTGTATGGCCCTGCCAATAAGCTTCTGCAGACACTCGGTGCAGGGCCATGGCAGATTTTGTTCACTGACTTCAGCTTTATCTTTGTTTCTGTTTATATTTTCATTCCGTTCATGGTCCTGCCGATCTTCAATTCATTGGACAAAATCAACCCGGCTTTGATTGACGCATCACGGGACTTGGGTGCTTCGTCGTTCACCACTTTCAGACGGGTCATTTTCCCATTGGCGATCAACGGCGTAAAATCAGGCGTGCAGGCTGTATTCATCCCTGCCTTATCGCTTTTCGTCATTACCCGCCTGATTGCTGGAAACAAGGTCATTACGCTTGGTACAGCCATCGAGCAGCAATTTCTGGTCACTCAGAATTGGGGCATGGGTTCAACTATTGCCATGTTCCTGATCTTATTTATGATCATTATCATGATGCTGACAGGCCAGAAAGAAAAAGGAGGCTCGTATAATGGCAAAACTAAGTAAGCCGGCAAAAATCTATTTGGCACTCGTCTTTGCCATTCTCTATGCACCTATTTTCTATTTGATTTTTTATTCGTTCAACAGCGGCGGCACCATGTCGAGTTTCGAAGGATTTACTTTGGAACATTACGCCGCCGTCTTCAATGACACCCGCCTATTGATCATTTTAATGAATACCGTAATTGTGGCTTTGCTGTCTTCTCTTATTTCGACAGCTATCGGCGTTTTGGGTGCTATCGGCATCGTGTTTCTGCGAAACCGCAAAACACGCAATGCCGTCTTATCACTGAACACCATCCTGATTGTCAGCCCGGATGTCATTATTGGGGCATCTTTTCTTATCCTGTTCACTATGATTGGCGTCAAGCTTGGCTTTGCCTCTGTCCTGATTTCGCATATCGCCTTCAGCATCCCGATTGTGGTCATTATGGTCTTGCCAAAACTGCAGGAAATGAGCCATTCTTTGATCGATGCGGCCACCGACCTTGGTGCATCAAAACGCGATATTTTGACTCGCGTCATCATTCCGTATATTAAGCCGGGTATTTTCGCTGGATTTTTCCTTGCTTTAACTTACTCACTGGATGATTTCGCGGTAACTTTTTTCGTCACAGGAAACGGCTTTTCGACCTTATCGATTGAAATTTACTCAATGGCACGGGCTGGAATCACTCTTACCATTAATGCTCTTTCTGCATTGATCTTCGCGGTGACGCTCGGGCTGGTCCTTGGCTATTACTTCTTTACTCAACGCGCTGGACAATCCCCTGGAACAGGAGGCGCCAAAGTATGAAGGAAATCGTTAGAGCCGCTATAGCTATCCTGCTTGTATCGGCCATTCTCTTATATGCCGTTAATGCCCTGGAAAAGAGTTCAGCTACAACTGATGGCGGCACCATTTCGGTCTATAACTGGGGCGAGTATATCGATCCCGAATTGATCGACCAATTCGAAGCAGAAACCAATATCTCGGTGATCTATGAAACCTTCGATTCAAATGAATCGATGATGACCAAAATAGAGCAGGGCGGCACGACCTACGATGTCGCCATGCCTTCCGAGTATGCCATTGAAAAAATGAAAGAAAATGATTTGTTGCATCCGATTGACCATGAGCTGATCCCGAATCTGGAGAACATCGATCCGTATTTCCTTGACCTCCCTTTTGATCCGGGAAATGAATACTCGATTCCTTATTTCTGGGGTACTGTCGGCATTGCATTTAATCCGACCTTGCTGGAGGGCCAGACGTTTGAGAGCTGGGACGATTTGTGGAATCCGACGCTCGAGCAGGAAGTCATCCTGGTCGACAGTGCACGTGAAGTCATCGGAATGGGGCTGAACAGCCTCGGTTATTCACTGAATTCGACCGATCTTGGCGAATTGCGTGAAGCCACCGATAAATTGAAAACCATGGGCCCAAATGTCAAAGCCATCATCGGTGATGAAATCGTCGAAATGATGCGACGCGAAGAAGCTGCTGTAGCCGTCACCTGGTCCGGACAGGCTGCAGATATGATGTGGATCAACGAAGACATCGATTACGTGGTTCCGAAAGAAGGTTCAAATTTGTGGTTTGACAACATGATCATTCCAAAAACAGCCGGAAATGTGGAAGGCGCCCATGCGTTCATCAACTTTATGCTGGATCCTGAAGTGGCTGCCCAAAATGCAGATTACGTCGGTTACTCAACGCCGAATGAACAGGCGGTTGCCCTTATGGATCCAGAGGTTACAGGGGATGAACGTTTCTATCCACCGGAAGAACTTCGGGAACGCCTGGAAGTCTATGAAAACCTCGGGCTTGAAATGCTCGGTACCTACAATGAATTATTCCTGGAATTTAAAATGGATATGGAAAATTGACAGGCAGAACCTTTGCCTGTTTTTTTTTTGGAATTTGAGGTATAGTATGTAGATTCTAAATACTGAAATTTAGTAATACGAAATAATAATGAAAGAAGGTCTCTCCATGGCCGTTAGATCAAATAAGTTTGCACTTTATGTGCTGATGTTCAATATGTTCATTGCTATGAGCGGCATTGGATTAATCATTCCGATCATGCCTGCCTATTTGGATACATTCGGTGTGGCAGGCCAGGCACTTGGCACATTGATCGCCACTTTTGCTTTAGCTCAGTTCCTGTTCTCACCGTTGTCGGGACAGCTTTCCGATAAATATGGCCGTAAAAACCTGATCATCTTCGGCTTGATCGTCTTCGGATTATCCCAGCTGGCATTCGGGATGGCTTCTCATTTATGGATGCTGTACCTTGCCCGCTTTTTCAGCGGACTGGGTGCTGCATTCCTGATTCCACCGATGATGGCATTTGTTGCTGATATCACGACATATGACGAACGTGGTAAAGGGATGGGGCTTCTCGGTGCATCCATGTCTCTTGGCTTTATGATCGGCCCTGGAATCGGTGGGTTTTTGGCGGAAGTCAGCATTCAGTTTCCGTTTTATATCGCCACAGCGGTTGCCTTGATTGCAGCTTTCATCTCCTTTTTAGTACTGCCGAATGTAGCGCCCAAGATTCAAGCCGCTGATGAAAAATCTGAAAATCTGCTGCAGCAGATGAAGCGCTCCACCTACACTCCCTACTTTGTCATGCTGCTGGTCATGTTCATTTTCGCTTTTGGGCTGGCCAACTTCCAGTCGACCATCGCCTTATATGCCGATAAGAAGTTTGGCTTTACACCAAAGGAAATCGCCATTCTGATCACCGTCGGCGGATTTGTTGGCGTCGTGGTCCAAACTTTCGTCATCGACAAACTGTTTAAGCGCTTTGGCGAAATGAAAGTCATCCTGGTTAACCTCCTGGTATCTGCAGGAGCAATGATTGGGATCTTGTTTGTCAGTTCGTTCTGGGCAATCCTATTGGTGTCAGCCGTATTTTTCACTGCCGCCTCCCTGCTGCGTCCGGCCATCAATACCCTCATTTCCAAATTGGCCGGTGATGAGCAGGGCTTTGCAGCGGGGATGAACAATGCCTATATGAGTCTTGGCAATATGATTGGCCCCGCACTCGCCGGTATCCTGTTCGATATCAATATGAGCTATCCTTATATTTTAGGAACCGCTATCCTGATCACCTGCTTCTTCATCGCCAATACCTGGTCGATGCGGAAACAGCAGCTCCTGGCTGCGAGCCGGAGCTAGGAAAAAGTATAAAGATGAAAAAATTTTTCAGAATATCCTCAATTGAACAGCTTAAGTTCCATCTCTAATTCAATATATGCAGACAGAAAAAAGCGAAAAAGAGTCAGTCTCTCTTTTTCGCTTTTATTAATTGATCGATTACCGCAGGAGAAGGAGCTTCTTCTGCGGTTTTTCTTTTTGATACAGGCTTTGGAAGCCCAAAACGCCGAAGCGTGATATCTGTGAAGAACAGGAGCATAGCGGCAAGCAGCAGAAACAGCTGAATTGGACGAAAGGTGCCACTGGTGAAGGTCATGTCGCGGAACGCTTCTTCCATGGTGGTCAATACCTGTCCACCTGTCCGCTCAGCCAGCCCTGTCAGTAAGGGCATGTTCGCCTCTGCGGTTTGGTATTCGTCGCCATAAGGGATCGTCAGGCCTGTTTTATAGGCTGCTCCGCTTTCATTCGTGATGCTGAAGAACACCAGCCCCGGCTCTGCATCCAGTTTGACGTCGACTTTGCCGGGCGACACCGGATCAGTCTGCAATGGAATCTCGTTGCCTTGTTCGTCAACCGCTGCAACCGTCAGGATCGCTGAGCTTTGCGTGGGATCTTCAACCGTGTAGATTCCTTGTTCTTTGCGTGTCACCGAATACGGAATTTCTTCAAAAGCAGGCTGCAGTTGGGCTACACTGCGATTCCAGAAATCCGGCCAACGTGCCCAGCTCTGGAAATCCCCACTCCATGAACTGCTTCCGGAAGTGTAAGCGATTGTTTTGCCAAGGCCGTAATTCCAGCTGGCGAGCACCGGATCGCCTTCACCACTTTCCAGTGCAACTGATGCCGTACTTTTTGCAGTTGCCGCAATGTAGGCATTAAGCTGCGGGACACCATCCCCAAATAAATCATTCCACTCGCTACTGTAGACAACCGGATAAAATGGTTCATCAACAATATAGGTCCGGGACATCATGATGGTTTCCCTAGACAGAATAGCCGGAATCGTTGTGGCATCCGCCACATCGTAAAAACGGCCGCTGCCAGTGTCTGCCAATTGCTCCAGCAGATTCCGGTCTGCATCCTGACCGATAGAGACAGTGGATAACGTGATATTATTGTCTTTGCCATTTTCGATCAACGCATCATAATCGTTGGAAGTTGCCGATTGGCCATCCGTCAGCAGGATGATGTGCTTGCGCTGCAGCTCCAAATCTTCCAGCTCCATATAGGCCTGTTGCAAGGAGCGATAAATTTCGGTGCCGCCTCCGGGAGTAACAGCCAGGATCTTATCCATAGCTTCCTGTGGATCGGCCACTTTGGCAGTCGGTAAAATTTCCCACGGCTGATCGTCAAAGGCAATGACGCCCAATGTATCGTCAGGACGCAGAAGCTCGACAGAACGTGCTGCCGCTTCTTTCGCCAGTTCCATCTTCATGCCCATCATGCTTCCCGAACGGTCCATGACGATCATCAAACCGAGTGAAGGCAATTCATGCTTGCCTTTGACCTCCATTTCGACCGGAAGGAGACGCTCAATCGGAGTTTTGAAATAGCCCCCAAGGCCAAAGCTCTGTTCACCGCCGACCATCATAAAACCAACCCCGAATTGCCGGACGGCCTGTTCAATGATATTCATCTGCTGCTCTCCCACCGAAGTACCGGAAACATTGTCAAAAATAATGGAATCATAGCGTAGGATGGCGGACAGGCTGCTCGGCAATTCGGCTGAGGACAGCTCCGTCACCCGCAGGTTATCCGTATCCAATAAAGCGGGGATCGGACTTGGCTCTCCGCTGTTGACCACGAGCACTTCCGGATTCCCGGAAACTTCGGTGATACTGGCCAGTGAATTATTTTCCAGAAAAGCATCTTCGGCCGTTTCCAGCCGCACTTCGTACTTCAACAAACCTTCTGAGTTGGCTGGATACGAATAAGTAAAAACATTCTGACCTTCCGCCAAATCGACTTTTTTCGTATCCAATTCCCGATCATTGACGGAAAAAATCAGCTTTGCCTGAGCTTCCGTATCAGAATCGACGGTTACAGCAAAAGATTGGGATTCCCCTAAAAATGCACGTGAAGGTGTTTCAAAGCGGCTGATGGCCATATCATTTTCCGCTGTTTGCTCGATTGGCCAGACATCCACCTGCAGCCGGTCGGACTCCAAACGGTTTAAACTTTCCAGAGCGGAGGACTGGGTTTCATTGCCATCAGTCAGAATCACTAGCCGTGTCGCCAAGTCGGTATCTCCGCTATTTGAAGCGAGCTCCAGCGCACGGGCGATATTAGTATGTCCGCTTTGGCCAATTGCCAGTTCTGCCGGCAAGGTCTGTGGCTCTTTTGTCACCGGCAGCAGGCTTTGAAAATCTTCAGCAAACGTATAAACCCCGACCGATTGATGGTCTTTTTTTGCCGATAAAACAGTTTCCACTGCAGCTGCCATTTCCGTTTCCATCCCTTCTAGAGAGGCAGACCTGTCCAGCAGGAAAAGGACCTGCTCTTCTTTCACCGGACGGAAAAGCGAAGGTGCCGCTAATGCAAAAATCAATAAAGCGACTGTCGCTATGCGAAGAACATAAACCGTTTTCGCCATTTTGGAGCTGGTGGAGAAACTTCTTGTTCCAAACCACCCAAAATAGGCGATTGCAGGGATGAGCAATACTAGCCAAATCGGTTCATCGAGTCGCAATTCCACGGCGGTACACCTCCCATTCCACAACAACCAACAGCAGGATTAACGCAATGATAAACGGCACAAATGAAAAACGGACCGTGTTCTGAGCAGTTTCTGCCTGCCCCATTGTGTAATTCGAGCCCGCGGCCATTATTTTCTCTTCACTGGCCAGCTGAACAATCAGATTTTTTGTCTCTGCATCCCCGATCACTTCATAGATTCCAGGCTCGGCAGGAGCAATAAACGGACCACTCTCTTCTATATAGGAATGACTGTATTCTCCATCTTTAAAGATTTCCCATTCTCCCGTACCTGAAGTCAGGGAAACGGAACGGTGTTCGTTGGGCTGGAAAAATCCGAGAAATTCAGCATCTCCCGATAGGCTGTCCATGCTGCTCCACAGGAACAAAGGAAATGAAGGGAAAAGAGGCCAGTCGGTAGACTGGACATCTGTCAGTACGGCAATGTCGCCTTTTGGAGACAATTGGATAAAAGGATGTCCATCTATTGAAGCAATGGTTTCAAAACCATCAAAAGGTGGATACAGCTCCGAGACATAGACTCTCTCCATTTCAGCATAAGCAAACAGCGGATGCTCCTGCGTTTCAATCTCTCCCGAAACTTCGAAAGCAGTTTCGCCATTGCGGCCAATCAACAAGATTGGTGCCGCTCTATCTAATAACTCGCTTTGATTGGTGACGAGCGGCAGCCCTGAATCCGGCTGTAATTGGGCCGTTTCAGCCAGCCGGACGTTTAGGTCGAGTGAACGGAAACCGCTGGCGATCAATTCATGCAGCGCCGAATCAATCATTACAGAGTTGGTCGGAGGTGCTAAATAGGTAGCCATCATGTTGTCAGCGGCATAATCATCCTGGACGTCAACAGTCGCCTGCCAAAGTTTTTCATGCGGCAACTCTTCGAAAGGAACCAGCAGTTCCTCTGAAGCTGCCAGCTCCACTTCCATCGTTTTCTCCATGTCACCAGCTGACAAACGAACTGTCGCCGGCAACGCTTTTTCGCTGTTGTTGACCAGCTGCACAATGCCCCGTACGCCGTTTTCAGTTTCTGACAGGCCGAACTGCCGGATGGCAACATTGCGCAGCGTTTCTGCAACGCCATGGACCTGATAGCTCTGGCCGGTTTTATTGGCCAGCATATCGCGATCCAATGCATCGGTAAAAATGTGGATGACCGTCGAATTGCCAATTGCCAGTGTATCCGCAAATAAAATTGTCTGCTCCATTTCGGCAGTTTCGTAACTTACCGCCAGTCCATCGATTGCTTTTTCAACAGCCCCAAGATCCTGCTCGTTACGGATGGCCACTTTCGGGCTGTTGCCTGTTGTGACGATCGTTACCGGTTTGCCGCCTACTTGCGCGGCCAGATTTTTCATTTCCTGCTGGTGCTTTTCAAAATGAGACGGTGAACCTGCCAGCATCGTTGCTGAGGTATCCACCACAAAAACAAAGTCATTGCCCGCCAGCGTTTCCGACTCGCTGAACGGTCCCAGTAAACCCAGTACACAAAGCAGAAGCGCCGCTATTTGCAGATAAAACAATAAATGACGCTGCAGTTTTTTCAAGTATGGAGAAACCTGCAGTTCCTTCATCCGTTCCTGCCAGAACAGGGTCGATGACACCCGCTGGTCCTTGTATTTTTTTCTGAAGAAATAGTAGAGGATCACAGCCAGCGGCATAACTGCTGTCCAGATCATTCCCCAATTTGATGCACCCATGCCGCTCCCCCCCTCATTTAATCCAATTTTTTCGTGCCATCTGATGAAACAGCACCTGCTCGATACCATCTTCTACACGTACCGGCAAATAAGCGATGCCGTATGTTCGGCAAAGCGACTCCAACCCCTTGGCATGAAGTTTGCTTTGTTCCTGATACGCGTGGAGCGCCTCTTCCGTAACCGTAACATTCAATACTTGCTGCGTTTCGTCATCGATAAAACGAAGATCCCCTTTGTAGGATGGAAACCGCTCTTCTTCTGTACTGATGTGAATAAATCGGATATCATGCGCATAGGCCGGTGCCTGTCTGAAGAATACCTGCCAGTCTTCCAGCGGTTCCAATCCGTCCGAAACGATAAACAGAACAGTAGAATCTTTTGCTGCATGAAAACTAGCCTGCTTCGCAAACGACAGATTTTTCGGATTCGGTATAGCAGCCATAAAATGCTCGAACAGTTTTTTCGCAGACTTCCCTTTTTTTCGAAAAGGCACACCTTCTTTTTGTCCAGCTGAAACCGTCAGGCGATCATCGCTCCCCAACACCATCAGCCCAAGGGAAAAGGCCAGCTGTTTGGCAAACAGCCATTTGCTGTCCATCGACTTCGAGCTGTCGAGCAAAATGTGGATGCGCATTTCCTGTTCATCCAAAAAACGCTTGATGTAGACGCGTTCGGTCCTTGCGTATACGTTCCAGTCGATGTGGCGGACATCATCTCCAGGATGGTATTCACGGAAATCGGAAAAATCCAGCGAGCTGCCAAAACGCATCGAACGGTGAGATCCTTTGTGATGTCCTTTGATCTTCGCTTTTGTACCAATGGCATAGCGGCTTAGGCGTGAGCCCCAATCGGCCGGCAAGTTCAACAAAGTCATTTTAAAACGCCTTTTCCGGCTGTGCTGAGCACCAAGTCAATCAATTCGTCTGCTTCTTTGCCAAACGCTTCAGCTTCGTAATTCAGCAATAATCGATGCCGCAATACCGGCTTTGCGACATGTTTCAAATCACCGATGGATACATGGTAGCGCCCTTCCATCAACGCCCGTGCTTTAGCCAGACGAACGAGGCTCTGCAGGCCGCGTGGTCCGCTGCCGTACTGAACATAATGCTGGATAGGCTCGTGCTCTGAATGCTCCGGATGGGTGTTTTGGATAATGTCGACAGCTACCATCAAAATGTCTTCTGCCATCAGGACTTCTTTGACCATCTGCTGCGCTTCGATCAGGCTGGGGGTATTCATCTTTTTGCTAAGGTTGATGGTGTCGGCCCCTGTCGTCCGACGGCTGATTTCGGCCAGCTCATTGCGGCTTGGGTAGGAAACCAGGATTTTGCACAGAAAACGGTCCATCTGCGCTTCCGGAAGCGGATAAGTTCCTTCCATTTCAATCGGATTTTGAGTTGCTAAGACGAAAAATGGCCGTGCCATCTCTTTCGTATCACCAAGGATGGTCACCGTTTTTTCTCCCATTGCTTCGAGCAGCGCACTTTGGGTTTTAGGGGTCGCCCGGTTGATTTCATCGGCCAGCACCATTTGGTGGAAGATCGGCCCTTCACGGAATATAAACTGCTGGCGCCCTTCTGCATCCCGCTCGATCAAGCTTGTTCCCGTAATATCAGACGGCATCAAATCAGGCGTAAACTGGATTCTTGAAAACGACAAATCGAGTACATCTGAAATGGTTCGGATCAACATCGTTTTGCCAAGCCCGGGAAGCCCTTCAAGCAGGGCATGGCCATCCGCTAAAATGGCATATAAAGAGAACTCGACCGCGCTTTCCTGCCCTACGATAAAGCGGCCAATCTCTGCTTTGACTTCCTGAAGCAATTGGCTCATTTCTGCAAATTGATCGGTTGTATGTGTCATAAAACCCCTCTTTTCTATTCGTCGGTTTCAATATCCGTAAAGTACTGCTCTACAATGGTTTGAAGATCAGGCGGCAATTGCAGGCGATCTGCGCTTGAGAAATAAGACGCTGAATAATCACCCACCACGTCGGTATAGGGCTGAACGCTTCCTTTCGTTGCAGGAACCGGACCCTCTTGCTCTCCTGCTGCTTGCCCTTCACCAATTTCGCCGCTGTCGACCGCAGTCTCACCTTCTCCGCCGATGCGGGAAGGCACAGTCAACAAGTCCCGGCTGCCCTGGCCTTTGGCAGCACCTTGTCCTTGGCTCTGGCCTTGGCTCTGGCCTTGGCTCTGACCTTGGCTCTGGTCTTGGCCTTGTCCTTGTCCTTGGCCTTGGCTCTGGCCTTGGTCTTGGTTGCCTTCTGAATAATCCTCTGAACCTCCAGCTTCTCCTGCATCTTCTCCATTGACTGATGCTTGGCCGGCTTTGTCCGAAGATTCGCCGGCAGCGGGACCGCTTGGATTTTCCTCGCCGGAATGCTCACGATTGGCAATGGTCTGCTGCAGTGGAAATGCTACCGGTTTCCCCATATTGCTTAAAGCCGTTTGGGTTTTCCCAGCCTGTTCGGCCAATTGGTCGGAAGCTTTTCCAAGATCCTTAGAGCTGGTTTCGTCATCTCCATTCTGTTCCTCTGCCAGCTGCCGTTTTTTTAAATCCAACTCTTTTTGTTTTTTCACGATTTCCTTCAATACAGCTTCAGGGTCTTTTTTTTCTTCTATCGTTGTTTTTAATTCATCCAATTCTTTTTTTACCATTTCTGTTTCTGTCTGTTTTTCTATTTTATCGATTTCTTTTTTGATGTCTTCTACTAACTCGAGTTCTTTTTCGGCATCATTTGCTTGAGTTTGCAGATTGCTTGGAAAAACCAAAAGCAGCAGCAGCAGCGCACCGCTTACTAATGCACCAATCAGCCACTTTGGCCGCAGCCACGCTTTTCGTTCTTTACGGAACAGCTGATAGCTATATGGGATGGTTTGCGCGGTTTTATTGGTCAACTCTTCTGACAATGCATTTTTCTCGGTCAGCTTCCATACTGTCAGCAATTGATTATGCGGTGTAAAACGGTCCAGCTCCTGTACTGCCTGCTGCGTGTTCGGCAAATCTTTTATAGTCAATAGGATCCAACTCGCTATAGCAGCAATTCCCGCTGCATATGCATAAAATTCATAATAAGGAAGCACAAACAATCGCGACACCAGCAGCAAAAATGCGGCTGAAGCAAGCCCTGCAAAAAAGGCAAACTGTGAACTGTGGCTAAGGTGAAGCATTTTCAATAGCCTGGCTGTCTTTCTGACATACTTTTGAATGTCGCGGTTGTTCATGCAAATCTCTCCTTATTTGTATTTATTCATATTGACGCGCAGCCTTTTGACTGCCAGGAAAATACAGGAAATGGTCAGCAGGCTGTAAAAGATCACATAGCCAATCCACAGCGGAACCGATACCATTGTCACACTCTGCAGCTGATCTTCCATCGGTGGCTGAAGCAAGGTCAGCATTACGGCCGGCGGGTTGATGGTGGCCCAAAAATGAGCCATTGGAGACATGGTCGGCGTGCCTGAGCCCATTTGGGAAACCTGAACCGATATCAGCAGAAAGAATGCGGTGACACCAGCGATAAAAATCATCGCGCCATATGTAGCAATGATGGCAACGATGGTTTTCCGGATCAAGGTCGAAAACATCACGCCGATGCTGGCGATTGCCAGCAAGGTCAGCAAATAAAACAGGAAAATGTAAAACAATTGGCTGGGTGAAACCCCTCCATACAAGAATACCAGACTGTAAATTGGCAACCCGGAAACAATCATCAGCAGCAGAAAGGCAATCGATGACGTCATTTTCCCAAATATGATTTGGAAGGAAGTCTGGGAGGTTGTCAGTAAAATATTTAAGGTTTGTTTTTCCCGCTCTGAGCTGATGGTTCCTGCTGTTAATGCGGGCGTAATGAATAAAATCAAGCCTAACTGGATATAGGTCATGATGCTGAACAGCATGAAACTCTCATCTGGACGAAAAAATCCATTCCCAGTCAGAGATGTAGCCAGAAAGATAAAACCGAAAACGAAAATACTCATGGCGATCAAGTAGAACAGGATGCCTGTAAAGCTTTTCAGGTTGCGGAAACGCAATTTAAGTTCTTTGATCAGCACCGGATTGGTAAATAGGGTTTTCATCCAATTTCCACTCCTTTTGTGATCGCCATAAAGACATCTTCCAGATCTGTTTCTTCTTCTGCAAATGACAAGATTGGTATGTTTTGGGTTATTGCCTCCTGAAGCAGCCGCAGCTGGTCGCCTTCTGTTCCCCGGTAGAAAAATTGAATGACCCTCTTGTCGCGTTGTTCTTCTATTTGGGAAACAAAAGGATCCATTTCGAAAAACGGAATAACAGAACTGGTATCTCCCATCACCTTAACCCGAATCACTTTCTCACTTTGCAGCTGTGCTTGAATAGCCTGCACAGAACCTTGTGCGATCAACTTTCCGTTATCGATGACACCGATGCTGTCGCACATTTCAGCAAGCTCCGGCAAAATATGGGAAGAAATCAAAATGGTTTTGCCCATCGCTTTCAATTCTCTCAGGATATCCCGCATTTCCACACGAGCTCGCGGGTCAAGTCCGGAAGCCGGCTCATCCAGTATCAGGATTTTCGGATCGTGGATCAGTGCCCGGGCCAAACATAACCGCTGCTTCATCCCGCGAGACAGCAGATCGACATAATCGTAACGCTTATTCTCCAAATTGACCAATTCCAAAAGCTTTGGAATCAGCACAGCACGCTCTTTCGGCTTAATGCCATAGCTGGCACCGTAAAAATCCAGGTATTCGTCTGTTTTTAATTGATCGTAAACTCCGAAGAAATCCGGCACATAGCCGATTTGCCTGCGCACTTCCTGCGGATTTTTGGTAACACTCATTCCATTGATAAACGCATCACCCGCTGTCGGCTGCAGGAGCGTCGCCAAAATTGAAAAAGTCGTTGATTTCCCTGCGCCATTCGCACCGACAAAACCGAAGACAGTGCTGTCTTCCACAACTAGGTTCAAGTCCTGAAGCGCATAAAACGAACCGTATTTTTTAGTTAATCCGATTGTTTGAATCACGGGGCAACCACTCCTTTCAATTTGACTTTTGGCACGGCAACTTCAGGATTCCCTGAACTATCGACCATCTTCAGCTTCATCTTGATGGTCCCTTCAGAACTGATGTAGTTTTTTGCATTATCGGTGAATTTTTGGTTGGACTGCGTGATTTCTTCGTAGTCTCCACTTTCGTGATTCAGTACAGTAACGGAAAGACTTTGACCGGAAGTGGCAATCGACAGTTCATTCCATGCAGCCTTTTTCAATTCTACATCTTCCGGCACTGTATAGGTCATGTCATAGTCTCCTGGTTCCAAATAGAATAAATAAGGGTCGCTTGACATATTTTCGAAATAAGCATTATTGCTGGTGCCAACCATTTCCATGCCAAAGGCATCTGCGTTCAAAGTGATGTCCCCACTCAGTGACAACTCCGGTTTAAAGCTCTGTGCAATCAAATGGACAGAGTCTACGGAAGCCCGTTGATTTTCCAGATTAATTGGAACAATGGCATCCTGTGTATAGGCAATCACATAGGGCGACTTCCCATTCTGTGACAACTGTTCATAAGAAGTGGAAAGCAACGTTTCGCGGCGTGCTTTTTCCAGCTCTTCCAAATCGGCAATCGGCTGATAGCCATAAGATTGGCCAATGGCTGCAGCAGGCGAAAGAATATCAGATTGAATGGTTTCGTTCACCGCCAGTTCTTCTCCTGGATTCAGGTTACCCAATTCCAGTAGGCGTGTACCTGTCCAAATCGAAACATCTTCCACTCCAAATGGAAAACTATTACGGATGGTTCCGATAATTTTCTCTTCGGCCACTTCCAACTCAATGCTGAAGTTTCCAGTGTTTTCAATATAAGACTGCCCCATAATGGATTCGACAGACCAATAGCGCATGTCCCTTAAAGTCATGTGGTTATTGGCGGCCCCTTTTTCCATCATTGCGGAAAGATAGGGCTGAGTTCCAGAAAATTCACTGGCCAACCGGTACGTCATGGTAGTGGACGGCGGGGCTGTAAATTGATAGTTTCCGCCACGGTTCGACAGCAATGAATTGACATAATAGCCATTCAGTCCATTGTCCGCATCCACTTCAAAAAAGCCAGTCTGCTGAATTTGTGGATTGCCGATCCGATCTTTCGCCCCATAAGCGAATAATCCGATTGAAGTCAGTAAAGCGACGGCCGGAATAATAAACCAGGCATACTCCCGTTTGTCTTTTTTCTTCAACACGATGTAAAGAACCGGGACAATCAACAGAATATAAAGGACAATAATAGCAATGATAAACGGTTTAGACACGGCAAAGCTCTCGAACAGCTCGTTGACATCGCCAACTTCATAGGCCATAGAATCGAGAATCGATTGGCCGCCCGTTGAATTGTAATTGGCCGTTGGTGCTGGAAAGAAATTTGACAGCATCTGGCTATAACCTTTTTGAGCCGATACGGTTTCATCTCCAAGAGAAAAGCTCAGTTGCGTCAAACTTCCGGAACCGACTGGCTGTGTTGCGGCCAGTACCTGGCCATCATTCTCCATTTTTGTGGCTGCTCCTTCTTTAGTTGTTGCCTGAAAAGCCGGAACTGATTTTTCAAGTCCAGGAACAGCAACTTCAATCGTTTCAGCTAATTTCAGTGGCAGGTATTCGCTTAAATTACCGAGTTCTGCTTCCAGATTGCCCGACGAACCCGTGATTACATGGCCGCCTTGCTGAATCCATTGCAGAACTGCCTGTTGTGTTGGCTCGGGCAGATCGCTGTAAGCAAACTCGTCGATGACCAGATAGTCAATCATGTCCCAGGCCTGCGCTTCTGTCGGCAATGTAAAGCTCTTCAATTGATTGAGGTGAAACACCTCTACTCCTTCGCTTGCCGGCACAGCCAGCTGCTTTAATGGCAATAGCCGGTCCTGATTATCTGTCAGGCTGGCAACAAACATAGTCCCTGGCGAATAATAGGAGGGCTGTATCGTTTTTTTTCCCTTAAAAGCAATCGATTCCCCTTCTTCCCAGCCTCCCTCGAACAGGAAAATGCTTTGGTCATTGGGTCCTCCTGTATAATACATGTCAGATAAACCGGATGATGCAATCTGCAGTGTCTTGCTCTCGCCTTCAGCAAGTTCGATCGGCATCGCCAAACCCGCTCCCAGATTATAAGTCTCCGAATAACTGATCACTAAGTCGCCTGAGAACGCTGAACCCTCATTGGTGACTGTAAACTGAAGCGGCAGGCCTTTTTCATACTTGACCTTGTTTTGGAAACCGGCGCTGGAATCCACGGTGATTTGTGGCGCCGCCGTTGACACCTGCGGCATGATAAATAAACTGATAAGCAATGCAAAAGCAAAAAATGCCAGCAAGCGTTTATGCATGATGATCCCCCTTTTACTCGTCTCTTTATTAGTACGCTGAGAAAGTAAAATAGTTCCATCTTCTCACAAGAAATACCTATATAGGTTTCTTGATTTTACAGAAAAAAAAAGAACGGTCAGCATATGCTGACCGTTCCTATAGTTCAGAAAAGAATCTGTGGATAAATTCCGGCATGAAGCTGAGGATTTTTTCATCCGGCTCCAGTTTCGCGTGGTGCAATCCATAAGGTGAAGAAACCCCTGCCCAGAACATCATCCCTGGGAGCTGCTCGGTGAAATAACCGAAATCCTCACCTGTCATGGCTGCCTCACTGCGAGTCGCTGTTATGCTTTCAGATGTGCTGGCATACTGCAGAAATTTCTCTGCCAAGGCCTCATCATTATTAACTTCCAGATAGCCTGAACCATAATCGATGGTCACTCGGCAATTGTAGGCTGTCTCGACCGCTTGGCAAAAGCCTTCAATCCGTCGCTTCATGTGAATCATGGACTCGCTATTCAAGGTGCGAATCGTACCTTCCAGCCGGGCATGTTCAGCGATGATGTTCTGTACCGTTCCAGCGCTCATCTTGCCGATGGTCAACACGGCAGAGTCCATCGGATTGACGTTGCGGCTTACAATGCTCTGCAGCTGCATCAATAAAGAAGCAGCTGCAACGGCCATGTCTTCCGTCAAATGAGGATAAGCGGCATGCCCGCCTTTGCCGTGAAGGTCGATAAACAGCTCAGAGGTGTTGGCGAACAACAAGCCTGGCCGGGTTCCTACTGTGCCGATTGGGAGCTCTGGCGCAATATGCAGCGCACAAATGACGTCCGGCAGAAAATCCGGTCTGTCATTTTTCAGCCATTCACGGAATGGCAATGCCCCACCTGGACCTTCTTCTGCAGGCTGGAACAAAATTACCGCATCATCCTGGATTGGCTCTTCAATGAGTTTTTGCAATAAACCCAGTGCAATCGCCATATGGATATCATGACCGCAAGCATGCATAAATCCAGGATGAGTCGACTGAAATGGCAATCCGGTTTCTTCGGTGATCGGCAGGGCGTCAATATCAGTCCGCCAGCCAATCCGTTTCGCCGGATTTATGCCTAGTACTTTAACTGCGATGCCGGTCCGCCATTCAACCACTTCCAGCCGCTCTTGAGGCAGCCGGGATATGGTTTCCAATAGATAGGCCTGTGTTTTGACTTCCTGAAAACCAATTTCCGGAATTTGATGCAGATCTCTTCTGATTTTCACTAATTCCATTGGATTCACCGATTAAAGCTGTCTAAGCTCTTGTTTGATTTCTGTTTTTGCACGTGTTTTTGCGTCCATCAATTTCAATACGCGTGCTGGTGTTCCGCCTACGACTGAGTTTTCAGGTACATCTTCAATAACAATCGCTCCCGCTGCAACTACTGCTCCTTTGCCGACGCGAACGCCTTCAAGAACAACTGCATTGGCACCAATCATAACATCGTCTTCAATGATGACAGGAGTTGCGGATGCCGGCTCGATAACACCAGCCAGTACAGCGCCCGCTCCGATATGGCAGTTTTTTCCGACCGTAGCTCGGCCGCCCATGATAACGCCCATGTCGATCATAGTTCCGTCACCGATGACAGATCCGATATTGATGACAGCACCCATCATGATGATGCAATTATTGCCGATTTCCACATTTTCGCGGATAAATGCTCCCGGTTCGATGCGGCTGTTGATGTTTTTCAGATCCAGTAACGGAATCGCTGAATTTCTGCGGTCATTTTCCACAACTGAATCTTCGATAACTGCAGAATTTGCTTCCAATGCCTGCTGAATATCTGACCATTCGCCGAACACAGTAATTGAACTGCCTTCTCCGAACACTTTAGAGTCTGCGCCGTAATTAAGGTCAGCAACTCCTTCGCCTTTTATGTAAGCTTTTACGGGTGTAGCTTTTTTCGCATTCTGTATGTACGAGATAATTTCGTTTGCATCCATTTGTTTCATCAATAAAAACCTCTTTCCATTATGTGATGTTGTTATTATATCTGATTCAGCATAAAAATTCATCCGCTTCACCTTAATAAAGCGGCATGTTTTTCGACTATATCGACAAATGCCACTACCTGGCGCAGTTGAAAGGCGGATTCATAGCCGATGAGCCAGGTATCCCGTGTCAATTCCAACTCTTCTTTGTTGTTCGTCAATGGCATCATATGCACATCTTCTGTGCCGGTCAGTGTAATCGACGGGAGAATGGCATAGCCGATGCCATTGATAGCCATCTGCTTGCAGGTTTCGATTTGGTCGACCGTAATCTGCCGTTTCGGATTGGAAGCAAAATGCTTTTGCCACCATTGCTGGATTTCCTCATGATAATTCGAGTCGCTTTTAAACTGAATAAACGGCCGTTCAGTCTGAAAAAGTTCCTCAAGTGACCGGATTTCCTTATCGACCAAATATAAGGTGTCTTTGAATAAATGCAGCTTTGGCCCTTTCCAATCCGTATGGCCGCGGACGATCCCGATATGCGCTTCGCCATCGTAAAGCGCACGGACAATTTCAGAGCTCCAGCCTGTAATCAGCTGGATTTTTGCTTCCGGATAAAGGGTCACAAAATCCTTCAGCACTTTTGGCAGCCAGTTTTGGCCAATGATCGTCGCGCATGCAATTTTCAATGTGCCATGCACTTTTGATGTTAAGGTATGAAGCACTTCAAAAACTTCTTCTTTCCGTTGGATGGTTTCATTGGCGTATTGGATGACCAATTCTCCGGCAGGTGTTGGCGACAGCCCTTTTTGCGAACGAACGAACAATTGCTGGCCCCAATCTTTCTCAATGGATTGCAGGCGTTGCGATAAAGCCGGCTGCGACAAAAACAGCCGTTCTGACGCTTTTCTCATATTGCCTTCTTCGGCCAACACTTTAATGATCAATTCTTCATTTGACACTGCTCTTCACTCCTTTTTGTCCGCGAAGCCCAAAGATCAAGATAAAACTGACGAGCGCGAAAAATGCGGTGACCAGGTAGACATTTTGAAGCGCTCCAGCTAATGCCTGCTGAAGAAAGCCTAATGATTCAGCTGAAAGGCTCGCACGGCTGTCGGCACTGAGCAGATCATTGATGGAGCTTAAGGAATAGTTTTGGCCATTGTCAGCAAAGGACCGCAACAAGGAACTGTTGAGGATACTGCCGAGCAAGGCCACACCAATCGTGCTGCCCAAGTTCCGCATGAACATATTTGAAGCAGTGGCGGATCCCCGTAGCTCGTAGGAAACCGATGCCTGAATCGAAACGATAAAGGCTGTACTGGTCAACCCCATTCCGAGGCCAACAAAAAAGCTGGACATGGCGGCCCATAAAGGACCAAAGCCAGGCTGCATCAGAACAAACAGCAAAGTCCCTACTACAAGAAAAGCACCTCCTGCCAAAGACGTTTTGAAGTAGCCGATTTTAAGCAGCAGCCCCCCGGAGAAAAAAGCAGCCAATGGCCAGCCGATCGACATGGCTGTCAATGTAAAACCTGCGATAGCTGCCGGCTGTTCCATCACACCTGTGACATAAGTAGGCAAATAGCTGGAGATGCCGATTAAAATGACGCCGGTTGCCAAAGAAACGAGATTGGCATAGAGGATGGCCTTGTTCCGCCAAATCTCAAAAGGCATCATCGGATCGATCGCTTTCTGCTCTGCCCAGATAAACAGCACAAAAAACAGCAGACTGGCCGCCAGCAAAATCATGGATGGTCTGGACAGCCAGTCAAACGACACCCCCCCTTCCACCAGTAAATACAGCATGCTCGATAAGGCCGCCGTCAACAAGGCGGCCCCTTTGTAATCGATCGCCGGTTTTTTTGTATTCACCGGCTCTTTCAAATACAGCAGTACGCCCGTCAGCGATAATATGCCAAGAGGCAGGTTCAGCCAAAACACATATTCCCAGCCGACGGTTGCCACAAGGATGCCCCCGATTGCAGGGCCAGTAACGGCTGAAATGCCCCAGACACTTGATAGGTAACCCTGGATCTTCGCGCGTTCCTCACGGGAATAGATGTCTCCGACAATTGTTGTCGCAATCGGCATGACGGCACCCGCGCCCATTCCCTGGATAAACCGGTAGAAAATGAGTTCTTCTATCGAATTGGCAAAGCCGCATAACAAAGAACCGAGCAGAAACAGCAGCATGCCAACAGCAAATATGCGTTTGCGGCCAAATATATCAGATAGTTTGCCGTATAGCAGAACCGTTACGGTGCTCATCAGCAAATAGGCCGAAAATACCCAGCTGTATTTCGAAAACCCGCCCAGTTCAGACGCGATGCTTGGCATGGCTGTTGATACGATCGTCGCCTCGACAGCACTGACGAACATCGCCAGCATGACAGAAGCCAAAATCAGCGGCCTTTTTGTTTTATCCATTGAATAAACCTCTTTTCGGCTGGCAATAAAAAGCGAAAGCGCCCTTTCAGATTTGACGGGCACAGCCAGAATGGCTTGTGTTCCTGAAATCTGGGCGCTGGAATCTAAACTACTTATGTAGAACAGAGGATTCATGCTTTCTTAAGCATAAAAAAGGCCTCTAGAACGAGACCTTCTCCACTGTTGCTGTGTTATCTTTTCAACTGATAAATTTGTTTTTTAAGTTGCTTCAACACAACCCGCCGCGTCAAAATCCCCATGAACATTTCTTCGTCGTCTATGACGCATAAGAAATTTTGGTTGATGACCATATCCAGCGCTTTTTGAAAACGTTCGTTGACGTGAATCAAAGGCAGATCTTTTTCCATGATATCTTCCACGCGGATATCAGAAAGCCGTTCGTATTCTATATGATCCATTCCTAGAATTGCATCAGTAATCCGTTGCGCATTGATCAAGCCGCGAAAGCGATATTTCGAATCCAATACCGGAATTGCTGAATAGCCCGTCTTTGTCAGTACGAGCAATGCATGTTCAGCGCTATTGCCCATCTGAACATGTGCAACTTTTTCGGAAGAAATGATATAGTCTTCGATTGGTGTATCCAGAAAATCTCTGCTTGGTAATGAAATCATGTACTCTACTCCTTTTGCATCTCCTGTATTAGATGCCATCCATTCAGATTTCATCATAACACATCAAGATTTCTGAAACTATTTAAATGCTGTGCAAAATGGCTTAAAAAGGAAATTTATTCAGCCATTGCCCACCGTCCAAAGTGACGATTTCTCCGTTCATATAAGAGGCTTTATCCGACATGATAAAGGCTGCAAGCTCTGCCACTTCCTCGGGTTTACCGAGTCTGCCCAGAGGAATCGATTCCAATGTCCGCTTCGCGGCTTTATCGGATTCCCACAGCTTATCGGCTCCACCAGTCCGCTCGATTGGACCCGGAGCAATGCCATTGACCCGGATGCCAAACTGCGTTCCCCATTCGACAGCCAATGTCCGTGTCAATGACATGACACCCGCTTTAGCTGCAGCTGAGTGTGCAACTCCAGCTCCTGCATTCCAGGCATACGTGGCAAGCATATTCAGGATATTTCCTTTTGTGCCGTTTTCAATCCAATAATTGCCGACCGCATGGGAACAGAAAAAGGTCCCATTCAAGACAATATCGATCACCGATTTCCAGCCATTCGGCGATAGTTTTTCCGCATGGACAATAAAGTTTCCAGCGGCATTATTGACCAGCCCGTCCACTCTTCCAAATTTTTCATGGGCGAACTTCACCATCGCTTTAGCGTGTTCAGGTTCCCGGACATCCATTTGGAACACTTCGACTGAACCGCGGTCTCCTGAAATCGCTTTCACAGCTTCGTTCAGCTTTTCCATATCGCGCCCCGTTATGACGACATTGGCGCCTTCTGAAGCGAATTTCTTAGCCATATGCAGCCCCATGCCGCTGGAGCCACCCGTAATAATAATTGTTTGATCCGTGAACATGCAAACATCCCCTTTTGATTAGACTAAATGATATACGTTGAACGAATAATCTTCATCTGCCGATAAATCGACGCAGACAAGAAATCTTTCTTAGTTCAACTTAACTATTTATCTTCTACATAGCCATCGGTTTTCCCTTTTATTGCAAACACCCATTCAGTATACAGTGACTGGAAATTTTGATATGATGGAGTCGAAACTAACCATTATTTAAAATGAAAGGAATGAGTCAATGCCATCCTCCAAGTCAGATTCAGATATCGCACAAGCCATTTTCACGGTTAATCGGCACGCCAAAACTGCCCCCGACAATCAATATTTGTATGCTTTGAAAAAAGAAGCTTTAAATCTGATGATTGAACAGCAGCGCGCCAAAAAAATCGGTTTACACTTCAGTAAAAACCCTCAGAAAAGTCAACAACAATCTTCAGTCCTCATAAAATGCGGCAATTACTATTTTCATATGCTTCCGAAAAAAGAAGATTTCTCATCACTCGAGCATTTAGGCCACCTGGATGACACATACCGCAATCCCCCCAGCCGAATGAACTTGAAAGTGGCCAAAGAAATCTTACGGATTCTGACCGGATTAGAGCCGCAGAAAAAAGAATCGGCTGTCTCCAATTTCACCAAATCCTATCAGCCTCGGCAAATTGACCGGTTTTATTCGCCTAAAAAATCTTATTTTGATTGAAGTCAGCCACTAGCCGAAAACCTTCCCAGGTTTTCGGCTTTTCTTATGCCTCGTAATGGCGGATTAAAGTTTGTGTTCCGTTATCTTCATATCCCTGGGCCGCCAGCTCTTCGTACATGCTTAATGACAGACGCAGACCGGGCAGCTGCAATCCCCAGTTTTCCGCTTCTTCTGCTGCAATCTTCATGTCTTTAATAAAATGCTTGATGTAAAAGCCCGGACGAAAATCTTCGTTGATCATTTTTGGAGCTAGGTTAGACAGTGACCAGGAACCAGCTGCTCCGGAAGAAATGGATCGCAGGACGCGCTCTGGATCAAGCCCCGCTTTTTTTGCATAAACCAACGATTCGCAAACTCCAATCATATTGCTGGCAATATTGATTTGGTTGCACATTTTGGTATGCTGTCCTGAACCCGCGGGACCTTGAAAGACGATGTTTTCACCAAACAGGTTGAGCAGTGGAGAAATTTGCTCAAAGACCTCTTTTTCGCCGCCAACCATTATGGACAAAACAGCATTTTTAGCACCGATGTCCCCACCGGATACCGGGGCATCTAAAGCATGAAGCCCTTTTTCGGCCGCAGCTTCAAAAATCCGTTGTGCCAAATGCGGCTGGGAAGTCGTCATGTCGACCAGCACAGATCCTGCTTTGGCGTTATGGATAATGCCTTTCTCCCCAAAATAGATTTCTTCAACATCGGAAGGATAGCCGACCATGGTGAAAATGACCTCACTTCTTTCCACCACCTGCTGGGGTGATTCCACCAGCACAGCGCCTGCTTCAACCAGGTTCTCCGCTTTTTTTGCTGTCCGTGTATATATGGAAACCTCATGCCCATGATCCATTAAATGTTTAACCAGGCTATTGCCCATGACTCCAGTGCCGATAAATCCGAGCTTCATATGTATTTCCTCCTTTTGTATATCTTCAGTTTAGCAAAAATCTTCAGGATATTCACTCTTGGAATAAAAAAGGGAATGGAAAGGCGCCCAAGCAGCTCTTCCTCCACAAAAAAATCGCAAAAAAAGAAGCCGATCCGCAATGGATCGACCACAAAAGGGGGAAATGAGAATGTTGCTGTGTTCAAGTATATTATCCCCCTCCTGAAAGCACTTTAAACATTTTCTTTTAAACATTCACCTTATATTTTTGAGAAGCCATTGAAAAATCGCTTTGCCTGAACACATTATATGTTCAACTCTGTTATGTTATTTCGACGGTTCTTCTGTATACGTATAGACAGTGGTTCCGTGGTGGTAAGCGGTGCCTCTGAAATGCTTGAAATCCTCACGCACTATCAAAACTGTTCGGAAATCCAGGAAATCTCCTTTTTCGATTGTGATGGATTCAATCTCCCCATTTTTCAAATCTTCGAGTTGCTGGCTATAGTCAGTCATGAATTGTTCTCCTTTTGCCTTAGTATTGATGAACCCTTCTGTTATAATACTAGACGGATGATAATTATCGTATTCAGCAAGTATTATACAGAATCATCTTTAGACAGATTTCAAAAATCTGCACTAAGAAATAGTATACAGCAAGAAATCAAGTCGGACATCTTTGTCCATGCCGCTGCCAATCGAATGGCACGGCTTCAATTTTTAGGAGGATTTGCATGATCAACTTTTTAAAGCAGCATCCTTTGATTGTGATGCTGCCACTGGCTTTCTATTTGTACAATTTAGCCTTTGAAAACCCCGCCATCTTTTGGTATATGTACACATTTGCGATGCTGATTTTAATGTCTTTCGCTATTATATTCGTTAAGGTTTTTGACGAACTTGTTACTTGGAAATCTTTGGTTTATGGATTGGGTTACGGAACACTCCTGTACGGACTCATTGCCGTCGGTTTCCAATTGCTGCTTCTGACTCCTTTCAACATTTCGGGTTCTGTCGATTCTTTCTTATCCGCGTTTGCGCCTGTCTCGATTTGGCATTATCTCCTTTTGATGTTCATCATCGTTCCAGGTGAGGAAATTTTCTGGAGGGGATTGGTCCAACAAAAGCTGAAAAAATATATCTCTACACCGCTGGCGATTCTGGCCAGCTCCATTCTTTTCGGTTTTGCACTGGCATTGGGCGGATTTTGGCCCGGTGTAGGGGCTGGTATCGCAGCAGGGCTGATTCTTGGCCTGCTTTACGAATGGAAAAAAAGCATGCCTGTTATCATTGTCACCCATCTGGTCATGATTGTCCTGCTGTTCCTGATTTTGCCGCTGCCAGTTTAAGATGAAACATTCCTTCCTTTCGAACGTCTACTAGACAAACCGATAGGAGGGAATTTTTTATGAAGAAGAATTTATTTTTATTATCATCTATCCTGACGGTTGGCGTATTGCTGACAGCTTGCGGAACGCCAGATACTGTCGAGGAGGACACCGGCACTGCCCCCGAAGAAACGGCTGAAGAAACGACTGTAGAAGTAGAGGAAGAAGAAGCTGAAGAAGAAGTGGCCGAAGAACCTGAAGAAGAAACCAACACCGGTGAAAGCACAGAAGAAGCTGAGCCTGCCGGAACCCTTACACAGAGTGATGAACAGAACTATGAATTATATGTTCTCGATGGCTACGAGCTGACAGCAGAAGAGCCGAATAAAGATGCACTCTACGTCGCGGATAATTCAGGTGTCTTCATGCGCATCGAGACATTCGCTGCTGGAGAAACCGATTTCGCTTCTCTTGAAGAAAATATGAAACAAACTCTGCAAGCCGTCAACCCGGAAGAAGAACCTGCTGAAGCCACGAATTTTGATGAAGCTGATTTTGAACAGTCTGCTGCTTATGAAATACCAAGTACGGAAGGCACCGTAACCGGCATTGTTTATGAAAAAGAAGATCTTCTGGTGCGCCTGACAATTTTTGACGACAGCACTGTCAATGCTACCGAAGACTTTATCACTATGGGCAGAACCATCGGGACGCTTGAACAATAAACCAATGCAATCGAAAAGGCCATCCGAAATTCGGATGGCCTTTTGCTTTCTTTAATAGGATAAATCTTTGATCGACAAACCAAGTTTCTTCATCAATTCAATGGCTTGCTCTTTTTCTTCGCTCGACAACGCATCCGTCAATTCATGCAATTTCTTTTCATGCTCCGGAAAAATCTGCGCCATGAATTCTTTGCCCTGCTCCGATATTTCGGCATAAGTCACACGGCGGTCGCTCGGGCAATTTACGCGCGTGATATAGCCTCTTTTTTCGAGCTTATCGATCACGTATGTGATAGAACCGCTTGCCAGAAGGATTTTGCCGCCTATTTTTTGAAGTGGCTGCTTTCCTTTATGGTATAGAAGCTCCAAAACGGCAAATTCTGTTGGATTTACTCCACTTGCCTGAAAAAAATGGTTGGTCTGTTCGGTAATTGCTTTATGTGCACGTGACAGCACAATAAATAATTTCAGCGATTGTTTAATCTCTTCATTCATCCTATCCACTCTTTCCACTATTTAAGCTGCATTACGCTAATTATAGTCTTTTTTCGCTAGAATAACACCTTCCAGGCTTCACCTTTGCCTTTAGCCAATGATCACGCGTTCTTTCGGGTAATGGAATTTTGTCGGGTCTGTTTTACCGCCAATCGTAAAGAGGAATGAAATCAATCCAACTCGCCCGACAAACATCAACGCCATGATGATAAACTTCCCGGTACCTGATAGGTCACTGGTAATGCCAAGCGACATACCACATGTTCCAAACGCCGAAGTGATTTCAAATATGATTTCTATAATGGTTGCCTGCGGTTCCGTAATGAGCAAGGCGATGGTCGCCACAAGAACCATAAAGACCGCCAGAAAAATAACAGCGAAAGAACGAAATACGTCAATCAGCTCAATTTCGCGCTTAAATATTTGAATGGTGTTTTTACCCCTTGCAAAATTGATTAAAAACAGAATAGCGATAGCAAAAGTTGTGGTGCGGATTCCGCCTCCTGCGGAACTTGGAGAAGCCCCAATAAACATCAATGCGCTCATAAAGACATTTGTCGCATCGCTGAATTGCGTAATATCTATAGTTACCAAACCGCCTGAACGCGATGAAACAGAGTGGAAAATCGCTGCAAAGGCAGACTCATGCCAACTCATCCCTTTAAATGCACGGAACGATTCGAGGAGCAGGATGCCGATGGCTCCGACTGCCAATAAAATCGCAAATATGCTTGTCGTTATTTTAGTGAACAAGGAAAATCGGAAATACTTTTGTTTATTGGATAAGAATTCCTTCACTTCAATCAGAACCGGGAAACCGATGGCTCCCAATATGATCAGAATCATATTGATAATTTGGACAAAATAATCATTAAAATAAGGAACTAATGACTCTCCGGTGATATCAAACCCGCCATTTGTCGTGGCTGTTACGGAACCAAAGACACCATGAAGCAAAGCTTCCTGGAATGTCGGAAAATACTGCGTGAAATAGACCGTCAGAATAAGCGCGCCCACCGCTTCAATCAGCAGCAGAATTTTGACGATCTCAAGAATAAGTTTGACTACACCAGACATACTCGACTGATTATGGTCAACCATGATCAATTGGCGTTCACGCAAGCCGATGCGTTTACCGACCAGAAGCCAGAAAAACGTACCAATCGACATGATGCCAATTCCACCCAACTGCAAAATAAACATCAAAACGACGATGCCGAATACCGTATAGGTGTCAACAACGTTAATGACGGTTAGGCCTGTTACACTCACAGCGCTAACTGCAGTAAACAAGCTGTCAATTAATGGGATGGTCATCCCTGGTTTATGGACATTCGGCAATCTTAATAATAAGAAGGAAACTGCAATCGCCACAAAATAATACGAAACAATCGCTTGTGCAGGTGTAAGGTTTCGTACTTTTTGAAATGTTTTATTCATAAGACATTGATTCCCTTCGGCATTTTATTCTCTCCTCATTCTATGAAAAGAATAGACAAAAAGAAAGAGAAATCGAAAATCTATTTAAATTGATAATGATTAGTAATAATAAAGAATCCGGTTGCCATGATTATCAAACTTAAATAAATGAAAAGAGCAGAAGAATTCCTTCTACTCTTTTTGTTTCTTCTCTTGCTTGCTTCCCTTGTCCGTAGAGCTCTCAATTTCTTTTTGCTCTTTTTGCTTTTTCTCACCAGAGTGATCAGCAGACTGTTCTTTTTTCTTATCTTCTAAAGGGGCTAGGTGAGTTTCTTTTTTCTCTGATGAATTGGCGCTGCCTGCAGGTGTCCCTTTTTTATCAACCGGTTTTTCCTTCGGCACAGGTTTTACCGACTTTTCTTTCTCCTTTTTTTTGACTGGAGCAGGATTGTCGGCTTTAGTCGAAGACTCATCAGCCTTATTATTTTGCTCGGTTTTTTTGGGCTGTTGCTCTGTTTTCGGTAAAGGCTCCCCTTTTTTCTTTTCCTTTGCAGATGAAGTTGATGTGTTTTTTTCTGTTGGTTTATTCTTGTTTGGTTCTTTCTTTATATTCTTTTCTTTGCTTTCATTTTCTTCTTTGCTTGGGTTCGTTTCTTTGTTTTTGTTCGTTTCTTTATTGCTGGTTGATTGTTTGCTTTCGCTTGGCGCTTCTTTTTCATCTATCACATTATCTTCTTTTGAAACAGGTGGTGTCACGACCTTTTGTGTCGGCTCCTGTACTTCAGTCTCTTTTTGAATCTTCAAGTTTTCAGCTTTCTCGATCATTTGGCCGACAGGCACATGATCGTCTTTTGATTGACGCCATTGTTCCTTGGTAGCTTCTTTCATCTGGATCGCCATATTTTCATTTTGGGCAATAGCAGAAACCGCCAGAACGAATTTCTTTATGGATTCGTCAAGCTCCCGGTCGTCTTCTTCAACCGCGGTAATGGTGATTTGTTCCGTCTGATCTGTTACAGCCAGTTCAAACACACGATTCAATACATCAAAGAGGGGCTCATTTTCCCAATCATCAAGTTGATGGATCAGATCGTATCCATCGCTGTTCAACTCTCGGATCGACACTACTTCATACCGGTCATTGATTCCCAACTCAATACCCGGATTGATTTGAACCTGTACATAGCTAAATGCCTCTTCAGCAGGGAATGCCAATACAGACATGAATAACACAGCAGCAGCTATTGCCGCTATTGCAGGGGCCATAACAGGCTGCCAACGAACGGCCGGTTTTTTTACCCACGGATAAAAAGAGGCTTCTTCACCTATTGAAGGGTCGCCGGCAGGGGCCCCTTTTACGAATTGCCCATTTTTCATCAAAAAAATTGAGCGGTCATGGTTTAGTTCAATGCATATTCCTGATTTTATCCGCATTAGTTTAACCGCCCTTTCAAATAATCTTTTAAGAAATGCAGATCGCTCATCTGCAGTAGAGCCATTGCAATTATGTATTTCCGATTGCGTTCAATCGTCTTACGGGAGACCTTTACCAATTTTTCAATTTCCTTGATCGGCAACTTTTTTTTGTTCACCATATAATCTTTATATTCATCCGTTTCAGCTACCAGCTGAGCAATCTGAATGGATGTGATGCGCGCATCCTCATGGGAAGGCGATACTTTGACCAGCATTTGAAATGACAAGCCGAATTCCTGAAGCATTTCCTCATATAAGGAAATTTCCTCACGCCTTTTTTGATCTTGCTCCTCGGCCGTATAGGCTTTAGACGCGGCATGATCGGCAATGCCGTTATGCACTTCCGGCTCTGCTGCCGGCAGAAAATCATAGCTGAATTCTTCCCGCCGGCTTTCCTTGCGTATAAAATCGATAACGCGTCTGCGAATGACCATGTGGGCAAATGTTAGAAATGTTGCATTATTGGTTTGATCGAATTTTTGTACAGCTTCATTGAACGCAGATAGTGCCACACTGTATTCATCGTCGTGGTCATCGATAAATCGTTTGCATACTTGAGATGCCGTTTTTTTCATAAAAGGTGAATAAGAAAAAAGCAAATCGTGCAGCGCCTCTTCGTCGCCGCCTTGTGCCTGTAATACCATTATTTCAGCATCGGATTTTTCAATACGTCCAAATCTCCCGCCTAATGTAGACAAAAGCACACCATTCACCTCTTCTCAAAGTTACTGCCTAGTTGATTGTAACTTTGAAGGATCTAATTGAAAAGAGGGAGGTTTTTCTGTTCTTACCATTATTCGCTTATAAATCAATTCTTTTGTCGGTGGTGGTCTTTTTCTATCCATAAATCTATCATTGACATGACCATAGAAAAAAGATGCATTGAATGGAATCAACGCACCTTTTAATCAAGCTCTTCGGAAAAAAATTATTTGACTTCCTGTTCCTTAACCTGTTCTTTCTTCTGTTTAATCCCTAAAATTCCGCCTACCACAACAATGCCAAGCAACACTGTCCAAAAGACAAGTGTCCACGGTGTAGAATGCGGGAAATCATGCGGCAAAATGCCTACATTTTCGTGAGATAATGTCATGACCAATAGTTTTACTCCGACCCATCCAACAATGACGAATGCTGCTGTTTCGAGCTGTGGATATTTCTCAAGCAACTGTACGAATTTATGTGCTGCAAATCGCATGATGATCACACCGATCAATCCACCTGCAAGCATGACCATAAACTGGCCTGAGTTAATCCCGCCAATATCATCCATTCCAAAGACATTCAAATGCGGCAATGTGACAGCCAAAGCAACTGCTGCAAGCATCGAATCGATAGCAAAAGCAATATCAGCCAACTCAACTTTCAAGACTGTCATCCAGAAACTTGAACCTTTTTTCTCCGGTTTTGCATCAACGCCTTCAAGAATTTCATCTGTCTCTCCTTTGCGCTGATCATATATGCTCTTTATTGAAATAAACAATAGATAAGCCGCCCCAAGTGCTTGAATCTGCCAAATGTTAACCAACAGCGTAATCATGAACAACGCTGCAAAACGGAAAACGAAAGCTCCTACCAAACCATAAAATAACGCTTTTTTCTGTTGCGCTTTCGGTAAATGCTTGACCATTACCGCCATTACCACTGCATTATCTGCAGCCAGTAGCCCTTCAAGTCCAACTAAAACCAACAGTACCCAGGCATACTCCAATAAAATTGCTTCCATTCCACTCTCTCCTCCTAATTTTAACCACAAAAAAGACCCTTGCCCAAATAAAGGCAAAGGTCTCGCTAAGCAAATTAATTTGCTATCACAACCGATGGCTACTAACCATGTCTTGACGACTGTGAAATAGGTTTCCCCATAGCTACTCCCCCTTGACTGAAAGTCAAAGTGTATTTTTTTGTAAAATTATTATAGCATCATTTTAATTCGAGTGGAAGTTTAAGTGATGGTGATTTGAAAACTTTTGTCTTTTTTATACAAATTGTAAAATCGCACCATGGCCGGCATGCTATCCAAAAAATCGGCACAGCGTATGCCGCTTCCTGCCAACAGCCTTTCAGCATTTTGAGTATCAAAATCAGCTGACCACGTCAGATAATCCAGGGTTTCTTTTTCCACACCCAAGCCCCTTCTTACCGGACCGATGGACAAGGAAAATTTGGCCAAGCTATGAGGCAGACGCCCTTTTGGATTCTTACCAGTCATTGATTGGACCATGCTGCGATAAACTTCTTCAACTGGGTGGGGATTCGGATCTGTCAGATGGACGGTTTGTCCAGTTGCCGCTTCCAATTTGCTGAGATAAATGGATGCCTCCAAAATATAATCAATCGGTACCACATTTATGTAGGATGTGGAACGCCCGACGAATGGAATGAATGGCAGGAACTTGACCCGGTCAATCAGATTCAGGAAAAAGTAAGGCCCGTCAAATTTGATTGTCTCCCCGGTAATCGAGTGGCCACGGACTATGCCGGGCCGGATGATTGTGGCCGATACCGATTTCTTTATTTCATCCACCAGCAGTTCCGCTTCAAACTTGGTTTCTTCATAGTAGTTTTTGAAGGCTTCCGGACGGCTCAATTGTCCCTCGTAAATGGTGCCTTCCCGATTGCCGGCTACATAAGCTGTGCTGAAGTATACATAACGCTCCAAATTGGGCAGCTCTTTGATAAAGGTGTTTACATTACGGGTGCCTTCCACATTGACTTTCCAAGCAAGATCCCTGGGAACTGCCAAATCATAAATGGCCGCAAGGTGCCAAAAGGTCACCCTCTGCGCTTTCAAATAGGCTGTGTCGGAATCGGTAAGCCCCAGACCAGCTTTCGTAATATCTCCTTCAATTAGTTTAATAGTGGGGCAATTGGTTTCCTTTTGGATGCGCTGAGCTTCCTTTTCTGCTTTTGACCGTTCAGACGAGAGGATAATGGCAGAAATTGACTCGTTTTGCTGCGCATGCTTTTGAATCAATTGACTGGCAATAAATCCCGGAAACCCTGTAAACACTACTTGATTCATAGCTTCAGCCCCCTTTTCTTCCATCATACTAAATTTCCCATTAATTTGCAGCATAAGAAAAAAGTAAACCCGAAGGCTTACTTTTTGTTCATTCTTCTCGTTTGCCGATCAAATAGGCTGTAGACAATCGGCACGACGTAAAGCGACAACAGAGTCGAACTGATCAGTCCGCCAATGACGGTAATTCCCATCGGCTGATTGATTTCAGTTCCTTCTCCGATTCCTATCGCCAAAGGCAATAATCCAAGAATGGTTGTTAATGCTGTCATCAAAATCGGGCGGCGGCGATCATGGACAGAGGTGATGATGGCATTATAGGAATCCATGCCCGCCTCTTTCCGTTGATTGATATAGTCAACCAGCACAATCCCGTTATTGACGACAATACCTACCAGAACCAGTAGACCGATAACGGCGGTGATACTGATTGGCGTCTGAGTGACGAACAGCGCAATCGCTACGCCAATCGCCATCAATGGCACGGTAAACATGATGACCAGTGGATACTTAAAGGATTCGAATTGTGCTGCCATGACAATATAGACGAGCACAACCGCCAGTAACACAGCCATCATCATATCGTTTATGGAGTTATCCAGAAGCTCACGGTCTCCGCCAAACGAAACCCGTGTATTTTCATCCAGATCCAGCTCCTCAATGGCCGCATCCACTTCAGCAGACATATCCCCTAATGTGATACTCGATTGGTGCTGGAGTGTAAAGGAGACACTGTCCGCCTGATCGACACGCTGGATGCTGACAGGGCCCTGTGCAACTTCAATATCAGCCAGCTCCTGAAGCTCCACAAATTCACCTGCAGGCGTCCGAAGCATCAAACTCCGAAGTTTCTCAAGGCTGTTTCTTTCCCCTTCTTCGTAAGCTACATAAACACTGAGAACTTCATCATTCTCTGTCAGTACCTGTGTAGCCAAAACCCCACGAGTGATGTTATTGACGGTCTGGGCTATCTGTACCGGAGGCAGGCCATACTCGGTGGCTGCTTCGCGGTTGATGGTCATTTGGATTTCATCAATGGTTTCCTGACGATCGTTCGTCAGCTCCGTCACTTCCGAAAGCTCCGTTAAGGCAGCCTCTACGTCAGCGACTGCATTGTCCAAACGGGCACGATCCGTATCCGTTAAAGTGAACGACAAGGTGTTTGGTGAAGAACCCGCTGCTGTCTGCAAGTTGAAGCTGACCCGTGCGCGTTCTCCAACAGTCTCCAGAATCCGTGGTTGCACATCATCAACGAATTCAAAAATCGAACGGTCCCGATCTGCCAGGTCCACCAATTTCACGTAAATTTCAGCAGTATTCGATGCAGAAGTACCCTGCGCCTGTCCTTGCTGCGTGGAACCAATAAGGCTGACATATACGTCGACTTCTTCTTCCAGTTTCAATTCATCTTCTATCAGATTGACTACTTCGTCCGTCGCAGTTCTGGAAGAACCATTTTCAAGTTCGACGGAAACACTGACAAAGCCTTCATCTGTAGCTGGAATAAATTCCGTACCAACCTGCATGACACCGAAAGCCCCGAACACCAATAATACCAATGCTGTAAGCAATACGATGATTCTGTGGCGCAATGCCCATACAACGGACCCTTCAAATGCTTTGACACTTCTGGTGCGGTCTTTTTTCACTTTCGGCTTTGTTCCGGGTTTGCCCAGCATTCGCGAGGCCATCATTGGAATAACAGTTAAAGCAACCGCCAAAGAAGCAAAGAGGCTGAACGAAATTGTTAAAGCGAATTCAAAGAATATTTCTCCGATCAATCCCGAGATGAAGATAACCGGAATGAAAACTGCTACGGTGGTCAAGGTGGAAGCGATGATTGCGCCTGAAACTTCCTTCGCCCCTTCTGAAGCCGCTTTTTTAGCATTCTTGCCCATTGCCAAATGGCGTTCAATATTCTCAATAACAACAATGGCGTTATCCACCAGCATCCCAATTCCTAGAGCCAGTGCACCTAAAGTTAAAATATTCAAAGCAAAATCGGCAAAAAACATCAGAACAAACGTGACAATGACCGAATACGGAATCGCCACACCGATGATGATTGGACTTCTAATGCCACGCAGGAAATAGAATAAGACCAGCATGGCAAAAATACCGCCTAGGATCAGTGTCTGTCCAATATTGCCGATGGCCAGTTTGACATAGTCCCCTTGGTCAAACAGGATATCTGCCTGGACTCCCTCGAAGCGCTCTTCGCTCAGTAGCTCGTCCAACCTTTCCTGGAAGGCATCTGAAACGTCCGCTGTATTTGCCTGCGATTCCTGGAGGGCAGACAATAGGACAGCCGGCTCTTCATTGGTTCTTGTTTCACTATTGCTTTCACGCTCACTTATATTGACTTCCGCCACATCACCGATTGTGACATTATCGCCTTCTATCGGATCAATGGTTAGGACCAGTCCACGGATTTCCTCCACATTGGTCAGCGTGCTGATGATCCGGGTCGTCAGGTTTCGGCCATCTTCGGTCTCAATCGGCTCTCCTGGCAGCGAAATATTGTTAGCCTGAAGAAGCTGTACGACGTCTGATTGCTGCAAGCCCCGCTCTTCCAGTTCGGCCTGGTTTAACTCAATTTGGATTTCCTCTATTAAAGAGCCTGAGATATTGACACTGGCTACGCCATCAGTTTGACGAAGTTCCGTTTCCAGCTCTTCCGCAACCACCCGCACATCAGCATCTGGATCACTTGAGCGCAATGACAACTGAAGAATCGGAAATTGAGCAGGATCAAACTTTAAAAAACGTGGATCATTTGAATCGTCAGGAATCGGCGTCTGATCGATTCGCTGGACGATATCTGATTGGACATCGTCTATATCTGTCGACCAATCAAATTCCAGCAGGATAAAATTTGAGCCTTCCTGGCTATTCGATTGAATCGATTGGATGCCTGGCAAGGTCGCCAGGTTCGCCTCTAAAGGCTTTGTCACTTTTTCACTTACTTCTGTCGGGCTGGCACCTGGATAATTGGTAACAACTACACCAATTGGCGGATTGAGTTCAGGGATTAAAGTAATAGGGATACGGGTAAATGATACCACTCCCAGAATAATGATCAAAAACATGATTACCAGTGTAAAGACTGGCCTTTTTATCGAAAAATCGCTTATTTTCATTTGTTCAACCCTCTCTCCTTGTTCTTCTATCATAAGAAATATCCCTTGCAACCGCAAACTTTATAGAGCGTGTTCACTTATCTGCCACTTTTTTGAAAAAAACAAAAAAACCTGCCAGCAGCAGGTTTTCATTTTTATAACAAACTGTATAATCGGATGCCTGGATTTTTATCCTGGAACCAGCGTGTCGCAAACTCGTTTTCGAATAAAAAGACGTAGTTGTCAAAACGGTCGCGTACAAGCATTGACCGGCCACTGGACATTGATTCTTTGACCTCTTCTTCGTTTTCAATCCAGCGTGCGATTTTGGAACCGACCGGCTCCATCCGCACATCCACATTGTATTCATTTTTCATCCGGTGTTCGAACACTTCAAATTGAAGCTGGCCGACTGCGCCAAGGATGACTTCTTCCAAATGAAGTGTTTTATAGTACTGGATTGCCCCCTCTTGTACAAGTTGAAGAATCCCTTTATGGAAGTGTTTTTGTTTCATGACGTTTTTAGCGGTTACTTTGACGAAAAGTTCCGGTGTAAACTGTGGCAGGCTTTCAAATTGAAACTTCTTGCCGCTCGTAATGGTGTCTCCGATTTGATAATTCCCTACATCGTGGAGGCCAATGATATCCCCCGCTACAGCTTCATTGACCATTTCACGGTCGTCTGCCAGAAATTGAGTGGTCTGTGTAAGCCTGAAGACTTTGCCCGTGCGCGTCAACGTCACGTTCATGCCGCGCTCAAACTTGCCGGAGACGATACGCACAAAAGCGATGCGGTCACGGTGAGCTGGATTCATATTGGCCTGAATTTTGAAAATAAAGCCGGAAAAAGGCATATCGATCGGATCAATTTTTTCGCCTTCCTGCGTGTCACGCGGCTGCGGTGACGGTGCAAATTGCAGGTAGGTTTCCAAAAACGTCTCGACGCCAAAGTTAGCCAAAGCACTGCCGAAGAATACCGGCGTCAATTCGCCTTTTTTCACGCGGTCAATTGAAAAGTCATTGCCTGCTTCATCCAGCAATTCAATATCATCCATTGCCTGTGTATAATAAGAAGTTTTTTTCATTTCATGGTCTTCAATCAATTTGCCCTTTTCGTCAAGCTCAAGAAAACGATCGCCTTCTGAACGGAACGGTTCGATGCGTTTATTGAAACGGTCATAAATGCCGAGGAATTCTTTGCCCATGCCGATTGGCCAGTTCATCGCGTAAGATTGAATGCCAAGAACTTCTTCCAGTTCTTCCATCAATTCCAGCGGTTCTTTGCCTTGGCGATCCATTTTGTTGATAAAGGTAAAGATTGGAATGCCACGCATTTTACAAACTTTGAACAGCTTAACGGTCTGTGCTTCAATCCCTTTGGCAACATCGATGATCATGACAGCACTGTCGACAGCCATCAAGGTCCGGTACGTGTCTTCACTGAAATCCTGGTGTCCAGGGGTGTCCAGAATATTGACACGGTGTCCGGCATAGTCGAATTGCATAACGGAAGAAGTTACAGAAATTCCCCGTTGCTTTTCGATTTCCATCCAGTCGGACGTAGCAAACTTGCCGCTTTTTTTGGCTTTCACAGTTCCTGCATCACGGATAGCTCCCCCGAATAACAGCAACTTTTCGGTTAAGGTCGTTTTCCCGGCATCCGGGTGGGAAATGATTGCGAAGGTTCTTCTATTTTGAATTTCATTCTTTAATTGGTCTGACATGTTTATACGCTCCTTTAATCTACTCTCTTCATATTAGAGAAGGAAACTGAAAAAAACAAGGGATTTTAACGCCTGCAGTAAAAAAGGAGCCTCCAGAGGCCCCTTTTTTACTGAAACTTTTTCAATGCTTCCTGTATCGCGATTTCTTTGTCGCTGTGCGGATACTTGGTACTCCCGATAATCTGGTAATCTTCGTGCCCTTTTCCAGCGAGTATGATGATGTCGCCCGCCTCTGCTTGTTGTACGGCATGCCTGACCGCTTCTTCCCGGTCGCCGATGCAGGAAAAATGGCTGTGGGTCATCCCAGTTTCAAGATCCCCTAAAATACTTTCATAACTCTCGTCGCGTGGATCATCTGTTGTCAGGACCACATAATCTGCAACCGACGCTTTTTCAGCCATGACGGGACGTTTTGTCTTATCGCGGTTGCCGCCTGTGCCCACCAGAAAAATGATGCGGTTCTTTTTAAAATCCTGTACGGCCTCAATCGCTTTTTCGATGGCATCAGGTGTATGCGCGTAATCTATAAAAACAGAAATTGGCGCAGCCAACTCAACTTTTTGCATCCGCCCTTCAACCGGAGCGATCACTGGCAGCACCTTCAGGATTTCATCCAGCATGTAGCCTTCCGCATATAAAGCAGCAATCGCCGCCAACGCGTTGGACACATTAAACTCCCCAAGCAGTTTCATCTTCACCGGAAATTGCCCTTCTTTGCAATCCAAGGTAAATGTTGTTCCTTCATGCGTCAATAGAATATCTTTTGCCTGGAATTGCGCATTGTTTTGGATCCCATACGTATAAACCGGATGTGGAGTCATTTTCGCCATTTCATTGGACCAGGGATCATCAGCATTTAAGATGGCCTGTTTTCGGTTGGCAAGATCCTGGCCAAGTTGTGAAAACAATAAGCTTTTGGCATGGCCATATTCTTCCATCGTCCCGTGGAAATCCAAGTGATCATGCGTCAGGTTGGTGAAAATGGCGGTATCGAACTCAACCCCGGCCAAGCGGCCCAAAATCAATCCATGCGACGAAACCTCCATGGTCATGTGGGAACAATCTTCATCACGTGCGCGCGCAATCATTTGTTGTGTCGTCAACGCATCGTTTGTCGTATTGGCTGATGGGTGCACTTGGCCATTCAAGTCAAAACCGATTGTTCCTGTCAAAGCCGATTTCTCGCCCAGCTCCATCAACAGCGAATGCACGATTCCAGCTACACTGGTTTTGCCATTGGTGCCTGTAACACCGATCATGTGCAGAAGTTTTGAAGGATAATCATAGAATTTTGCAGCCAATAATCCGAGCGTCCGCGAAGTACTTTCAACAATGACTACTGTCGCATTTTCTATCGTCAACGGCTTTTCTGCCACTATCACTGTAGCGCCCTGATCTGCTGCCTGCTGTGCAAAATTATGGCCATCCACTGTATAGCCCGCGATGCAAACAAAAATCGAATCCGCTTTAATGTCACGGGAATCTATTGTCAGATGCTTAATCGTTTCCGGTAATGCACCTTTAATCTGGTTGTATGGAATTGCCGTCAGTAAATCTTTGCTGTTCATGAAATTCCTCTCCTTACTCTTATGAAACCAAGGAAGACAACACATATGCATGAAGCAATGCTGCCGTCGCTTTTAATGAATCCGTATGTGTGCGCTCGTATGAATGGGAGGCTTCAATCCCAGGGCCGAATAATGCATGCTTGACATCATGTCCTGCGCTGATGGCAGCTGACGCGTCCGATCCATAATAGGGATAGATATCAACTTTGTAGTCAATGGCATGGTCTTGTGCCAGGGAAATCAAATGGCGGGTCAATCCGTAATGATAAGGGCCGCTTGAATCCTTCGCACAAATGGAAACCGTGTACTCGTCTGATTCCTGGCCGTCTCCGATGGCGCCCATGTCAACAGCAATGTATTCCTGTGTTTCCGGTGGGATGCTGGAGTTCCCGCCATAGCCGATTTCTTCGTTATTGGAAATGTAGAAATGGGTTGTATAGGGCAGCTCTTCTCCAGTTTCGCTGAAATGCTTCACCAATTGAAGCAATAAAGCGGTGCTCGCCTTGTCATCCAAATGGCGGGATTTGATATAGCCGGATTCGGTCGCTTCAAATCTCGGCTGGAACGACACGAAATCTCCCACTCCAATGCCCAAATTTTGCACTTGCTCTTTCGAAAAGGCTTTTTCGTCAAGGCGCACTTCCATACTATCAGCATTGCGTTCAGCCGTGCCCGCATCTTTGTAGACATGGACTGTCGTCTGGTGCAGCAGGATCGTTCCGGAGACGGTCGAGCCGTCCGCTTTATGTATGAGGCAATTCTCGCCTTCGATCGCATTGAATTTAAAGCCGCCAACCAACGACAGCTTTAAACGGCCGCTCGGTTTGATTTCTTTCACCATGGCGCCAAGTGTATCAACATGCGCTGTCAGCAGGCGATGTTGCTGCTTATTTTTCCCTTGGATTGTTGCGATTACTGCCCCTTTATGGGTTGTCTTGTACTCAACGTTCCATTGTGCCAGTAAAGTGCGGATTTTTGACATGACGTCCATGGTGTAGCCGGACGGACTTGGAATTCCCACTAATTCTTTTAATACATCAATCGTTTCGTTTTGATTCCACTGGTAAGTCATCTCTATCACTCCTCCGTCTTATTATCATATCAAAATCAAAGATGTTCGGACAGTCCTGTCTTATAGTATTATAGTATTAGTTGAGGTGATTTTCTTCAGCTGAGTTGCATGGACTCTCCATTTTCCCTAACGCAAGCTCTATTCTCTTCATGATTGAAGCCAGATGCAGAGGGAAATTTCTTTTGTTCAACTTATATATAAAATTAAAAACCATAAAATTCGAGGTGCCTAATGGAACGCAATGTGACCAACCGCAAAAGAAATCAATTATTCATCCATTTATACGGATTTGCAAGCATCCTGCATTTTTTGCTCAATCAATGGGTTGATTTAAATTCAGCAGTTATTTCCCCGCTATTCGGCATCGCTTCCTACCTGGTATTGCTGGTGTTATTTTCCAGCCAAATAACGGAACGTTTGCTTCAAGTCGTGATTCTTTTTACTATGAACCTGTATATCTTCATTTTAAATTTCGAATCCTTATCTTCTGTGACACTGGTATTTTTTGTCGTACCCATCATTGCTTCTGCCTTATATAACGACACAAAACCGATCATCCTGCTGGCCATTGTCACTTCTTTTGAAGCTTTGCTTCTATTAACTGTAGTTGACCGTTTTGCTGATAGGGCACCATTGCAATATAATCAATTATCGATCATCATCTTTTTTGTTACAGTGTTGGCGATCACCCTGCTTCACAGCATTTATTTCAGCCGGTATTGGAAGCAGTTAGAGATAAAAAACGCTTCCATGGAGAAAGCTCTGCTGTCAAAAGAAGGCTACCTGCAGCTGTTTTTTGAAACAGCCAAAGACGCCATAGCTGTGTTCGACTCGAATAATAAAATCATCGCCGTCAATCCGGCTTTCGAAGAACTTTATGGATGGACCGCTAAGGAATGCATCGGAAAAACACTGCCGCTTTATCCACAGGATATGAAAGAGGCAGCCGAGATGCGGACACGGGAAGTCCAGCAGGGAGAAAGCTATTCTCTCCTTGAAACCGTGGATGTCCGAAAAGATGGCAGCCGCTTTCATGCTCAGGTTACCTTGTCGCCTATATTCGATCAGTCCCAAAAAGTGATCGCCACTTCTATCATCTCGCGGGACATCAGCTATCAGAAAGAGTCGGAAAAACTGATTTTGCAATCAGAAAAACTAAAGCTTGCTGGAGAAATTGCCGCAGGTGTCGCACATGAAATCAGAAACCCCATGACCGTTATCTCCGGTTTCGTCCAAATGATGCATCACGACCCAAAGCATCATTTCCCAGAATATACGGCTTTAATCCAGTCTGAGATGGAGCGCATCAATTTAATCATCAGCGAATTTCTGGTCTTGGCCAAACCCCAGGCTGCTGCACTGAAAAAATTCAGTATACAGAATGCACTGGATGATATTCTGCTGCTGTTTGGTCCAGAGCTTAATATGCATGGCATTACGGTGAACAAAGACTGGCGTGAAGATTTTCAGGTGAACGGAGAAGAACATCACTTGAAACAAGTCTTCATCAATTTATTGAAGAATGCAATTGAATCAATGGATGAACCTGGAGAAATTCAGGTACTGCTGAGGGCCGAAAATGATTCCATGTTGTCGATCAGCTTCAATGATTCAGGAAACGGTATTTCTGAAGAAGACCTGAGTGAAGTTTTCGAACCTTTTTATACGACAAAAGCAACTGGAACAGGATTGGGTCTGCTTATTTCGCAAAAAATCATTCAGGAACATAAAGGTACTCTCAGCATATCGAGCACACTCGGCGTGGGAACAGCTGCCACCATTCTTTTGCCCGCAGAATAACCTTTTCTTCTGAGCAGAAGATTAAGGCATCATGAGAATATGATGAGAAATACATGAACCGGCTCTCATAGTCAATCGTCCCACTCGACCGACATGGTATCTCCACGGACTGCGTGGATTTGAATGGTTGCCTCTTGTTCGGTCTGATCGTTTACAATTTCCACCAGGTAGTAGCCACCATCTTCCGTCTGCACAAACTCTGCTTCCTGAACTTCTCCGTCCAACGTATTTTTGGCCACCCGAACCGCTTCATCACGCGTAATGATTCGAACTGGCTCCGGTTCTTCCACTTGCGGTTCCGCTTCAATCAGTTTCTGGCTGTTTTTTTCACTTCGCCAGTAGCTGCAGATATGATAAATGTAGAAAGTTGCGTTTCTTCCCGAACATTGACTTCATACTCATTGCGTTCTTCGTTATAGGAAACGCCGCCAATTTCCCATTCCGCCTGTTCTAATGCAATTTGCTCTGCCTGCTGTTGTGTGACTTCTTTAGCCGCTTCCGTTTTTTCAATCAACTCTATCGCTTCCACTTGCCCATTCTGCCGGTTGACGAGAGCCAGATAAAGTCCACCAGGCCGATGAAATTCCACTTCAAAAACATCGCCGGATTCAGTGATCTTCCTCCGTATAGACTGATCACCGTTTCATTAGCCTGTTCTGCCGCAATTTCCGGGGAAGGCCGCTGAAACAAAAGAAAAACCAATACTGCCACTCCCAATAAGATGCTGACCTAAATGCGCAGCAATACTGGCATGAAAAAAGCGACCCGCAGGCCGCTTATCTCATTACCGTTTTGATCCATTTCGCTTTATTTTTATAAGGCGGAAAGACCAGGTTTACGGATAATTTAGTTGATTTTTTCAAGATTGATTTAGCGTGCGTGAAGGTTTCAAAGCTGGCTTTGCCATGATAGGAATTGATTCCTGATGTGCCCACTCCACCAAACGGCAAGTAAGAGCTGGCCACATGCGAAACCGTGTCATTGATGCAGCCGCCGCCAAATGGCAATTGGTCCAGGAAGAACCGGATGGCGCGTTCGTTTTCCGAGAACAGGTAAGCCGATAACGGCTTCGGCAATTTACGGATTTGACGCAGCAATAACGGCAAATCCGTATAGCTGATGACCGGCAAAATCGGTCCAAAAATTTCATCTTCCATTGAAGGGCTGTCCCAAGTGATGTTATCCAAAATCACAGGTTCAATGTAGCGGTCATTCCGGTCAACTTTTCCTCCATATATAATGTGCTTGGACTCTTTTTGCACAATTTCTGCTAAGCGGTCAAAATGTTGATGATTGACGATGCGTCCGTAATCCGGGCTCCTTTGTGCATCTTTGCCGTAAAATTCCTGTATCGTTTTCGTCAGCTTTTCCAGGAATTCGTCTTTAATCGATTCGTGCACACAAATATAGTCAGGAGCGACACAAGTTTGGCCGGTGTTCATCAGTTTTCCCCAGGCAATCCGTTTCGCCGCCAAATCCAGATTTGCTGTTTGGTCAACAATTGCCGGACTTTTCCCGCCAAGTTCCAATGTGATAGGCGTCAAGCGCTCAGATGCCGCTTTCATGATGACTTTTCCGACATTGACGCTGCCTGTGAAGAAAATATAATCGAACGAAGCATGGATCAAAGCCGTGACTTCTTCACGCTCGCCCTCGACTACCCGAATATAATAGGAGGGGAATGCCTCTTCGATAATCGTGCGGATAACTTTTGCGACATTCGGGGTTGCTTCAGAAGGCTTGACTACTGCACAATTCCCTCCAATAATAGCACCGATAAGCGGCTCCATCACCAACTGGAATGGGTAGTTGAAAGGCCCGATAACCAATACAGAGCCATACGGTTCACGGATGACAAAGCTTTTAGATGGCTGAAGATGCATCGGTGTCTTTACTTGCTCAGGCTTCATCCAGTCTTCCAGATTTTTTGCCATGCTGCTGATGCTGTCGAGCACAAAACCGACTTCTGTTGCATAGGCTTCAAATTCACTTTTGCCCAGGTCTTTCTTTAAAGCATCGATCACTTCTGTTTTATGGGATTGAATCACACTTTTTAATCGGTATAATTGTTCAATCCTAAAAGCGGCTGGCTTCGTATCACCTGTATAAAAATAAGTGCGCTGTTCTTCTATCATGTGTTCTACATCGTTTGCTGTAAAATTCACTTTCCAACCTCCTCTGAGTTTCTATATTATACCAACTAAGATACTGGATTCAAAAAATGAACACTTATTCAGCCAATAAATAATCGATATATCGCTGGATGACCAGACCTTCTTCAAAATTGACCAAAAGAGTCGAATGATTGTTCATTTCCTCAAAAAGCGACGGGACATCTTCAAACTCGTTGATCAACTGGCGGTCTTCACTTTTCATCGATTCGTATAGATCCGACCAATTTTCCAGCGTCAAAACCCCTTGTTCGCCGTATACCTTAAACTGCAGCAATTCCTTTTGGCCGATGCCGCTGATGCCTGTCACTAGGAACGGAATCTTGTCGCGGGTGAGTCCATGGGCAATTACCCCAGTTTCGCACTTATCCGCCTGTTCCGGATAAGTGATGTGATGGGAAGTAAACGACAATTCACCGAAAAGTCGGCTCATCAATTGGAAGTAATGCGGAAATACTTCGCGAACAAAGCCGCCCTGGCTTCTTGAACCGATCCATGGATTCTGTTGCCACAATCTTGGCCAATCCGGGAAAAAGGTCTGAAGCTCAATCCTGACCACTTTTCCAATATGTCCGTTCTTGATGCGCTTGGCCATTTCGCGGACTGCCGGTTTATACATTAAGGGAAAATGCATAGCGGTCTGCACATGATTGCCTTCGATGGACTTCACCATAGTTTCGCCATCTTCCACATTATGTGCCAATGGTTTTTCGCACAGGATATTGATTCCGGCACTTGCCGCAAGTTCGGCGATTTCCGCATGAAAAGCGGGCGGCGTCGCTATGTAAACCCAATTGATATCCGAATACAGCACTTCCTCCACTGATTTTGCCATTGGAATTCCGTAAGCTTCGCTGATTTCTGTAAGGCGTTCTGACTGTTGGTCGTAGACTATTTTTATTTCCACATGGCTTTCCTGCTGAATTTGTTTAATGATCCGTTCCCCAACAATTCCTGCTCCAATGATGCCAATTGAAATCATAAAGAATCTCCCCCTTTTAAGCCTTTCCGGCTTTTTTTCACTGTTTGTTTATTAGTGTAACCTGTAAGGGGATAGAATAGTCAAACAATACCATTCCCATTCCGCGGAGGGAATAAGATGACTAAGCAACTAAATTTGGTTGGAACCTATTTTCTAGAGGAGAACCGGAAGTTGGGGTCAATAAAGAAAAGCTGGAAAGCTTTACGGAAGAATCCACCTTGTATTTTGATGAAGCTGCATAACAAACGGAGTCAGCCCTTAATTGCTGAAACTTGCCTACGCCTGTTGCTCAAACACATAAAACCGCCTTTTACAATTTCCAGGATTGAAAGAGGCGGTTTGTTATGAAAAATTTCAGGGATGCCGCTCCTGAACAAGCTTCACAAACCACTGACCGATTGCCAGGAAGCCCATTTATTCATATAATTAATGAAGAAACGAAAGTAGGGATCTTTATGAAACTGAAACTTATGTTATTGATATTATTCTTTCTTTCAGGCTGCGGTATGCTGGAATCGACTGACACGTCCGGTACGACCGATCACATTGACGTGGAAGTGACGCAGGTCATTGACGGCGATACCATTAAAATCATCTACGAAGGCGAAGAAGTGACCGTGCGATACCTATTGATGGACACGCCTGAAACCAATCACCCGCGCCTGGGCGAACAGCCTCTAGGCAAGGAAGCCACTGAAGCGAACAAACGGCTGATTGAATCGGGCGATGTGTCGATCGAGTTTGATGTCGGCGACCGCTTTGACGATTATGACCGGTTGCTGGCTTATATTTATGTCGATGGCGAAAGTGTCCAAGAACAGCTGCTGGAGTCGGGCCTTGCCAGAGTCGCCTATGTCTTCCCACCAAACACCCGCTACCTCGATGACTTTGAGCAAGCAGAACAAATTGCCAAAGACAATGAAGCAGGTATTTGGCAATACGAAAACTATTCAACTGACCGAGGCTTCAATTCGGACGTTTATGAACAAGAGACTTCCGGAAATGCCAGCTCTTCCACCGTAGAACAAACTAGCGGCGACTGTGACATCAAAGGCAACATTAACCGCAGCGGCAATAAAATCTACCACTTGCCAAGCAATTCTTCCTACGAACAAACTAATCCCGAAGAATGGTTCTGTTCGGAACAGGAAGCAAAAGATGCCGGCTTTAGAGGCGTTGGCCAATAGAACACGAGGTGTCGATAAAGCTATCTCAAGCTCGGCATCGCCGCGTGAAGACAAGCGAATGACTAAAAATCCAGACATTTTTTTCTTTCTTGATAACTATTGACTTTTTCCCAGGACAAGCTATACTTATATTTGTCCTGGAAATTGAGATTCCTTAGCTCAGCTGGGAGAGCGCTACCTTGACAGGGTAGAGGTCGCTGGTTCGAGCCCAGTAGGAATCATAAGTGTTAATGTGATAAAACCGCGTAGCCTTATTGGCTGCGCGGTTTTTTTGTGGCCTATGTTTTAGCAATCTGCGGACAGCCAGCTGGAAAAAACGGCGAACGCGACATTATATTAAAAACAATAATGTTATAATCAGCAAAATAATACCATAAAAATAGAATCCATCTTGAACACTTACCTTTTCTTCACCAAAGAAATACAAATTTAACTGCTTCATCCCATCATCCCTTTTTTAAATTTCTCCAATAAGTTACTCTCTGTTTTCAATCAACCATCTCAATCGAAACCACTTTATCCATCGGCACCCTATGCTTTTCATCTGACTTCTCATAGATCAACATACGGCTTCTTGCATCAATGCCTTCAATCGTTCCCCTGTGTTTATGAATTATCCCGTCCTCCCAGCTGTGGATAAGGACTTCGCATTGGCGTTTCAATGCAATGTCCATCTCCTCTTGGAGTAGCTGCAGGTCGAATTCATTCAGATCGGGTTTTGGCACCCGCTCGTCTTGCTCGTACCATTCCCGGATCATCTCAACGTGTTCCGGCAGCATTAAGGCTGTCCACTTGATCCTTCCGCGGTCTTTGATATCGCCTACGGTCTTTAAGTATTTATTGCGTTTCATTGGACCATCCCCTTATTCTTTATTGTGTCCGCCGATCAACTTGGTCCGTGCTATGGCGGTGCCTGCCCCTGTACCCGATATGCCTCGGTAGATTGCCGAATAGCCATACCGTTTCCGGATCGTGTCCATCGCTTCTCCCAGGCTTCTGTTTTCGAACTTCCTTTCATCAAAGAGGCTCAACTGCATCGACGATTCTTCTTCCAGATTGCTGATGGCCAGCGAAATCTGCCGAACCGGTTTGTGTTGAAAATGCTCCTGGAAAATCCCCAGGCAGACACGATAAATCTTCAGTGTGTCATTTGTCGCTTCATCAATGGATCGAGAGCGGGAAAATCCGCCACCGAAAGCCGTCTTGCTGTAGACGACACTCAAGTGGATGGTCCTCCCTGCACGACGGGCTTGTCGTGTCCGCATCGCAACATCTTCGCACATTTCCAAAATAATGGTCATGATGTCTTTTTCTTCTATGTAATCCCGATACAAAATCTGTCCTTTTCCGTAACTGATCTGCCCCTCGATCAAGGGTGATCCCATATCGGACAGGTCGATGCCATTGGCATGCTGGTGTAGCTGATTGCCTAAAATGCCAAATTGGTCTTCCAGCAGGGAGATGTCTGCGCAAGCTAAGTCGCCGACAGAATAGATGCCCATACTGTTCAAAGTCTTTTCTGTCCGGTATCCGATGCCCCACATTCTGCGGAGAGGTGTGACAGGCCATAACTTTGTCGGTACATCAGCGTAAGTCCAATTGGCAAACCCTGTTTCTTTCGCTTCCAGATCGAGAGCCAGCTTCGCCATCAGCATATTCGGCCCACCCCCTACTGATGAAGGCAGTTTAAAACAGTCCAGCAGCTCCTGCTGGATGCGGCGCATGGTGAATGCCGGCGGGCCCCATAGTTTTTCGGTACCTGTCAGCTCGATAAAACTTTCATCCACACTGTAAATATGGATTGATTCCTTCGGCACGTAGTTTCCCAACAACTCCGTAATCGCCATGGATTTTTGCAAATACAGCTTCATTTTCGGCTCTATCAGCAAAATGTCCTGATGGTCTGGAATTTCAAAAAGCCGCGTGCCGGTCTTCACGCCAAACCGTTCCTTCATCATCGGCGACGCAGCTAAAACCACACTTCCTTTTCGTTCCTGATTCCCGACAACCGCAAGACAGGTTTCCAGTGGATCCAAGCCCAGTTCAACTGCAGAAACGCTGGCGTAAAAGCCGCGCATATCGATGCAAAATATATAAGGTTCTGGCAATTTAAGAATTTCCATAATTACCACCCCTCCAATGGGAACGTTTGTTCTTATTCTATACTATGAATACCGTGACGGCAATCCTTTTGAGAAAATAAAAACGACCTGTCGTTCAGTGGCCTGAATTCGGACAGAGAGGGTTTTTCAAAGAGAATCTTTTTTAAAAGCATCAAATCAGAAAGGTTGTCCAAAAAGCATTAAAGAACTGCATATTCGTCAAATTTTCTAACAACTTTACATTTGGTGCCAGATATTATAAGATACACAAGTAAGAGATTTGACATCCATCGTTCTTATCAGATTTCAGAAATCAGTAGGAACTATTGGGTGCCAAACCCACTGCAAGCTTTAGGAACAAAGTTTGCTTTGAAAAAGTCATCACCTTCGGGTGGTGGCTTTTTTCGTTATTCCTAATAAAAGTGACAGAACAATAAAAACCGTCCGGGCATCAGCCCGGACGGTTTTAGATTTTATTAAGCTCCCACTGTTTTAGCAGGTTTTTTATCGCGTGCTATCCACTGGAATCCGAATAGAATGACAAACGAAATTGCACCGATTATATCAGACAACCCTTCTGGATAAATCAAAGCCAATCCAGTTGCGAAGGTAATGATGCGCTCGAACCAGTTCAGCTTCCGGTACCAATAACCGATCAGCCCTGCTCCGATGGCTATCATCCCTGTTAGAGCTGTAATCAATACCCAGATCAGCTCAGGCCAGGTTGTATCGATCATCAGGAGCGATGGAGACAAAACGAACATATAAGGAATGATGAACGCTGCTGCCGCCAATTTGGCTGCAGTGAAACCGGTGCGTATCGGTTCCCCGCCTGAGATACCTGATGCTGCAAAGGCTGCAAGCGCAACAGGTGGTGTAATATCTGCAATAATCCCAAAGTAGAAAACAAATAAGTGGGCAGATAAAGCGACCACTAGCGGTACCGCTGCTCCAACCGGCTCATCCAGCATCAACAGCGTGATAATGGCTGGTGCCGCTATCGTAGATGTGATGACGTAGTTGGCAGTTGTCGGAGAGCCCATACCCAGGACAATCGCTGCGAGCATTGTGAAGAACAAGGTTAACAGGACATTTCCTCCTGAAGCTGAAACCAGTCCATTTGCTAAACTCAAACCGAGTCCCGTCTTTACGACCACTCCGACAATAATACCAGCAGCCGCTGTTGCTGCTGCAACGGCCAAAGCCGTTCGTGCACCATCAACCAATGCCATAATCATGTCTTTGAAATTCAATCGTGTCTCTTTATTAAAGGCACTGACAAAAATCGTCAGCAGAATTCCGTAAAGTGCCGCCTGCATAGTCGGAACACCGATTAACAGGAAGAAGATGATTGCAACAATCGGCAATAGGAGATAAATCTTTTTCAATACTTCCTTGCGGTCCGGCATCTCTTCCGGAGACAGACCCTTCAGACCGATCCGTTTTGCTTCAAAATGGGTCATGATCCAAACACCTGTGAAATACAAAAGAGCCGGTATTGTGGCTGCTTTGGCAATTTCCCAATAGGTTACTCCCCCGATAAATTCCACCATTAGGAAAGCTGCGGCACCCATGATCGGTGGCATCAATTGTCCACCTGTCGAGGCCGCTGCCTCTACCCCACCGGCAAATTCTTTCTTATAACCCAGTTTTTTCATCATCGGAATCGTATAGGAACCCGATGTTACAACGTTGGCAACAGAACTCCCCGAAATGGTCCCTTGCAGGGCACTGGAGAAAATCGCCACTTTTGCCGGTCCACCTGTCAAATTCCCTGCCAGTGATACGGCCAAGTCATTGAAATATTGCCCGACTCCTGTTTTCACGAGGAACGAACCAAATAACAGGAAGGTAAAAATGAAGGTGGCCGATACGCCGATTGGAGTTCCCAATATCCCATCGGTAGTATAGAACATCAGCTGGACAAGTGCATCGAGATCTTGCCCTCTGTGGCGTAAAAATCCAGGGAAATAAGGCCCGAAAAAGGCATATGCCAAGAATAAACTAGCAATGACCGTAATCGGCATGCCGACTGCCCGACGTGTCGCTTCAAGCGTCAGCAGAATCGCTAAAACCCCGACGACCAAGTCCAATTCGGTAACCCGTCCGAGACGGAATACCAGGTCATCGTACATGATCGGCCAATAGGAAGCTACGCCAACTGATAGCAACGCCAGTATGTAATCGTACCAAGCAACTTTATGGCGGGCCCCTTTACGTTTTCTGGCAGGAAATAACAGGAAAATTAAAGAAAGGGCGAATCCTAAGTGAATCGACCGCTGAATATAGGCGGTATACTGTCCGAAAATCGCAGTATAGAGTTGGAATAAAGAAAATGCCAATAAACCGAAAAAGACCACATGCTTGATCATTCCACTTAAATCCCGCGTGTTGGATTCAGGATCATATTTCTGTAAAATTTCCTTTTGTTTTTCTTCTGAGATGTAAGATTCATCCTCTGGTGGAAGATGTTGCTGTTCGCGTTCTTCTGGAGGCAACTTATCGCTCATCAATTCTCACTCCTTCTCTTAGTTGAAATAGGGATAAGCGCTCTACACGAAAAGTATACGACTTACCTCTTTCAAGCGTTTTTTTCAAATCCATCTCGTGCCCTTTGGTGACAAAAGATAATCCCGCATCAACATCACCCACAAACAGCCGGAACTCCGGAATTTCCCTTGTCATATTCTTAATGAAGTATTTCCCGTCCTTTTCGACAAAGGTCTCTCCTTCTCCTGCATTTGAAGGCATGCCGATATTAAAATCTTCGTATTCAAGCTCTGTCATCATCAAAATATCATCATCGATTACTTTATAACTCTCGATAACTTCTGACAGGTGGATTGAATGCGTGTATCTTAGTTGAAAAAACGGACTTTCCACCGGCACATAAGCTGCTGTTTCTTCAGTCTCATTATCGATAAATACATAATATTTATGGAAAGGGAAGAATGTGATTAAGGAGCCGATTAAGCTGAGGGCAATCAATAATGGAAGAATTATTCGTATCCGGAGTATCCGCATAGTTTATTCTCCTTCATCTTTAAAAACAAATAACTGACGGCACAGCTTGCGCTTTACCGTCAGTTAATCGCTCATTCAATTAATTTACTTCGTCGAAATATTTCTGTGCTCCCGGGTGGATATCGATCCCGATTCCGTCAAGAGCTGTTTCAGATTTGATAAAATCAGCTTTTGCATGCTGGATTTGATCTGTATTTTCATAGATCGCTTTCGTGATGTCATAGACAAGGTCTTCTGAAAGATCGTTCTGAACCACCAGCATAGCCAAAACAGAGACAGTCGGAACTTCCTCAGTCAACCCGTAGATGCCGGAAGGTACAACGTCATTCGCATAATATGGATATTTTTCAATCAGTTCGTCTGCCTTGTCCTGTTCTACAGGTACAATGACAACGTCTGAAGTAGCTCCAAGGCTTTCAACTGCGCCCGTTGGAGTTCCTGCAGTAATGAATGCCGCATCAACTTGACCTGACTGTAAGCTTTCCTGAGACTCACCAAAGTCAAGGTTCTGAGCATCAATATCTTCCATTGTCATGCCATGGATTTCCAATAACTGTTCAGCGTTAATATAAGTCCCAGATCCAGGAGCGCCAACAGAGATGCTTTTTCCTGCCAAGTCATCAAATGAAGCAATTCCTGAATTTGCAGTAGTAACCAATTGAATCGTTTCCGGATAAAGTGCACCGATGGCCGAAACCGTATCAATCACTTCGCCTTCGAACATGTTTGATCCTTCAGCAGCATAGAATGCTGTATCCGTCTGGACAAATGCGATTTGCGCCGCTCCATCAGCAAGTGCCGTCATGTTCGCAGCAGAAGCCTGTGAAACTTCGGCAGTCGTGTCCAAGCCTGTTTCATTTTCGACGATTGTCGCCATTGCGCCGCCAAGTGGATAATAAGTTCCTGTCGTGCCGCCCGTCAAGATGCTAAGGAATTCAGGATCCGCTGCCCCGCCGCCTTCGCCTTCCGGTTCTGTAGCTGCGTCATCTCCGCAACCTGCCAAAAATACAGATCCTGCAAGAGTTACTGCAGCAAATAAACCAAATTTCTTTTTCAACATAAAGTGACCTCCCTTTTCTAAAATAGTTTTCTATGTTTCAATTTTATAATACCATGGCTTTCTTACTAGTTTCAATGAAATTTTAGAAATACAACCGCTTACAGCGGGAACATTTAGAAAACTCTTATGTTTCAGCGCCTTCTACATGCGTTTCAGGAGTTGTATCTTCTGGAGCCAAATCTTCGAAGGTTCTGCCCTGCTCTTCCAGGTCACGGGTTCGATGGGCGATCCGTGCTGACGCACACGCAGCCACACTTGCTACCAAATCGTCCAGGAAAGTATGAACCTGGCCACCATATTTCGTATCGAGCTTGTGGATAATTCCCGTTTTGTTTTTGTCCAGATGTCCGAATGTCGTTACGGCAATACTGCCATAAGTCAATACTGCGCCCAGGCCAATCATTTCATCGACGCCAAAGAGTCCTTCATCCGAACCGACTATCTGTTGAAGTGGGCGTGACAGTTTTCCCTGTTCTGCCAGTTCATCCAATTCAATCCCTACCAGCAAGGCATGCTGCATTTCACGTTTACGCAATACACTTTCAACTGATTCCATACAATGCTCAATTTTAAGGCCTTCATTAAAAGGCAGTTGCATATCCAAAACTATTTTGGCTATGTCTACGTTCGTAACTCCCCGTCGCTCCAATGCTTCATGTGTTGCTTTTGTCACGTCGTCTGAGTGAACCCTGAACCTTCTGCCATCCATGTCCAAAACCCCTTTCGCCTTAGTTAGTTGGTGTTCTTTCCCATTATACCTTGGACATTCAATATGGTACAATTTTCTTACAGAACCCTAAAGGAGGCATAACAATGACGACTGGAAAGGTAGAAGATTTATCCATCTACAGCAAGGAACTCCAAGAAGACATGCAATTGCTCGTCTATCTTCCTTCCAATTTCTCACCTTTATATAAATACACGCTGGTCATCGCTTCTGACGGCAAAGATTATTTTCAGTTAGGGCGGATTCCACGCGTTGTAGACGAATTATTGGGAAATCAGGAAATCGAAAACATCATCGTTGTCGGCGTACCCTATAAGAGTGTCGCAGATCGAAATAAAAAATATGAACCTACCGGTGAACAGCACGGCGCCTATCTGCGTTTCCTCGCGCATGAACTGGTGCCATTCCTCGACGAAAAATACCCGACCTATCAGGTAGGCATGGGACGTGCGTTAATCGGCGATTCACTGGCGGCGACCGTATCTTTGATGGCTGCTTTAAAATACCCGAATATTTTTGGCCGCGTCATTCTTCAATCTCCAAAGGTCGGGGAAGAAATGCTGACAGCAGTGGAAGCATTTAGTTCGGCCAATTCCTTTACGGTTTACCATGTTATCGGAAAAGAGGAAACCGCTGTCAAACTGGGCAATGGCAAAACCGCGGATTTCATCGAACCAAATCGAAAATTAAATAATTTAATGAAAAATAAAGGGTTTTCGATCTTTTATGAAGAATTTGAAGGAGACCATACTTGGAAGCATTGGCAGCCTGATTTAAGGCGTGCACTTATTCAGAACTTCGGCATGTAGAGCTTGCGGTATTCCAAGACAAAGTCGGCACCATCGACATGAATGGTTATCACAGACAAGGAGGTTGTTAGGATGAAATATGGAGTTGCAGCTTTTCCTTCAAAAAAATTGCAGGATCTTGCTAATTCGTATCGAAAACGTTATGATCCGCATTATGAGCAGATTACCCCTCACATGACGTTAAAAGGGCCATTTGTGGCGGATGCATCAACGATTAAAGACATCGCAGCAGAAATGCTGAACATCGCAAAGCGACAAAAACCGTTTAAATTACACGCTACGCGTGTCAGCACATTTTCACCGGTTACCAATACCTTATATTTTAAGGTAGAGCAGAATGCTGAAATTGCGGCGCTACACGAAGATCTGCATTCTGATTTCTTCGGAGGCATGCCAAAGCATTCTTTCATGCCTCATATCACAATTGGACAAGAATTATCCGATACAGAACATGCCGATGTCTATGCTCAATTGAAGATGGCCGGCATCGACCACGAAGAAGTTATTGACCGCATTCACCTCCTCTATCAATTGGATGATGGTTCATGGACGGTATACGAGACATTCCGATTAACTGGAGATGATCAATAAATGCTGAAAGTAAAAATAGCTCAAAACCAACTGGAAAAAGAACAGGCTTTTGATATCCGCAGAAAAGTTTTCGTGGAGGAACAGCACGTTCCGCTTCACATTGAAATGGATGAATACGATGACAGTGCAATTCATTTTGTCGGTTACCAGCTTGAACAGCCCATTGCTGCAGGACGCATCCGGGAAGTGGAAACGGGCCTCGGCAAAGTTGAACGGGTCTGTGTGCTTTCCGAGTACCGCGGACAACAGATCGGCGTTTTGATAATGAACGAGTTAGAAGAGTATGCGCGGACAAACGGCCTTTTCAGGCTCAAGTTGAATGCCCAGACCCATGCTCTCGCTTTTTATGAAAAACTCGGCTATGATATCACATCCGATGAATTCTTAGATGCCGGCATTCCCCACAAGTCGATGGAAAAAGTTGTTACCTGATACTTTAAAGGGCAAAAAAAAAAGCAGATCGGCCGAGTTACCGGCCGATCTGCTTTTTGTATTTCCTATAGAATGTGGAATCCGCTGTCTACATGGATGGTCTCCCCTGTAATTCCGCGTGACATATCGCTGAATAGGAAAGCAGCAGTATCGCCCACTTCTTCAGGTGTCGTATTGCGGCGCAACGGTGCTTTTTCTTCGATTTCACGGAGGATTGAATTAAAGTCACTGACGCCTTTTGAAGACAGCGTGCGAATCGGACCCGAAGAAATCGCGTTGACGCGAATGCCATGTCTTCCAAGGTCCGCAGCCAGATAACGAACAGACATTTCGAGAGAGGCTTTCGCAACACCCATCACATTATAATTTGGCATGACGCGTTCGCCGCCAATATAAGTCAATGCCACAATGCTTCCGCCTTCAGCCATTAATGGCTTGGCGTTTTTCGCGATGCTCGTCAATGAATAGGCACTGATATTGTGCGCCAATAGGAATCCATCTCTTGATGTATCCGAAAAATTGCCCGACAATTCCTCGCCTTTTGCAAACGCGATGCAATGTGCCAATCCGTGGATGGTTCCCACCTGCTCTTTAATGGCAGTGAAACATTGGGCTACGGCTTCGTCGTTTGTTACATCACATGGCAGGATTAGTTCATGATTGCCGTCGAGCGTTGCCACCAAATCACGGACCGATTTTTCAAAGCGTTCTCCTGCATACGTGAAAATCAGATTTGCTCCCGATTGGTCCAAAGAACGTGCGATTCCCCAAGCAATGCTCCGCTTGTTGGCTACTCCCATAATGACAAAAGTCTTTCCTTTTAATGATATTGACATGTCCATTCCTCCTGCGTCTGTTATTATTACCTGGTACTAATAATACCTCATAAAAAAGAAAAGTGCAATTCGCACTTTTCTAGAGCCGGCTTAAAAATGTAGTTGCTAAGCCTAAATAAATTAAAATTGAAATGATGTCATTCAAAGTAGTAATAAAAGGCCCTGATGCTACGGCTGGATCGATTTTCATCCGGTGAATCAATAACGGAATAAATGATCCGGCCAATGTTGCCACAAAAATGGAACTCATAACCGCTGTTCCGACGAGCATGCCGATCAGCAATTCGCCTTTCCAGAAATAAACCAATGCGACAACAACAACGCCGCAGACAACGCCCGTAATCAATCCAGTACCAGCTTCACGGAACAACAGCTTGGTCTTGCTCTGTTCTGCAATATCGCCTGTTGCAATTCCTCGGACAGCTACAGCCAAAGCCTGCGTGCCGCTGTTTCCGGCCATTCCGGCAATAAGCGGGATAAAGACTGCCAGCAACGCCACCTGATCCAATGTCGCTTCAAACATTCCCATCAAATTAGCAGTCAACATCCCAAGGAACGTCAGCAGAATCAACCATGGCAGCCTTTTTTTGGCGGCAGCGAGTGGTCCTTTGTCAAATGTATCCATATCAGAGACAGCTGCCAGCTTGGAGTAATCGTCCGATGCCTCTTCTTCCAGCACGTCAATGATGTCATCGACTGTGATGATGCCGAGCAGATGATTTTGAAAATCGACAACCGGCAAAGCCAGGAAATCGTAATCCTTTATCATCCGTGCCACTTCTTCCTGATCTTCGCTGACAGAAACGCTGACGACCCGTTCGTTCATGATTAAGCTGATGAGCGTATCTTCTTCAGCAAGGATCAAATCTCTTAAAGTCACAATTCCCGAAAGCTTCTTATCGTCATCAATCACAAACACATAATAGATGGTTTCAGCATTCGGTGCTGCATTCCGAAGGATGTTCATCGCGGAACGGACTGTGGAGTTTTTTGGTACGGCGACAAATTCTGTGGTCATGATGGATCCTGCCGTATACTCTTCGTAATGCAGCAGGTCTTTGATTTGCTGCGCTGATTCCTTGTCCATAATCGTCAGATAACTGGCGACTTGTTCTTTATTCAATTCGTTTAAGATATCCACCGCGTCATCCGTGTACATATAAGACAATAAATCTGAGGCGTAACGGGCATTCATCTCTTGGAATAGATCTTCGTATTCATCATCATCCAATTCAATAGCTTCAAAAATATCCGCCATCTCTTGAGGAGAGAGATACTGATACAGCAATTGCCTATTCCCAGAATCCGCCTTTTCGTAAAAACTTGCCTGGTCGTATGGATGGTGCGATAAAAACTCATCGCGGAATTCTTTTACATCTCCGCGGATAAGCAATTCAGTGAACAATGCGTCATTCAATTCTTCATCACGTACTACTTTTTCTTCCATCATGTATACTCCCTCCTTTCGAAGATTCTCTGTGCTTGCTATAGTAGTCTATACGCTACACCATAGGTATGTATAGTAAATTTTAAAAACAAAGAGGTGTGTACCATGAAATACGACATTATCGGTGATATCCACGGCTGCTATCAGGAGCTGCTGCTGCTCATCGAACACCTGGGCTACGAAAAACAAGGCAATGTATTTATCCATCCCCAAGACCGAAAACTCGCTTTTGTCGGCGATGCCATGGACCGGGGACCCGAGTCGCTCAACGTCTTGAGATTGCTGTTTGCGCTACAGGACAAAGGCATCCTTTATTATTCCCCTGGAAATCATTGCAATAAACTTTTCCGCTTTTTTAAAGGTCATGATGTCCAGCTTGCCCATGGCCTCGAAATCACCGTAGCCGAATGGCAGCAGCTGACCGGACCGGAAAAGCAGCAATTCCGGAAACGCTATATTCACTTTTACGAACAGCTTCCGCATTACCAGCAGCTTGAAAATGAACTCATTATCGCCCATGCCGGATTAAAAGCCGAAATGATCGGAAAACCGCTTAGTAAAGGCATTGCAATTTTTGTGCTGTACGGTGATATTACTGGGAGGTTCCATGCTGATGGCCGCCCTGTCCGGCGCGACTGGGCTAAATCCTATAGAGGAAAAAAATGGGTCGTGTACGGCCATACGCCGACTGAGGAACCTTATTTTATCAACAACACGGTTAATATCGATACTGGCTGCGTGTTCGGTGGCTCATTGACCGCTTTCCGCTTTCCTGAAAAAGAAATTGTTTCTGTACCTTCCCAACAACCCTATCAACCTGAACGCTTTCACCTGTTTCTTTAAAGCAACGACTGCATGTCTCTATTCAACGAAGAACTAAAGAACAGCTTGTCCCCTGAAACCGGATGGGTCAATTCCAATTCCGTGCAATGAAGCGCCTGGCGCCCCAGCAGATTCCTCTTGCCGCCATACAAATCATCTCCCACCAACGGATGGCCGATATGGGATAAATGAACCCGGATCTGATGCGTTCTGCCGGTATTCAATTGCAGGGTGATATGCGAATAGCCTTCCAGCCTTTGAAGCACACGGACTTCGGTTTCCGCGAATTGTCCGTCTTCACGCACCTCCCTTTCGATGATGCTCGTGTTCTTCCGTCCGATTGAAGCGGTGATCGTAAATTCCTCTCGGTCTACCCGACCATGAACCAATGCCTCATACCGCCGTTTCATCGTTTTCTCCTGCTGCTGCAGCGAGATCATATGATGAATATGGCGGTTTTTTGCAATGCAGACAAGTCCGGAAGTGTCACGGTCCAGCCGGGTCGCAATATGCAGAGTAGAAGGAATGCCGGTATCATTGAAATGCTTGGCGACAATATTGGCCAAACTGCCAAAAGGATGTTCACGGGATGGAATGGTATTTTGCAAAGGCGGCTTTTCAACGATTAGCAGGGCTTCATCCTCATAGACGATTTCCAGGTTGCCGTCTTCTGCGGCCAAGCCTTTTCCATGATCTTCATTCGGAAAAATAACGGTCACAGCATCGCCCTTTTCCAAGGGATGCCTGACCGTTACTTCTGCATCATTCACTAAAATCCGGCCGCCGCCGTATTTGACGGAAGCCAGTGTTCGTTTGGAGATGCCCCACTCCCCGAGTGCCTCGCGCAGCAGGCTTGGCACTTCAGCGGTATACGTTAGTTGAAAAGGTTTCATGGCGCTCAATCTGATAGCTCGCTGTCGATAAAGGAATCGTGGACGCGCTGCCAGAATGGGAATGTGCGGAACCTGGCAAATCGCATTTTTTCATCGGCCACTTTATATTCGATCGATTTCACATCTTTGTGAAGCAGCTGCAGATGATCGACAGTGACCATGAAATCAGGCGCCTTCACTGGACGCAGCGTACATTTATGATGTCCAGGCAGAACCAAAGGCGACCCCACTGTACGGAAAACCCGGTTATTGATGGAGGCCATCTCCGTCAATTGCATCGCTTGAAGCGAGGGATGGATGATGGCGCCACCCAAGGCTTTATTATAGGCTGTGCTGCCGGAAGGAGTGGACATGCAGAGCCCATCTCCTCTAAAACGTTCAAAATGGCTTTCGTTCAAAAAGACATCCATCACCAATGTGACATCAGGAGATTTTACTGTTGATTCGTTCAACGCCAAGTAAACCGCCGGTTCGTCCAGGTTCTGGTAGTGGATACTGACTTCCAGTAATGGATATTCAATCACTTCATAGTCCTTTTTGGCAATCGATAAAACCAGCTTCTCGATTTCACTCGGCTTCCAGTCGGCATAAAAGCCAAGATGGCCTGTATGTATTCCGACAAAGGCTACATCTGCCAGCTTCTCACTGTATTTATGGAACCCGTGAAGCAAGGTTCCGTCACCGCCAATCGACAAGACGACGTCTGGCGATTCCTCGTTCCATTCCATCCCCAAATCCTCCAAATGGTTCTTTGCCGTGGCCATCAATTTGTTGGATAGTTTGTCACTTCTCGATATGATATAGAATTTCATCGTTCTGGTCGACCTCCCTCTCTATCGGTTCGAAAATGAGTTCCATGCGATTCCTTGAATTCAGTGAAATAGGCTTGGGCTTCTTGAATCTCGTCCCGAATCTGCGACATTTCCTCATCCAATTGGAACGCAGCTTCAGCAGCGCGCTGAAGCCGGTTCTTTATCTCTTCCGGAAAAACACCTTTATATTTGTAATTCAAGGAATGCTCGATAGACGCCCAGAAATTCATTGCCAAAGTCCGAATCTGGATTTCCGCCAAAATCAGCTGCTCACCGTTGATGGTCTGGACCGGATATTCCACAATAACGTGGTATGACCGATAGCCGCTTTGTTTTTCGTTGGAGATATAATCTTTTTCTTCCACAATCCGCAAGTCCTTGCGTTGCCTCAACAAGCCGACTACAGTCTCGATATCCCCGACAAATTGGCACATCATTCGAATTCCAGCGATATCCTGCAATTGATGCGCAAGCTCTTCGGAAGGCTCGAATGGAATGCCTTTTTCCAGGGTCTTGTCGTAGATGCTGGCTAAAGGTTTGACGCGGCCGGTCACAAACTCGATTGGTGAATTTGTGTTGTCATTTTCAAACTGGCTTCGCATTCCTTTGAATTTTATTTTCAATTCATCTACTGCCTGTTTATATGGTGCTAAAAACCGATTCCATTGACCCATCTCCGGTCCCCCTCACTTCTTTTAAGATCTTGAAGCAAGCGCCTCATGAAATGCATGTTCTACAGCCGTACGGAAAGTTTCTCCGTAATTGTCGTTGCCTTCGATGTTTTCCACCAGCATCCATAATTCTTCATGAAAATCTGCCAGTGGCATGATTTGTTTCCCCCATGTCAGAAGCGGAACTTTTTTTAGCTGCAGCGCTTTGGTCAACGCTGGCCATGTATGTACATCAAACTGAACATATATATAGTCAGTACCCGTATCCAGCAAATAAACAAACGCCTGGTTGTCGGAATCTGTCAGCATTTGGCCAGAAGCTTCAAGTGCTTCAGCTGGTTCAGTTTCTTCAATGAAGAATTCAATTTCGTTTTCAGTAATTTCAGTTCTGTTTATCGCTACTAATTTATGCAAATCGATACTTCCTTTCTTGCTTCTTAATAATGATATTTTAACACAGCTCTGCCATTCGTTGCAGTTTACACTAAACTATCCGATAATGAAGTTAATAGAGAGGTGTTTCCCATGACAAAAGAACTCGAAATCGAATTTAAAAACATGCTGACAAAAGAAGAGTACAGACGTTTGCTGGAAGATTTCGCCGCTTTTCATAACGGCCCCGTCACCCAGCATAACCATTATTTTGATACTGCCGATTTTCAATTAAAAGATCAGCGCAGTGCCTTGCGCATCCGGAACAAAAGCGGCCGCTTTGAATGCACGCTGAAAACCCCTGCACCTGTTGGACATTACGAAATCACCGATAAATTGACCGAAGAGCAGGCGCGCCGGATGCTCGATCTAAAAACTTTCGAAGCAGCTGAAGTTGCAGATGCTCTGAAAACACTGGATATAGCGATTGCCGAGTTGACGACAATCGGCACATTGACCACGCACCGGGTGGAATTTGATTACCTGGGTGGCTTATTGGTGATCGATCATTCCGAATACAACGGCCAGGAAGATTTCGAACTGGAATTTGAAGTGACAGACGCCGAAACAGGCCTGGAACGCTTCCTGTCCTTCCTGCAGAAGCAAGAGATTCCGGAACGTTCAGCACAAAAGAAAATCGCACGCTTCATGGATTCCGCTTCTGCCCGTTCCATAGATTAACAATTTTAAAACCTAAATTTTACCAGCTACTCAATCGATTTGTTTGAGATATTCGGGCTGCGTTGTTAGAATGAATTTACAGCTAAAGCAAAGGAGATACGATGATGACTGGAAAACCGATTATTCCGTACGAAGAGATTGGTGCGGAGACATTATCACAGTTAGTCGATGCATTTTATGCTCGCGTAGCGGCACATCCAAAGCTGCAGCCTATTTTTCCAAATGACCTTTCAGAAACCGCCCGTAAACAAAAACAGTTTTTAACCCAATACTTAGGTGGTCCGAATCTTTATTCAGAAGAGCATGGCCATCCGAGACTTAAAGCAAGACATCACCCATTCGCAATTACGCCTGCTAGAGCTCAGGCTTGGCTTGAGTGCATGAGTGAAGCAATGGACGATGTGGGGTTAAACGGGATATTCCGTGAAACCTTATACAATCGACTTGTTTTAACTGCACATCATATGATCAATGCGTCTGATAGTGAGGAGGAGTTGGAGTGAGCAATCTAGATTTGGCCCAGGAAATTCGCGAACCTGCGAATTCTTTAAAACCAATGGAGCTGTATGTTTTTGTAGATCCCTTGAATCCGGATTGCTGGGAGCTACAGGCAGTTATCCGAAAATTACAGATTGAATACGGCCATTATTTTTCCATGCGTACTGTATTGAGTACACAACTATTCAACTTAAATAAAGCAACACTTTCCGCAAATATCGATACCGACAACTTGACCCATCCTGTTTTGCCCTCTGTCGCAATCAAAGCTGCAGAGCTTCAGGGAAAACGTTCTGGAAACCGGTTCCTGCATAAATTGCAGGAGCAGCTGTTCCTTCAGTCGAAAGACGTCTCTTCTTACAGCGTCCTATTGGAAATAGCGGAAGAAGCAGAACTGGATCAGGAAGAATTCAAATTGGATTTCCATTCTGTACACACCGCAAAAGCTTTCCAATGCGATTTACAGATAACCCGTGAAATGGAAATCAATGAAGTACCAAGCATTGTTTTTTTCAATGAATGCATTGAAGATGAAGGCGTTAAAATATCCGGACTTTATTCTTATGATGTTTATCAAACAATTTTACAGGAAATGTTGGGGGAAGAAAGCTTGAACCGGCAGACCCCACCATCCTTGGATGATCTTTTCACCAAATACTCGACTATGGCAACCAAAGAAATTGCTTCTATATACAATATTTCCGAACAAACCGCAGAATGCGAACTAAAAAAACAAGTTCTCCAACAAAAGCTCGAGCGCATTTGTATGCCTAAAGAAACCTTATGGAAAGTAAAATAACCTGTCTCCCCATTGTGGGAGACAGGTTATTTTTTTAGGGCTTAGATTTGGCTTCGGGAAATATTGTAGTGGGTTTAGAAAGTAATTGATTTCTTTTGGAAAGTATTTGACTCGAACTAGAAAGTATTTGCGTATAACCAGAAAATATATCCATTTAACTGAAATAAGCCTTCTATAAATTGGCTGTCAGAGCTACACGGGCACCTCCGCTTTTCTTATTGTCCAGACTCCGGCGCCCAGATTCTAGGGTCATAAGCCACTCTGGCTGTGCGGCTGAAGAACGCCGCTTCGCCAGATCGTCTTATGCCCGTCGAATCTCCACGGGCACCTCCGCTTTTCTTATTGTCCAGCTCCGGCGCGCAGATTCTAGGGTCATAAGCCACTCTGGCTGTGCGGCTGAAGAACGCCGCTTCGCCAGATCGTCTTATGCCCGTCGAATCTCCACGGGCACCTCCGCTTTTCTTATTGTCCAGACTTCAGCAGCCAGCCCCTCGAGTCGCTTCACCCTTACCAACAATGGCTGCAGAACGCCATTACTGGTAAGGCCTCCAGCGCTTGTCGGGTCTTAATGGCTGCTTCCCCTTTTCTTACACCAAAGCGAAAGGCGCCTTCCACGTCCGGAAGGCGCCTTTCTATATTACACAAAGGGGATGGGAGAAATGTTCACGCTCAAACAAAGGGGTGTATGTTTGTATGTGATTTATTTCACAACATAATCTTATCACGGGATAATAGTTAATGCAATAATTCACAGGTACTTTCACAAATTCGTCATAATTAATGCTATACCTGTCTCTTTTCGCTCTTAATTAATTATATTAAAATAAAAAAAGAAACCGACTTACAAAGTCAGCTTCTTTTCCATTTTTATTTATTCAGCAATAGTTTCTCAAGTTCGTTCAGCTTTTGTTCGAATACTTTGCAGGCTTCTTCAACAGCTTTTGACTGCGTCATGTCGACTCCGGCTTTTTTCAGCACTTCAATTGGATAATCTGAGCTTCCTGCCTTCAGAAATTCATTGATATAGCGATCCACAGCAGGCTGTCCTTCTTCAAGAATCCCCTTGCTCAATGCTGTAGCTGCGCTAAAGCCTGTAGCGTATTGGAAAACGTAATAATTATAGTAGAAGTGTGGAATTCGTGCCCATTCCAAACCAATTTCTTCGTCGACCGCCACATCCGGGCCGAAATACTTTTGATTTAGTTCAAAATAGACCTCTGTCAGGCGATCGGCTGTCAATGCTTCGCCGTCCTGGTCCATTTTGTGCATCATGTGTTCAAACTCAGCAAACATAGTCTGGCGGAATACCGTCCCACGGAATCCGTCCAGCCAGTGGTTCAATAAATAAATACGCTCCTGATCGTTTTCAGTGGAGTTTACCATATATTCGTTCAGCAAAGCTTCATTGGTGGTCGAAGCCACTTCTGCTACAAAAATCGAGTAATCCCCATAGACGTAAGGCTGGTTTGCACGTGTATAGTAGCTGTGGACACTGTGGCCGAATTCATGCGCCAGAGTGTACAGATTATCTACATTGTCCTGCCAGTTCATCAAGATATAAGGATTGGTTCCGTAAGCGCCCGATGAATATGCTCCGCTGCGCTTTCCTTTGTTCTCTTTCACATCCACCCAGCGGTTGTCGATGCCTTCTTGGACAATGCCTACATATTCTTCGCCCAGAGCGCCAAGCCCTTTAAGCATGATTTCTGTGGCTTTTTCATATGGGATGTCCATCTTCACTTCTTTGACAAGAGGCGTGTGCATGTCCCACATATGAACTTTATCGATTCCAAGAACTTCCTTGCGCAATGCTGCGTAGCGGTGCAAAAGGTGAAGGTTGTTATTAACGGTCTCCACCAGGTTATCGTATACCGCTTCTGGAATATGATCATCAGCTAAAGCTGCCTGGCGTGCCGATTCAAATTTACGGATCCGTGCATTGACGTTATCGCGCTTAATATTGCCCGACAGCGTGGAAGCAAAGGTATTGCGGAATTTGCCGTAAGTCGCGTAAACCGCTTTAAATGCATCTTCCCGTACACGACGATCTTTGCTTTCCAGGAATCGGATGTAATTGCCATGCGTAATCTGCACTTTTTCGCCTGATTCATCTTCTATTTCCGGAAACTCCAGATCAGCATTGTTCAGCATGCCGAAAGTTTCTGAAGACGCTCGGCTTACTTCAGACATCTGAGCAAGCAGGGATTCCTGCTCTGCCGGCAACACATGCGGACGCAACGAATTCAATTCCTCAAGCGCTTGCTTATATAGCCTTAGGCCTTCATGGCTTTCTACATAGCCGTTCAGTACAGACTCTTCCAAAGCCAAAATTTCGGGCGTCAGGAACGACAAGCCGGCGGATACTTTCGCAAATAAAGATTTTACACGGCTGTCCATCGCCTGGTACTTCGAGTTGGTCGTATCCTGATCGTAGCGCATATGAGAATACGTATAAAGACGTCTCAACCGCTCTGTCAATCCATCTTTATAAACAAGCACTTCGTAAAGGGCTTCAGCGCTTTCCTGTAATTTTCCCTGATACGATTCTGCTTTGTCGCCGATAGCTGAAACTTCGGCAAACTCCTTTTCCCAAAGTTCATCGGTTTCGAATATATCTTCCAATTTCCACGTCAATTCTGTCGGAACTTCTTCTCTTGCCAATACTTTATTCACCGTTTAATTTCCTCCTCTGTCCCATTCTTTCGGGAAACGAACTACACCTTATTTTCTCAATTTTCGCAAGTTTTTGCAATAGTTATCATAGGCAATATCCAAAAGGCTGGAATCTTTCGAAGAACCATCCTTCAACGTCATATATATGGCCAGATATTCTGAAACCAATGCCACGGCCTGAGAAGCATGGGCCGGATTGGATAACACCAGTTTTCCAGAAGCGATCAGCGTATCCACCGAAACGCCTTTTTCCCAGGCTGCAACTGCCTGCAACTGCCATAATACCGCCGGCTGCTTCAGGCATTCGGCACCGAGTATAGGAATTCCGAAAAAAGCCGGCAAATTCGTCATATCCAAACGCAATTCGTAGCACAGACGGCAATACAAACTTTTTATTCGGTTTTCATTGTACAGCTGACTTCGGGTGTACCGCTGCCTGACATTCCGGAAAATTCCAAGCACCACGTTAAATTCCTCTTTTGTCAGAGGTTTCGGGACAGCGAAAGGAAAGATTTGGTTTCTTGCTCGAATCGATTTGGTTTTCCCCACCCAGCGATTCGAACTCACATAAAACAAATTCGAATGATAATAAAATCGATTGTCCAGCGGGTGGAACAAGAGAATGAAGAGAGCCTGATCAGCACCTTGCCTCATTTCGACCTCATGCGTTCCCAATCGGATCAACCCGATTTCTTCACAGCAGGGCTCTTTTAAGCCTTTAATCCAAATAGGCTGTATATTCAGCCTTCGATAGCCTTCTGAACGTTGGTTGAGCTGTGGGACTGGTATCTTGCTGCATTGAAATTCAATGGCAAACTGCCCACTGACCAAAAGGTCTGCGCGCTGACGGATTTGAGGGATATAGCTTTCTAAATCGACTTTGAAGTCCAGCTGTTGGAAGAATTGATAAAGAAGAAGTTTTCCTTGAAGATGAAGAGAGGATTCGGGTTCACTGAAATTATCGCAGAGCGAAAGCGTCTGGTGTGCAAAATGAGGGATATTGATTTCTCCAATTTTCAAAAGTAGTGGAGCCTGGCAGGAAGGACAAAAAAACTGTTCCCGCAAACGAATCTCCTGAAGTTCTGTTCGAGTGTGCTTTCCGGTTAAATAAAAAAATTCCTGTCGGGCGGTTTTGGCTACTAATATACAGATCACTCTCCTTTTTTCCATTATATGGAACAGGAAAGCTTTTGGCAATAAAAACATACTAAGATTAGTAGGACGAACCAAGGCATTGGTTTATCCTACTATTTTTTTATAGTAGAGGTGAAGTGGAGGTCGAAGGTCTTTTTGGGTCTTGAATCCGTAAGAAAAAGACCTCCTGCAAAGGAGATCTTAGCCAAAATAATGAAGTACATTTGAGAGTGCATCTTCTTTAAAAATCGATTTGCCGTATTCTTCAAGACGGTGAACCGTTACCGGCGAGATGCGCAGGTATTCCGTGATGATGCTGACATTATTTTTGATGTCTTCTTCCGAATGGAGGACTTCATCAAAACTTGTGTAAAGGTAATACTTGTTCTCGAAATAATAAACTGCAGATTCAATCGGCACGTACATCAGGCGTCGTGCAATCGGCAGCAGCTCTTCCACTTCCGAGAAAACAAATGTATATTCAAGTTTCTTAATATCTGGCTCATCGAAAACCGGTTCAAACTCATCAAATTCTGTAGTGGCCGCATCTTCACTTGCAAACATTTTACGGCGTTCTTCTATATCATCAGGCAAATCAAGTTTCTGCCCATCTTTAGTTAATTGAGCACGTGTTACTGTAACTTCAAGACCTTTATCCATAGCCTGGACTTGGATCCAAAGTGGACCTTCCATTACGAAATCGGCTTCTTCATTGACTTCATCCATCATTTCCCAAAAAAGCTCTTCGCTTTTATCTCTATTAAACCAGATTTCGTCACGGCTAAACCCTCGCTCTTCAACGTCGAGATAGGAAATGTAAAATTTAACTGTGTTGTCGTTGATACGTTCGATTTCCATTTTACACCTCTCCTTTACGGTTTGGACTAAGAGAACATTCCTCAGAGCCGTGCTGTTTTGCTTTTTACAAGTATAACTTTTTTTGTTGATAAAGAAAAAGTTTATGCCTGTCCCCAAAGACAAGTTACAAGTACATAGAGTTTAATTCACTTAGCAGATTTATGCAACTAATTAAATAAAGAAAAGCTGCCCAGGATCTCTTATGAAATACCATAAAGACCGGGCAGCTGATGTGCTTATTGTTAGTTCACCATTCGCTGAGCTTCGAGCAATTGATAAGCTCTAACTTTACGTGGAAGGAATCTACGGATTTCATCTTCATTGTAGCCGACCTGCAAGCGTTTTTCGTCCATGATAATTGGACGGCGCAAAAGGCCTGGATGCTCTTGGATTAACTCATATAAACGCTGAAGCGGTAAACTCTCAACATCTACATTCAATTTTTGGAATATTTTAGAACGGGTAGAGATGATTTCATCTGTGCCGTCTTCAGTCATGCGTAAAATTTCTTTAATTTCACTGATTGTCAGTGGTTCAGAAAAAATATTGCGTTCTGTATATGGAATTTCGTGTTCCTCAAGCCAAGCTTTCGCTTTTCTGCAAGATGTGCAGCTTGGAGAAGTAAATAGTGTAACCATCATAGTGGAGCACTTCCTTTCGGATTCTTGAAAATCAGTTTAATTTTTTTCAAATTAGAATCATTATAGTTTAGAGGCTCTACATTCATTATACAATGTATGGAATGAATTTAATAGTATTTAGCAAGAAAAAAATTAAAAATCAATCATTTTGTCACATAATAGCTATATATTCGTTATACTTTCACAACTATATAACTTAAATTTACCCCTTTTTCGAGTGTCGTAAACTTCCGAAATGAATTTATTTATTCTCAGTTACGTTTTCTTCTTGAAAATACTTTTATACTTATATAATACGTTTAAAAACCAAAATAGTTTCATATAATCCGCAAATATATGCCTGATTACTCGTTTTTTTATGGACACATCCCGCTGAGCGTTTCTCGCGGATCAGTTCTATAGTCTATCGATTCTTGTTGCCCCATTCTTATGGGAACAATTCCTCTTCAAGCTATTAAGGTGTGTAATCTACACCTGGCGAATAGGAGTTGCCTGCGTTCCATAGAAGAAACTCTTCAATCCCGTTATCCTGCAGGGCTTTGATTTGAGCTTCCACCTCCACTTTGCCGTATCTCATGTAGTTGCCTGATCCAAGATAACTTGCGGTAAAATCCTGCAGCCACGGCCGTGAGACAGGCGGATTCTCCAAGGCAGCTAATACTTGGTTTTCCACCTTGGCATATTCAGCAACGAGCTGATAGGGTGCTAGGTCCGGTTTATCGATTCCAAAATAAGAAGTCCAATGGCTTGGATAAATCATAGAAGAGATGACATCCACGTTTTCGGAAATCTTTGAAAAATTCTGACCGATGCCCGGAGCTTCCGGCAAAGTTGCAGCATAGCCGAAAATATCAACCGATACTTCCACTCCGTAAGGCTTTAATTGTTCTTTTGCATAAGCAACAAAATCAGTTACCGCCTCCACCCTTCTCTGCACAGGGTCAGCATCAGAATCTGCATAGTCGCCAAATGAATAGCTTAAATCATCGGCCCGGTTTTCAAAACCTTCCGGGAAGCGGACATAATCGAATTGAATTTCCTTAAATCCAAGTTTTGCCGCTTCGATGGCAATCTGGACATTATAATCCCATACCTCCTGAAGAAATGGATTTACAAATGAGTCTCCGCGGTTATTCTTCCAAACCTGTTCTCCATCCATAAACGTCAGTTCCGGTTTTTGTTCCGCCAATACCGTGTCTTTAAAAACCACAACACGGGCGATTGGATAAATTTCTTTTTCCTCTAATTTTTCCAGCATTGCGCGTGGGTCTTTTATTAAAGGCTGTCCCATGTCAAGCTCTGCCAAAGGCGAGCTTTCCTCCGGTATGTACGTTAAATAGCCGAGATCTTCCTTCACGTCAATGACCATCGCATTCAAATCAGTTGTATCCACCAAATTGATCAATGAATCAAACCGTTCTCCTCCAGCAGAATGCGCTGTTACAAAAATACCCCGAACAGCATCGGGATAATTAAAATCCAAACCTGAATCAAATTTGTATAATTCCGATGATGCCAGTACCTGTGAGTCAAGTTCCACTGTATGATAAGCTCGCTGTGTAAAATCAGGAGCCTTATCCTCCTCAGCTGCGTATACACTTCCTGCACTTACCAAACTGATGCTTGCTGCGTAAATTGCCAGCCACTTCCATGACTTCCCCATCCCTCTACACCCCTTTATCCATTGTTCTTCCATTCTATCATTTAACTGACAAATTGAAATAAGAAATTACCGGTCTATCCAGCATTTGAGACAGTCATGTGCCAGCGATTGAAGTCCTGGCACATGACTGTCTCTGGCACATGCAAACTATAAAAAAAGAACAGTGCCCCTGAGGACACTGTTCTTCGATTAATTGATCACTGAAGCTGCTTTGATCGATTCGAATTCACGCTCTGAGCATTGAACAAAATGGCCAGGGCTGATTTCTCTCATCCGCACATCATCAGCTTTAGTATAGTCATGAACTGCAGGATCGTAGGATTTTCGGACCCGGTTGCGCTCATAGTTTGGGTCTGGCAATGGAATGGCTGACAGCAAGGATTGCGTATAAGGGTGGAGCGGGTTCTTATACAGCTCTTCAGCAGGCGCCAATTCCACTAACTTACCGAAATACATTACCCCAATACGGTCTGAAATGTATTTGACCATTGATAGATCATGGGCGATGAACAGGAACGTCAATCCTTTTTCCTCTTGAAGTTCTTTCAATAAGTTGACAACCTGTGCTTGGATGGAAACATCCAATGCAGAGATCGGCTCATCGGCAATGATGAAATCCGGATCTACAGCCAAAGCACGGGCAATTCCAAGGCGCTGACGCTGTCCGCCTGAAAACTCATGCGGGTAACGGTTGGCGTGTTCCTTGTTAAGGCCGACTGTCTCCAGTAAATCATAGACCATCTTTTTGCGCTCAGCCTGATTTTTCGCCAAGCCGTGGATATCGATACCTTCAGCAATAATATCCATCACTTTCATACGCTGATTCAACGAAGCGTATGGATCCTGGAAAATCATCTGCATTTTGCGGTTGAATTTTTTCAGTTCCTGCTTTGATTTCTTGCCATGGACATTTTCGCCTTCATAGAAAACGTCACCATCAGTTGCATCATACAAACGGATGATGGAGCGGCCAGTAGTGGACTTACCACAGCCTGACTCACCAACCAAGCCCAAAGTTTCACCTTTGTAGATGTCGAAGCTGATATCATCTACCGCGCGGACTTCATTAGCTTTACCGATATTGAAATACTGTTTCAGGTTTTTAATTTCCAGTAATTTTTCAGCCATTAGAGCGCGCCCCCTTCATAATATCTGCTTCCTGGGAATTTTTTCATACGTTCAATGACAGTCAAAGGCGGTTCTACTCGTGGTGCATCCGGATGCAATAACCACGTGGCAGCAGAATGTGTATCACTGACTTTAAAAAACGGAGGATTTTGCTCCATATCAATTTTCAATGCGTATTCACTTCGAAGAGCAAAAGCATCTCCTTTAGGCGGATCCAGCAAATCAGGTGGTGTTCCTGGAATCGCATACAATTTTGCATCTTCTGTATCCAATGATGGCATTGAACTCAACAACCCCCATGTATATGGATGCTGCGGGTTGTAGAAGATCTCATCGACTGTACCGATTTCAACAATTTTACCGCCATACATAACCGCTACACGATCCGCTACGTTTGCTACGACACCAAGATCGTGTGTGATGAAAATAATTGATGTATCGATTTTTTTCTGCAAGTCTTTCATCAATTCCAGTATTTGGGCTTGAATTGTTACATCAAGAGCAGTTGTAGGCTCATCTGCAATCAAGATTTTCGGATTGCAGGCAAGTGAAATGGCAATAACAATCCGCTGGCGCTGACCGCCTGAAAATTGGTGCGGATATTGCTTCATCCGCAATTCGGGTTTTGGCATGCCTACCAATCGCAGCAAATCGATCGCTACTTTTTTCGCTTCAGTTTTACTAATTTTTTGGTGTTTCAATAAGGGCTCTGTCAATTGACGGCCAATCGGCATTGTTGGATTCAAGGAAGTCATCGGATCCTGGAAAATCATCGAGATTTCTTTTCCGCGGATCTTCTGCATTTCCTTATCGCTCAACTTCGTCAAATCCCGGCCGCCAAACAGAATTTCACCGCTTTTGAACTCCGCTGAACTTTCAGGCAACAACCGCATGATGGATTTTGTCGTAACAGATTTACCTGAACCGGACTCTCCTACAATTGCCAAAGTTTCGCCTTTATATAGATCAAAGTTAACGCCTCGTATCGCTTTAACTTCCCCGCCTTGGGTATTAAAGGAAAGCTCGAGGTCCTTTACTTGTAAAATTTTCTCCATTATCGACTTTCCTCCTTAATCTTTCATCTTCGGATCGAGGGCATCACGAAGTCCGTCACCGATCAAGTTAAACGCAATCATGATTAAACTCAACAAGATAGCCGGGAATGCTAAAATATGCGGTGAAAATTGAATTAACGAATAACCATCGTTAATCAATGTTCCAAGCGAAGCATCCGGTGCCTGCAGCCCCAGTCCGATAAAGCTTAAGAAAGCTTCAAAGAAAATAGCGCTTGGGATGGTAAACATCGTGTTGATGATGATAACGCCCAGAACGTTCGGCATTAAATGTTTCCAGATAATACGGCTGTCGCTCGCACCTAGTGTGCGCGCAGCCAAAACGAATTCCTGGCTCTTGTACTTAAGTACCTGTCCACGGACAACCCGGGACATCCCGGTCCATCCGGTTATGGTTAAAGCGATAATGATAGCCAGTATCCCGGGATCCATAATCAAGATGAACAAGATTACCACAACCAGGTTAGGAATACCCGTCAGAATTTCAACGATCCGTTGCATAAAGTCATCAATGCGTCCACCGAAGTATCCTGAAACACCTCCATAGATTACCCCGATAAGCATGTCAATCGCAGCTGCCACAAATGCAATGAATAAGGATACTTGAGTCCCTGTCCAAACGCGGGAGAACATATCACGGCCAAGCCCATCAGTTCCGAACCAATAGTTGACTTCAACATTTTTCATTTCGTATAAGTCGACTTCCTGGCCGCCCAAAGTACCAACACCATCAAATATTCCTAAGTTCTCAATGACCGGAATTTTAGGTGGCAGGTTTGCGTGAGTAATCGTTTGTGCATTAGGCTCATATGGACTGATCGCTGGCCCTAAAAATGCCATGATGACAATCAAGCCGAATAGGATCAGACTGAACAAAGCACCTTTGTTTTTACGGATACGGTACCAGGCATCCTGCCAGAAGCTGACGCTTGGTTTAGTGATGCGTTCCGCTTGATGGGCATCCAATGTAATCCGCTCAAACGAACCTTTCGGAAGTTCGGGAATTTTATCAATTTTTTGAGTCATTAATTTTTACCTCCTGAAAGACGAATACGAGGATCAATGACACCATACAAAATATCTACTAACAGGATTATCACAATCAGGAATACTGAGAAGAAGAGAGTGGTTCCCATGATGATGGCGAAATCATTGACCATGATCGATTTAACGAATTGTTCCCCGATACCCGGAATTGCAAAGATCTGTTCCACTACAAGCGATCCGGTAAGGATAGCGACAGCCATTGGTCCAAGAACCGTAACCAACGGAATCAACGCGTTTCGGAAGGCATGTTTAAATGCAATCTCTGATCCGCTCGCCCCTTTGGCCTTAGCTAATGTAATATAATCCGAGCCAAGAACCTCAATCATTTCGGTACGGATAAAACGTGCCGCCGTAGCTAGAGGGAACATAGCCAATGCGATAGATGGCAGAACGCTGGACATAAAGCCGTCTTTCCACAAAGCAACCGGGAATAAACCCCATTTTAATCCGAACCAGTATTGCAGCAGCGAAGCAAAAACGAAGGAAGGAATCGATATTCCGACAATTGCGATGAATGTGCTGCTGTAGTCAACCCAGGAGTTTTGCCTTAGAGCAGCAATCATTCCCAGTAGGATCCCTAACACAGTTCCCAATAGCATTCCTTGTAAACCAATTTGTGCAGAAGGACCCATACGGCTTAAAATCACATCCGTAACATCTTTGCCTTTAAACTGGTTGATGGAAATTCCTAAATCACCTTGCAATAAGCCAAACATGTAATCGAAATATTGCACCGGAAGCGGTTTGTCCAATCCATATCTGGCTTCTACGACTGCCCTTTGTTCTGGAGATAATTTATCTGCGGAAGCGACGGGGGATCCTGGTAAAACTTTCATTAAGAAAAAAGTGAAAGTAGCGATCAGTGCTAAAGTGATCACCATATAAATTAAACGCTTGCCAATATACTTAGCCATAGTGCACCTCCAAAATTAATTCTATTTGACAAGCCCGTTGACTGAAAAATGCGGACTCGCAGCATTCATCACTTAGCAGAAAATGGTCAATTTTCGGTTAATTCCTATACATTAGAAAAGAGAGTATATCGACTCCTAAATGCGATATACTCTCTTTCTATTTTGTTTTTACAGTAGCGGGATTAAATTATTCTTTGCCCGAAATGTATGCCCATTTGTAGCTGTAATCTCCACCGAATGGGTGTGTAACGATACCATTAACATAAGGCTGTTGAAGTGACATTAAACCACGCTGATAGATTGGTGCGATTGCAGCGTCATCTTCAAGAAGGATTTTCTCAGCTTGTGCCATTGCTTCCCAACGTGCAGCTGGGTCTGTAGCCAATTCGCCTTTAGCTGATTCAACTAAAGCATCATACTCAGAGTTAGAGTAAGACATTTTGTTTTGTGCAGATCCAGTAACAAACAAGTCAATGAATGTCATAGGATCCTGGTAATCAGGTCCCCATCCAGCAGTTTGGATGTCATAGTCCTGAGCTTCGTCAAGTTCTAAACGAACTCCGAAAGGTACAGCTTTAAGGTTGATCGTCAACCCTTCAAGATTCGTTTCAAGTTGTTCTTTCAAGTAAGCATCCATGTTTTTAGCAGTTTCAGTGTCTCCACCTAGGATTTCAAGAGTGACTTCTTCCACTCCCAATTCTTCAAGGCCAGTAGCCCAATGTTCTGCAGCTTCTTCAGCATTAAATTCAATTAGATCTCCGTTAACATCACGGAAGTCAGTGTTGCTTTCATCGAAAGTGAACTCAGTTGGCACCAAGTAGTTAGCTGGCAATGAACCGTTCGCTAATACTACATCAACTAGATTTTGCTTGTTGAAGCCTTTTGCAATTGCTTTACGGATATTAACGTTTGAAAGAGCATTTTCTTCACCGTTGCGCTCTTGGTTAAGTTTAAAGTAGAAAACAGTTGGTTCTAATTCAGTAATCAGGTTTTCATCATTTGCGTATTGCATAGCAAATTCTCCGGTCAAACCAGTACGGTCTTTCTCGCCTGAGTTGTAAAGGTTAACCGCAGTAGCAGGTTCTTTTACAACGTCGACATTGATTGTTTCAAGTTTAACTGTTTCAGCATCCCAGTATTCAGGATTTTTTTCCATTGACCAAGTTAAACCAGTACCATCCCAGTTAGTAAGTGTGAATGGTCCGTTGAAAATCAAGTTTTCAGAGTTAGAAGCATAAGCATCACCTTTTTCAGTTATGAAAGCTTCGTTCTGTGGGTAGAAAGTTGGGAAAGCCATCAATGACATGAAGTAAGGTACTGGACGCTCAAGTTGTACTTCAAGAGTTTTTTCGTCTACAGCAGTAACTCCAAGTTCAGTTGGTTCCATTTCCCCTGCAGCAATTTCAGTAGCATTTACAATTGAACCAGCCATCATGTAAGCTCCGTATGGAGAACCTGTATCTGGATCAATTGAACGCTGCCAAGAGTAAACGAAATCTTCGGCAGTAACAGGTGTACCGTCTGACCAATTTGAGTCACGTAATGTAAATGTGTAAGTCAAACCGTCTTCGCTAACTTCTGGCTCGCCTTCAGCGAGTGCCGGTTCAGCTAAGTTTTCCTGATCTAAACGGAATAGGCCTTCGTTAACATTATTGAAAATGTTAAACGCGACTGCATCCTCAGCTAATGAAATATCCATAGTAGGAATTTCAGCTGTTTCCATCAAGCTAAGTACTTGTTCTGAGTCTAATTCTCCAGATGTTTCTGTTCCTTCTGTATCCTCTGGAGCTTCGGTTCCTGTATCAGTGTCGTCTCCGCCGCCACACGCCGCTAGAAAAGCACTTAAAACTAATACTAGGCTTAATAGCCAAAAAATCTTGCTGTTCTTCACTAAATTGACCCCCTCAAGTTTTCTGAAAAATTGGTACAAGGCTAATTATACATAAGATTTTTTTCTTGTACAGAACTTTTTTTGGAAATTTTTACACTCTTGTAACAATTCCGTTACATTCATATTACAGAACACCGCACGAATATTGGATTTGTAAGCGTTTTCTGCGTCTAGTATAATTGTGAATTTTTTTGATTTTTTTTTGATTTTCTTCTACAATTGATAAGAATCGAGGTGCGAAACTTGAAAAAAATCTTTTTTTTTACATTCATTATTCAAATATTGATTTTTGTTACTATATTTTTGCGAACAGAAGATCTCTCCCTTCTGTCATATATTAACAATTCCTTTGTATACGGAGGAATCCTACTGTTTTTTGGTTTATGGGTTTTTGTTGTACGGACAGGTGTATTTGATATATTCACCGCCAGCATGAGAAAGGCTTTCAAGCTGAAATCCACATTAGAGGAAGACGAAATGCGCTCACCTTCTGAAGCGTTAGGCTTTTCCAGTGCACCGTTGCTCATTACAGGAACGATCACCTTGCTGGTAATGGTAATTTGCCTGGTGATTTACAGCATCTAATATTGCTTCTTAATTTGCTTATGTATTATAATATAAAGATATAAAACGAGCGATGAAAAAGAAGAGTAAATGCAGTTCCTTCTATAAAGAGAGTCTGTGGTTGGTGAGAACAGATGGAGTGTTGCATTGAATGGACTTTTGAGCTGAACCGGTGAACACACAGTAGCCGTTTCCGTGTTCTTCACGTTATGAAGAAGAGTGGCCGGCGACGGCAACTAGGGTGGTACCGCGGAAAACACATCATTCGTCCCTTTTTTCAGGGATGTGTGCTGTGTTTTTTACTTTGAGGAGGAATTGGGATGAAAAAAATATTTTCAGGCGTTCAGCCTACCGGTACGGTAACACTCGGAAATTACATAGGTGCTTTCAAGCAGTTTACGGATTTACAGGATGAATACGACTGCATCTTTTGCATCGTGGATCAGCATGCCATCACGATGCCCCAGGATCGGTTAGAACTTAGGAAGAACATCAAAGCATTAGCAGCGCTTTATCTGGCTGTAGGAATCGACCCGGAGAAAGTGACTTTGTTTATTCAATCAGAAGTTCCCGCACACGCGCAGGCAGGTTGGATGCTGCAATGCGTTTCGACCATCGGCGAACTTGAGCGCATGACGCAGTATAAAGACAAATCGGCAAAAAATGCTTCCGTCTTAGCTGGATTGCTTACGTATCCCCCATTAATGGCAGCTGATATCCTATTGTACCAGACCGATATCGTACCTGTCGGCGATGACCAGAAGCAGCATATCGAACTGACCCGTGACCTGGCAGAGAGGTTCAACCGCAAATATAACGATATCTTTACGATCCCTGATATCCGTGTTCCGAAAAATGGCGCACGCATCATGTCGCTGCAGGATCCAACGAAAAAGATGAGCAAATCAGACACCAATAAAAAAGCGATTATTACATTGCTGGATGACTTGAAAACGATTGAAAAGAAAATCAAGAGTGCTGTTACCGATTCGGAAGGCATTGTCAGCTACGACCCGATCAACAAACCGGGAGTCGCAAACCTATTGACCATCGAAGCTGCGCTTACCGGTGAATCAATTGATAATCTAGTCACAAAATACGCTGGCTCAGGTTATGGGGATTTCAAGGCTTCTGTTGCTAAAGCCGTCACTGAACACTTGGCACCGATTCAAGAGCGCTATGCTGCATTGATTGAGTCGGATGAATTGGACAAAGTTCTTGACGCTGGCGCTGAAAAAGCCAATTCCCTCGCCAACAAGACATTAAAGAAAATGGAAAACGCCATGGGTCTTGGACGCAAAAGAAAATAGAAAAAAGGAGCTGCGAATTCGCAGCTCCTTTTTGTTTAGTTTTTATTCTGCAATAACTGGTGATTCTTCGCTGACTGCAAGATCAGACAAGTAAACCCCAGTACCGTCACCGATTGCGTAGTTTAATACGCGGTTGTTAACCGGGCTCAAAATTGCACGGTATAAAGTAGGGAATACCGGTACTTCCTCGACCATCAACTGCTGCCATTCGTTGTAAACTTCCTGGCGGTATGCAAGGTCAAATGCTTCTTCTGAACGTCCTTCTTCAAGAAGGCGCTCATTTTCTTCATTTTCCCAACGTGCGAAGTTGTAGATGGCGTTAGCTCCGTAAAGTCCTGAAGGATCTACGTCAATCCCGACTCCCCAAGCTGCCTGGAAGACATCAACACTCGGATCATCTTCCCCGCCGTTGCCAACACGGTCATAGAATGAGTTGAATTCAAGCATTTCCAGATTGACTTTCAAACCAACTGCTTCCCATGACTGAACATAGTATTGTGCCAAAGGTTCAGCCGTATCGCCGCCTGTCATTGAAATGAAGTTGATTTCAAGTGGGTTGCCTTCTGGATCTTCGCGCAATCCATCATCGTCTGTATCAACATATCCTGCATCATCCAATAGCTGGTTTGCTACTTCAGGATCGTAAGTTCTTCCTTCATTGCTGTCATCATGGAACTCGGGGTGGGATGGCGGAATCAAAGTTGTCGCATTCCAACGCAAACCATTATAGAATTTTTCGCCGACTGCTGCGTTATCGACTGCATGCCACATTGCTTGACGAAGTTCCTTATTGTTCATTTTCGCTTCAGGGTCGTAAGCAACAGTGCTGCTTTCAGCATCCCATGTTCCCAATTTAAAGCCAATATATGTGTAGGCGCGATCAATCGCTCCTAAATATTCTACGTTGGACATTTCAGCATTGTCAGGGAATTGATCCACTGGGAATTCGCTGATCAAGTCAACTCCTCCAGTTTCCAGTTCCTGAACAACTGTTGAACTGCTGATTACTTTGATTGTTACGCCATCAAGGTTTGGTTCTCCGCGCCAGTAATCTTCGTTCTTAGTAAGAGTTACAGACTCACCAGGTACGATGCTGTCCACTTTGAATGGTCCAAAACCGATTGGGTTTTCACGCACTTCAGGTGAAGAAGAGATATCGGCAACTGCCATGTCTCCAAAGATGTGTTTAGCCAATGGGTAAGACCAGATGCTTCCCGTTAATAGGGAAGGTGTAGATTCAATATACGTAATCGACAAAGTCTTTTCGTCGATGACTTCAATGCCTGAAATCGTATCAGCCGATCCGCTATTGTATTCTTCCATTCCTTCGATATTCGTGAAGTCAGAATTATAGCGCGGGCCATCATATTCAGGGTTACCGATTACTTCGTGCGCAAACAACCAATCTTCTGCAGTCACAGGTTCGCCATCATGCCAATTGACATTATCGCCGATTGTGAAGGTGAATGTACGGCCATCTTCTGAAACTTCATAAGTTGCAGCTCCATCATTTGTGTAGACATAGTTTTCATCCCAAGTTAATAAACCTTCATCAAACCAATTCAAGATTTCTGCATCCGGTGCTCCAGAGTAGAAATTCCAGTTTAATGTTCCTTCAAATACTGTATCCGATACTAAACCGAATGTAATGTTTCCGCCATCGATGGCTTCCCCTTCATTCGTTTTTACATTGCTGAAATCATCAATTGAATACATCCCGCCGTTTTCAAGTTCCTGTCCGCCTTCAGTATCCTTTTCCCCGCCGCTTTCTTCCGTGGACGTATCGTCACCGGTGCAAGCTGCCAAGACCAACACAAAAGACAACATTGGCAATGCTAAATATCTAGACCATTTATTTTTCGCCATTCTCTGTTTCCTCCTCTTTTTTCTTAAATAAAGCTTTTTTGGACTGTCCCTGTACTTGAATAGAGTTATTTCTGCCTGGTACCGAGAACCCTACTCCCCCTTTTCCCCACTTTTTTGTCACCCTCTGCGCTGTCGGGCATCGGTAGCGCGTTTTAAGGCTTGCCCAACATTATTTATACTAAGCATCAATACAAAAATCAGAATTGATGCAGGTAACCAAATCCACCATCTTAATTCCAGTGTTTGAGGGTTTCTTGCATAACTGATCAAGGTCCCCAAACTCGGAGTTGATTCTGGAAAGCCGAATCCTAAAAAGGACAGGCCGGATTCAATTCCGATATTGCCTGCCAAATTTAACGTCATCGTCACAATGATGATCGAACTCAAATTTGGCAAGACCTGGAAAAACATGATTTTAAAATCGGATGTCCCCAATGTCTTAGAGGCTTTTACATAATCCAATTCTTTTTCCTGCAGCGCCTTTGAACGGATCAGCCGTGCAATTCCCATCCATAGGAAAGCCGTCATGATTAACGAGAAGGACACAATGCTATATCCAGGTACAGCTGTTACGAATGCGATGACAATCATCAAGATCGGTAAAACCATGAAGAAATCCACGAAACGCATGAAGACATTGTCCACAGTACCACCGTAATATCCAGAAATCAGCCCGACCAGTATGCCTATGATTCCTGTCAACAACGTGACCAAAAAACCGATGGCCAATGAGTTGCGTGTCCCAATGATCAATTGACCAAAGATATCCCGTCCGCCGTAATCCGTACCTAGCCAATAAGTGGCCGATGGCGGCTCATAAAGAGCGAAAAGGTCGACTTTGATAATTTCAGACTGGTCCATGATGATCGATGTACCGAATACACCGAAAATGATCAGGAACAGTAACAATAGAGAACCAAATGCAATTTTGTCCCGTATTAACTCTCTTAGTAATATACTGAACCCGGATGGGCTTTTGCCGAGATCCACATCCTGGATTTGTGCTCCACTGTCTTTATCAATTCTCATATTCACACCTCAAAATTGTCATTTATTATTTAATTCGGATACGTGGATCGACCAAACTTAAGATGATATCAGATAATAATGCCCCAATAATTGCTGCCAGTCCGAACAGTAGGACAAGAGCCGTCATTACGCTGTAATCACGCAAACTGATGGAGGAAAGGAACAACTCACCCATTCCTGGATAGCCGAAAATATTTTCGATGAATATGGTCCCGCCAATCAATCCAGTGATTTCGTAGCCGAAGAACGCTGCAATCGGCAGCAGGGAATTCCGCAATACATGGCGATTATAGACACGTGATTCGGAAGCGCCTTTGGCACGGGCCGTTACGATAAAATCCTTTTGTTTCGTATCGATGATCTCACTTCTCAAATACTGGACTGTTGAAACAGTCGTAATCAATGCCATCGACAATGCCGGCAATAATAAATGATTCAGCTTGCTGATGAAATATGCAAAGGTACCAGGTTCAGTGCCCGGAGCGACACTTCCGCTTGTTGGGAACCAGCCGAGCTGGAATCCGAAAACGAACAACATAACTAAAGCGAAAATAAATAATGGAGCTGCAAAACCAATGTACGTATATCCGGTGATGGCACGGTCCAACCATGTATCGTTGAAGCGTCCGCTGATGATTCCTAATGGAATGGCGATCAAGTAAGTCAGGATCAGGGTTGCCAATGACAACCACAAAGTATTGACCATGCGTTCGCCAATCAAATCAGATACGGGCATCTTAAAGCGGAACGACTGTCCGAAATCTCCTTGCAGTACCCCTTTGACCCAGTCTATATACTGTACATACCAGGGATTGTTCAATCCAAGGCGCTCTCGCATCGCTTCAATGGTTGCTGGATCAATGTTTGGATCGATCAACCCGGTCAATGCATCTCCAGGCATTGCCTGGGCTAATATGAATACCAAAATGCTTAAAACAATAATTTGTGGGATTGTTATGAGTGTTCTGCGTACAATTAATTTCCACATACCATTCAACCTCTCTCAGGCAACGCTACTTGATGGGTAGCTGAAATTGATTTTAACGAGAAAGGCAATCCTTTTTCATCAAAAAAGTCTTTTTCCAGCTTGTCATATTCAGATTTCACTAATTTGCGATTTTCGTAATGCATTTCCCGGTTGCGCGGGTTGCTATCCGGAATTGCCGCAATCAGCCGTTTGGTGTAAATATGCTGCGGGTTCGTGAAAATTTCTTCTGATGTGCCCTCTTCGACATATCGTCCTTTGTACATGATGCCGATGTGATCGCACATATGGCGGATGATGCCCAAGTCATGGCTGATGAATAAATACGTCAAGTTTAGCTCTTTTTGAATTTCCCGCATGAAGTTCAATACTTGAGCCTGTACGGAAACATCCAGGGCAGAGACAGGTTCATCCGCAATGATCAACTTTGGATTCAGCGCGATGGCACGGGCAATGCCGATCCGCTGCCGCTGTCCCCCTGAGAATTCGTGCGGATACTTATAAATGGCTTCAGGACTCAGCCCCACCAATTCCATCAATTCCTGAATCCGGATACGCTCTTCTTTTGGAGAAAGATTTTCATAATTGCGCAGCGGTTCAGCTACGATATCCGCCACCCGCTTTTTTGGATTCAGTGATGAAAACGGATCCTGGAAGATCATTTGGATATCTTTTCGTACATCTATATACTCTTTTTTGCTGACAGACGATAAATCTTTGCCTTCAAACATTACTTTTCCTGAAGTTATATCATTCAATCCAATTATTGCACGGCCTGTCGTAGTTTTTCCTGATCCTGATTCTCCAACAAGCCCGTAGGTCTGGCCTTGTTCAATGGAGAATGAGACACCATCCACTGCACGAACATGGTCTTTAACTGTCTGGAAAACTCCTCCACGTACTGGAAAGTGAACTTTCAGGTTTTCCACTTTAATTAGCGACATAATTGCACTCCTCCTCGGCTTGTTCTGGGAAGTAAAAGTCCTTGTAGCATGTGCAGCGCACATAATGGCCAGAACTAATTTCATGGAGTTCCGGTGATGCCTCGTGCACAGAATCTTTGATCCAAGGAATTCGCGAAGCGAATCGGCAGCCGGTTCTTGGCAAATTTTGAAGCGACGGCACAACACCCTCTATTACATGAAGGTCTTCCTTCACATCGTTCAATGTCGGTATTGAATTTAAAAGTGAACGTGTATACGGATGCTGTGGATTTTCCATTAATGTATAAACATCGGCAATCTCCACAATTTGCCCTGCGTACATGACCGCCACTCTATCGGCCATTTCCGCTACTACTCCCAAATCATGGGTAATGAGGATAATGCCGGCATGGATCGTCTCTTTCAATTCTTTAATCAAATCCAGAATCTGCGATTGGATCGTCACGTCCAGCGCAGTAGTCGGTTCATCAGCAATAAGCAGCTCGGGCTGATTTGAAATTGCCATCGCGATGACAATCCGCTGCCGCATTCCACCAGACAGTTCATGCGGATACTGATCATATGTTTTTTCAGGTCGGGGTATGCCAACCTGGTTCAGTAAATTAATGACCTGCTTTTTCCGCAGGCTCTTGGAGCTTTTCGGATTATGGAGGAAAATCGCTTCATCAATCTGGGCACCTACTACCATAAGTGGATTCAGCGCAGAAAGCGCATCCTGAAAAATCATCCCCATCTCATTTCCACGCAGCTTTTTCATTTGATTGGGGCTTGCTTGGACTAAATTATTGCCCTTGTAATTTATTTCCCCTTCAATTTTGGCTCTAGTGTGAAGTCCCATAATGGAAAACGCAAATGCACTTTTTCCGGAACCCGACTCACCTACAATCGCCAATACTTCATTCTTTTTGACTATTAACGAAACATTATCGACCGCTGCGTAATAATCATCTTTGATTCGAAAGGACGTTTTCAGATTTTTGATATCAAGCAAAACTTCACTCACATTTATCCCCCTCAACATTGAGCCAGTCATACGGCTGTCTTCTGGCCGCAACCGGCAGTTTTTACTCAAAAAAATTGAATCTTCAGATTTATATCCCCAGAAAAATAATGTAAAAAATGGAACCTTACACTTTTCCAAACAACTTACATAAGCCACTATATTTTTTTGGATAATAGTCTCTATTATTAATTTTATTACGATAAAATTACAAAGACAACATTATTTTTTATTTTTTGAATGATCAAGTTGCATGAATTTTTTTCATTATCAAAATCCTTGTACATCACCATTCTTTAGTCTAATTGGCTTTTAGGTATAAATACTTTTTTATTGCAAATCAGAATTACAGTATATATTATTCATATAATTTGTAGAATGGATCCAAATATTTAAATACTATTACCTCTTTAATTTAGAATACCATAAGATAGTTAATAATCGGAAAATTTTTTCAATTTTTATAAAATTATGGGTGTATCCCCTAATCATTTACTTTCAAGACAAATAAAAAATGGCCACCTGCAAGAATTGCAGGTGGCCATTTTCAACAATCGGACATTAAATTTTCTTGAATACTAAAGAAGCATTATGACCGCCAAATCCAAGTGAATTGCTCATCGCAAACTTAAGATCCGCTTTTCGCGCTTTATTTGGAACATAATCCAGATCACATTGTTCATCCGGCGTTTCATAATTAGTTGTCGGAGGCATGATGCCTTCCTGCAATGCCAAAGCTGTAAAGATCGCTTCAACTCCACCGGCTGCTCCAAGCAAATGGCCGGTCATGGATTTTGTCGAACTCATCCCCAGTTTATAGGCATGCTCGCCAAATACCGTTTTGACCGCCATTGTTTCGTATAAATCATTATACGGTGTGCTTGTTCCATGGGCGTTGATGTATCCGACTTCTGTCGTTTTAACACCTGCATCTGCCAAGGCTTGCGCCATTGCACGAGCTGCGCCTTCTCCGCCTTCAGCAGGAGCTGTAATATGATAAGCGTCTCCAGTTGAGCCGTAACCAACAACTTCTGCATAGATTTTAGCACCGCGCGCAATTGCATGCTCGTACTCTTCAAGGATAACGATTCCTGCCCCTTCACCGATAACAAAGCCATCCCGGTTTTTATCGAACGGGCGGGATGCTGTAGCTGCATCCGGATTTGTCGTCAATGCCGTATTGGCTGTAAATCCAGCAACGGACAATTGAGTGATCGGCGCTTCGGCTCCACCAGAAATCATAACATCCGCATCTCCGCGCTGAATGACTTTAAAGGCATCGCCAATTGAGTTTGTGCCTGAAGCACAGGCAGTCACCGAACATGAATTGATGGCTTTGGCACCAAAGTAAATCGAAACTTGACCTGATGCCATATCTGGAATGATCATTGGAATTAAGAATGGGCTGATGCGGCGAACGCCTCTTGTGTTTAGCACATTCATCTGATTTTCAATCGTCTCCATGCCACCGATACCTGAACCGATCCATACGCCTGTCCGCAACGCTGTGTTGTCGTCCAATTCAAGATCTGCGTCTTTCATGGCCATGATAGACGCAGCCAATGCATAATGCGTGAACCGATCCATTTTTCGTGCATCTTTCTTTTCAATATAATCTTCTATTGAAAAATCATCTACTTCTGCTGCAATTTTCGCTGAATACAGATCTGCATCCAATCTAGTTAAAGGACCGACTCCGGATTTACCACTTTTCACAGCTTCCCATGTCGTTTCGATATTATTTCCTAAAGGTGTTACAGCACCAATTCCTGTAATGACTACACGGCGATTTTCCATTCTATCTTCTTCCTTTCGCATACCTGATTATTTGCCCCACTTCATAGCAATCGCGCCCCATGTCAGGCCGCCGCCAAATCCGACCATAACGATGACATCGTCATCTTTTACACGGCCTTCCTCGATGTCTTCGACAAGAGAAATTGGGATCGATGCTGCTGAAGTATTGCCATACTTATGAATCGTTTTCGACATTTTTTCAATCGGAAGACCCAGGCGTTCTCGAGATGCTTCCATGATGCGAATATTCGCTTGATGAGGAATGAGAAAATCGACATCTTCTTTTTGTAATCCTGCTTTTTCGATAACGTTTATTGCTGACTCACCCATTTGGCGGACAGCAAACTTGAATACTTCTCTACCGTTCATCTGCAGATGGTCTTTCTCATCCTGGTAAAGGTGTTTCCCACCTGAACCGTCTGCACCAAGTTCAAAAGATAGGATTCCGCGGCCTTCAGATACTTTGCCGATTACTGCTGCTCCGGCGCCATCACCGAATAGGACAGCCGTGTTGCGGTCTTCCCAGTTGGTGATTTTTGATAACTTCTCAACACCAACAACCAAGACATATTTATAAACATCCGAATCGATGAATTGTTTTGCAGTGATAACTCCATACATGAACCCTGCACATGCAGCAGAAATGTCCATGGCGGCAGCGTTGACAGCCCCAATTTCCTGTTGAATTACACAAGACATCGATGGAAAAGGCTGATCAGGCGTAACTGTCGCCACTAAAATCAAACCGATTTCAGCAGGATCAATGCCAGCATCTTCAATCGCTTTTTTTGCAGCTTCCCGTGTCATATCGGAAGTATCCTGATCAGCTTTCGCAATCCGGCGTTCTTCTATGCCTGTCATAGTACGGATCCACTCGTCATTAGTATCCATGCGCTGTTCTAATTGAAAGTTCGTCAATCTGTCTTCTGGCAAGCATCTGCCCAAACCGATTATTCCAGCATTCATCTATTATCCCTCATTTCAATTGTCATCATATATTAGTACCTGGTGTTAATAATACGCCAACAAGTGCTTAATTTCAACTAACTGACATAATTCCGACAAAAAATCTTCATTCTCAACAATCTTTCTTTCTGTCTGTTAAGGCTTATGCTATGATTAATCTAGATATTCTATGTAGAGGTGAAACTAGATGCAATATATTGGAACTTTTTTATGGTCATTCTTATTGATTTCATTGGTCAATTACGTGGTAAGTGCAGTACAGAACGTACCTTTCGATTTCATGATCGGCGTTTACATCTCAGTCGGGGTTTCAGTTCTGATCTTTTTGATGTCAGCCGTTATCCCAGACGGACCAGCTCCTGAAAAGCATTAAAAAAAAAGAAGTGTAACCCGGAAATCCGGATTACGCTTCTTTTTTGTTGATGACGATTTGTTTATTGTCATCCATGGTCAATTCCAATTCCGTATTCGCGACAATTCCGCCTTTGATCAATTCGCGGGCAATATTAGTTTCAATATTGCGCTGGATAAACCGTTTTAACGGACGTGCTCCAAATACCGGATCGGTTCCAGCTTCTACAATATAATCGATGACTGAATCATCCACAGTCATCTTGATTTGCTGCTGACTGATGCGAGCAGCAAGTTCTGCAATCATCTTCTTGGTGATGCCATAGAAATGGGTATTATTGAGCGCATGGAAAATGACGATATCGTCGATGCGGTTCAAGAGCTCAGGTTTGAAGTGCTTGCGCAGTTCAGTCATGACGATATCCTCGATATCATGCTCACTGCTGGTATCGCTGATGTACGCAGATCCGATATTGGAAGTCATGATTACTACAGTGTTTGAGAAGTTGATCAATCGGCCCTGGCTATCAGTGATGCGGCCATCATCCAGAATCTGCAGCAGGATATTGGCAACATCAGGATGTGCTTTTTCGATTTCATCAAGCAGCACGACCGAGTAAGGGTTTCGGCGAACCGCTTCTGTCAGTTGCCCACCTTCCTCGTATCCGATATATCCTGGGGGCGCTCCGACCAAACGGGAAACACTGTGTTTCTCCATATATTCGGACATGTCGATACGGATAAAGTGATCTTCCGAGTCAAACAGGTTCGCCGCCAATGCTTTGGCCAATTCGGTTTTACCGACACCCGTCGGTCCAAGGAAAATGAACGAACCAATCGGCTTCCGCTCGTCTTTGATGCCGGCGCGTGCTCTCCACACCGCTTCAGTCACCAATTCGACCGCTTTGTCCTGACCGATTACGCGCTCTTTCAAGGTCTCCCCTAAACGCAATAGCTTCTCCCGCTCGCCTTCCACCAATTTCGTCACCGGAATTCCAGTCCATCTTGCCACAATTCCGGCAATCTCTTCTTCGGTGACTTCTTCACGCAATAAGCGTTCAGCACCTTCTTTTTCCAGTTCTGCTTCCAGCCCCAGTAATTCTTTTTCCAGTTCTGGAATTTTGCCATGCTGCAGAACAGCGGCCGCATTCAAGTCATAACGGTTCTCCGCATCCTCCAGCTGACGGCGAAACTGATCCAACTTCTCACGCTTTTCCTGAATTTTTTTCAATGACTCTTTTTCTTCAGTCCACTGGTTTTTCATGCCAGCAGAAGAGTCTCGCAGCTCATCGATTTCTTTCCGCAGGGTTTCCAGCCTTGTTTTACTCGCTACATCTTTTTCTTTCATCAGTGCCTGCTCTTCAATTTCCAGCTGCATGAGGCGGCGCGTCACTTCGTCCAGCTCCTGCGGCATCGAGTCGATTTCTGTACGGATCATTGCACAAGCTTCATCGATCAAGTCGATTGCTTTGTCCGGCAAAAAGCGCTCTGTGATATAGCGGTCCGACATCGCAGCAGCAGCTACAATCGCCCGGTCATGTATACGGACAGCATGGTGCAGTTCAAAGCGTTCTTTCAAACCGCGTAAAATGGACACTGTATCCTCCACCGAAGGCTCTCGTACCATAACCTGCTGGAAACGGCGTTCCAAGGCTGGATCTTTTTCAATATGCATCCGATACTCATCCAATGTGGTCGCTCCGATGCAATACAGTTCCCCCCGTGCAAGCATCGGCTTCAGCATATTTCCTGCATCCATTGCCCCTTCCGTTTTTCCGGCTCCGACAATGGTATGAATTTCATCAATAAACAAGATGATTTGGCCTTCACTGTCTTTAACTTGCTTCAAAACGCCTTTCAAGCGCTCTTCAAATTCACCGCGGTACTTGGCTCCGGCAATCAATGCGCTCATGTCGAGTTCATAGATGGTCCGGTTTTTCAGGCCTTCCGGAACATCATTGCGGACGATCCGCTGTGCCAGCCCTTCGACAATCGCCGTCTTACCAACTCCAGGTTCTCCGATCAATACTGGATTGTTCTTTGTTTTCCGTGACAGGATACGTATGACATTGCGGATTTCCTGGTCTCTGCCGATGACCGGATCCATTTTTCCTGATTGTGCCTGTTCTACCATATTGCGGCCAAACTGCTCCAATGGGGATTTTTGCTCTGTGTTATTTGGGGATTGAACCATACCAACCACACCTCTCAATTAGTTTGACTATCTTTGACTAATTAGATTATAGTCAAATTCTCAGAAATAAGCAATTATAAAGGCCCTGAATTTTTTGTGTTTGAGAATCTATATATTAGTTAAAGAAATCGCTTCAAGCGCCGGCAGTGTCTTTCAGATGTCGCTGCATTGCTGCAGAAGAGCATGCCACAAAATAATTTTTTCAACACAAAAAATCCTTTCCGGAATATATTCCAGAAAGGATTTTCGCGTATTGATTATCGGACGCCAAGCGCCATTTTTGCATAACGTGACATATGGTCTTTGCCCCATACTGGCGTCCAGACGATTTTAACATCGACTTCTTCCACTTCAGGCAGCTCATACAAAGCAGCTTTGACCATTTCTACAATTTGAGGTCCCATTGGGCATCCCATCGACGTTAACGTCATGGTTACTACCGCAAAGCCGTCTTCTGTCACCATTACATCATATACAAGCCCGAGATTGACAATGTCAACGCCCAATTCGGGATCGATTACTGTTTCCAACGCACCCATCATGCTGTCTTTCATATCTTGATCCATTCAAAATCCCTCCCTTTATAGTAGTACCATCTTATCAAACTTTGAGTAGAATTGAAATCTACACGCTTAATCAGTCAGGTGTTTCGCGAGCCATTGTGTCGCTTCAAGCATTCCTTTTCGGCTTACTGCATGTCCCGCTTCCCTTTCACGGGTAAATACAATTTTTTCAGGTGCTGCTTCATATTGATTTTCGAGGTTTTTGAACAAGCGGTAAGTCGGTTCAAACGGCACGGTCACATCTTGTTCGCCATGCCAGAAATAGATCGGGCGTCCATTGAATTTCGGCTGGTTCCGTTCGCTGTCAAAAATAGCTAAAGTCGCAAGCATCCGCTCCCGTTCTGCCGCACTGATTGGCAGCTGGAAGCCTCTCGATTCATATTGCGCCATCTGTGCCTGTGCCAGTTCCACGTAGTTTCCGGCGCCCATCATGACGGCCGCGGCTTTGATCCACGGATAAACCGCCATCGCGCCCAAGGTGGTGATTCCACCCATGGAAGTTCCGCCTACTCCCGGTTCCCCGGCGACCAATCCCCGCCTATGCAATTCTTTGTGCAGAAATGCCAGCTCTTCAATTGATGTCAGCACGATTTCCCAAAACCGCAGACTTATTTGAACTTCATCCAATCCTTCATTTCGTTCCCCGTGAAGAAGCGCATCCGGCAAAATCACCCGCAACCCTTTTTCAGCCAATTGATAAGCGTAATGCAAATTATGCTCTTTGGCGCTCATATGACCATGAAGAAAAACAACTGTCGGCAATGCCGCTTCCGCATCTTGATCCGGAGTTATATGAAGCAAGGGAATATGCCCCCAAATTTGTCGTTGCACTCTCAATTGAAATCACTTCCTTCGCCATTAATCGTACCAATCTTCCAGATATCCAGCAAACACCAATCTTCTTCCAATTAAAGTCTTTTGATTTCCTCAAGATTTTTTGACGAATCCCTTGTTTTATCGCTACACTAGTAATATATAGAAAGGAGACGGCTATTTTATGAAACAGCATTTAATCGTTCTTGATTTGGATGGAACCCTATTAACCGACCAGAAAGTCATTTCACCAAAAACAAAACTAACCTTAAATAAAGCACTAGAAGCAGGGCATGAGGTGATGATTGCAACCGGCCGGCCTTATCGTTCAAGCGAAACCTATTACAAGGAATTAGGATTAACAACGCCGATCGTTAACTTTAACGGTGCGTTTGTCCATCACCCTGCCAATCGGCATTGGGGCACGCATCACACACCGATCGGATTGGACGTTGTGCACGAAGTGGTGGAATCAATGCATGACTATGATTTCCACAATATTGTCGCCGAAGTCCTGGACGATGTTTACGTTCATCACCATGATGAAAAACTGATGGATATTTTCCGCTTCGGAGATCCTACCATCACAACAGGGGATTTGCGTAATTATTTGAAGACTGATCCGACGTCCATTTTGATCCACGCTCCTTATGAGCGGGTACAGGAAATCCACGATCATCTGTCTTCCGTCCATGCCGAAGTGATCGACCACCGCCGCTGGGGAGCTCCCTGGCATGTTATTGAAATTGTTAAAAGCGGCATGAGCAAGGCTGTCGGATTGGACCGAGTTTCCAAGTCTCTTGGCATTCCGAGGGAGAATATCATCGCTTTCGGAGACGAAGACAACGACCTTGAAATGATTGATTTTGCAGGAATCGGTGTGGCCATGGGCAATGCCATAAGTCCTTTAAAAAATATTGCCAATGAAATCACCTTAACCAATAACGACGACGGCATCGCTGAAATGCTGATTGACCGATTGAAACTGTAAATAATAAAAGGGGGATTACTTATGAGATTATTCGCTGACAGCGCATCGGATCTGCCAAAGGATTTTTTTGAAAACGAGGAAGTCGTTCTGTTCCCGCTCCGCGTCCACATTGGAGACCAGGATTTTGAAGACATAAGAGGTATTCAGTCTATTAAAGTATTCGATACGATCCGTGCAGGCAACCACCCAAAAACATCCCAGGTTTCACCCGAGGAAATGCTGAGTGCTTTTGAGCAGCTGGCAAAAGACGACGATGAAGGCTATTACATCGCCTTTTCTTCTGAACTTTCCGGCACTTACAGCACAGCGGTAATGGTGGCGGATCAGGTACGTGAAGAATACCCAGACATGAAACTGACGATACTGGACTCGAAAGCTGCCTCCCTCGGCTATGGACTGTTGGTGAAAAAAGCTGCCGCAATGCGCAACGCGGGACAACCGCTGGAAAAAATCATTGAAAAGATCCGGTTTATGGCCGATCATCTGGAGAGCCTCTTTACCGTTGAGGACCTGGATTATATGGCAAAAGGCGGACGCATCTCCAAAGGCAGCGCCTTTGTAGGCGGATTATTGAACATCAAACCATTGCTTCACGTAGAAGACGGCAAGTTGGTGCCGATTGAAAAACTGCGTGGACGCAAGAAAGTCATCAAGCGCATGATTGAATTGATGAAAGAACGCGGTACGCAATTAGATCAGCAGACAATTGCCATCAGCCATGGCGATGACGAAGAGTTTGCTAACGTCCTGAAACAGGAAATCGAGGAGAACTTCCATCCTCAAAAAATTGAGATCCATATGATCGGTTCTGTCATTGCAGCACATACGGGGCCTGGAACTTTGGCTTTATTCTTCTTCAATAAGATTAACTAGGAGCTGATGGGACTTTGAAAAAAATAGTTATCATAGGTGCAGTAGGCGGCGGCGCAACAGCCGCTGGCCAAGTCCGGTTCTATGATCCGGATGCACGCATCACTGTATTCGATCGCGATTCAACGATGTCCTATGCGGCATGCGGAACACCGTACGTCATTGGCGATGTGATTGAAGACGAACGTTCAATCATCATGACAGATCCTGAGAGTTTCAAGAAAAAGCGTGATATTGATGTTAAATTGCGCCATGAAGTGCTGGAAATCGACAGAGAAGCTAAAACAGTCCTGGTCCAAAATATGGGAAATGGGGAACAATTCAAAGAGCCTTACGATGCGTTGATCTTGGCTCCAGGCGGTTCTGCCATCGTTCCTGAAGTTGAAGGATTGGATACTTCAAAGGTTTTCACTTTGCGCAATTATGAAGATATGCAGCGGATTGACCAATTCATCAAAACTCAGCATCCTAAAAACTGCGTGGTATCAGGAGGCGGATTCATCGGTCTTGAAATGGCCGAAAACCTGAAAAATATCGGCTTGGACGTTACCTTGGTACATAAATCTGCGGCCATCATGTCTATTTTAGATCTCGATATTTCACTGATCATCGAAAAAGAACTGGCCGTCCAGGGCGTTAAATTGCTTACTGGAACTGCGATTGAAAAAACCCAAGGCAAAACCATCAAGCTGACGAATGGCATTGAATTGGAGGCCGATTTCATTATCATGAGTATCGGGTTGAGGCCCAATACCGGTCTTGCCGTTAAATCCGGCCTGAAGATTGGGGAAACCGGAGGCATTCAAACCAACGAATATATGCTGACCAATGACCCGTCGATTTATGCAATTGGGGATGCTTCAGAGAATTTTGATATGGTGACAGGGGATCCAAAGAGAGTCCCGCTTGCCTCTCCAGCCCATCGTCAGGCATTTATCGCAGCACGCCATTTAACCGGGGACAAAATAGCGAAAAAAGGATTGCTCGGTACTTCTGTACTGAAGATTTTCTCGTTGACCGCTGCCATGACCGGGTTGAATGAACAGGCCATTAAAGACAAAAATCTGCAATCAGCTACGGTCATCCACACCGGCAACTCGAATGCGGGTTATTACCCTGAACATTCAAAACTCACTTTAAAGGTCCATTATGATCCACAGACCCGAAAAATTCTAGGAGCGCAATGCATCGGCGGCAAAGGCGTCGATAAGCGAATCGATGTCATTGTTACAGCCATCTATGGCGGGTTGACAGTCGATGATTTGCAGGCACTGGAGCTCTGCTATGCCCCTCCCTATTCTTCACCAAAAGATCCAATCAATATGATTGGCTATAAGACCATCGATAATTGACCACAACATCAAAACAGGCAAAGAAAAAGCAATTCGCTTTTTCTTTGCCTGTTTTATTATGAGAACCTATTGTACCGTTTTTCCACTTGCTTTTTGTTTCGCTGCGTCTGCTTTGCGTTGCTTGCCTTTGCGCCAAACAACCCACAGGAACAGCATGAACACGACATACATGATGGCAAGTGTCGCAATATAGGCGGAGTTAAGTTTCGTCTCTTCGATCACATGGAAAACTTCTGCAATTTCACGGTCCTGCGTCACACGGTAGTCCCCGTTGTCTTCCTGGCGGACAATATCGCTCTCGAACAACCCGCGCAATTCCTGTCCGTCACCAATGGCGTCAGCAGACAGGTTGATGTTCTTTGTCGAAGAAGAATTATTGATGGCGATAATCCATGTTTCTTCGTCATTGGAACGTTTGTAGAGCAACCAGCCATCTTCGTCATGCAGTATTTCCAATTCACCTGTCCGCAACGCTTCAGACGAATTGCGCAACGACGTCAAGTCTGTGATGTGGTTTACCAGTTCTTTATCTACAGCCAAATCCAAAATTTGATGAGATTCAGGCAGCTCGGTTCCGTTCATTGCTGATTCTGAACCATACTGGACAACCGGAATGCCTGGCATTGTCAATAATTGGGTCAGCAACAGCGTCCAACGTGTCGGCGGAAATCCATTCTCCTCAACAACATCCGCTGTAAACCGGGACCCTATCAAAGAATCCACTTGAATCAGTTTGTCTTTACTTTCTTCCATTACAGAAGAAATATCCGTCAAATCCTGGTCGAAATTCTTGTATGCAGCACGCAAGGTTTCTTCTACGCCAGGCAGTACCACGGCATCAAATCCAGGTGTCTCATCCATTTCCCGATCACTTAGGATATAGCTATCCCGAACGTCTTTAATAGCTTCAGAAAATTCCAGGATAAAGGAAGGATCCAGTTGATCTGCATTCTGCAGCCGGAAACCATCAATGTTGTAAGTCCCACTAAATTCGGCAAACGTAGAAATCAGCGCTTCCTGAACCTCAGCATTTGCTGTGTCCAAAGCCAGGCTGCCGTCTTCATTTTCCGTAAACCATTCGGGGTTTTCGGCTGCCCACACATGATCTTCACTTACTTGCTGCGTGGGAATATCCACAATTACTTTCATGTCCTGATCATGGATTCCAGCTACCAATGTCTCAAATTCTTCTTCTGTCCCAAAATGGCGTTCAAATTTGGTATAGTCCAAGACTCTTTTTCCATCATATGTAGCTGTCGAAAATACAGGTCCTATTGAAAGAGCAGTAAAGCCCATTTCTTTCACAAATAATAGTTCACTGGCCATGCCATCAAAATCACCCCCGCTGAAACTTGCAGGGTCCAAAGCATTCACTTCATAATCATTGTTGATCTTTTTGTTGAAATAACGGTCAACCAGCACATCATAGATGAGCTCATCTTTAAGTTCACGCTCGTCTGCAGCAAATGCTGGATTGACAAGTGCCAGCAGCAACATACTTATTATGATGCTTGAAATCCATTTTGCCTTCAATCTGAAATCCTCCTTCAATGAGGTTTTTATTGCGTTCCACTCGGTTAATTTTATCAAACTACAGCTACCGCCGCCATGTTAAGTTAAGTTTTCAGCACCGACTTGCCGGAGTTTCGTCTAAACTGTGAAAATCCCGAAGAGCTAGGTACTGAAATTGGACACTCGAGTGGCTTATGACCTGAAGAGTTGGGCTTTGGGTTCTGGACATCAAATGAAGCGCTATAAACTATACCTTCTCAAAATACGAAAAAGGCAGGTGCTGAGTGCACCTGCCTGCTTTCCTTAAAAGAAATCCATACCGATCGGCAACATAAATCCGATGAATGTTGTTGCGAATAAGAATACCGCAAACAACACCCAGAACATAGTAACCGGTTTTTGTTTTTTCGAACGGACCAAAACCATCTCCATCATTCCGATTGTCAAAACACCTAATAGGAATTTGATGCCGTACAGCATCGAATCTGAAGCAGACCATTCGATGAACAACGTAAGTCCTGTGATAATGATCAAAATGTAGAACAACCGCAATACCATATGCAGGATTTTACGCCCTTTGCTGTCGCGCTGCATAAATGCCGCAATCAGGAACAAAACGACTGCAATAACCCATGTTGTGATGTGTAAATGTGTAGTCTGTGTAAAAATATCCAAAAGCTCACCTCTTCTAATAAAGTCCTTTCCAGTTTATCATAAATCGGACGTAAGAAAGAGGGCAGATCTTATGACAAATGTGTGACGAGTGTACCGATGGATTCAACTGACACTTTGATGGTGTCCCCTGCTTTCAGGAATTTAGGTGGATGGAAGCCTTTTCCAACTCCAGCGGGTGTGCCGGTTAGCAGAACATCTCCTGGTTCAAGTTCAACATATTTTGATACTTCTGCTACAAGGTCATCCACACGGCGGATCATATTTTCCGTGTTGCCGTTTTGGCGCACTTCATCATTGACTTTTGTCACAATCGACAAATTCTGTGATTGTGGGATTTCATCTTTTGTCACGATATAAGGCCCCAATGGGCATGAGCCCGGCAGGCTTTTCCCAAGAAAGTACTGCTGGTGCTTTTCCTGCAGGTCCCGTGCAGTCAAGTCATTTGCGATCGTGTAGCCAAAAACATAGTCATAAGCCATCTGCTTCGGTATCTTGTGGCCAGCTTTTCCAATGATGACAGCAAGTTCCCCTTCGTAATCATAAGAATCGGTCACATCATTGTGAACAGAAACAGTTTCGCCGTCCGCTGAAATACAGGTCGGTGACTTGGTGAAAACCACCAAATCTACAGGAGCTTCTCCGCCCATCTCTTTTGCATGATCCGCATAATTCTTTCCGATGCAGATAATATTTTTAGGTGTTCTTGAAATCGGAGCTAACCATTCAATTTCTGAAAAAGAGTGTTTGAATTCTTCAGAGCGGTCAGACTGGACAGCGGCTTCCGTCAGTTTACGAATCTGTTCGATAAACTCCAGTCCTTGCGGAATTCCTTCGATCAATTGTGCAGGAAATGCAGGCAGAACTTCTAATTGCTGTTGAATAGCAACCAGATCCCAAACAGCTTCTTCCTTTTTAACCTTTGGTCCGAATCCTTCTTTTCCTTCGTAGCGAAATGATAACAGCTTCATTCGTCAAACACTCCTTTTCTTTGATTGAATTCATTATACACACTCAGGGTTTTGAATTGTTAGTTTTTTCGAAATTATTTCCGTATGTCCATTTTCTCCAAACAATTTCAAGTGGTCCCCGTGAAAATTTCTCAAACCAAAGTTCCGCAAAAATCAGCTGAACTACGAAAATTCCGAGGGCAATCAACGTGCCTGTCAGCAGATCCACTTGCCCGTAAAGACCGAAGCCGTACGAATAAAAAATCAGTGTAGCTAAAACAGATTGGCTAATATAGGTCGTCAGCGACATCCGTCCCACTTTAGCCACCGGAGACAACAGCTTCTGGAGGCTGTTTTTTTGGGCCAGCAACGCAATTACAGCTGCATAGCCGATTGCTACAAGCGGCCCCCCGAATATATCCTGCAGATAAACAAAAGCATAATTCGGCTCAAACAGGAACGGAGCAGATTTCAACAGCAAACCGATCAGCAGTGGACCAACAGCCAAAAACAGCCAAAGTTTGCGCTTTTCCTGCGTCCGCTCAATCAGCCGCCATTTGGCTGCAGCCGCTCCGACCATCAGAAATGGCAAGATGGTAGCAATCAGGATAATGTAGTTGGCCAAATTATTGCTGTAGGTCCAATCTGCTAAACGCTGGCTGAAGATTTCCGCAAAACTGCCTGATTGGTAGGATTGGATTGAGCTTTCAATTTCCATGTACCCCACATAAAGATTGGGATCCGCGGCAGCTGCTATAAACATGATGGCTAATAAAAGCACATGCGGAACTGCATAGATGATGGCTGCAAAGCCCATCAGCCAGCTAGACGGCAGCCGAATCATACCAATCAGCAAAAAGCCCATGATGGCGTAAGTGATCAGAATATCCCCATACCAGATCAAAAAGGCATGGATGATGCCGAACAGCAACAACACCGTTAATCGTCTGACGGCTATTGGCATAAAGGGACGCTGCTTAGCTTCTGCGCGCATAAATTGCATCGCCAGTCCGTAGCCGAACAGCATGGCAAACAAAGGATAGAAACTGGCTTGGATGAATATATCGATAAACAGGTACGTTCCTTCATTCACATTTCCATCAAACCATTTATAGGGATCGATATAGGAAAGAGGAGAGTGAAAAGCCAGCATATTGATGATCAATATGCCAAAAAGCGAGAACCCTCTCATTAAATCGATCGCTTTTACTCGTTCATTTGTAGAAACCGGCTGTAAGTTCAAAATAATCCTCCTAGATTTTCACTTCTTGGCTTGCTGCAAACAAATACAGCAGCCGTTCTTTGAGCGGAATGCGAAGAATCGCTTCAACGGCTTCCTGATAGACAGCCAGCTGAACCCCATAGCGCTTGGCCATTTCCGTCTGGACATTGTTGATATGCGATACCCGGTCGGTCTTATAATCGAGCAGCACCCAGCCATCCGCTTCCTCAAACAGGCAATCGACGATTCCCTGGATGATTTGATGGTCTCCGTCTGCATCCGCTTTGGCGTATGTAAACGGAACTTCCCGCTTGATGTTCTTCGCTGCACGAAGACGCGCCGCGGTTTCGCTGGCATAAAAGCGTTCGACTTCTTCAATCTCCACAGCTTTTCCTTCGTCAGGCGACAGGATTTCCATTCCCACCAATGTGTCGATGAATTTTTTTATTTCAACGGAATCCATCGTTCGATCGAGTGGAATGTGCTGCATGACCGCATGGACAGCCGTCCCGACATCAGCTGCGGATAACCGTTTGTCCATCATGAAATCCGGACGGTGCAGCAGCATTTTTCTTTCAGGCTTTGCCGTTTGAATGAAGGATTCAGGTTCATCCAGGCGCTGCAGCATCTGCAGCCGTTTCATTTCTGACACCGATTGTTTGGAGCGCTTCTCAACTGCTTCTTGATGCGGGTATTGATAATTGAAACGGTCATTGACAAGCTGCTGATAATCTTCATTCGAGTCGTCGCCTTTCAGCAACTCATCCAAATTCACCACTCCTGGAAGCAACGACTGGGATTCAATGATTTCAATATGGAATCGGGAAGAGTGATCGAGAATATTGCCATTGACATTTAACTGTCCTGCGGCGTCCGGATGTCTTGCAACGGCCGGGCCAATCCAATCCAAATAGCCTTTAGCCCGCGACCGCATGAAATCCGGAAGCCGGACATCATTTGTACCGACTTTCCATTTTTCAAAGAGCTTATCGACGTCTTTTACAGAAGCTGTTAAATACAGCCGCTCTTTTGCCCGCGTCATGGCTACGTACAACACCCGCATCTCTTCCGCTTTCATCTGCAGCTGCTTCATTTCCTTGACCGCCAAGAAAGGCAGGGACGTGTATTCAATTCTCGTGTCAGGATTGACCGCCTTGACGGCCAATCCATAATCCTGATCGAACAGATAAGATTTTCGGAAATCCATTTCATTAAAGGAGCGGCCGGTACCGGCAAAGAAAACCACTGGAAACTCAAGGCCCTTTGACTTGTGGACAGTCATGAGCCGAACGACATTTTCTTTTTCGCTGAGCGATTTGGCTGTGCCGAGATCGTCGCCCCGCTCACGCATCCGGTCGATGAAACGCAAGAAGCGGAACAAGCCACGGAAAGAAGTTTTTTCGTATTCCAGCGCCCGGTCGTGCAACGCACGCAAATTGGCCTGCCGCTGCTTGCCATTTGTCATGGCGCCTGCCATCTCATAATAATTCGTGTCCAGATAGACCTGCCAAATCAGCTCCGCCAGCGATCCCCGTCGAGCCTGATTGCGCCATCCCTCCAGCTGGAGAATAAAGCGCTGCAGCTTTTCAGCCGCGGCAGGATCAATTCCTGACCCGGCGCGCATAAAGGTTTTCACTGCTTCGTAAAACGAGGCTTGGGGTGCCGCTAAACGGATTTCAGCCAGTTCATTTTCCTTTAATCCGATAAAGGGTGCACGCAAAACGGAAGCCAGTGGAATGTCCTGGTACGGATTATCGATGACGCGCAGCGTATTGAGCATGATCATCACTTCAAGTGCATCAAAATAGCCACCGGTCAACTCGGCATATAATGGAATGCCAGCCATTTTGAATTCGTCCACAAAATCCCCCGACCATGTCATGGAACGCATCAAGACGACGACATCCCGGTATTCCAGTTTGCGCTGCTGCTGTGTCCAGGGATCGTTGACAAGCATTTCCTGGTCCATCATTTCTTTGATTTTCTTTGCAATAAAGCGCGCTTCCCATTGGGATTTCACCAGGTCCTCATCCAACACTTCCTCTTCAGTTTCCGGCTCATGGATCAAAGCCAACTCAATCGGAATCTGCTGCTCCGGATAAGGGGCCTTGGCTTTTAACGCCGCAGCTTCATCATAATCGATTTCCCCAACCCGTTCGCCCATGATCTGCGAGAAGATATAGTTGGTGCCATCCAGTATTTCTTTGCGGCTCCTGAAATTCGCATTCAAATCAATGCGCAGCCCCGCACCTTCTGCATCATGGCGAAAGCGGGAATACTTTCCTAAAAAAAGCATCGGTTCAGCAAGTCGGAATCGGTAAATCGATTGCTTGACGTCGCCCACCATAAACAGATTGCCGTCGTGTTCGTCTCCGGACTTCACTAGCTTCAAAATGGTTTCCTGAAGCAGATTGGTATCCTGGTATTCATCCACCAGCACTTCCTTAAAACGATCCTGGTATTCTTTGGAAATGGCGGAAGGTTCTCCTCCATCCGATAAGATCTCCAGCGCATAATGCTCCAAATCAGAGAAATCAACCAATGCCCGGTCGATCTTCAGCGCTTTGTATTGATCGGCAAAATCCTGTGTCAGCTCCACTAAGGTCTTCATCATGGGTGCCATTTCGCGCATCTCATCAAGAAGCCGCTTAGGAGAGCGGGTGAAATAGGCATCAAAGAGGCCACTGACGATTTTCTTCACTTCATTTCGCATAGCCTTCGCTTCTTCTGCAAGACCAGGGGCGCACGAGTCTTTACGGATACTGGCCGCCTTTTCCCATTTGAATGACTTCGAAAAAGCATAAAGCTTGTCCCAGGAAGCTTCGAGTGACAGGATGGCGGTCTTGATCACTTCTGCATCTGTCTTGAAGGTATCTTCCAGCAAGGCTGGACCATCCGGCTGCAGCGCCAATTGAAGGCCTTCCTGCGTGAGCTGCAAGGCTTCCTCCAAAGCATGGCGTATCGTCAGTTTCAAGTCACCGATAAACGGCAGCTCGTCGATGGCGGCAGATGCCGGCACATCGTATAAGGCCGGTACCTGCTGCAGCCATCTCTCCGGGTCAGGGTGAACACGCGAATAATCGTAAAGCTTGCTAAGCAGCACTTCCATCGCCTGGTCGCTTCGGTCGGAAGTAAAACTGTCCGCCAGCCGGTATACCGCGCCCGCTCCTTCTCCCTCGTAAGCTGTTTCAAGAACCGCTTCGAGGACGTCGTCCCGCAGCAAAGCTGCTTCTGTCTCTCCTGCAATCCGGAATCCCGGATCAATCTCAAGCAAATAAGCGTATTGTTTTACCACCTGCAGACAAAAAGAATGCAGTGTCGAGATTTGGGCTTTATTGATCAAACGCAATTGTTTTCTCAGATGGTTCGATTCAGGATTTTCTGCTACCGCTTTTTCCAATGCATTCGACATGCGATGCCGCATCTCAGCAGCTGATGCATTGGTGAAGGTAACGACCAGAAGTTCATCCACTGAAATGGGGTCTTCTTCAGCCAGCACCTTTTCAATCATACGATTGATCAAGACAGCTGTTTTTCCTGAACCGGCTGCCGCTGACACAAGCATATCCTGGCCTTTTGCCCAAATCGCCAGCCATTGTTCATCGGTCCATGTGGCATCAATCGGTTTTTTCGGTATCATCGTCAGCGGTCTCCTTTCTGATCAACTCCACGGCCTTATCCGGTGATAAAGCCGGGAGTTTGCGATAGCTTTGTTCCGGATCTGCCGGGTCGAATTGGCATACAGAACGATAGGAACAAAATTGGCAAGGCGTATCTTCCTTCACTTTATAAGGGGTGATGCTGGTATTGCCTTCCAAAATGCCATTGCCGGCATGCTGGTGCTTGCCGCGGACAAATCGGCGGATGGCCTGCATATCCTCTTTGACTACTGTTTTTGACTGGGAAGCGGACACTGAACCACTTTTATTGAGCCTTACCGGTATGACGTTGGAATAGCCATCAATCCCATCATCCATGGCCTGGATCACCTCAGGATCTTCGACGACCAAGCCGTTCATTTTAAATGACTTAGCCATTTCTTCTTCCAGTTCTTCGGTTGTCATCAATTTGGTCAGCTTCAGCATCGGATTGTGCATATGGAAATACAGCACACCAGCCGGTTCCGCACTCTCCCCAAGCCAACGGTCCGAGTGGGTCAATGCCACATCCAGATACGTGAACGTCTGCAGAGACAAGCCGTGATAGACATTGCTGAGGTCGAGCCCTTGTTTGGATGATTTGTAGTCGACAACGCGCAAATACGGTTTGCCGTGGATTTCAGTCGAATCGATTCGGTCAATACGGCCGCGGACATTCATTTTGCGCCCCTTGTCCAACGGAATGTCGAGCGGAGGAATCGTTTCTTGCGGTCCAAAACCGACTTCCAAAGCCACTGGTACAAATCCCGAAACTTTGGCATGCTTGCTGAGCATAAACGCGGTCTGGCGGATGATGCCCTCCAATTTGTGCTGGATATAGCGATAGCGGTGAGAACTGATCAGAATATGATTGACGAAATAAGGCGATAACTGCTCGATTGCTTCTTTGGCCAGATTCTGGCATTGCGTACGGGTCAGCGATGACCAGGACACCCCAAGCCTCAAAACTTCGTCTGAAATCCATTTGATCGCCGCATGGAACAGGTCTCCCATTGCAGGAGCCGCTAATTTATACTGGCTGCGTTCTTCAAGGCGCAGGCCATAGGTGACGTAATGCGCAAATGGGCAGCTATAATAGGTTTCAACCCGTGAAACGCTGGATGAAATTGGAGAGCCATACAAGGGCTCGGTAATGTCTTGACGCAGTGGATCCGCTGTATTTGGCTTAATCGGCGCTAAAATCCGCTCAATGACAGAAGACCAAAACGGATCTTCCCGGTAATAGTTCAAAACGGCACGCCACTCGGCCGTCAAGTCCCCGCCGCGGATCTGCGAAGTCAAATAAGCCAGGGTCGCCCGGGGATGCGAAATATAAGCCATTGGCGATCTATCCAGCAGCTCTTCAGGGTCGATGACTGCAGGAATTAAATCGATTGACAGCATATCCTTCAATTTTTGGATATAAAGGGAAGGCAGCAGCGCTTTTCCTTCCTCATCTGCAATCGGAAACGACACAGTCAGCAACTCCGAGGCGGAGGTAAAGGCCTTGTAGACCATGTAGGTTTCATCCATTAAACGCATTTTCGACGTCGGGGCCAATTCAAAGCCAATTTGTGCAAACCAGTCACGGTCCGTATCGGTTAGAATCCCTTCTTGCTCGATTCGTTTTGGCAATATGCCATCATTGGCACCGATGACGAATACTGACTTGATGTCCATTAAACGCGCCAAATCGATTTTAGACACCGTCACTTGGTCCAACGAAGGCGGAATCCGTGAAAACTCCAGCGTTTCAAACCCTTCGTCCAAAATTTTGACAGCTGTGGCCAAATTGATTTCTTTGTCCCCAAACATCAGCACAAATTGATCCAGTACACCGACCCATTGGTTCCAGGCCTGTTCATGTTCAGTAGCTGCCAATAGGCGATGCTCGTTTTCTTCACGTTCCCTCAAAGCCTGGATTTTTGCGTAAACATCCATTTTCTCGATGAATAGGAACAAGGCTTCCGCGATATCTCTTCCGGTTTTGCCGAGTTTCAGCTGTTCTTTTAATTGGGCTAACGGCTCTCTGATCAAATCACGGACCGCATGAAGTTCCATTTGTGCAGCCAATTCTTCGTCCGTTTGTATAGAGGTATGAAATTCCAAGCCGCGGTATTTCTTATAGAACCAGCGCTTTTCCTCAAACCAGCGCTCGCCGTATATGCCATTGGCTATGACGAAGTTTTCCAGCACATCGCTTCGCTCCCGCCATTTGGAGACAGGCCCTAACGGAAAAAACAGATCTGTCTTGACTGCCCGAAAAACAGATTCGTAGGAATAATTGGAGACAACGGCTTCAAGGACCGAACGGCTGAATTCAATCAACGGATGATGGAGCATCGATTTTTTCTGGCTGATGAAATACGGAATTTCATATTGCGGAAATATGGTGTTGATCAGCTCGTCATAAATTTCAGGCTGCCGGTAAAGGATCGCGATTTCATTATAGCGAAGGCCATTTCTCGCTTGGTCTCTTATATTCCGAGCCACAGCATGCATTTCTGCTCTTCTGTTCGATGACTCGACGAGGGACACATGGCCCTGGCCTTGAATTTTCCTGATCGGATAATCATCGAAATGACGTTCAATATGTTCCAGTTCCGGATGCACAAATCGGCGCGGCAAATCGAGGTACACCGGACTTTCAATCTCGATGCCCTCTTTGGCTGCCTGTTCGCTCAATCGGCGGGCCGTATTGGCAGATTGATAGAACAGGGCCTGCTCGTCGTTCGGATCTGTCCGCTCATCCATCGGAAGCGCAATGGTCACCGATTTGGCATGCTTCATCAATTCAAAGAGAATTTCATACTCCCTGGCAGTGAATGTCACAAATCCATCGATATAGATAGTCGCCGATTTGACTAAATCAGAGTAAGGAACTTTCTCACTCAGAAGGGCTAAATGGCCTTCTGAGTCAACAAACACTTTGCCAAGACGGTTTTCAATCTGCGTCAGGATCAATTCCAGATCTTCCGCTTTGTCGAGCAGCGTTTTGGGCGCCCCCGCTTCCGTTAAGGAAGAGCGGATCAAACTCAATTCCCCGCAGTCCACACAATAACGGGCGAATTCCTTTACCAATTGTTCAATTTGGTCTGTAAAGCCACGCTTTCCGGCTGCTCTGCGAAACAATTGAAAATCTTCACGATGCTCTTCCAGCAGGCTGCGGATCAGCATCCGGTAACCGAAGGTGTCGACTTCTTTCCTGCTGATGCCCCCGACTTCCTGCAGAACACGCCACGCAAGCCGCTTAAAGGTGACAGCCTGTGCCCGGATCATGCCATTCATGCCATAGGCGGCAGCAAGTCGATACTCTGTGGAAAACGACATCTGGTCAGGTACGATGAGAAAAATCGGCTCTCCGTCCGCCTGCCGTTTTAGCTCATCCACTATTTTTTCCTGGACAAAGCGAGTTTTCCCCGCCCCCGCTCTGCCATATACAATGCGTAAAGACACATGACCACTCCCTCGAATAAGAACGTTTGTTCTAATTATACAATTATCAATAGTTGAACGCCATCCAATAATCTTTTATTATCTCTGCTTTTCACGTTCTTCTTTTGCCAAACGGAAATCTGCTTCCACTTTTTTATTTAGTCGCTTCTCAAGAATTTTACCGATTACATACAGCAAGATGATCACCAGGACGACAATCGCTGTCCGTACCGGCTGGGTAAAAAGAGCACGCAGATCATAGCCCACAAAGGAAATTGTGAACACCATGACGAATTTCCCAGCCATGACCGTTAACAGGTAATAGTGTCTGCGGATATTCGACAAGCCTGCAACCAGGTTGACCAGGGCTGACGGTGTAAAAGGCAGGCATAACAACAAGAACAACGGACCAAATCCATTTCGTTCCACCCAGTGAATCAGTTTTTGCACTTTTTCATGCCTTGTCATGAAGTTCATGAAACGTGCCCGGCCGTACTTGCGGATTACTAGAAACACCGCATACGCACCTAGGACTGAACCACTCCAGGATAGTAAGAAGCCAAGCCACAGCCCATAGGCCGTTGCATTGGCAAAAACAAAGACAAATAGTGGCAAGAACGGCAAGAATGCTTCAATGAACGGCAGCAGGAAACCGATCAACGGACCAAAAGCCCGATAGGACTGCGTCAATTCAACAATTTTCTCCATGGAAAAAAAATCCAACATAAGCTCAGTCCTTTGATATGATTATTTTTAATAATGCTCTCCAAAATTAAAAAGCTTTTATGATATGCTATTATAATTACTTTACACTCTTTCACTGAGTTTGGAAAAGGAATACCTATACATAAGGAGCGAGAAAAATGGACGGACGCGAATTTTCTGCCGGGATAAAGGCTGGAACCAGTATAGCAATCGGCTATTTCCCAATAGCATTGACCTTCGGTTTGTTGGCTAAAACCACTGGACTTTCCCTGCTGGAAGCCACAGCTATGAGCATTTTTGTTTATGCAGGTGCAGCACAATACATTTCATTATCCCTTATAACTGCAGGTGTGGCACCGGCGGTTATCGTTTTAAACACTTTTATCGTCAACATCCGCCATTTTCTTATGACGGCCGCACTCAATGAAAAGATGCAACCGGATGACCGCTGGAAAAAAGCACTTTACGCTTTCGGAATCACAGATGAATCTTTTTCAGTATTGGCTACTCAAAAAGGCAATAAACTAAGCACCGCTTTTGCAGTAGGTGTTATCGTTATCGCATACGGCAGCTGGATTGTCTTTACAGCTGTCGGCCATTTAATCGGTGCCAACTTGCCTCAATTTCTTCAGGCTTCCATGTCGATTGCGCTGTACGCCATGTTTGTCGGGCTATTGATGCCATCGATGCGCGGCAATCGAAAAGTGGTCAGCCTGGCTTTAATTGCCGGACTGATCAACTCCTTCTTTTATTTTACTGGCTGGCTGTCGACAGGATGGGCTATCATGGCTTCGACTTTGGCTTCCGCTATTTTCATTGAATGGGTTTCCCGGAAAGGTGTGAAAGCATAATGGGTTCCTGGTATTGGTGGATGATACTTGGCATGGCCGTGGTGACCTATATTCCCCGCGCCATTCCACTGACATTTCTGGAAGGCCGGGAATTGCCTGAAGCGGTTCAAAATGTCCTGCGGAATATTCCGTACGCCGTTTTAGGCGCGCTGATTTTTCCAGCGATCTTTTTTATCCAGGAAAACATCTGGTTCGGCATAATTGGCGCCATTGCAGCATTCGGCATCGCTTTTACAGGCGCCAATGTGATGATCGTTGTCCTCGGCTCTATCGCAGTGCTGGCAATATTCAGTGTATTCATATAAAGTTAAGCAAAAAAAAAGCCGTTACTCATTTTCATGAGCTTCGGCTTTTTTTCTGCGATTGAACATCCTTGTAGAATACCAAAACCCGGCAGTAAGAGAAGCCGCATTGGCGATGAACAGCAGCCAAGTTTGGGTGTATCCTGCATAAACAGCGGCCGCTATAAGTGCCACAGTCAAAATCAATGCAACAATGTGGTTAAACGTGACTCTCGTAAACAAAACGACGAGCAATCCCGGTACCAGGAGTGACAGGAAAAATTTCGTTATCATTGATTCCATTTAGTTATCTCCTTAATTGACTACTAATAATCCCAATCGATGATGATCGTGACGGAAAATAACATGCTGGCGCAAACGCACTTCAAGGTTATGGTCCAACACTTCCAAACGGCAGTGGGCAGCATTGACCTGAATTGCTTCATAGAGCTCCGACTCGTTTGCAATCGCGATGCCGTTTACTTTGCGGATGACTTCCCCGCGCAATAAGCCCATTTTGTCAGCCGGAGAACCCGGCAACACATCAACTATCATCACACCTTGAGACTGTGGAGTGACAGCGTAATTGCCGCTGCGCTCTTTGAGTCCGAAATGGATCGAGATGGCTATGCGCCCGATCACTCCAACAGCTAAAGCAACAATTGCCAACGGCTGCCATAATAATGCAACCAAGCCGATTACAGTAATACTGATTCCCAGAGTGGAAACGGCTTTACCAATTACCGGATAAAGATAAACCGGCAAGGTACGCTGGGAACGTCCCTGGAATCCAAAGACAATTGGGAAAAGAATCAGCGAAAAGCTGGTTTCACCGATCGGCAACTGTGGCCAGTACGGAGCATACGAATCGATCATAGTACCCGGCACCACCAATAAGATAGGCAGCAGCCATAACCGTTTCGAAATATAAGCCGCCGCTTTAAGGCCGCGCCCGGATTTATGCAACCGTGGAGAAGCGGCTTCTGCCGCCGCTTTGTCGATCATTTTGCCTTCTGTGAATACCAGTGCTCCTGCAATAAGCGCAACTGAAATCAACCATTGAAAGCCAAACTCCGTTCCTTCGAATGAAAAGAAGCCAAAATTCAGGCTCCAGCCATTGGCATCAAACAACCAGCTGAGCCCAACGGCTGCTGCAGCCAAATAAATGAATGACCCTGCCTGATAAAAACTTGTTGCCATCAACAGAATGGATATGACACTTAAAGCAATCAGCCAACCCATCGGCACAACCAGGCCGATTCCTGCAAACAGCACAGAAAAGACAAGAGCATATACCCAACCATCTTTAATGAGCCGTTTAAATTCGGTCAGTCCATAGACAATCCGAATCCTGAAAATTTTACGTTCTTTCTTTACTCGATAATATCCCAACAGCACTGCAGCTAGCAGCGCTATGTATAAAACCGGATTCACAAAAAATCTACCAATCGCAAACATTAAATCCATTATCACTGTACTTACACCATCCTATCACCGGCAATTGACGCTAGCTCCCATTGTACCAAAGAATACCGGCTTTCTGCACTTCTTTTTCAGTTACACGAATGCGGCACCCAATTGCTCCAGAATATCCTCAATGCCCTCAATTCCAGCAGACAGCCGAATCACTTGGCGTGTCACACCGATTTTCTCTTTTTCTTCTGCTGACAACGCCCTGTGCGACGTTCCATATGGATACGACACCGTAGTTTCCACACCCGCCAGAGTCGGCACAATTTTTATCCAGCCGAGTGACAAGAAGAAATTTGACACATCAATCGCTTCAGGCAATTCGAAAGACACGATTGCTCCTGCCCCTGGATACCAGACACGTGCTTTGCCTTCCAAAAATGTCGCAATTGCCTGTGCGTTTTCCGTTTGTTTTTTCATTCGAAGAGCAAGAGTTTTGATTCCGCGAATGGTCAACCATGCTTCAAAAGGGCTTAAATTCAACCCCAGGTTCACGACACGTTTTTCAGCAATGCGGATGAGTTCTGCGTCCCCGACCAAAACGCCGGCTGTGACGTCGCTATGGCCGCCCAGATACTTCGTTGCACTGTGGGCAACCAAATCTGCGCCAAGTGCATAAGGCGTCATTGTGTAAGGTGTAGCAAAGGTGTTGTCGATCATGATACGGACATCGTAATTCCGTTTCAGCTGACAAAGAACTTCGATATCTTCCATACGCAAAAATGGATTGGTGATCGATTCACTGAATATCAACTTGACTTCAGGAAAATCAATTAAAATTTGCTCGATATCACTGATATTCGAGAAATCGGCGAAATGAACCTGGATTCCCATCAGGACCAGTTCTTCTTTCAACAAGTGAAAAGTTCCGCCATATACATCCTGAGCAGCCAGAATATGGTCGCCAGCTTTAACAACCGACAGGATCCCAGCCAGAATTGCCGAAGTGCCTGAAGATGCCGAAACGCCTTTTGGAGCCAATTCCAAATCGGCTACTGTTTGGCCCAGAGCATCGGTGTTCGGATTCGCTGTCCGGGAATACAGATATGTGCCATTTCCTTCATAATAGCCTTCAAGCTCTTCCAAAGATGAAAAAGAAAATGCTGAAGTCTGGTAAAGCGGCATGACTTTCGATTGGATCGTCCGCTCTTTCATTGTTGCAGTATGCACTGATTTCGTTTCGATTGACGTCATTATTTCATCTCCTATTCCATTTCTTCAACTAATTGTTCCATCATAGGTAAATCCATTGGACCCACCACTTTATTTTGAATACGCCCTTTTGTATCGATCATATAGGAGGTTGGAATCGACACCGTCTGATAAGTAGAGCCGACATCGCCCTCTTCATCCATCGGAATTGCAAACTCCAGTCCGAACTCCTCAACAAAATCCTCGATTTTCTCGAGTCCTTTATCTTCAGTCGTTAAGTTGACCGCCAGGATTACGACATTTTCATCTTCAGCCTGTTCTTCAAAATAGGTTTGCATATGCGGCATTTCCGCTCTACAAGGCGGGCACCAAGTAGCCCAGAAATTCAGCAGCACTTTCTGCCCCTTATAATCCGATAGCTTCACTATTTCCCCCTCCAGTGTGGTCAACTGAAAATCGGGAGCCAGTTCGCCCTTTGCCAATCCTTCATCCGTCGGCAGAAAATCCACATCGCTGCCGAGAGCCATATTATCGAGCGCTTCAGTTTCCGCCATATTGTTCTGGACAACTCCTACTATGACGATTGCCACCATAACAGCTAACACCAATAAGCCGATTATCTTTTTAGGCATCAGTTATTCACTCCATTCAACTTTCATCATACGATAAATAGGGCAGCTTGTTCCACTAAGTTCATTAAAATATGTGACAGAATGACAGGAATCTAAAAAACAGCCGGCACAAGAGTGCCAGCTGGTCCTGATCTTATAATGAAATATAGCTTGCTGGATTGACTGCGTTTGTCCGTCCACCGTTCCAAGGTCCAACATGGATTTCGAAATGCAGGTGGTCGCCGAACGAACGTCCGGTATTCCCCATTCCACCTATGTTTTGTCCCTGTGATACCTGTTGGCCGACTGACACACCAATCGAATTCAGATGCGCGTAAACCGTCGCATGCGTTTGCCCATTGATTGAATGGGTGATGATAACTACGTTGCCATAGCCGCCCATTGAACCGGCATAGGATACGAATCCGTTTGCCGCAGCTATAATAGCAGTGCCTTTACTGTTGGCAATATCTACGCCCTGATGGAATTCTGGTCCAGAACCGATATCGCGCCAGCCGAACTTAGAAGTAAAACGGCCTGCAGTCGGGCGGATAAACCCAGAACTTGCATTTACTGAAACAGCTGGTTCAGGTGCATTGTATGCTGGAGCTGGAGCGCTTGGTGTGTTCGATGCAGCAGGAGCACTTGGAGCTTCGGACTTGCTGGCTGCTTTTTCGGCCGCTGCACGTTCAGCTGCTGCTTTTTCAGCTGCTGCGTTGTCTGATGCCGCTTTTTTGGCTGCTGCTTGCTCAGCTGCTGCACGTTCGGCTGCAGCCTTTTCAGCTGCTGCGCGTTCGGCTGCTAATTTGCGTAAGCGTTCTTCTTCAGCTTTTCTAGCCAGTTCTGCGAGGCGGGCCTGTTCGTTGACAATTTTCGTCTCCAATTCCACACTCACATTAATCGTTTCTTCACGTTGTTGGACAAGTGTAGTTTTTTCATTTGCCAAACGATCCTGCTCAACTTTAAGATCCTTTACGTGATCTGCTTGCTGCGCTTTCTGCCCATCCAATGATTCCTTAAGATTAACAAGTTCTGCGCGGCGGTCTTCCTGTTCAGCAAGCTTTGTTTCAACTTGCGCTTGCTGTTCGCCTAACAACTTCTTATCTTCTGCCTGTTCTTTCATAATTTCACGATCAGCGTCGATCAAAGTATTCACTGCCGAGAAACGGTCAATGAAATCAACAAAACTATTGGCACCCAGTAGTACGTCTATGTAATCCGCAGAGCCTCCGCTTAGTTGGATGGCTCGTGCGCGTTCCTGAAGCAACTCTGTTCGCTCAGCAATTTTTCTTTCCAGTCCTTCAATAGATTTTTTCAGTTCATCAATTCCAACCATTGTTTGATCGATTTCACCTTGAACTCCATTAATTCTCGACTGGGTTTCCTGCATTTGGTTGTCCAGCTCCTGGATTTTAGCCATAATGCTTTCCAGTGTGGATTGGTTTTGATCTATTTCAGTGGATTTTTCACTGATACCTGAATTCAATTCAGTTTGTTTTTCTTCCACTTTTTGCTGCTCTTGCTGCAATTCACTTAATGTATCTGCGTTTGTTGTCGGAATCAACAACGTCAACGCCAATACAGATGAAACACCAGTCAACAACCATTTCGACTTCGGGTTCAAGTTCGTGTTCCCCTTTCGGCTTACGTTCTTTTCTATCTGTCTTTGTTTTCTCTATTTCATCTAACAAACGGCCTGAAGCCTCTATTAGAGTATCTTCAGACCGTCAATAAACTTAATTTACACACGCAAAAATTTTCTGATTGACATAAAGCTTCCCCAGATCCCGATAAACACGCCCATCATTAGAATCAAGGCACTTACCTGGTAAATGAACGGAGTGAATTCCAGCAGTTGGAACAGCTCTCCAGTCAAACGGGGTTGAGCAAATTCGGTTACCTTGCTGTAGAGCAATGCTACGAGGCCAATCGGGACGATTGATCCCAATATTCCAAGCCACATGCCTTCCAGGATAAACGGAATACGGACAAACCAATTGGTCGCGCCCACTAATTTCATGATTTCAATTTCACGGCGTCTTGCGACAATGGTGATGCGAATCGTGTTTGAAATCAGGAACATAGCAGTAAACAACAAGGCCAGGATTAAGACCAGTCCAACATTTCTTCCGGCATTCAAGAAATCAAAAAGCTTCTGTATTTTGCCTTCACCATATTCAACTTTTTGTATATTTTCTAAAGCCGCAATATCTGTGGCTACTTTTTCGGTTTGTTGAGGGTCAACTGCTTTTACATAAAAAACATCGAACAAGGGATTGCTTTGTTCGAATAACCTAAACTCTTCCCCAAGATCGAGGACCAGATCAGTCAATTCTTCTTCTTTGGTAGAGAAATCGGTCGATTCGACTCCAGGCATATCACTGATCTGAGATTCCAGATTCTGAACTATTTCTTCTTCAGCGCCCAATGAAATGAATACTTTCATTTCAACATCGTTTTCGAGATCATCTGCCACTTTATTGAGGTTCATCATGATCAGAACGAATACTCCGACCAACAATAACGTTACTGTTACAGCACTTACAGATGCAAATGTCATCCAGCTATTTCGTCCAATACTCTTAAAACTTTCCCTAAAATGGCGTACCATAGTTCTAGCCTTCATAGCCGTAGTCACCTCCAGCCACATCGCGGACAATTAATCCGCCTTCTATTGCGATTACGCGATGTCTCCGCGTATTAACGATTTGTTGATTGTGTGTAGCCATGATGACTGTCGTGCCCGCTTTATTGATGCGTTCAAACAAATTCATGATATCCCATGCTGTTTCAGGGTCCAGATTTCCGGTTGGCTCATCTGCAATCATCACTTTTGGCATGTTGACGATAGACCGCGCAATGGACACGCGTTGTTGTTCTCCACCGGATAATTCTGTCGGAAACATTTTTGCCTTGTGTTTTAGTCCGACTAAATCCAGCACCTCCATGACACGTTTTTTGATGTCAGCAGGCTTTTCTTCGATTACTTCAAGAGCAAATGCCACATTTTCATAGACATTCAGCTTTGTCAGCAATTTGAAATCCTGAAACACCACACCGATCTGACGGCGCAGCATCGGAACTTTTCTGTTCTTTAATGTAGCTATATCAATATCGTCGACGAACATTTGACCAGAGGACGGCCGTTCTTCGCGATACATCATTTTGATGAATGTCGATTTTCCCGCACCACTTGGACCTACGATATATATGAATTCCCCTTGTTCGATTTCAACGTTGAGACCGTTCAAAGCGACAATTCCATTCGGATATTTTTTGTAGACGTTCTTCATTTGAATCATTTTTATTACCCACCTATTATTAATTGGCTTGCGCCAAATTATTTCCTTGGAATTTTGCGGCAAACTCATTATAACACCTCAAACATATATTTTTATTACATTTCTGTATCATTTGAAATTCAATCTGAATAGTCTGAACTATAAAATAATATAAAATCATAGATATAAATCTATTATTAAAACTCCATATTATCCCTTTAAGACAATAAAAAAGTATTAATATAACCTATAAAAAGCCAAAAAAAATAAACCTGCTTATTAGCAGGTTTATTTCATGTTCGCCAAATACTCCGCAACAGCATCTGCTTCTTCACCTTCGATAATATTAGCTGGCATTGCACCTTGACCATTTACGATGATGGAAAGAATCTCTTCTTGTGACAAGCGAGATCCCACATCATTCAAAGCTGGAAAATTGCCTGCGCCTTCCAGGTTTTCACCATGACAGGAGATGCAATTTTGTTGAACTACTTGCTCAGCATCGATTGATGCCGTTTCTTCCCCGCCATTATCAGCAGGAGTTTCTTCAGGAGTTTCTTCAGGAGTTTCTTCAGGTTCTGTTGTTTCTTCGCCGCCGCAAGCACCAAGTATAAGTGTCGCACCGAATAGCATCGCCATCAATTGCTTTTTCATTTGCCGACCTCCTCTGATGAATTGTTCCATCTTATTAGAGTATACCAAACTTATGGCCTTTTAAAACCCTCGCCCAAAACTTCTGATGCATCTGAAACAATAACAAAGGCGGAAGGGTCGATAAACTTGACCAATTGTTTCAGCTTTGTGAACTCCGTTTGAGGAATGACTACCATCAGCAACGGTTTTTCTGTTCCCGAATAGCCACCGGTGGCTGTCAATTCTGTCACGCCGCGGTCAACTTCTTCGTAAATGGCATCGCGGATTTCCATTTGTTTGGTCGTGATGATGTAGACCAACTTCGATTGGCCGAATCCCACTTGCACGAGATCGATGGTTTTCGTTGTCACGTAGAGGCCGATCAATGCATAAAGCCCTTTTTCAATGTCAAAAACCAATGCTGCCGCAAGTACGATAAAGCCATCAATCATTGCAACACTTGTACCAAGTGTCAGGCCTGTGTATTTTGTGATGATCTGTGCCGCGAGATCGGTTCCGCCGGTGGATGCTTTGCCCCGAAAAACGATGCCGAGTCCAAGTCCGACCATAATTCCACCAAATAAAGCGCCAAGCAATGGATCTTGTGTCCAAGGCTCCCATGATTCTGTCAAAAATACGACTAAAGGAAGGAATGCTGTTCCTACAGCGGTCTTAATGCCAAAGTTCTTTCCTAACAAAATCAGTCCTGCAATGAATAAAGGGATGTTGAAAGCCCATTGAACAAATGCCGGCTTCCACTCAAACAAGCCCTTCAATATGGTACTGATGCCGCTCACACCGCCTGAAGCCACTTCGTTCGGCAATAAAAAAACGTTAAAGGAAATGGCCACAATCGCTGATCCGATAATAACGCTGGCATAGTCTAAAAACAAATTCAGCAGAGGGTGTGGATCTTTGCGGATACGTCGATTCTTTTTAGTCATCTGTTTCTCTTCCTCTTCTCTACTTGTGTTCGGTTAAACCCTGTCAGAGTATATCAAACACGCAGGTCTTTGTGAACTTCATCCGGATGAAGCAAACCTTCAAAAATCAAGAAGACATAAAAAAAAGTCCGAAAGCAAATCTGCTTTCGGACTTTTTATTCAAAACTAAAAAACGGAAAACCAACAGTTTTATTGCTTTGTTACTCCATTTTTGAGCGCAGCAGAGAGTTGATGAAGCCATCAATATCGCCGTCCATGACAGCACCTAAGTTGCCTGTTTCGAAGTTGGTGCGATGATCTTTGACCATTGAATACGGATGGAATACATAGGAGCGAATTTGGCTTCCCCATCCGATTTCCTTTTGTTCTCCGCGAATTTCAAGAAGACGTGCTTCTTCCTCTTCAATTTTCAGTGCATACAATTTCGCTTTCAGCATCTGCATCGCTTTTTCACGGTTTTTAATCTGTGACCGTTCCTGTTGGCATGTCACGACAGCCCCCGTTGGAAGGTGGGTAATACGAACAGCGGAATCTGTCGTATTGATGTGCTGCCCACCCGCTCCACTTGCACGGTATGTGTCGACTTTCAAATCTTCCGTACGGATATTAATTTCAATTTCACCTGTGAATTCCGGCATGACTTCGCAGGAAACAAACGAAGTATGGCGGCGTCCAGATGCATCAAAAGGTGAAATCCGCACTAAACGGTGGACACCTTTTTCGGCTTTCAGATAGCCATATGCATTATGTCCACGAATTCCAAGGGTAACAGACTTAACTCCTGCTTCGTCGCCTGACAGATAGTCCAAGGTTTCGACTTTAAAGCCGCGTTTTTCTGCCCATCGCGTATACATGCGCAACAGCATTGAACACCAATCCTGAGATTCTGTTCCGCCTGCACCAGGATGCAATTCCAAAATGGCATTATTTTTATCGTAAGGCTCACTAAGCAGCATAGTCAATTCATAATCTGCCAGCTTGGAAATGAATTGCTTCATATCCTTATCGACGTCTTCATGCAGATCATGATCGTCTTCTTCTCTTAGAAGCTCCAACGACATTTCCATGTTTTCCTGTATTTCCATGAAACCGTAGTAAGTATTGACGATCTCCTTCAATACGTTCAATTCCGAAATGACCGTTTGCGCGGATTCCTGGTTATTCCAAAAATCGGGGTCCAGCATCATTTCGTCTAATTCCTCTATGCGGGATTCTTTGTTCTCTAAGTCAAAGAGACCCCCTAAAGTCCGCCAATTTACTGGCTGATTTGTCGAGCTCGTTACGGATGTCTGCTAATTCCATCATATGTTCCTCCTCAAAATAACACCGAAGAGCAAAAGCTCTTCGGTATTTTCACACGTTCTTATGAAGCTGTTCCGTGGCAATTCTTGTATTTCTTGCCGCTGCCGCATGGGCAAAGATCGTTTCGTCCAACTTCCATTTCTTTGCGGACAGGCGCTTTTTTCCTTTTTGGAGCCGGTCCGTCTTCTTTCGGATTGACTGCCTGGCCTTTTGCAACTTCCTCACGCTCAAGGTTGTTGCGAATTTCAGCCTTCATCGAATATTTCGCTACATCTTCTTCAATGGCTTCGACCATTGCCTCGAACATTGCAAATCCTTCACTTTGGTATTCGCGCAGCGGATCACTTTGTCCATAAGCACGCAAGTGGATTCCTTGGCGAAGCTGATCCATTGCATCAATATGGTCAATCCATTTTGTATCGATTGAACGGAGCAGAACAACTTTTTCGAATTCCCGCATCCGTTCAGGAGTCATTTCTATTTCTTTTTCATCATAACGCTTAGTCACTGCTTCTTTTATGAAAGCAGTAAGCTCTTCCTGGGATTTACCCTGAAGATCTGCCTCGGTCACTGTATCTTCCGGAAGCAGGTTCCCTGCAATCAATTCAGAAAGTGCTTTCAAGTGCCAGTCTTCCGGTTTTTCCTCAGCAGTATGTGTGTAGACCATGCGTTCAATTGAACTGTTGATCATGTTTTCAACCAATGCACGCATGTTATCCGTTTCCAGGACTTCCATACGCTCTTTGTAAATGATTTCGCGCTGTTGGCGAAGAACATCATCGTATTGAAGCAGGCGTTTCCGAGCATCAAAGTTATTGCCTTCCACTCGTTTTTGCGCCGATTCCACAGAACGTGTCACCATTTTCGATTGCAGTGGCTGTGAATCGTCCATTCCCAATTTGCCCATCATAGCGCGCATGGAATCCGAACCGAAACGGCGCATCAAGTCATCTTCTAAAGACAGATAGAATTGCGTGACACCAGGATCGCCTTGGCGTCCTGAACGTCCGCGCAGCTGGTTATCGATACGACGAGATTCGTGGCGCTCTGTCCCGATAACCGCTAGACCGCCTGCTTCGATAACGCCCTCACCGAGCTTGATGTCCGTTCCACGGCCTGCCATATTGGTAGCAATCGTAACAGAGCCTTTTTGGCCGGCATTCAAAATGATTTCCGCTTCGTGTGCGTGATTTTTCGCATTCAATACGGAATGCTTAATGCCTTTTTTCGAAAGGTATTCCGAAATGATTTCCGAAGTTTCAATAGCTACGGTCCCGACCAGCACCGGCTGGCCTTTGGCGTTGCGTTCCGCTATATCGTCCCCGACAGCCTTGTATTTGCCGGCAGTCGTGGAATAAATCAAATCAACATGGTCTTCACGGATAATCGGTTTGTTCGTCGGTATCACAATTACATACATGTTGTAGATATTGCGGAATTCTTCTTCTTCCGTCTTGGCTGTACCTGTCATCCCCGACAACTTGTCATACATCCGGAAAAAATTCTGGAAAGTAATGGTCGCCATCGTCATCGATTCATTTTGGATTTCCAAGCCTTCTTTGGCTTCAATCGCCTGATGCAACCCATCAGAATAACGGCGGCCCTTCATTAAACGGCCTGTAAACTGATCGACAATGACAACTTCCTCTTCCTGCACAACATAATCCACATCTTTGTGCATCGTTACGTATGCTTTCAATGATTGATTGATTGTGTGGTTCAGGCGAACATGGCTGATATCAAAAAGATTATCGATGCCGAAAGCTTTTTCGACTTTTTCGATGCCCTCTTCAGTCAAGACAACCCCTTTGGTCGTTTCATCATAGGTATAATCCGTATCTTTCGTCAACAGACGTGCGAATGCGTTGGACTGCTGATACAATTGAGCCGCTTTGGCCGCTTGCCCTGAAATAATTAGAGGCGTCCGGGCTTCATCGATCAGGATGGAATCGACTTCATCGATCACTGCATAATTCAATGGACGCTGGACCATATCTTCTTTATAAAGGACCATATTGTCCCGCAAATAATCAAAGCCCAGTTCATTATTGGTACTATACGTTACGTCAGCCTGATAAGCTGCCCGTTTTTCGTCTTTGGTCAAATTGTTCAAATTCAATCCGATAGACAATCCAAGCCATTCATACAACTCACCCATCTCCAAGGCATCACGGCTAGCCAAGTATTCATTGACCGTTACTACGTGAACTCCTTTTTTGCTGATGGCATTCAAGTAAACAGATAAAGTCGAGGTCAAAGTTTTACCTTCACCCGTCTTCATTTCTGAAATATTCCCTTCGTGAAGGGATACAGCTCCCATTATCTGTACACGGAATGGGTAGAGTCCAAGTACACGCTTTGATGCTTCACGGATTGTTGCGAAAGCTTCAGGCAGCAGATCGTTCAATGCCTCACCTTTGGCGTGGCGCTCTACAAATTCTTCTGTCTTCGCTTTTAATGCTTCATCCGTCAAAGCCCCAAAATCTGAAGCCAATGCTTCTACTCGATCTGCCACTTTTTCCAACCGTTTTAAATCCCGTTTATTCGGATCAAATACCTTATTCAATACTCCTAGCATAATTATACCGCTCCCTGCGTAAGTGTCCGCCGGCATCTGACACGCCGGATGATCGCTTTAGCTTTTATAGTGCCCTGTTAAGCGTTCGCGCTTAACGAACATATTTACCCAAATCATCATCAGTCAATTCAAAAAAAATCTCACTATTCATTTTAACACTGCGCAGAAAGGCGTGCAAATAATGATGATGCCTGTCCCCTAAGCAAAGGGCGCAAAACGGACCTTTCCAATGAATTCTTCATTAAAAGGATGCCAAACCAAAAGCCTCTCATTTAGAGAGGCTTTTGGTTTGGCTGTAGGGATTGATAAAACAGACACATTGTAGTTTTTTTATTGTGCAGAGGTTTCGATCAAGCCGTAGCTCCCGTCTTTTCGCTTATAGACGATATTTGTTTCATTGGACTCCGCATCTGTAAAGACGAAGAAATTATGCCCAAGCATATTCATCTGCAAAACCGCTTCTTCTTCATCCATCGGTTTCAAATCAAACTGCTTTGTGCGGACGATTGTGAAATCCTCTTCTTCGTCAGTTTCACTTTGCGCGCGTGTATCATTCTCGGCAGTAGCAAATGCAACACCAATACCATCGCGCTCACGGAATTTACGGTTTACTTTTGTTTTGTACTTGCGAATTTGACGCTCCAGCTTGCTGACGATCAAATCTATTGCCGCGTACATATCATCATGCCGCTCTTCGGCACGTAATGTCAGGTTCTTCATTGGTATTGTAACTTCAACTTTTGTTTGGTTGTGGTTATAAGATTTTAGGTTAACCATTGCGGTAGCATTTGCACCGTCTGTGAAATATCGCTCAATCTTTTCTACTTTCTTTTCAATATGTTCACGTATTGCGGGAGTTACCTCAATATTTTCGCCTCTGATGTTAAATTGCAACATGTTAACTCCTCCTTCTATATATGCTACTTGTACTCTTCTACATCTTCCCTCGTCTTTCCTGCTTAAAACCAAAAAAGTTTTAAGAAGATTAATTACAGGTAAACATTATAACAAGGAGATGAAGTTTATGTTCACTGATAAAACAATCGTTATAACAGGTGCATCCCAAGGCATTGGCAACAGCATTGCAACGCACTTTGCTGCCGAAAACGCACGCGTCATTGGATTGGATGTCCAGCCGGTCGAACTCGAAGGGGTGGAGTACCGAAAATGTGACGTCGGCAACTTTGACGACGTCATGGCAGTATTCAAGAAAATTAATGAAGATTACGGTGCTATTCATGCATTGATCAACAATGCAGGAATCTCTACATTCAAATCCATCTGGGACGTGGATGAACAAGAATGGGATCACGTGCTGGATACTAATTTGAAGAGTGTCTTTATTTGTAGCCGGGAAGCAGCCCGCTATATGACACAGGACATCCGTTCCATTATCAATATGACCTCGACACGGGCATTTATGTCAGAACCCAATACCGAAACCTATTCGGCATCAAAGGGCGGCATCTTTGCTTTAACCCATTCACTCGCAGCTACTTTTAGCGAAAAAGGAATTCGCGTCAACTCGATTGCTCCGGGCTGGATTCATACAGGAGATAAGGCGGAATTGCGTGATGTCGACCACCAGCAGCATTGGAGCGGCCGTGTCGGAGAACCTGCCGATGTTGCACGGGCATGCTTGTTCCTAAGCAATCCGCAAAACTCGTTCATCACAGGAGAATGCCTGAACATCGACGGCGGCATGACCAGAAAAATGATTTACGAGCACTAAAGAAAAGCGGAAGCGCCCGTGTAAGATTCGACGGGCATAAGATGCTCTGGCGAAGCGGCGTTTTTTTAGCCGCACAGCCAGAGTGGCTTATGACCCTAGAATCTGGGCGCTGGAGTCTGGACACCAAGAAAAGCGGAGGCAGCCGTGTAGCTCCGACAAGCGCTGGAAGCCTTACCGATAATGGCGTTCTTTGCCATTGGCGGTAAGGCTGAAGCGACTCGAGGAGCTGGCTGCCGGAGTCTGGACACCAAGAAAAGCGGAAGCGCCCGACAGCAGAAGCTAACCTAAGTTCGCGATTTGCTGCCGCAACGGTTAGCTGACCCACACCTTGCATACACTCGACCGCAAAACAGAAAAACTAAACTCAATACTTCTGAAAACAGAAAAACCGGCTTTCGCCGGTTTCAGACTGTAGACAAAGTCTAATCAAAACGAATAGCGGTGTATAAACTCAACAAGCGTAGCAATCCTTTCACTCAAGGATCTGGAGCGCAAGGCGGCGACTCCTGCGGTAGAACGGAGTGATGAGACCCCGCAGGAGCTTGCGACGAGGAGGCTCAGCGCTTCGTCCGCGGAAAGCGTCCGCCTGGAGCAGAGGATCCAGTATAAACGCGATAAAATGTGTATTCATTCTTTGAAAATCATAAATATTCTTTTGTCTACAAGCTCAAACCGGCTTTCGCCGGTTTTTTTCAATTCATCTCTATTTCCTTCAACTCTCTGATTTCACTTAAAATGAGCATTTGCTTAATCGAGTTGTATTCAAAATCTACGCCGTATATCCAGCCTTCCCCGTATTGCTCTACCCAGACAATTTTCGCATTCGCAATAATCGTTTCGTGATTCAGGACAAATTCCAAGCTTATGTTTTCTTCTCCTGATTTAAATTCTTTTTCGGAAAACAGTTTTGCTCCCTTGGGCGAAACATCAAGCAATAAACAATAAATTTTCGGAGACAGTGCTTGATTGCTAAGCGAATCTATCAATTGCAGACATATTTCTGGCGGTGTACCAAAAGTATAACGAAAGCTTTCTGAACGTTTATAAAACATGGCTGTCCCTCCTATTATCCTTCTATTATAACTACTGTTTACGCACGGATAAGCGCCAAAACCTTAATTTCCTTAACGCCTTTCTCCTTCAAGACTTTGGCAGCCATCCGCATCGTGCTTCCTGTCGTATATAAATCATCAAACAGCAATACTTTTTCAGGCATAGGATTTCCATTCCACCAAAAAACATCCTGCAATGCCATTCTTTCGGACTTTGATTTCCCGCCCAAACCTACTTCGTTTTTCCCGAGCAGATGTGTGTAGGGTACGGAAGCCGAATCAAGCAAGCGATCAACTTGGGAAAACGTACGCTCTTTCAGTTTTTTCTCATTCATCGGAATAGGAACGATAACTGATTTTTGACTACGCAGTTCCTCTTTTAGAACCGTTGCAAAAACTTCCGATAACACTGCATCTTTTAGAAATTTATATTGATGTAAAAATTCTTTCATCGTAGGATTATAGCGATATAAACTTTTCCCCGAATCAATCACTCCACCATATGCAGCGTTTTCCCAGTTGCAGCAATCGTGGCATTTTCCTTCTCCTGGTGTACTGCAGATAGGGCAACCTCCTGCCATCCTTTCAAAGCCGCTTTGACAGCGGCTACAAACTACTTCTTCCAGCTCATTGAAAAAGATACTCCGCCAGCTGACCTGCAGAGGCATGTCACGATCACATAAATAACAGTTCAATTCACACCCCCTCCATTATAGGAAACGATGAGTTTTTTTGCTTTGTCCATCTGCAGGACAATACCATTGTGAAAAAAAACAACATCGCCATTTGGATAATCTATGGACCTCCCGGCACGTCCTGCAATTTGGATCAATGCTGCCGCATCAAAGATCGGTTGGTCGGCTCCCACTACTGCCACCTGCACATTCGGAATGGTAATGCCACGCTCCAGAATAGTCGTGGTCAATAATCCGGGAATTTGTTTTTTGCGCAGTTTCATGACTTTCCCTTTTCTGTCCTCGTCTTTAGAATGAACTGCTTCGATGCTTGGATGTTTTTGCTGGAACAAGACAATTGCCTGATCGATCAGTTCAATCGTCGGTAAAAATAGCAGAAAAGGTTCACCTTTCGCTATTTTCCCATCTACCCAGGCAGCCAACTTTGGTGGAATTTTCCCTTTTGCAAAGCTCTTTTCATAACTCCATAAAGACCGGAATTCCGGAACCGGCAAAGGATGGCCGTGAAAACGCTGAAATATCTTAGATGTATTTGACACTTGCTTTACTAAGTCGTCTGAAGGGGTTGCCGACACATAGACAATCGGTGCTTCCTTTTTCTTGGCTTTCATGACCGCTCTTTTTAAAGCTGGATCATAGGAATAAGGAAATGCATCCGCCTCATCGACAATCATGACATCAAAAGCATCTTTGAATCGATACAACTGATGAGTGGTCGCGATGACCAACGATGCAAACCCGGATTCTTCGGGAGAATTTCCGTACAAGCTATGGACGATGGTATTCGGAAAGACGGTACGCAAGCGTGGAGAAAGTTCTAGTACGACGTCTGTTCTCGGAGCAGCAATGCAGACCCGCAGCCCATTCTTCAATGCATCGTAAATAGGCGGAAACAATAATTCGGTTTTCCCGGCTCCGCATACAGCATAAACGAGGTGATCATTTTTTTGTAAGAGGCTTTTTTGAACTTCCTGTGAAGCTCTTTCCTGCAGTGGGGTGAGGCTGCCATTCCAGCGGAATGAATGGCTTTGAGGAGGAATCGTTGAGGGGAGCGCCCAAGTGATCAATTCCGTACAGGAACTGATGCGCCCCATCTTTATGCAATGCCGGCAATAATAGCAGATTGTATTACACGCGGCACAGAAAAAAGGGATGATTTTTTTCACGGATTTTTCAAGGCATCTCGCACATTGCCGTCCGTCAAGGATGCCAGGGGTGACAGTGACTGAACCATCGGAAATGGCTTGGTCAACCTGTTCTTTCGGAAACGGGGAAAAATTCCTAAGCCACAGCCTGCCTGTCAAAAACTCTTCTATTCGCTTCATTTGCAACCACCTTTCGCTAGAGAAAAAGCCTCAGCAGGTTATTTTTTCACCCAACCAAGACCCATTGCTCCTTCTCCTAAATGTGTTCCAATAACCGGTCCGAAATAGGAGATTTCAAAATCCACATCCGGACATGCAATTTCCAGTTCTTTACGCCATTGTTTTGCTTCTTCCGGCCGATTTGCATGAATGATCGTTGCCTGCATCTTGTGTCCATCTTTGCTAGCTTCTTTTAATAAATCAACAATTCGATTCATCGCTTTTTTGCGTGTCCGGACTTTTTCGAACGGAACAATCACTTTTTCCTGAAAATGCAAAATCGGTTTGATTTGCAGCATTCCACCAACCAAAGCCTGAGCACTGGATAATCTTCCACCACGCTGCAAATGCTTGAGGTCCTCCACCATGAAATAAGCACGCAAGGTTTTTTTCATTTCGTGTAACTCATTTAAAATAGTTTGTGCATCGGCTCCATCTCCAGCCATTTTTGCGGCTTTCACCACATAAAATCCCTGGAGGGCACAAGTAAGTTCAGAGTCGAATGAAAAAACTTCAACTCCGTCAACCATTTCAGCTGCCTGCTGCGAACCCTCGTAAGTACCACTGATTCCGCTCGATAAATGAATGGACACAATTTCATCGTGGCGTGCGGAAAGCTCGTCAAACAAAGTGACGAATTCTCCTAATGGCGGTTGTGAGGTTTTCGGAAATTCTTCTTTAGCCTTTTGATAAAACGCTTCTTCAGTCAATTCCTCTTCTTTATGAGAACGACCGCCAAATGTCACCTGCAATGAAACCATGTGGATATTCAAGGCCTTACGTGTTTCTTCAGATAAATAAGCTGTACTGTCAGTTACAATTGCCGTTTTCATTGGTTAATCAGCCTCCTTTTCTAGTTTACCAAAAAAAGTCATCAAAAAGTCATCAGCAGAAACGACAAAATAAAAAAATCCCGCAATTTGCGGGAAATGATTAATTAATTACCGATAAAATGAACGCTGGTAACTTTCCACTCGTCATCTTCTTTTTTAAACACAATAACTTGTCGGCCTGCCTGTTCGACAGCATCATCCGAATTTGCATCCTTCATATTTACTGAAAGAGAGGCAAAAACTTCTGCGCGTCCCTCTTCGTATTTCACGATGGTTTCATCATTTGTTTCATATTGGGTATCGTAAGCTTCAAAAGCCTGGGTTAATGCGGCTTTATCTTCCTCGCGATCAAAACCGTCCGGCTCCTTTGCGATGGTGTTCATGTAGCGATCGATGTCTTCAGCATTAAATGCAGCTATATATTCTACATAAGCTGCCAATAGTTCATTGGCCTCTCCTTCAGGTACTTCTGCTTCTATGACATTTCCTTCATCATCCACTGTAAAACCGACTGGTTCTTCCTTATCTTCATCAATGCCATGGTCAACTGCATTGTTTTCATTTGCTGCATTGCCATCTTCGACTGTATTTTCATTGACCGAAGGTTCTTCTGAATCCGAACAAGCAGCAAGCGTCAAAATAAGGCCTGCCGCAACTATCAATTTTTTCATCATGCATTCCTCCTGCGCTTCATTTTGCCATAGGCGGATGGTGAATACAATGAAGAAACTGTGTCAACTGCCAAAACGGAATTTTTTTCAGTTTTGCGTTACACTAATAGGTACAAATAAAGGAGGGATCGCATGGAAAAAAGAGATGCACGAAAAATATTGGAACAAAAACTGAAAGAAACGCGCCCTCAATGGAGCCGTAAACAGCCCGCTCGGCCAAAAAAATACAAATCGAGCATGCAAAAAGTAGAGAACTACGTAGTTCTGGATTTTGAAACTACCGGATTACGTGCCGGAAGTGATAAAATCATCCAAATTGGAGCTGTTAAATACATCAATCACGAACGCAAGGAAACCATGTACCTGATGGTCAACCCCGAATGTTCAATATCAAGTACGATTACCCGCATCACAGGCATCACCAATAACGATGTCCAAAATGCGCCGGTTATTGAAGAAGTAGCTCACGAATTGATTGCGTTTATTAGTGGTCTACCAATCATTGCACACAATGCCCCTTTTGATATGGGATTCCTTTATGCACTGGAAGAAATCACTCCGATTCCAGAATATACAGTAATCGACACGGTCAAACTGGCGAGAAGGGCCATTACCCAGACACCCAATCACAAATTGACCACGTTGACTGCCTTTTTAAAATTGGAGCATGATGCCCACGACGCATTGGGCGACTGCCTCGCAACCGCAGCCATCTACCAATACTGCTACGACCGGATATAAAGAAAAGCGGAGGCGCCCGTGTAGATTCGACGGGCATAAGACGCACTGGCGAAGCGGCATCTTTTCAGCCGCACAGCCAGAGTGGCTTATGACCCTAGAAGCTGGGCGCCGGAGTCTGGACACAGAAAAGCGAAGGCGCCCGTGTAGATTCGACGGGCATAAGACGCACTGGCGAAGCGGCATCTTTTCAGCCGCACAGTCGGAGTGGCTTATGACCCTAG
>NZ_JAGGPX010000011.1:350274-388785 GCF_018613575.1 Planococcus sp. ISL-110
AGTCTGGACACAGAAAAGCGAAGGCGCCCGTGTAGCTCTGACGGGCATAAGGCAGACTGGTGAATTTCATTCGAACAAAAAAAGACGGTGTACCTGCAGATAAGCAAGTACACCGTCTTTTATTTTTATCTTACTTCAACCCAACCATTTTTGATTGCAGTTACCACTGCCTGTGTCCGGTCATTTACCTGCATTTTCTGCAAGATGCTTGATACGTGATTTTTGACCGTTTTCTCAGAGATGAATAAAGTCTCTCCAATGACACGGTTACTCTGACCATCAGTCAACAATTGAAGAACTTCGCTTTCACGCTTCGTCAATAGATGATATGGACGGCGAATTTCCGTTTGATGGAAAGAACCTTTGTTTTCGCGTTCACTTAAACGACGGAATTCCATTACTAAATTGCGTGTAACTTTAGGATGCAAATATGATCCGCCTTTTGCTACAACTTTAATCGCTTGAATAATCGCGTCTGCATCCATTTCTTTAAGCATGTAACCTAAAGCACCGGTTTTTAATGCATGTGTTACATAAGATTCATCATCGTGGATAGACAGCATAATGACTTTTGCATCAGGGAACTTTTCAATCAATTCGCCTGTAGCTTCTACACCATTTTTTTGCGGCATGTTAATATCCATCAATACCACGTCCGGGTGGTTTTCTTCATATAACTTAACGACTTCGTTGCCGTCTCCGCCTTCAGCAACAACTTCAAATGAGCTCTCGAAATCTAAAATTCTTTTTACACCTTCACGGAATAATTGGTGATCGTCTATAATAATAATTTTTGTCATTACGTCGTCCTCCTTGAATACCCTATCTTATATACCCTTTTTAAAGGGTATATGAAACATTAAGACTGTGCCGTTCCCAGGTGAGGAATTAATGAAAAAGTCACCTTCAACTAATTCGATTCTCTCTCTCATACCTGCCAATCCGAATGACTGATTTTTTACAATTCCTTGATCAAAACCAGTTCCATCATCTGTCAAGATGATTTTTACTTGATCCCTTAACCATTCCAATTCAACTGTAATTTCAGTCGATTTGCCGTGGCGTATTGCGTTTGAAATTCCTTCTTGAACAAGACGGAAAATGGCGGTTTCGTATTTATTGGGTAGCCGCACTTCTTTTCCATTTGATTGGAACTTCAATTTAATACCCTTATTATATTCTTCTATGGTATCGATGTATTTCTTTAAAGTCGGCACCAGACCCAAATCATCCAGCGCCATGGGCCGCAAATCATAAATAACCTTTCTTACTTCGGTAAGTGCCTGCCTAACCATTTCTTTTAATGATGTTATTTCCTGGAAAGCCAATTCAGGCCCTTTTTCACGATAAGTTCTTTCAATCAAATCTGAACGAAGCAGGACATTGGCCATCATTTGCGCAGGGCCATCATGGATTTCCCTGGAGAGACGCTTTCTTTCTTCCTCTTGCGCTTCGATGATGCGGAGGCTATAATCTTGACTTGACTTATTCTTGTCGATAGCTTCATCAACGTTTTTTAAATCTGAAGTCAAGTAACTGCTGGCTACATTAATCTGATTGACAAGACTTTCAGCCCGTTCGATCGTTTGGAGCAAAACCTGAAGTCGGCGCTGCAGCTTATCCCGCTTTTGCCGATACTTTTTTTCTTCATTCCGATTGAGGGATAATTGCACTTGAAGGTCATTAGCCTGTTCATACACCTGGCGAACTTGACTTTCAGTAAAAGAATTGAAGAATTGAGATACTTCCGCCAAACGCCTGCGAGCGGCACGTGTCTTGTCTTCCAAAAAATCTCCATCCTCGATCACATGTGAAATGTTCAATCGGACATCTTCCAATTCATCTTTCATTTCTTCATAACTTTGGCGACTTTCTTCACTGATGACGAAGATATCTTGTTTTGCCTGTTCCATTCCGACTAGCATTTCTTTAAAAATAGAATCAGGTGCTTTACCACCGATTTTCTTTGCCATTCTAAAACCGCCTTAGCTATACTGACTGTATCCCGGTAAATTTATTACTTCTTTATACCTTGTCGGCTGTAATCAAGTATATCACTTTATGAGCAAGACCATATTAAATATACGTTACAAATTATCTGATTTCATTTTACAACAGGAGGAGTTAAATTGCGAGAAAATTACACAACTGTAGGCGATTCTGCCAGTGCAGAAATACTTATACAAAAATCCAGGTTTATCGGACATGCTGCCCGAGCAGAAACAGAACAACAAGCCATTGAATTTATCGATTCGATTAAACTCCTTCACCGGTCGGCCACTCACAATTGTTCCGCTTACCTAATAGGAGAGCATGACTCTGTCCAGAAAGCGAACGACGATGGGGAACCAAGTGGCACTGCGGGCTTTCCTATGCTCGAAGTTCTGAAAAAACAAGGCTTGAAAGACACAGTGATTGTGGTTACACGCTATTATGGTGGCATTAAATTAGGCAGCGGCGGATTGATAAGGGCTTATGGTAAAGCCGCGTCAGCTGCACTTTCGGCTGCAGGCATCGTAGAAAGAAAGCTCCACTATCTGATGAAAACTTCAATTGACTATACATGGCTCGGAAAGTTGGAAAATGAAATTCGACAATCTCCGTTCCCATTAGACCATCTTGAATACACCGAGGGTGTGGACCTCTATATTCATGTTCCTGTTGAGAAAGAGAACGAGTTTATCAACTGGATAAATGAACTGACAAACGGCCAGGCTCGTATCAGTATAGAAGCCAACCATTTTCTCGAATTTAAATTACCGTAATTCTTTTCATTTACGCATTTCGCAAATCACTGTATAATACCAAAAGCACAGAAAAATGAAACATTCTCTTTTACAAAACGTCTACTAACACGAACATTGAGCACTGATTAAAAAATTGGATTGATCCGAATTAATTACTCGGTTGGCCCATAATCGATAGAGGAGCAACTTATATGAACCGGAAAATTTATCGGAAAACCAAATCGAGCAGAAAGCGGACCATTATAAAAATAGTCATCACTTTGGCTGTTTCACTGCTTATCTGCGTTTCAGCCTATGGAATTTACTTGGTCAAAAAAGCCGAGTCTGCAGTAGGTACTGCTTTTGAATCGGTTGGAAACACCAATGAAGATGTAGAGCCGCTGACTGATAACATTTCCATCCTATTCATCGGTGTCGACGACAGTCAAAAACGTGATCAGAGTGATAGCAGCATACGATCGGACGCACTCATTCTGGCTACTTTAAACAATGCAGATAAATCCATTAAGCTTGTCAGCATTCCGCGCGATACGTATACGTATATCCCGGATGGTGGATACGAAGATAAAATCACACACGCATATGCTTATAATGGTCCAAGTTCAACCATTGAAAGTGTTGAAGAGTTATTGGATATCCCGGTTGATTATTACCTTCGCATGAATTTCGATGCATTTATTGAAACGGTCGACGCTCTCGGTGGAATAAAAGTGGAAGTACCGTACGATTTAGTCGAGCAGGATGAAAACGATTCGCAGGGCGCAATCGAATTAAAAGAAGGAATCCAATTCCTTAACGGCAGTGAGACACTTGCACTTGCCAGAACCCGCCATTACGATAACGACATCGAACGCGGGAAACGCCAACAGGTGATATTGGAATCCATTATGGACCGCGCTCTCTCAGTTGGATCGATCACCAAGTACGGAGATGTTTTTGAAGCAATTGGAGATAATATGAAAACAGATATGAGTTTCCAGGACATGAGAGCATTGTTCGAATACGCAAAAAATGGGAAACCGGATGTGGAAACAATTACGCTCGATGGTTATGACGATATGTCCACCGGTATTTATTATTGGAAGTTAAAAGAAGAATCTCTAATAGAAGTACAGGATGTTCTGCAAAGCCATTTGGGATTAAAACCTGACACCTCTAATTTAACCAATAGCGGTATTGAGCAAAAAATTGCCGAATCTCCATATGAAGATGAAAAAACACCACAATAAACTGTGGTGTTTTTTTTGGAACTTTTTCTGCATACTTTTTAACAGTTTATTCACTTTTAAATTTCATCAAAATAAAAAGATTGAACCAAAAGCATTCCGCTTCAAGTCCAATCTTTTTTACTTGCCGATCAGCCGCATCAGATTCAATAGCGGACGGTAGTTCTTTCCTGCCAAGCCAACCACTTCTACGAAAAGCTCGATTGCTACCAGCATGACACTGATCAGCAAAATCCCTCCCCATAGAGTCGCTTGAGAGAACAGGAGTGCAGCAAGTCCAAACAAGGCTGCAATTCCATAGATGATTAATACAGTTTGGCTATGAGAAAAGCCGATATTCAATAAGCAATGATGCAAATGAGATTTATCCGCTTCCGAAATTGACTTCTTTTCACGTACTCGACGAACGATGGCGAAAAATGTATCTGAAATCGGTACGCCCAGCATAATGATTGGAATGATTAACGCTACAACGGTGACGTTCTTAAAGCCCATCAATGCCAGTACCGAAATCATAAACCCTAAAAATAATGCACCCGTATCACCCATAAAGATCTTAGCGGGATGAAAGTTGTAAACTAAGAACCCTAAGGTACTGGCTGCCATCAAAGCCGCCATGGACATAACGTAGATATCGCCCATAATGAAAGCCATAGCCGCCAAAGTCAACAAAGCAACTGTTGATACGCCAGCCGCTAATCCATCAAGACCATCAATTAAGTTGATGGCATTGGTGATTCCGACAATCCATAGGATAGTCAAAGGAATACTAAAATAACCAAAATCCAGAACCCCGCCAAATGGCAAGTTAATGAAAGAAATTTCGAGTCCGCCACCGACTACCACGATTCCCGCAGCGACCAGCTGCCCAATCAATTTGGCTTTGGCGCTGATTTCGTACATATCATCCAGTACACCGGTAATAATAATCAAAAATGCACCTATGATTATAGCTGTTTCAATTGATATGAAAGAAGCTTCAATCGCATTAGAGATCGGATCTTGTGGTTTCAGTATGAAATATGCGATTAAAAATGAACCAAAAATGGCCAGTCCGCCTAAACGCGGCATAATTCTCGCATGAACTTTTCGGTAATTCGGATGGTCAACTGCTCCTACGCGAAAAGCGATGCGTTTAACAATCGGAGTCAGTGCAATCGAAGCGATAAATGCCAAGACCATGGTAAGGTACAGCATATCTTTCCTCCTTAAAACATCTTTTGTACATACATATCCATTTGTATTATAGCATGACTATACGAGAAATAAAGAAAAAGCTCCTTTGTGATTCGGGCTCTTTATGAATTGGACGCCTTTTCGCAGTTAAAGTTTCAGCAATATCATTTTTTTGATCTCTTAGCAATCAGTTCTTTATATCTTTAGCTTCTTTAATAAGTCGCGTTCTTTTTCTTCATCTATTCCGGCCTTCAACAGACTAAGTCCTTCTGTCCTGCTCCATTGAAGCGTATCTTTTGCAGATTCCTCAAGAGACCGAAATGTAAGTCCTTCATTTTTCGCCTTTTCATTATCCACCAGCATAAAACCTTCAGGGAAATCAGCTGAGATTGGAATCCAAAAAGGCAATTCGAAGGCCTGCAACCCCTCTCCCAAAAGATAACGATCATCTACCCAAACTGTTTCAGCCTCGCCAAAGGCCACACCCGAAACAAATTCCTCCATTGACACAGGATCTGCAACTACATTAAATACTCCAGTTGCCTTCTTCTCAATCTGGGAAACTGTAAATTCAGCTAAATCCCTGGCGTCGATCCATTGCAGTTTTCTGGTTTTAGTGCCGGGTATCAAAATAGGTCCTGTACCATTTAACTTTATTGCCCAGTATGTAAATCGGTCTGTCGGATCAGCAGGTCCAACGACAATTCCAGGACGTATGATCAATGCTTCATCACTTAAACGTTCTTCAATAAGCCGTTCACACATCACCTTAAAAGGGCCGTAGGTTTCTCCGGTGACATCGTCTCCCTCAACTTCCACTTCGGGAACAGGCACATTTTCTTTAACCGGTCCCTGCTTAAAGTTGTTATAAACAGAAATAGTAGAAATAAATGTATAATGATCCGTTGTAATATTTTCGAGGATCGGCTGTAAATCTGCAGGCGTGTAGGCTGATGTATCTATCACCGCATCCCATCTTTCATTTGCCAATTTTACCGCATCTTTTCTTCGGTCCCCTATAATTCTTCTCAGTTCAGGAAAGATGCCAGGATTACTTTTCCCACGATTGAACAAAACCACTTCGTGACCGTTTTCTAAAAGTTTCTCTACTATATGGCGCCCTACAAAAGATGTACCTCCGATAATTAATACTTTCATATTTTCACTCCTTTATAAGTGATTCCAATTACTAAATCGGTCATAATATGATATATTTAATAAAATATCATGAATTTTCAAATATTTTTTAGGGGTGTAGGCATGATGGATGACATGCTTCAATTTTATTCACTGAAGACCGTTTGGACACCTTGGGATGAAGCAGCTGTATTGAAAATGGATTACCGATCCCGTGCAGACCTCGCCAGAATCATCAACTGTGAAGGGCTTCTTGTCGACTTGTCAATGGATCAGCATACTGAAGTGAGGTTCGGTGTTGCTAAAAATGGACATACGCCTTTTCAAACACTGAAAAGGCTGAGCGAAGAAGATTTGTGCATTACTGTTAAAGATACCGCTAAAGCAACCTTGTTAAACCTGTCGTTCACATCAAATCACTTACACTAATGTTTAGGTTCCTCAATAAAAGGCTATTGTATAAGTAGTTAAAATTTAAGGAGGAATTATTCATGAGCGATAATAAAGGCTTTTCTGATAAATTAAAAGGTGCAGTAAACAAAGGCAAAGGCGAGCTTAAAGATCAGATGGGCAATGCTTCAAACGATCCTGATAAGCAAGCAGATGGAAAAATGGACAAAGCCAAAGGGAATATCCAAGATAAGATCGGCGATTTTAAGAACAAAGATAAAAAGTGATTCAGAACCCGGTATCCCAACCGGGTTTTTCTTTTGCATTTTTAATGTTTTCAAAAATTAAAGAATTCGGTTATAATAAGTGTTCGTGTGTAAATGTTATTCATTAAGGAGCTTGTCATGGAAAAGAAGGCGCTTACAAAAATAGATATTCTAACCTTAGGGCTCATGCTTTTCGCTTTGTTCCTGGGAGCAGGTAATATCATCTTTCCCCCTTATTTAGGGCAGCTTGCTGGTGACCAGCTGGCTTTTGCCATTACTGGATTTTTACTTACAGGAGTAGGCCTGCCTTTATTGGGCATTCTGGCTATCGCAAAAGCAGGTGGAGATCTCCAGTCCATCGCTGGTCGAGTCCATCCTGTATTCGGTATTGTGTTCACCATGATTGTTTATTTGGCCATTGGTCCTTTTTTCGGTATCCCACGTACGGCTACAGTCGCATTTGAAATCGGAACAGCGCCTTTTCTGCCAGATGCTTTTGCGGAATCTTTCTGGTCCTTAACTATCTTCACCATAATTTTCTTTACCATTACTGTTTTATTTGCGATGAATCCAACAAAATTGGTTGATCGAATCGGTAAAGTCCTGACTCCTTTACTGATACTGGTTATTGGATTACTCGCTATAAAAAGTTTTTTGACACCCATGGGTTCTATAGGTTCACCTATCGGCAATTATGACACTGAAGCCTTTTTCGAGAGTTTTCTACAGGGCTATCTTACGATGGACGCTATAGCTGCTTTGGTCTTTGGAATAGTCATTATCCAATCGATCCGAAGCAAAGGAGTTACGGATACCCGAACTATCTTGAAATCGACCGCCTATGCCGGATTTATTGCGGCCATCGGCTTGTCTGCCGTCTATTTATCTTTAAGCTATATCGGGGCTACAAGCGTTGAGGCGATCGGTCTGCAGGATAACGGCGGCATCATCATCGCCATGGCTTCACGCGTTTTGTATGGTGATATTGGCGGCATCATACTGTCTGCGGCAATAACCTTTGCCTGCCTGACAACATCTATTGGGTTGGTATCAGCAACCGCACAGTTTTTCTTTAAGATTTTTCCGAAGTTTTCTTATATCGTCTACGTTTTATTTTTTGCAACTTTCTCTGCCATCATTTCGAATGTCGGCTTAACACAATTAATCGCCATTTCCCTTCCAGTGTTGCTGGCTATTTATCCGGTGGCAATCGTCTTAGTAATTTTGTCGTTTTTTGACCGTGTATTTTATCGAAAATCCTACGTTTATATGATTCCCCTTGCCGCAACTGCAGTCATCAGTATTTTTGATGCATTGCGTTCAACCGGCATTGTTTTTGATCAGGTGGATTCAGTGTTGCGCCATCTGTTGTTTTTTGAACAGGGCATCGGTTGGGTTCTACCAGCTGTTATCGGCACTTTGATAGGAATTGTGATTGCACGATCTACACATCAGAATAACTAAAGGAGCCTCCCTTTTGGGAAGGCTCCTTCTTTTTTTAAAATAGTCTAGGTGTTGGTGGTGGTGTATTGTCTTTGTTTCTTCGATCGGCTTCATCATGATGTTCCTGGGATTTCCTCGGATTTTCCAGATCATCTGTCTGTTCATCATTCAGCAGATGTTCTTCTTCAGAATCCCGGCCGAATGGTGCTGGCCCTAAATTTGGATCTAAGCCAGGTGACGGTTCATCCTGCCGACGATTGACTCCGTCTTCACGCAACAGGTTTTCTTCACCTTTTTTTGTCTGAAGAGCTGGTTCATGGTCCAACTCCTTCTCACGGACAGAACTTTCATCTTTAGAAAGCCCATCAGTCGGATGAATTTCATCACCTTTCAGACGAGAGTCCTGTAGACGATCGCTTTTCCCTGCTCTCGCATGCTGATCTTCTCTAGATACTTCACGTGCATAAATTTCATCAGAATCATGCTGTGTGTCTGTGTGACGAGCAACAGCTCCGGATCCAGGCGTCCCCGCAGTTTCTCCTTCCAGATCCATCGGAGCATTTGAATCGTCCAACGATGAAAAATGTTCATCTTCTGAGGATACGGCTTGTCCATCCGTGTAAAGAAGAACAGCACCTTTTTCGATTTCACGTTCATAGTCATCTGCTCTGTCTTTATTCAAATTGAAACGATCCAATTCTTTTCTGACAATGTCTTTGCCGCCCAGGAAGGATTTAAACCGGTTGGAAAGAGAGTTTGCCTGATCGGCATGGACACCCTCTTTGCCAGCAGACTCCACTATTTTTTTGTCATTGGCTAATACATGGATATCTTCAACACGGTATCCTTTCGCTTTTAATGCCTGAATTGTCGTATCCAATTCAGATTTGCTGTATACAATTTCAAATTCACGATTACCTGATCTCATTGTATGACCTCCTGTGTACTGTGTTATTTTTGTTTACCCTCTCAGACCAGTGGCTAAAACCTGGAATAGTTAAAAGACAATGGACAACCCGCAAGCTTGCTTTATTAGGCACAAAAAAACCTTGCGAATGTTCCGCAAGGTTACTTATACTTTTTGTCATTTTGGCTATGTTTTTCTGTTTCACTAGATCCACCTCTTGCTTTTTCAACTTCCGGATTTTCCTGAGTTGTGAAAGAGTTATGTCTTTCATCTTGGACTATAGTAGGATTCTGCGCGAATGTTTCCCCCCGCGCAAAGCGGTCTTCCTGTTCGTCAAAATTATTATCGACCGAATTAATGAACTGCTGTCTTTGCTGATCATTCGGATTTTCCTGTTCTGCATCTATTTCATTGCCTGAAATTTTATCAAGTATGGTTTTGTCCTGCTCATCTTGATATAGAAGTATTCCACCTTTTGCAAGATCAGCGGTGTAACGTTCAGTTTCAGACTCTGAAAGGCCCAGTGATTTAACCCCTTCACGAACACCGCTTTCTCCAGAGACAAACCCTTTAAATTTGTCTGTAAACGTATCCACTTCTTTCTTATCAAATGCATAGTTCTCAAAGTGCTCAATGTCTTTTGCCATAATGTGAAGATCTTGTTCTTTGTAGCCAGCGCTCTTTAAATCTTCTATTTTATTCAACAAGTCACTTTCCGAGAATACAACTGCAAGTATTGTTTTATCCGAACTCATAAGAAAACCTCCATAGATTTAATAGACTGTCCTAGTTTTTCTTTACCCATTAAGCAAGAATCAATAACCTGCCTGTCTACTGAGCGTTAAACCGCAATGCTTCTGCACCACTCCTCTTTACTTATTTTGTAAGCTTTGTTAGTGAACAGATTCGCGTAACTGGATACTATACAGGCAGTATAGAAAAAGCGAAGCAAAAGCCGCCTCATCAAAATGAACATTTATGCCTATAGAAAATGCGATTTAATGTATTTTTTCGGTCAACATTTACCGTAGTAGGCTTATTTTACCTTTTTTCTCTTTTTTCAAGAATACAAAATAAAAAAGCAGTTTATTTCGAAAATTGATGATATCATGGATAAAAGACATTAAAACAAAGTAAAATATGGGATGTGGAGGCGGCAATTATCGTACTTGGCGATCTATTTTCTTCTTACTTTTCGGATGGTCCGAGGCAGGCAGAAACCAACTCTCCTACGTGGATGACCGAAGTACTGCCCTTGCAAAAGGAAAGGAGAGCAGTAATGGATACGGGAATGCGTTTGAAATACCATCGTTTAAAACAAAAAATCAGTTTGGAAGAAGTAGCCTCTGGCATACTGTCTCCCAGAGAACTGAAAAAAATTGAAAATGAAATTAAAGATCCAGTATTGAAAGACTTGGAAGCTTTATGCAAGAAACTGGATATTCCTTTAGCGCCTAAAGATAACCCGATTGGAAAAGTACTTGTGAAGAACTTCAAAAATTCATTGTTACATCCGCAAAACAAAGCGAAGATCATGGAGCAGTATGCCGACATTCAAGGGCACCCACTGTTGCACGCTGATGAGGATGTGGAGTTGGAGTACAGCATTCAACAGATCAGGTATTTTATTATCACAGGAGACCTTGAAAGTGCTGAAGAAAAAATCAAAGAAACGGATCGATTCAGGGAATTTATGAATCAGGAACAGTTTTATCTGTTTCATAAATATAATGGAAACTATAATTACATCCTCAACGATTTCGAAAAAGCTTTGAAGACCTATCTGGTTGCTGAAAAAATAGCCCCAAATACGATTTCTGCTTCAGAACTTGGTGATCTATATTATTCAATCGGAATCTCCAGCACTAAGTGCAGAGAAACGGAAATGGCATTTAAGTATTCTGAAATGGCATTAAAAATTTATCAACAAGAATTCATACCGAAGCGCATAGTGGAGTGCCATTTGAATATCGCTATTTCTCACCAGCAATTCGGAAACTTCAGAATGTCAATGGAGCATTATAAAAATGCGTTAACTATTGGGAACAAGCTGGAAATCGATATATTGCGCTTCACTACAGAATTTAATTTAGGATATTCATATTTTTTATTTCAGAATTACGATCTCTCAATTACCCACATGGAGAATTCTTTAAACTACATTCACCCAGAATATACCGCTGACCTTTTATTAAGTTATTGTATTTTAATCAAATCTCAATATGAAATGAAAAACTTAGAGGCTGCAAGAGAATGGATCCGTAAAGGTTTGGAAATTGTCCAAAATAAAAAATTGAATATTCATTCACCTACCAATCACATTTTTAAAGAAGCTTACATCGAATTTATCTGCCTGGTCCATCTTTTAGATGAAAACTATGAAGAGTTCGAAAATTACGTCTTAAGCCAACTGATTCCAAGTCTTGAGGCTACAGAAAATTACTTCGAAAGCGGCTATTATTTTGGGCACTTGGGGCATATATATTATGAGCAAGGACGTTACAAAGAGTCAGCTGAAATCATGAACAAAGCAAGAGAATCATATAAGAATATAAATATTTTATACAGGGAGTGAAAGTGATGAAAAAAGGCATGACAATTTTGTTTTTCTCTATCCTTACAATAAGTACTTTATCATTTGGCAATAATACAAACTCAACCGATGAAGTTGCTGTCCAAGCCCGTGTTCCTGAGCCTTGGTCGGTCGGCACTGAAGTTGCTGTCCAGGCCCGTGTTCCTGAGCCTTGGTCGGTTGGCACTGAAGTAGCTGTCCAGGCCCGTGTTCCTGAGCCTTGGTCGGTTGGCACTGAAGTAGCTGTCCAGGCACGTGTTCCTGAGCCTTGGTCGGTTAAAACTCAACAGGCTTAATACTGTAGATCATAATAGGTTGTCGCTTGTTTTATATAGCGATGGCCTTTTTGCTTTCCGAAGAAACTTGATATCATAAGGGCGGAGGAACTCATATGAGTAATGGAAACACTTTTTCATTACCTGCTGACTATGAAGTTATGCGCACGATTAATTTAGCTAAGGACAAAAGCATCAATTTAATGATTCAGCTTTTTTTCATTTTTATCACTGTTGTTCTGATTGGCTTTGCTTTATGGATCGGCTTACCCTCGTCAAACAATATGAACCCTTTTTTCTCGTTTTTGTTCACGGTCTCTTTGGTTTTAATATACATGGCACTTCACGAACTTACCCATGCCTTTTTCATCAAAGTTTTTTCCGACGATGTCCTTCTTTTCAGATTCGTTTTCCTTTTCTTTCAATCGGCAGCGAAGCTTACTATAATCGAAAAAGTTTTATCATCATCGCTTTAGCCCCTTCTTTGATATCCCCCTGAGTTAGGCTAGTTGTCCCCTCACAGATTTTTATCAGTTTGTATGTACTGATCATTGTCAATTCCGCCGGCTCTGCAGGTGATTACATACAGGCTTATATTGCTTTCAACCTTCCAGCAGGTGTATTGCTTCAAGACAATGGAAAAGAAACGATGGTGTATATGCCAGCCGACAGCAAAAAAGATCCAGGGAGCAATTAGTCCCTGGATCTTTTTGTGTTCAGTTCTATTTTATTATTTATTGATTTTGTTTTTTGTCTACTAGACATTCGTCTACAAAACGTTTAAAAATATTCATTGAAGCTTCATCACCTTGAAGAGCAAATTCTTCCGGATGCCATTGGATACCCATTGCAAATTGGTGATTCTTGCTTTCCAGTGCTTCCACCAGTCCATCAGCAGCATAGGCCGCCACAGTCAATTTATCTGATACATCTTTAACTCCCTGATGATGGAAAGAGTTTACATTGAACTTTTTCTCTTTCATGATGTCATACAACAAACTATCATCTTCTAAGATTACTGAATGTGTACGATGCGTACGCATTGCCATTTGCTTATGCTGGTGCAGATCTCCTTCAAATTGAGCCTCTAAATCCTGGTAATTGGTTCCTCCAAATGAAATATTGAACATTTGGAGGCCACGGCACATTCCGATAAACGGTTTATCCAGCTCAAGAAATTTCAAAATCAATTCTTTTTCATACTCGTCACTGCCCGGGTATACAGCCCCAAGACGCAAATGAGGTTCTTCTCCGTATAGGGTAGGGTTAATATCGCCTCCGCCGGTGACAATTAGACCATCCAAACGCTCACACAGCAATGGGATGTCTTCTTTGTCCACGATCGGCACAATCAGCGGCAAGCCGCCTGCCTGTAGAATTGCTCTGCCATATACCGGGTCCAATGAATATGTTTGATCTTCTTCTACTCGTGCTGTTATGCCGATAACCGGCTTATCTTTGACTGTCATTTTAATTCCTCTTTTCCACTTAATCACGTTGTCCACTTCTTTACATACCCTCTATTTATAAAAAAGCAAACATTTTAGTGGTCTATCCTAATTATGATTTGTCCATTTAGTTCATCTTTTAATGCGAACCCAATTGTTTACTGTCTATTTCCAATACCATTAATCCCCGAAAAAAAAAAACCCAAAGGGTCTGTCTAGTTGGAGTTAGCTTTCTTCATCTGCCATAGGATCAAAACGGAAACGATTTAAGTCGATTCGATCATTTCCGTCAACTTCCACACCTTCTCTTAGCAGTGAGGTTCTCTGGAAAAGTCGGGACTCTTCATTCTGCAGCACAATTTGCCCCTGCGCATTGACGATTCTATGCCAGGGCAAGTTGTACTTCGCACTCATGCTATGAAGTATCCGCGTGACTTGTCTGGCTGCACGCGGACTTCCTGCAGTCGCAGCCACTTGGCCATAGGTCATAATTTTGCCAGGCGGTATACTCTTCATGACGGTTAAGGCTTTTTCAGTAAAAGTCTGCATTCTCTTCATCCATTCCACTAACTTTGTGATTTTGCTTATTTCTTTTGATCTTTCACTTCTTCCAACAAAGTTCCATTTTTATAATCTGCAAGGAGCTCTTGTGCAAATTCATATAATGGCAGCTTTCCCGTATCCACATCCAGCCCACCGCTTTCAGCGTGCCTGCATTTATAATACTCTACCATTCGTCCGATCAGCTCTTCAAGCCCCTGAACTGATTGTTCATTTTCATACTGCAAAGGCCGCGACAAATCGATGCCTTTTGCTTCGTTCAGGTAGAGAAACTTCATCTGATCTAAGTTGTCAACCGCTTGATCGAATAGCTGCTGATTCTTGTCCAAACGATAAAAATTTCTCCAAAAAACGAAAATTTCCTTAGCAACCCCGAGTTTTTTTGCTCCACGGGAAGCATTCAACCCTTCCACTACACAGATCTCATACATGATTTTTCTTAAAGACTTTTTATATTCTCGTTCTACAACACCTTTATATTGCATGTATCTCATCATTATGCCTCCCCGGAATAACTTTGATATTTATGCTTTTCTGTTTAAATGGCGATTTAGATATTTCGGTACCTTCGAACAATGTCACTGTCGTCCAAAGACACCAATTGATTGTAGGCTTGCTGGTCATATATTTGCTGTCCAATGTAGAAAACAGCTGGTTTACAATTGGAAATTCTTCTTTTAATTTCCCGCTCCCTGTTTGATTCTCCCAGAAAGTCGCCTCCCAGATGAAAAAAAGCGTAGTAGTTTTCTTCTCCCCACTCAGCAACTTTCAACAATAAGGTCCTCATGGTATTTTCGCTGTCCGCTTCGGACAAACTGCCTTCCAGATGGTAGTAAATGGTGTCTCCCATCGCCAATACATAGCATGCCGACACCAGTTTGTTTTCATGGTAGGCACCAAACAGATGAAGATTGGTGCCCATCGAACCAATCAAGGTTTCGAAATAATCATTGGTGAAGAAGTAATAACTGTCAGCCTCTTCTCTTCGTCTTGCGGCTGAATAATACAGCACCAGAAATTCGAACATATGACGCACGGTACCCAGCTTTTTCACTACCAGTTCTTCACCATTTCCAGTTTCTTCTGTGGGCAGCTGAGGGGTTTTCATCGGCACAAAATAATCCTTCAGCTTGATTGAAAATGTTTCATACAATGGAGAAAGCTTCAGATGGGCTTTAAAAAATTGCGCATTTTCTTTCAATGGATGAAAACGTATATATTCAGCAACAATTTTTTCGTTCTCACAATATTCAACAAACGCTTTTCTGAAGTTGGCAACCAGATCCACACCATCTTTCTCTGCTTTTAAAATCGGCCCCCCATAACCGAAAGGAGTTGTAACATCAAAATAATGGCTGTCTTCATCGTTTACCTGCCTCTTAATAAAAGGATAAGCAACCTCTCCATCATCATCCTTATAGTAGAAGAGCAGAGCTTCTCCAGGATCTAATTTCAAAGCGCTCAGAAAATACTGGCTGGTATAGTAAATATCCGAAATTTGTAAAATATCAAGAACCTTTTGCCAACGACTATGCTCTTGTATTGATATCAGCTCATACATACATTCCACCCCTGCTTCACCTAGAAAATCATTTGAAAACTGTCTGCATTTGATTCTCTTTTTTTCTAATATCTCTATTTGTTCCATTGGCTGCAGTTTTTGCTGCCTCAGCAGTGAATATCATAAGAAGACTTAAAATGAGTCCAGCAGCTGCCGCTATGGCTAGGCCCAGCATCAGCCCCTCTTGACTGACACTCTCCTTTTTATTTTCGGCTGAAGCCTGTGAAATAACACTGACATAATCTGCTTTTAATGAATCTCTTACCTCATTCTGGAAGACAAATGCCATTGTATTAGCAATTAGTGCTGATTGTTGGCTGTCATCAGATGAAACGATGACTGTTAACACCGGCGAGTTATTGGTATAGTCCACATGGATTTGTTTCAAAAGATCGCTGGTAGAAATTTTCAAATTCAGATCTTTTTTTACTTGCTCCAATATTTTTGCGCTTGTGACAAAGCTTGCATAAGCCTCGATAGTTTGAGCATCTATCCGATTGCTTTCCACTGCCAAGTGCGGAATAGCAGATGCAGACTCTTCAATGAGCAATTGACTCGATGCCTGGTAATCCGGATCAAGAATAAAAACAAAAACGACCCATACTGCAAACATTAGAAGAAGTGTGAAAGCGACCGCTAACTGGATTTGATTTTTCAAGCTTTTACGTAGCTGGATTGTTCCTTTCTTACCGGTCATCAGGCTCGCCTCCCCTAATCGAAAAAAATGGGTTTTTAGAATTTATTTCTAAAAATTCAGATTATTATAGTTCATTTATATCATATTTTTTTGGTTCAATCTACACTTTCGAGGATATTTTTTAAATTATTCTCGAAAAACATAAGTCATTAGTCTAAGTAAATAAATCCTTTTATAAATATATCCTCTTTTTTAGGCACTTAAACCTAATAATAATTTTTTAAGGAATAATACTTTAGTCTCTCTTTTTTTTGCGAATGTTGCTTATAACTAGCTTGCTATATGAGTTGAACTTGAGAATCATCATTTCGTCCACCGCTCTGGACACTTTGGGCATGTCTTACACGATAAGCCCGTGGACGCGCCGGCACTGAGAGATTTACATAACAAATATAAGCTTGTGTTTTTTCACTAACTTTCTAGCAGCTGTTTTGCGGAATATCGGCAATGAAAGATCATTAGTTCAACTTACACAGTTCCATAAAAACTTTCACCCCGACTGAATTTTTTGGTGCCATTTCGGCTCTCAACCCCCGTATAATTTTTCCCAACAAAAAAAGCATCCCTCATTTTACTGAGAGATGCTTTAACTGCTACTCTTTCCACAAACCGATAATGCCATTTCTGCGATAAATAATTTCTTTCGACTCGAGCGCCTTTAGAACTTTGGTTAAAGTTTGATGTGAAATATTAATGTCTGTGGTAATTTCTTTTATCGTTTTAAAAAGTACGCCCTCTGGTGAAGCATTTCTGAGGAAATACTGCATGAATTTTTCTCCAATTTCTGCTGTTTTTTCAGTTTCTGATGAAAAATATTCACGGCATTCATTAAGTATTTTTTCTTCCGAAAAAATCTTTGTTTTACTGTACAATCGATTTTCCATTACTTTCATCTAACCACCTCCAAAAATTACAGCCTTTCGGCACATGCTTATCATTTATATACCCTTTCCGTTTAAAAAATATACATACTATTTAAATTAATACTGATAATTCCAAAATTAATTATTAATATCCATTATTAGGATATTAAATCACTTTTAAAAATTCAAAAAATACACACAAAAAAAACAGAAAAAGAATTTCTTTTTCTGTTTTTTTGAATCAGGCCAAACTAATTTCCTTATTTTGTCATCGCATCTTCAATAAAATTCTTCAGCACATGGATTCCTGCCACACAATCCTTTAAGGAAGACCATTCTTTCGGATTGTGGCTGATGCCATCTTTGCTTCTTACAAAGAGCATCGCAACTGGAATAAAACGTCCAAGGTTCATCGCATCGTGTCCGGCACCACTTGGAATATATGTCGGTTCAATCCCGGTTTTTTTTAAGGAATCGGCCAGGCGATTTTGTAAATCCTCAGCGATTGGCACGGGCTGTATGCGTGTGTTCAGTTTAATGTTCGAAGAGACATGATGTTTCGCAGCCATTTTTTCTGCCTGTTCGACCAGCTGATCAATGAGGCGGTCTCTCGGTTCTTCGTTGATATCCCGGATATCAACAAGCATTTTTACTTTTTCTGGAATGACATTCGCTCCATTTGGAAAGACATCCAATTTCCCGACCGTCGCCACGGCTGTATCACTAATACCTTTTGGAAATTCAGGAATTGACTGGAGAAAATCTGCTGCCGCTACGAGGCAATCTTTTCTTCCGATCATCGGTGTATTTCCTGCGTGTCCGGCTTCACCAACAAATTCTACTTGGAGCCAAGCAGGACCCGCAATGCCACTGACAATTCCGACAGGCTCATTTGCTTTTTCCAGTTTTTTTCCTTGTTCAATATGCACTTCCACGAACAATTCCAATTCGCTAATATCCCTTTTAGCCGCCTTGAATGCATCCAGCGTACTGCCATAATGCGCCAAAACCTGTTCGAGAGTTTCTCCATTGTAATCCCGGAGCTGCGCCATTTCCTGTTCGGAAATGGCACCTGTCATCGCTTGGCTCCCAGTTAATCCACTGTTGAAACGCGAGCCTTCTTCGTCGGAAAAAACAATGACTTCGTAAGGTTTTTCTGGAATATAACCAGTTTCTTTCCAGGACTCCACTACTTCCAGAGCCGACAAGACTCCAAGAGGCCCATCAAAATTCCCGCCATTCGGCACACTGTCAACATGGGATCCCGATGCGATTGCCGGTACCTTGTTTTTGCCTTCTAACCGAGCAGTAATATTGCCAGCTCCATCTTCTGAAACCGTTAAGCCTGCTCCAACCATCCATTTTTTAACCAAATTTTTCGCTTCTTTTTCTTCGTTTGAAAAACCTGGGCGTTTTACGCCGCCAACCTGTACAAAACCGATCTGGGACAATTCAAACAACCGTTTTGCAATACGCTCTCCATGGATGCCTGAATGGTCAAGGCTGTTATCATAGTCTTTCATTAACTCTTCATATAAAGGATTATCATGGTTTACTGGCATAGTTTCCTCCTTGTTTTTGATTGGTGACATGGTGCACTTTACTTAGTCAAGAATGCCCATGCATACTGTGCGTAGAGTTCAGCACCTGTAGCCATGGCATCTTCATCAATATTGAACTTTCCATGGTGATGTGCCCACTCTGTATCTTTTTCCGGATTTCCGCTTCCGACTAATGCAAAGCTGCCTGGCACTTTATCAAGGTAAAACGAAAAATCTTCTCCACCCATAGTCGGTTTTTCGTCATAAATAGAATCTTCACCAAACGCTTCTATGGCAACTTGCTGCACCAATTGTGCACTTTCAGTTCCATTGATTACGGCTTGTGTCCCTCTAATGTATTCAACTTCTGCAGTTCCGCCATATATCGCAGCCGTATGGCCAGCATACACTTCTAGCTGTTGCTCAATATGGTCTCGTGTCGCAGGGTCAAAGCATCTTACTGTGCCTTCGATCTCCGCATTTTCAGCGATGATGTTAAAGCGGGTTCCAACAACCATCTTTCCGACAGTTACAACCGCCGCTTGTTGGGGATCGATCGTACGGGAGACGACCGATTGCACATTCATGACAAATGAAGAAGCGATGATTGCCGCGTCGATGCAGGCTTGCGGAATCGCTCCGTGCCCTCCCTGTCCTTTAAAACGCACTTTAAAAATATCTGCCGAAGCAAATGAAGCCCCTGGATTGCAGGCAACCGTATTCGAAGGACTTTGAGACCAGATGTGAATGCCGAAAACATCGTCGACACCTGCAACGGCACCCTGTTCAACCATCGCCTTAGCGCCAGTCGCCACTTCCTCGGCAGGCTGGAAAATGAATCGGACATTTCCTGAAATCTCTTCTTTCACGCTGGCTAAAGCTTTTGCTGCTGCCAATAGCATCGAAGTATGCGCATCGTGTCCACAGGCATGCATCTTGCCAAGTTCTTTAGACTTGTAAGGCAAATCCACATTCAATTCCTCAACAGACAAAGCATCCATATCGGCGCGGAGAGCGACGGTTTTCCCTTCGCTTCCACCTTTAAGCTCTCCGATGACGCCAGTCGGTTCTGTTTTGCGTGCTTCGATCCCAAGCTCTGTTAAATAATCATAAACAAACTGAGTGGTTTGAAACTCTTCCCACGATAATTCCGGCTCGCTATGAAGCTTACGGCGGATTCCGATCATTTCTTCGCTATTTTCTTTTATGGCATTTTTTATGGTTTGGTTGATCACGTTAGATTCCCTCCAGTTCTATAGGAAGCCGACGAAAATACCGGCCAATATGACAGAAACGATGGTCACTGTGATGAAGCCGGCTACCAGCATCGGCGGCAGCATATGGCTGGTCAGGACTTCGCGTTCTTCTTCATCTTTTGTCAGTGAATTGATAACTTCGACGGTAATGATATAATCTGCCGGGAATCCATAGAGTGCCGTCAAAGAAACAGCAAATGCCATCTCTTTGCTGACTTTAAGGAGTTTTCCGATGATGAAAGAAAAAATATACATACCGATTACGCCAATGACGATACAACCGATCAATGGGTAAAGAATTTCCAGCATCATGCTTGGAGTGGCATTTTTTAAGCCGTCGAAGATATAAAGCAATAAGCCCATGATTGCGAATCCGAAACCGTTGGCTTTTTGCAGCGGGTGGCGTTCAAGAAAGCCGATGCTGCGTCCGATAACACCAAATAGCAAGCACAGGACGAACGGACTGATCTCCACAATTGGGGCAGCAAGCGTCGATGTCAGGTAAGCCAAGTAGCCAACCAATGCCAAACGGAAAAACTTAAAGAAATCAGTATTGTATTTTTCTGGCATGTTCGCGAACATGCGTGGTTCCTTGACCGTTTTGCCTGTTGATCCTTTTTGTTCTCCAGGCAGTTGTTTTGCAGTTAGTTCATTGTTTCTGTATTTGTTTAACAAGTTTTGCCCTTCTCTTTTCAACATAATCGAAGTCAATGGATATCCCGCAAACCCCTGTACCACATAAATAACGATGGCGAATACGGCCAGAGTCGGAAGTCCAGCTGCAGCAGCCCCTTCCGACATGATTAATGCAGATACCAGTCCACCGACCAATGGCGGAATAGCCACTACGACCGTTTCAAAATCAAATAGTAAAATTCCGATGCTGAACAATGCCGCAATAATTCCTAAAATGCCTGATATGGCAATCAAAATTGTTTTCCATTGATTTTTCAACTCTTCTATAGACAATAAAGTACCCATATTCGTAATTAACAAATAAATGAGCATGACGGCCACTGTCGACGGAATACCCGCGATCGCCACTATTTCAGGAGGAAAGAATGTCCAATATCCCAGAAGGAACAGCACCCCACTGACAAATATTGAAGGAATCCACGCTTTGGTACGGGTGGAAATAGCCTCGCCGATAAATAATACAAAAATCAAAATTGTTAATGCCAGCATTTGCGCCATGTTTTATTCCTCCTTTTTGCTTTCGAAAATAGATAAGCTATCGCCTTCAAAACTTTTAACTGAAGATTTTCATAATGTTGCAATAATAGCACAATATCCTAGCATAATAAATAGAATAAAACGACTATTTCGAAATGATATTTAATTGAATAGATATTCATTTTTTTAAAATCGATCCTAGAGCTTCTCGTCCCGCATCAAGGTTCCCTGTACTTTTCCCAAAGATTTATGGACGGTTTGGAGTGCCTGCCCATAAACGTTTACCTGGCGAACATTAGAGGTATTTATTAGGATAACCGCAAATTAAAAGGAGGCGTCAATTAAATGAATGGCAAACATTATATCAATGGCGAGTGGACAGAAACGGGTGACGGAAAGATTGAAGTGACAAATCCGGCAACAGGCGAAGTTGTAGGTTCAGTTCCCAACGGAGGCGCAGAGGAAGCTACAGCAGCAATCGAAGCTGCCGCTGCCGCCTTTCCGGAATGGTCGAAGACGACAGCCTATCACCGTGCTGAACTGCTGATGAAATGGCATGATCTATTGCTTGAACATAAAGAGGAGATTGGGGAAATCCTGACAAAAGAAATGGGCAAGCCCTTGGCTGAAGCCATCGGTGAAATCGAATATTCCGCTTCGTTTGTGTCATGGTTCGCAGAAGAAGGCAAGCGCATGTATGGCCGGACCATTCCGGCAAGCAAAGAAGGTAAGCGGATCCAAATCAACAAACAGCCGGTCGGCGTTGTCGTCTCCATTACGCCATGGAATTTCCCAGCAGCGATGATGGCCAGAAAAATGGCTCCTGCTCTTGCAGCGGGTTGTACATTTGTTGCCAAGCCGGCAAAAATGACGCCTTTAACTGCCGTTAAAATGTATGAGCTTGCCATTGAAGCTGGATTCCCTAAAGGCGTCATCAACCTGGTGACCGGCAGTGCCAGCAAAATTGGCAAGGTGTTCACCAGCCATCCGGATGTCCGCAAACTGACGTTTACAGGATCTACTGAAATCGGCAAGGAATTGATGAAGCAAGCTTCCGAAACCATGTTGAACCTGTCTCTTGAACTGGGCGGACATGCCCCCATCATCGTTTTGGAGGATGCGGATATGGATTTGGCCGTTGAAGGTGTCATGGCATCGAAGTTCCGGAATGCTGGACAGACCTGTGTCTGCGGCAACCGGATTTATGTGCAGCAAAGCATTCTGGAAGAATTCTCACAGAAACTCCAGCAGGCTGCAGGCAATCTGAAGGTCGGCAACGGAATGGACAAAGGCGTCCAAATTGGTCCTTTGGTCGATAAAGACGGCTATGAAAAAGTTGAGAAACATGTCCAAGACGCTATTGAAAAAGGAGCCAAAGTATTGGTTGGCGGAGATGGCCGTTCAAAGAACCATGCCTATTTCTATAATCCAACGGTTCTGGTCAACGCCACACCAGATATGTTGGTCATGAACGAAGAAACTTTTGGTCCTGTAGCTCCGATCATGTCTTTTGAAACCGATGAAGAAGCGGTCAAATTGGCAAATGATACGCGCTTCGGATTAGCGGCCTACTTTTTCACAGAAAGCATGTCCCGCGGCACGTATTTATCCGAAAATCTCGATTATGGGATTGTCGGCTGGAACGACGGAGCTCCTTCTACAGCGCAGGCTCCATTCGGTGGAATGAAAGAAAGCGGCGTAGGACGTGAAGGTGGGCAGGAAGGATTAGAAGCATTCCTGGAAACCAAATACATTTCTATAAAAGTCTAAGAAGAGTACTGGCAATTTAAAACAAAAAAAGAAGCAGTCCGGGAAAAATCCGGACCGCTTCTTTTTTGTTTTATACAACTGTTTCGCCTATTTTAATTCCTGTGGAAGAAGGTCTTGTGGCCAGGCATTCATAAAGCGGGAATTTCTCTGCTAATTGGGCAGCTATTTCTTGTTCACGCCCTTTTTCTACAGCGATGAACAAAGAAGGCCCTGCTCCACTGATTGCCGAACCAAAGGCGCCCAATTCAACACAGCTCTGTTGAATGGCATCAAAATCAGAAAATCTGTTTTTGCGGTAAGGCTCATGGAAAACATCCTTCTGCATCATACGTCCTGCTGTTTCCCAGTCGCCTCTTACTAAAGCAGCTGACATGACATTGCCGGCAGCACTGCCGCGTATAGCGGTTTTATGCGCTAAATTTTCCGGCAGCAGGTTCCGTGATTCCGTTGTCAGAAATTCGGTGGGAGGAACGAGAATGACCACACCAATCTCCACTTCCGGAACATGGACGATTTCCAACTCTTCCTCATCAAAATAGGAGATTGTCAGACCACCAAGCAAGGACGCAGAAATATTGTCAGGATGACCTTCCATTTCTGTACCAATTCTCAATTTTTCCTTCATGGGCAACTTTAATCCGATTAACCGGTCTGCAATTTCAATTCCTGCAGCAATTGCTGATGCGCTGCTGCCAAGGCCTCTGCCTAGCGGGATTTCAGTATCCACCATCAATTTCGCACTTGGCAACGGACGCCCGTATTTGTCTGCCACGGCTTGTGCAGCGACGACAATCAAGTTGTCGCCACCGCTTGCTATGTGCTGATAGCCTGGATTTTTATATTCGACCAGCCAGTCGGCAGCCGGTGATGCATGAACGAACATATGAAGATCCAATGCCAGACCGATCGAATCAAATCCAGGACCCAGGTTAGCCGTTGAAGCAGGAACGGTCACTGAAAATTCTTTCCAGCTCATATCTTCACTCCTTTTTTAAGATCCTCCCAAAAACGTTCCATGTCTTCTGGAACAAGAAGTGCTTTGTGCTGATTAACCGAAATCGCTGTTTCAGGATCTTTTAATCCATTGCCTGTCAGAACAGCAACCACTTTTGATCCTTTTTCGAGCATACCGTTTTCCACCTGCTTTTTGATGCCTGCAATGGATGCGCACGATGCCGGTTCTGCGAATATTCCTTCAGTGGAGGCCAATAGCTGATAGGCTTCCAAGATTTCTTCGTCTGTCGCCGCTAAAATGGTGCCGTTTGATTCGTCGAGGGCATTAAGCGCCAACTGCCAGCTTGCCGGATTGCCGATGCGGATCGCGGTTGCGACAGTTTCCGGATTTTCCACGACTTTATTGTTGACGATCGGTGCTGCGCCAGCTGCCTGGATACCCAAAAGTACTGGGCGTTTTTCGCCGGTGCGCTCTGCATATTCCGTGAAGCCTTTCCAGGATGCTGAAATGTTGCCGGCATTGCCGACCGGTAGTGCGAAGACATCCGGCACCTGGCCCAATTGGTCAATCACTTCAAAAGCGATGGTTTTCTGTCCTTCCAGACGGTAAGGGTTGACGGAATTGACCAGCGCGATGCCGGCTTCCTGGCCCACCTCACGAACCATCTGCAAAGCTTCGTCGAAATTGCCTTTGATTTCAAGAATTTCTGCTCCGTACATTTTGGCCTGCGCCAGTTTCCCAAGCGCGATGCGGCCTTCCGGAATGACAACGATAGTCCGCATGCCCGCTCTTGCGCCATAGGCAGCTGCAGAAGCGGATGTATTGCCGGTAGAAGCACAAATCAATACAGTCTTGCCTTCTTCCTTGGCTTTGGCAACAGCCATCACCATGCCACGGTCTTTGAATGAACCGGTTGGGTTTGCTCCTTCCAGTTTTACATAGAGGTCAATTCCCCACTGTTCTGATAATTTTTCCAGGTGTACCAATGGTGTATTGCCTTCCTGCAATGTCAGTGAAGGTGTATTTTCAGTAATGGGAAGCCATTCTTTATGCTCTTCAATCAATCCTTGCCATCTCATGCTGTTTCCTCTCCTTCTATGCGGTAATGGCTGATGACGCTCGCCGTTCCTTCCAAATCATTCAATACGTCCAAATGCTGCTGCCGTGAAATTCGATGCGTCAGCAGCACCAATTCAGCTTTGTCATCACCTGCGGCAGGTGATTGCATGACAGATTGGATGCTTGCCCCGTGTTTGCTGTAGATAGAAGTCATTTTTGATAAGACACCGACTTCATCATTCACCAGCAGGCGGTGGCAATATTTTGCAAACCGCTTCGCTTCTGGTTTTATGACACGTTCATGCTGTGCTGCGTGTGCCCGTTTTCCATTAACGCCAAGCTGCAGATTGCGGCAGGCAGCGATGATATCAGAAACTACCGAAGTCGCAGTCGGCAATGAGCCGGCCCCAGGGCCATACAACATCGTCTCGCCTACGGCATCCCCATAGATGTATACGGCATTAAATTCATTATTAACAGATGCCAGCGGATGTGAGTTTGCCAGGAAGATCGGTTCTACCGAAACTTCGATTCCGTCTTCATCTTTAGTTGAAGAACCGACCATTTTCATGGTATAACCAAACTTATTCGCCAGCTCCAGATCTCCATCGCGGATTTCTTTCATGCCTCTTACCAACACATCGTCCAGGTGAACTTCAGTCGAGAAGGCCAGTGAAGACAGGATGACCATCTTCCGCGCTGCATCGATACCATCGACATCCGCTGAAGGATCTGCCTCGGCATAGCCCAGTTCAGTAGCTTCTGCCAACGCGTCTTCGTAGGTCATATTTTCTTTTTTCATTTTTGTCAGTATGAAATTTGTCGTGCCGTTGACGATCCCCATCAAGCTGGAGATTCGGTCAGAAGCCAGGCCATCTTCCAGCGTACGAATGATCGGTACTCCGCCGGCGACACTTGCCTCATAGAAAAGATCGCATTTTTCAGCGTCTGCCAACTTCAACAATTCGTGGCCGTATTCTGCCATGACGTCCTTATTGGCCGTAACGACCTGCTTGCCCGCTTTGAGCGCTTTTTCGATGGCTGATTTGGCGCCATCCATGCCGCCCATCACTTCAACAATGATATCGAGAGAAGAATCATTCAATATTTCTTCTATATCCGTCGTGAATACACTCGGATCTAAACTCGAAAGCCGGTCTTTGTTTGCATTTCTGACCAATACCTTCCGGATTGAAACTTGGGCACCTAATTTATGATGCAAATCCTGCTGATGCTGCTGGATGATTTTAGCAACTCCGCTGCCCACCGTTCCAAGGCCTAATAATCCGATTGAAATTTCATTTTTCATTGACGATTCCTCCCATGGTGTGTACACTGTGAAAAAACAGCTGTTTTTGTCATAGGGACATTATAGTATTATATCTTGGTTAAAACAACCCTTTTACAGACTATTAAAAAAGATGGGACTTGATTGGATGAAAGTGAGCAAATTTGGCGGTACTTCAGTAGCTAGTGCGCAACAGATAAAAAAAGTGGCCGCAATCGTTAAAGCAGAGCCTTCCCGCAAGATTGTCGTCGTCTCTGCTCCAGGCAAACGATTTGATGGAGATGTAAAAGTGACGGACCTGCTGATTAACCTGTCAGCCGCAGCACTCCGGGAAGAATCAACAGATGCTGCACTTGCCAAGGTGGTGGGACGATATTCAGAAATCGCTGATGAGTTAGGACTGGGCAATGACATCAAAAAAGTCATCGAGACAGACCTTTTAAACCGTCTTCAAGCAGATAAAAGCTCTCCCCCTCTTTTTGCAGACTCAATTAAAGCAAGTGGCGAAGATAACTCGGCGAAGTTGATTGCTGCTTATCTGACTTCGATTGGTCTCATTGCCGAGTACGTCAATCCGTTTGATGCCGGTTTGTTTGTAAACGGCTTGCCGGAGCGGGCACAGGCCCTTCCCGAGGCCTATGACCGATTGGCAGATCTGCGCAATAAAGAAACCATCACCGTCTTCCCAGGCTTTTTCGGCTATACAAAAGAAGGCGTACTGCGGACATTCGAGCGTGGTGGATCAGACATTACCGGTTCGATCCTGGCAGCAGCAGTCAAAGCGGAGCTGTATGAAAACTTCACTGATGTTGACTGTGTTTTTGCTGCGAACCCGCGTGTCGTTGAAAACCCTGTCGAAATCGAAGAAATGACATACCGCGAAATGCGCGAGCTTTCGTATGCCGGATTTGCGGTTCTTCACGATGAAGCTTTGATGCCTGTATTTAAAGCGGCTGTTCCTTTATGTATCCGCAATACCAATAATCCGGCTGCGCCTGGAACAATGATTGTCGCAGACCGCGACCATTCGCTGCGTCCCGTTACAGGCATCTCTGCCGACAGCGGCTTTTCGACGCTCTACGTCAGCAAATACTTGATGAACCGGGAAATCGGCTTTGGCCGCAAACTGCTGCAAATACTGGAAGACGAAGACATTTCCTATGAGCACATTCCGTCCGGCATCGATAATCTGTCCGTTATACTGCGCAGCCATCAATTGACGTCCGATAAAGAGCAGCGCATTGTTGACCGGGTGAAATCGGAGTTGCAGGCGGACGATGTCCATATTCGAAATGATTTTTCAATGATCGTTCTGGTAGGTGAAGGCATGAACAATACGAAAGGCCTTACTGCCCGCGCAGCAAATGCATTCGCCAGAACTGGCGTCAATATTGAAATGATCAACCAGGGATCTTCCGAAGTGAGTTTGGTCTTCGGCATCCTGAAACAAGATGAACAAAAAATATTGAACGAATTGTATAAAGAATTCTTTGAACCCGCCATGGTTCATTAATCTGCACTCCCCATCTTTAACTCTTGAGCCCATCAGCTCAAGAGTTTTTTATTTATCTCTATATAATTATCAGAAAATTGTGATATTATGGAATTATTCTGAGAGGGGGAAAATTGATGGCTGGTATTATCAAGCCGAATTCAAAGCTGTATGTAATGGATAACGGCACATTAAGCATGGATAAGAACTACATGATTTCAATGCACAACCCGGCAAGTTTACAGAATCCGAATCCACCGGGTGAGATGGTGACATTTCCGGTCTACACCGTATTAATTGACCATCCCGAAGGCAAAATCCTCTTTGACACCGCCTGCAATCCGAATTCGATGGGTGCAGAAGGCCGCTGGGGAAAAGTGACACAATCCCTGTTTCCGATCGACATGCCAGAGGAATGCTATTTGCATCACCGGCTGGAGGAACTGAACGTCCGTCCTGAAGACATCAAATATGTGGTTGCTTCCCATCTCCACCTGGATCATGCCGGCTGTCTCGAGCTGTTCACCAATGCAACCATCATCGTCCACGAGGATGAATTGAATGGCGCATTGCAAACATATGCCCGAAACACCAAGGAAGGGGCATATATCTGGGGAGACATTGATGCCTGGATCAAAAATAACCTGCAATGGCAAACCGTCAAACGGAGCGAAGACGGATTGCAGCTTGCCGAAGGCATCAAAATTCTGAACTTTGGCAGCGGCCATGCATGGGGAATGCTCGGACTGCAAATTCAACTTCCGGAAACTGGTGGAATCATTCTGGCTTCCGATGCCATTTATACAGCAGAAAGCTTTGGCCCACCGATTAAACCGCCAGGCATTTTGTATGATTCTGTCGGCTATACCTCAGCCGTCGAAAAAATCCGCAGAATCTCAAAAGAAACCAACTCGGACGTCTGGTTTGGCCATGACGCCGATCAGTTCAAGACCTTCCGCAAATCGACTGAAGGCTATTACGAGTAACTGATGAAATGCATTATGAGTTTTGATAGATTATCCTCCAAAACTCAAAAGCCCTTCGCCAGGGACTGGCAAAGGGCTTTTATCTGTTTCAAGTCCATTTTTCAATAACAGGTCCGTGATCGCCATAGACAGGATCCTTTTTCGGCAATGGCGTATTTTGTATATCCTCCAGCACATAAGGGCGTTCTCCCGATTCGCCAGTCTTCAGGTTATAGGAGACGCCCCCAGGATAAGCTCCGACAATTTTAAAGTCATCGCTGGCTTCCAGCTTTTTATGGCCCGTCCCCACAGGAAGCAGCACAACATCGCCCGCTGCTACTGTTATCGTTTCACCCTTCTCGCCGCCAATCTGTAAAATGGCTGATCCGCTGCGGACACCCAAGACTTCGTGCGTGTTGCTGTGATAATGGTGATACTCAAAAACACCACCGGTCCAGCTGTTTGTCCAATCGTGGCTGTTGAATGCCGTTTCAATTTCTTCCGGATCTTCTTTAAAAGCAGCCGGATACAAAATCACTTCAAGTGAAGGGTTGTTCGGAATTGCTCCATCGTCTTCAAATCGGTAAAATTGTGGTTTGTCCATGCTGTTCAGCTCCTTGTCGTTTACGGAACTTTACCCGGATGGTGATACATTAATCGTCAATTCCCTAAATCAGTCTAGTGTATCGATGAATTTTTCCAATCGATTCATGCCTTCTTCGAGCACAGCCATGCTATAGGCATAGGAAATCCGCACAAACCCTTCTCCATATGCCGTGAATGCCGAGCCCGGCACTGCTGCTACGCCCCCCTCTTTCAATAAACGCATAGCGAATTCAAAAGAAGTCATACCGAATTTCTCAATCGAAGGGAAAATATAAAAGGCGCCTTTTGGCAGAACCACATCAATGCCCATTCCGGTTAAGCGGCTATAGACAAAATCTCTGCGCTGAATGTATTCTTTATTCATCTCAGCAGGAATATGGCGCTGGTTCTTCATTGCTTCGAGTGCAGCGAATTGACCTGGCACAGAAGCACAGATGGCATTGTACTGATGAACTTTCAAGACATGCTTCATGTACATTTCCGGCCCCAAGACAAAGCCAATTCTCCAGCCGGTCATCGAATGTGATTTTGATAGGCCATGGACAAGGAATGTACGGTTTCGCAATTTCTCAAAACGGGCAAAAGTGGAATGCTTTTCGCCGTATGAATTTTCGCTGTAGATTTCATCAGTGACGATAAAAATCTCATGCCTCTCCAGCACGGCAGCCACCTTTTCAAGCTGGGCGGATTCCATCGTGACACCCGTCGGATTGGATGGAAAGTTCATCAAAACCGCTTTGGTGCGGTCGGTGATCAAGCTTTCCAGACGCTGTGGATCTGGTTGGAAGCCGGTATCCGAAGTATCCAGATAAACTACTTTTCCTCCACATAGCTTAATGATGGGCTCGTATCCCGGATAAGCCGGCGCAGGCAGAATAACTTCATCGCCTTCCTCCAAAATCGCCCGAAAAAGGGAATCCAGTCCTTCACTTGCGCCATTGGTGACGATGATTTCTGTTTTTGGGTCGAAGTCCAGCTCATACGTATCCCGGAAAAAAGAAGCTATTTCCGCTCGCAGCTGGAGTAAGCCCGCGTTATGTGTATAGCTGGTTTGATCGTTTTTGATCGCTTCGATACCGGCTTTTTTGACAGCCTCAGGTGTTGGGAAATCAGGCTGTCCAATTGTAAGGTTAATGGCTTCCGGAAAATCGATCAATTGATTTGAAAACTGGCGTATGCCAGAAATTTGAATCGACTCGATCCGGCTGTTGATTGAAATGCTCATGAGTGACAACCTTTCTCTGGTTATAAATCTTCGTTATTCATAAAGTCCCGGCAGCCATAAAGACAGGGCTGGAATGAAAGTGATGATCAACAGGCAAACGACCATCGAGAACAGGAACGGCAGGACGGCATAGGCGATGCGCTCAAAACGCACCCCCCCGACGCTCGAAGCCACAAACAGATTGACTCCAAGCGGCGGCGTAACAAACCCGATTGCCAAGTTGGCCACAAGGATAACACCGAAATGAACCGGGTCCACACCAACGGTCACCACAATCGGCAAAAGAATCGGCGTCAGGACGACCAATGCCGAAATGGTATCGATGAACATTCCGACTACTAGAAGCACTAAATTAATTGCCAGCAAAATGACCAACGGATTGCTCGACAAAGCAATCAAATAATCGGAAATTTCTCCCGGAATCTGTTCGATGGTCATAAAGTACGCAAAAGATACCGATAAGCCGATGATGATCATTGTCGTGGCGTTAATGACGATTGCCTGCCTAAAGCTTTCATAAAGATCCTTCCAGGATAATTCCTTATAAACGAATTTGCCGATAATTATAGCATACACTACTGCCACAACGGCAGCTTCCGTAGGCGAAAAAACGCCGCCATATATTCCGCCAAGAATGATGACTGGAATTAGCAATGCCCATTTCGCATCCCAAAAGGTTTTTAGTACATCCTTGAATACAATAGAGGTTGCTTCTCCAGGCTCAGGTTTATATCCGCGCTTTTTGGAAATTAAATATGCTGTAAGAAGCAGGCCTCCCCCAATAATGAACCCCGGAATGATGCCTGCCAGGAACATGCTGCCAACAGAGACGCCTCCGATAACGCCATACAGTACAAATGGAATACTCGGCGGAATCATAACGCCGATAGACCCTGCAGAAGCCGCAACGGCTGACGCAAATCCACCGTCATAATTCCGGGCAATCATCGCCGGAATCATAAAGCCGCCAATTGCCGCTACAGTAGCCGGGCCTGAACCTGAAATCGCTGCAAAAAACATACAAGCAACAATTGTCACCATGCCCAAGCCGCCAGTCATCCAACCGACTAAAGCCGTAGCAAACGCTAACAGACGTTTAGAAACCCCGCCTTTGCCCATAAGAATTCCCGCAAGCATGAAGAATGGAATTGCCAGCAATGGAAAAGAATCCAACGAAGTAAACGCTTTTTGGGTGATGATGCTCAGCGGCAGAGTCGTACCGAAATAGATGGCCGTCAAGGCAGAGACACCCAGTGCAATCGCAATTGGAACACCAATAAATAAACAGACAAATAAAGTGCCGAATAATAGAGCTATTGTCATACCGGAAGGTCGCCTCCCTTATGCATCTCGTAATCGCCTTTCCAGATTTTGAACAATTGCTGGATCAACCTGATGCACATGCCGATACCACCCAAAGGAATAGCCAAAAATGGGATCCACATCGGCAGCTGCATCGCAGGAGTAACCTGACCATTGGATATACTGCTTAACACGAGATCTGTACCAAAATAAGCCAAGAACAAGGCCATTGCAAACCAAATGGCCAATGTGATAGTTTCCAAAATTTTTCTTGGCAGCCCTTCGAAGCGTGTGATGAATGCTTCTACACGTATATGCTCACGCAATTTCACGGCATAGCTCGCTCCTATCCAAACCTGGAAAATATGTATATAGCGGGCCATTTCTTCCGTCCAGCTTGGGGCATCGGAAAAAACATAGCGCCCAACAACCTGCCCGAAGATTAAAGCCACCATCACCACTAATGTAAGGACCAAAAATGCTTCTTCCGCCTTCTCAAATTTCTTGATCATTGGTGCACTTCCTTTCTTCAAGAGAAAATTTACTCAATGGAATATCTTTCTCTTTCACTGATTGTAAAATCAGGTGAAAATGAAAAATCAAGGAATTTCTTCCTTGATTTTTCAACTGTCATTTTCACTTATTCTTCATTTGCAGCCAATGCCTGATCGATAACATCTCTGCCGATCTGATCTTCGTATTTCGTATATACAGATTCTGCAGCTTCACGGAATAGGTCGCGCTGCTCATCCGTCAAATCGTTGACCTGCATGCCTTCCGCTTTCAGCTGATCAAGAAATTCAGCATCTTGCTGCTGTGCCAATTCACGCTGTTCCGAGCGGAACTCTTCAGATGCTTCCATCATTAATTCCTGAAGATCCTCAGGCAGGCCGTTATAGAAATCATTGTTCACTAACAAGGCCGTGGCTGCATAAACATGTCCCGTCAATGTCAGGTAATCCTGCACTTCATAGAACTTATTTGTGTAATAAAGGGAAATCGGGCAATCCATTGCATCATAAGTGCCTTGCTGAAGTGCTGTATAAAGCTCCCCAAAGGCGAACGGGGAAGCGTTTGCACCGAAAGCGTTGAACGTATCCGTATGCAGCGGGCTTTCTAATGTCCGCATCTTGAGTCCTTCCATATCTTCCGGGGATTCAATCGGTCCTTCATTATTGGAAACGTGGCGGAATCCATTTTCGCCGAAGACCAGGCCTTTCATGTCGTTGTTTTCAAGGTCAGCCATTAATTCCTGGCCAAGTTCGCCGTCCAACGCCCGGTATGCCGCTTCATTGTTGTTGAACAGGAAAGGCAAATCAAATACCTGGAATTTTTCGTTAAATGAAGCCATTGCTGCTACGGCTGGTATTGTCATCTCGACATTTCCAAGCTGTACCGCTTCAATCGCTTCACGGTCCGACCCGTACAATTGGCCATTCGGGTATAGCTCAACTTTTAAACGGCCATCCGATTCGGCCTCAAGTTTTTCTTTAAAGGCCACTGCCGCGATGTGGGAGGATTGTTCTTCCGGCACCAGGTGGGCCAGGCGGATTGTGTAGGTGTCTTCACCCGTTTCGCCTTCTTCTGTAGTCGTCGTTCCACTGTCAGGTCTGCCGCAGGCTGATAAGATAATTAATCCAATAAATAGTAGTCCGAGTAGTTTTTTCATAGTTCCTCCTGTGTTATGTATTTCAGCAGCCGGCTTTCAATATTATCCAAATGGATTGCCAACTGCTGCTTGGCTTTGGTCAGATTGCCTTCTTGAATTGCATGGAAAATGGATAGATGTTCTTCATATGCTTTTTTTGCGCTGTCAGCCGCTGTATCCGATAACAGCAAAAATGCCCTGCTGCCGCCGCTGTTGATGCCTTTTATCATTTCCTTCAAACGGTTATTGGTATGGTTCTGATACAGGAAGGAATGAAATTCCTGATCCAGATCCATAAATTCCACAACTCGCTTTGCCTGTACGGCGAGTAATTGATGATCTACATTCTCCTTGATTTGCTGCATCACAGGCTGTTGATCTGCCTTCGACAGATTTTCAAGTCCATGGATTTCCAACAACCTGCGAAGTTCCATTATTTCGATGACATCCTGATAAGTAAAAGCTGCGACCACTGCAGGCCTTGGTTTTCTCAACTCGATAAGCGCATCAGCAGCCAGTCTTTTTAACGCTTCTCTTAAAGGTGTTCGACTGATCCCAAGTTCCAGCGCCAGCTTTTCTTCCGGCAGCTCCTGCCCCGGTTTCAGCTTTCCGGTAATGATCATTTTTTTGATGTACTCATATGCCTGATCTGCCAGCGTGGCTTGTTTTACGATTTTTTCCATAATTCCTCCCCTCTACATAATTAGTTCACACAGTGTATACTGTATACAGAAAGTATAGAATAGACAGATTCGTTTGTATAGTAAGAATTCTAATTTTCTAATAACTTTTAAAGATTTTTATTGGTCATCAGTAATATAAAATTGCAAGTATCTCCACAACTTTTTTTATTTAAAGGAGCCTTATTTATATGACAAAATACTGGATCACGCAATTGCAAATCACATTAAAAGCAGACCAATGCTCAACTAGCGTCAGTGAATTATACCGGCATAGCCACGACGAATCCGACCATGCCCCTGTGGAACCGGAAGTTGTCTGCTTTCCAGAATCCACTGAAGATGTTATCGCCATCATGAATATTGCCCGTGAAGCTTCTGTACCTGTTACCCCATTCGGCGTTGGTTCCGGCTTGGAAGGTCAAGCCATTCCCTTGGGCGGCGGCATTTCAATCAACTTTGAACGCATGAACCAAATTGTGAAATTTTCACCGGAGGATTTATTGGTCACGGTCCAACCCGGCATAACACGCCTGCAATTAAACAGCATCATCAACCGTCACGGCCTGCAATTTCCGATCGATCCTGGCGCAGATGCATCAATCGGCGGAATGGCAGCCAATAATGCCAGCGGAACGACCGCTGTCCGCTATGGCGTCATGCGCGATCAAATTATGGATTTGGAAGTCGTTTTGGCTGACGGCACCCTGCTGCACACTGGTACAAAAGCCAAAAAATCGTCTTCTGGTTACCATTTGACCGGTCTGTTCACCGGATCAGAAGGTACGCTCGGCATCATTACCGAAATCACCTTAAAACTTCACGGGATTCCGGAACATACCATCGCTGCCAGCTGCACATTCGAAACACCACATGAATGTGCCGAAGCGGCGCATTCGATCCTGCTGAGCGGCATTGCTGTCCAGCGCATGGAATTTGTGGATGCTTACAGCATCGCGAAAGTGAATGTTTATGGAAATTATGGACTGCCCGAGAAGCATTCTCTTTTCTTTGAGTTTGCTGGCATGAAGGGTGCAGCGGAAGAAGAAGCTGCCATGGCACAGGAACTGATGACCGATATGAATTGTGAAAACTGGCGGGTTGCGGCTGATTCGGAAGAGCGTGCATTAATTTGGAAAGCTCGCCACGAAATGGCATACGCTTACCGGCATCAAGCCGGAATGACGATTACGGGAGGCGATGTCTGTGTTCCGATTTCTAAACTGCCCGAATTGATCGATTATGCCCGTGAACTCATTGCAGCAAGCGGATTGGAAGGTGGAGTTTTGGGTCACATCGGCGATGGTAATTTCCATACTTCCATTGCTTACGATGCCAAGGACCCGGCTCAGCAGCTTGCCGCTGAGGAGATTAATGAAAAACTTGCCTACCGCGCCATCGAACTGGAAGGTACGTGTACGGGTGAACATGGCGTCGGACTCGGCAAGATGAAATACCAGGATGCTGAACATGGTGCAGCCGTTGCTGTTATGAAGAACATGAAACGTATGCTGGATCCCGATAACCTGCTCAATCCAGGAAAGATTTTCGCATAAAAAACCAGCTGGAATCGATCCAGCTGGTTTTTTATTTGTATCAGGGAATGTGTAATCAGAAACCGAGCCGTTCTCTGACACTTGCCGCATAATTTTGACTGACCGGCAAAATCGAGCCGTCTCTAAGCGTCAATTGATAATTCGACGCGATGTCACGGGAGATTTCTTCTATATAATTGATATTCACGATATAGGAACGATGGATGGGCAGGAAACTATCAGGCAATTGATGCTTCAGGTTTTTTAAGGTATGGATAGAGCAATAAGTTTCGTTATCCGTATAGAACCAGGTTTTCTTCTGGCTGCTTTCAATATGGGAAACCATATCGACCGGAACCGGCCGCCATGATTCATCGATTTTTCCTGTCAGAAATCGGATCGGCTGTTTTTTGCGGATCAGGTAATCGGGCGGCAGGATGATTACCAGCACTCCTTCTTTGTCGCTAAGCCTTATCGGGTAGCCAATACCATAATAGGCTGTTCCCAAAATCGACTCCTCGACAAACATCTCGATTCGCTGCCCTTCCTTTTTGGCACGTGCTGCGATACTGCCAGGCAATACCGGTTGGCCTTCCTGAATCTGCAGATCATAGACGCCCGCTTTATAGTAAGTGTAGTTGCCCTCCACAGCAATCGCAATCGATGCTTCTTTTGGAATCCAATCCCCAATAATAAACCCCATTTGCTCCAACATACTGTTTTCCATACCCCGACTCCCCTTCCAAATGTGTTTGTTTCGCTTTAAAGATCAATGGTGGTTGATTCTTCATCTCAGCTTTATCGCCAAATAATCGCTTTTGTCGCTGAATAATCCTTTTCGTCCTGTTTACGAGACAGTTAGAATTTTCTGTTATATATTAATATACATCAAAACAAACTGTATTAATACAGTTACTCTAATTTTTTTCTCAGAAAGGGATGATTTTTTTGTTGACTAAATCGAATGTGACCATAAAAGGTGAAGAAGTTCCGGGAATGGAGACCATTTTAACTCCTGAAGCTTTGAATTTCATTGAAAAACTGCATACTAATTTCGATCAGCGCCGAGTTAAACTTCTAGAAAAGCGCCAAACGCGCCAAAAGGAAATTGATTCTGGAAAAAAACTCAATTTCCTACCTGAAACCAAACACATTCGAAATAACAACTGGACCATCGCCCCTCTTCCGGAGGACATGAAAGACAGACGCGTCGAAATTACGGGTCCGACCAACCGGAAAATGCTGATCAATGCCTTGAATTCAGGAGCCAAAATGTTTATGGCGGATTTGGAAGATGCCACAGCACCGAATTGGTTTAACGTCATTGATGGCCAGGTGAATTTACGTGATGCAGTCCGGCGCCAGATTGACTTTGAAGCTCCGGAAACCGGCAAGAAATATGCCTTGAATGAAAAAACAGCTGTTCTGATGGTTCGTCCCCGCGGATGGCACTTGATGGAAAAGAACATTCATATTAATGGACAGCCGATTTCCGGAAGTCTTGTCGACTTCGGATTATACTTTTTCCACAATGCGCAGGAATTGATTGATCGTGGAACCGGCCCTTATTTCTACCTTCCGAAATTGGAAAGCCATTTAGAGGCGCGCCTCTGGAATGACGTTTTCGTCTTTGCGCAAAATGAACTGGCAATCCCACAAGGCACAATCCGTGCAACCGTATTGATTGAAACCATTCTGGCAGCATTTGAAATGGATGAAATCCTGTACGAATTGCGTGATCATTCTGCCGGCCTAAACTGCGGCCGCTGGGATTATATCTTCAGTGTCATCAAACGGATGCGCAATCTCCCGGAATACATTTTCCCGGATCGCTCACAGGTGACAATGACCGTACCGTTCATGCGTGCCTACACGCAGCTGTGCATCAAGACCTGTCATAGACGGAACGCACCAGCTCTAGGCGGCATGGCTGCCCAGATTCCGGTCAAAGGAAATGACGAAGCCAACGCCGCTGCGTTCCAAAAAGTCGCGGAAGACAAACGCCGCGAAGCAGTAGACGGCCACGACGGTACTTGGGTTGCACATCCTGGAATGGTCGCAATCGCGATGGAACAATTTGACGAACATATGCCGACTCCTAATCAGATTGATAAAAAACGTGAAGATGTCCACGTGACCGCTGAACAATTAGTTGAAGTTCCGACGGGTACGATCACCGAAGAAGGCCTTCGCTCCAATATTTCAGTCGGCATTCAATACATCGCTTCATGGCTGTCCGGCAACGGTGCCGCTCCCATCAATAACCTGATGGAAGACGCTGCTACCGCTGAAATTTCCCGCTCTCAAGTGTGGCAATGGATTCGCCATCCGAAAGGGATTCTGGAGGACGGACGGAAAATCGACGTTTCTTTATTCCATGAAGTTATCGAAGAAGAAGCCGCCAAGATCCAACAATCGGTCGGCGAAGCCAGATATTCATCCGGAAATTACGCGGAAGCCCGCGAGTTGTTTACAAATCTTACCTTGCAAAGTGATTTTGCTGAATTCCTGACACTGCCTGGGTACGAAATACTAAACTAAACTATTGGAGGAGATCATGATGAAAAACACACAGACTTACGAGACTCGTTCAAAAAAAGAATGCCGGGAATGCGGATGCGAAATCAAAGAACAACGCGAATCAATCATCTATGAATGCGAACGCTGCATCGGAAATAAAGAAGAATAGAGTTGAAGAGAGGATGACCCATTAATGGGTCATCCTCTCAGAGTGTTGAGAAACCCAT
>NZ_JAGGPX010000012.1:0-87022 GCF_018613575.1 Planococcus sp. ISL-110
GTTTCCGCGGACGAAGCGCTGAGCCTCCTCGTCGCAAGCTCCTGCGGGGTCTCATCACTCCGTTCTACCGCAGGAGTCGCCACCTTGCGCTCCAGATCCTTGAGTGAAGGGATTACTACGCTTGTTGGGGTTATACACCGCTATTCGTTTTGATTAGACTTTGTCTACACTCTGAACGTCTCCGAAAAACGGAGACGTTTTTTTTGCTTTCTTAAACCCCTAGATACTCTTCCAACGTCATGCCTTTTTGATAAATTTCTGTAGCAATATCTTTTCCAACATAACGGAAATGCCAAGATTCATGCATATAGCCCGTGATTTGTTCACTGCCTTCCGGATAGCGCAGAATAAATCCATATTTATGGGCATTAGCTGCCAGCCATTTGCCCCCTTCAGTGTCACCAAAGGATGCGGAAGCCCAATGCTGCTCTTGTCCGGCTTCACCGATGTCAAATGCGAGACCTGTCTGATGTTCCGAGTAGCCAGGGCGTGCACTGTATCGGTCTGCCGCTTGTTGGCCATCCTTCGCTACATAACCTTCGTACAATTGTTTTTGCCGTGCAAAATCACGATATGTACTGAATGCTGACAGGTTGAGACCGTCTTCCGCTGCTGCGGCTTTCATCGTTTCAAAAGCTGCACGCGCTTCCGGCACTTCTCCGGGCGCATAGGTTTCAGGCAACGGATGCTGTTTGTTTGCGAGTAACACGCCATTGACCAAAGTAGGTTCTACAGGCAATGCACTGACTTCCGGATAGACCGTAGCATCTGTCTTTCCCTCTACTTCAGGTTTTTCTGCTGCTGGCTCCTCTTCCCTTGCTTCCGGCTTTTCGGGTTCAGTTGGCGCTGCCGCATCCTCTTTCGGTGTTTCTATAGCGGGCTCTTCAATTGTTACAGCTTCCGCCAATGCTTTCATACTTTGCTCGACATCCCAGTCGTGTACGTAAAACCATACTGCTGCAAGAGCAGCCATAATTGCTGACACACAGATCACCATCCATTTTATATAGAACTTTTTGTTGTTTTGTTTAATTTTATCCATGAACTTCATGCCAAGCCTTCCTTCTGTCAACTTCTTTATTATTCTACCATGCTTATTGTTGAATTTCTTCTTCGATGAGCTCTATTTTCTCTATGCTTGAACCTGCATACCCAAAAAACATGAGCCATATTCACGGGAAATGACATGCTGTTTGCATTCACTTTGTTTATACGACCCCCATAAGCATGAGGTTTTTTACGAAAAACTGATTATAAATCTAGAAGGAGTGGAAACATTGAGTCGTATTACTGAATGTGATATCCAGGCATTAATGAACCAATTGGATACACTACTTGAAGAACGAATGAAAGAACAGTATGAATATACAAAAACAGCGTAATCTCAGTAAATGAGATTACGCTGTTTTTTATTTCTATACCAAAATAGTCGCCAACACCACAAAGAACAAGATGCCAAAGAGAATGCTCATGCCAAGCATCCACTTGGCTTCCCGGTGCATGCCTTGTGCCTTCATATGGCGATAACGGAAGCTGTTTGTCAGAACGAACAGCAAAGTCATAAACAGTACCGCTACTTCCAGGTAACCGAATATCAGAAACGTTAATGCGGTGACACTCAACAGCCCAATCCCGATTCCTTGCAATAGTTTCATATTCACGTAAGCATCCTCCAAAAAAGAAAGCCGGCAATATTTGCCGGCCAGCCATTATTATTTTTTTTCTTCTACTGCTTCAAGCGCTTTTTCCGGATGGTTCGAATAGAACTTGCGACCAATGAAGGTCTGAATGATCAGTAAGATCCCTCCGACTATCCAGTAAACCGGTAAAGCTGCCATCGATGTAAATGAAATGAACATGATCATGATTGGCGAAATATAAACGAACAGTTTCATCTGCTTTTGCTGCTGTTCAGGCATCGTCCATAAAGACACTTTTGCCTGGAAGAAGTAAACTGCTCCGGCAATCAAAGTCATGATCACATCGGGTGAACCGAGGTTAAACCATAAGAACTCGTGGGAGCGAACATCCGGTGAGTACAGAATAGCAAAATAAAGACCCATGATGATTGGCATTTGAATAATGACAGGCAAACAACCCATGTTCAGCGGATTTACTTCATGTTTCTTATAAAGACCCATCATTTCCTGCTGCAGTTTCATCTGTTCATCTTTATCCTTTGTTTCTTTCAAACGCTTTTGGATATCTTCCATTTCTGGACGCATTTTATCCATCTTGACTTTCATACCTTGCTGGCGTTTGTATGTGCGCAGCATGAAAGGCATTAATACTAAGCGGATAATGATCGTAATGACAACAATGGCCATGCCGTAGCTGCCACCGAACAATCCGCCTAAATAATCTAAAGAGATATCAAATGGTTTTACAAATATGGAATAAAAGTATCCCTCTTTGTTTTCAACAGCGGAACAACCACTCAATAAAACAGCAGCAATAGCCATCATCATTAATAATGTAATTTTCTTTTTCAAATTAGTCACCTTCACCCTTTTCAACTACTAAGAAGTATAACGATAAGCGCAGCAAAATTCAATCCATGGACAGAACACTGTTTGATTTTTTAAGTTTTGTGACAAAATTACGGCTTTGCATACCGCAAGATGAACCGGCACTTTTCAGCTGTTATCTTCTGAAAAAAATCCCCGTTTCCCTATAACGGCGAACCACAAAGCCAAAGTGATATGCGAAAGGAAAATCATTAACCAAGTAAATCCAGTTGGACCAGGGTGAAAAGTGAGCAAGAAAAAAAGGAGAATTTCTTCTCCTTACTTGGCGTTTGGTAGTGTATAGCGGAAATATGGAATGTGTTGGCTGTCACGGAATTGTTTTGGCGTGACTGCGGTATATTTTTTGAAGATTCGTGTAAAGTAGCTTTGGTTGCAGAAATGAAACTGCTTGGAAATATCTGAAATGCCTTTGTCGGAATGGCGCAGATAGTATTGTGATTCTTCGACACGGCGGACGTTCAAATATTCAACAAGGGTAATACCGGCATGCTCTCTGAAAATCCGGGATAAATGGCTTGTTGAAATATTAAAGTGCTTGGCAATCTCCTCGACTGACAAATCGCGCTCTACCTCATCATTAATGTAGATGACAACTTTATTGACTGTTTGATGGCCAAAAGACGGCTGCTTGCGCTCAGAAATAATCGATACAAAGAATTCGATCAACTCATCTGCCACAAACATGAATTCTGAATCATTCATATGCTTATCCACTAATTCTACACAAGCTGAATTAAAAGCGAATGCTTTCTTAGGTGGTACACGCATTTCGTATAGTTTGCGCGCCATGACGGAAGACAGAATAATGTAATAGTTGCGGATCGAGCGGATGATGTCTTTTTCCGAGCGAAGAGAAAGCATATCAATCAATTCTCTCAAGGTTTCTTTTGCCCGCTCTTTTTCAAGGTGGTGAATCTCATACATTAACTGTGTTTCAATTTCAAAAAATTTATCCAACCCTTCAATTTGGTTTAAACTTTCTGTTTCATTCATAAAGATTTTCGAAATGGTTTCTTGAATGGATGGTGCGGTGATAATATTCATCGTTTCCCCGTCTTTCTTTGTACAAGTTTTTGCAGCGTTGTTTCAACTATATACTGAAATAACCTAAAATAATAGCGATATGCTGCTGATTTTGTAATTTTTTTGTGTAATTTGCTCTACTAATCTAATACATTCCTTATGCCATCAGTAACATTTTAATACAAAATTTATACTAAATATAACGAAATCGTTTTAAAAAGGTTTCATTTTTACTTCATAAAACTCAATTTTAACAGGAATGTAAAACAAACCGAAAAAAATAGATAGTTTGTTTTAAATTCCTGCTTGGCAGTCGAATAGATTTCAGCGTCTGCACCTTGAAATCCATTCGGTAATGTATTTAGCTGTTATTTATTCATCTTTGTCCGGTGGGATTAGCGCACGGATATGACGCGGCAATACTTCAATGACAAATGGCGTTTTGGATCCCTCATCACCATCTATGTTACAGGACAAAGGTTCATTGGTTTTAATTGACACTTTTGTTGTATGAACTGCCTCTACTGACGGATCTTCTTCCAGCTTGCCTCTCAACACCGATGTTGCAATGCGGATAAAGCTTGGCAATGCTGCATTTTTCACAATATACAAATGCAGCAAACCATCATCAGTCAAAGCTTCCGGCGCTAATTTTTCAAAACCGCCTACTGAATTTGTCAGTGCGACTAATACCAGTTTCGCTTCTCCAGCCCAAGTCCCATGATCATGCTCAATCTCAAAATAGGTTTCTGTATCTGCTGTAATGGCTTTTATACCTTCAAGAAAGTAGGCTAAAGCTCCCAATTTGGTTTTCAACTCCGGATCAACATCATAAGTGGATTCTGCAATATCTCCGATTGCCAGTATGTTCATAAAGAAATGGTCTCCGACTTTCGCGATATCCACTCGCTTTTCATAACCGGTTTTAAGTGCTTCGATTGCTTCAGGCGGATCTAGTGAAATTCCGAGAGCCCGCGCAAAATCGTTGACAGTGCCAAGTGGAATCAATGAAAACAACGGCTGATGCGGTTTTTCCGCTAATCCGGATACAGCTTCGTTGATGGTGCCATCGCCGCCCATCGCGACGACGAAATCGTATTCTTTTTCACAAGCTTCAGCTGCGAAATGAGTCGCATCTTTCGCCTTCTGCGTTTCTCTCGTATCCACTTCATAGCCCATTGAGACAAGCGTTTCTTCGACTTGTTCACGGTATTCTGCAGCACGTTCTTTTCCAGAAGATGGATTTAGTATAAACATTGCTTTTTTCATCATCAGACCTCCGATGGTATAATAGAGCTATAGCTATCTTTACCCCTGAATCAGGGTGAACAAATCCTAAAACTGCGATTTGTTCAAGAAAGTAGGAACTGTCTTGCGAATCTTCGTTTATATTATTATCTTTTTTGCGTTTTTCGACTTATTTGCCCAGCTTCCCATCATGAGCACCTATGCGGTGTCATTGGGTGCCAGCCCTTTTATTGCTGGATTGGCAGTCGGCATGTATTCGCTGTCTAATACATTCGGGAACGTCATTTCCGGTATTTTTTCCGATCGAAAAGGGCCTTTTGCAATTTTAGTCATCGGCTTATTGTCGACCAGCTTCACCTTGTTCACATATTCTTCAATCGATGGTCCATATAGTCTGCTGGCTGTCAGATTTCTTCATGGTTTGGCAGCCGGACTTACGGTGCCAGCAGCTTTCACTTACCTGGCCAACCACACTGAACCCACAAAACGCGGAAAAGGTGCGGCTTTGTCAGGTGCTTTTGTCGGATTGGCAGCCATTCTTGGACCCGCTTATGGAGCCATTTATGCAAGCCGAAACGATGTTCCGCAAACCATGCTTCTGACTGGAATACTGATTTTGCTGATGGGGATAGCTGCATTTTTCACATTACGCCAGACAGCCGTAAAGAAAAAAAAGGCAGTCAAATACGCGGTTTCTCTAAAGGATATCTTAAAGAACAACGGGTTGATCCGCTCTTTTTCAGGTGCTTTTTTTCTGATGTTTTCGCAGGGAGTCCTGGCTTATATGCTGCCGCTTAAAGTTGAAGGACTTGGGATGGATTCCCAGCTCAGCGGTTTGCTGCTCAGCACCTTCGGATTAACGGCCATACTGGTGTTTCTGCTGCCTGTCAATCGAATTTTCGATGCCGCCAGGCCCATTTACACCTTAATCGCCGGCTTTGCAGTCATGGGCGCCTCACTGTTCTTCCTGAGTGCTGTATCGGTTGAGTGGCTGTTATATGCCAGCATGTGTGCCTACGGATTGGGCTTCGCTCTGCTGTTCCCGTCGATCAATTCCATCCTGATCGATTCAACGGATCCTGCATCCCGAGGTCGGGCTTACGGTTATTTCTATGCATTCTTTTCCATCGGTGTCGTAGCCGGTTCCGGTATTACGGGTGCATTTGCTTTAAGCCCCAACCAGGGATTTATGGTCAGCGGTTCGCTATTAATGGTTGTCGCTTTGCTTAATGTGCTGACTTTCAAAAAATAATTGGCAGTAAAAAGGATGGTCCAGGACCATCCTATTCTTATAATTTATCTGTATCGATTTTATTTTCAGGTGTAGCTGAAGATGTGTTTTCGGATTTCTCACTGCTGTTATCGTTCGATGACAGCTTCATGTCGGCCTTTTCTTTATCGAGCTTTTTTTGCTGCTGTTCATTGTAGTACTGAACGCTTGCTGAGGCGCCGCCTTCTGCAACCATCTTGTTTTCGCGCTTTTCTGTGGTGCTTGGTCCATCAGCATTGTCCGAGGTCGGATTGCCTTCTTTATCAAGGTTTTGCGATTCCATATAAGAATTCACTTTCACCTTCGCCTCATTGAAAGCTTTTGTGGCTTTTTCACGGTTTTCAGGATTTTTGAAATATGCATATGCTCCTGCAGCTAACCCTGCTAATAAGAGACCTCTTCCTCTTGCCATTTACAACACTCCTTCATCTAATTTGTTTATTATTTAGTAAATACCCTATTTTTCATAAGCTAATCTTTTTTTATATGTCAAAAGCATTACATTTTACTATGCGTAAGTTTCATGTCCACATGTGGAATCCCGTCTTCATCGTAGCTGTCTGAGATGGATTGGAATCCGAAAGATTGATAGAACTCCTTCAAATATACCTGTCCTTGCAACTGAATTGCCGAAGCCTGCCATTCCTCCAAAATATAGTTGATGCTGCGCTCCAGCAACTGCTTCGCAAAGCCGCGCCCTCTGGCATCTTCACGTACGATGACCCTGCCAATGGAAGGCAGCTCGTATTTCACTCCTGCCGGAACCAGCCGCGCATAGGCTAATACTTCATCATTTTCACTGTACAACAAATGAATGGACCGCTGGTCTAAATCGTCCAGCTCGGGGTAGGGGCAGTTTTGTTCAACCACAAACACATCCACACGCAGCTTTAACACCTCATATAATTTTTTAGCAGTTAGTTCATCGAATCGGTAGGTCTTCCAGTCCATATGTTACAGCCTCCTTTTACTTCTATTATTCCACATTAGTGGCTATTGGGCTCTTTTTTTGATATGATTGCAGAAACAATTTCAGAGGTGATTGCATGATTCGTACAGGTACATCCGCAGATATCACATCTGTTCAGGAAATTGCCAAAGTTAGTTGGAATGACACTTACACTGGCATCATTCCACCTACAGTCCAACAAATTTTTCTGGATAAATCATATTCTACTCCAATGATGGAGATGCGTTTAAAAAGAACCATTATATTGCTGGCGGAACACGAAGGCCAGCCCGTTGGTTTCGCTAATTTCACGAAAGTGGACGAAGATGGTGATGCCGAGCTGATTGCCATTTACATGAAACCGGAATTTCAACGCTCCGGCTATGGTAAACAATTGCTCAATAGCGGCCTGAGTTACCTGCTTAACGGCAACCAGTTATTCGTCTACGTAGAAAGCGAGAATATGAAAGGCCGTAATTTCTATGAAGCAAACGGTTTTGAATTTTTGGAGGAATTCGAAGAATTGTTCGAAGGCCATCCTCTCCAAACCGCCAAATATGTCTATGATTTAAAAGCACCTGCCCTATAGGCAGCTGCTTTTCTTGCAGACACATCAAAAGAGACGTTCAGGCTGAAAATGCCTGAGCGTCTCTTTCTCTTTTCGCACTTTCTCTGTTTTACAGCGGACGATAAGGCGTATCGTCATCGTTGCGGGTTGTTGCATCGTCACGGCGTACTTCGTCTTCGCGGCGCACTGATTCTTCTTTGCGGCGAAGTTGATCCTCCTGGTACTTGAAATCATCATCTCGTACATTTTGATTGTTTTGCACACTCGGTTTGCGTACAAAACACATGATTGCAGCGATATAGAAAAGAATGGAAGTTAATGATAGTAACCCCGCAAACAAACCAGCCAAGATAAAGAAGACACCGGCAATGGATGCTTTCCCGCTTTTCCGGAGATTAACTAAGGCAATAATTGCTAGAATTGTACTTAACGCCAATAGTGCAATCAGCACCCATCCCATTACGCCGAAGCTTGCCGACATCATGTCCATGACAACCTGTGCTTCTTCCGGAGTTGAAAATTCCGGATTGGCCATCATTTCCTCTTCGATAAACTGCTGGAATTCCGGGGTACCTTGAACGTTCGCATAGCTGGCCATCGCAAAACCGATTAAAGCGATAGCTAAGATATTAAAGATGATTCCGATAATGCCGAGCACTTTCTCTCCCGCTCTGTTCACCGTGTCTTGATTCATTTAATCCACCTCTTTCTTTTTACTTTTAACCTCTTAAATGTAGTAGACGTATAAATAAGAGATTTGCTCATATACTTACATTGTTCCCCTATTAAAATTAATAAAACCTGTTTAAAAAACTGCCAGTCGGGTATTTTATTAATATCAAGCATTTGAAAGGGGTTCTAAAAAATGGAAAAAAAACTAATTTTTAATCAAGCGGATTTCATGTATGGTGTTGGTGGAGCTTCAGTTTTAACAGCGATTGTTTTCTTTATGACAAGCATTTAAAGCGGAGGTAACAAATGAAAAACTACATAATCTTCAATTAACAAAGCAATCCACTCGACTGACAGCGGATTGCTTTTTGTGTGTCCATTATTCCATTTTCATGATCAACTAAAGTGAAATCCCCATTGTAGAAGAACTTTGATTATATTTTGACGTCATCGTATTCTTTATAGCGGTCAAAAGCCGTCACTGCATAAGAACAGACCGGTTCCATTTTATAGCTGTGTTCACGTGCGTAGTCTGCTGCCTGATCTAAAAGCTTCTTGGCCAACCCTTTGTGGCGCATCGCTTCATCAACAAATGTATGCTCAATGACCATGACATCCGCCAACTCTGTCCACGTGATTTCCGCTTTCATTTCCCCTTCTTCTTCCAGACGGAAGGAAAATTCGTCGTTTCCTAATTCAATCAATTTAAAATTCATCTTCCATTCTCCTCCTATTCACTGGTTAATATTCAATGGGCGAAGAGATGCTTCGATCTGAGCGCGTTTCGGCTCCAAAAATGGCGGCAGTGCAAGCTCTTCTCCTAAAGCATCCATCGGTTCGTCCGTTGCGAAGCCTGGCTCATCTGTCGATAATTCAAAAAGAATCCCATTAGGCTCCCGGAAATAAATTGCCTTAAAATAATAACGGTCGACTTCGCCGGAAGTTACAAAACCATTTGATCGCAAATAATCATTCCACTTGCTGTAATCTTCGTACGTTTTTATACGGAACGCAACATGATGGACACTTCCTCTGCCGGGACGTTCCGGCGGAAGGTCTGAACGCTCCTCTAAGTGTATTTCGCCAGCGGGACCGCCTTTTCCTGTCGAAAAGACTAAAATATCTTTTTGTCCCTCTACAGTGGATGGATAGCCACCTACCTGTTGAAATCCCATAATGTCTGTCAAAACAGCTGCAGTTTTATCGCTTTTGCGGACCGTCAAGCGGACATGCCCCAATCCGATAATCGCAAACTCTTCCGGAATTCCGGACTTGGTCCACGGTATTCCATATTCAATGCCGTTGCCGTCATCGGCGACAAGCATCAATCTGGAGCCTTCGAAATCCTGGAAAGTTAAAGTTGCACGATTGAAGCGCTTCTCAATGCTGCCATGGGGAACCTGCAATTCAACAAAGCGTTCAATCCAATAATCCAGCGCTCTTTCACTTTTTACACGGAATGCGGTATTGCTGATACTTGAAACACCGGGGCGTGTCCTTCCGGCCATGGGAATATCGAAATACGTCATGTCACTACCCGGAGTTCCGACAGCATCAGCGTAGAACAGATGATAGGAAGATGGATTGTCCTGATTGACGCTTTTCTTTACTAAGCGCATTCCCAGTATCCGTGTAAAAAAGTCATGGTTAGCGTCAGCATTAGCTGTTATAGCAGAAACGTGGTGAATTCCTTCTAATTTCATCCTTAGTCCCTCCCAATTATCTTGAATTCGAGATATTAATTCAATGTTATCACTGTCTTTTATCGGGTGCAAGCCATTAAACTCCAACAAAAAAAACAAGCAGACCCTGAAATTCAGGGCTTGCTTGTTCCAATTAATTCATCCAGCCGCGTACTGTATCAGCTAAATTTCTGAAGAACTTCTTCACACTTTCCCAAAATCCTTCGTCGTTGACGATTTCGCCAATTTTGTCTTCAATGGTCTTGCTCAAGTCTTCCAACTGGGTTGACCACTGTGAAAAATCGATATCAAGCTGTCGGATTCGGTCCATCAGATCCACCAATAATTGACGGTCTTCCGGACTTAATTCGATTTGAAGATTGCTCAATTGCTCTTCGACTATTTGTTCCACTTCTTCACGCGTAGCCGGATTTTGCTCTGCAATCTGCTTTTTGATTTCAGTTAACAGTTCGCTGACTTTAGCCTCTTCCACGCCGCCATCTGCCAGTTCAGTTGCAACGGTCAATTCGTCGTTTGCGACATCTGTCCGTTCGGGATCCAATTCTTCGCCGTTCACTTCATACGCTTTGTAGATTCCTACGAGCGCTGAATGGCCGGTTACTGCTTTGGGTGCTGCCACTTCTACAGTAGCGTTTTCAATACCTGCAGTGAGCATGGCATTGGCGTACATTTCAGACGTCACTTGTGTGATGTTGTCGGGAGTCACGATTTCAATGACCAGACCAGCACCTTCATCTTTGCGGGTGATCTTTGCAGATGAATACATGTTCGCACGGGAGTCGCCATCTTTGATGTAGTTGACCAGGTCCTGTCCGGTCACTTCAATTTCTTCCACATCCACTTCTCCTGCAACATCCAGGCTTTCAGCAACAGATGCTTTTTCATCAGCTGATAAATTGCCTCCGTAAACTACGATCGGCAGGCCAAACTTTTCATTGATGCCGACATTTGCCGAACTGTATGACGGCAGCATAATAGACAGAGTGAACAGTAATGCTATGACAGTGAGTAATTTTTTCATTTTTTATTGCCCCTTTCTTTAAATTAATACGAAATTAACTTAAAAAGGTTCCTTTACTTCGTTGACTTGGTCCATCCTTCTTCTTGGGTGATCTGGCGGTTTTTATACAATTTGCCGAGTGCACGCTTGAAAGCCGCTTTGCTCATACCGAAGATTTCTTGGATTTCGTCCGGTGAAGATTTATCGGTAAATGGCATCTTGCCGCCCGATTCTTCGAGATAACGCATGATTTCATCCGCGTCATCTGACAAACGTTCCTGTTTTCTTGGAAGCAACGAGCCGTTAAGTGTACCATCGTCTTTGACATCGATGATGCGGACGGTTTTTTCTTCCCCAAGGCGTGGTTCTTCATGGCGTTCTGTTTCGTGAACGAAGATCCGGTACATTTCAGGTACTGACAGCATGAAAGTACCAACCGGCAACAGGCGGTAAGCGCGTGCCTGCAAGTTTTGATTAAAAGCGGTTCCCGGTGCCGGCTGCATCAGTTCCAGAACTTTTTCTTCAGTTGCGAGACGCCCGTACAGATCACCGTGGCGATCTGTACGAAGTGTCATAAAGATATGGTCGCCCTGCTTTGGCCATAATTCCATGATTTGTGGAAGATCGGCTGGCAGTAGATAGACTTCGCGTGTTGTGCCGATATCAACTACTGCGCCTTCCCGAGGTGACACTTTCAAAACTTTCGCCCAGCCGTATTCACTTGGCAGGATGTGAGGAATCATCGGCGTGGCCGAAACGCCTCCTTGGCGGTTGCGGTATAGAAAGACTTCAATCTCTTCTCCGATTTCCTGGCCTTCTTCTATTTCTGACGCATTCATCATCACTTCATCGCCTGAACCATCTGATAAAATCCATTGCGATGTCGAACGGTCTTTTACTTGTAATGTCGCTTTTAATCCTGGGTGTAAAGCCATAATAAGCTCCTCCTATTTTTATTAACTGTCTTTTCCTTCTTTTTTCAGCTGTTCGAGCTTCTCCCTAAAATCCGGGCTTTCTTCCAGCAGTTGGACCAAATCGGCAATCCGATCGATTGAATTCCAGCTCAAATGGTGTTCGATTCCTTCAACGTCTCCATAGATCCGCTCTTCTTCCACACCAATCAACTGGAGAAATTGCTCAAGCAAACCATGCCGTTGCAACAACCGTTTTCCCAGTTTCTGACCTTTTGGCGTCAACACTAGACCTCGATAACGTTCGTATATCAAGTATCCGTCCTTATCCAGCTTCTGAACCATCTTGGTGACAGAAGAAGGCAACACCGATAAGGCCTCCGCGATATCCGATACACGCGCATAGCCCTTTTGCTCAATTAATGAATAGATGATTTCAATATGGTCTTCCATACTTGGAGTAGGCAAAATTCTTTCCTCCCTCACGTAACTATGTTCAGTTTACTATACCGCCATCATTGAAACAACTGAACTTGGGTGTCCTTGTAACAGTCCGTTTTTTCAGAAAGGTTTAAGCTAATTGCGGTCAGGGTAGTTATTACTATAAACAAAATAGTTATTCTTGAAAAGGTAGGTGAAAAATATGGGACGCATTCTTTGGATTATTTTAGCAGTTATTATCGTAGTATGGCTTATCGGATTCTTAATGGACGTAGCAGGTGGACTAATACACATTCTTCTAATCATTGCTGCAATCGTTCTGGTTATCAATTTAGTAACTGGACGTAAAGGCGTATAGCCATAGCATTAACTGAACGCACAAGGCTGTTCCCAAAGTCATTTATTATGACTTTGGGAACAGCCTTTTTTTGTTTTCTTATTTAGGATGCTCCAGTTTTAAAAGCGGGAAGAGAAAAACATCAGCCTTTCTCTTACCGCTTTCCAAAGAGCTTAACCGCTCCCCTAATTGTTCTTAGAGCCGGACTCTATTTTCTGACCTTAGCGTAAACACAGGTATCCCGGAGCTTATTCCCTACCCTGGAAACCGCATCATTCCGCAAGATGCCTTCCAACTCGAATTGCAGCCGGTTGGCTACCGCACGGCTGCGGACATTGTCGGGGTCACAACGGATTTCGACGCGGTTGGCTCCGAGTTCTTCAAAAGCGAAACGTGTGATGCGTTCGACCGCTTCTGTAACAAATCCTTTGCCCTCGTAGCGGCTGTCAACCCAATAGCCAATCTCGAATTTGCGTACTTCCCAGTCGATGCGATGAAGCCCTGTAGAACCGATAAACTGTCCGGTTTCCTTCAGAAAGAAATGAAGCCGCAAATCCTTGCGCAATTTAAAATCCGCCTCAGCTTCAACCAAGGTCGCTTTTGTTTCTGAAAGGTCAGGCTTTTGCTGTGCAAATGGCAGCCATGGCCGGAATGCCTCCAGAGAATGCATGACCGCCTCGTAACTGGCCTGTGCGTCTTCTTTTCTTGGCGCACGGATCAGTAAGCGCTCCGACTCGAATTCTTCCGGGAAATCCAGCAGTATCGGATTGAACGGCGGCTCTTTGATTTCTGTTACGTTGTCGTCCCACAGCACCGGCGTTGTGATTCCCGCCTGCCAGTCTTCGCGGGTCATGCCATAAGTCACTGCATCATAATAGCGGTTTTCCCTTGGAGAAAACCAGGCTTGGCGCAAATGGGCCTCTTTGACAAAGCCGGTACGCTCAAAAGCTTTGCGCATGGCAAAATTGTCATGCCGTGTATTGCCTTCCAGACGAATTTTCTTCTCTGGCAGCGAGAAGACAAAATCTGCGACCAACTTCAATGCTTTCGGTCCATAGCCTTTGCTGCGGTAAGGATCTGCAATCCGCAAATCGAAAAGTGGGATGTCGTCCTGCAAATCAAAGATTTTCACTAAGCCCACCTGCTGTTTTTCTTCATCTTCAATCCAGAATGTCGTCACTTGATCCGACTTATAGCCGCCCTCTTCAATCGTTTTTTCGATCAAAGCCCGGACAGGATGCTCATGCCCATGAAAAGGCCACGAGTTGGTTGTCATAAAATGAATCAGCTGCTCTTGTTCTTCCATTGTCCACTCTGTTAACTTCAATACAAAACCTCCAAACGTACCTCACTTCTGAACTTTCACAAGACGCAATGCATTCAAGATTACTATGAGCGTGGCACCCATATCTGCGAAAATCGCAATCCACAGTGTCAGCCAGCCTGGAATAATTAACAGCAATGCAATGATCTTGAGCCCTAATGCAAAGACGATATTTTCTTTTATTATACGCAATGTCTTTCGGCTGAGTCGAATTGTATAAGGAAGTTTTTCCAAATCATCGGCCATCAGGGCGATATCCGCAGTTTCCAGCGCTGCGTCTGTCCCTGCTCCGCCCATCGCGATGCCAATGCTTGATGCAGCCAGAGCCGGTGCATCGTTAATGCCATCACCGACCATAGCAACTCGGCCGTACTGCTTTTTCAACTCTTTAATTGCAGATAGTTTGTCTTCAGGCATTAATCCCGCCCGGACATCCGTTACACCGATTTCCGCTGCAATAGCTGTTGCCGTTGCCGGATGATCCCCTGTCAGCATAATGGTCCCTTTGATGCCCATTTCTTTCAGTTTCTTAATGATTGAAGGGCTTTCTGTGCGAATGGCATCTGCTACGGCAATGATTCCCAGCAGCGCTGTTTCTGAAAATACAGCGGTAACGGACTTTCCACTCTCTTGCAGTTTACGCGCTTTTTCCGGAATACGTAAGCCTTTTTCTTCTGCCCAATCCAAACTGCCGACGTGGATAGTTTCTTCATTAACCAGTGCATAAGCACCTTTGCCCGTAACCGAGTTAAACTCTTCAGAAGCATAGACACCTGCTGCTGCTTTTGAAATGGCTCTTGCCAAGGGATGCTGTGACATGGTTTCCACTGATGCTGCCAGTTTCAGCAGCTCTTCATTGGCGATGGTACTTTGGGTCAGAACGTCTGTCACTTCCGGATACCCTTTAGTCAATGTTCCCGTTTTATCAAAGGCGACTGCGTTGATCCGGCCGGTTTCTTCCAAGTGAACGCCGCCTTTAATGAGTACTCCCTGACGCGCGGCATTGCCGATGGCTGTCACAATGGCGACCGGAGTTGACACAACTAACGCACATGGACAACCCACTACAAGTACTGCCAAGCCCTGGTAAACCCACAGTTCCCAATTACCGGTCACAAAGCCTGGGACCAATGCTACGAAAAAGGCGATGGCGATGATGGCTGGTGTGTAGTATTTGGCGAACTGATCGATAAACTTCTGGGTCGGCGCTTTTTCGGCCTGCGCTTCTTCTACAAGATGGATGATTTTTGCGATGGTAGTGTCTTCCACACGTTTGGTAACGGTGACTTCGAGTGCCCCTTCATCATTCATCGTACCGGCAAAAACTTCATCTCCGACAGTTTTGACCGCAGGAAGCGATTCTCCTGTAATGGCTGCTTGGTTGACCGCCGACTGCCCGCGAAGGACCGTGCCGTCCATGGCGATTTTCTGCCCCGGTTTGACGATCAAAATATCTCCGATTCGGATATCTTCCGTATCCATTTCAATCAATTCACCGCTGCGCTGAATGAGTGCCCGTGCCGGAGCCAGATCCATCAGGCTGCGGATCGACTGGCGCGCTTTGTTCATGGAGAAGGACTCTAATGCTTCACTGACAGCGAAAAGAAATACCACAACAGCGCCTTCACGCCATTCGCCGATAATGACTGCACCAATAATTGCGATTGTCATCAACGTTTTCATATCAAACTGCAATGTGCTGAGGTTTTTCAGCCCGGTCCAGAACATATGGTAACCACCGATTGCCATGGAACCGCCAAACAGCGCAATGGACCAGGGATGCGTTTCGCCGATTTGGAACGAAACAATGATTCCCGCTATCAGCAGCAGCAGCGAAAGAGCGGTCTCTATCGTCTGGCGACGCTGATAGAAGGGAACATGCTGGACTTTTTCTTTTTCAGGATAAACACGGATATGGTCGAAGGCGCCTGCTTTTTCAAGCGCTTCAATCGTCACATTCCCGTCGATGGTCAATTTGGAAGCACCGAAATTCAAATTGACATCCTTGATATCAGGCAAGTCACGGACATTCCTTTCAAACTTGGCCGCACAACTGGTACACGATAAATTTTCAAGGCGGTAGGTTTTAACCATTTTCCACACCTTCTTTCGTGTGTTCATGAGCGATTGTCACCAATTGGCGGACATGGTCATCCGACAAGGAATAGTAAATCTGCTTTCCTTTGCGCTCCGACTTTGCCAATGCACGCTCCCGCAGATAACGCAGGTGATGGGAAGCGGTCGCTGTGGAAGAGCCAATGACCGCAGCAATATCACAGACGCACATTTCTTCTTCTATCGTTAAGGCATATGCGATGCTCAATCTAGTTTCATCCGCCAGCGCTTTAAATAAATTTGCTACATCCCCTAAATCGGTCATGCGCTTCTGGACGCGATCGACCGCTTCCGGATGGACTTTTGTCACTTCACATACTTCTTTCATGCCGCACCTCTTTCATTCAAATAGAGATTTGATTGTTTCCATCAGTATATCTACTCCACCCACTACAGTCAAACGAATGTTTGAATGAATTACATTTACTTCCTAAAAAGACGATCCAGTTTCAAGTTATTGTTTTGGAGAGCATCACTTTCGCCTAAATCTCCAAAGTGAACGCCCGCAAAGAAGGAATGGAATCCAACGCGTCGAATAGATATACCATACACGGGCAATTGTTTTTTGCTTCTTCCCAAAACTTCGTCTCCGCATTCGATAAAGTTGAAGCCGCCAAAGGAGTTATCCTGAATTACTCAGATGCGGCTGTCTGGGACGATTCCGGTATCGGTGCAATTGACCGGGTCATGAATAAACTGTTGAAATTGTCGGTTTGAATGTCTCCAGCCAGAAGCTCGTGGATAAGTCAGCGACATCCGGCAATGCAGGCAAGAACACACATTAAGGGGGGATGCTCCATGTATGAGAAAATCTTAGTTGCAGCTGACGGCTCCGATCATTCAAAAAGAGCCGCTCAAGAAGCTGCCAGAATGGCCAAAGCCAATCCGCAGGCTTTCGTCACTTTGCTGTATGTCATCGATTATGAAAAAGCACGAACCGAAATTCTCCATGGCCAAAGCAGTGACGAAGTTCATTTGGAACGCCGTAAATATCTGGTGCCGCTCGAAGAAATCTTCAGTTCTGCGGGTGTTGATTTCGAAACCAAAACGCTGCATGGCGTTCCTGGCCCAACCATTGTCAAGCATGCCAATGAAACCGGCTATGATGTCGTATTGATCGGCAGCCGCGGATTAAACGTGCTGCAGGAGATGGTGCTCGGCAGCGTCAGCCATAAGGTGGCCAAACGCGTTCAAGCTCCTGTCATCATCGTCAAATAAACCCAGCCGCTTTTCGGATTTTCCGAAAAGTGGCTGGGTTTTTGTTTATTTCTAATTTGCAGTCGTTCAACGGGATTTACGGTCGCTTAGAAAAATTTACAGTCGTTCAGCAGATTTTACAGTCGCTCAGCCGGATTTGCAGTCGCTCAACGGGATTTATGGTCGCTCATAAGAAAACTCCTCCTGCATCGATCACAGGAAGAGCCCAAACTTATTGCATCAAGATGTAGCCGAGGATGAACAATAAAAGCCCACTCGCTAAAGTGGCGAGAATATAACTGCCGCCCTGCAGCCATTTGCCGTCTTCGAAGTCTTTGACAGCATCCAAGGACATCGTTGAAAACGTGGTGAAGGCTCCGAGAAAACCGGTGATCCAAAATGCTGACAAACTGCCGCTGCCGACAAATGCGCCCAGCACCAATGAACCGATGCTGTTGACCAGCCAGGTGGCGGCTTTCGGCTGCCATGACCTGCTTTCAACCAACAGGTAGAACATGTAGCGTGTGATAGCGCCTAAAAATCCGCCAATCGCTATGCCGATCATACCGACACCCCTCTTCGCCCAATCCACAGTCCCGCGGCCGCCGAGACAATACAAGTCACTGTCATGCTTCCGGCAAAAGCTATGCCCAGCCAAATGGATGACTCCAAGTGATGGAACCAGTCAGCGGAGAATGCGGAAAAAGTGGTAAACGACCCTAATAGGCCTGTCGACACCAATAACCGCAGCTCTCCCGACTGGCGGGCCAAACGGACAGCTGCAACTCCGATCAAAAAACTTCCAACTATGTTAACGAGCCAAAGCCCGAGCCCTCCTGCAACCGCCATGTATACTCCTGCACGCAACAACGCGCCAGCCATCCCGCCAAACCCTACCGCCAGTATCCGTTTCATTCCAAACGCCCCGCATCCGTTTTTCTTCAGTATAGCTTATTGAAAAGAAACATGTTTATTTGTCAAGTCAAGAGATAAGTTGCTTCAATCTCGAGCTCTTTTGCAGTAAACCTAAAGAACCCCCTCGTAACCTTTTAATACCAAGGTTACGAGGGGGTTCTTCAGGTATATACTCAGGCTATTGCAGCTTCCGTTAAACGATTATATGTTAATTTAATACGGTGTATGTATATTCGTTAAGTTAATCTTTTGCGAATATATATAAATGAATAACTATTATCCATTGTTCCAGTTTAAACTGAGTCTCGAATCAGCGATACTTAAAATTAATCTCATTTGGTGTCTTGGTTCTATAAGAATAAAATTTTCTCTATTTCAATACAATCCAGCAAAAGCTTCAGCAAAACAATTTGTAAACTTAATATTATAATACCCCAATGATCAGGTTATCCATTCGTGTTTAACTCTTTTTTGAGGTGGAAAACATCTATTAATACCTTTCTGTTGAAGGAGTAATTTTATGTGGAACAAAAACATCGGATTTGTATTTTATATTTCATTCAGCATTGTCATCATCCTGGTTCTGGCCGGCGTTTTTATTCCGGAAGTGCTGCAACAATGGAGCAGTGCAACGCTATCGTGGGTGCAAAAAAGCTTCAGCTGGTTCTACATGCTCGTGATGACATTTTTCGTCATCATGGCACTTTTCCTCGGATTCGGGCCATACCGGAAAATGCGTCTCGGCAAACCGGATGAGAAGCCCGAGTATTCGTTCTATACTTGGATTGGCTTGATTTTTGCGGGTGGCATGGGCGTTGGCCTTGTATTTTATGGAACAGCCGAACCCATTCTTCATTATATCAATCCGCCGCCCGGGACAGAAGCGGAAACCGTGGAAGCAGCAAGAACTTCCCTGCAATACAGTGCATTCCACTGGGCTCTGCAGCCATGGGCAGTTTACGCCACTGTTGGGCTGGCAATCGCCTTCATCAAATTTCGCGAAGGCTATCCGGTTCTTCTCAGCCAGGCTTTCCGTCCGCTGATCGGTGATCGAGTTGACGGGCTTGCTGGAAAAGTGATCAACATTATCGCGGTTATCACGACCGCCATCGGTGTTGCCACCACTTTCGGTTTGAGTGCGCTGCAAGTGAGCGGCGGTATATCTGAAGTGTTTTCAATCCCCAATTCAACGGCCACCCAATTGATCATTATCGCGGTCATCTCCGTGCTGTTTATGATTTCTGCATTATCCGGTGTCAATAAAGGCATCCGATATTTAAGTATGATCAACTTGGCTTTGGCCGGCCTTTTGTTGCTCGCTGTTCTTTTTCTCGGGCCGACCGCGTTTCTGTTTGAGAACTTTACAACGGCAATCGGCAGTTATCTGGGCAATTTTCTCGAACTCAGCCTGACGCTTGCGCCGTATTCCGACGAAGGCTGGTTCGGCGAATGGACCATCTTCTTCTGGGCGTGGGGTATTTCATGGGCACCCTATGTCGGCACATTCATCGCCCGGGTATCACGCGGGCGAACCATTCAGGAATTCATCATCGGCGTGCTTGCCGTGCCATCCCTTCTCGGCATTTTGTGGTTTACAGTTTTCGGCGGCACAGCAATCGACATGCAGATCAACGGTGTTGCCGACATTGCCGGACCCAGCCGGGAAAACCAGGAGCTTGCGCTGTTCTTAATGCTCCAGAACCTGCCTGGCGGATTGATACTGAGCATTATGGCTTTATTGCTGATTGTAATTTTCTTCATTACATCAGCTGACTCGGCCAGCTATGTGCTCAGTACATTGACTTCGAGTGGCGCCATACGCCCCTCAAAGGCTGTCCACTGCGGCGTCGCTTCTCCTAAGCGGCGGACTTAAGGCACTCCAGTCCATTGCAATCATTACCGCACTGCCGTTTTCCATCATCATTGTTATTATGGCTTTTTCACTCATCAAAGGCCTGAAAAGGGACAAAAGGTGAATTGGATGAAAGAAGGGGATGCTCCATAATCCCCTAACATCTAAATGGAACCGTTGAAAGCTTAGTCGGTATTATCGGCTTCCCATACATACAGGTTTTAACAAGTAAACCACAACATTTAAATATTCATTTGAACGTTTAGCTAATCGAATGGTATTAGTCGGTGCTAGTATCTACAAAGGAGTTGATGATGCTGATATCCACTATTTTTTCTGCCATTGCAGTTTATATTGCAAAAAGCATTGATTACGTTATTATTTTATTGATTTTGTTTTCACAAATCACAAAAAAGGCCAGTTAAAATCAATTGTCATTGGTCAGTATTTAGGGACAGCTCTATTGGTTGGCGTCAGTCTATTGGCTGCATCAGGTCTTGCCCCTCGTGCCGGAACGCTGGGTTGGGCTACTAGGACTAATTCCGATTTATTTGGGAATTAAAGTGTGGTTTAAAGGAGAAGAGGAAACCGACGACGAAGATATCTTATCCCGATTGTCTTCCGGAAAATCCAATCGTTTGTATATGACCGTCACGTTCATTACATTGGCAGCCGGCGGCGATAACGTCGGCGTCTACATACCTTACTTTTCAACTTTGAACCCAAGTAACACCGTCGTGATGCTTGTTGTCTTCGCCATTATGATCGCCGTTTTGTGTTACCTCAGTTACCGTTTGGCATCCATTGAATCGGTCTGGGAAACGATTGAGAAATGGGAGCGATGGATTGTCCCGATTGTCTTGATCGGACTGGGAATCTTGATCATGGTGGAGAACGGAACATTCCAATTTCTTTGTAGTTTGTTGAGCTGAAGTGATTTTTCATGCTTCAATTTTCTATAGAAGAAAGTCTATTGCTAAAAAACGAATCATGAAAAAAGTGAAAAACGGGCCCCTACCAGGGCTATCCTTAACTTATTCTCATCGGATTGTTAATACGCTAAATCCTCATAATTTTTGACGGCCTCCCCTTCGGCTTTGAAGCTATGAAAGAGAATCAATCAGCATTCAACTAATTAAGACACTGCCTCGATTTCTTTTTTCGGTTGTTTCTCTTTGCTTTTTGTGTTGGATACGAACACTCCCAACAATACAATAACTCCACCCAGGATGGCATAAAAGGGCGGCACTTCCCCAAGCCAAATCCACGCAATCAGAAAAGCGAAAGCTGGCGTCAGATACAGGGAGCTTGTCGCTTCGGATGCCCCTGAATGCGAAGTGATATAGGCCAAAGCAAAGTATGGAATAACAGTGGGAAAAAGGCCTAAGTAAACCACGGTCATGGTGACATCAAGAGGAGCCTCGCTAATTTCATGCCCGAGACCAGGAATGAACAACAACATGAAAAGAGTTCCCGACCAAATGGCATACATCGTAAAAGGAACAAACCCGTATTTTTTCAAATACGGACTCTGGAAAACAAAATAGATACTCTCTGAGAAGGAAGCTACTAAAATGAGAAGTAGACCTAGATTTAATGCAAGATTGCCGGTCGATCCGCCTAACGAAATGAATGCCACGCCCGCAAACCCAATCAATGCACCGATCCATCCTCTGATGCCAATTTTCGCGCGAAAGAAGATTAAAGCAAGAAGTGCTGTGAATATAGGAGTTGTGGAAACCAATAAACTGGCGACGCCCGCGCTGACTGTCTGTTCTCCGTAATTCAAGGCGGTTTGATAAACAGAAAAGCCCAAAAATCCCAGCAATAAGATAAAAGGGAGATCTTTCGGCTCCGGAAGACGAATTTTGATAATAAGGGCCACTATGATTAAGAAGACCGAGCCAATCAGCAACCGTAAAAGAGATAAATGTTCTGGTGAATAAGCTGTAAGGGCTGCTCGGATTCCTGGAAACGCAGATGCCCATAAAATAATGGTCAATAAATGGGCCGTAATCAATTTCAACTGGAGTTTATTCCCCATTTAACCACTTCCTCTTCAATTAGTTAACCAACCATTATTTTTAATTCGGCAGGATGTTACCAATCTTAATCTCAGTTTGTTAAAATGTCTTCAACCAGTTAAGTTATTGAAAACCAACCAATTTTCAAATTAAGGTTTGAAGGAGATTTCCAGAATGAGTAAACCGAAGTATGTAATGATCGTTGAACATGTAAAAGAAAAAATTGCAAAAGGCGAGTGGATCATCGGTAGCCGAATTTCAAGCCAAAGAGAACTTGCCACCAAATTTGGAGTTAATCGAAGCACAGTTATCACTGCATTAGAAGAGTTAATGGCAGAGGGTCTGATCGAAGGCAGAGCAGGCATGGGAACGGTTGTGACGAACAATACCTGGACGCTAATGGGAAACCAGTCATCAGCTAATTGGAATGAAAATGTTAATTCCGGCATTCATAAAGCCAGTTTAGCAACTGTACAAGAAATTAATGAAGCCGAATCAAATCAGCAGCTGATTCAAATGAGTAAAGGAGAATTGTCTCCCGACATTTTTCCGTTAGAAGAAATGAAATCTGTTGTCCGTAAAGTCTCGGATCAGTTGTTGCCTTTTGGGTATGAAGAGCCGAAGGGAAATCTACACTTGCGCAAAGCCATTAGTGAACACTTAAAGAAAGACGGGATTGATGCCTCCCCTTCTTCCATTCTTGTCGTATCTGGGGCTCTTCAGGCATTACACCTAATTTCAATCGGCCTTCTTTCAAGAGGTTCCTCTGTCTTGTTAGAAGTGCCCTCGTACCTTTATTCGTTATCCGTTTTCCAATCTGCGGGGATGAAATTGAGAGGATTGCCGATGGATAAAGAAGGAGTGATGGCAAATTCAATCTATCAATCCAGTGAGTCAGAGGAAAGTATTCTTTACACCATTCCAACTTTCCATAACCCAACAGGAATATTAATGCCGGAAAAAAGACGTAAAGAGCTTATGGAAATCTGTGAGAGGGAACAACTTCCGATTATTGAGGATGACGTTTACCGTGAATTATGGATTGATGCACCTCCTCCGCCTTCATTGAAATCAACTGATAAATATGGAAACGTCTTATATATTGGGAGCCTCTCCAAATCACTGAGTCCTGGGTTGAGAATTGGGTGGGTAGTTGGGGCAGAGTCGGTGATTTCCCGTTTAGCCGACTTGAAAATGCAATCTGATTACGGCTCAAGCTCCTTATCCCAGCGTGTCGCAGCGGAGTGGTTATCTAGCGGTTTATATGAAACCCATCTATTGTATGTTAGAGATCAGCTTAAAGTCAGGAGAGATGCAGCATTAAAAGCATTAGAACAATATTTAAGCAGCTATGCCAGTTGGGAAAAACCCAGTGGAGGCTTTTTCATTTGGGTTAAAATAAAACCTGATTTCAAAGTAAGCCAGCTGTTTCGTAAGGCGATGTCAAAGGGCATCCTTCTTAACCCGGGAAGTATTTATGCGGTAAATTCGGGACAGTTTATCCGACTGTCCTACGCGTTTGCTTCCTTGGAAGAAATTAAAGAAGGAATAATTCAATTAGGAAAAATTATTGAAAATGGTTAGTTGGTCTGTGTTTTTACTTTTGATTCCTTATACAAGGTAAATGGAACATTTCCCTACTATTTCGATAATTGAACTACGCCGACTCTTTCCGAAATATTATGAATATCCAAGACAGGTAAGTTGGAAAGTTTTTTATAAAATGCGCGTTCGTAAAAGTACACTTTGGCGAACCCTTTCAAAATAGCTGGAAAACGGCAAAAAGAACGTTCGTAAAGGTGTCAAAACACTTTACGAACGTTCGTGAATTTCCATACACTTTTACGAACGGTTTTCAGGTATAACTCATTGCGCTTTCAAAATTAATGTCGACCCTTCAACGTCTGCGACAATCTCAGTTTTGTGAAATCTGCCTTCGGCCCATTTGTCCACTTGATTGTGGAAGTAATCGGATTTTATGTGTCCGCTTAAACCGGGTCCGACAATATGATAGGCACTTGATAAATCAGCTAGATCCGCTACAAATCGCCAGGACGCACCGTGATCCACATTGCCTTCCGGTGTGGACGCAGCTGCCTGAACCGTGATGTTGGAACCTCCAATCGGCACCGGATCCGGGTTAAGGAATTCAGCAAAAATTGCGGAGGCACCCGCAAGCGGATGCGGGAAAGTCAATTGATGATGGTCTCCCCATACCCAATCACCCAAATCACTTCCCTGTTCTTCTTCAACTTCAGCAACTGCCGCCTCCAGCGAATCGACAAGCCATTTTTCGGTACCGCCGTATTCCGTTATCCAAATTCCTTCATCTCCATCAAACGCATTGCGCATCATTTCATCAGTAATGTGATTTTTGCCTGCCAGCATATCGAAGACATCTTCCGGAAATTCAGCCGCCAATAAAGTTTCCGGTAGCTGCTTCATCCACTTATGGAAAACCAGCGGCGCACCCTGGTCTTCACCGTCGACCTGATCCCATTCTTCCAGCAAAGTCAGGACTCCATCGTATTCGTCGGTTTCACTGCGCACGATCGAAATCATCTCTTCCAAAAACTCAGCCGCATATAAATTCTGCTGATCCATCTGCAGCTCCATCATATCCTGTGCTGTCAGATCATCCGATGCTTCCAGCACCTCGGCAATCCGTTCGTAGCGATACGGCTGCGCCCAAAAATCGGTGATGTGGTACGGATAGGACTCATCAATCACTTCATTATTCGCTGTGGCAATAAACCCGCTTTCCGGATTGACTGCAGTCGGCAATTCGTCAAAAGGCACATAGCCTTCCCAGCCGTATTCTGCAGAATCTCCCGGAACCGGCAATTGGCCGTCTCCGGATTTACGGATGGGGATGCGGCCATTCGCTTTATAGGCGATCGTTCCATCCGTGGAAGCAAAGACAAAATTCTGTGCAGGTGCCTGAAAATCCTCCAGCGCCAGTTCAAACTCTTCCCAATTGGATGCTTTATTGAAATTCAGGACTGCCTGTAGCTCCAGCGTCGGCTCAAGGGCTGTCCATTGCATCGAAAAGACGGCGTCCGCTTCCTCTTCATCGTACAGGACATTCGACACGACAGGACCGTGCCTGGTCACCAGCACTTCAAAGTTTTCGGTTTCCCCGTCCTTGACTTTGATCGGTTCTTTCCTTACTTCCGCCTGCTCCCACTCGCCCTCATACTGGAACTGTGTCGGATCGTCGGGATTTGGCGTTTCGATATAAAGATCCTGAACGTCCGGTCCGACATTGGTGACACCCCAGGCAATTTCTTCGTTATGCCCCAGGATAATTCCGGGAATGCCCGCAAAAATGACGCCACTGACATTTTGTTCAGGCGATTTCAAATGCATTTGGTACCAGATGGACGGCGTGCTCAGCCCAAGATGCGGATCATCTGCAAGCAGCGGTTTGCCGCTCGCGGTTTTGTCTCCCGACACCACCCAGTTATTGCTGCCATTGAATTCAGGCGGAAGAACAGAGGCATCGAATTCTCCGGCTACTTGAACAGGCTGCTGTTTGTTCGCTGCCAAAATCGCCGGTGCAATTTCTGGATAAGATATAAACAGCTCACGGGCTTTGTCTTCTGGGAATTCGTTCAATGCCCAGTGGCGGACTGCAAGTGTATTCCAATGCCCGCCGAGGTCATAAGCCATGAACTTTCCGATTGTCAGTGAGTCGACAGGGGTCCATTCCGAAGGTTGGTAACCGAGCAGCGTGAACTCAAAGCTCAACCTGCCGTCCTCCTTCGCCTCTTCCATGTAAGCATTAACGCCTTCCGCATACCATTCAAGAACCTGCTTGGCTTCTGCGTCATAGCCATCCCAAGACTTTTCCGCAGCATCCCGCAAACTGAAGGTCCGGAAAAACTTATCGGTATCGACCGCATCTGCTCCGATTACTTCCGCCAATTGGCCACTGGCCTGTCTGCGCGACAGATCCATCTGGAACATCCGATCCTGCGCCTGTACATATCCTTGCGCCCGGTAAAGGTCAGCATCTGTGTCCGCCTGAATATGCGGCACGCCGATGCTATCGCGAATGACCGAAACATCACTATCCAGTATGGAGACTGCTGCTTCGCCTTCAATAACCGGTTTGGATTTCCCTATGTAAACGTTTACAAAAATAAGTGCGGCTACCGCAATTGCAACAAGAACACCAAAAATACCCAAGAGCCATTTCAGCCATCTTCTGCTTTTCACTTTTTTCTCCATTGTCCTTCCCCCTTTTCTTATGGTGTTTTATTCGACTGGCGAAGGATAAATCCCTTTTTTTTTTAAAAAGAATAACCTTTCTTGCAGGAGAACATTCACAGGCATTTTCCCACAAAAAAAGATGTCCCGGCTAAGGGACATCTTTTCCAATCAAACTTGGTCTTCTCCTACAATCTTCACTTCCAACTCCAAATCAATGCCGAATTTTTCCTGGACAGCCGCTTTGACCATCTCAATAGTCTGGATGTAATCGTTGGCGGATGCATTGTTTTTATTGACAATAAAACCAGCATGTTTAGTGGAAACTTCCGCTCCACCGAATCCCCGTCCCTGAAGGCCGCTGTCCTGTATCAATTTGCCGGCAAAATTGCCCGGTGGACGTTTAAAGACACTACCTGCAGAAGGAAATTCCAATGGTTGTTTCGTTTCCCGCTGATATGTCAATTCAGTCATTTTGGCATCGATGATCGTTTGCTTGCCGATTTCCAACTCAAATTCAGCCGACAAGACGTAAAATCCTTTTTTAATGATGATGCTCTTCCGGTAGCCAAGATCCAAGTCTTCTTTGGATAAAATCAGCTTTTCTCCTTCTTTCGAAAGAACTGTTGCCTGTATAATGACATCTTTGATTTCTCCACCATAAGCGCCCGCATTCATCGCCATGGCACCGCCGATGGAACCCGGGATTCCGCAAGCAAACTCAAATCCTGTGAGCTGTTTCGCTGCAACGGTTTTCGATACCTTTTTGATGTTTGCCCCACCTTGAGCATAAACTTTCGTACCGTCTATGCGGATCTCCTGTAAACTCTTTAAAGTCAGGACAATTCCACGGAATCCTCCGTCCCGGACAACCATGTTAGATCCATTTCCGAGAAGCAATAAAGGGATGTTATTCGTATATGCATATTTTACTGTAAAAGCAGTTTCATCTTCAGTCGTCGGTGTCACAAAAATATCAGCTGGCCCACCCATTTTAGTTAATGTATGAAGGTGTAGCGGTTCATCCATTTTGACGTGATCATCTGTTAAAAAATCGCGTAAATCCGTCAACCATTGTTGTTTCGTCATCTAAAGCAAATCCCTTCTAAACTTATAACTTCTACTAGTATCCAATTTTCATACTGGTTTGACAAGCAATATAATAAGGTTCAGGCCAAAAGTCCAATAAAATAATATCTCGAATTCGAGAATCATTAATTAATAACTATTGACTTTGAGATTTAATACCCTTATATTTAGGCTAGAAGAATATTTTTAGGAGGAATTTAACATGAAAAAATGGACGGTAGACACAGCACACTCAGAAATCGGATTTTCCGTAAAACACATGATGATTTCGAAAGTAAAAGGCTCTTTTACATCTTACGAAGCAATCGTTGAAGCAAACGAAGAAGATCTGCAAGGTGCATTGATCGACTTCAAAATCGACGTAGCAAGCATCAATACCAACAATACAGACCGTGACAACCATTTGCGCTCTGCTGATTTCTTTGACGCTGAGCAGTTCCCATATATCACATTTAAAGCCAACGATATCGTTAAAAAAGACAGCGAATACGAATTGACTGGTGACCTTACGATGAAAGGTGTTACACGTCCGGCTACTTTTGAAGTGGAATATGGCGGCAAAGGCACGAATCCTTGGGGAGTTGAAGTAGTCGCTTTCAATGTAGAAGGCAAAGTAAACCGCAAAGATTTCGGCCTTACGTGGAACCAAGCTCTTGAAACTGGCGGCGTAATGGTCGGCGAAGACATCAAAATCACATTGGAATTAGAAGGCAACCCAGCATAATAGCAAAAACGTAAAAAGCAGTGCGAGGAATTTTCCTCGCACTGCTTTTTTGGAGCTTCTGAATAGTTAATGCTTTAGCTCTTCAGATCATAAGTCAATTCCTCACAGATACTCCCGCTTTTCTATTCTTCTATTTTCTTCAACGGTTTAACAGCCGGCCCATTCAATACATCTCCAGTATAAGAGAAACGCGAGCCGTGGCACGGACAATCCCAAGATCGTTCCGCGTCATTCCAATTGACTTCGCATCCCATATGGGTGCATGCCGTATCAACAAGATGGACTTGGCCATATTCATCCCGGTAGCCGCCTGCCTTCTTCTTGCCGACTTTGACTAGTGACCCTTCGTCCTTGCCAAGATCCTCGACAGTTTTGGAAGCTCTTTTCAGTTTCCCTTTGACCAATTCCTTGGCAACCGACGCATTGTCTTTTGCAAAGCTTGCAACATCCACAGCCTTCATCTTAGGCCGAGTAGGACTGAAGATGGGCGCATAGCGATTTTCCTTGCCCAAAATCTGATCTGTCAGCAGCATGCCGGCCAAGGCACCATTTGACATTCCCCATTTGTGGAACCCGGTCGCTACCAGGATATTGTCATATCCAGCCGTGATGGTTCCGATATAAGGGATCTGGTCGAGTGTTGTCATGTCCTGAGCTGACCAGCGGTATGGAATCTCCTGAATGCCAAAATGCTCGTCCCCAAACTTCTCAAGGTTATAGTAGTGTTCCATGGTTTCGCTGGAGCTCTTTCCTGTTGTATGGCCATCGCCGCCGATCAGCAAAAGCCTCTCCCCATCCTCACCCGTTGCGTAGCGGAGGGAACGGGACGGCATATCACCGCTGATGTACATGCCATTCGGAATCTTGCCGCTCACTTTGGCTGCAATGACATACGAGCGGTTGACGGATAAACGTGAAAAATACATGCCATCAAAATCATTAAATGGATAGTGGGTAGCGACAATCACTTTATTGCACGATAAATGCGAAAGATTTTCGGTTTGGATGACCGGATCGTTTTTGCTCAAAATCTTTACAGCGCGTGTGTGCTCATAGATTTTGCCGCCCAGCCGTTCAATCTCCTTCACCAATCCTGCCAGGAATTTCACTGGATGAAATTGGGCCTGGCCGCGCATGACCACAGCTTCTTTCACCTGAAACGGCAATTCGACTTCGTCTTTTGCCAACTCACCGTCAATTCCCAGTTGCTCATAAGTCTCTGCCTCTTTCTCAACCAGCTTTGCCCCTGCAGCCGTATTGGCATAGACGAACGCATTATGATGGGAAAAATCACAGTCGATGCCCAGTTCACCGGCAGTTTCTTCAACGAATTTCAAGCCATCCATATTTGCCTGGTAATACAGCTTCGCTTTTTCTTCTCCTACCAGCTTGACCAGCGGATAATAAAACAGGCCATGCTGTGCGGTTACTTTAGCGGTCGTGTAACCCGTTACTCCGTCAACCAGTTTTCCAGCATCGATCAACGTCACTTTTCTCCCGGCTTTCGCCAAAAGATAAGCACTAATAATACCGACCATCCCGCCGCCGACAACAGCAATATCTGTCGACTCATTTTCCTGTAAAGCAGGATAACTTGGAATATCCTTGTATTCTCTCCAATACGACTTCTGCTCTTCTGGAACCCGACTCACGTTATCACTTTTCACCATACCGTTCCTCCTTAAAAGTAGCTTTTAATAAATGTCTACCCCTAATGAAAAATCCTAATCAGGCTAGTTGTTTAACAAGTATATTTCCCATTTTTTGGATATACTGTGAATTAGGCGAAATACTGTCCAAGTTTCAAAAACACTGTCCGCTTCCGATGATTTACTGTCCGTTATCCCAAGTTTACTGTCCAGATACCGGGAAAACCAAAAAAGGACCGCCCTTTAAGGGCAGTCTTTCATCCAAAAATTTATGCGTATACTTTTACTAATGAATTTGCAGATTGCTCTACGCGCTTCATGCCTTCAGCAACGATTTCTTCCGCACGGTCCGGATACATATTATGTCCTTCGATGATAACTTCTTCAATATCAGTGATGCCGAAGAAATCCATGATCAAACGGATATAGTTGACGCTCATTTCAGCAGGAGCCATTTCAGGCGTTGAATAAACTCCGCCGCGAGCGTTCAGGATGATGACTTTTTTCTCCGGTACAAGGCCAACCGGGCCTTCAGCTGTATATTTGAACGTAACGCCTGCACGGTAAACGTAATCAATGAACGTCTGCAATGGTGCAGGAATTGTTTTATTCCATAATGGGAATGCGAATACGACCACATCAGCATCCATGAATGCATCCATAGCTTTGTTGGCAGCAGTCAAAATGCGCTGCTCCAACTCAGTCATTTCTTCAGCTTGTGCGGATTTTTGCATAGCGTCAAAGAAATCCTGGCCAAAATATGGCATATCTTCTTTAAATACATCGAAGGTGTTGATGTCAAGTTCAGTACCCATACCAATCGAATCCATGAATACTTCGTACATTTTGCTTGAAACCCCCTCAGATGCAGGGCGATTATTTGCTTTTACTACTAGAACGTTTGTCATTAGGTTAAAACTCCTTTTGTAATTACATTAAAATTATTTATCTCAGATTAAAAGTACTTTATTATTTTAAGAAAAGGCAGAGTAAAAGTCAATTACTCTGCCTCGGGCTTACACCCCGTCACAAGAATCTCCTGTGCAATAACTGGTTTTCTTTTTGCCCATTGGCTTTAGCTTAGGACGAACCCCTTCTTCTTCAGCAATTTGTTCCAATGCTTCAACAAATGCTTCCAAAGGCTGAGCACCGGAAATGGCATATTTGCGGTTAACAACAAAAAACGGGACACCCTGCACGCCGATTTGGCCGGCTTCGGCGATATCAACCTGTACCTCTGCCATGAATTGGTCTGATTCCAGCACCTTTTTCGCTTCGTCGCCCGGCAGCCCGACTGCTTGCGTCAGGTCCAATAAAACCTCATGATTGCTGACGTTTTTGGCTTCCACGAAATACTGATGCATAAGCTGTTCAGTCAGTTCTGCATCTTTGCCATGGGTTTCAGCCCATTTCACCAAACGATGAGCAGCCAATGTATTGGCTTCCACCATACCTTCGAAATTATATTCCAAACCTACGGAACGGGCATGCTGCGCCACTCCTTCAGTCATTTCTTTCGCTTGTTCCATAGTTTGCCCCAATTTTTTCGCTAGACTTTCATAAGTCGAAACAACAGAATCGGTCGGGGTATTCGGATCTAACTGATAAGCCTTAAACGAAACCTCCGCCTGACTTTCAAAGCCCGATTGAACCAACGCCTTTTCCAAAGTTCGCTTGCCTATATAGCAGAATGGGCATACATAATCTGACCAAACTTCAATTTTCATATTATCCACCTCGCCATTAACTATAGCAACGAAAACAACAGCCCTCAATTTTTTTGCCTGTGGAAAGAAAAACAGAGGCGATCGAGCGAGACCTGACGGACATAAGCTGTGCTATTAAACCACAAAAAAACTGACTCCCAAAAGGGAATCAGCTTAATGCTTCGGTGATGACAGGAACAATCTGCTTCTTGCGTGACACGACACCCGGCAGCAGGACACGGTTATCAACCACGCTTGTTTTAAAGGCACCTTCAATAATGCCTGCTCTTTCGCCAAGAACGATCGCAACCGAGTTATTGTTGAGAATATCCGTGACAGCAAATACGAAAAGATCCAGGCCTTTGGCAGAAATGGTATTTGCCATCAATGCTTCAAGCTCTTTTTGGCGGACCATGACTTCTTCGACGTCGATGGCGTTGACTTGAGCAACTTCAAACCGGCGATCGCCTGCTTCGAATTCTTTTGAATCCAATGAAATCAAGTCTTCCAGTGTTTTATTGCTTAAATCAGCGCCAGCTTTCAATAGGCCAAGCCCGTAATTTTGCACATCGACATCAGCGATTTTCGCCAATTCTTTGGCTGCGTTAACGTCTTGTGGTGTGCAGGTCGGTGACTTGAAAAGAAGTGAATCTGAAATAATGGCCGACAGCATCAGGCCGGCAATGTTCGGCGGCACTTCCACACCATTTTCTTTAAATAATTTCAAGATGATGGTCGTCGTGCAGCCAACCGGCTCTGCACGGAAAAAAAGCGGATCTGTGGTTTCAAAGTTGGCGATGCGGTGATGGTCCACTACTTCAATCACTTGAACTTCGTTGATGTCTTCTGCACTTTGCTGGCGTTCATTGTGATCCACCAAAATTACCTGCGCAGCTTCTTTCGCGACTTGTGTTACCAGACGCGGCTGATCGAATTTGAATGTCTCTAGAGCGAATAAGGTTTCGTTGTTCACTTCACCTAAGCGGATAGGTTCAGCAACCATGCCCATTTCATTCTTTAAATAAGCATATGAAATGGCCGAACAAATTGAATCGGTGTCCGGATTTTTATGACCCAATACTAAAACATTTGACATGAATGATAGCCTCCTGGAAAACTTAGTTTCTGTGTTTATTCTATCATAAGAACAGCATTTGAAAAAATCGAACCTAAAAGCTATAAAAAATAAACCTAAAAGAGTATGAAGTTTATAGAATTATCTGTTTTTTATGAATTTGATATGTACTTTAGCACATGCGAATGGTATAATATGACTAACTAATTCAAAGTTAGGTGGAAGGAAGAGATGCCTGTGACCGTTTTATTGGAAAAGAAATACATTCCTCTGGCTGATTATTTCTCCGGAGCGACGAATTCCTCAATAAAGTTAACATTTTCTGAAATCGAACAAATTATGGGACAGAATTTGCCCAATGCGGCCTACTTGAACAAAAGCTGGTGGAAAAAGACAAAAGCACCGGCGAAACACTTCCACGCTTGGGTGGACGCTGGTTATTTTGTCAGTGATGTTGAACCAGACCGCTTTGTTGTCTTCGAACGAGTGGACCTTTCGAATGGAAAGGGCTCAGGACAAGACGAAGAGGATCAGGACATCCTTCTTATCCGAACAGCAGAGCACGGGGATGCACGCTCTCTTGCCGCCTTACAGAAAACGGTGGAATCTGAATCTGATTTTATGCTGTACGCTAAAGATGAGCGAACACAATCCACACAAAAAGTCCGCAAGCAAATCATCGAATGGAAACAAAGCGGACACTCGACCATTATCATTGCTATCTTGAACGGTCAGCATGTCGGCTATTTGATGATTATGGGAAATGATGCAAAGCGCGCCGCTCATCGGGCCACAATCGACCTTGGCCTTCAGAAAGATGCCCAAGGCAAAGGGATTGCAAAATCTTTGCTCACAAAAGCAGAGGAATGGTCCAAAGAAAAAGGCATCACCCGACTTGAACTGACAGTCGTCGAAGAAAACGAACCGGCCCGCAAATTATATGAAAAAGCTGGTTTTGAATCTGAGGGCATCCGCCAAAAATCCATGATGATAAACGGCGAACCCCATAACGAAATTTATTTGGCAAAGTTTTTGGATTAGCTAAAAGGAGCGTGCTTTGTGCACGCTCCTTTTCAACGGATTTAGTTGCTCGATTGCGTAAACATAAAGACTTTTGCGAAATAAAACCCGAACCAGCTTGGCTGGTTCGGGTTTTATTTTTATTAAGCTAATTTTTCAAGCAGACGCAGCGATTCGCGGTTGAATGCCGGAAGGTCATCCGGCTGACGGCTAGTGACCAGTTGATCCTGGCACACTGCCACTTCTTCATCCACTACAGTAGCTCCTGCATATTCCATATCGACTTGAATCGATTTATAGCCCGTCGCTTTGCGGCCTTCCAATGCTTTGGCCGTAATCAATAGTTGAGGCCCATGACAGATTGCAAAGACCGGTTTTTTCGCGTCCATGAAGGTTTTCGTGAATGCCACGAAACGATCATCCGCACGCAATTGATCTGGAGAAAATCCGCCTGGCAGGAATAAAGCATCGTAGTCATCCGGATTGACATCATCAATGCCTTTGTCGATCGTGACAACAGCTTCGCCCTGTTTGCCTGTCACTTCTTTGCCAGCTTCTTTTTCGATGGTGAAAACTTCGTGACCCGCATCATTAAACGCTTTCGATGGATCTGTATATTCCACATCTTCGAACATGTCTGTAATTAAAGTTGCGATTTTTGCCACTTTCTACCACTCCTTCTGCTTAATCATTCTCTTTCAGTATTCCACCAAAAGATGACATTAAACACAGAACTAGCGAAATTTCGAGACAAAGGGATTTTCTGTCTCCCAAAAACGATAAGGATAGTCGACCGCTTCGAGTGAATTTCCGATGCCCACGCGCGGGCCAACCGATACGGCATGAACCGGATCTCCTTGAGCGATATAAAGCGGTTTCTCAGAAAAATGGTTGCCGTAATAATCCATTGTAATAGCCATCGCCTTGGTCAGTTTTCCAGGTCCACTTGTCCATTGTTTCATCGGCATGTGTTTGCCGCGCAGTTCCGCCATCAGATCAATGCCTTCTACCGGTTCGACTGCACGAATCAAAATCGCCCGCGGGGTATCTTCCGGCCCGCTGACGACATTGATCAATGTATGGGTGTGCATTTGGTAAGTATAAATAAGTCCGGGTTTTCCGAACATGATTTCTGTGCGTTTGGTACGGCGATTGCCGAAACTGTGGGCAGCACGATCTTCCGCTCCCATATAGGCTTCGGTTTCCACTATTCGCCCCGCAATGATGCCTTCCGGTAATTCATGGACCAGGATCTGGCCAAGCAATTTACGGGACAGCTCCAATGTCGGAACATGGAAAAATTCAGCAGTGACTGGTGTAAACATAAAATCTCCTCCTATCGGCATTATACCGAATGGATGGCAGTCACTGCATGGATAAGCGGTTCAATTTCCTGAATTCTATTGTCATTGAAAGCTTCCACAATGGCGCTTCCTACAATGAATCCATCTACATCATCACGCAGCATGTCGACGTGGCTGCTTTTTGAAATTCCGAATCCAGCATAAACCGGAACCGGGCTTTTATCCCGTACTTTGCGCATAAAGGCTTTAACATCTTCCGACATTTCATCGCGTGATCCCGTTATGCCTTTGACCGTTACTGCATAAACAAAGCCTTCCGCTCCGCTGAGGATATCATCCAGCCGAACATCGGTCGTCGTCAAGGTCACCAGTTGAATTAATTTGATGCCTTCTTTATCAACATGGGGCTGTACCAGCTCTTTATGTTCATAAGGAAGATCCGGTATGATGACAGCTGACACTCCAGCCTTGCTGCATTCAGACGCAAAACGTTCCACGCCAAATTTCAGCACCGGATTCAGATACGTCATAATCAGCAGCGGTATTTCGACCTGGAAAGTCCAGGTTTGCATTTCTTCCAGTACTTTCTGCAGCGTGACGCCCTGTTTCAAGGCACGGTTGCCCGCCGCTTCGATCGTCGGGCCATCCGCTACCGGGTCAGAAAAAGGGATGCCGATTTCAATGGCTGTTACGCCAGCTCCCTGTAGGTACTGCACTTGTTCCTTCAAACGGTCGAGGCCGCCGTCTCCTGCCATGATGTAGGCGACAAACGCTTTATTTCCTGAACTTTTCAGCTGTTCCAGTCGTTTCATGACAGTCCCTCCAGTTGCTCAGCATAAGTGGCCATATCTTTGTCACCGCGTCCTGATACGCAAATGACCAAAATCTGGTCTGTAGTCATCGTCTTGGCTTGCTTCTCAGCTTCTGCAATGGCATGTGCTGTTTCAAGAGCAGGGATGATCCCTTCAAGGCGGGACATGCTAATGACCGCATCAAGCGCTTCCTTGTCCGTAATCGAACGGTATTCAACGCGGCCGATATCCGCCAAATAAGCATGTTCTGGTCCGATTCCCGGATAATCAAGACCTGCAGAAATCGAGTGTGCTTCCTGTACTTGCCCGGCATCATCCTGCAATAATTTCATCATAGCGCCGTGAAGTACACCTTCTGTTCCTTTCGTTAAGGTCGCCGCATGCTTGTCCGTATCCACACCTTGACCAGCTGCTTCAACGCCGATCAACTGAACATCTTTATCTTTAATGAAGGGATAGAACATGCCGATGGCGTTGCTGCCACCGCCGACGCATGCCAAAATGGCGTCAGGCAAACGTCCTTCTTTATCCAGAATCTGACGTCTCGTCTCATCGCCGATGACGCGTTGGAAATCACGGACCATCGTTGGGAACGGATGCGGCCCGAGAGCCGAACCGATCAGGTAATGCGTATCTTCCACATTGGAAACCCAGTAGCGCAAGGCTTCATTGACTGCATCCTTCAAAGTTGCACTGCCTTTTGTGACACTTTCCACACGTGCGCCCAGGAGCTTCATGCGAAAAACATTCAGTTGTTGGCGCTTGATATCTTCTTCCCCCATGAAAATGACGCATTCCAAATCGAAAAGGGCACAGATTGTCGCTGTTGCCACACCATGCTGGCCCGCCCCTGTTTCTGCTACAATTTTGCGTTTGCCCATGCGCATGGCAAGCAAGGCCTGGCCAATTGCATTATTCACTTTATGGGCACCGGTATGATTCAAGTCTTCCCGTTTTAAATAGATTTTCGGTCCACCCAGCGCTTCAGTCATCCGTTTTGCGAATGTCAGTGGCTGTTCGCGTCCAACATACTCTGATAGATAATGATTGTATTCTTTATAGAATTCGGGATCTTTTTTTACCGCTTCGTAAGCATCTTCTAATTCCTTGACGGCTTTCATCAAGGTTTCCGGCACAAATTGGCCACCGTATTTGCCGAAAAATCCGGTTTTCTCTATTGTCTGTTCCATCGAATCATCCTTTACCTGTTTAATGAATTTCTGTATCTTCTCGGTATCTTTGCGGCCGTCTGTTTCGACTCCGCTTGAAACATCCACCATATAAGGCGTTGTCTGTGTAATGGCTGCATGAACATTATTCGGATTCAAGCCGCCTGCTATAATCAGGCGGGATGGATCGATAGCAGCTCCGTCCAATAGAGACCAATCGAAGACATTGCCACTGCCTCCGCGGTAATCGGTGCCAGGGGCATCCACCAGCACATAATCAGCCAGGGATTTCTCCAACTGGTCCACATCTTTTTTCGTACGGATGGAAAAAGCCTGAATGACCGGTACTCGAATTGCCTTGATCAGTTCATCTGGTTCATCTCCGTGCAATTGGACCATCGTCAATGGAACGCCTGCAATCGTCTCTTCGATTTCTTCTAAAGAAGCATTGACGAACACACCAATTTTATCGGTATCTGTTGGAATATGTTTTGCCAGTTCAGCCGCCTGTTCGATTGTCACCTGACGTTTGCTCGGAGCAAAGACAAAGCCTATGGCATCTGCCCGTTTCGCCGCTTCAACATGCTGTTTTTCCTTCAAGCCACAGATTTTCACTTTGGTCATTGGACTGCCTCCTCGCTGGTCGCCTCGCGGATCCAGCTGCCCGGATCCTCTGATCGCATCAATGCCTCGCCCACCAAAATTCCTGAAGCACCACTCGCATAAGCGAATTTCGCATCTTCTTGCGTATGCATCCCACTCTCACTGATCAGCACACGTTCGCCGTCGAATGGGAATTTCTCAGCCAATTGCGCGGTCCGCTCAATCGAAACGTCAAAGGTCTTCAGGTTGCGGTTATTGACGCCAATCAGCTTGGCATCCAGCTCCAGCGCTCTCTGCAGCTCTTCTTCATCATGGACTTCCACCAAAACCTCGAGTCCTTTAGATAGGGCATACTGGTAAAGGCTATGCAGCTCTTGCTTTTCGAGTGCCGCAACAATCAATAGGATGATGGTGCCTCCTGCGTGCTGGGCACGGTCAATCTGAATTTCGCTGACCATAAAATCTTTGCACAGAACAGGAATCGAAACGGCTTTTGCCACTTCGCGCAGATCATCAATCGATCCTTTAAAGTAGGTTTCATCGGTGAGGACCGAAATTGCGGCCGCTCCCGCTGCTTCGTATTTTTTAGCTTGCGCCACAACATCCACTCTTGTGTGGATATCCCCTTTTGACGGGGAAGCGCGTTTTATTTCTGAAATGACGCCATTTTTTTCTTTTAGGCGCTGCAGCAGCTTTGATTTTTCCGGAAAAACGATGCTGCCGGACTCAACCGGTTTATAGGTTTTGATTTCTTCGTGTTTAGTTGCAATGATTTTATCCAGTATTGTCATACAAATACCCCCGCTGCTAACCGGTGCAAGTCGAAGACACGCGCGGTTTCGCCTGATTTGATTGATGCTTTTGCCTGTTGTACACCTTCCGCCACGGTTTCGGCCTTGCCACTGACATACAATACGGTTCCTGCATTTAAAGCCACTGTGTCCAAATATGGGCTCTCGGTCCCAGATAGAACGTCCATAAAGATCTCGGCATTGCGTTCCGGATCGCCGCCGCGAATCGCTTCGATCGGCGCGACTTCCAAACCAACCTCATTTGGATGGATGGTCATTTTCCGCTTGCCCCGTTCATCAAAAACGATCAATTCGTTGGTGCCGGCAAGCGACAATTCGTCCAATCCCCCTGCACCGTGAACCAAGGCACCTTTTTTTCTGCCCAGCCGAATCAAGGCATCTGCCATCGGCTCCAGCATATCAAGGCGATAAACACCAGTCATTTGAACCGTAATCGGCAATGGATTTGCCAAAGGCCCAACTAAATTAAAGATGGTCGGAGTGCCGATGTCTTTGCGGATCTGACGCAGCCCACCGAGTGCCGGATGGATAGCGGGCGCAAATAAAAGTGCAATCCCAGTTTGATCCAGCATCGCCGGAATTGACACAATATCCGATTTTGTTGAAATGCCGAGTGCTTCCAATACATCGGAACTGCCGGTCTTGCTCGACACACTGCGATTGCCGTGCTTGGCAACGGTCAATCCACAGCCTGCCAAAACAAAAGCCGTCAATGTACTGATGTTGAAACTATAGGAACGATCCCCTCCAGTTCCGCAAACATCGACCAACTCGCCTTCCACCACTGGAAGTTTCACCGCTTTTTCACGCATCGCTTTGACCAAACCGACCAATTCATCTGCTGTTTCGCCTTTTTCATGCAAATCAGATAAAAATTTTTTCACTTGTTGCTCATCTATCGTACCGTTCAAAATTTCCAACGATTTTTCGTACATCAATTGTTCGCTCAAATTCTCTACTCTGCTCATCCTGATCTCTCCTCGTCTTGTTTTGAATGCAAAAATCCCCGCAACCAGATAGTTATCTGATTGCGGGGACGGGTTGAAACCGCGGTACCACCACGCATTAATGCAAAAAAATTCTGCACTCACTTAAACAGGCTCTTCGCCTTTCCCTTTAACGCAGGGCTTACGTCTCCCTTACTCGCTTCCGCTTTCAGGCCAGCTCTCCTAAGTCCATTCGCGCAGATCACCCAATCAGCTTCCACCAGCCGCTGACTCTCTAAATGGATTTCCCTGCCTACTCGTCTCAATCCTCGATTTGTACACTCTTCTATTCTAGTCTTCTCTAGGCTCTTCTCTCAAAAGGACTTGCTTCTCATACAACAAGTTGACCCTTATATTAAAAGGTTTTGTTTATTCTGTCAAGTGTTAAGAAATGTGCAGGCAGCCATATAGCTCTGACGGGCATAAGACAGACCAGCGAAGTGGTGCTTTTTACCACACAGTTGGGTTGGCTTATGACCCGAAGAGCTGGCTGCCGGAGTCTGGACACTATAGAAATGCGGAAGCGGCCGTGCAGGTCCGATGGGCATAAGACAGACCGGCGAAGCCACGCGTTTTCAGCCGCATAGCCAGAGTGGCTTACGTCCCGAAGAGCTAGGCACTGCAACTGGACACCAGGTTGGCTTATGACCCTGAGAATCTGGGCACTGAAGTCCAGACAACAAGAAAAGCCCAGGCACCCATCTTTCTCTTGGCGCCTGAGCTCAAACAAATAATAGTTATTGATAATAGCCATCCAGTTCTTTTCGCAAAGCCGCTTTAAGGAATTTCCCGACCGAGGTCTTTGGCACTTCTTTCAAAAAGACCACATCGTCCGGAACCCACCATTTGGCGAATTGGCTCTCCAGGTATGTCAGCAACTCCAATTTCATCGCTTCGTCTTCAGCATAGCCTTCTTTTAGGACCACACAGGCGAGTGGGCGTTCCATCCATTTCTCATGTGGAATTGCGACAACTGCTGCTTCAAAAACTGCATCATGTGTCATCAATGAGTTTTCCAGGTCGACAGATGAAATCCATTCCCCGCCGCTCTTGATCAGATCTTTTGTCCGGTCTGTCAGCTTGATATAACCATCCGGTTCAATGACAGCGATGTCACCCGTATAAAGCCAGCCGTCCCTAAAGGCATCTGCAGTCCGTTCATCCTTATAATATTCATCAGCGATCCATGCCCCTTTGACATTCAGCTCGCCCATCGTTTCGCCGTCCCAGGGAGCCTCACCATCTTCATTGACAATCCGCACTTCCAGCCCTGGCATCGGCAAACCTGCCATCGAGCGGCGTTCGATGCGCTCATCCATCGTCATATCAGCCATGGCCGAAGTGGTGATGGCCAAACTGACAAGTGGCGCGGTTTCCGTCATGCCATAGCCTGTCACAAACGGTACACCGTATTTCTCCTCAAACGCCCGTATCAAGCCTTTCGGTGAAGCTGAGCCACCGCAGATGATCATCCGAAGCGTTCCAATATTGCGCGGGTTCGCTTCCAGTTCCTTCAGTACGCCCATCCAAATGGTTGGGACACCGGCAGTCAAAGTAACTTTCTCGGATTCAATCAAATCCAACAGCATGCCTGGAGCAAAGCCCGGCCCCGGCAATACTTGCGTAGTACCAAACAAGACACTGGCAAACGGCAGGCCCCATGCATTGGCATGGAACATCGGAACAATCGACAAGGCGACGTCACGTTCCGACAAGCCCATAGCATCGGACATGCCCAGTGCATAACTGTGGAGCACCAGCCCACGGTGTGTATAGACGACCCCTTTCGGATTACCGGTAGTCGCCGAAGTATAGCACATGCCAGCCGGCGTGTTTTCGTCCAGATCTTCAGGGAATTCAAAGCTGCCGTCTTCAGCGGCCAACAGCTCTTCGTAGGAATAGACGTTTTCAAGTGTGGTTTCCGGCAAATCTGTTCCGTCTTTCATGATGACAAAATACTTGACTGTTTTCAGCATTGGCGCCAGCTTTTCAATCAAGGGAAACAAATCATGATCGACCACCAGAATTTCATCTTCGGCATGGTTGATGACATAGGCGATATGTTCCGGAGACAAGCGAATATTGATCATATGCAGGATAGCGCCGGCACCGGGCACACCAAAGTACAATTCCAGATGGCGGTGATGATTCCAGGCAAAACTTCCGACTTTCGCGCCTCGGTCCATGCCGATTTTCGTCAAAGCAGCGGCCAGTTTACGTGTTCGCACAGCAAATTCTTTATAGGGAATGCGATGGACCATATTCTCTCCGGTCCGTGAAATGATCAATTTTTCAGGAAAATAGCGCTCTGCTCTTTTTACGAAAGATGATAATAATAACGGTGAATCCATCATGTCACATCCGACTCCTTTTTCGTTCTATTTTTTTCAATGAAAAACGGGTGTTCATGCCGTTCATGCGCCTTTAATATGGGCGCCAGGCAGGCATCCACCTGCAATGATATCCGGTACCATTCCTGCCAGTCCTTCGATTTGAAAAAATTTGCCACTTCCTGGTGTTCCGGGCTTTCCAAGGGCCTGTCTCCCCATTCCAGCCATTCCGGCTGGTGGGCAAAATCACAGAAAGCACGCCAGAATTTCTCCTCCAGCGCCCCTAAAGTCATATAGCGGCCATCTTTTGTTTCATAGATGGCGTAGCTGACCCTCGTGCCGCCGATTTCCGGAATTCCTCTATCCGAAACACCCGCTTCATGATAGACGTCATGATTCCCAAGAAATTCAGCCATCACTTCAGCCAAAGCAATATCCAGGTACTGCCCCTTTCCGGTCCGGAACTTTTTCAATAACGCAGCAAGCAGCTGTTCTGAAGCGAGCAAGCCTCCCGTGAAATCAGCGAACGTATTGGTTGGGTGAATCGGCCTACCGGAAGCATCTGTCAATTGATCCAAAGCACCCGACAAAGCCATATAATTCAAGTCATGGCTGCCCAAGCCGGCCATTTCACCCGTTTGTCCATACCCCGATAATGAACAGTAAACCAGATCCGGCTTCAGGATTTTCAAGCTGTCATAATCCAAGCCCAATTTTTTCATGACACCCGGCCGGAATGTCTCAATAAGCGCATCTGCACTTTTCACCAATTCCAGCATCTCAAGACGGCCTTCAGGTGATTTCAAGTCGATCCGGACAATCGTTTTGCCGTGGTTATTCGCCCGGTGGACATGCCCTCCGCTCATATAACGCGCCGGATCACCGGCTGGCGGTTCCACTTTGATGACTTCCGCCCCTAGTTCGGCAAGCCGCATTCCTGCATACGGCCCTGGAACATAATAAGTGACGTCCAGTATCCGTACACCTTTCAATGCATTTTCCATTTACAGGCCCATCCGTTTAGCAACGATGGTTTTCATGATTTCATTAGAGCCTGCATAGATTGCTGCTACTGGGATATCCCGGTAGCGGCGTGCAATCTTGTATTCTTCCATGTAGCCGTATCCGCCATGCAATTGCATGCACTCACCGGAAATCTTTTTGGCCGTGTCGGTCAGCCAAAATTTCGCCATCGACACTTTGGAAACAATGTCTTTCCCAGCCATATGGTCTTCAATGAGTGATTCCAAAAATGAATGGCCCAATTCGATTTCCGTCGCCATTTCCACCAATTTAAATTGGGAATTCTGGAACGAGCCGATTGGCTTGCCAAAGGCCTTTCTTGACTTTACATATTCCAAGGTCATCTCCAGCATATCCTCTGATGCCACCTGGGCGGCCATTGCGACCACCAAGCGTTCCTGCTGCAGTTTTTCCATCAAATAGGTAAAGCCTTTGTTTTCTTCGCCGATCAAATTTGCTGCTGGAACAACACAATCCTCAAAATACAGTTCGGACGTATCTTGTGCATGAAGGCCGACTTTATCGAGCTTACGCCCTTTTATAAATCCAAGTGTCCCTTCTTCTACCATCAAAAGAGAAATGCCACGGTGCTTCGGTTCTGCTTTTGGATCGGTTTTCACGACCACCAGCACCAATGTCGAATTGATGCCGTTAGTGATGAAGGTCTTCTGGCCATTGACAATGTAATTGTCGCCATCCCGAACGGCGGTGGTTGATATATTCGCCAGGTCAGATCCTGCTCCCGGTTCTGTCATGGCGATCGCTGTAATGTGATCACCTGAAACGCAGCCTGGCAGCCAGCGCTGTTTTTGCTCTTCATTGCCGTAGGATTCAACATAAGGAACGGTGATATCATTATGGAGGCCAACGCCTGTCAAACTGGCACCGACACGTTCCATCTCTTCTCCGATAACAACTGCGTAACGGAAATCAAGTCCAAGACCGCCATATTGTTCTTCAACTTGAGGGCTTAAAAAACCCATATCCCCAAGTTTTTTCCAGAAGGATTTTGGAATAAGGCGATCTTTTTCCCACTGGTCATAATTCGGGACCGCTTCTTTCTCCAGAAATTTGCGCAACGACTTTCGGAACATCACATGTTCTTCTTCTTCAAAACGGTATCTCCCCATCCTCTTTGTCCCCCTTATTTCGGCTGCATGCGGATTGCTCCGTCGAGTCGGATTGTTTCTCCATTCAACATCGGATTCACTGTAATGCTTTCCACCAATTGTGCGTATTCAGCAGGTTTTCCAAGGCGTGCTGGAAATGGCACAGCCGCAGACAATGAAGCAATTGCAGCATCCGGCAGCCCTTCCACCATCGGCGTCTCCATTAACCCAGGGGCAATTGCCATGACGCGGATTCCGTCTCTCGCCAATTCCCTCGCTATCGGCAAAGTCATTGAGACCACTCCGCCTTTTGACGCACTATAGGCCGCTTGTCCAATCTGACCTTCGTAAGCGGCCACAGATGCTGTTGAAATAATGACCCCGCGCTCCCCTTCTTCATTCGGCTCATTTTTCTGCATAGCTGCCGCGGCAACACGGATCACATTAAAGCTGCCGATCAAATTTACTTTGATGACTTTTTCGAATTGATCCAGCCCGATCGGTGTGCCTTTGGACAATACTTTTCCTGGAGTGCCGATACCTGCACAATTGACCACTAAATCGATCTCGCCGAATTGTTCGAGCGTTTCGCTGATATTCTGTTCGACCTGCCTCGCATCTGTCACGTCGGTTTCTTTGTAGATAACTGATTCTCCGCCTAACTCCTCGATCAGCTTTCTTGCCCGTTCTGCATTCAGGTCAAAAATAGCCGCTTTTCCGCCACTTTTTGCAATGTGGCGCACTGTCGCTTCTCCTAGCCCGGATGCTCCACCTGTAACCACTGCTTTAACATTTGAAAATTCCATTGTCATCCCCCTCAGTGTTCAAAACGATCTACAGTTTTTCAATGATGGTGGCATTGGCCATTCCCATCCCTTCGCAAATTGCCAATAGACCATAACGCCCATTTGTCCGCTCCAGTTCATGCAGCAGCGACACCAGCAATTTGGTTCCTGTTGCGCCAAGCGGGTGCCCAAGTGCTATCGCGCCACCGTTGACATTCAGTTTTTCGGGATCTCCGCCGATGTCGTTCAGCCATGCAAGTGGAACTGGCGCAAACGCTTCATTGACTTCATAACGATCCATATCACCAATTTCGAGCCCTGCTTTTTCAAGCACTTTCCTTGTTGCCGCAATCGGCCCCGTCAGCATCAATGTCGGATCGGAGCCCACCACTACACGCGCCAGTATCCGCGCTTTCGGTTTCAAGCCCAGCTCCTGCGCTTTCTCAGCCGACATCAAAAGGACGGCTGAAGCACCATCACTCATCTGGCTGGCGTTCCCCGCAGTGATTACACCATTCTCATCAAAAGCCGTTTTCAGTCTCCCCAGAACTTCCTGTGTCGTTCCAGGACGCGGCCCTTCATCTACCGCAACGGTTTGTTTTTCGCCGTCTGCGCCTTGTGTTTCAATCGGAACAATTTCCCGCTCGTAATGTCCTGCCTGAATGGCATTTTGCGCCCGCTCATGACTTTGCACCGCGAAAGCATCAAGCTGCTCCCTGGTGAATCCCCATTTCTCAGCGATGCGTTCTGCCGATAATCCCTGGTTGATGATTTCGTATTGGTCAGTCAGCTTCTTGCTGGGTTTTGCATCCTGCATATTGGAAAACATCGGTACGCGCGTCATACTTTCTACACCACCCGCAATGACGATATCCATATCTCCCGCTAAAATCGCCTGCGCCCCAAAATGCACTGCCTGCTGGCTTGAACCGCATTGGCGATCAATGGTGACACCGGGCACATAATCCGGAAAACCTGCAATCAATGCTGCCGTGCGCGCAATATTGCCACCCTGTTCGCCGGCCTGTGAAACACAACCTAAAATAACATCTTCTATATCCGCTTTTTCCACACCAGCACGTTTCACCAGCGCTTCCAGTACTAAAGCTGCCAATTCATCCGGGCGTTGATTCGCAAACTGCCCTTTTCTGCGCCCTATCGGTGAACGTACTCCTTCTATTATTACAACTTCTCTCATATCCTTCACCCCATTATAGATTTTTGAAATCGCTTTCATTTAGCTGAATTGAATGACTATTCACTCATTAAAACCATTGTACAAGAACCGTTTGCCAAATGCTACAAGAAAAGCGAAAGCACCCATATAGCTCTGACAGGCATAAGACAGACCAGCAGTGCGGCGCTCTTTGCCGCGCAGCTGGGTTGGCTTATGACCCGAAGAGCTGGGTGCTGGAGTCTGGACAATAAGAAAAGCGAAAGCACCCATATAGCTCTGACAGGCATAAGACAGACCAGCAGTGCGGCGCTCTTTGCCGCGCAGCTGGGTTGGCTTATGATCCGAAGAGCTGGGTGCTGGAGTCTGGACAATAAGAAAAGCGAAAGCACCCAAGTAGCTCTGACAGCACAAAGCCACATATTTTCTTGAGCAAAAAAAGATTCCGCAGCCTCAGCCACGGAATCTTTTCTTATTCTTCAATCAATCCTTTTTCAAACAAGAAGTCACGGGCCACATCACGGGCGATTGCCTGGTCTTGATCTACTCTTGCATTCATGAGCATCATTTCTTCCTCGCTAATTTGCCCAGCGAGTTCATTGACCAGATCTTCAAGCTCCGGATAGTCTTTCAAAGTTTCTTGTCGAACGATCGGTACCGCATCATATTTAGGAAAGAACCCTAAGTTATCTTCTGTGGTTTGCAAGTCGAACAATTCAATTCGGCTATCCGTGGTGAAGGCAGGAATAACGTCTACATCGCCTTCAGCAACTGCTTCATACATAATTGATGGATCAAAACTTTCGGTATTGGAAAATTCCATCTCATATGTGGAGACCAAGTCTTCGTAACCATCTCCTTCCCGTTCATAAAATGAATGAGGGCCGCCAAAGCTCACTGGCTGTGAATGGGTTATCTCAGCCAGTTCCGACAGTGTTTGACTGTCTTTTGAAAATGCCACCGTGTAGCTGTTCTCAAAACCTAAAGGCTCCAGCCAAGTCACATCCAACGCTTCTTCATATCCAGCCCGCACACGTGCCAGTACTTCTTCTGAAGATTCTCCGATTACCGATTCTTCTTTTAACACATCCTTTAATCCGGTTCCTGTATATTCGACATACATATCGATGTCCCCATCTTCAATAGCCGGTGTCAAAATCAACACTTCCCCCAAGCCTTCTTCATAGCTTACTGAATACTCCGAATTGCCTTCAATGTATTGACCTAGAATTTGCGGCAAGATATATTGCTCAGTCCACGGTTTACCTCCAATGACAACGGGATCAGTACTCGCAGCCTCATTTCCGCAAGCAGCCACTAAAAATACTGTTGTTGCCAAACCAACTATTAGAATGCTTCTCATCAGCTTCCTCTTTTTAATTATCTGAATTTACAAACTATTTATTGCTGGAGTAATTGTACAAGAAATCGAAACAAAACACTATAAAAGACAGCCACATTCCTTTCATTAAACAGAAAAAAGCTGCGCTGAAAGTCATAGTTACCGACTTCCAGCACAGCTGCTTGCACTTTACTCTTCAATTAGCCCTTTTTCAATCAGGAACTCACGAGCGACATCACTCGCCACTTCCTGGTCTACGTCAACTCGTGAATTCATGGCCAGCATTTCTTCTTCACTGATTTGCCCCGCCAGCCCACTTAAGACTTCCTCAAGCTCTGGGTATTCTTCGAGTGTTTCCATTCGAACAACAGGAACTGCGTCGTATTTCGGGAAAAACGAAAGATCGTCTTCTGTTGTTTCAAGATCAAATAATTCAATGCGGCTGTCTGTTGTAAAGGCTGGAATAACATCTACTTCTCCGCCTTGGACAGCTTCATACATAATGGCCGGATCAAAACTTTCCGTAGCTGAAAACTCAAATGGGTAAGTAGCGACAAGGTCATCAAAACCATCTCCCTGGCGTTCATAGAAAGGGTGCGGTGCGCCGAAACGCATATTTTCCGACTTTGAAATTTCCGCTAAATCCGAGTAAGTTTCCGCGTCATAACCGCTGTCCTTAGAAAACGCTAAAGTATAGCCATTTTCAAAACCAAGCGGCTCTAGCCAAGTCGCACCCAAAGTGTCTTCATAGCCTGCTCTGACAATCTCCAATACTTCTTCCGAAGACTGTCCAGGTACAGACTCTTCCTTCAAAACATCTTTTAGCCCTGTACCAGTGTATTCCACATACATATCAATATCCCCTTGTTCCAAAGCAGGCGTTAAAATCGCTACTTCTCCAAGGCCATCTTCGTATTCCACTGTATATTCCGAATTTGCCTCAATGTATTGTCCAAGAATGTGAGGCAGGATATACTGTTCCGTCCAGGGCTTGCCGCCGATTACAAGTGGCTCCGATGCTTCTCCACCTGATCCGCATCCTGCAATGATAGTCGTTCCAGCCAATAAAATGCCTAATGCCGCTTTCTTCATCCTGATTCCCCCTATGTTTTTAAGCCTTTTGGTGTTGCTCTTTTTTCAATCCACTTCAAAATTTGATCAAATCCAATGGCTAAAAAAGCGACCGGTAGCGCACCAGCCAGCACCAGCGAATTATTATACGATTGCAGGCCGCGGTAAATAATGTCTCCCAAGCCACCAGCTCCGACAAAGGTGGCAAGCGTAGCGATTCCGACCGTCAAGACAGTCGCTGTCCGAATCCCCGCCATAATGAACGGCAGTGCCAGCGGCAATTCGATTTGACGCAGGATTTGCGTTCGCGTCATTCCCATTCCACGTCCCGCTTCGATTGTGGAGCCATCGACACCGACAATGCCAGCATAAGTATTCCGCAAAATCGGCAGCAATGCATAAATGATGAGTGCAATTAATGCAGTAGGTGAGCCGATCCCCAAAATAGGCACCAAAAAGCCAAACAAGGCAAGGCTTGGGATCGTCTGGAAAACAGCCGTCACCCCGATGATTGGTTCAGCATAGCGCCGGTAGCGTGTAATGATAATTCCCAATGGCAATGCAATGGCAATGCCGATCGCCACTGCTACAAACGACAGATAGATATGTTCCAAGAATGCGCTGATGATCATGTCCTGCCGGCTGACAAGAGTATCCAGAAAATTTCTCATGCCAGTACCCCCGTTTCCTTAGCAAGAGCAGCTTTCAATAAATCACGGTCATTAGCATATGCAATAATCCGGCCATCTTGAACGACTGCCAAATAATCCTGGTCGCTTTCATCCAATTGCAGAAAAGCTTCTTCAATTGATGAGTCAGCAGAAATCTTCTTGGCATCTCCTGCCCAATCGGCTGTGAACAAGTCCAAAAATTCCATTAATCTCTTTTCTCCAAATGTCCGTTTTTGATTGATGCGCTCTACGCCGATAAAATTCCGCACAAACTCATTAGCAGGATTGTCGATCAATTGCTGGGGTGTTCCTGTCTGCTCGACTTGCCCGTCGCGCATCAAGATAATGGAATCGGCGATTTTCAAGGCCTCATCCATATCATGGGTAACAAAAACGATGGTTTTTTTGATGGTTTGTTGGAGATTCCGGAGTTCGTCCTGCAACTGTTCCCGGCTGATGGGGTCAAGAGCTGAAAACGGTTCATCCATTAACACAATGTTCGGGTCTCCAGCAAGCGCCCGTATCACTCCGACACGCTGCTGCTGTCCACCACTCAATTCGAGGGGATAGCGGTCCATATAAATTGCTGGATCCAGCCCGACCAATTCGAGCAGTTCCCGTACCCGCTCTTCTTTTTTGGCTTTTGGCCATTCCAGCAGTTTTGGGACCAGCGCCACATTGTCCGAGATGGTCATATGAGGAAACAAGCCAATACGTTGAATCACGTAGCCGATTGAGCGGCGTAATTGAACTTCGTCCATTCCGTTTATAGGTTTCTCGTCAATATAGATACTCCCGGCAGTCGGTTTTTCCAGTTTATTGATCATTTTCATTAAAGTGGTTTTGCCGCATCCACTGGGACCAATTACGGCAGTCAATTCATGAGTGGGAAGAACGAGTGAAATGTCTTTTAATGCTTCCGTTCCATCCGGAAAGCGCTTTGTGACATTTTCAAATCGAATCATAGCATCCGCTCCCTTCTGATTCTTTCAGCCTAGCTTTTTTATACCCTCTAGCAGACTGCTTTACTCATTTAAAGTTTACACGGAATAATTAATGTTCTTCAAAAACAAGGTGAACCGGGTTGGCAATCTGCACGTAGCCAATTTCCCTGTAGATTTTATTGGCCGCAGCATTGCTCAGGTCGGTGTAGAGCATCACAAAATCAAATTCCAGCAGCAGCTCGTCTGTGACTTCAGCGACCAACGTCCGCGCATACCCTTTGCCACGGCGATGCTTCGGTGTAAATACGAAGGAAACCGTAATGCCGTTTTTGGAAGGACGCGCTTTCTTCATGCAGGAGACGACCACTCCATCCACTTCCCACACATAGATTTCTTTTCTTTCCAGAAAGTCGGCAATCCGGTGCGTTGCCTGTGCTTGAGTAGAGCGTTTGATCCCCGTGTCCACCTCAAAGAGCCTGTACCATTCCTCTAAGAGTTCCGCATCTTTTTTACTGGCAATTCGCCAGGAACCGCCACTTTTATGCAAACCTTTATTAACCGCATCAATGCGGTATAAACCTTGGTTCATCAATACTTTTACCTGTTCTTCTGTCTGCTTGGTCCAAGCTTCCGCAAAAAGCCGGCTTGTTTCCTGTTCACCGACAACTCCACTTATTTCGATTCCAAGATTCTGCAAATGTTCAGCGATTTCTTTTTCAATTTCGGGAAGATTCCTGAAAATAACCAATTGCAAAGCATGCGGCGGAGTCATCAAACAAGCACCTACAATCTCGCCTTCGGTTTCTGCAATCGCCAAAAAGTATTCCTCATACTGATTGGCCTGAATTTGGCCAAGCACTCCAAGGAACAAGCTGTATATATCTTCATTCTTATACAACAACGGTGCCACTCTTTCCGTAAATGCTGCTGAATCCGAGCAGGTAAGCAATTCCATTTTCCCACATCCATTTCTGTGGTAATTCCTCTTCATAAAGGTATTAGCTATATTATGGAAAATCTCCTGCTCATTTCCGTTATTTCTTTAATAAAAACAACGTGCTCCGAAACAAAATCGGATACGTTGTTTTTGAAGTTAATCTATTCCAGTTCCATTTGCTTTGTTTCGGTTCCCAGAAATGCCACAGCCATTGCACCGATGAGGATGGACACACAGAAAATCCCAAAAATCACATTGATGCCAATACCAGCCGTCAGCATCGAACCGACCAAGAGCGGCCCAAGAACTCCGCCAATCCGGCCAAACGATGCGGCCATACCTGTACCAGTTCCACGGATAACCGTCGGATACTGCTCCGGCGAATAGGCATATAATGCTCCCCACGCACCCAGGTTGAAGAACGACAGGAAAGCGCCGGCAACAATCAATAAGGTGATAGTATCTGCATTTCCAAACGCCAGCGCACTGGCCGCTGTCCCGATCAAATATGTAACCAATACAAATTTCCGGCCAGCACGCTCGATAAGCCAAGCTGCGGAAAAATATCCAGGCAATTGAGCCAGCGTCATAATCAAGACATACTGAAAGCTTTGGATAAGAGTAAATCCTTTAAGCACCATAACGCTTGGCAGCCACAGGAACATTCCATAATACGAAAAGACAACTGTAAACCAGACGATCCACAACATCATAGTAGGGCGTCTGTATTTTTTGGACCAGACTTCTTTGATGTTTGTGGAAACCGATCGCAGCACATCTTTTTTAGCAGAAAACTGTGGTGAATCCGGCAGATTGATGCGAAGATACAATGCATAAAGCGCTGGCAATGCAGTCAGCAACAACGCAACACGCCATCCGAAAGACGGAATAATGAAATACGAAATAATTGCAGCAACCAGCCATCCGGCTGCCCAAAAACTTTCCAGCAGGACGACGACGCGTCCGCGCTCTTTTGCCGGCACACTTTCCGATACCAAAGTAGAGGCAACCGGCAATTCTCCACCCAGTCCCATCCCAACAAAAAAGCGCAGGATCATAAACGCTGCAAGTGTTGTAGTAAAGGCAGAAAGTCCACTGGCAATTGAAAACAGCAGTAAGGTGATGATGAATATCTTCTTCCTGCCAACACGGTCTGCATAGATGCCAAAAACGAATGCACCAACCGCCATCCCGATTGAGTTGACGCTGCCGATCCAGCCCATTTGACTGGAAGTCAGTCCCCAGTCCACATGCAATGCCGCAATAACGAAAGCTAAGATTCCAACATCCATTGCATCAAAGAGCCACCCCAGTCCCGCGACCCACAATAATTTATTTCTTGAAATAGAACTTGGATTTTTCTCAGTTACGGTTGACATTGCCGCCCTCCTTGTCTTGACACATGTATAGTTCTATCTTTACACAACTATACGCTCACGGCGAATCTGTGACAAGTCCAGATTGAAAAGTCTGTTTTTTTCAATCAAATAATATTTTATGGTGCTTAAGCTAACTGTTTCCACACGTTAACAAGAGCAGGAAAATCCCCTTACAAACTTTCATCAGAAGAATTATTTGCCGAGAAGATAATGGCCGTATTGACACTGATCATCATCGCTGCCTGCCGTTCTTGCATCAAGGTTTCCAGCGAAGTAGAAAACGCCATGGCAGAGATATTCTGTACATCTATATTATCGACCATTGCCTGCTGGACAGCGGTCGAAAAAGCCATATCCTTGTACCAGCGGAAAATCTTGTTTTTTCCAGTTCACGCGTGTTTTCCGCAATTTCTTTCAGCGCTTCGCCCCCCCCCCACTTGGGTCACCGCTAAAAAACCAAGAATAGGAAACTGCGCCAAACGGATTTTGATTTTTTCATCTTTGAAAAGTTGATGGATGGCCAATACCCTTCCCACCATTCCTGGATCATAAGCCGGTGAATCGAAGGTCATGATCCAGGACAGCCATTGAAGGTCATTGCCCATCGTAAAGCCTTGTTCACGTAAATCGTGGTAATACATATTCATTGTCGCTGCCCGCTCCGCTTCTTCCGGACTCTTCATCAGCAGAGCAGCCAGATACGTATAGGAAGTTTTCCAAAACCCCGCGTTATTCAGCTCTTTCTGATTTTGATTGACCAGCTTCAACGAACTTTCTAGATCCTCTTTTTTTGCCACCATGAAAGCTTCTGCTATATGAAGCAGATGGGAGCGCAGTAGTGAAGTCCATCCCTCATTCTTTTTAATGATTCCAACTGCCCTTTCATGCATTTCCGCATCAAAAGCTTGATCACGCGACAAGTATATATTGGTGACAGCCAATGCAATTCGTTTATCTACGTCCTCCCCTGTTGTTTTTGACACTTCCGAGAAAGCTTGTTCAATTCGTTTGATATCCATAGAAAAAGCCTCCTTTTCTCTCTACTGAGAGAAAAGGAGGCTTAAAGTTTCAAGATTAGAGGATCAATACCAGGCTGACAGCCATTACCGCCATGCCGGCTACCAATCCATAGATGGATAGATGCGCTTCGTCGTAACGTTTTGCAGCAGGCAATAGTTCATCCAGGGAAATGAAAACCATAATTCCCGCCACCCCGGCGAATATAATACCAAATAACGTATCGCTGAGAAATGGCATCAGGAACAGCCAGGCAGCAATTGCTCCGATCGGTTCTGAAATACCTGAAAGAAAACTGTATTGAAAAGCTTTTTTCCGGCTCCCGGTTGCATAATAAATCGGAACCGACACAGCAATTCCCTCTGGAATATTGTGGATGGCTACTGCGATAGCGATGGCGATTCCGAGGGCAGGATCCTGCATTGCCGACATGAATGTCGCAATCCCTTCCGGAAAGTTATGGATACCAATCGCCAAAGCTGTAAAAATACCCATCTTTCGAAGCCGGGCATATTCATCATTGGTCGGTCCTTCATCCATGTCCTCCACCGTTTTGACTTCATGCGGATTTCCAAGTTGCGGCAGGATCCGATCCAATATCGCCATGAAAATCATTCCGCCGAAAAAGCCAGCCAACGTCAGCCAGTAACCCATGCTTTCGCCATGGGCGTTCGTCAAGGAATCTTTTGCTTTAACAAAGATTTCAATTAAGGAAACGTAAATCATCACCCCAGCCGAAAAACCCAGCGAGACCGACAGGAATTTCGTGTTGGTGCGGGATGCAAAAAATGCGAGGAGACTGCCAATCCCAGTGGCCAGTCCTGCAAAAAGAGTTAGTCCAAGCGCAAATAAGACTGTACTATCCATAGATATGCCTTCTTTCCAATTCTAGTGAATATGGTTATTCTACACTTAAAGTTTCCTTCGTACACCTTTTTTTAATAAGGAAAGATTTTCTATTATTCATTTATTTCACTCTCCCCAGCAAACCTTTCAGCTTGTGCCAATCTGCGTCCTTCAAGGCACGGACGGATGGATTATAAAAAACACTTGCCGGATGAAAAGTCGGGAAAACATGGTAAACTTCAACGGTTTCTTCAAAACTGCCCTCTTCTTCGTTCCAGTATAAAATCGGCGTCTCCATTAAGACCCCATGAAGTTCCGTGACTCTTGCCTTCGGACCGATCAACCGCTGCAAGCCGATATTTCCAAGTGTCACAATCAACGGCGGCTGGACATCTTGAATCTCCGTGTCCAATATCGGCGCATGCGCAATAATTTCTTTTTTGGTCGGTGCCCTGTTGTATTTTCTTTCAATAGTTTCGCCATTGCGCTTTTTTTTCGTTCCCCATTTATAAGGCCTGCTCCGCACCGCGCTTGTAATATAGACATCTTCCCTTGCCAAACCGACACTCTCAAGAGAAGCCATCAACTCTTTTCCCGCCCGTCCTGTGAATGGGATGCCCGTTTCTACTTCATTTTCTCCCGGGGCTTCTCCCACCAGCATGATTGCCGGATTTTCAGGACCACTCCCCCAAACAAACCCCTCAATGGGGTGCCCTTTGATTCTTTTTTTGCCCAATGCAGCTAGTTCTTCCGAAATTCTGTACATTCCACTTCACCTCTATTATTTTTAATGTACGTAAGGAAACCTTACACGAAATAAAAATAACTCTTGCATTATCAGAAAATATAGATTAATATGTTAACAAACCTAACATGAAGGAGGAAAAGACATGAAAAAGATTGAAACGATTATTCGGCCATCGGTTTTCGCAGACGTTCGCCAAGCTTTGGCGCTTGAAGGAATAGACGGTTTGAGTGTAACGGAAATTGCCGGAATCGGAAAGCAGGAAGGCCGAGTCGGTTTATTCCGCGGCAACGCCTATACGATGGAATTTTCTCCAAAACTGAAATTGGAGATGGTGGTGGATGACCATAAGGTCGAAGACATCATCCAGGCTTTACTGGAATACGCTTCGACTGGCCAAGTCGGAGATGGCAAGATTTTCATTTTGCCTGTCGAAGAAGCTATACGGATCAGAACAAAAGAACGCGGCGCAGTCGCGATTGGATAAGGAGGAGATTGGATGGAAGCAGTTCAAAGTTCAGTAGATATGTTATGGGTGATGCTCGGAGCCATGTTGGTATTTTTCATGCACGCAGGATTCGCCATGGTGGAATCAGGCTTTACACGTTCTAAAAACACTTTGAATATTTTAATGAAAAACATGATCACTGTTTCGCTTGGGTCGATTCTTTATTTTATCGTCGGGTACGCTCTTATGTTTGGCCCTTCGTCTTTTGGATTGATCGGTACACAAGGGTTTGCGCTATCAGGTGTTGAAGACATCGGGTTCTTTGTCTTCCAGGCTGTGTTCGCTGCCACTTGCGCAACAATCATTTCGGGAGCTGTAGCCGAGCGGATGCATTTATCCGCTTATATTCTATTGACGATTGCCATGACTGCAGTTATTTATCCGATTGTTGGACATTGGGTATGGGGCGGCGGCTGGTTGTCACAGATTGGCTTTATTGATTTCGCCGGTTCAACTGTTGTGCATTTAACCGGGGCAGTAGCTGCATTTGTCGCAGCTTGGAAAATCGGTCCACGCATCGGCAAGTACAGCGGAAAAACCGTCAATACGATTCCTGGCCACAGTTTGCCACTTGGCGCATTAGGTGTTTTCATCCTTTGGCTTGGCTGGTTCGGCTTTAATGGTGGCAGCACCTTGGCAGCTGACCCTGCTCTCGTGCCTCCAGTAATTGCCAATACACTATTGGCAGCATCTGCCGGCGTGATCGCCACTGCGGGATATACTCGTTTGCGCTATGGCCGTATTGACGCTTCCTTAACGATGAACGGTGCACTTGCAGGCCTTGTCGGAATTACGGCAGGAGCAGCGAACGTTTCACTTGTCGGCGCTCTTGCTATCGGCTTAATCGCTGGAGTTGTCATGACTGAAGCTATTCGTTTGCTTGATTCTAAAATTCGTGTCGATGATCCGGTCGGAGCTATTTCCGTTCACGGTATTGCAGGTATCTGGGGGACGCTTGCAGTCGGCTTGTTTGATACTACGGGCGGCTTGCTTTATGGAGGCGGAGTAGAAATTCTTGGCCTCCAGGCAGTCGGCATTCTGGCTGTAATTGCTTGGGCTTCTATCTCAACCGGATTGGTGTTGTTCGCCGTCGGCAGCCTTACACCACTTAGAGTAACTGCTGAAGAAGAAGAAGTAGGATTGGATTTTTCAGAGCACGGTTCACAAGCTTACTCCATGCAGGATGTTCTGTTGGGCTCACCAACAGGGAGCAGCGATTCATTCGCGCACCGGCTGAATCAGCTGGGCGATGCACCCACTTCTCAAAAACCGACTTCATAACCCAAAATAAAAAAAGAGGAATTTCCGGTTATTCCGGAAATTCCTCTTTTTTTCGCGCTTCATCTCTTTTGTGGAACTGGCGCTCACGTATCTCGTACCAGACGGCTACGGCCACAAACCAGGCATATCCAGCAAAAAGGCCCGCTGTTACATCAGAGAAGTAATTTTCTCCTCCCGCCACTCTCGATAAGGCGACTATCAGGGACAGGCCAACAGCCAACAGCCAGACCACCATCTTCGTTTTTCTTGAGGAACTGTCTCCTGCAATGAAATAAGCCAATGTGAAAAGATACAATAAGCCAACCATTGCATGGTTTGATGGGAAACTAAAGGATTCCAGGCCATGCGGCAAATCCGGACGCGGACGCCCAAACCATTCTCGCATCAACTGATTCAGCACATTTCCTACACCCACAGCCAGAAAGACGAACAGCATTCCCCGATAATTTTTCCGGAACAGCCACAGGTAGACGAGCAGCGAAAGACTCACAGCAGCTATCAGCCATGGTTCTCCTATAAATGACATGCTGCCGAGAAGACGCTGCCCGCCAAACAGTTCCGACGCCTGCCGGTCGATTTGAATAACGGCATTCCCAGAGTAGTTTCCAAATATGGCAAAGAACCCAAGCAAGGTCGCTACTGCCATTGGATAAAAAAGACGCTTCACGACATCCACCCTCTTTCATCATTACCTACAGTTTATCATAAGCAAAATGAAAAGCCCGTTTGCCATATCGGCAAGCGGGCTCGATTATCATTCCAGTTACTGCAGTTCCAGAACGCCATCAACCATCTTGTAGACTTTGTCACAATAATCGACTAGACGGATATCGTGCGTCACCACAATCGTCGTTGTTTTCTTGCTTTTCGTTTCTTCCTTGAGTAATTCCATAACTTCATAAGCACGGTCGGAATCCAAAGAAGCTGTCGGCTCATCCGCCAAAATAATGGATGGATTGCTGTATAGCGCTTTAGCGATGGCAACCCGCTGGCGTTCTCCTCCAGAAAGATCCGAAGGGTATTTGCCGCGGAGGTCGCCAATCCCCAAATCTTTGTAAAGCTGTTCAAGCTGTTCTTTGTTCATGTTGTCTTTTTTCACTTTATCCAATAGCTTCAACTGCTTTTCCACCGTCAAGAACGGTACCAAATTCGAAGCCTGCAGGATAAAGCCGATTTCCTTTAGGCGAATCCTAGAAAGCTGTTTTTCATTTAAAGTGGAGATATTTGCATTGTTGATCAGAACTTCTCCAGTTGTTGGCGACAAAAGCCCTCCGGCGATCGTTAAAAATGTGCTTTTTCCGGAACCGGAAGGCCCGATCACCGCAATCAATTCTCCTTGTTCTGCATGAAAGTTCGTTTCTTTCAGCGCATCCACTTTTTTGTGGCCTGTGCCAAACGATTTTTCCACCTGTTTCATTTCCAATACTGCCATGATTTAACCTCCAATCGCTTTTAATGGATCAATTTTCACAATCGTCAACACAGAGAATACGGCGCCCAAAATGGCCACTACCATCAGGACCACTCCGTAGATCAGCATCGTCGGAATATCAAATGATATCGGAACCGCACTTGGCAGAAAAGCTCCAGTGAGAAGCGTCAGTCCGAGCCCTACCGCGACACCAATTGCCGCGAGGATGGCTGTCTGCGCAATAACTGAGCGTGCCAAATAACTGCTCGGGATTCCCTGCGCTTTCATGACGCCGAACATGCTGATTTTCTGAACCGTCAGGACGTAAAGGAATATCGCGACGATCACTGATGAGATGACAAACAGGAAGTAAATCATAAAGTTCAAAGTCAGACTTTGCTCTGTGTACCCAGGAAGGCTTTCAATGAAGGTTTCCGTCTCAATCGCTGCCAGCTCTTCCTCATCTGTAATTGAGGAAACATCAGCTGACCGCACCACAATGCCGCTGATCTGGCTGTTATCTCTAGTCGCCTCTTCGCTGAACTTCACGCGCTGGAACGTTTCCAAATCCGTATAAAGAACAGGTGCAGCATTAAACCGGGCTTCGTCTGTAAAGCCTACAATTTCCAGCTTTTCTTCTGTAGAAGACAAGCTCAATACATCTCCAAGCCCAAAGCCATCATCTTTAAGTGAATCCCCGGCAATCACTTCATTGCCACCGGTGAACGCAGTTCCCTCCGTTACTTCCGGCATGATAAATTCATCACTGTCGATTCCAAAAATCGAGACATTGGCTTTTTGATCGCCGGTTTGCGCAATGGCATTAAGCTGTCCGAGAACAGCTGTTTCATCAGCATCAATGCTGTCAGCTGTATCGACGGCAAAAGAAGACTGGACCAGGCTTTGATCCGATTCCTCAGTTAACACGATGGCATCCGCATCCCATTTGTCCACTGCTTCCCTATTTAAACTCGCCAGCCCGTTTGCTAAACCGGATAAAAAGAACACCAGATAAGCAACCAGCATCAAGACGCCAATAATCAATGTAAAGCGCAATTTATTCTTCAGGATTTCGTTCCATGCCAAAAACATCTTTTCACTTCCTTTTTATGATTTATACAGATTGAACTAAAGGCCCAGCTTGTTTAAGAGAAGAAGATTTGAAGAAATCCAATATCGAAAAGCTTTTTGCTGAAGAAAACTTTTCTATTCATTTTCTCAGCGCCGGCCTCTTATACTTAAAGCGATTGAAGCGAAAGGCATAAGTTAAGTTTTTTTGTTCAACTTCTCTAACTTATCTCTTATCACTTCCAATTATACTGCAGGAGGCTATACAATTCCTGTATAAACCTTATATAAATATAGTATTTATTACTAACTTGTGAAATCCCCATAAAAAAGGCTGTACCAAAAGCTCGTGAAAAATGCCCTTTGCGGCGCACAGCCTCAGCTGGTTCTAAAAAAACAAAAAATCGCCCTTCCTGCTAAATGGAAGTTACCATACCACCATTTCAGAAAGGACGATTTTTATGCGCAATGCGAAGATTACTACCCAGAATTATATCACTGAACAAGCCTCTTTTTTATCTTACAGCGTGAACATGATAGGTGTTTTGCGAAGACTCGATAATGTGTTCTGGTTTCGGTTTGCCGATATTGGCTTTGTGTCCTGCAATGTGGCCAGGATTCTTCTCCCAATTTTTCCAGTCATTTTCCGATTCCCAGCGCACATAAACAATCACTTCTTCATCGCCTCGGCGAATGTTTTTCTTCAATACCGTACGGTCAATATAACCAGGCTGCTTTTCAAGCTTGCCTTCACCGGAAAAGCGATCTAATACAAGTTCCGAAAATCCCTCTTTCACGACGATTCGTTTCATTTGGACAAACACACGATCCGCTCCTTTATTCTTTTTCCGTTTGACGATCAGTCGATATATCAACAATCAGCGAGGATAGAAAATCCCCACTGATTGTTAGTTGCTCTTTATTCAAATGCTGACTGTACATCCGTTACCATTTGAGCGACAGACTGCAATCCGCCACCTGACAGGTACCAGAAGTCTGGATCCAAGTAGATGATTTTATCGTTTTGAGCAGCATTAGTCTTTTCAACCAATTCATTTTCAAGAGAATCTGCAGCACTTGCACCGTTTCCGACAACAGCGTTGCGATCAACTACGAACATCATGTCCGGGTTTGTCTCCAAAATGTATTCATAAGAAATGCCTTGCCCGTGCGTAGAAGCTTCGATACCTTCGTCAGCCTGTTTTACGCCAAACACATCATGGATGATGCCAAAACGTGAAGCCGCACCATAAGCACTTACTTTTCCTTCATTTGCAAGAACGATCAATGCTTTTTCATCAGACTTACTTACTGTTGCTTTCACTTCTTCGATTTGCGTATCAATCGCCGCTAATTCCTCAACGATTTGGTTTTCTTTACCGAAAATTTCGCCAAGAGTGGTCATGTTGCCTTTAAATGACTCCAAGTAATCTTCTGTATCTACAGCCATATGAACGGTTGGAGCGATGTCAGAAAACTCTTCGTACATATCAGCCTGGCGTCCAGAAATGATGATCAGATCAGGCTTCATTGCATTGATTGCTTCAAAATCCGCTTCTTTTAATGTACCAACATTTTCATATTTTTCAGTATCTGCATATTTATCAAGATAAGATGGCAAAGATTCCTGCGGAACTCCTGCAACAGCTTCAAGACCTAACTTATCCATTGAGTCAAGAACACCAAAGTCGAATACCACTACTTTTTCAGGGTTCTTGTTGAATGTTGTTTCTCCAAGTTCGTGCGTTACTGTCATTTCCTCTGTTTCTTCAGCTCCAGCATTTGCCGTATCGGATTCTGTTGTTTCTTCAGTTGATCCACAAGCCGCAAGGAAAGCCACCAGCATTAGGATAAATGCTACCAATAACCATTTTTTCATTTTATTTCAAGCTCCTCTTTTTTTAAGAATTAAAATACACACAAATTCGGCAATCATTCATCTGCTGAATCGGGATATCCATATCATAGATTTCTTTTAATGCCGCACTTTGAATAATTTCTTCCGTTGTTCCGTCTTTGACTACGCGGCCATTTTTCAAAGCCACAATCCGGTCAGAGTATACGGAAGCGAAGTTGATGTCGTGAAGAACAATGACCACTGTTTTGCCGAGGTCATCGACCAAGCGGCGCAAAATCTTCATGATTTGGACCGAATGCTTCATGTCCAGGTTGTTCAATGGTTCATCCAATAGAATATAATCAGTGTCCTGCGCAATGACCATTGCGATAAAGGCACGCTGGCGCTGACCGCCTGAAAGTTCATCCAGATAGGAGTTCTCCATTTCCTTTAAATCCATGTAATCGATGGACTGGTCCACCATTTTTTCATCTTCATCGTTGAGACGGCCTTTTGAATAAGGAAAGCGGCCAAAAGAGACCAGCTCGCGAATCGTCAAACGGACATTCATGTAGTTGGACTGTTTTAAGATCGATACACGTTTTGAGAACTCATTGGACTTCAACTTTTTGGTATTGGTTGAATCAATGAGCACTTCGCCGGTATCCGCATCCAGCAGCCGGCTAACCATGGAAAGCAATGTGGATTTCCCAGCCCCGTTCGGCCCGATAAAGGATGTAATCTGGCCTCGCTGGATATCAACTGAGACATTTTCCACAACTTGTTTTTTTCCGTAGAGCTTTGTCAATTCACGAACTTGGATCATTTAGATCGACTCTCCTTTAATAGTAGGTAGATGAAGTAAATTCCACCGATGAAATTGATGATGACGCTCAATGTCGTATTGAAAGTGAAGATCCGTTCCACTACCCACTGGCCGCCGACCAAGGCGACTACGCTGATGACAATAGATCCTATCAGTAAAACCGAATGTTTATATGAAGTAAAGAATTGATAGGACAAGTTGGCCACAATCAAACCGAAAAACGTAATCGGTCCGACCAGCGCCGTGGCAATGGCGATCAGGACAGCCGATAAAACGAGCATCTGTTTTACTAAGGCATCGTAGTTTACGCCCAAGTTAATCGCTGTATCACGCCCAAGCGTCAGAACATCCAACGATGAATTTTGTTTCCAGGCAAATGTAATCAACAGGGTGATGATGACGAGGGAGGTCCACACCAAATCTGAATTGACATTATTAAAGCTGGCAAACATCCGGTCTTGGATGATTGAAAATTCATTCGGATCAATTAAGACTTGCAAGAAGGTTGTGATACTGCCGAAAAACGTTCCGCATATGATGCCGACCAACAAGAGAAAGTAAATCGGCCGATCGTTTTTTTTGAAAAGCAAGCGATAAAACAGCAGAGCGAAGATGACCATGACAGCAATCGACAGCATGAAATTCACTTGCTTATTGACGATAGTTACATGATCTGAACCGAGGAAAAAGATCAGCACCGTCTGAAGCAGCATATACAGTGAATCCAAGCCCATAATGCTCGGCGTCAATATCCGATTATGGGTGATGGTCTGAAAGACAACCGTCGCATAAGCGATAGCCACTCCGGTCAACACCATGGCAAACACTTTTACACCACGTCTTGGCAAGGCGTAATCAAAACTTCCGTTTAAATCTTGGAACAGATAAACTCCACAAGCCACTAAAGCCAAGCCGACTAATATCAGCATTTTATGTAGGTCACGCATATGCTTTCCTCCTAAACAACAAGAAGAGGAAAATAAAGCTTCCGATAACGCCGACCATCAAGCTGATGGAAATCTCATACGGGTAAATCAGCACTCTCCCCAAGATATCGCACACCAGCAAGAAAATAGCTCCAAGCACTGCAGTATGCGGCAATGTTTTTTGTAGATGATCTCCTTTGAAGATCGATACGATGTTCGGAATGATCAACCCAAGGAATGGGATAACCCCTACCGTCAAAACAACCGTCGCTGTGATCAAAGCCACGAGTACCAATCCGATGTTGACGACGCTCCGGTATTTCATCCCCAGGTTTTTGGAGAAGTCCTCGCCCATGCCTGCTACCGTAAACCGATTAGCGTACAGATAAGCGATGATAAAGACCGGAACACTGATGTAGAGAAGTTCATAGCTTCCCTTCATGACCATCGAAAAGTCACCTTGCAGCCAGGCGGACATATTTTGGATCACGTCCGCCCGATAAGCGAAAAATGTTGTGATGGAAGACAGGATGTTTCCGAACATCAAACCAACTAAAGGAATGAATATAGCATCTTTAAATTTGATGCGGTTTAGTATTTGCATAAAAAGAAACGTACCGGCAAGCGCAAAAGCAAAAGCCACTGTCATTTTTTCCAGCATCGATGCGTTGGCGAACAACAGCATTGACACGAGAATCCCAAGCCGAGTAGCGTCTAATGTACCTGCCGTTGTCGGAGACACGAACTTGTTGCGGCTTAACTGTTGCATGATGAGTCCTGCCATACTCATCCCTGCACCTGCCAGCAAAATCGCGACCAGCCTTGGCAGACGGCTGATCAGGAATATCTGTGTCTCTTCCGATTGGAAGTCAAGCAAATCAACAATGCTGATACTGCTCACCCCGACAAACAAGGAAACGATCGACAGTATGATTAATGTTGGTATTAAATAACGTTTTTTCATTACTGTCCCTCATCTGTCCTCAATAAAAATTATTGATTATTCGATAGTGATAATCATTATCAATTAGTCACTTGGTTTAGTATAGCATGTTAGAAATAAGAGTCAATAATTAGTTGAGAATTATTTTCATTTAGAATAGATTGGCATCTATTTGTCAAGTTTTATCAAAGCTTCATGACACAAAATAGAACATGCCAATGCGGCATGTTCTATCTCTTTTCAGATAAAATTCAGGTGTTGTCACCACAAGTAGAGGGGGTAAACCAATTAACCTGCAATTTCCCGCGCCTGTTCCAGCACTTCAGCCGGAACAGTGATGGCATCAATTTCGTTATATTGGCTATAGTCAGCCTGTACATCCGACTTGATGTTCATGGTTTCGCCTTCGATATTCATATCCATGTCCATGGTCATATTCATACTGTTTGTCAGGAATGTCTCTTTGTCGATATTGATGATGTAGTTCACTGAATGAATGGTCATATCTTCAAGCGCCATCTGTGCTTCAATTTCCATTTGCCCCAAAGTTTTGCCCAGTTGCTGATCCATCAATTCCTGGAATTTTTCTCCCGATGCATCAAGAGTCAAAATGAATTCTTCCTCCGTCTGTTCGAAAGTGAAATCTTCCTGGAATTCGGATAGTTCTTCGAGCTGTTGAGCAGGATCGGCAGTTTGCTGATCCGCCAAGCCTTTTAAATCCTCAATGCTTTCATCCGGCATTTTCAACCAGGTGGCCATCGTTTCTTCATACATGAACAAACCCTGATCTGTGAAATACATTTCCATGCTCATGGGATTGGCATTCTCTATATCCTCGGAGACGATGGCCGTCTCTGCGGTTTGATGGAATGCCAACGGATCGGTCGTCATATCCATAGCAGAATCCATTTTCATATTGATCACCATGCCATCCGCCTGCATATCCATCACCTGATCGGTTACAATATCCGCGTGAAGACCTGTAATGCCTTTGGAAGCTTCCAACGATTTCATATATACCTCTTGAGCCGTCAAATCGCTGTCTTCCCCTTTTGCCGCTCCATCTTCAGACGCCGGTTCCGCTGTTTCGCCGCATGCGGAAAGGCCAATGGCTAAAGTGGCTGTGCTCATGAACATTATCCATTTCTTCAATATGATCACCCTCCTCTAGTTCGCATTAACTTTCGTCCTTTTAACTGATCAACGGGAAAGAAAAAAACTTATTAAATTGAATCTCCCTAATCTACGGACAACATTGGAAATAGTTTCATACTACTTGTTTACCCAAATTCCAGTCGTTTATTTGTTCAACTTCGATTATACTTTTCACTGTGAGAAAAAACGAGGTGGCTTTTTTGAGATTAAAACATTTTTTCAGTTACTATAAACCGCATAAACGGTTATTTATCATTGATTTTTCCAGTGCCGTCCTTGTAGCTATCCTGGAACTGGCATTTCCAGTCGCTGTTCAATGGTTCATTGACGACCTGCTGCCGAGCGGCGATTGGGGAACCATCACTACAATCAGTTTTCTGCTTCTGGCAGTGTTTCTATTAAGTACATTTCTACAGTATATCGTCAGTTATCTGGGGCATAAACTAGGCATCAACATCGAGACGGATATGAGGGAAGAGCTGTTCACTCACGTTCAGCGGCAATCGTTCCGTTTCTTTGATAACACCAAAACGGGCCATATCATGAGCCGCGTCACCAATGATTTATTCGACATCGGCGAACTTGCCCATCACGGACCGGAAGATTTCTTTATCGCCATCATGACCTTTTTCGGGGCGTTCGGCATCATGTTCTGGATCAACCCCAAACTTGCCCTTGTTACACTGATCGTCATCCCGTTCCTGATTTGGCTCATCACGTTCTGCAATATTAAGATGAACCAGGCCTGGGGCAGCATGTACGGGAAAATCGCTGACGTCAACGGCCGTGTAGAAGACAGTGTTTCAGGAGCGCGCGTCGTCCAGTCGTTCACAAACGAAGAGTTTGAAATCGACCGCTTTAAAACGGACAATGACCGCTTTCGCACGGCGAAGATGGTTGCCTACAAAGTCATGGCGGCAACCCATTCGAGCATCTACATGATGACGCGTCTTTTGACTTTGGTCGTACTGGTTTACGGAGCGTGGCTTAACTTCCAGGGCGAGTTATCGTATGGAGAGCTTGTCAGTTTCGTCCTGTTCCTAAATGTGCTGATCAAACCGATCGATAAAATCAGTGCCTTGCTCGAACTTTATCCAAAAGGCATGGCTGGCTTCAGCCGTTTCCGCGAATTGATTGAGCAGGCACCTGATATCAATGATCGGAAAGATGCTGTAGCTGTCGAGAAATTAATCGGAAATATTACATTTGAAGATGTTCATTTTGGCTATGACGACAACAAACCTGTTTTGTCAGGCATTGATCTGAACCTTCAGGCCGGAGAAACTGTTGCGTTTGTCGGTCCTTCCGGTGCGGGGAAAACGACTATTTGTTCATTGATCCCCCGGTTCTATGACATCCAGGAAGGCAGCATCTCCATCGACGGCATGGATATCCGCGACATGACCATGCACTCGCTGCGTTCACAAATTGGTATCGTCCAACAGGATGTCTTCTTGTTTACTGGAACGATTCGCGAAAACATCGCTTACGGCAAAAGAGATGCCAGCGAAGACGAAATTTTAGCAGCCGCCAAAAAAGCCCATTTAGAGGATTTTGTTCTGAAATTGCCACAGGGTTATGACACCCAAATCGGAGAGCGCGGATTGAAATTATCCGGCGGCCAAAAGCAGCGGCTGGCTATCGCCCGTATGTTCCTGAAAAATCCGCCGATCTTAATACTGGATGAAGCCACTTCGGCACTCGATACCCAAACAGAGCGCGTCATCCAGGAAGCCTTGGCCAAACTGGCGGAAAATCGCACAACCTTGATCATCGCCCATCGCCTCGCTACAATACGCGATGCTGATCGCGTGATTGTCGTAACGGAAGATGGAATTGCTGAACAGGGCGGGTACAGCGAGTTGCTGGAAAGCGATGGCATTTTCGCCAACCTTCACCGCATTCAGTTTCAGCAATAAGAAAACCTGACAATTAATGGATGTAAAGGTCGCGCTGATAAACTAGAGTTCCCATATCACTGAAGAAGAGATAGCTGGGGTGATTTAAGGGAACGAACTTTTCTTTGACGAAAAGTCCTTCCATCAAAATTATTAAGCGCTACTGAAACACTGGATTCCAAAAAATCCTTGCGGAATCTCAGCAATTGAACGTTTGAATGTCCCTTATACAACACACGTAAAAAAGGCGAATCTCATAAAAAATGAGATTCGCCTTTTCAGCTTGTTGAAAAAGTCTTCATACTACATTTCGCTCTAGGCGGACGCATTCCACGGGCACGGCTTCTGCCGCTTTGCTCGCTCTGCTCAGTCCAGTGGAGATCGTGTCGCTCTGTCGCTTTGCTCCCGTTAGAGTCGCCGCCTTCCGCTACATTCAAAGAAGAAAGCGTTCATAAAGTGGTTTGGAGAAGCGTCCGCTCGACTCCTGCGGAGCAGCGTTAGCGACGAGACGGCCGAGACCCCGCAGAGAGCAAAGCGAACGAGGAGGCTTGGACGCGAGCCCGCGGAAAGCGAGCGGTAAGCTTCGGAAAACCACGGCTTGTTAGAAGTTTCTCGACAGCCTGAAAAGGCGAATCTCATAAAAAATGAGATTCACCTTTTTCTTTTTAGTTGCCGACGACAAATTCCTGGTAGCGGTCGTAATCCTCGTGGCTCAATTCAACCTTCAGCAAGGTGCCTTCTTCTTCGTATTCCGTTTCCAGAATGCTGGCTTGTTCGTTTAAATAAGCGACGATATCACCGCGGTCGAACGGGATGACCATCCGGCAAGTGACGTAATCTGCAAAAATCCGTTTTTTGATGACTTCCAGAAGTTCATCCAAACCCTTGCCTTCTTTTGCAGCCATCCACACGCCATCTCCGGTTACAGCCGGATAACGGACGCCCGCCAAATCCGATTTATTGTAGACGTACAGCGTTGGTACATTTTCCACCCCAACAGCCTGTAAGGTCAAATTCGTTACTTCCATCATATAGCGATGTTCTTCATTGGAAACATCCACGACATGCAGCAGCAGATCCGCATTTCGGGCTTCCTCCAATGTGGAACGAAACGCTTTTACCAAGTGATGTGGCAGTTTGCTGACAAATCCGACTGTATCCGTCAGCAGGAAGCTTTTATTGTCTTCCAGTCGTATTTGCCGGACCGAGGTTTCCAATGTCGCGAACAACATGTCTTTTTCAAACACCTGCTTTTCATCGTCCTGGCCAGTTTTCGCCAACAATCCATTCATGATCGTCGATTTCCCAGCGTTTGTGTAACCAACCAGCGAGACGACAGGCATGCCCTTTTTAGTCCGCTGCTTACGCTGCGTGACACGCTGATCCTTAATATGCTCCAACTCTTTGTGAAGCTTCGAAATCTGTTCTTCGATTTTCCGGCGATCCAGCTCCAGCTTCGTCTCCCCGGCTCCACGGTTGGCTACGCCTCCGCTGCTGCTGCCTCCTTGACGTCCTAGTGAAGCACGCAGGCCAACTAAACGCGGCAGCATGTATTGAAGCTGCGCCAGCTCCACCTGTACCTGTGCTTCGCGTGTTTTTGCACGACGCGAGAAAATATCCAGAATCAGCATGGTCCGGTCAATCACTTTACATTCCAAGTCTTCTTCCAGATTCCGGATCTGCGATGGTGACAGCTCATCATTGAAAATCACCAGATTCGCATCTGCCTCTTCATAGAAAGCTTTTATTTCTTCCACTTTTCCACTTCCCACGTAATGAGAAGGGTTGATACGATCCAGGTTCTGCGTAATTTCTCCGGCCACTTCCACATTGCAGGCCTCCGCTAAATTATGCAGTTCTTCCATTCCATATGCGAAATGAAGATCTTTTTGAAGCTGGACACCGACAATGACCGCTTTTTCTTGTAATTCATCCATTTATCATGTCCTCCTAGTTCAGGAAAGGAAAATTCCCATTCGATTTCTCCATTTTACCACAGTTTCTCAGCTGCTTAGCTACACGAGGGGCAGCCAATACTGCCCCTGTTCAAATTCCACTTTATCTTCACCCTCCGCAAAATGTACTTCTTCCAGACGTTCCATCGGATGATCCGTTTTTCTGAATTCAAGGCGGCAATTATCCAGTTCCAGGCTTCCGCCCAGAATTGTCTGCCATTTACTGGCGGCTTCTTTTGGATTCCATACGCCAAAAACACAGCGATCAATTGCCATTTTTTCGTTTGATGCTTGAACAATGCCATTATCCCTTAGTTTCTTGTAGCGCTCTTGATCCGTTTTCTGCCATTCAATGAAAAATGGATATGGCAGCCGGGCCGATACGGCTTCTTCAATAAACAGCATCCTCCACTTGATCAACTGCCCGGCTTCGGTCCGGCGTTCAGCATCCAGAACTCCCGATGTGTTGATTCCACGATTTCTAAGGTCATCATTTAAGCCCTTGATGTTCTTGGTGCGCAAACATACCGTTCCAAAACCGGCTTGGTCATGCAACAGCTGCCGGGTAAGAGGATGATCAGCATGGCAAGCAACTTCCTCTTTCTCTACTGCCAACCATTCGATATAGCAATCTTTCAAATACAAGAGAGCATTATGCGTTCCCCAGCTTATATGCTGTCCTCCCACAGCCGCATGAAATCCTCGTTCCCGCCAATAGGCTGTCGTTTCCTGCGGATTTTCATGGACGAAATGAACAATATGATCCAACTCCATAAAGCACCTCACTTATTTTTTCTGTCATGCTATACCGTTCGCCATCGTTTCCCTAGTCTCCTTTAAGCAGGAAAAAGTAAAGTTTCTATGCATAAAGCTGATTAACCTAACTAAAATTTGGTTTTTTACCATAATGGGTGGTTTTTATTCTGCATATTCGGTAGGGTAAACTATAGAAAAGCTTATAGGAGGTCACGATGGAAAAAAAATTGTTGAAAAATCCCGTATTTATAGTATCCGCCGCCGTTATTATTATACTAGTTATTTTTGGTGCGGCGACACCAGTACAGTTTGGGGAAGTAGCGGGAAGCTTATTTAGTTTTACCACCTTGAATTTCGGCTGGTTCTACTTGCTTGCTGTCTTTGTCATTACCCTCTTCCTTATTATCATCGCATTGTCCAAATATGGCGGCATTCGACTTGGGGCCGACAGCGATCGTCCGGAATTCCCCTTCTTTACTTGGATCGGCATGCTATTTTCTGCCGGATTCGGAGCAGGCCTCGTATTTTGGGGCGTAGCTGAACCGATGAGCCATTTTTTCACCACCCCTTTCGCCAATGAAGCGCAAACGCCAGAAGCAGCGAGAATCGCCATGGGTTATTCGTTTTTCCACTGGGGAATCAGCCAATGGTCGGTATTCGCTATTGTCGGGCTCGTCATCGGATTTCTTCAATTCCGCAAAAAGAAACCTGGCTTGGTCTCAACAGCTCTGGAGCCGGTACTCGGCAGCAAGCCATTAATCAAACACTCTATCGATTCCCTTGCGGTCATCGCTACAGTCATGGGGATTGCCACATCTCTCGGCTTGGGTGTTCTTCAAATGAATGGCGGACTGAATGCCGTATTCGGCATCGACAACGCCTTTCCGATACAGCTGGGCATTATTGTTGTCATGTTCGCTGCCTACACCTTATCTTCTTCCACTGGATTGAAGAAAGGGATTGCGTATTTAAGCAACTTGAACCTTGGACTGGCCTTAGTGCTGATGGTCTTTGTCTTTATTGCTGGTCCCACCGTCTTCATCATGGAGACTTTCACATTAGCGATGGGCGATTACATCACTAACTTCGTCTCCTATAGCCTACGCCTTCAGCCTTATGCAGATGGCGGCTGGGTACAGGGCTGGACCATTTTCTATTGGGCCTGGGCGATTGCCTGGTCTCCGTTCGTCGGGGCATTTGTCGCGCGCGTCTCCAGAGGACGCACCATCCGTGAATTCGTAATGGGCGTACTCGTCATTCCACCAGCTATCGCTTGTCTGTGGATTGCAGTCTTTGGCGGCACCGCACTTTGGTACGACTTGAATCAAGGCACTGGAATTGCCGAAGCCGTCAATAACGACCTGACATCGGCCCTATTCCAGACTTTCGGAGTTCTGCCTTTGACAACCATTATGTCGGTTCTAGCCATTCTGCTGATTTTCACTTTCCTAGTGACTTCTGCTGACTCGGCCACTTACATCCTGGCTTCTATGACCAGCTATGGCAGCTTAAATCCACCAACTTTTTTCAAGATTGTCTGGGGCGTGCTGATGTCCGCAATTGCTGCGGTTCTGCTGTATGCAGGCGGACTGGAAGCTCTTCAAACAGCTTCCCTGATATCGGCTCTGCCTTTCACCGTGCTGCTTGTATTGATGCTTTGGTCCTTCACTAAAATCATTCGCACAGAATCACCGCCAATTCGGAGATCTGAATTGCAGCGATTTAAACAGATGGAACAAGAAGCCCGAAAGCAACGCAATAAATAACCGGACAAACAGCAAAAGACGTACAGCTCTTTCCAGATGGAAAGAGCTGTACGTCTTTTTGTTTGGAGAATTATTTATCTTCGTTGATCAAGCGAACTGTTTCATCAAATTCTTTTTCAATCTGCGCATCTGGTTTGTAGGTCACCAGACTGACAAGCCATGTCACAATCAGGCACAGGAAGAAGCCTGGAATAATTTCATAAACACTGCCCATGAAATTGGTCATTTCAGTGGCTCCAGGCTCGTCTGCAGCTGTACCGAGCAAGTCCCAAACAATAACCGTTACAGCACCGACGATCATTCCGGCCAAAGCGCCTTTTGAAGTCAGCTTGCGCCAGAATAGAGAAAACAGGATGATTGGTCCGAAAGCGGCACCAAATCCTGCCCACGCATAAGCGACAAGGCCCAAAATGGTATTATTTTGCTCCCATGCAAGGTATGCAGCAAAAACAGCAATCACTGCTACAGCAATACGCCCTAAATTCACGTAGCCTTTTGGTGATGATTCTTTTTTGAATGCAATCTTGTATAAATCTTCAATCAATGCAGATGAACTGACCAGCAGCTGAGAAGAAATCGTACTCATAACAGCGGCCAGAACAGCAGCCAATACAAATCCGGCAACCAATGGATGGAACAAGATCTGGCTCAAGTCTAGAAAGACCGATTCAGGATCCACTAAAGTTGCTGAAGGATTCTGTTGGAAGTAAGCAATCCCGACAAGCGCTGTTGCCGTTGCTCCAAGAAGACTGAAAATCATCCAGCTCATACCGATGCGGCGGGCTATGCGAACTTCTTTCAATGTTTTAATCGCCATAAAACGGACGATGATATGCGGCTGGCCAAAATAACCCAGACCCCAGGCCACCGCAGAGATGACTCCGATTGTTGATGCTCCCGAAACTAGGTTCAACATGTTCGGATCCACTTCACGAATGCTTGCAGCAGTTTCACTAAATCCGCCTGTAGCGAAAATCCCAATTGCCGGTACCGCGATCAAAGCCAATACCATCATAATGCCTTGGACAAAGTCCGTGTAGCTGACGGCCAGGAATCCGCCGAACAGCGTATAGGCTACAACAACAACTGAGCCTAGAACAAGACCTAAATGATAGTCCATCCCGAACGAGCTCTGGAAGAATAACCCAGATGCTACCATTCCGGATGACACGTAAAATGTGAAGAAAATCAAGATAATAATACCCGAAACAATTCTTAATAACCGTGATTTATCTTTCAAACGGTTCTCCAGGAAACTTGGAATCGTAATGGAGTCGCTTGTGACGAACGAATAAATCCGCAAGCGCGGTGCAACAAAGTACCAGTTTAAAAAGGCACCCACTGTCAATCCAATTGCAATCCATACCTCAACTAATCCACCAAGGTAGATAGCACCTGGCAATCCCAGTAAGAGCCATCCGGACATATCCGATGCACCGGCACTGAGTGCAGCAACTGCCGGTCCAAGCCCCCTTCCACCAAGCATGTAGTCGGATAAATTTGCAGTTTTTCGATAAGCATACCAGCCAATAAATAGCATGGCTGCAAGATAAATAGCTAAAGCAATGATTTGATATGTCGTATCTGTCATTTTATCCCCTCCTTATTTTACAGTGTAACATTATTGACACTTTTTAAAAGTCCCATTTTGGTTTTACAGTCAATATAAGGGGGGAAAAGAGTCTCAAGGAGGAGATTATTATGCCATGGAGCAAAAATGATTATCCGGATTCGTTTAAAAACCTGGACAACGCCGTCCGCAGTAAAGCCATTGAAATAGCCAACGCGCTGTTGCGTGATGGCTATGAAGAAGAACGCGCGATTCCCATTGCTCTCGATCGTGCAAAACAAAGTGTAGTAAGAGATGAAGAGCGGCCAATCTACGAAATCAGAAAACACGATGAAGGATGGCAATTAAAGAAGAAAGACAGTAAAAAAGCCATTCTGATCGAAGAAACAAAGAAGAGTCTGATGGGGGAAGCCAAGCGTTACGTCAACAAGAACCATGGGGAGCTGCACATTTACAACGAAGATGGTTCCCTATCGGAAACGCTTTACGAATGACTCGGGAACAGTAAAATACCGCTGTCAGCTGACAGCGGTATTTTACTTGAACCAGCCTTTTTCTTTAAAACGGGAAATTGCTTCAATCCGGTTCCCGACCTCCAGCTTGTCCAAGATGGTCGAAATATAATTCCGGACAGTGCCGGTTGTAATGAACAGCTCCTTGGCAATTTCTTTCGTGCTGCGCCCTTCGGCGATCAGTTCCATGACCTGGCTTTCGCGGTCAGTCAATGGATTTTCATCAGCATAAGCCAAATCCACCAATTCCGGCGCATAGATACGGCGTCCATCCATGATTGTCCGGATCGATGTTGCCAAGTCTTCACTTGGACTATCTTTCAGCAAATACCCGCTGACTCCCGCTTTTCTCGCGCGCTCAAAATAGCCCGAACGTGCAAATGTGGTCAGAATAATGATTTTGCACGGCTGGTCCCTCAGAATTTCTGCAGCATCCAATCCGCTTTTTAACGGCATTTCAATATCCATGATGCAAATATCAGGTTCCAGCTTTTCTACAAGCTCGATCACTTCTTCCCCATTCGACGCTTTGCCGACCACTTCCATATCCTCTTCCAAATCCAATAACGAACCCAAAGCTCCCAGCATCATCCGCTGATCTTCAGCTAATACGATCCGAATCATTCGACCGCCTCCTTTGAACTATAAAGAATCACGTTTGGCACCCGGATATTCAAGGTGGTGCCTTCCATTTCTTTAATATCCACCGAACCATTGACAAATTCCAGACGTTCGCGCATCCCTGCCAACCCGTTTCCTTGCAAGGAAGTGTTCCCTTCCGGAAATCCCTTGCCATCATCCTGTACCTGCACAAGAATCTCTTCAGGATTTTGCTTGATTAAGACACTGCAACGTGCAGCACCACTATGTTTGACTACGTTCGTCACCGCCTCTTTCAGGCACATGCTCAAGACATTTTCCACCAAAAGCGGCGTATTGGTCAACTGCGGTGAACCATAGAACACAAAATCGATTTCAGCAGCTTTCAATATCTGCTGGATTCGCAATAATTCTTCGTCCAGCTTAGTGCCGCGCATATTGGACACCAGCTCCCTCACTTCCTTTAAAGCAGTGCGGGCTGTCTGCCGAACATCGTTTATTTCATTTAAAGCAGATTCTGGATTCCGGTAAATAAGCTTACCCGCCAAATCACTTTTCAAACCGATCAATGACAATTTCTGGCCTAATGTATCATGAAGATCGCGTGCAATCCTTTCACGTTCTTCGATGATGATAAGTTGGGAAATCCGCTTATTGGCATCTTCAAGTTGTCCCTCCAACTTTTCCCGCTTGTTGCGGTTATAAGTATTGAAGGGCAAAAGAATTACTCCCAATATACTGAGTACAATAAACGGCAGCTGGGAAAGATACAGTTCACTGTGTTCAAAAAAGCCGAATACCACAGCTGCAATCGTCGTTCCGATGTGAATGCCATAAATAATGAAAAAGCCGACTTTGTTGCGCAAATTCCCAATGAAAAAACCGACAAAAATTGAAAGATAAACATAACCGAACAGCAGGATCATCCCGATATTGATAGCCATTTCAAAGCTCACCCAAACATAAACAAATCCGGTTCTCGAATTGAAAGAAAGGCGATATGCAACGAAGAACAACAACAGCAGCAAAATGCCAAAAATAATTTCAGACAGCAAAGAAGAACGAAAAATAAAGAAGAAAGGCAAAATACAAAAGATAACCCAAGCGTAAAGGCTTAACCATGGGTTTTTAGGGAATATTTGATACCAGCTTTGCATAACGGTCTCCGCTTCCTTTCTATTAATGGTTTAATCATAGCAAAAAAATAGGCAAAAGAAAAAACCATTCCGCTAAGAATGGTTTTTTGCTTGTCTTTTTACTGTTCAGCAGTTTTCGAATTGCTTAACAAGTGCTTGATATCACCAAATGTAACGAATGTTTTATTCGGTGCATCGTACAATTTATAGCGCAATGATTTAAGGCTGGATTTGATGTTGATTGTTGTCGCCTGTTGAAGCGGCGGAGTAGACTCGTGCGCTTTTTCCAGGTTGTAGTTTGGAACACGCGGGCTCAAGTGATGCACGTGGTGGAAGCCGATATTGCCGGTTACCCATTGCAATACTTTTGGAAGTTGGTAATACGAGCTTCCTTCTACTGCCGCTTTTACATAATCCCATTCGTTTTCGTCTTCAAAATACGAATCTTCGAATGTGTGCTGGACGTAGAACAACCAGATACCGAATGCTCCGGCAATAAACATCGTTGTTCCTTGAATAATCAGGAATGCCTGCCAGCCGATTGCCCAGATTAAGAGCGAATAGATGACAACAAGAGAGATATTGATCAAATACGTGTTGTTACGTTCTTTTTTACGTGCATCTTTACGATTGAAGCGGCTTGAAATCAAGACCAAGAACAAAGGACCAATTCCGAACATAACCAATGGATTGCGGTACATGCGGTATTTGAAACGTTCCCATTTCGAAGCTTCTACATATTCTTCGATTGTCATAATCCAGATATCGCCGACTCCGCGCTTATCAAGATTCCCACTTGAAGCATGGTGAATCGAATGCTCGCGTTTCCACTTTTCGTAAGCGAAAAGGGTCATGATGCCTGTAATAGTACCAACAATTGCATTTGCTTTTTTGTTTTTGAAAAACGATCCGTGCGTGCAGTCATGGAAGATGATGAATGTACGGATAACGAATGCGGCTGCCACTGCGGATAACGCAATAGTTAACCAGATTGAGACATCGAGTGCTTGATAAGCCAAGAACCATGCCAATATAAAAGGTGGAATTGTATTCACTAATTGTCTTACACTTGATTTGACATCCGCCTTTTCAAAAGGGGCGACATATTTGCGTAACTGCGCTGTTTTTTCTCTGCTCATGTCTTAGTCTTCCTCCTTGTGCGAACTTTTTCAGTCCAAATAACTTATTAACCTAATCATAAAGGGAAAACTGTATGGCCATAAGACATAAACGTCTATATTTACATATGACAGTTGTCATGTATTTCAAAAAATCTACTTCTTTAAAATTACAAGTGATATGTGTATACTGTAAGTAATCAGAAAAATCAGAACGGAGTGAGGCGTATGACCGGTCTTGTTGCCGTCATCATGATCTTTTCAATACCACTTGTAGCCATCATCAGCTCACACTTCCAGACGCAGTTAAAACTTAAGCACAAGATGATTGAGACTGAATTGGAACTCGAAAAGCTGAAACACGATAATTTCATCATCGAAACAGAGAAAATGCGTCTCGAACTGGAAAAACTGAAATTGGAAGACGCTAAAAAAAATGAACATTTACTGCTGAAATAAGAACAGCAAAAGGCCCATCACTGGATTGCGTGATGGGTCTTTTTGGCGCTTCCGCTTTCCTTACGCAAATACGCTGTTTTCAATTTGTTTTAATTGATGGAAATAGGATTTTCTTTCCATCAGTTCTTTGTAGGATCCGCTTTCGACGATGCGGCCGTTTTCCATCACGATGATCTGATCCATTTTTTCGAGGCCTGCCAGATCATGGCTGATTAGGACGAACAGATTTTCTTTGCCTTGCTGGAAAAGTTCCTGGTAAATGGCTTGGCCTGTCAGGCTGTCGACTGAAGAAACCGGTTCATCGAGAAGCCAAAGCGATTTGCCTTTCAGGAGAGCCCGCGCGATTGCCAAACGCTGCTTTTGGCCTCCAGACAAATTCTGCCCTTTCTCTTCCATGGCCATCGATAGCGGAAATAGTTCCAGGTGAACTTTAGCCAATGCCTGTTCCATCTGTTCATCGCTTGCCGTTGGATCGGCAATCAATAAATTGCTGCGTACCGTACCATAGAAGAAATGATTTTCCTGCAGCACTATGTTCATTTTCTGCCAGATGGCTTCCTGTCCGAAGTTTTCGGCCGGTTTCCCACCAATTGACAATTGCCCCTGATCAAGAGGGAAGACATTCAGCAGCAATTGCATAAGCGTCGATTTGCCGGAACCGCTTGGCCCGACAATCGCAGTCTTCGTGCCCGGCTTTAAATGAATGGAAACATCATCAACTGCCAAGTTCTTTTCTCCCGGATAGCTGAAGGATGCTCCCGTAAGCTCTATATCAAGCGGACCGTCCGGAAGCTGTTCCGTTCCCCGCAGTGCGGACGGCTCTGCGACAATTTCTTCTAACCGCACAGCGGCTTTTCTACTTTCTTCAAAATATGCCGGGAATGCAGCCATTGGCGCCACATTTTCAAAGGCGGCAATGGAAATCATGACAAGCATAGCCAAATACAAGCCGTCCAGTTCACCCGCTGCCACAAAATACGCTCCAACACCCAGTACAAAAAACGACACCAGCAATGCCACCAACGAATTGATGGACTGAGCCAGATTTTCCTCCAGCCCTTCTTTTCGCTGCCCTTCGTTATACCGGGCTGCATCAGTTGTCAGCTGCTGTTCTTTCGCGCTGAGCTGCTGGTGAATTTTCAGATCACGAAAACCATAAAGGAATTCAGTCGCTTCAATAGCCAAACTTCCCCGCTTCGCTCTGACTTGTCCATCTGTCCGTCGTTTCCTAATGGAAAAAAGCGCTGGAACTGCAACGACCGTCAGCAGCATTCCGATGAACATGACAGCAGCAATTCCCATGGAAAAGAATGAGCTGAAGAAAATGGTACTTAAAAAGACGATGCCCAATACAACCGGCGGGTAAAAAACACGCAGCAGAAAATTCTGCAGACTTTCTACGTCCCCAACGATTCGGGACAATAAGTCCCCACTTCTGTACTTGCCGAATATTCCAGGAGCCAGTGGAGCCAGACGCTCAAAGAAGGACATTCTCAAATGGCTGAGCATAGTGAATGTTGCCCGGTGAGAATACAAACGCTCCCCGTAACGGCTTAATGCCGAAGCAAAGCCGAATAATTTCAGGCAGGCTGCCATGACGACAAGTGTCGTCATTTGAGAAGTCAACGCGGCTTTGGAAATTAAATAACCGCTTGAACCCATCAAGGCGACTCCCGCTACGCCCGCTATAAATCCGAAGAAGATGGCAATGGAAACGTCCTTCTTCTCAATCAACATCAATTTCAAAACATGCTTTAACTCATTCATCGCACGCCACCTCCCTGCTGTGCAGAAAGCATCTCTTTATAAGGGCCATAATTTTGCAGCAGTTCATCATGGCTCCCCGCGGCTTCAAGCCTGCCATTTTCCAGGAAGAAAATCAGGTCCGCCCGCTTGATGGTATGCAGTCGGTGAGCAACCGTGATGACTGTTGATGTTTTTTGCAGCTCATGAAGCGAGTCCTGCAGGATCTGTTCCGTTCGCAGATCAAGGCCAGTCGTCGGCTCATCAAATAAAATCAGTGAGGGTCGTTTCAAAAAGGCGCGAGCCAGCGCAATCCGTTGTTTCTCTCCGCCAGATAATCCACGGCCTGCTTCGCCGATTGGTGTCTCAAAGCCCTGTTCAAGCGTTAAGACCCATTCTGCGATTCCCGCCTTTTCAGCGGCTGCCAGCACTTCCGCATCACTGACTGGCCGATTGGCACCAATTACCATATTTTCACGAATGGTGCCGGCAAAAAGGTAGGGGGTTTGCGATATATAGCTCATTTGGTCAAACCAGGACTTCTCGCTGATGGTCTCCCGCGGAACTCCGTTGACCATTAGATCGCCCTCGGTTTGCGGAAGAAGCCCCGCCAGCAGATGCATAAATGTCGTTTTCCCAGAACCGCTTTTGCCGACAATCGCCACTTGGCTGTAAGGCGGAATTTCTCCATTGAGTGGAGCCAGCGAAAATCCTTCTCCATATTGAAATGATAAACTTTCCAAGGAAAGGTGAGGCGGCTCGGATGCAATGGTTTCCTTGCCCCATGCCAGTGGTGAATGATTTTTCTCAAGCTCGGCCCCCAATTGATTGGCTGCCGATACGCTGCCGCGTGCTGTGTGGAAGGCACTCCCAAAATCCTTCAACAAATTAAAGAAATCCGGCACTAAAATCAGGATGAAAAACGCTGTAAAAAAGCTGATGCTGTCAAACACAACCAGACGCAGCCCGATTTCCAGCGCAACAATACCGATGCTCAGCATGGAAATGTATTCCAGCATCAAAGAAGATAAAAATGCGGATTTCAGCACTTCCATCGTGGAATCCCGGAAGTTTAAACTACTTTTACGGATGGCTTGCTGCTGCTTTTCAGCCTGACCGAATAGTTTGAGCGTCGACAACCCTTGCAGGATATCCAGGAAAGTACCGGAAAATCGGCTGAGCTGCTCCATTTTTTCATCCGCTTTTTTCTTCGTTCCTTTTCCGACCATTGCCATGAAAACCGGGATGAATGGTGCCGTGATGAGAATGATGACACCGGTTGTCCAGTTTTGAGTGAAAATAACACCCAATAACAGCAGCGGAATAATATAGGTTTGCATCATTTGTGGAATGTATTTACTGTAAAAGCCATCTACTTCATCTACTGCATCCATGAGCAGGCTGACTTTTTGGCCGGATTGGCCTTGAGCCGCAGAAAGCATTGGATTTTCCGCAAACGACTTTATTAAGGTAGTTCTAAACTCGCTCTTTACATCAGCAGCGAGGTTGACACCCGCCCTGCCAATTGCATAACCGGCTCCTACGCGCAGCAGGATTGCCGCGAACAAGCCGCCAAACAATGGCAGTAAACTTTCGAACGCCGCATCCTGAAGAAAAACACGATCGGCAATGAACACGAAAAATAAGGCTTGGCCGATGGTGGCGCTTCCCTTTACGAGCGATGCCGCTGCCAGGAAGGCCATTGTGTTTTTCCGTTGGAATGCCAGCTGTTTTAAATCGTTCATGCCATTCTCCCCTTCGCTTTACTTCCTTTCATTATAAAGCATACAATGCTGAAACCCCCGTCAGGCACCCGTGCCAACTGCATTTATCCACAGCTTTGTTACAATCACGTTCACAAATTCCAGTGTTTTTCTATACGTATAAAAAACCCTGCAGGCAACATCCCTGCAGGGTCGAAATCGTTAACTTTCAATTTTCTCTTCGTAAGCACCTGGTGAAGAAATGGCCATTTTTAAGCAAGCCATATCTTCTAGTATTCTCAGTTTCAAGGATTGATCAACACATTTTCGGTATTCTTCCATTAGCTTAATCAGTTCGTATTCGAAAATGGCCAACTCTTCTTCTGTGATCACTGCAAACACCCTCTTAGGTAAGCCGTTTTATACACCGTGCTTTATTACCTACTTTCGTAAGCCTATTATACCAAAATATTTATTTTTTTGCCATTAAAATAGATTTTTATTTTACAAAAGTAACAATAAAATGGAATATGAAGTTAATCCAGTACAAAAGGCCAATAAACTGCTTTCCCTTTCTTCAGGCAGTTCTTCTTTTAGGACGTTCAGAATGACCCCTCCTGCGAGGAAGGCCGTCAGCACGGAAATGATCCATTCATGGACATCAACAAAAGCTCCGATTCCCCAACCAATCAGGATGGCAGCGGCGAGCAGCCATCTGCCGTATCGATCGTAGTCCTCCCGATGCGTGGCCCGCAACCCCTTATCATTGGTCATAAAATGGACACCCATCGCGATAAAAAACAAGGACATCCCCCATGCATCTTCATACTCTTCCCTGACAAGCAAGTAACCGATGACTGCGTTGTAAAGGGCGAAGGAAATGATATGAACCCAGAAAACACCGGATGAAGCTTTCGATTGTGCTTTATGCTTGTTTTTTCTTTTCGAAGTTTTAACCGAGTGTTCCAAAGCATAAAAAATGACCAGGCCAGCCATCGCCACTAAGTATATATGGTTTTCCAAAAACTTCAGACTGCTATTCTCAAGCTCTCCCCGCAATTCATCCTGGAAGATTCCCAATTCCGGCAATAAATGCAAAAAGACATAAGCAACCGATATACCACCGGCAATGGAAAGAAATCGGCTGCGCGGCAAAACCTTCAGCAGCTTCAAGCGTTTTGAAAAAAGATGAAGCAATACAAATCCAATGGCAAAAATGAAGCTTAGACTAAGCATCCGCCGCCTTCCTCCTTTATACGTGAATAGTGCAGAATAGGATGATACGGATACCCTACATTCGAGATAACACTCTTTTTATTTATCTCCCCGTAGTTGCACATATATAAACAAACTGGATATTAGCGAAGCTTTTTCCTATAAAACAGCAAATAAAAAAAGCGTCCCGGAAGACGCTTTTACCTTATGCCCTTTCAATCTTTTAGACTTCCGCTTGCCGGCTGTGCTCAACGGATAATTCGCGCAGCTTAAATTTCTGTATTTTCCCTGAGGCTGTCATCGGGTATTCCTTGGTGAACTCGATGTAGCGCGGAATTTTATGGCGGGAAATTTTTCCAGTGAAATAAGTCTTCAACTCTTCTGCACTGAGAACTTCGCCTTCTTTCAGGATAATCCAGGCCATCAGCTCTTCACCGTATTTCGGATCCGGTACACCCACCACCTGAACATCCTGGATGGAAGAATGCTGGTAAAGAAACTCTTCGATTTCACGTGGATAAATGTTTTCACCTCCACGAATCACCATGTCTTTGATGCGGCCAGTGATGGCAATATACCCATCTTCGTCTTCAACTGCGATATCCCCTGTATGAAGCCAGCCTCTCGGGTCAATGGCAACTTTTGTGGCTTCTTCGTTCTTGTAATAGCCCTTCATCACATGATAACCTCTCGTGCAAAGTTCTCCGGGAACCCCTGCCGCGACTTTTTCTCCTGTCACCGGGTCGATGATTTTCACTTCCACTCCGGCATGCGGCTTACCAACTGTCGATACCCGTTTTTCAATATTATCATCGGCCCGCGTCTGCGTGATGACCGGTGATGATTCTGTCTGTCCGTAAGCGATGGTGATTTCCGAAGCTCCCATATCATGGATAACTTTCTTCATCACTTCAATTGGGCAAGGCGATCCCGCCATAATCCCCGTGCGAAGCGAAGAAGTATCAAAAGATGAAAATTCCGGATGGTTCAATTCCGCGATGAACATGGTTGGCACTCCATGAAGTCCGGTGCATTTTTCATCCTGCACCATCTGCAGCACAAGTTTCGGCTCGAATTGTTCGGCGATGACCATGGTCGTGGAGTGCGTCACTGCCGCCATCGTTCCGAGGACGCAACCAAAGCAATGGAAAAAAGGCACTGGAATGCACAGACGATCCCTTTCCGTCAGGTTCATCGTGTCGCCGATCAGCTTGCCATTATTGACAACATTCAAGTGCGTCAGCATGACACCTTTCGGAAATCCGGTAGTGCCAGACGTATACTGGATATTAATAACATCATCAGGGTCCATCGAATGGAAACGTTCCTCAAACTCAATGTCGCTGACCCCTTCAGCAAAAGCTTCGAATTCATTCCACGAATAGATTCCCGGATAACTATTGTCGCTCATAACAATCACCCGTTTAAAATGGGGCAGGTTTGCGCATGTAATCTGTCCTTTATCAGCTGTCGCCAACTCCGGGCAAACCGTTTCCAGAATTTCTATATAACTGGCCCCTTTAAATTCTTCCCCTAATATCAAAGTTGTCGCGTCCGACTGCTCCAATAAATACTCAAGTTCACTCGACTGATAGCTGGTATTGACCGTCACCAGTACGCCACCCATTTTGCCGGTGGCGAATTGGCTCAGCAGCCATTCACGCTTATTGTCTGACCAAATGGCCACATGCTCCCCTTTTTCTATGCCGATGCCGATAAACGCCTTTGCCAGGTAATCCGTTTCTTCATCAAATTCCTTATAGGTTTTCCGGATTCCATGCTCCGGATAGACGTAAGCCTCAGTCTCCGGATTACGTGCAGCCTGTTCTTTCACGACTTGGCCGACAGTTTTCTGCAAAATAACCATTCTCCATCCCCCTAGTTGAAAACGTTTTCAGTCCACTATATGTTATCACAAAATTCCAAATTAATGGAACCGCTGTATTTGAAAAACGGTCAGCTCGCTCTTATCGTGCACAGCGTGATAAACTAAAACTATTACACGCAACGGAAGGGATCGACCATGGACTTACAAATAATGCAGGACCAACTTACAGAACGCCTTTTGCAGCAGCAGCTGGTGTCAGCAACTATCAGCCAGCCACGGCTTAAATCAAATGACATCAAGCGGATCAAACTAAAGCCGGTAGAGATCAAAAAGGAATACCTGATTCAATTTGAATACCAGCATGAACATGTGTTGAAACATGAAAACCTGCCGGTGGAGGAAGCAGCGCGGAAATTGGCTGTTCTGTTCACCGATTTCCGCCAAGCCTTATTCCAATTTACAGACGAGCAAGTGCAGATCCAGTTGTCCAAAAAATTCAAAGTCAGCTGGAAAACGGAACAGACCGGAGAGAAAAAAGTCGAGTTGTCGCATAACCGCAAAAAACAGTATTTGCTGGAAGACGGCATTCCATATCCGTTTCTGGTGCGCCTAGGCGTACAGAGTGCGGACGGAAAAGTCAAAAAGCAGAAATACGATAAATTCCGCCAAATCAACCGCTTTATCGAATTTATTGATGATGCACTTGCCCATTTACCGCAGGACCGCACCGTCCGCATCCTCGATTTCGGTTCTGGAAAATCGTATTTGACCTTTGCGCTGTATCATTATTTACGCATTGAAAAAGGACTGGATCTCCGTGTTACCGGGCTGGATTTAAAAAAAGAGGTAATCGAGGAATGCCAGCAGATCGCGCAGGATCTTCGCTACGATCGGCTCGAATTTCTGGTCGGCGATATCAACGATTACAATAATGAATCAGCTGTTGATATGGTTGTCACCCTGCATGCCTGTGACGTGGCGACCGATATGGCCTTAGCGCGTGCCATCAAATGGGATGCCAAGGTGATTTTGAGCGTTCCCTGCTGCCAGCATGAATTGAACAGCCAGGTAGCAGCACCTGAGCTCGGCATCATGCTTCAGCACGGACTGATCAAAGAGCGCTTCAGTGCCTTGGCTACCGACTCCATTCGTGCAGAACTGCTGTCGCTGGTCGGCTACGAAACTCAGTTGATGGAGTTTATCGATATGGAGCATACGCCTAAAAATATTTTGATCCGTGCCTATAAAACCGGCCGAAAACCGGCTGCTGGACAATTTGAATGCTACCAGCAGTTCACCTCTTTACTGTCAGCCAAACCATTTTTAGAAAACGAATTAAAGGAGTATTTATGAAACGCAAAAACCTGGTAAACGGCATAATTCTTGCTTTTTCTGTCGTGCTGATCCGTTTTATCGATGTCCGCATCTATGATATGAATATAATTGTCACTTTGCTGCTGCTAGTTGCCCTTATTTACGGAGCGATGCGGATCGTCGAACGGTTCCCCTCTCTTGATCAGCCTGTCAGCAAGCGCGCATCGTATACCGTCAACACACTGGTGATCATCTCCATCTTTCTGGCGTTCTTTATCTTTAAACTGTAGCAAACCTAAAAGAAGCGGCGGTCCGATTTTCGGCCGCCGCTTCTTTTTGTCCACTTAAGGAGAATTTTCATTCGGTTTTTTCTGCGCCTGTTCCCTAATTGTTTTGTATACATAGGTTTCTACCGGCTCCAGGGTGAATTTCAGGTTACTGGTCTTCAGGTGGTTTTCCAAATAATTCAGTTGATGCTCTTCCACTGTTTCTGATTGCAGGTTCAAGATATTGTGGACATATAGCATTCCATTATTTGTTGTCATCGGGCTGTCCTCTCCCGCTTTTTCGCGGGCTTCCACCTGCTTCATACCGAAAATTAACCCTTCATCCTCCAGTTCCTTTACCGCCTTGGCATACCGCTCGTCGCCAATTTCTTTCGATAAGTGCCGATCCAATTGTTTGATGTCATCAAAATCCGCACCTTTGTAGTATTGCGCATAGTATGCTATCAGAATCTGCTCTTTGTCCTCCATCTCTTTCATCGCCAATCCCTCCATCACTTTGCCGTTATTGCTGTTATTCCCTTTTCCTGAAGACAGTATGCATCGTTGATGAAGATCACAATAAAAAAGTGAAACTTTAGCATCTATAGTTCGTTACTACTACTGACACGATAAGAGAAAGCAGGTGCATCATATGGCTGAACAAGCGATCGTCCAAATTAAAAATCTGTCGAAAACGATCGGCAACAAAAAAATCATCAAAAACCTGAGCCTTGATTTGCACAAAGGTGAAATCACGGGATTCCTGGGACCGAATGGTGCAGGTAAAACCACCACTATCCGGATGATGGTCGGCTTGATGCGGCCCACTGAAGGAGAAGTTTGGATTGACGGCCAATCCGTACAAGGGGATTTTGAAGGCAGTATCCGGAAAGTCGGAGTCATTGTTGAAAACCCGGAGATGTACAAATACATGTCAGGCTATAAAAACCTGCTTCACTTTTCCCGGATGCATAAAGGTGTATCAAAAGAGCGTATTAATGAGGTTGTCAAACAAGTTGGGATGCAGAATCGCATCAACGAAAAAGTCGGTTCCTATTCACTCGGCATGCGCCAACGGCTCGGACTTGCACAGGCGCTTTTGCACGATCCGAAGTTTCTTATTCTCGATGAACCTACCAATGGACTCGATCCGGCCGGCATACGCGAGTTCAGGGTGTACCTCCAAAAAATCGCAAGGGAAAATGGCGTTGCAATTTTCGTCTCAAGCCATTTATTGTCTGAAATCGAATTGTTATGCGACCGGATTGCCATTATCCAGAATGGCGAATTGATCGACATTAAAAATGTCAACGAACTTCAGCAATCCCGCTACTACATTCAAGCAGAACCGCTGGAGCTTGCCGGAGAAGTGCTGGCGGGCGCTGGATTTCCCGCAGTGTTACATGACAAGGGCTATTTGATCGACTCTGGAGCGGAACATATACCAGGAGCCATTAACTTATTGGTCGGTGCCGGCGCTAGAATCTTTGCCGTCCAGCCGTATCGGGAAACACTGGAATCCCAATTCCTCGAAATGACGGGAGGCGGAGAAATTGCTCAAGCTCATACAGAATGAATGGATGAAATTATGGAGCCGGAAAGTTACTTGGATTATGATCGTATTGATGGTTTTTCTGGTATTTGCTGTTCTGGGCATCACCAAATGGATGAATTCCACGGGCAATGAAGAAATCAATGAAAGCTGGCAGGATATTACACAGACAGAACTCGCCAGCATCAGCCTCTTACTAGATGAACCCAATCTGAGTGAAACGCAGATTGATTATTACGAAGGGAAAATCGCCATCGCTGAGCACCGCCTGGAAAATGATATTGCGCCACTCGAATACGGCAGCATGCAGCAACAGGTGCTCGACACCCACATGATGATGTCGCTCGTTACGCTATTGACAGCCATCGTGGCAGCCGGCATCGTGGCTTCCGAGTTTTCGCAAGGCACCATTAAAATGCTACTGACGCGGCCGGTGAAACGCTGGAAAATCCTGACTTCCAAGTACATAACGGTTCTCCTGTTCGCCGTTTTACTGAGTGTCTTCCTTCTGATTTCAACAGCGTTTGCCGGACTGCTCTTTTTCGGTATTGGAGAAGGCCAACTTCTCGTTTGGAATGGTACTGAAGTAGCTGAAGCTTCATTTTGGCTGGAAGCACTGAAACTGGCGACTCTTAAATTTTCAAGTATCTGGATGATCAGCACATTCGCATTTATGTTGGGAACCGTTTTCCGTTCCAGTTCGCTGGCTATCGGCTTATCGATTTTCCTCATGTTCACAGGCGTTCAAGCGGTACTACTATTGCGGAATTATGAAATCGTCAAATACTATTTGTTCACCCATACAGACCTGACACAATTTTACACCGGCAATTTTCTGGTTCCGGGCATCACCATGTCGATGTCCCTCCTTGTACTGGCCGTCTATTTCCTGGTGTTCATGGCCATCAGCTACTGGACATTCGGAAAAAGAGACGTCACAGCTTAACAGAAAAGCAGAAGCGCCCATGTAGCTCTGAAGGGCATAAGACAGACCGGCAAAGCGGCGTTTTTTTGCCGCACAGCCGGGTTGGCTTATGACGCGAAGAGCTGGCTGCTGGAGTCTGG
>NZ_JAGGPX010000012.1:87223-238950 GCF_018613575.1 Planococcus sp. ISL-110
ACAATAAGAAAAGCGGAAGCAGCCGTGTAGATTCGACGGGCATAAGACGCTCTGGCGAAGTGGCATCTTTTCAGCCGCACAGCCAGAGTGGCTTATGACCCTAGAATCTGGCTGCTGGAGTCTGGACAATAAGAAAAGCGGAAGCTTAAAACTGTATTTCCAAAACCATAAAAAAACGAAAACTGGCCCGGAATCTCCGGGTCAGTTTTCGTTTATCCATTCCGTTAATGCCTCTACCACCTGATCCTGCTGTTCAATCGGAGTTATTTCGGCTGGGTTATCGCTCTTTTGTTCACCGTATAAACCAAATTGCGCATGATTTCCGCCTTCAATCTCTACAAAAACGCTGTCATCTGAGAACAGTTCACGGCTCGCTTCAATATCTTCAATCGTGGACAAGCCATCCTGTGATCCATATATCGATAACATCGGCAATCCACTCTCCGAAAAATCACCCGCGGGATAAGCCCCCAGAAAATAAAGTCCCGCAAGCTTCGGCGAAGGGTCTTCTGCGTAAAAAGATGCCGCTACACCACCTAGAGAATGGCCGCCAAGAAACCATTCCTCGACTTCCGGATGTTCTTCTATCACAGCATCCGCTGTTCCAGAACCAAGAATCCCAAAATTCAACGGCAATTGAGGAATTGAAACCACAAAGCCTTGGTCACTCAATGATTGGCCAAGATAGGCATAAGCTTCTTTTTCGACTTTGGCACCCTGATACAGGATCACTCCTTTGCCATTCGGCGATTCCGGCTGGAAGATCAGACCTTCTCCGTCACTTTCAACCGTAGACAAATCCACTTTTTCGGCCAGGGTCTCACTTGGCCCATAATCAAATTGGGCGTAAACAACAAAGCTGATAGCTGCAATCACGATTACCGCAATAATTGCCATTACAATACGGAATAGCCATTTTTTCATTAGTGCACCTTCTGTCCCTGCATGTTAGTAAGCCAAGCCGACACGGCTGTGGATAAATTCCTGCGATTCCAGCTGGTGATAGGAGAACTCTGCCGTATCACCAACTGTGATTTCTTTGCCTTCTTCGGGCAGCAAATCTTTTTCTGCACGGTAATTGCCACGGGCCTCGCCGTCCGGCAAGTATGTAGGGCACACAATGGTCCAGTGGAGATCTGTTTTTTCAAACAACCGATAAACCGCCTCATGCTCTTCTGCAGCAAAAGTCAACTTACGCTTGGAATCTCCACCTTCATAACGAAGCAGGCCCGGGCTTAGGCGGCTGTCCAAAATCCCTGCCGTTCCGATGGTAATCACCCGTTTGATGTCGTGGTTTTCCATCGACTTGATGATCAAAGGTGCAGCTTCAGACAAAGTCGTCGTCCGGTCCGTACCAATGGCACTGAAAACCGCATTGGTTCCTGCAATTGTTTTTTCAATATCTTTCACGTTCCGCACATCCCCCACGATAATCTCCAGGTTCGGATGTGCTTCCAGTTTTTTTGAGCGGACCAGGGCCTTAACATGATGGCCATCTGCCAGTGCACGCTTGAGAATTTCGCCTCCTACACGACCCGTCGCTCCGAATATCGCCAGCTTCATTGCTGTTCCCCCTCATCTTTCGTCTATGAAGAAACTTGCCTTATGATCATTTCAAATGATAGCCTTTTTTCGCCAGCGCTTCTTTTAGGTCTTCGCGACGTGGCTTGCCAAGAAAATCTGCCATCTGTTGTGTCCAAGTCGCTGTTTTCTGATTTGAACCGCGGCTGGTGTAATAGGCTTGAATCGTGTTGTCGTATTCAGGCAACAAGGTTTCGTATTTGGCTTCATCGTATTCATTTTCGTGCAGAATCGCTTCTACAGGCAACCGCGGCTTGACTCCATTTGCTTCATTCGGAACACCTACAGTCAGGCCATAAACCGGGAAGACGCCTTCCGGCAAGCCCACCAGGTCGCTGATCGCTTCCACATTGTTGCGGACACCGCCGATATAACAGATGCCGTACCCTTTTGACTCGGCTGCGAGTGTCAGATTCTGCGCCAGCAACCCAACATCGGTTACGGCAACAATCAGGTTTTCTGCACGGTCAAAGACGATTTCCTGCCCCTGCAGCCTGCCCGCCTGCTGCAGCCGATTATAATCGGCGCACATCAGAAAGACCGCTCCCGCACCTTCCATTTGCTTGGCATTCTTAGACAACTCGCCCAACTTTTTGCGTTTCTCGGAATCTGTTACCCAAACAATCGAGTAGGCTTGGACAAAATGGGACGTCGCTGCATGTTGCGCAGCTTCAACCAGTTCACTGACTTCCTCCCGTGACAATTGCTTTTCTTTGTAATCCCGGACAGATGCATGTGCTTTCATTAACTCGATAACCATTGATTGTATCCCCTCTCTGTTCATTTCTTCTATCGTACCAAATTCTCTGCTGCGATACTCTTTTAGTGATTTTTGCTACAATAGAATCTATAGAGGTGAGTAGCTTTGAAAAATACGAAGACCGCTTTTTCTATCCTTTTCTTATTGGTTCTCGGCGGTTTTTTATTCATATGGCTGGAAAAGGAATTGGCGTTTCGCGAAGAACTCGCACAGCGTCCTTTGCCCTCCGGACTGCATCCCATCGTGCAAGAAAAACGCGACTTGTTGGTTTCACAAGCTGCTGAGATTGGTATCGATATTTTGATTACAGACGGCTACCGATCACCGAAAGAACAGGATGGACTTCACAGCCAGGGCCGCAGCACATCAGGATCTATCGTCACACATGCAGAAGCTGGTGAATCCTATCATAACTATGGGCTGGCCATTGATTACGCACTGCGCCTTAATGATGGCTCGGTGGTATGGGATATTGCGCGGGATGATAATGGCAACGGTGAAAGTGATTGGTTTGAAGTCGCAGACATTGGCAAGAAGTTAGGCTTTGATTGGGGTGGTGACTGGCAGCGCTTTAAGGATTACCCACATCTCGAAATGACTTTCGGTTTGTCGATTCGCGAGCTGCAGCAGGGATGGCGCCCTGAAGATAAGATCGAGTAAAAACCTGTGTTTCATCTGGCTTTTGTAACTGACGGACTCACTGCTTCGTCTTATTTACAAAGGAGGTACAAAAGTGATGAAAATAGCCGCGGCAATTTGGATCCCCATTCTCGTTTTGTTGCAGGCAGCTTGTGGCACGGAGGGAACACAGGAAGAAGCCTCAGGTAGTTTAACTGATTTCCAGGTGACTGCTCCTCAGGCCGAGTCGGCAGAAGGTGACTTTATCTATCGTTTGGCAACGGACCAAGAGCAATACATCGAAGGTGAAAAAGTAGCAGTTTATGCTGAATTGGAATACACAGGTAAACTGGAAAGCATTGAAATTTCTCATGCCGCCTCCCCGTTCTATTTCCCGCTTCATGAAGAAACAAGAGATTATTCTGTCGAGTATGCTATGAATGAACCCTTGCTGACCACTGTGCTGGTCAAAGGTGAACCACTGCAGGAACGCTATTCTGGCAGTGGTGGGTACAGTGCAGAAAATGACGATGCCTATATTGCATTTGTCCAAAACATCATGGACAACCAGTTTCCTTCCGGTTACTACAAAGTGGCGGGGTACGCAGACTTTGCTGCGATAAATGCCGATGGTTCCAGCACCCCCCACGAAATCAATGCACAGATCGATTTTAAGGTAGTTCCGAAAAACTAAAGCAACCCGGTTCAATTGAACCGGGTTGCTTTTTGCCAAAATGGCGCCATCATCCATTATTGTAGTGATGCAGGTAAGACAGTGGAGTTATATAGTAAAGTTCCTCAGGACATTTTCGGGAAATTTTATAAAGTTCCCAGAACAGCTCTTCAGAAATTTCATACCGGTTAATCGAGTCCGGCATTCTTTTCATCTTAGGGGTGGCCTGCTCATCCTTGACGTCTTCTATATCTACCCAGATTGTTTTACACTCCTTGGTATTCCTGGATTTTTCAGCAGGAATCTCTACGCTTAAACGTGCAAACAGCGTAATGACGGATTCTCCACCTTCTTCGTATGTGCCCTTAGATCTTGAAAAATAGAAGTTGACTTCTTTATGGTAGGCAGGTGGATTTTTCGGCACGTTCCCTGTCCCCCCTTTCTGATTGAAATATTAGCAATTCGAACAAATAAAAAAGCCGAAAAGCCCCCTATGGAGAGATGCTTATCGGCTTTGCTGGCAGCTCTATTCTCTGCAGCATTGGACCAGATTACTCAATTGCATTTTCCTGTTCATCAGCAAAAAATGTTCATTTGGAAATTATAAGGTGGAAACACTATTAGTTTTCCAGTTATTTTCTACCTTAACGGAGTTTTAAAGATTAGTAAAGGGCTTTGTCTAAATAGTCTTTCAATTTTAAAAAAGCTATTTGCCTAACGGAAATTCCAACACAATCAAAACGGGAAGAAAGAATCAAAGATTCTTTCTTCCCGTTAATTTCATCGAATTGGCGGATGAACTTATTCGATTATTTGTGTACTTTGGTATCTTCTGGACTTTCTTTTAGCCAAACTTCTCCATCTCTATAGACCATTTCCTCTGGATAGCGAAGATCCATAACTTCTTCCTGTGTTTCTTTGGAAGGTGGTTTAGTAGCCAATGAGACCACTATGATCGTGATGATTGCCGATGCAGCGCCAAATACCCCTGCACCTGTGTCGATGATGCCAAATAATGTGAACCCACCATATTGTGCAGCGAAAATATAGATGAGTGTGACGGTCAATCCGACCAACATTCCGGCAATTACCCCCGGACCGTTCGCACGTTTCCACCAAACCCCTAAAATCAATGCAGGAAAGAATGTACCAGAAGCCAAGGCAAATGCCCACGCGACAATTTGTGTAATGGCACCTGGAGGATCCAAGGCAACAATCCCGGCAGCAACAGTCGCAATGATGATTGACCAGCGGCCAACCAATAGACGCTGCCTATCAGTTGCCTTTGGATTGATCGAACGGTAGTAGATATCCTGGGAAATAGATGCGGAAATGGCAATCATCAATCCGCCTGCTGTAGAAAGTGCAGCGGCCATAGCGCCTGCCGCCATCAATCCGACGACAAAAATACCAAGATTTGCAATTTCAGGCGTGGCCATAACAACAATATCCCGGCTGATAACTAATTCAGCCCATTGCAGTATTCCATCCCCATTTTGGTCTGCTACAGATAGCTGTCCCGTATTGACCCAAGATGTGGTCCATGCCGGAAGATCCGCAATTGATGATCCTGCGACCTGTGTCATCAGGATAAAACGAGAAAATGCAGCATAAGCCGGAGCTGAAAGATAAAGCAAACCAATGAACAATAATGCCCATGCTCCGCTCCAACGTGCTGCTTTCATAGTCGGAACTGTATAAAAACGTACAATGACGTGCGGAAGTCCCGCGGTTCCGGCCATCAAAGTAAACATTAAAGCTAAAAACTGCCAACGTGTTGCTTCTGTGAAAGGCACGACGTATTCTGAAATACCCAATTGAACATCCAACACTTGAAGTTCACTGACAATTTGTCCATAAGAAAGCCACGGTATTGGATTACTCGTAAGCTGCAGCGACATGAAAATGACAGGTACCAGGTAGGCGGTGATCAACACAATGTATTGTGCCACCTGTGTCCACGTGATTCCCTTCATCCCACCCACTGCGGAGTAAAATGCAATTAATGCCACACCAATCATCGTACCGATTGCCGTATCCACTTCCAACAAGCGCCCGATTACCACTCCAGACCCTGAAAGCTGGCCGATGGAATAAGTGAAACTGATGATGATTGTAGCGACAGCAGCAATCAAACGGGCTGTGCTGCTCTTATAGCGGTCCCCGATAAATTCCGGCACTGTATAGCGGCCTGATTTTCTCAATTGCGGCGCGAGCAGGAATGTCAACAGCAAATATCCTCCTGTCCAGCCCATAATATAAGCCAGTCCATCATAGCCAAGAAGCATGACTGTTCCTGCCAATCCGATGAAGGAGGCAGCACTCATCCAGTCGGCGCCGATTGCCATTCCGTTGAAGATAGCAGGCACATTGCGTCCTGCTACATAAAAGTCCGATGTCTTTCTAGCCAAGTTATAAAAAGCGATTCCAATATATAACCCGAAGGTTATCAATATAAGTCCTACCGATACAAGAAATTGTGTATCCACTGCCCTTCCCCCTTTTCAAGTCACAAGAAATTTTATCTGGTTGCTTTTTCTCCTTTTTTTCTGAAGTACTTATGCAGCTGGCGATTATTTCTTCTTGCCTTGATCTAGACCGAATTTTTTATCGATATGGTCATTGGTTATTGCATTGATAAATAATAGGAGGATAAAGATCAATACAGCTCCTTGCGCACCCATGAAATAATGGAAAGGAAATCCATTTACGCTGAAACCGGAAAGTTCTTCTGCAAAAAATACTACCCCGAAGGATGCGATAAACCCGATAAGCAAATAAATAGCCACCAGGGTTGTACGAATACGGAAATAAGCATCTGCATCTTTTTTATCAATTTTTTTCAAGAGTTTCACCCCATTCGTTTAATGATGAGCCAACTACTTTGTCGTTCAGCCTTTCAAGTAAAAAATGAAACGGATTGTTTCCATGAAGGGTAAAGGAACCATAATGACCTTCACCAGCATAAAGGCGAAAAGCGATCCAAACGGCACTAAAAAGAAAAGTGGTTTCCGCTTTTTCAATCCTGCTATGACAGAACCCACCGTAATCAAACCAAAAACGATTACCCAGATCATTTCAATCCCCCTTTAAGTTGAAAGCGTACCCATGTAAAAAATATACATGCCCTTTAAAGTTACCTTTGTAACACCTCCTTACCATATTTAGTATTTTCAATACCTTCAATTTTTAATTATTCTAAACTTTCGAACTATTGTCAACCGTTTCTTTTTAATGATACGAAGAGCGTGGGAGCTCGAGAAAATTAAAAAGACGTCTGGTTAGTGGAAAATCACTTAACCAGACGCCTTTTATTTACTAGTAAATTTGAGAGATCAATGCACTCTTTCCGTTTCCCGCTATTCGCCGTGTGCCCACGCAATGCGTGGATCAATCTGTCTGGTCATGCGGACCATAATAGGCTGAAAGCCCATCCGCGGCCAAAAGTAGGAAGCCAATTGGTTTGGTGTATGCCAATCCGCGAAGATATACTCGAATCCCTGCTTCTTCATTTCACCAATGCAATGATTGGCCAATGCACGCCCAACTCCCCTTCCACGAAGGTCGGGATTTGTAGAGGCCGCAGAAAGCTCTGCACAATTCTCGGGCGTTACAAGACTCAGCGGATCTTCTTTACGGAAATACACATGGAACCCAGCAATTCGATCACCTTGCTCAGCCATCCACAAATAAGCGTCCTGATCTTCGGTCAGGGCTTCGTAGCTCTGCTTGACGTCTTCCATCGTTTCCCGCGTTATTGGCAGCCAGGAAGGTGCCGCAGCCTGATGAATGCTGTTCCACATGGCCATTTTTTTTAGCAGGGGTGCATCTTCCCTGCCACCTTTTCGGAACTCAAGCTTTGGCAACGTGCCATTTTTCGGTTCAAAATCATCAAGCGAAAGAATACCGTATTTCTGTTCAAAGCCAAATGATTGATCCAGCCATTGGTCAATGACCGCTTCGTTGCCAAGCGGTGCCAGCAGCATGTGATGGAAATAGCCATGCTTGATCCATTCAGCTCCAGCATCTGCATACAACAGCCTCAACAAACGGGGATTTTCATGCTCGCTGATTGCGATGGATTCATAATCCATCCACACATAGCGGCCATGCTTGGCATCCTCTTTAAATTCATAAAGCAGATAACCGATAACATCAATGCCTCTGACGGCCACGATGCCATTGATGAATGGCCGTTCCAATACCTTCCGCAGGACAGCTTCCGCGTCATCGATTTCTTCAAATCTCGCAGGCAAAAAGCTGAATATTTTCCGTTCCCATTCCTGCCGCTTCGCTAATAGCACTGACATTTGCCGAATATGCTTTTCTTCCATCCCTGTAATTTGAATCATCCACTATCACTCCTCTGAATGAAGTTTCACTTCCAATATTCCGTAATTGCCGACTTTCACTTTTTCACCAAACCGGACTGGAATCGGCTCGACAAAAATAGGGCCATCTATGATGATTGTATGAAATTCCCCTTCTTCACCGCAGGCATCCACGCCCGCAGCTTCCAGTTCACCGATCAGTTCATGGGTAAATTGCCGCCCCAAAAAACGTTCGTCTAGACGCTTCGTATCGACAACAGTAATGACAGCCTGAAATCCTTCGTCAATCAATTCTTCCAACAGTTTTTTTCGCGGCTCCTGCCAAAGGGGATGACTGACATCCATGTCTGCTTCCGCACTGACTTTTTGCACCCACTCCAAATGATCCTGTAAATCGATATCGCCATAAACGCCCATGTCGATGCCCTGCGCTTTAAAGCTCTTCAATTGTTCGATAAATTCCTTTTCATATCCGGACCAGCTGGCTTTGCCGATAACTAAAGGCAAGCCCATGCGCTCAGCCTGCGCTTTCATGACCTCGATCGGCAAACCGTGTGAACGGGATTTGGTGCCATCTTCTTCGAACATCGTAAATAATGCGAGCGGGACATGCCCTTCCAGCACTGCACGGTAATAGGCAAGCGCTGAATCTTTGCCTCCGCTCCATGACATAACAAATGATTTTTGCATAATACACCTCTTCTGTTTTAATTCGCTGTTGTGTTACTAGTTCGCCATCGTCTGATTAAAACCCTTTTGGCCCTCGTGATTTTGATGTTCACAAACCACTGGAACGCATTACAGCCTGACTTAGAGTCCTGTTCATTTCACTAGGTTTTTAATGCGCTAAATTACAGGGGAAAATTTATGAATGGGCCCGGCGAATCAATGGCAAAATTCTGCCGAGTGATCGCCCGAATGAAAATATTCTTCATCTACAAAAAACCAATCGGCGGCGCAGACGGCAAACATGGTATGGAAGATTTTTTGGTCACACAAGTGGTTTATATACAGTACAAGAACGAGAAGTAAATGAACACAAAAAAACACTCTTCCTTTTTCGGAAAAGAGTGTTTTTTACACTATGCAGAATAGCTCTGAAAAAGTCTTCACGCTTTTATTTCGCTTCAGGCAGACGCGTTCGAGCACGGCTTCTGTCGCTCTGTTCGCTCTGCTGCATGATCCACACCCTCTGTAGGGCCAGAAAGCGAGCGGACAGCCTTTGTTAGAAGTTTCTCGACAGCCTAAAAAAGCAGCCGGAAAACTCCCAGCCACTTTTCATCTTTTTATTTACCTACCATGTTCTCCGGTTTAACCCATTCGTCAAACTGATCGGCAGTCAAGTGTCCGCTGTTTACAGCAGACTCTTTTAATGTCGTCCCATCTTTATGGGCTTGTTTGGCAATAGCTGCCGCATTCTCATAGCCGATATGCGGATTTAATGCGGTAACTAGCATCAATGAATTGCTGACGTGGTTTTGAATAATATCCAGGTTGGCTTCAATTCCTACTGCACAATGATCATTGAAGCTGATTAGGCTATCTGTCAGAAGACGGACAGACTGCAGGAAGTTGTAAGCGATGACCGGCTTGAAGACATTCAATTCGAAGTTCCCCTGGCTTGCCGAGAAGCCGATTGTTGCATCGTTGCCCATTACTTGAGCTGCAACCATCGTTAATGCTTCACTTTGAGTCGGGTTGACTTTACCAGGCATGATGGAGCTTCCAGGCTCATTGGCAGGAATCGTAATTTCACCGATTCCGCTGCGAGGGCCGCTTGCCAACCAGCGTACGTCGTTGGCAATTTTCATGGCATCTGCTGCCAATGCTTTGATCGCACCATGTGTGTAAACCATTTCGTCATGGCTCGTCAGTGCATGGAATTTGTTTTCTGCAGAAGTGAAAGAAGTTCCAACCGCTTCACTGATGAACTCCGCAACTGAAGGTCCGAAAGTCGGATCGGCATTGATGCCTGTTCCAACTGCTGTGCCGCCGATTGCCAATTCACGCATATGCTCAACACTTTCGCGAATCATGCGCTCGCTTTTTTCAAGCATGTGCTTCCAGCCACTGATTTCCTGGCCCAATGTCAAAGGCGTCGCATCCTGTAAATGCGTACGTCCAATTTTGATGACTTCGTCGAATTGCTGTTGTTTTTCATCCAATGTTGCCTTCAGCTTTTGAACAGCGGGCACCAGGTTTTCGGTCACTGCCAAAACTCCTGCCACGTGCATAGCTGTCGGATAGGTATCGTTAGAGCTCTGGGACATATTCACGTCATCGTTCGGATGAAGTTTTTCGCCAGAATTCTGCTCTGCTAAAATCTCATTGCCGCGGCGTGCCAGAACTTCGTTCATGTTCATATTGGACTGTGTTCCGCTCCCTGTCTGCCAAACCACTAATGGAAAATGATCGTTCCACTTGCCTTCAATCACTTCATTTGCAGCAAGTTCAACAGCTTTCATCTTCGCTTCGGATAATTTCCCTAGCTTATGGTTCGCTTTGGCCGTCGCTTTTTTCAATTGGGCAAAGGCCATGACGACTTCATGCGGCATGCGTTCTGTACCGATTTCAAAGTTCTGTACGCTGCGCTGTGTTTGAGCACCCCACATTTTGTCCGCTTCAACTTGAATTTCACCGATGGTATCTTTTTCTGTACGATACTGCATTCCATTCACTCCAATTCTGATGTCTATGTATTCTTCTCTTCTATTATAACCACATCCAGCCGCAAAAAAGCGACATATGCAGTTAAAAATCACTGGTTTGGCTGTTGAAAAACTCTTCTATTATCGCTTCATCAGAATGCGGAATATACTCGCCTTTAACGATTTGCGCACCATTAATCGAGCCGCTTGACAACAAGATCAAATCATTCGGACCGCTTTCCTGTAAGGCTGCAAGAACCCCTTCTCGCCTAGAAGTGGCTGTTACGACCTTTTGCTTGTAAGGTACTGTAAAACCTTTTAAAACCGCTTTGATCACGGTACTTGGTTCATAGTCGCCAGGATGATCGACGGTGACCACCAGAACATCGGCCTTTCCTTCAGCTGCTCTAGCCATTTTTGGCATTTTCGAGAAATCCCGTATGCCTATGCCTGTAATCAACGCAATCAACCGATTATGCGACAACTTTTTTACTTCTTGAAGAACAGATGACAAAGCGACTGGTGTATGGGCATAATCCAGGATAACTTTGCGATTTTCCGGGCCGTGGATCACTTGAAAGCGCCCTTCGACCTGAGGCATTTCCGGCAGAACAGCTAAAATGGCTTCCAACTGGACACCTGACAACAGCGCTGTACCAATCGCTGCTGTCAAATTAGCTGCGTTGTATTCACCGTAAAGCGGTACATGCACTGGCCAGCACTTTTCCTGATAGCACAAATCAAATTTCATTCCGGTATCCGAAGACTCGCAAGCCGTCCAAATCAAATCCGCTCCCGAATTCACGCGGTGGCTGTATGTCAAATGAGGATAATCGACAACTTCCAGAATCTCCTTAGCCATTCCTTCATCATCGATATTGACTACGGCAGATTTGGACTGTTCGAATAACAACAATTTAGACTGAAGATAGTGACCAAATGTCTTATGGTATTCCAGATGCTCTTCTGAAATATTGGTATGGATAGCGACGTCAAAATTGATCCCTTCCACCCGTTTTTGGTCAAGTGCGATAGAAGAGACTTCCATTGCCACTGCACGGTCGCCTTCTGTTAGAAACTTCGCAAAAATTTTATGGATATCGGATGAAATCGGAGTGGTGGGAGTGCTTTTGTAGAAAGGAATTTTGCCATTCGCCCCTATAATCCCTGTTGTTCCAATAAATCCGCAAGTGATGCCGAGGAGATTAAACAGATTATAGACGTAGGTGGCAGTCGTTGTTTTTCCATTGGTCCCTGTAACACCAACTTTAAGTAAGCTTTTTTGGGGAGAACTGTAAAAAAAATCAGACATATACGCAAGTGCCACCCGAACATTTTCGACCACTGCAAAAGAAAGGTCCGGGTACTTTTCAGCGTATTGGGCGATTAACCGTTTATTTGACCCAATAATTGTGGAAGCGCCGTTTGCAACAGCTTCCTCAATATACAGATGTCCATCGGTATTTTCACCGGGGACACAAAAGAAAGCACAGTCCTGAGTGACTTGTGTTGAATTGTATTCAATTGAACCGACTTTTGATGTTCCAGGTCCAAATTGATCAGTTATGGGGAAAGACGGAATGCGGGTGAGTTGTATCTCCATTAAAAGGCTCCTTAGGAAAAAAATTATGTCAAATACCTATAGTTTCACAGGAACATGTATCATTATTCTATCATTTCCGCCTGACAGCGCCAACGTTTTCAGTCGAATTAAGTCGAATTTTTCTGAAATAAAGTTTTTTTCCGTGCTTTTTGCGCATAAAAAGAACCCCTTGCCCAAGAACGTCTTTGGGCAGGGGTTGTTCAGCCAGTTCATAGTGCAATTGTTCAATGGTTTGTGCATAATCTGATTTCCCAGTCAGGTTCTCCAGCATTTCCCAGACGTCAATGCCTGACGATTTCTCTTGCATATTCCAGCTGTTTCGATTTCTCCGCTTCTGCGGCTTGTTCAACCGAATAGCTGTCCGCATCCGCTTTCCCCCATTTTAAATCCCTCTTGTGAATTTCATTTTCTTTGTAAAGTCCACGGTTTATAGGCCTGTACGTATAAAGTGCCGTCATTCACTTCAATGATCAATACTTTCTGGTCTTGACCGATGGCTTCATTGTCATAGCCGGTTGCACGCTTTGAAATCATTCCTGCATAATTCTCGAGCACCACTTCTCCGTATCCGTCCACAGGAATTGGAATAATGACACGGCCTACTTGTCCAGGCAGCAAGTCTTCCGAATAGGCAATTGAAGATTCTGCAGAAGAAAGCGGCACTAAAATAAAGACATAAAAAAACAAATCCAATGTAGCCGCAACCCCTGCAGCAATCGCCAAAACTGTCCATTCGTTAAGCTCTGTTGCTGATTCCAGCAACAAGCCGATTGCAGACCCAAATGTAATAAAAGCCAGAATCACGTGCAGATTGAACACCGGCAGAGCTTCTCCAAGATCGGCGATGTCTCCAAAAAAGACATACAACACTGTCAATGCTCCTGCTGCGAGCAGGAGGTACATATAGAGCTGCTCCATGGACAAACTAAAAATAAGCATTCCAAAACATCCCATTCCAGTAATTTAATTTCCATCTTTCTTAATTAATACGCATAACTGGGGAAGAAGTTTCAAAATCCTTTGAAATCCAATTAAAAAACCCGTTCTTTTACAGAACGGGTTTGGCAAATTGAAGTTCATGAAAACCTTGTACCAGCTGAAAACCGATGCCTACATATCCTTCATTGAGCAATTGCTGTTGTTTTTCCAGATCATCCAGCTTTACCGTGACGTAGTCACTATAATGGCCCACTGGATTTTTCAAGTCTTTCACCAGTATATAGCGCTTTAATCCTTCATACTTTTCCTTCAAAGCCGCAATGTGCATCGATTGCGTGAACTTGTCTTTCAGGCTGGGAATATTCATGGGCGCGACCGTACAACAGACATAGCGGAATTCCTCATCCAGATGGAGCAATTCTTTCATGATGACTTCTGCTAATTTTTGCTGCAGGCGATTTCCCCTATACTCAGGAAGAACGACGGAAATTTCCTGGTAAATTACTTTCCTCAGCTGTTCTGGCGGAAGACCGATATCCCAACCTAAATGCTCTTCATCAATTTCCGGGATCAGCAATGCCCTGAAACCAATCAACTCATCTTCGACAAAAGCCCCTACTAGCAATCCACGTTCGTTCAGGATAAATAGAAACTCCTCGGTGGTCAGTGCTTGAAGCGTGGCCTTCTCAGGAAGCGATTCAATTACTTTTTCTTGAATCTGTTCTATTATAGGCAAATCTTCCAAATACAGTCGCTTCATAGAAAAGGGAAGTTTTTTATGAAGCACTTGGTTCGTTATTGTGCCTTCATGGAGCAACTTCATGAGCAATTCTCCTCCGTATGTTTATGTAACTTTAGAATACCACTTCCATCTGCGGACGTCTCCAAGTTTTTTCAATTACCTTATTAATTAAATATCTCATTTAAGAATCAGGAACTACGGCACTTGCCTTGTCCTTTAAAAATCTGTTGATTTCTTTTTGATTGCGCAGAAAAATGACCTGGTTGTGAGGACTTTCTTCTATAAACTGCGCCATCCGCTTTCTCATCTTCACTTTTCGAGCGCTGTAAGTAGAGACGATAAACTTCAAAAAGCCCTTATCCAGCTTTTCCGGACAACCAAAGGCCATATCAGGACGTGTTTCCCCATGATTCATGAGGCGGCGCTTGACCACCCGATACAAGCAGACGGCTAAAGGAAGTTCCAGGTAGATGAGAGTATCCGCTTTTACCCGACGAACCTCGTAGGTGCCTGTGTAGTTCCCTTCGATGATCCAGCTGTCTTGCTCAACCAGTCGCTGCTGTTTTTCACTAAATTCTTCATGGCTGCTTTCCACCCACCCCGGCTTCCAAAAATAAGCATCCAAGTGATGGACCGGAATTCTCAATATGTCTGCCAATTCCATTGAAAAGCTTGATTTGCCAACGCCAGATGACACGCCGAGCACCATAATTTTTTCCATAACTACTCTTTCCTCACTCTCTACCTACTCAGTTTTCTTAGTATAATCCAAGGTGGAAGGAAACAGTAGCAAAAAGAATATTTCATAATCACTTGCAATATACGTACCCCCATGTTATTCTAAGGAAGAATTATTTTTGTTCGGATAACTTTTTACAAAGTGTCAGATGTTCATCTGCAAGATTTGAGCAAGGATAGTAATACAATGTATGCTCACGCATACGAGGAGGAAATACACATGGAACAAGGTAAAGTAAAATGGTTTAACTCAGAAAAAGGATTTGGCTTCATCGAACGCGAAGGCGGCGACGATGTATTCGTACATTTCTCTGCAATCCAAAGCGAAGGCTTTAAATCACTTGACGAAGGTCAAGAAGTAACGTTTGATATCGAACAAGGCCAACGCGGTCTTCAAGCTACTAACGTACAAAAAGCTTAATCCAACTTATCAATGAGCTCTTCTTCGGAAGAGCTTATTTTTTTGTCCATTTAATTTATTAGCCAGCCAGGATTTTCCTGACTGGCTTTTTTGTGATCTTTTTTGGAACAAGGCCTGAGCCCAGCAGTGCAACCAACTTCATATGAATTCTCTGTTATCATCTTTTCTTCCCATCAAAAAGGCGGCGTTTGCCCTTTCAGCAAATACCGCCTCATAGCTTTTTCTAATTCAGCCAAAAATACAGCTGAAAAATTGCGAAAATCAATATAGATACTGCGAGCGTTCCGAAAACGATCGCCATTGCCAATTTCTTTCCGGTCATACTGTCACTCCTTTTTTATTCTCAATTCTTCAATGGTTTCGGTAATTTCATAAGCTCCAGCACCTTTATTCGACAAGACCGTGAGAACGCTGCCCTCTGCTGGGTAAAATCCGGAGTGGAAACTGACGCCAGGGTCGTATCCCATGACATGATATTTCGCAATCCCATCCCTCTGGTCTTGTATCCATAGACCGTAGCCATAATCCCCGTCTTCTCCGGATGCATGAACCTGAAGCATAGTATCCAGCATTTCTTTCGTCACCAAGGTTCCATCCATCAAGCAGTTCCAGAAATTCGCCATATCCCTTGCTGTAACAAAAGCTCCTCCATCAGCACCGCCGCGGACCGGAATAGCATATTGATTTGTACGCCACATTTCATCTTTTTCAATATAGCCCAAAGCCGTTTGCCCTGGCAATCGATCCAAACGGAAATAACCCGAGTTCTGCATCGCAGCAGGACCAAAAACCTGTTCTTCTACTACTGCGGTAAACTCTTTTCCTGCAACTTTCTCAACTATAAGCCCAAGCGCAATAAATCCGGCGTTGTTGTAACGAAACCTCTCTCCTGGATGGAACAGCATTGGCAGGTCTTTGAATAAAGGAAGGAAATCCGAAGCCGTTTGCATCAAATACATTGGCCGCTGCTTCCACAGCTCTTCAAAATCGCCCATCACCTGCTCGTCAAAATAATCCGGAATGCCAGATGTATGTGTCAGTAATTGATGGATGGTGACATTAAAATGCGGAAAAGTCTGTGGCAGCAACTCGGATAGCTTATCGCCGAAATGGAGTTTTCCCGCCTCCACCAATTGGCAAACAACAACCGCTGTGAACAGTTTACTTCCGGATGCGATCCCGAATCTCGTATCGACAGCATTTGGCCGTTCATCAGCGCGATTAGCAAATCCTCTTGCCGCTGTCCAAGTTTCCTTTTTCTGTAGATAGGCGACACCAGAGAAATCGATTTCTTCCATCTTGTCCATGATTGGCGCAGCTGGTTTCGCCTGGTGGAATCGCCCTTCTTCAGTAATATTAATTCGGCGCCCATCAGACAACTCAATCACCAACGGATGGGTCTCGCTTCGCTGTTTTGAAAAATACCACGTGCGCTTCGGTGCCACTAGGATGATATAAGCATGTCCGCTGCCGAGGAAATTCAACGATTTCGGATCGATCCCTTTGTTGCCCCGCACCGGGATGTCCATTTCCTCGATCTGCTCTCCAACTTCTTTAACATAGGGCGTGGTGATACTCACTTCGCTGATATTGAGCAGGGAGTCAACGGTAAAATTGCCCATTCGGTCGACACTCCGCCGCCCAATGAACTCAATGACATTGCCGGCAGGATCCTGGAAATAGAAGGCATCGGCATCAAAGTTAGCATAGAACACTTCATCCATGCCCTCCTGACGGTTCAAAGTCACCCGTTCACTGGCCCACCATTTGGCAAGAGTAAACTGGTTGCCGGGGATGTTCAGCGCAAAATGGTAGACAGCTGCCCGTTCTGATTCCCGGAAGACTAATTGGGATTCCCCAATCGACAACGTAAAGCTACTGTCATCTTCTTCGACAATACGGAAGCCCAATTGATATTCATAAAATCCCTTCATATCCTCTAACTGGTTTGTGTATAAGGTCAGCTTTTTAAACATGTCCTCACTCCTTGCCTTTAGCATACCGAAAAATCCGATCTTTTACCTCTTTTAACCACAAAAAAAGAGCCCGGGGGCTCTTTTTTTGTTACTGCCAGCAATACTCAGGGTCAGCAGTCAATTGCTTACTTGTATAGCGTAGCCTGATCATATCACGGCATTCGATGCCATTCTCAAAAATCGGCTCTGGATAATTTCGCCTAAAAAATTTAGGATCGATCGCACGCATACGAAATCCGCATTTTTGATAAAGAGCGAGCTGGCCCAGGCTTGAATTGCCGACGCTGATTTCCACAAACTCGAAACCGTGCCGCGCCGATTCGGCCAAGGCATGCTGCACAAGCTGTTGTCCATAATCCTGGCCGCGGAAACTTTCTGCAACCGCCACGTTCTTGATTTCCACAGTTGTATCCGATAGCGTGAGCAGGACGTAAACGCCAATTATCTCACCCTTCCGTTTCCCAATCATGCAACAGCCGGAGTCACAATAAGCACGGACCAAGTTTTCGAAAGGGTCCACTTCCAGAAGTAATTCCATCGGCAGCGGTTCTCGCGCCTGCAGCAGATGGAACTCCATTATTTCTTTTCTTTAAAGCCTTGATCAATCAGATAGTCTTCCGCATTATCGAAAGTTCCAAAGCTTTCTTCCAGGTTTTTTCCTGTATAGATATTCCAAAACGGCTCTTCATAGACCAAGTCCAACTTCACATTCTCACGGTTTACCCATGTCTTGTCGTATGGTGGTTCCGGTTCCAAAGACAGGTAATCCAGAGAGTCAGCTAGGACGCTGCGCAATTCCTTTTCCGAAAAGTCACGGATGTTGACGAAGCCTTTTTTGTCCGCTTCGTAATGCGGCAAGTTTCCTACATAGACAAAGCCATTGCCAGTTGGATGTAAATGATAGACGACAATCTTCTTGTCGTACAAGCTCTCTTCATAATGAAAGTTCACGCGTTTCATCGATACATCTTTTCTCGTCAATTCCGGGAAAGACTCGATGACTTCCAACTTTTGCTCAAATGTTAACAATTTCATTACCTCATTTCTTAGTTTCATTTATTTCATCAAAAACCTTAGTTAGATCCAAGACATAGATCTGAGGCTTTATAGTAAGCACACAGACAGATATGGTTACACCCGTTTCGCATTTTTAATTACCATTTAGTATAACACGCCCGGCGCAATCCCACATCCATAGAAAAAAGCTGCGGGAACGCAGCTTTTTTCATACAAGTTAAACTTAAACTGTTCAATTACTGATATTCCTCAAAACGACTATGCTTTCCTGCAAGCTAGATAGTGTATAAAAACGAATTTTTTTCAACTTATATGGTTATTTTTTCTTGCCGAACGGCCACCAGACACCCCGATCAAAGGACACTGAAATCGCTGGTATCAATAGTGGCAGAACAATCAATCCATACAGCAGCAATCCGGTAATAACGATGGTTGCAATCTGTACAAGGCTCAGGACGCCAGAAGGCATCATTGCGCCGAATGTACCCGCCAGAATGATAGCTGCCGTGATGATGACAGTTCCCATCTTCGCCATCGAAGTGCGCATGGCATCGCGAACGGTAATACCATTGAATGATTCTTCGCGGAACCGGTCAAGCAGGAAGATCGAATAGTCAACTCCTAGCGCCACCAGCATGACGAAACCGAAGAATGGCACTGCCCAGCTGATGCCATCATAGCCAAGGCCATTAACAAAGATCAATTCCGCAATGGCAATCGATGTATAATACGTCAGCAAAAGCGATCCGATCATATACAACGGCATGATTAATGAACGGAAAAGAATTGCCAGAACAACGAACAAGCTGATTAGCATGATGACCACGGTATTCGCAAAGTCACTGGATGATACTTCTTCTAAATCACTGTTGATGCTGGAAATTCCGCTGAAGGCAATTTCTGCTTCTTCAAGAGGTGTCGCTGCTACAGTACGTTTCACTGTTTCTTTAATCACAGTAATAATTTCGATGGCTTCAGGAGAATATGGATCTTCCGACAGGATTACTTCCATCATCATTCCTGTGCCATCCGCAAAGGAATAACGCTCCAATACCTGCTCAAAATCATCGCCTTCCAATGTTCCTTCCGGAATGAACAGGCCTGTATCACGTACAGCCTCACTGCCGCTCATTTCCTCCATCATATCGACGGCTTCGGTTAAGCCGGTTTCAATTTCTGCAAGGCCATCGTTTGAAGCACCGACTCCATCTGCCAATTGCGTTAACCCGGCACTAAGTTCTGCCGTTTGGCCAGCTGCTCCAGCCAAGCCTTGCTGGATTTCTGACAACCCTCCACTGATCTGCGTCAAGGCACCCACAGTTTGCGGAATATTGCCTGTTTGCTGCAACCCTTGTGAAACCTGGCCCAGTTGCTGATTGATCTGACCAAGCCCTGCTGCCGCGTCGTTCAATCCACCAGCATCGCCGGCTTGTTCACTGATGGCAGTTAAGTTGGTCTGGACTTCTGTAAGTCCCGCCTGGATTTCGCCGATTCCATCCCGCGCTTCAGTAAGCCCGTCAGCCAATAAGCCAAGCTGTTTGTCTACGTAAAGCTCCTCAATTACGTCCCCTGTTGGACGCGTAATGGATCGGACGGTTTGCACACCCTCAATTTTTTCAATTTCTGCACTTAATGATTCAAAGTAAGGGACAGTCGACCGGTCTGTCAAGGATTCATCTGACTTCACAATTACTTGAACAGGCAGTGAATCGCCTTGCCCAAAGCCTTCTTCAATAGCGCGCAAGCCTTTCACCGATTCATATTCCGAACCGATTTCATCCACTGTATTAAACGACAAAGAATTATCGTATGTAAACAGCAATGGCACTGTAATCAAAGCAACTACCAGCATCGACAATAAGGGACGATTGATCGACAGCTTGCTCATGGTGAGCCATAGTTTGCTGTCGCTGTGAGAAGCAGATTTTTTTGCTGGCCAGAATAACTTTTCCTTCAATAAAGACATGAAGAATGGCACGATTGTATATAGAACCAGCAGCAGGACGAATATCCCAACAGCTACCGCTACAGCAGATTTGAAAATTGGAAATTCGGCAAAACCAATGGCAAAGAAACCGATAAACACTGCGATTCCACTGATTAGCAAGGTTCTCCCCGCTGTTTTATAGGTGTTGATGATTGATTGTTCCACACCATGCCCAGCCGACAACTCTTCTTTATAGCGGCTCAATAGAAGGATACAATAATCCGTCCCGATCCCGAACAAAATCGCTACCAGGAATATCTGCGTATAGTTCGAAACTGGAAAACCGAACCAATCGATGAAAAACGCGACCAGTGATTGGCTTAGCAAATAAGAAATCCCGACTGCCACAAGTGGAATGAATGGCGTCACGATTGACCGGAAAACGGCCAACAATAATCCGAAAATGAGTACTACTGTAATGATTTCGGTACGTTTCAAACCTTCCTGCGCACTGATATTGACATCATTATTAATGATAGCTTCCCCAGTCACATAAGCAGTCAGGTCTTCAGGAATAATGGTTTCCTTGATTGTATCGGCGACGGCATTCACTTCTTCGTCTGTGCCATCAACTGTAATCGGCACCAACACCGTTTGGCGATCCTCCGAAATCAGTTGCTCTTCCAATTCTTCACTTTCGACTGGATTTAATACACTCGTCACCGGATCACCCAATGCTTCGATGTCCGTTACCATCTGTTCGAGTGTTTCCCGTATTGAATCCGTCATTTCACTTTCCAATGGTATGACGAGAGATATGGTTTGTTCTGCGGCATCAGCATCTTTCAGAATGCTTGAAGCGATTTGCGAAGAAGCTTCATCAGACAACTGAAACGACCCCGCCTGTTCTGCCTGCTCTGTTAAATTAGGTGCCAGTAAGAATAACACGATCGTCAATACAATCAAGCCAATGGCAATCGGCCATTTGAATTTCAATACACTGTGCATGTGTTACACTCCATCCATTTTTATAATCGTTTTCAGCTTTCGGAAAATCGTCAGAAATTGGTCTATTTCTTCATCTGCAATATTTTCGGACATTAGCTTCTCGATGTAATCCGTCAACACCTTATCCAGTTCCACTAAAATCGCCTGGCCTTTATCCGTGAGTTCCAGCAATTTTTCCCGTCGGTCTGTAGTCTGGACAACTTGAATTACTTCTTTTTGCAACAACTTTTTTATGCGGCTGGAAATCGCACTTTTATGTACGGCTTGCATGACAGCCAATCTTGCTGAAGTAATCTGTTTTTCCTTGCTGATCAGCTTCAGCAGTTGAATTTGTTCAGGTGAATACTCTTTCCATAGAGGATGATCAACGGATTTGATAACCCGCTCAGTTCCGTAAATCATTACCTCTTGAAAAAGATCCACCGCCTCTTGTATTCGTGCATCCATAGTAGTCTACCCCCTCAACCAATATTAATAGTTTAGGGGGTAAACCTCCTACGGTCAAGAAAGAACCGTCTTTCTATAAAAAAACCTGTGAACAAGAGTTCACAGGTTAGGTTTATTCGATATCACGCGTAGCTGTATCGCGGATTTCAGTTCGTCTTGCATAAACATTTTTCGTGATGGTCTTAATAACGGCATATACAGGAATCGCTAAAATGATCCCCCATAGGCCGGCGATATTTCCAGCCGCCAGGATCAAGGTAATGACCGTCAATGGATGAACATCAAGTGATTTGCCCATAACATTCGGGGTGATGAAATTACTTTCAATCTGCTGTGCAACGAGCATAATGATGGCTACATACACCGCCATAATCGGATCCTGCACAAGTGCAATGATAATCGCTGGAATGACTGCGATGTAAGGCCCCAAAAACGGAATGACGTTGGTGGCCATACCGATTAACGCCAACAACAAAGCATAATCCAGTCCGATGATCAGGTAGCCGATCAGCAGCATAAGCCCTACCAGGAAACTGACAAACAGTTGTCCCTGGATATACGCCTGCAGCGTTTCATCGATATCATGCAAGGTCTTGCGGATCCATCTTTTCCGCTCACCGGAAAAGAAACCGGAAATAAACGGAACAAATTTCTTATGGTCGACCAATAAGTAGACCAGGAAAAAAGGCACTAACACCAATGTTATAACACCAGAGATAAAGCTGGTAATAAACGAAAGAACCCATCCCCCGACATCGCCAAGGCTGTCACCAATTTGTCCAGTCATATCATTCAGCTGCTCTTCAATTGAATCTGGAAGCCGATCACGCTGGTCAAATATGTATTGACCATATTCCTCCACACTTTGAATGATTTCAGGTCCATTATTTACCAGTGCGTTGATTTGGTCTGTAACAATCGGCCCGATCATGACATAAAACAAGTAGAACACTAAAACAATCGCCAGGAGAACCGTAAGGACAGCACTCCACTTCGGAAATCTTTTCTTAATTAAAAAGTTCAGGATCGGTCTTGTCAGATAAAACAAGACACCTCCCAATAGCAAAGGAACAAAAATTGTTCCAGCGATAATGAATAGGGGATCAAAAATTCCTTGTACCTCAATAAATAATCGAATAATGACTAAAGCTAGAATAATTCCTACTCCCACTTGAAACCAAAGCTTGCTCGTCAAGCGTTACACTTCCTTTCTTTCAATAGTATACCCAGTTTATCATGAAAGTATGGTATTATATTTTTTATGTTGTTTGGAAGTTATCGCGGAAAATGACAACATTGACAACTCAAATAAGTGAACGAGCAATGGAGGATTTATGTTAATGGATCAATTATGGCTTACGATTAAATTTTTGCTTCTCGGCCTATTCCAAGGACTTACTGAACCGATTCCCATCTCATCAAGCGGACATTTGTTGATCGCCCAGTATTTCCTGGATGTACAGATTGAAGGAAGTGTTTCAACTTTTGCTTTGCTCGTCAACAGCGCTTCACTGATTGCGGTACTGATTATTTATCGCGACGATATAAAGCGTCTTGTCGTTAACGGTTTAAAATATTTTACAGTTAAAAATGCTGAAACAAAGCGGGATTTCATGTTCGTTGTTTATCTGGTAGTCGCGACAATCCCCGCTGCCGTTATTGGTCTCTTGTTTCAGGATGCTATTGATGAGAGTCTTTCGACCATTGTCACAGTCGGTTTGACTTTAATTGTGACGGGTTTCGGCCTCTGGTGGATCCGCAATACACGCGGACAGCGAAAAGATGGCAATATGACAATGAAGGACGCCGTCATCATCGGCGGTGCCCAGGCAGTGGCACTTATTCCAGGAATCAGCCGAAGCGGTGCTACAATTGTTGCGGCTATGGCACGGAACATCAATCAGGAAACTGCCTTGCGCTTCTCTTTCCTGCTGTTTATCCCAATCAGCCTGGGTGGTGCTGTCCTAAGCGTCACTGATATTGTCAATGATGATAACCTGGCTTCTATGGCAGTTCCTTACATCATGGCGTTTCTGGGATCTCTTGTCGCTTCTTACTTTTCTTTGAAATGGTTTATGAACATTATGGCAAAAGGCCAATTGAAGTATTTTGCCATTTACTGCTTTATCGTCGGTCCGCTCGTCGTTTTGGCATGGATTGTATTGAATTAAGAAAAGCGCAGGAGTCTGGACAATAATAGGAAAGCTACTATGCATATTTTCTTAAGCTCTAAAAAAAGCAGGCTGCCAATTTTCATTGGCAGCCTGCCTTTTTTCTACCGATTAAAAAAATTAGCCGTGTAATACGGTTGATTCTCTGCATTGAACGCTGTGCCTATTCCTAAAAATCCAAACTCTGGTTTGACGATGTTTTCACGGTGCCCCATGGAATTCATCAAACCTTCATGAGCAAAAATGCTGCTGTACTGGCCATATGCCAGATTTTCACCGGCCACATAGAACTCGATGCCGTCTTCATTCATCCGATCAAATGGTGATTGCCCCGCAAGGTTAGTGTGGCTGAAATACTGATTTTCTGCCATGTCATCACTGTGCTTTCGGGCTGTCAATTTTGTCTGCTCGTCCCACTTCAACAAAGGCAAATCGCGTTGAATACGGGCTGAATTCGTTAATTCAAAAAGCAAGTATTCATAGCCTTCCTTCAATTCTGCGTTCGCTTCTGCGTATATTCCAGGACGCGCCTTCTCCAACTCTTCATGGATCACTTGCACGGCTGTCACTGTATCTTCTTCGTGGATATCATAAAAAACGGTCGTGTAAGTATTTTCGGTTTTAAATACATCGTATTCTTCACCGGCATCCAGTATATATTGGATATTCCCTTTTTGAAGACTTTTCAGCGGAACTCCAAGCAACGAACGGACTTCAGATTTAGTGGAATCTATTGTTATTCCTTCCGCAGAGGAAATCAAATCCTGATTGGTGAACATTCCGTTCACTTTCCCATCCTCATCATAGGACAAAAGCACATAGTTCTGATAATCCTGATGATAGCTATGCCAGTCAGTGCCGTACTCATTCCGCATCAAACGAAGCGGCATACCGACTTTTCCCTGCGCTTCGTCCTTGTCCATACCAAGCGTCACATTATGGACAGCAAACAAGGAGTCCGGTTCCGCCAGTTCCGGTTTCGCCACAGCCTCCGGCATTTCAAGCGAGCTGGAAGCGATCATCGACCGCAATTCAGTACTCACACGCGAGGTGAAATCCCAGGCTCCATCAAACGCTTGTGACACTTCCGGATCTTCGGTGATTTTTTCAATTGTGCGATCGACCGAATCCAAGAAACTTAAATCGACATATTCACCAACCGGTTCTTCCCAAATCGGGCGCGCAAAAAAAACGGCCAGCAACAGAATCATCAACCAAAACAGTTTCCGCACAAACATCACCTCTTACCCTACAGTTTAATCGCAAACAGATCATCCACAAAGCAAAAAGCCTTTGACCAAGAAAAGCAGAAGCTGCCGTGTAGATTCGACGGGCATAAGACGCTTTGGCGTAGCGGTGTTTCTTCAGCCGCATAGCCAGAGTGGATTATGACCCTAGAATCTGGCAGCTGGTGCTAGACCAAGAAAAGCGGAAGCGCCCGTGGAGCTCTGACGGGCATAAGGCAGACCGGTGAAGCGGCGCTCTTTGCCGCACAGCTGGGTTGACTTATGACCCAAAGAACTGGGCGCTGGAGCTGGACACCCAAAAAATCGGAAGCTGCCGCTAAGCCCCCACAAGCGCCGGAAGCCTTGTCTGTAATGGCGTCTTTTCCATTGCCGGTAAGGCTTCCAGCGGCTCTAGGGGCTGGCTGCCGGAGTCTGGACGAAGAAAAGCAGAAGCATTCATTAACTCAAAAAGAGGGGCCATCATAAAATGATGGCCCCTCTTTTATCCAATTAAAACTCTTCTGTAATGGCGGTCTTTTTAGGTGAGCTGAAAAGCAAAGTAAATACTAGACCCAGAGCAAACGTCAACAGGCTGGTGATGAATGTAGCTGAATCACCCGAAAACCCAGGGAATACCACAAACAGAGACCCTATAATCAGACCGATAATCGCTGCGTACGTGACATAGGTAAAGTGCTCCAATAAGTACCGGATTACCTTGCTGCTGACAATGAACCCAACGATAACCCCGGCGCCGATAGCCAAGGCAACTGGAATGTTCAACGTGGATAGGGCATTGATAGCGGTCGAATAGACGCCCAATAACAGCAGGATAAAGGAACCGCTGATTCCTGGCAATAACATCGCCATACTGGCTAGCCACCCAGAGAAAAACAGTAAAAAGAATACAGGCATAGTAAGTGAGGTGATCGGCGCTAAATCTTCTTCAGTCGGAATAAAAGCAGTAACTGCCAATGCCGCTCCAATAACCACCAGGATAATCAAATGGCGTGGAGTAAAATTCTTTTTGACTTCCGCCTGTTTCATGATGTACGGAACGACGCCGATGATCAGCCCCATGAAGAAAAACTGGGTCGCTTCATAATGCTGCTCCAACAAGTATTCGATGACCCGACTGAATAGCAGCAGTGTAATGACGACGCCAAGACCGAGCGGCACCAAGAATCCAAGATGTTTTTTCCAATCCCGGCTGAAAAAGCCACTGATAGACTCTAATAAGCGATCATAAATCCCTAAAATAAATGCAATCGTCCCTCCACTGACTCCCGGGATCAAATCACTGATGCCCATTAGGATGCCGCGGTATATGTTCTTCCATTCCATTCGTCTAATCTCCTTGTTTTAAAAATCACTTTAACCAGTATAGCATGTGCGAAATGGAAACTCGAGTTTCACTTTGCTCATTTCAGCCCACAAGCAAAATTAGCTTAGCATCACTTTTGCCTCTTCTATGATAGTCCGGACAATTTCAGCAGCAGCTACTTCTTCTGTCAGGCTCCGTGTGGATTGCCCAGCCCATAACGACATGAACTCAGGATCATCGGCTTTTGCAGCCGCTGCCCGAATGTCTTTAGTGATGGTATTTTGAGAAGGAAATGGCAATGGAGCAATGCCGGTTTGTTCAAACCCCTCAATAAAGCGGTTTTTAATGCCGCGTGCCGGACGACCGGAAAAACTTTTTGTGACGACCGTGCTTTCTTCATCACTGTTAAATATTGCTTGCTTATATGCTCGATGCGCTCCGGATTCTTTAGAGCCGACAAAACAGGTGCCGATTTGCACACCTTGCGCCCCGAGAGCAAGCGAAGCGACCAGCCCTCGTGCATCTACAATACCGCCTGCCGCAATGACTGGAATGTCAACAGCATCCACTACCTGGGGAACCAATGACAAGGTTCCAATCTGTGCACCTGCCGGGTGACGATCAAGCGAAAAACTGCTGCGATGCCCTCCTGCTTCACTTCCCTGAGCCACAATGACATCTGCTCCGGAAGCTTCCGCCTGCTTTGCTTCAGCGACCGTCGTAACCATTGCAATGATTTTGATTTGCCGTTCTTTGGCCGCTTTCATCTGCCCGGCTAGTAAACAGCCAAACGCCGTACTGATGATTGGCACACCTTCTTCAATACAGATATTAAACTGTTCTTCGCTCCAATCAGGTGATTGATAGGAAGATTGAATCTCCTGGATCTCCAGTTGCGAGCGAAAAGGGCTTAATGCCTTTTGCACTTCTGCCAAGCGGCTAAAATCATCTTCCACCGGTGCTGCGAAAATATTAACGCCAAACGGCTTTTGGGTTGTTGACTGAATTTCCTTGATTGCCTGGCGCAATGCTTCTGGTGTCATATACGCAGCTCCCAAGGTGCCAAGACCTCCGGCATTACTCACTTCAGTGACCAGTTCGACTGTCGTTGGCCCCCCTGCCATACCAGCCTGGATAATTGGATAATCGATTTTGAACAATTGACAAATTCCAGTTTCCAATGAAAACATGTAAAGCCCCCCTGTCTTCGAATTGATTGCATTTTGCTGTAGTCCAAGTATCCCGTAAACATCAATATACGGCAACAGGGAACTTTCTTACGTGATGCATCGTTCCTTATAGTAAGAAAAACACAATAAGGCGGGATTTACTATGAAGGGATTCCTTTCACTTTTGGGCATCACTTTAATTGTTGGAGCATGTGGATTAATACTGTTATCTTTTTCTGGCAACCCTTTAGAAAAGGCGGTCAGCCAGGAAAGAATGTACGCATATATCGAAACACGCCAGAATGACCTACCGGAAATACTGCCACAAAATCAGGTGACCTCTGAGATTCCTGAACAGGCAGCTTTCACAACTACAGCTTTTATGGCGATTGACAACAGCTGTGACAGAGCCTCCCTGGAATGATAAAAGCCGACTCGAATGATGAGCCGGCTTTTTCGTATTATTCAACAAATAAGCGAACCAGGTTGCCTGAAGGATCTTTCACTTCCCAGTAATTATCCTGTTTTGTAATCTCAGTGCCCATCGAACACAGCTTATTTTCCAGTTCATTGCGTTTCTCTCTTTCCATAATCAAGGTGTAGTAATGCAGGCCAGCTGTTTTTTCAGGCAATGCTGGTATACCAGTGCCATTCCATACATTCATTCCGATATGGTGATGGTATTTCTGGTCAGCAAGGAATAATGCCTGACCACCCATGCTCGCAACAACTTCAAATCCAAGTCCATCTACATAAAAATCTTTGGCCTCCGTTAAGTTTGATACATGCAAGTGGATATGTCCCATCACTGTAGCAGGGGGCATTCCTTGCCATGGTTCAGATGAGTTCTGAGCCGCTTCCACCAATCCTTGGGCATCAATCGGATCTACTGCCATTGAAACTTCATTATTGCTCCAGTTCCATTGCTGCGGTTCACGGTCACGATAAATTTCAATGCCATTGCCTTCCGGATCCGATAGGTACAATGCTTCACTGACAAGGTGATCCGAAGAACCCAACTGGATTCCCTTCTGATGAAGATGAACAAGAATTCTCCCTAAATCTGCTCTGGCCGGCAATAAAATGGCAAAATGATACAGTCCTGCATAAAGACCTTGTTTTGGTATGATTCCTGCTATTGCTTCGAGCTTAAGCAAGACCTTGCCCGCAACACCCAACTCTACACTATGTTGTTCTTCTGAAATCACTTCAAGCCCAATAGTTTCATGGTAAAATCGTTTCATTTTATCGATATTCATTACTTTTAATCCTACTTCACCTACATAAGTGATAGGTTTTTCATGAAAATTCATCTACATTCCCCTTTTCCATCAGTTACTTAATGTAACAGATTATATTTAAAATACTAAACTCTGTCAAGTAACTTAATTCCTTTAAAGCACCTGATATTTATGCTATCATAATAGAAAAGGAGTGAGGAGTATGGATACTTCCGTCATTTGCCCCCGTTTTGAAACAGCTATTTCTCTGCTCAGCCAACGCTGGACAGGGTTGATTATTTACCAATTATTATCCGGCCCTCAGCGCTTCAGTCATTTAACGGAAGTTATCGGAATCAGCGGCCGGCTTCTATCTGAACGCCTGAAAAATCTGGAAGCCGAAGGGCTTGTTACACGTACAGTCTACCCGGAAACACCCGTACGGATTGAATACGCATTGACCGAAAAAGGGACTTCCTTAAAACCGGTCATGGACGAAATCCAAAACTGGTCGCAGATATGGATAGAACCAACTGAAACAAGAAAAGCGTAAGCGCCCGTTTAGCTCTGACAGGTGTAAGACGATTTGGCGAAGCGGCATGTTTTCAGCCGCACAGCCAGAGTGGCTTACATCCCGAAGAGCTGGGCGCTGGAGTCTGGACATCGAAAAGCGTAGACAGCCTCACAAGTTACTCGAATCATAATTTCCTAAAACAAATAAGAGCTTATCCAATTTACTGGATAAGCTCTTATTTTATTTTGCCTGCAATTGCATGATGTATTTTAATCCTTCGTGGGCTGTACTGAATATTGGAGTCTTGTTGTCCAATTGGACAATCGACATGGCCAGTTTTGGGCTAATGCCGACGAGAATGCAGGTGGCTCCTATCAAGTTCAACGTGTCGGTCATCATTTGAATCTGATAGCGAACCTGGTCTTCAAACTCTTTGATGCCACTTAAGTCGATCAGGACGTATTCGATTTTTTTCTCTGAGCATTCCATCAAAACTGTAGCGATCAATTGATCTGTCCGGTTTCTGTCAAAATCTCCGATCAATGGCAAGGCAATCGTCTTGTCCCAAATGTTCAAAATGGGAATCGACAATTCCTTGATCAATTGCGCACTGCGCTTTTGCTCTTCAGCTTGCATCGTGACATCCATCAGCATGACGATATAACCCTCAGGTTCATTGTTTTTGCTGTCCATAATTGGTGTGACGACAATATCTGTCATTACCTGGTCTCGGATCGTAATGCGCGTCCGGTGAACTCCGGTTAGTTTCTGCATAACTTGCTTCTGGTGCTGCGGACGTTCATGAAAATCGTCCATGTTCATCCCGATCATCGCTTCGCAATCCGGCATGCCGTACAAAGGGGCAATTTCACTCATTAATCGGCAGGCTTCGGAATTCATCCATCTGATGGTATGGGAACTATCCGCAATGATGATGGTTTCCCCGATAACATCCAGGGCGTTCAGTAAAAATATATTTTCGGGGATCTTTCCTATCGCTGGCATTTGTTACCACCTTATCTCTTGATTTCCACTTGCTTGTGTTCATCTATTATGCCACAGCAACACCAAATTAACCGTTGTTTCGAAAACTTTATTTCGCAGCTGCCATCACTTTTCCCGGGCAGCTGAATAGTTTCCATCGAACCGTTCGACTGTGTGATTTCTTAGCCAGTACGTCACTGGAAACAGCTTATCGAGGAAATAACGGTCATGTGAAACCACAATGATGGTACCGGAAAATTCGCTTAAGGCATCTTCCATCACTTCTTTCGCTTCCAGATCGAGGTGGTTGGTGGGCTCATCCAAAATCAGTAGATTGTGGTTTTGGTGCATTAATTGAGCCATGCGGAGCCTCATCTGTTCGCCGCCGCTGAGCTGCCGAACCGGCTGAAAAACCATATTGCCGAAAAACAGGAACTTCGCCAGCATTGGGCGTGCATCATATTCGGAAACGGCAACAGCATCGCGGAATTCTTCAATGATGGTTCTGTCATTGTCCACCTCCACCGCGTGCTGGGACAGATAACCGATGGACAAGCCACTGCCCAGCTTTACTCTACCTGAATCAGCCTCCTCATTGCCCAATATCATATTGAGCAGAGTTGTTTTCCCTGTCCCATTGGCCCCTACAATTGCCGCCCGCTCCCCGTAACGGATATGCATCGAGACGTCATGGAATAAAATCCGATTCCCGAATCCCTTCCAGACTCCATCCAGGAAAATGACGTCTTTTCCGCTGCGCCCATCGATTTTAAAGTCCAGCGCCATCTGTTTTTTTGTTACTAGCAGACGGTCGAGAATTTCGATGCGGTGTAGCGCTTTTTCCACGCTTTTCGCCTGCCGATGCATTCCTGCGTTTGGCGGATTGGCACGGTTGGCCCATTCCTTCAAACGCTTAATGGTTTCTTTCATCTTTTGAATTTTCTTCTGCTGGTCCTGGTATTGTTGGAATTCAATCAGCAGACGGACTTCCCGTTCTTTGACATAGCTCGAATAATTGCCGGCGTATTGAATCAAGTTCCCTTGGTCCAGCTCCCAAATGTGCCTAACGGTTTCATCCAGAAAATAATGGTCGTGCGAAACAAGGACGATCGTCCCTTTGTAATGGTTGATAAATGTGCCTAACCATTCTATAGCTTCCAGATCCAAGTGATTGGTCGGTTCATCCAGCAACAACAAATCCGGTATTAGCAAAAGCAATTTGGCCAGCCCTATTTTCGTTTTTTCCCCGCTGAATAAAATCATCCTGCAGCACACCATAGCGCAGCAGCAGCTGGTCCAACTCCTCTGGAAAAGCATTTTCCATTTGATATTCCATCCCTGTCAGCTGTTGCTGGAGGAAAGTCATTTCCGAAAATACCGCGATCATCAATTGCTCAACAGTCCGTTCTTCCTGTTCATCAGGCGACTGTTCCAGCAAACCGATACTGCAGTCTTTTTTCCACGTCACAATTCCCTCTGTGGGCTGTAAAGTACCAGCCAGAACGTTCAATAAAGTGGTTTTTCCCTCCCCGTTTCTTCCGACAAGACCGATGCGCTGGCCCTGCATCACTTCTCCTTTTATATGATTGAATAATTTTTGACTCGCAAAATGGCACATAGTTTGTTGAAATTGGCTAATGATCATGATTCTCTTCCTCTCCCTTGAAGAGACTCATGCACAGCAAAAAAGGCACGCCAGGGAGGCATGCCTTTGCTAAAATTCGTTTGCAGGCAGATGTCTCTTACTGGTAATTTTCACTCGATGCAGTTGGCTGAAAAAGGACAGACTTTTCCCGTTCGGCTCCTGCAGTGAAAGTGACGCCATGAAGAATGTAGAGATATTGCTGACATTCTGTCATGCGCTTACCAGTTTGATTCATCTTACCCACCTCCTTTATGTATATTTCATATCATACAATTCCTGCTGATTTACGTCAATATTTTAACGGAATATTCTTTTTTATTGCCGCTCTCTAAAAAGTAGGTATAAATTCCTTAGAATCGGGAAACATTAAAGTAACAGCATTTCAGCAGAAAGGGGGAATAGAAAATGTCCATGTATTCAAAGTTGGCTTTTGATAACGATACCCGAAAAGTAGAGAAAGCGTTGAAAAAGTACGAAGACAAAAAGACCGAAGCATTGGTTCTGCTGGCGGAAATTGACATGCTTGAAAAAATGGAAGGTGTCCAGGACGCGGAGCTATGGAGACGGCAGTCGATGAAAGAAAAATTAGTGGCAGTAGAACGCCAGCGAAGAGGGTTAAAAGACACCATTACAAACTACGTAGAAAAGTACGGAGACCAGGATCTGCATCGCTATACTGAACTGCTGCAGGAACTTGAAAATGACAAAGCGAAGTAGACAACAGCGGGAATCCCAAAGATTCCTGCTGTTGTCTACTCTTTTTCAATTTTGCTTCTGCCAATGGATTGCAGGATATCACCCATCCATCCCTTTCGTTTTAAATAAAGGTAGAGGACAAAAGTTGAACCCAGAATCACCAGCAAGGCCCCAATATAGCCCAACTGCCAATTCAATTCAGGCATGTTTTCAAAATTCATTCCCCAAAGGGCTCCCCATGCCATAATTGGTGTGAACAAAGTAGTCAGAACTGTTAAGGTTTTCATGATTTCATTGCCGCGATAATTTGCTACTACATTTTCAATATCGACCATGTTGTTGACTTCGTCTTCATATGAATTGACAAGCATGACGCAGCGTTCAATACGAGTGGCAGTTCGATGATACTCTGTTTCCTCCATCACACGTTTCCCGAAAGTTTCTTCAATCGCCATTTTGATTTCCTGAAACCCCATAATCAGATGCTTCCATAAGAGAATCTCATGGCGGATGTTTTCGATTTCTCCTAAAGTCTTCTTATTGTTCTTCTCTTTGATCGCCCACAGCAAATCATGGAGACGTTCTTCAAAACTGTCTATTTTATGTAATATGGAAGCCACCATTTCACCAAGGATAATCATCATTACTTCTATAGAAGAAGCGGCACTTTCCATTTGGTGTAGAATTTCTTCTTTTTCTAAATCCGCATCTTTTTCAAAATCAATTTTATTGGTGACAAATACATCGCGGGACAAATAGAAATGAAAGACCTCGCGGGAGCCTTGGGATTTGGCGCTTTGCCTGTAAATCAACGACCCCCATAACGACTCCTTGCCACGTGTGACAGTATAGGTATGGAGAATATTGACTGATGGATTTTTTGATTTATCGGCCCAATTATACATCTTTTCATTTTTGGGAAGGTATTTGCGGAAGCTATATTCTTCGGCACTGTCCTCTTCATGCCAAACAGTGTGCCTAAATGTATGTTGCGGCATTATCCAGCCCCCTTTCGATCGCTCTAGGATGCAAAAAGCAAGCCAGTACCTGGCTTGCCTACTCTTTTTGCTGAGTGTTGTCCCGGTATTTTTGGTTCGAGTTTTCCTCGTATTCCAAATCTCTGTCAGGCATAGGATCCACGCCCTTTTCTGGTGGCATATTACGGCGTGGTTCTATCTCAGGAATCAGTTTTTCGCCTTCTTTATTTTCACGGTTTTTCTTCATCCAAAACCCCTCCTTGGATTGCTGTTATTACCGTAATTACCCGTTTTGTTCCTTTATAATCCAAAGAGTCTATTTTGATTAATGAACCGCTAATGATCTAATCAACTCCGCATCATCCGGATAAGCCAGTTCCAGTTCCCCTAGTTCAGAAATCGATTTCCAAGCCACATCCGCAATCCACTCGTCGCCTTCCTGTAAAACAAGTTCGCCGCCAGTCATTTCCACTCTAAAATAGGTAACTTCGAACGATACTGCCGAGTCCTCATATTCACCGGTACGGGTATTCAACCTCTCCAGAACCCTGACCGTCAAGCCAGTTTCTTCGAAGAATTCCCGCCCACAGCATTGTTCGGCAGTCTCACCTTCTTCAAGACCACCCGCTGGCACCGTCCATTTCTTATCCTCACCAGGAACACCCTGCAATACCAGCAACACTTCGTTTTTTCCATTGACGCACACGCCTGCTGCGCCTTTCCAGTTCGACATTTCCATGTAATCTCTCCTATAGCCTATTTTTCGATGTAGCAGTCTTTTTCTTTTTTCAGACCTCACACTGCCAGCTCTTTTTACGTTACCACATATTTTAATAAACCGGGGAAGCTTACACGCAAATAATTCTGGACAAGACAAAACGGCTTACCGGAGCAAGCCGTTTCACCGAGGTTCTACTCAGCCCTTTTTCTGTGTTCCTGTTCCAGCACAATGCCGTGAGTGGCGTCTGGCAGACCGAGATCCCCCGAAAAACCATTTGCCCTGTAGAAGGCATCCGCCGCAGAAGAATCCGTTCGGACAACGAGTTCGCGAAAATGCCCATGCGCATCTTTAAGGAGCTGCTGCAATAACTTTGTGCCGATTCCCTGTCTACGCGCACTTGCAGAAATATAAAATCTCCGAAGCCTGCCAATACCTTCTTTAGTAGAATACGGATCACGGTTCAAGCCGCCAATTGCCACCAGGTGATTGTGGTGGTCCCAGACTCCATACAACACTTCACCTGTTTTATTGAACGTATTGCTGCCATCTTCATACTGATCGACGAGCCTTCTCAGAAAACGATAACCCTCTGCTTCACTTTCTTCCACCAGCTTTGAAACATCCACTTGCTTTAGGTCTGTAATTTCTTTGATTTCTACTGCCATGTCGCATCCTCCTCATTATGGATAACTATTTTCCACTTATGGATTTTCTGACAAGTGCTTGCTCCTCCAGTCTATAGCAGTTGTGATTCGAATACCATAAAATATCAGAATTTTCTTTCAATAAATAAACGATAAAGGCTGCTGTGATACACAGTCTTTATCGTTTATAAAAGTGGATCTTCAATTGCCGATTTCCTGTCTTCCGTCTTCTTGATAATGAAAATGCTGGCTTCATAGAGGCCTGCCATCGGAACGAGGACCAGCAGCTGACTCAAGAAGTCCGGAGGGGTGATCAAGGCCGAAACAATGGCCAGCACAAGATAGGACCATTTTCTGACCTTTTTCATTGAAACCGATGTCAAAACGCCAATAGACGATAAAAATAAGGCGATAATCGGCATTTCAAAAAGCAAACCGAGCGGAACTGTCGTCATAATCAAAAAATGGATGTATTCATTTGCGGAAATCATCACATCAAAGTTTGCCATCCCCATGCCGATCAGAAATTGAAAGCTTAATGGGTTGACGATAAAATAACCGAAAGCAATCCCCAAAACAAACAGCAGAAACATAACCGGCGAATAAAGCCCTAAAAACCGTGCTTCTTTTTCTTCAAGACCCGGCTTCACGAACTGCCAAATGAAATGAATCAAAAATGGCAAAGACAGTCCCAAAGCCAGCGTTGCGGATATGGAAGTATAGAATTTAATGACCTCTAAAGGACCTAAAATAATCAGGTTATTGCCTTTGACGATGTAAGGGAACCAAAAGTTTAAAGTTGAGAACACAACCAGCAGGAAGAAGAGGAAAACAAGCGCACTTTTAATGAGCTGTTTACGCAAATCTCCTAAATGGTCGACTAAGGTTTCCACTTGTATAGCCGGTTCCTCTACCGGCGGCTCCGGTTCTTGAATAGGAGGTTCCGGTACTTTTTCTGGAACCTCTTCCGCAGGCTTTTCTGGCTGTACCGCTTTTTTACGCAACGGACTTGTTAAGTTTCTGTTTCCATACGGATCCATCTAACCACCTTCATAGTTTCTCAGATTTTTTGAGGTCCTTTTCTTCCACGGTTTCTTTTTTCACTGTCTCCTCGTCATCATCATCCATCAGACCCTTGGTCGAACGTTTAAATTCAGAAAATGTTTTTCCGACCGCTCCGCCGATTTCCGGCAACTTTTTCGGTCCAAATATAATCAAGACAATCACCAAAATGATAATCAGTCCTGGCACACCAATTGAAGCTAATCCACCCATATGATTTTTCCTCCTTTGTTAAACAAGTGATCCGCCTTCACGACTGTAACGGATAACTCCCTCAGCACAGCGATAAGCCAGTGCTCCTACAGTGCCGGTCGGATTGTAACCACCGTTGTGGGCAAAGTTGCCTGCTCCTACAACAAATAGATTTTCAGCATCCCAATGCTGCAGGAAGTTGTTGACTACACTCGTTGCGGGATCCGCACCCATAATGGTCCCTCCCGTGTTGTGGGTAGTCTGATAGGGAACGATGTCATAATCTGAAATCGGATTGCCTGCCACAACCGTTTTTGCACCCATCTCTTGCATGATTTCAGCCGCTTTTTCTGTGATGTAGCTATGGAGAGCACGGTCCTGGTCAGTAAAGTTATAAGTCAGCTGCAGCAGCGGAACACCGTAAATGTCTTTATAAGTGCCATCGAGCGCCATAAAATTCTCCCGGTGCGGCATGGAAGCTCCCTGGCCTCCGACGCCCAACGTTCTTGTATAGTTTTCAATTGAAGCACGTTTAAAGTCTGCTCCCCAAGAAGGGGTGTCCGGTGGAATCGGATTGTGGAGAATCGGCCGGGATCCGGTTTGGGTCATGGATAAACTGGCACCATGTATGAAATCCATATCACCATGGTCAAAAGCGTCTCCATTAAAATCATCTACAGACATTCCAAGAGCTCCAGCACCCATAAAGGTGTTCATCTGTTCCTCAAAGAAACCAGATGCTCCCGGCAAAATCTGGTAGGCGTAGTTTTTACCCAGTGTTCCCTGCCCTGATTCCGGATCGTATTGCTGGCCAATTTCGGACACCATCAGCAGTTTGGCATTGTTCAGGACATAACTCGTCAGAACAACGACATTTGCCGGTTGGATAAATTCCTCAAAAGTCTGTGTATCGTAGTAGCGGACTCCTGTGACACGATCGCCTTCCTTCATGACTTCGACCACGTTGGCATTAAACTTGATCTCATAATTGCCTGTTTCTCTGGCTGCGGGGACCACCGTAATTTCCGGGGAGGTTTTCGCTCCATACTCACAGCCGAAGCGCTCACAGAACCCACAATATTGGCATGCATTGATTTGCTGACCATCCGGATTTTCATAGGCTTCTGACAAGTTGGCGGATGGCAACATGAATGGTGACAGTCCCAGGTTAGAAGTTGCTGTTTCAAACCGCTGCAAAATCGGTGTTTTCTTCATTGGCGGCGTGGGGTAGGGACTTGAACGCTGGCCCCAAAACGGGTTGATGTCCTCTCCCGAAATACCAGCTGTCTTTTCAAATCGATCGAAATACGGTTCCAATTCGTCGTAAGTGATTCCCCAATCCTGAATGGTGTACTCAGCCGGCAGTTTATTGGCTCCATACTTTTCATCCGTCATGGTTTTAATCTGGAAATCATAGGGAAGAAAGCGCCAAGTCTGACCGTTCCAGTGTGTTCCTGATCCACCCAATCCTTCACCCAATAGGAAAGATCCCAGCTGGCGCATCGGCAATGCACGCTGCTGCCGATTGTTGCGGAAAGTAATGGTTTCTTTCGATAAATCCTGCATCAATTCATAGCGGATTGCATAGCGGTATTCATCGTGCACAATACTGAAATCCTCAGTGCCACGTTCGCGGCCTCGTTCCAACCCCACAACTTTAAGTCCTTCTTTCGCACATTCAGCGGCGATGATTCCACCTGTCCATCCAACACCTACCGTTACTACATCAACGCTGTCCAAAGTTGTCACCATATAAGTTCCCCCTTTTTCACTTAATGTTCCATACCCAGAGATTGAGGTTCGATGTCCACAAAGTCTTCACTGTCGATTTCATTGATATAGGCAGTTTGATGGCCTGGGAAGTTTTTCATTCGCCATCCCTCCATATTATGGTTGCCGCCATAAATCGGATCTGCATAAGCCCCTTCTAAAGTCGCCTGCCTTAAAAGCCGGAAAAAGAACAGCGAGGTTGTGCCCTTCATCTGGATTTCATCTTCCTGGAAAGCTGTCAGGATTTCATCCATCTGCTCACCTTCCAAATCAACAAAGTTAGCGTTGAAACGGCTTTGAGCTTCCTGCTGCATCAGCTGGATGCCCTGGCGGAACATTTCATTTCTTTTTAACCGGCTTTGGTAGCCCTGTGTAATCCCCCCTTCATAAAAAGGTGGCTGCATGTATTCTTTTGAATTTTCACCATAGCTGCCGGACAGCTGCTGATCGATAAAATAGCCTACTCCTAATCCAATGGCTCCAGGACCTAAATCATCCTCGGGAAAAATCCGTTCAGTGGCCTGGTTTAAAATTTCAAATTCTGCATTGTTCTTAAAGAAGACCAGTCCCCTGACTCCACCGGGAGATCCCAACGATTCCTGAGGAGTTCCAGGAGGGGATGATGCCGTATCCTGCTGATTTGTATTGGCACCGATCAAGCCTCCAATAATCCCGCCCCCAATCAATGCACCCGTAGCAATCCCTGAAGTTTTCAAAAAGTCTCGCCGAGAAAAGTTCTTGTCATTTTTCGCCATCTTACTGTCCCCCTTTATTTAAATAAAAGAAAATTCTGAACATTTAATACCATACCCTTTTATCAATTTCTTATTCAGGATTTTGAAGAAATTTGTGACAATGATTTTTCAAACAAAAAAGACGGTCTCTGAAAAATCTCAGAAACCGTCTCCATATAATTGTTTACAGATAAAAAAGAGCCAAGGGAGTGAACACCTCGGCTTTGTAGCATCATGATATTAGTTTAGAACTTTGATTGTGATGTTTTTGCGGCCAAATTCCAAAGCTGCATCTTGTGATGGAATGAAGACATCAATCTTATTGCCTTTGATTGCGCCGCCAACATCACCAGCGATTGCTTCTCCGTATCCTTCAACCCAAACTTTAGAGCCCAGTGGAATTACTGAAGGATCAACTGCGATAACTTTTTGGTTCGGATTTGAACGAAGGTCAATTCCTGTTGCTGTCGTTCCTGAACATCCTATGCAATAAGCTGTGTAAGCTGTCGCAGATACAGTCATTGTTTTACCAGACTGTGTTGACGCTGCTGCAGGAGCTTTTTCTGCAGGAGCACTTGCTGGTGCTGGAGTTGGTGCCGGTGCTGCTGATTTTGCTGGTGCTGGTGCTGCTGCAGTTTTAGCTGGTGCTTTTTCTGCCACTGCTGTGCCGCCTTTGACAACTAACTGCTCACCAGGATAAATAAGGTATCCGGATACGCCATTCCAGCTCATTAAGCTGTCCAATGCAATACCATGTGCGCTGGCGATTTCAGCTAATGTATCGCCTGATTTTACTGTATATGTTGAGTTGTCCGCTTTCGTTTCTGATGCTGCTTGTCCATCGACTTTTAGTTCCTGGTTAGGCAAGATCAAATCTGAGGATAAACTGTTTAATCCTTTTAAGCTTTCTACTGATACGTTTTTTTCTTGTGAAATTCCCCAAAGAGTGTCACCTGATTGGACTGTATACGAAGATGAAGCACTAGCCGAAGTTGCTGCTCCCACACTTAAAGCTGCGATAGCAGTTAGTGTAACGATTTGCTTTTTCATAAATTGAAATTCCTCCTTTTCACTAACAGGGATGATCATAACACCTCGACATTTCAGGAACATGACAGAATGGCAGATAGAACATAACAATTTAATGACAAGGATCCACATTTTATTACAAGCTGTAATAAAACTAAAAATTCTTCAGACAACTTCCATAAAAGCCAAAGGAAGTGCACTAACTTCTTATCCTTTCCTTAGACGGATTGGCGGTTTGAAGCAAACTGCTTTGTTTCTGCTTCTTCTATTTACTAGACCTTTTTCCGTCGTCATTATTTTAATGGGTGTCTCCTTTCTCAAGGCGGCTTCCCATGATCCACTGGTAAAAAAGAATAGAAGACACTAAAATAACAAAAAAAGATCCGGCACATTTTCATGTGCCGGATCTTTTTTTGAGTTATTTAAAAACGCTGGTACTGTGCAAGGGCTGAACTTTAGATTTTGGATCCAGATAAGATTTCGCGTTATTGATGGCTGTTGGTGCTTCACCGAAACCTACGGCGATCAGCTTGACTTTGCCTTCATACGTTGCAATGTCACCTGCTGCATAAATGCCGGGAATGCTGGTTTCCATTTTGGAATTGACGATCACCGAGTTTTTATCCATCTCAAGACCCCATTCTTTAATGGCACCTAACGATGTAATATTACCGTAGTTGACGATAACATGATCCACATCAAGGCGTTCTTCATTGCCTTCTTTGTCAATCAGCACAAGCTCGCTGACCTGTCCGTTTTCGCCGACCAGTTCTTTAACGCCGTATGGCTTTTTCACTTCCACTTTCGAATCCATCAAGACATCGATGTTCGCCTCGTGAGCAGTCATCTTGTCTCTGCGGTGGCTCAAAGTCACATGGGACGCCACATTTTCGAGCATCATCGCCCAGTCAACAGCTGAATCACCGCCGCCTAAAACAACTACTTTCTTATCGCTGAAGACAGCCAGATCTTTAACGCCGTAATGAAGCGTCTTGCCTTCTTCGAAAACCTCACAACTTTCGACTGCAAGTTTACGCGGCTGGAAGGCACCGACGCCAGCCGTCAGCAGGATAGCCTTCGTGTAATGCAGGCCTTTATCGGTCTGAATCACGAAATGGTCTCCGTTGCGTTCTGCAGCTGTAACGGTTTCTTCCAGACAAATTTCAGGATCTCCGTATTTCGCCTGTTGTACCAAATTACCTACCAGATCTTTCGCCAGAACTTTCGAAAATCCACCTACATCGTAAATGAATTTATCCGGGTACAGCTCAGTCAATTGGCCCCCAAGCTGTGGAAGGCTGTCCAAAATCTTAACTTTCATCTTGCGCATACCACCGTAAAAGGAAGCAAACAGGCCAGTGGGCCCGCCGCCAATAATTGTAATATCAAAAACTTCGCGTTCTTCCATTTATAACACTCCTAATCTAATCAATATCTATATCCTATCATATTTACCCCGGATTCACGCCATTAGACTTATGACGGAAATTTATAAAAAATAAAAGTTTGAATTATCTGTCTGCTATCCTTAAACTGAAGAATGGATAGACAAGAAAGGATGATCACAGTGGATTTAGGAATCAATGAAAAAGTAGTAGTGGTTATGGCCTCAAGTAAAGGATTGGGCAAAGCGACGGCACTCGAGTTTGCCAAGGAAGGCGCTACCGTCATCATTTCAAGCCGAAGCCAACAGGCACTTGACGAAACTGCTGTTGAAATAAAAGAGGCTTCCGGAAATCAGCAAGTGTTCTCCCATGTTTGCGACGTCTCCAAAGAACAAGATATCCAAAATCTATTCCAATTTGTCGCCGATAAGTTTGGCCGCATTGACGTGTTGGTCAACAATACGGGCGGTCCGAAAGCCGGCGGATTTGATGCAGTGGAAGATGCCGACTGGTATAAGGCGTTTGACCAAAACCTGCTGAGCTACATACGCACCTCCCGCACCGTACTCCCTTATATGAAGAAACAACAGTTCGGACGCATCATCAATATCTCTTCTTCTTCGACAAAAGAAGTGATTGATGGCCTGATCCTATCCAATACCTTCCGTGCAGGAATGGTCGGCTTTTCGAAGACACTGGCGCGTGAAGTCGCAAAAGACAATATTCTGGTCAACACTGTTGGACCCGGACGGTTCGGCACAGACCGCGTAGCTGAATTGGATGGGATTGCGGCAGATAAACAAGGCGTTCCAATTGAACAAATCATTGAAAAAAGCAAGGCGAATATTCCAGCCGGACGCTACGGCGATCCTGAGGAATTCGCCAAAGTCATTGTTTTTCTCGCTTCCGCTGCCAACTCCTACCTGACGGGCCAGTCTTTAGTCATAGAAGGTGGTTCATTAAAAGCACTGTAATGTGACAAATGATTATACAGCCAACCCAAAAATCGATATACTGGGAAATGAACCAATTATAAAGGAGATGTTTTTAGAATGGCAAAAAAAGGGCACATCCACATGGAAAACGGCGAAATCATCGAATTCGAACTTTTCCCGAACGAAGCACCCAACACTGCTGCAAACTTTGAGGAGCTTGCAAACTCAGGCTTCTACAACGGCGTAACGTTCCACCGTGTAATTCCTGGCTTCGTAAGCCAAGGCGGCGACCCAACCGGCACTGGTGCTGGCGGCAGCGGCAAAACAATCAAATGTGAAACTGAAGGCAACCCGCGCAAGCACCAAGCAGGAAGCTTATCAATGGCACATGCCGGCAAAGACACTGGCTCCAGCCAATTCTTTATCGTTCACGCACCACAGCCGCATCTTGACGGCGTTCACACTGTCTTCGGACAAGTGACCTCAGGACTTGAAACTGCCAAAGCAATGAGCAATGGCGACAAAATGACTAAAGTTCACGTCTTTGACGAAGAATAAGTCTGTATGAGCTTGACCGGCCTGGATTTTAATCCTGGCCGGTTTTTGTATGGATTTGAATAAGAGAATTTTTCTAACCCCTTCTATTATAATTTAAATGCATCTCCGCCCACCGATGATAAAACCTTGAAAGAAATAAAAAACTGCTAGATAAGTTGATGAATTGAAGAGTCAGCTTTTTTCAAATTGTTTAAGAGATGTAAAGACGAAGTGTCGAAATCAGCTAGATCTTTTAACTTCATTTAGTTCGGCGGCAGACCCATAGGAAAGCAGAGCTGGGTTGCAGAATATCCATAACAAACCAGAAGCTGTTATAAAGGATTGATTCAACTTATATAAAAAAATTCTGAAAATTAAGTCAATTTAATGTCATTATATCAAATAAGTGATATATTAGATGTGAGAAACTTATTAGATAAAGGGGTGGGTAAAGTGAAGAAATTCAGTTTCTTGCTGCTGCTTTTAGCCTTGATAATTGTAGTTGCCGCATGCACGCAGGAAAGTGAACAATCTGAAGAAGAAAGTGGGGCTGCCGGCGAAGAACAAACAGTCGAGAACGAAGAAGGGGCAATGAGCACAGAAGACCAGACGTATGCTGTAGGAATTGACACTTCATATGCACCATTTGAATTTCAAAAAGGCGGTGAATACACAGGAATTGATATTGAATTAATGAATGCAATTGCGGAGCTTCAGGGATTTGAAATCGAATTCAAGCCAATGAACTTTGATGAAATCATCCCCGCCTTGGAAGCGGGTGAATTGGACATTGCCATTGCTGGAATGAGCATCACAGAGGAACGGCAAGAAGTTGTGGATTTTTCAGATCCCTACTTTGATGCCGGGTTGGCTCTTGCAGTAACCGTAGACAATGCTGATATTAATTCGATGGAAGATTTGGAAGAAAAAATAGTAGGTGTAAAAAATGGCACTACCGGATCTAAGTTTCTTCATGATAATAATGAAGAATTCGGCTATAGAATTTCTAGGTTCGATGAAAGCCCTACCATGTTTGCCGAAATGGAGAACGGTCATTTAGATGCAGTCGTTGAGGATTACCCAGTGGTAGCCTATGCAATAAGCACTAAAGATTTGGAGATTAAAATTGCGGAAGAGCGTTTGACTGATGAACAGTATGGCATTGCGGTGTTAAAAGGTGAAAATGATGAACTTCTTGAACAAATCAACGCCGGTCTTCAGGAATTGCGTGACAGTGGTGAATACGAGGAAATTCTTAACAAGTATTATATCCCCTGAATCAATAAATTCTGAAAGCCATATGGACCCGCCCTGAGTTTGTATCCAGGACGGGTTTTGTTTGGTGTTTTAGGGTGATGCGATCCGTCGCTCCGAAAATACGATTCCACTGGCAAAAAAGCAAAAAAAAAAATACGCCCGCAGGCGCATTTTCTACAACACTTTGCTTAAAAAAGCTTTTGTCCGCTCATGCTGTGGGTTGCCGAACAACTCCTTCGGCACATTTTCCTCCACGATATAACCACCATCGATAAACAATACGCGATCGCCCATTTCAGCGGCAAATCCCATCTCGTGCGTCACCACAACCATCGTCATCCCTTCGTGCGCCAGTTGCTTCATGACATCCAGCACGTCCCCTACCATCTCGGGATCGAGCGCGGAAGTCGGTTCATCGAAGAGCATGATTTTTGGGTCCATTGCCAGTGCTCGGGCAATGGCGACACGTTGTTTCTGGCCGCCGGAAAGTTCTCCTGGGTAAGCCTTTGCTTTCTCTCGCAAACCGACTTTATCCAACAGTTCATAGGCCTTTTTCTCGCTGGCTTTTCTGTCACTCTTCTTCACTTTCATAGGTGCCAGGATGACATTTTCCAACACCGACTTATGAGGAAACAAATTGAATTGCTGAAACACCATGCCAACGTCCTGGCGAATTTTATTGATGTCCACTTTCGGATCGGTGATGTCCACCCCTTCGATATAAACATGTCCACCTGTAATTTCTTCCAATCGATTCAAACAGCGAAGAAACGTACTTTTCCCTGAACCCGACGGTCCAATCACGCAAATGACTTCTTTTTCTTCCACTACGGTACTCATATCTTTTATGACTTCCAGATTGCCGAATGATTTTTTTAAATTCTCTACTCTGATCATAGTCATCGTAAGACAAACTTCCTTTCCACAAAGCTCGCCAGCATGGAGAGCAAGTATATGATGACAAAGTAAATAATCCCCAAGATCAAGTACACATTAAACGCATCGAATGTTGCGCTTGCCTGAATGCGGCCTTCCTGCGTCAGATCAGCAACTCCAATGACCGATAGCAGAGACGTATCCTTCAATGAAATGATTGCCTGGTTGGTAATTGTCGGCAGCATCCGTCTGAATGCCTGCGGCAAAATGATGTAGCGCATGTTCTGTGTCGAATTCAAGCCAAGCGATCGTGCCGCTTCTGTTTGCCCTTTATCGATTGACTGAATGCCTGCACGGATAATTTCTGAGAAGTAGGCACCTGCGTTAATGGCCACTGTCACAATTCCAGCTGTGGTATTGTCCAAAGAGATAAAGGCCAGGGAATTCAAGCCAAAGTAGATAAAGAACAGCTGGACAATGAACGGCGTCCCCCGGATGGCATCCACAAAGATTTTGGCAATCCAGTTCAAGATTTTCAGCGGCGCCAATCTGAACAGCGCGACAACCAAGCCGATCAGGAATCCGAAGACGATGGCAATCGCAAAAATATACAACGTAACTTGCAGCCCTTCCATCAAATACGGAAAAGCATTAACAATTGTTTCCATACACCCGTCCCCTTTACATAAAAAAATGCAGCGCACTTTTGCGCGCTGCATTCATTTTTCATCCCGCTTTAACGGTCAGCAATCCCACCGACTGAGTGGAGTTTTCTTATTCCGCGATATACTTTGCCAAAATTTCATCGTATTCTCCACTATCACGTAATTCCTGAAGACCGGCGTTGATTTGTTCAAGCAGCTCTGCATTTTCACCTTTCAATACCGCAATGCCATATTGATCTCCAGTTAAACGCTCTCCCACTGTTTTCAAAGAAAGTTCACTTTCAGCAATTGCATAAGCGATGACCGGATAATCTTCCAGCAGCACATCGGCATTGCCGTTTGAAACTTCCTGGAACATGGATGGGCTGTCTTCAAATTGCGCGATCGTATAACCATATTCCGCTTCATTGTCACGAGCGAATTGAGCACCTGTTGTCCCGCTCTTAACAGCTACAGTCTTGCCTTCAAGATCTTCCAAAGCCATGATTTCCGTGTTGTCTTCAGCTACAACAAGAGACAGTCCAGCATCAAAGTATGGGTCAGAAAAATCGACCACAGCTTTGCGTTCATCCGTAATGCTCATGCCGGCAATTGCGACATCCAATTGGTCCGCCTGCAAAGCCGGAATAATTCCCCCAAAGTCCATCGGGCTGAATTCAATCGTAAAGCCCTGGTTATCAGCAATCGCATTGATTAAGTCAATGTCGATTCCTGTATATTCTCCATCCACTTCAAATTCGAAAGGTGGATAAGTGGTATCGATTCCAACTGTATACGTTTCTCCTTCACTGCCGCCGTCACCGCTTGCCGTATCTTCTGTACTTTCATCGGATCCGCATGCAGCGATTACGAGCATCATTGCAATTAATAGTGCTAAAAGACTCCACTTCTTCATTATAGTTCCCCCTTTTTTTCTTACATCGGTCTTTCTGAATATTAATATATCATAATTTTTCTGATCCTAGAACATTTAATAGAAAATAACCAATATTCAGCCAAAAAAGAAAAGAGGTTACTAAGTAACCTCTTTTTTGGAAACTTCTCTTTTTTTCCGCAATCGGTTGAACAGCCGAAAATTATGGACCAAGGTCTTCACAACCGCATATGCAGGAATAGCGATCAGGATACCAACAAATCCATATAAAGCCCCTGCAATCATCAATAGCAGGATAATGGTCAGCGGGTGGATATTCAGACGGTTGCCCATTATATTTGGCGTGACTAAATTTCCTTCGAGCTGCTGCACGACCAGTAAGACTAAAATCACTTTCACTGCCATCCACATATCACCGCTCATCAAAGCGACAAACAGTGCAGGGATAACCCCGATCAGCGGACCTAAAAACGGTACGATGATTAGGAACATCGCAAAAATAGCCAAGCTAAGAGCATAATCCAGCCCGATGATCAAATAACCGACATACATCAATGCCCCGACTGCAGCAGCTACAATCGCTTGACCAATAATGAACGCAGAAAGTGTCCGATCGACATCTTTCAATAATTTTTCACCTTCAAGCTTATGCTCTTCCGGCAAGTACTTTGTTAGGTGCGGAACGAACTTTTCATCGTCTTTTAATAGGAAGAAAAGAACAAAAGGCACCACGATCAGTACGATGGCGATGTTCATAACCATTGCTAAAATATCCATGACGTTATTCAATAAACTTTCTGAGAGGTTCTCCAAATAGTCTAGAGCACCTGCTTTTATTTCCGTACCGGTGACTCCCCCCAATTGAAAATCAACCAGCATATCGTTCGATTCCTCTGTCACTTCCTCGACCTTCGAGGGCGCCAGGTTCGCCAAGCTTTCGACCTGACTGGTAATGATTGGACCGAAGAAATAAAGCAGGATGGATAAGGTCAAAATGATGGCTGTAAAGACGATCCCGATCCCAGCAATCTTGGACACATAACGCATGAGCAATTTCACAAACGGGCGCAATAAATAATATAGAAGTCCTCCGAACAAAACAGGAGCAAAGATGGTGGCAATAATAATCTGCAATGGTTCAAAAATATAGTCGATCTTTCCAAGAAAAAACAAAGTGACTGCAACGAGTAAAATCGCGGTGGTGTATTCGAAAAATGGTTTTTTAATCCACATGAGTGTTTCTCCTTTCCGACAGCGTCAGGAAATTTGGGCACGCAAAAAAGCGAAAGCAAAAAGAATCTTTGCTTTCGCTTTTTCTGATGCTTTTATTTATCTTCTTCAAGTTCGCGCATTTCTTTGTGAGTTTGTGGAAATGCATTAGCCTGCCATTCATCCCGGTAAGCAGAATCCAATTGAGACAAGCCCTGCTCTGAGGAATCTTCTAAAGCGCTGACACTTTCACGCTTATCCACTGTCGAACTGTTGCGCATATCGGTGTCTTCTTCTACACGCACTGTGTTTTTTTCCTGGTATGCCTTATAAACAAAAATTCCAGAGGCCGCTGCAAGTGCGCTGCCGATAAGTGTATTCATTGTAGATTTTTTCATCTGAATCCCTCCAAAAATACATGGTTTTCTTTCACACTTTCTTGTATACCCTATATATGATTTTCTAACTAGCTGTGTGCATTTTTTTATCCGTTCAGGATTTCAATTGCTGCAAAGCCTTTTCTTCTGCTGGAATGCGCACCATAAGAAGCAAAAGCGCATTTGCAACACTGAAGATTAAAGCCGTTCGCCAAGCGTCGAAAATGAGCGGCAATGCGGCAATCTCCATAGCGACGACAAGATAGTTAGGATGCGGCAGCCAGCGGTACGGCCCCTTTTTCACTAGAGCCGCCCCAGGCAGAATGAGGATTTTGGTGTTCCAAAAGCGGCCCAGAGATGCTAAAGCCCAGAAGCGAAGCAGCTGTGCGATAGCAAAAATCACTAGAAAGATTTGCCAGCCGCTCCCGAGCTCTGTTCCAAACGTCCAGGTTTCGAGAAGCAGGGAAAGGAAAAAAAGTACATGAAGCAAGACGATCCATTTATAATGTCCAGCGCCAAATTCGACGGCTCCTTGCTTTCTCATGGCTTTTTCATTGAAACGCGCGTACACCACTTCCAGTAGCCGTTGCAAAATCACAAAACCGATCAATAGATAAAAGAATGTCATCGCACCGAATCTCCCCATTCAAGCCATAGCATTTCCGAACTGAAACCGGGTCCCAAAGCGGTAAGCAACCCCTCTTCTCCGTGCTGCGGTTTCTTTTCCATAAAGTCCTTCAGTACATAGAGCACTGTCGGCGAAGACATGTTGCCGTATTTAGCGAGCACTGCTCTTGAAATGTCCGTCTTGTCAGTTGTCAGATCAAGCGATTTTTCGTATGCGGTCAACACTTTTTTGCCGCCAGGATGAGCAATAAAATGGGTAATATCCGAAGAAGATCTTGAAATTTTCTCTAAAAAGAGATCTACATTGGGCTTCAGCCATTTTTCTATAATTTTCGGGATGTCACGCGAAAAAACTACATGCAGGCCTTCATCTTTGACGTCCCATCCCATGACATCTTCAGAATCCCGCATTAAAGTTGATTGTGTATCTTTGATGTGAAACCCTTCACCCGGCAAGCTTATTTTATCTCCTGTAACCAACGCACAGGCTGCGCCGTCTGCAAACAGGGATGTTCCGATCAAATTGCTTTTTGAGCGATCAGAACGCTGAAAAGTTAAACTGCAAAGTTCCAGGCAAAGAACCACAACGACAGCTTCTGGATAAGCCCGGCAATAGTCGGCCGCACTACTGAGGCCAGATGCACCGCCTGCACAACCAAGTCCCCATAAAGGAATACGCTTCACATGTGGGGGCATCTCCAAGACATTCATGATTCGGGCATCAATCGTCGGTGTGGACATTCCGGAACTTGATACAAAGACAAATGCATCTACATCCGCTTTATCCACTCCTGCCTCTTTCAGACACTTCGCGACAGCTCGACTCCCCATTTTTACTGCTTCCTCTACATACAATCGGTTCTTTTCTTCTAATCCCCGCTCTTCTTCAAACCAATCCAAAGGAGCAGCAAAATAACGGCCTTCGATCTGGCCGTTTCCAAATACCTTTAAAAGTCTTTCAATGTCATCATAATGGCCGCCAAACAAATTTCGGACCACACTGACAATTTCTGTTTGATCCACGTGATAGGGAGCATTTTCCGTAACTACTTTTCGGATCATGGCCATCAGCTTTTCCTCCTCTGTATTGTAATTTCTAATCGTTTTTTCCTGAAACAGCCGTACGGCGGCATGTTGCCCCTTAACGTTCTGCAGTTTTCCTTACAGGAAGATTCCAAAATTCCCGCTGACGAGCTTCCTAATAAACTTATCCCATTGAACCTTGTATACTTAAGGTGAATCGCAAGGAGGGAGCTTATGGTGGTTGACTATCAGATGTTCGGTTGGCACTTGAACAGCTACACTGATTTTTTAAAAGCTTTACAGGAAAAACAGCACCCACTGAGTCCCATTGCACATCGCGGCCTTTGGAATCCTGCTCCTGAAAATTCAATTCCCGCTGTTCAGCGCTGCATTGACCACAAGATTTATTTAATCGAGTTGGACATGCAATTGACTAAAGACGGCCATATTGTTCTTATGCATGACAGTACAGTTGACCGGACGACAAACGGCTCGGGAGAAGTAGACCAACTGACATTAAGGGAAATAAAACAGCTGTCATTAAAAGAATTGAATGGCGGCCCCAATGCTAAAAGCACCAAAGAGAAAGTACCTACTCTTCTCGAGATCCTGCCCATGATCAAGGGAAAAGCCATGATCAATGCAGATAAGGCCTGGGATTTGCGGCATGAACTTTATGAACTCGTTGAGCGCTATGATTTATTTGATGATTTTCTGTTGAAAAGTGATAAGCCCGTAGAGCAGTTGACTGCATTTTTCGATTTGAATCCACGTAACATGGCTTATATGCACAAGCTGAGCGACAAAAACCTTCATCAACTCGATCTGTTGCTGGAGACCATCTCACCGACAGCGATCGAACTTCTTTTTTACACAGAAGATGACGAAGTCGTTTCGGATAAGGTCATTTCCAAGCTAAAGGGCCAAACAAACTTATGGGGCAATGCACTTGATTTTGCTGAAAATGCCCGGCACTCAGATTCCCTGTCCCTATTGGACCCTGATCAAGGGTGGGGTTGGCTTTTAGACCGCGGCATCAGCCTGATTCAAACCAGTTATCCCCTGCAGTTCATGGCTTATGCAGAAAGGAAAATGAAGATAAACGACCCTGCTGAAGATTAAGCCGGGTTCACCGCTTTCAACAATTCCTTCACCTTTTTTCCAACAAGACTTGCTGAAGCCGGATTTTGTCCGGTAACCAAACGCCCGGATTCGATGACACAAGCAGTGAATGGCAGCTGCGCTATTTGAAATAAGGTACCCTGATCCCGTAACGCCTGCTCAAGTGAAAATGGAATATCACTGTACATCCCGATCATCTTTTCCTCCAGATCTGAAAAGCCGGTCACAACATGGCCCGCCAATAGGTTTTGTCCATCGGATAAATGAATGTTCTGCAAAGCGCTCGCTCCGTGGCAAACGGCTGCCACTACACCACCGGTTTCGTAAACAGCCGCCGTCAACTGCTGTAAGCCTGGATGATTAGGAAAATCCACCATCGTGCCATGGCCGCCGGTAAAGTAAATAGCGGCATAGTCCCGGCCTTTCACCTGCTCCGATGTCAGCGGCTTTTTCAACTTATCCATCAGTCCATCCTCTAAATAATACTGGCGTGTCTGCTTATGGACCACACCTTCAATCAGACTTAAGGGATCAATCGGAATCCGGCTGGGGGCGGTGCTGATAATATCCACGTTGAAATCATCTTTAATTTCATGATAAAAATCAGTTAATTCCCTCAGCCAAAGACCTGTTTTCCTGCCTCTTACTCCGACTTTGGCTTCGTTTGTCGCAACAATCAATATTTTCTTCATAACGATCTCCTTTCGCATCGACTTAGCGTATTCCCTCTTTTATTCCCCATCCTTCGAAAAACTACTCTTTAGCCGAATTTCACTCATTATATTATTTTATATAACAATTTATTATTACTTTTTACTTTCTTCTGTGGTAAAATAAGATCAAATAGGGAGGGATGAATTATGAAGACTTTGTTGTCTTTAATCGCAGCTGCCATCCTGATGTTCAGTTCGTTTTTGTCTCCCGCCAAAGCGATTGTTTTGTTCGATGACGTATTTGCCACCCACCCCTTCGCTTTTGAGATCGCTTACCTGTACGAAGAAGGAATCATCAATGGCTATCCTGATGGCACCTTCAGACCAAACGACCCTGTGACCCGGGCTCATGCCGTAGCCATGATTGGACGCGCCTTGAATTTGGATGACACATCCCGCTCCACCGGCTTTAAGGATGTACCGGCAAGCCATCCGTTTTCCGGTTACATCGCATCAGCTGCTGAAGAAGAGATCATTGTCGGTTTTCCGAATAATTATTTCCGTCCAGATTGGACTGTCACCCGTGGCCAAACTGCCGCAATACTGGATAGAGCCTTCTACTTCCCAGAAGCGCCCGATAATGAGTTCCGGGACATGACGGAAAATCATTTCGCATTTGATGCCGTGTCAAGACTTGCCTACCAAGGAGTTGCACGCGGTTATCCGGACAATACCTTCCGTCCTGATATTCCGGTCACACGTGCTCAATTCTCCGCATTTCTGGCACGCACCGTCGAGCCTGCTTTTATTCCTGAAAAACAGGAATTGCTTATGACAGCCAATGAAATTTTGGCTGAGCTGCAGGCTGAGGACTTTGGCGATGTTGCAGCTTATGTAAGCTCCTCTGAGGGTTTGACATTCTGCCCTTACAGCGGAGGCTGCATTGACAATGGCGGCGTTACTTTCACCAAAGCCCAGCTGCCTGGCTTCATGAATGATGCCAATGATTATTTATGGGGTTATCAGGACGGCAGCGGTTTTGAAATCAATTTGACACCTGCTGAATATTACGATGAGTACTTGATGGATGCGACTTATACCGCCAAAGAACGCTATGGACGAACCGTCCAGCCAACTACACATGAATTTATTCACCGCGTGTATCCCGAAGCGACCATTGTCGAGTACTACTTCCCTGGCACAGAGCAATATGACGGGATGGACTGGCAAAGCTTGAATATGGTTTTCGAGAAAAACAGCAATGGCGACTGGGTATTGGTGGCCATTATCAATGACCGTTGGACCATCTAACTCAAAAAAGCAGACAAAGAAAGACCCGGCATTTCATCTGCCGGGTCTTTCTTCGCTTTCCTTTGTTTTTTTCAACAGTAACGTTAAAGCCGTTCCGAATTTCTCGTTATCTTCAGGACGACGTTTTTTCGGTCCTTTCATCCTGCCTCCACCCTGACGGATCTTTTTGGCAACATGCCGGCCGTGGAGCAGCTGCTCAATGTTTTCGTCTGAATAGATGCGGCCATTTTGATCGATCGGAATACCGCGTTTGGCAAGCACCATTGCCGCCAGTCCGTAATCCTGAGTAACGACAATATCCCCTTTGTCGACCCGGTTAACAAGGACGAAATCAACAGCATCCGCCCCTTTTGACACGGTGATGGTTTCCGCGCCCTCCCTGTGCATTTCGTGGGAAGTATCGCAAATCAATATAACCGATAGGCGGTATAATTTAGCCAAATCGATTGTCTGCCCGACGACCGGACAGCCGTCTGCATCAATGAGAATTTTAACCATTACTCTTCTGCCCCTTTCACCATTCTATCCACCAGGTTCTCGGCAGCTCTCCGGTAAAGGTTGCTGGTGTGCACCAATGATGCAATGAGCAATACGCGTTCCAACTCCTCGGAATCTTCGACACCTGCGATTTGTCCGGCAGCCGCTTCCACTTGCTGTTTTAAGGCATCCTCGAAGATTTCCGTGTTGTCCTGTTGGAGATTTAAGTAACTTCGATAAAATTGCTCCAGGTCCAACTCTTTTTGTGCCGCCTTTTCGTTAATGCCATTCAATACCAGCTTGACGTCATTAATCGACAACGCGCTTTTCATCTGATAAATAAGGCTGATCAACATGATGTGGTTGCGGCTGTATTTTTTATTTTGGACCGGATAAAATAATTTTCCTTTGGCGTAATTGTTGATCATGGTTTTGGTCAGGATTTTCTCATCCGGATGCCGTTTCGATTCGGCAAAACTGGATTCGAACAATTGAATGACCTGATCAATATACAGGTCGATCTTTGGAATGTCTTCCGGCAGAATCTGATTATGGAAAGCCATCTCACCGATGATTTCGTTTGCTTTTTCCATGTGTTTCCACGCTCCCTGCAGTATTTCATACTGGCTATTTTACCCCATTATCAAAATTTCTCCAAACTTGACTCTAATAATTAATGCGAGTATCTTTGTATGTAGTTTCAATAACTACATACAATAAGGAGTTGTTTCGCAATGAACACATATATTCGAGAACCCTTTAACGCCCTATCCCATTTAGCGGGCGCTGTATTGTCACTGGCTGCGCTTTTAGCAATGGCCATCAAAGCCGCCTATGCTAATGAACCTGCTTTGCATGTAACAGCTGTCACCATTTTCGGCATCAGCCTGATCTTGTTGTATACGGCTTCCACCATCTACCATTCAGCGATTTCACAGCCTTATATCATTGCGTTCTTGCGAAAACTCGATCACTCGATGATTTTCGCTTTAATTGCAGGTTCCTATGCCCCTTTTTGTCTGATTGCGCTTGGGGGAACACTCGGTTGGACCTTGTTTTCCCTTGTCGCCATTTTAGGGCTGAGCGGCATCTTCTTTAAAATGATCTGGTTTCATGCTCCAAGATGGCTTTCTACGGCAATCTACATTGCCATGGGCTGGATCATTATTTTCGCTGTCGTGCCCCTCGCAGACAGCTTGTCCCTGACCGGTTTGTTGTTACTTGTTGCAGGTGGAATTTCATATACAGTGGGTGGAATCATCTACGGAATAAAACCCGCCTTCCTATCTTCCAAGTATTTGGGCTTCCATGAAATTTTCCACCTCTTCATCCTATTCGGCAGCCTCTGCCATTTCTTATCTGTTTACTTTTATGTTTTGTAAAAAGAAAAGCGCAAGCGGCCATGTAGGTTCGACGGGCATAAGACGCTCTGGCGAAGCGGCATGTTTTCAGCCGCACAGCCAGAGTGGCTTATGACCCAAGGACCTGGCCGCTGGAGTCTGGACAAAAAAGAAAAGCGCAAGCGCCCGTGTAGCTCTGATGGGCATAAGACAGACCAGCAGAGTGGCGTTCTTTGCCACGCCGCTGGGTTGGCTTATGACCCGAAGAGCTGGGCGCTGGAGTCTGGACAAAAGAAAAGCGCAAGCGGCCATGTAGGTTCGACGGGCATAAGACGCTCTGGCGAAGCGGCATATTTTCAGCCGCACAGCCAGAGTGGCTTATGACCCAAGGACCTGGCCGCTGGAGTCTGGACAAAAAAGAAAAGCGCAAGCGCCCGTGTAGCTCTGATGGGCATAAGACAGACCAGCAGAGTGGCGTTCTTTGCCACGCCGCTGGGTTGGCTTATGACCCGAAGAGCTGGGCGCTGGAGTCTGGACAAAAAAAAGCGCAAGCGGCCGTGTAGGTTCGACAGGCATAAGACGCTCTGGCGAAGCGGCATATTTTCAGCCGCACAGCCAGTGTGGCTTATGACCCGAGAATCTGGCTGCTGGAGTCTGGACAAAAAAGAAAAGCGCAAGCGCCCGGAACATTCAAAATAAACTGCCATAATGATATGATAAGGATCAAATCATCCGAAAGGGGCACACTTACTTATGCGAAACTTGGACTCTCAACAAACTGAAATGGCGGCAGTTTTATACGATGCATACAAAACCGGAGAAGCCATCCCGAAAGAGCAGATACCCGCCTCTTTAGAGAAAATCCCGGCATACACAATTCAGCATGCAGTTACTGCCCATAAAACCCGCGGGAAACAGGAAGAATTAAAAGGCTATAAAATCAGCTTAACGAGCAAAGAAACACAAAATCTTTTCCAATCAGAAACTCCGCTATATGGTGCTCTCACCACTTCCGCTTTGTCGGATGGCGTCATTGAGCTTGACTCCTTGTCTTCCCCTTTAATTGAAATCGAATTGATTTTCATTGCCAAGGAAGATTTGGCTGCGGCTGATGATGTCCATGCACTGCTTGAGAAAACCCTGGTCGCCCCTGGCATTGAAGTACCGGATTCCCGCTTTGACGACTGGTTTCCTAAAATCACACTCGGCCAAGTTATCGCAGACAGTGCAGTAGCTGGAAGGATCATTACAGGCTTGCCGCTCGATAATATCCGCTACGACCAACTGGAGAAATTGCCGGGCAATCTGACATTGGACGGTAAAACAATTGCTGCTGGGAATTCCTCCGAAGTGTTGGATCACCCGATCAATGCAGTCAAATGGCTCGTCAACGAGCTGGCTGGGCATGGTTTGGCTGTCAAAAAAGGCATGGCTATTTCATCCGGCACCTTTATTTTGCCGAAACCCTTGGAAAAAGGACTTTATGAGGCCAGCTATGGTGAGATTGGCTCGGTAAGATTGATCGTCAAATAACAAAAAGTGGTGCACAAAGAAATTTGTGCACCACTTTTTCTATTCCGCTATTCTTCCATGAGAAGAATCCTGCTCTTTCGACATCATCCACAGATAGTAAAAGACGATGAGCATGACAAAAATACCAAGCATCAAATACAGATTTGAATAGCCGGCGATTCCTGCAATGATTCCGAGTGAAACCGAACCTACTGCAATTCCGCTATCATACAAAGCGAAAAAGGTTCCTGTGGCATAGCCGCTGCGATGCTTATCAGCCGCCTGAATGGCAAGCGTTTGGAAGCTCGGCAGCAAGGTCCCGTAGCCAAGGCCTACCAATGCCCCCGAAGCCAGCAGCATCCATGAAGATTCCGTAAAACTTAACGAGATAAGCCCTATTCCAAATATAATAATGGAAGGGATGATGACAACGCCAGGCCCCACTGTATCAAACAACCTCCCGGTAAGCGGACGCACAACCAGCATAGCAATGGCATAAACCACAAAGAAAAAGCTCGCTGCTTTGATTAGTCCGATCGACTCCGCATAAACAGAAATAAAGGTCAGGATGCTGGCATAAGCAAACGATATGAAAAAGCCGACACTTGCAATCGGCATGGATTTTTTCTCCAGAAAATCGTTGATCGTCAGTTTATGCTTGTCGTTTTTCATAACCGGCTCTGCTTCCACTTTAACTGCTAGAGCACATAGGAAACCGACCACCATAATGACGGCCAGTACGATAAAAATAATCCGCGCGGGCACATAAGGCTGAAGGGACAATGCGATAAACGGTCCGGCGACTACCGCCAGATTCATAGCGATGCCGTAGTAGCCCAGGCCTTCACCGCGCCGCTCCGGCGGAATGATGTCCGCTGCAATGGCTCCGGCTACGGTCGTGACCAAACTGAACCAGATGCCCTGGAAAAAACGCAGCAGCAAAAGCACTGTAAAACTTCCGACGAACACATAAAGGACTGTACTGACCGTAAACAGGAAGAGAGCAACTATCAATATTTTCTTCTTCCCGAATTTTTCCAGGATCATTCCCGCAAAGAAACGCATGATAATGGCAGAAAGCAAGAAGACGGAGACCGCCACTCCCCCTTCTGTAGCTGTACCACCTAAATCGTTCAGTACATAAAGCGGCATATACGTTAGCAGCGCATAGAAAACTACAAAAATAAAAAACGTGCTGATTGAGATATTAATAAAACTCTTTGTCCAAATGGGTCTTTTTTCAGCCATTCTTTACATCCTTTTCTTCAGAATCCATTATTCCTATTTTTTTCAGCAAAGCAAGCAGCTGTTCCTGCTCTTCATCGGAAAGACCCGAAACCAGTCTTTTCTCTGTTTGCCGAATCCGATTTTCAATAGCCGGCATCTTTTGTTCAGCAAAAAGGGACAGTTGAACAATCCGTTCACGCTTGTCCTTGCCCTCACGTCGAAGGATCCATCCGCTTTTCTCCAGACGGACAATGGTCCTTGTCACAGTTGGTGCCTCAACATTCAAATACTGCCAGATTTCTTTCTGTGTCATCGAACCGAACTGCTTCAGACAAAACAGAATAGACCATTGGGAACTGTACAAATCAAATTCCTTTAAGGTCTCATTCACTTCTGAGATTGATAACCGGGATTTTTGATGGATTTCGTGAAACAATAGTTTTTTCATGGGCTCAACCTCCCACTATACTTACCTAGGTAAATATATGCCGCTTTAGTTTATTTGTAAAGAAATGGATTTCGACTGTCAAAGAAAAAAGCCATTTCCAAATAGGAATGGCTCCTCTTCTTTTATTACACAAGGAAACCTTGTTTTTTTGCATCAAATAATAATTCTTCGCGGAATTTCGGATGTGCGATTGCGACAAGACGCTTTGCGCGCTCTGAAATGGAAACACCGTGTAAACGGGCTACTCCATACTCAGTAACGATATTGTCCACATCATTTTTCCCTGTGGTCACTACAGACCCTGGAGCAAGTGCCAGTTTAATCCGCGACAATGTATCGTCCTTCGCAGTCGATGGCATGCAAATATAACCTTTGCCATTTTCAGCGAATCGGACACCGCGGGCAAAATCAACTTGGCCACCACTTGAAGAATAATACTTGCCACCGACTGTCTCAGACGCACATTGGCCAAACAAATCCACTTCGGTTGTCGAATTGATAGAGACAATATTCTTTTCCTTGGCAATTTCCCTTGGATCGTTGACGATGCTAACCGGCTGGAATTCGACTGCCGGGTTGTTATCGATAAAGTCGTAAAGGTTTTTTGAACCGAAAGCAAAAGTCGCAATAATTTTTCCCGGATTCGTAAACTTCCGTGTTCCATCTACTGCACCTGCAGCTACAAGATTTGCGACGCCGTCCGGCAGCATCTCTGTATGGATTCCTAAATGCCGGTGATCTTTCAACATACTGATAACTGCATTTGGAACGGAACCGATTCCGATCTGCAAAGTATCGCCATCTTGAATATCCTGGATGATCGAAGACGCAATCAGCAAATCCTTATCACTGACTTCCATAATTTTCTCTTCTGAAAGAGCTGCATGATGTTGCACATATCCTGAAATTTGGCTGATATGAATTTGATTGCGGCCATACGTCCGCGGCATCTGGTCATTCACTTCCAGAATGAACGGCACTTTCCCAATAAAATCAGCAATATAGTCGGCCTGTGTCCCCAAAGTAAAATAACCGTGTTCATCCATCGGTGAAGCGACCGTCAAGATCATCGACATCTTGGTGACTTTTTGAAGTATCCTCGGCATTTCGTGGAAATTGTTTGGAACCAGCTCCATCTTCGCCTGCTGGTAGACTTTTCGTGTAGCCCCACTCAGGAAATACGAAACATGCTGCAATTGCTCTATTTCGCCTTGTATGTACGAACGCGAACGCAAAGCCAGCATTTGATGGATTTTCACACCGTCCAGTTGTTCGGCGTTTTCTTCCAATATATCCAGTAAGCGGATTGGTTCCCCATTGGCAATCGGGACAATCAGATCCGCTTTCGAATCGATCAAATCAATGACTTCCTGCGGCGTTAATTCTTTCCCCATTTTGTTGCCTCCCCATTTTGCTTTGTTATGCTACAACTTTACCATATATCATGCAGACCCCATTATTTCCGGAATTTCTGCACTATTCGGACTTTTTGTACAAATAAAAAACCGTCAGCTTTTCTGACGGTTTCGATTTTTCAAGGCAAAAATAACGCCGGCCAAGCCGAATAATGCCATAAGCGCCCATAAGATCACTAAAATAATGGAGCCTATTCCATCAGACCCCTCTAATACAGCAGTCAGCTGCAGAGCGAAGAAAGCCAGGCTGATCAAAGCAATTGCGCCGAAATAAAGGATTCTTGCTTTAAAACTAAAGTTCTTCATCTTCTTGACTCCTTTGGTTTACCGTTTATTTCCCAGCAACGCACGCTGTTACTCTTTGGAATTTAATCTATTACTAGTACCATTCACTTTTCAGAAAGAGTTCAAACGTCAAGATTATGGGTGGCTAAGCTATTTGATGAGAAACTTCGTGCGGCTGTAGCCCTCTTTTGATTTTTCGACTTCTAGTATGGCGGGTATTGCTGCTTTCAGTTCCTGAACATGCGAGATGACTCCAATCATCCGTCCTGATTTTTGCAGATCAATTAAGGTTTCAATCGATTTATTAAGTGATTCCTCATCCAGTGAACCAAATCCTTCATCGATGAACATCGTATCAATCGAGACATTGCCCTGGAAGCTTTGAATGACGTCCGCCATCCCAAGCGCCAGACACAGTGACGCGTTGAATTTTTCCCCACCTGACATTGTCTTCACATCACGCGTCTGCCCCGTATAAGCATCATAGACATCCAAGCCTAGCCCACTTTGTTTGCCACGCGCTTCCTGCCGGTCGCTGCGGATCAAGTGAAATTGGCCATTGGATAAATTCTTCAGCCGTTCATTGGCCGATAGGATGATTTGCTCCAAGTATTCGATTTGCAGGTAGCGCTCAAACGAAATCTTCAAGCCGTTCTGCCCACGGATCATGTCATGGAGGTCCGCAACCCGATTTAAGGTCTTTTCGGCTACCAGCGCTTTTTCGATCACTCCATGAATGCTGTCGATCAAACCCCGTCCGGCTCTTTCAAAATCCCGTGAACGGTTTCGTTCCGCAAGCGCCTGCTCGTAAGCGCCCTTCAGTTCCGCCAGCGCCGTTTCCGCCTGGCTCAAATCTTTTCGGCTTTGTGCTGCCAGCAATTCTTCCAGCTCGCTGACCTGCTGCAGTAAAGTATGGCGGGTTTGGTTGTACTCCAGAATCTCTTTTTTCAAGGCTGTGAACGCGGCGTCCGCCATTTTAGCCTGCTGATAAGCTTCTTCTGAATCAAATGACGATTTTGCCAGGGCTTCCGCAAATTGTTGCTGAGCTCTTTGTCTTTTTTCTGCTATTTCTTCTGCCGTGTCTTTTGCATGCTGGACGGAAACCAAAGCACTTGCCAGCTGTTCTTTCGATTTTTGGAACTGCTCCTGAGCGCTGGTCCAGCTTTGCTCCAACTTTTGCTTACGCGAAGCGGCTTGCTGCTGCTGCTGTTTCAGAACAGGGAGCTCCCGCAGGTTTTCCGGAACTGCAGCCAGTTCGTTTTCAAAAATGGCTGTAGCCGTTTGGTAGGAAGATTGCTGTTGCTGCACTTCTTCCGCCAGTCCACGCTTGCTTTGCTCCAATTGCTCAATCCTGCGGGAACAAACAGCCAATTGCTCTTTCCATTTCCGCAATTCCAGTTTGGCAGCCTGCTGTTCTTTTATTTGCTCTGTTAACCGGAGTTTAGTTTGTTCCAGTCCATGTGACTGCTCTTCTGTCTGCGTCGCATCCAGATCCAGGTTTGCCAGTTCTTTCTCTTTGTTTTCCAGTTGTTCTTGCAAAGCGAATAATTTGGCTGACGCGTTGCGGTATTCTTCGTCCACTCTATCAAAATCGGATTTTGCGGCTTCTACCTGTTCTTTTGAAACCGCCTGTTCTTCGGTTTCCAGCCCGGTTCCCGGATGGTCCAGACTGCCACAGACTGGACAGGCTTCTCCGTCATGCAAATGAGCGGCTAAAATTTGCGCCTGATTGGCAAACCACTGAGTTTCCAGTTGGCGATAAGATAAATCACTTTGTTCAAAGGCCTTCTTTTTCGCTTCTTGGATGGCCTGTTGCTGCTGTCTTTGCTGTTTCAACGAAATGTATTCGCCCACGATCCGGCTTTTTTCAGTAACAGCCGATAGCTTCTGCTGCGTTTCATCAGATGATTCCAGAACAACTTCCAATTCAGCAATTCTTTCATCCAATTGCTGTTTCTCACCTTTTTGGATAATCCATTCTTCTTCACCCTGCTTTAGGCGGTTTTCCGATAGCTGCGCCGCTTTCCCAAGAAGTTCCAGATCTCCTTTTTTACGGTCCAGCTCCTGGATGGCAGGCAGCAGCTTTTCAAGATAGATGACCTGCTCGCGGAGATTGTCCCGTTCGCCTTGAAGTTTCTGTTGTTCAATAAATGCCTGCTCAGCAGAAACTTTTGCTTGTTCAGACTGCTCTTGCTGACGGATTGCAGCTTTCAGCAGCTCGCTTTTCTCATGATCATTGGTGCGCAAATCATGGAACAAGTTCTCAATACCGGCGATATAGCTGGCGCGTTCTGCTAACTGCAAGGCTGTTTCCTTTTCTTTATAGTGCTGTTGCTGCTGTTCAAGACGCTCAAGCTGCTGCTTCTTTGCATCCAGTTCACCAAAGCGGTCATTCCATTTTTTCGCTTCATGATAAGCGGTCATTTTATCGGCATGCAGCTGATAGGCTGTCTGGTATTGCTGTTCATCCAGACTGATCTTTTCCTTGTAATAGTCGGTCTCTTTTTCCAGTCCGGCAAGCACCTGATTGATGTTGACATGTTCCCGTCCCAATACGTCAAAAAGCTCCGAATCACGCTCCGGCAACCAAGAAGTGATGCGATGGATATGGCTGTTCAGTTCATGCTGCTCGCCCTCGAAGATTTTGGCTGCCGCATCTTTTTTTTGTTTGAGGCGCTCGCTGATCAGTTTATATGGTTCTGTCTTGAAGATTTTACGGAGAATCTCTTCTTTATTATCTGTTTCAGACGTCAGCAGCTTACGGAATTCACCTTGCGGAAGCATGACGATCTGGCTGAACTGATTTTGTGTCAGACCAAGAATCTCTTCGATGCGCCGATTGATCTCTGAAACAATCTGTCGTTCAACACATGGCTTTTCCCCATCCCCGATGCGTTCAAAAAACTCATAACGCTCGCCGGTTGCGCTTTTATTGCCTTTTTTCACATGGCCCATTTGGCGCAAAATCCGGTAGGTCGTGCCATGGATTTCAAACTCCATTTCAACACAGGTATGGGTTGCATCATCTGCAAAATCACTTCTTAAATTGCGTGATTCACTGCGGTCGGACCCACTCGCTGAACCGTATAGGGCAAAACAGATGCCATCAAAAATGGTGGTCTTTCCAGAACCGGTGCTGCCCGAAATGACGAACAGCTGGTTTCCCTGCAGATCGGCAAAATCAATTTCTTCGGTGTTTTTATAAGGACCGAATGCGGTCATTTTCAGCTTTAACGGTCTCATGGTTTCACCTCTTCTTTTCCAATCGGTTCCTCATGAAGAAACTCCTGAAGTACATCCTTGAATATTTGGGCTGTTTGGGCTGTCGCTTTTTCGCCTTTCACTTCTTCGTAAAAGGCATGAAACAAGGACAGTGAATCCATTTTCCGGCGTGAACCAGCTGCACTTTGCACCATAGTTCCTGAAAAGTTTTTCCGTTCCACGTGCATGGCATTCGGATAAACAGAACGGACTTTTTCCATCGGGAATAATACAGGTGCGTCATCCAATAAAGTCACGAAGACAAAATCATTACTGATTTCATGGCGCATAATCTCATCAATCGTGCCTTCGACGGTACGCATATTGCGTCTCGGTGAAAACAGCTGCTTCGTTACTGAAACTTCGCCTGCAGCATCCATTTCAACAATATGGAAGCCTTTTTGGTGATGCTCTTCTGAAATCGAATATTTCAAAGGGGATCCCGAGTAACGGATGGTTTCATTCAATACATAATGGGCTTTATGCAAATGGCCGAGCGCTGTGTAATGGAAGCCTTCGAAATGGTGGGCATCCACATGCTCTGCCCCGCCAATCGACAGCGGCCGTTCAGAGTCACTCGTATTTTCTTCCTGTTCACCGTGAGGCGTCACAAAGGCATGTCCTACAAAAACATGGCGGGCTTGTGGGTCATAAGTAGACTTGATATTTTCTGTGATGGCTTTCATGGCGTCGTTATGGGTGCGGATGGCGTCATCTTCAAACTCATAGCGGACCATCGACGGATCTGTATAAGGAACCAGGTGAAAATGAACTTCCCCAAAGGGATCGTCCAGGACAACCGCTTGATGAGCTTTATGGACATGCCCGGCAATATGGAGTTTATTCATCTTCATCAGCCGGCTGCCAAAATTCAATCTCCCGGGGCTGTCATGGTTTCCTGCCACCGCCAAAACTGGCGTCTTCGATTCCAGCGCGATTTTCGCCAGCACCTCATCCAGCAGATTGACAGCGTCGGTTGGCGGTACTGCCCGATCGTAAAGATCTCCCGCTATGATGACCGCGTCGGGCTGTTCTTCTTTTATGGCATCTATGAATTGCTCCAGCACAAATTGCTGGTCCTCTGTCATGTATATCCCCTGCACCAGCTTGCCTAAATGCCAGTCGGCGGTATGAAAAAACTTCATCGTATTGCTCCTTTCTCGACTTACAAAAGAATATATGTTCGTTCCATTATACACGATACTGACCGCTTGTTTTAATCTTGACTATGTCTTATAATAAGAACAAACGTTCTCATTATGAAGGAGGGTTACTCATGAAAGCACAAATTCTAAAGGCTTTTAAATACCAGCAGCTTGTCGACATGATGTACATCGCCAATGACGGAAGCATCAGCAAACGCCGCATCAAAATTCTGAAGGTCAGTGGAGACTCGTTTCAGGCTTATTGCTTTCTTCGCCATAAAAAACGCACCTTTAAAATAGATAATGTGCTTTCACTGATGCCCGTTATCCACAAAGAGAGCCAGATCATATAAGGCCTCTCTCCATTATGATACACTGGAAGAAATATATTTTGGAGGGTGAAATGATGAGATTAACTGTTTATCTTGCTGGAGAAATCCACAGCGCCTGGCGCGAAGAAATCAAGAAAAAATCAGCAGCTTTGGATTTGCCGATTGTTTTTGTCGGTCCGATGGAAATTCACGAACGCTCGGATAATATTGGTGAAGATATTCTCGGTCCACAGTCTGATGCAGTCGCCAAGGATCACGCCGCTTCCAGCTTCAACAACCTGCGCACTGGCGTCCTGATGCACAAAGCCGATTTGGTCATCGCCCTTTTCGGCGAACAGTACAAACAGTGGAATACGGCAATGGATGCCAGCACAGCACTTGCTTCCGGCAAGCCCGTCATACTCATCCGCCCAGAAAAATTGCACCATCCGTTAAAGGAATTGTCACGAAAAGCGAACGCCACAGTTGAAACTTGTGACCAGGCAATCAAAGCCTTGGCTTATATTGTCGAATAAAAAAAGCTACTTTCCCCCTTCTGTCTTTTAAGGTGGAAAGTAGCTTTTTTTCAACTTCCTATATAAGTTGACCTAATGCCCTTCACTGTTTTAGTCCATAATTTATAAAATTAGGGGAAAAGGATAGGGTCACATCGAATTCACTGGATTTGTTAGCGCTGGCGCGTCCACGGGCTGGGTGAAGCGGTGTATGAAATGATGATTCTTAAGTTCAACTTATATATTCAATTATCCTGCAGCATTTCGCTGGCTTCGTCGCCTCCGCCCTTCAGGCGAAGTTATTGCTCCTGCATCGCTTCGCTGGCTTCGTCGCCTCCGCCCTTCAGGCGAAGTTATTGCTCCTGCATCGCTTCGCTGGCTTCGTCGCCTCCGCCCTTCAGGCGAAGTTATTGCTCCTGCATCACTTCGCTGGCTTCGTCGCCTCCGCCCTTCAGGCGAAGTTATTGCTCCTGCATCGCTTCGCTGGCTTCGTCGCAATAAAAAAAGCCCCTAGGGGCTTTTTTTATTGGTACCAGCTTCCGACTATTGGGTAGTCGAATTGTTCGTTGTTTAGCGCTTTGATGATTCCCATAATTGGAATGATGATGCCCATCAATCCGAATACGATCAGCATCGGGATTCCGATAATGAAAACGATCAGCAGGCTGGAGATGAAAATCAGTATGCCTAAAGCAAGCTGGAACAACAACGCTTGGATTGACAGCTTCTTCACTTCTTTGTCTTCTGAAATCAGAAAAACAATCACCGGCACAAGAAACGGAGCAAAAAACGCACTGGCATGGACAAGTATTTTCAAGCCTGTGTTCTCCATCATGTAAACCTCCAATCGAATCTTTCTTATACTTTACTATACGGATGGCCAGTTGAAAAGTTTCGTATTTTTACTGGCTGATGTTTAAAACGACTTTGCCGAATTGGTTGCCAGAAGCTAAATGATCAAAGGCTTCCTGTGCTTGATCCAACGGAAATATTTTGTCGATGATTGGCCGCATTTCATGGGATTCCATATGTGCCAGCATGGCACGCAGTTCTTCCCGGCTTCCCATGGTCGAACCAAATAATTGATATTGTCCATAAAAGAATTTGCGAAGATTGAAATCGACGTTATCTTCTGTAGTGGCTCCAAAAATAACGATTCTGCCGCCCTTTCTCAAGATTTCAAGTGAACGGTTGAAGGTAGCTCCTCCCACACTGTCTATGACGAGATCAATCTTTTCATCAGCTAACTCTTTCAGCCAGTCACTATCGGTGGAGATAGCCAAATCAGCTCCAATATCTTTGGCGTGCTGCTGTTTTTCTTCACTCCTCGAAGTGACAATCACTCTGGCTCCTATATTTTTTGCAAACTGAATCAAGAATGTTGCGACGCCGCTTCCTGCACCTGGAATAAACAAGGTATCCCCTTTTTTCAGTTGCCCTTTTGTAAACAAGGCCCGGTATCCAGTCAATGCCGGCAAAGCTAAACAGCCGGCCTCTTCCCAGTTCAAATAACGTGGTTTCTTTTCCAATTGATCAGCAGGCAAGGCAATTTTTTCAGCAAATGTTCCGTGGTCCGGCATTCCCAGAATATCAAATTCAGGGGGCGGGGCTTCGCTATTTCCATACCAGCGCAAAGCAGGATTGATGATCACTGCATCTCCAGTGGCAAAGTCGATCACATCTGCCCCAACCGACTCTACTACACCTGCGCCATCAGAACCGATGATCAAGGCTTCGGGGTTATCCCCGTAACGCTTGATCAACCCTAAATCCCTGCGATTTACCCCCGCTGCTTTTATGGACACGACAACTTCTCTCGGTTTTGTTTTAGGTTCTTCCATTTCTTTCAGTTTTAATTCACCGGATTCCATTACAAATGCTTTCACTCTATTCACCCTTCCTTAAAATATTCACTGAATAACTCCAACTGTGTCTTGCTGACAATGTCCTGTGAAAAAAGCGGAACATAAACCAATTTTTGTTTCGGGAAAGTTTCTACGATTTGCTGCATGTATTTTTTTTCGTGCTTTTTCCGTTCCATTAAAAATTCGCCATCCGCCTCTTCCGGCAGCACTTTATTGATGATGAGGGTATTCACATGAAGATGGTAATTATGCAGCAGATCCAGCGCTTTTTTCGTTTCCAGGATAGGCAGACGTTCTGGATTCAGCACAAAGATAAACCCTGTTTCCTGTTCATCCAGCAGGAGGTCCCGTGCTTTTGAAAAGCGCTCTTGCCGCTCTCTCAAAACGTCATAAATCGGGTCTTCCCTCGGTTCGCCATCATTCAGCAGCTGGGTATAATTGGCGTTGGTCTTGCGGCGTTTTTCAAGCAGCCCTTCAATCCAGACACCCATCAATTCCGGCAAAGTCAAAAGCCGGATGGTATGGCCAGTCGGAGCTGTGTCAAAGACCAATTTATCAAAGTTCTTACGCTCTTCCAAAATGATGTGGATCAGTTTATCGAATAATGCGGCTTCATCTGCACCCGGGGATGCTTTGGCTGTGTCCAGTTGGCGGTTCACTTCTTCCATCATACTGGAATGGACTGTGCCTTTAATATTGGCTTTTACAGTTTTAATATAGTTGTCCGTTTCAATTTCCGGATCAATTTCAAGGGCATAGAGATTGTCAGAGATTTCTTTCGTCTTGCCACCAATTTTCTGGTTGAAAATGTCCCCCACATTATGGGCTGGATCAGTTGAAATCAATAAAGTCTTATTGCCATCTTTGGCCGATCTCCAGGCAATGGCCGCAGCAGATGTCGATTTTCCAACACCGCCTTTTCCTCCGACAAAAATGATGCTTTTTGATAATACATCCATTCTATTCCCTCATTCCTAAAGAAACTAACAGCAGCGAATGCCGGTTAACGGTGATTTGTCCATGCCCATACGCAAATGCCAGTCATGGAATTCTTCAATCATATACGGATACAATTCCAGCGTGTAGTAGTAGACCGGATTCGGTATGCCCAGCATCTCCGAATAAAGCATGAGGAGAAAGAGATCGTCTTCATCCCGAAGTTCACGGGCAATTTCAGTGCGATGCGGCAATTCAAGGACGGCCTCATAAAAAGCGATCAACTGTTTTAATTTGTCGAACACCAACATAATCAGCACCTCTTCCTAATAAAAGCGGAAGGGATCACAAAACGCATGATCCCTTGGCCGCCTTCTTATTTATCCCGCTTTTGCGGGCAGTGGAAATAATCCATTGCAGAGTAATTTTTTTATTCGTCTCCTGAGAAATCAGGATCAGTTTTTTTCAGTAATGCCTGAATAGCTGTCAGGATAATCCAAAGCGTAAAGACGAAAATGATGGCTCCAAAGATGAACAGCAGCGTACTTGGCTGGTCTGCATACCAGGCCCATTGCAGGAACACCTGCTGGAACATGGCCCAAAGCGTCATGAACATAAGGAAAATCATCGGAATGATGGTAATCATGTAATTGCGCCCAAGTTTCCGGAGCCAGATGGAAATCAGCAAGAGACTGATGCCTGCGAGCAGCTGATTGGCTGTACCAAATAACGGCCACAATAAGTAACCGCCTGAACCAAAGCCGTTTGGCCCTTCAGGAAGCAGCACAAGTGCTGCACTTGCTCCGACAGCGATTGTCGTAGCCACATGCTTTTTCTCAAGGGACGGGATCTTGTATTCCACTCCCAATTCCGAAATGATGTAGCGCATCAAGCGAACCGAAGTATCTAAAGTGGTAGCGGCAAATGACACAACAATGATGGAAACGATTGTTGAAGCAACTTCCGGCGGAATCAGCAGGCCTTGCGCCAAATTGGTAGCACCTTCGATAAATGCCCCTAAGCCAGCCCCGTTGGAAGCCTGGAAACTGCTGTAAGTTGCAAAAAATGTTTCGCGGTCAGGGAATAAGGTGATGACGGCAATAATTGAAATCAATGCCAAAACCCCTTCACCAATTGCTCCTAGATAACCGACAAAACGGGCATCGGTTTCTTTATCCAGTTGTTTTGAAGAAGTACCGGAAGAAACGAGTCCGTGAAAACCGGAGATCGCACCGCAGGCAATAGTAATAAACAACAAGGGAAACCAGGAAATGTCAGCATCCGGATTGGTCATCGGTGCCGTAATTTCAGGATTGGTGAACAGCAATCCAAGATAGAGGATGCCCAGTCCGACAATCAATTGGTGAGAATTGATAAAGTCACGCGGCTGAAGCAATTTCCAGACCGGTAAGGTGGAAGCGATGTAGACGTAAACCATCAGTACGATGATCCAGATAAAGAAGGCTGTTGAAATCGATCCCAGACCGAAGAGCCCACCTCCATCTTCTCCGCCCATATATTGAACCAGATCAATCTGCATAAAGCTCACTTGGCTGGCAATAATAGCCGTTATGTACATGACCGCCAGAGCTAAAATTGAGGGAATCAGCATTTTCTTATTTTTCTTGTATACTGCGTGCCCAATCCAAAGCGCCAAAGGAATCTGGATAAATACCGGTATGACGCTGGCAGGGTAAGAGATGAATAGATTGGCAATGACCCACGCGAATACGGCATTGACCATCAGAACCAGGATCAAGATGATGAACAGGAACAGGATCTTCCCGCGCTGGCCGATCAAGCGATGAGCAAGCGTCCCGACTGATTGTCCTTTGTTTCGGACTGACAGGACCAATGTACCAAAATCATGGACACCCGCAGCAAAAACGGTACCGAACACAACCCATAGTACCGCCGGCAGCCAGCCCCAATAAACAGCAATGGCTGGCCCTAAAATTGGTGCGGCTCCAGCAACCGAAGTAAAATGGTGACCCCATAGCACAAATTTATTGGTGGGCACAAAATCCACGCCATCCTTAAAGCGATGCGCCGGTGTAACATAATTCGGATCCAGCCTGAAAATCTTTTCTGCTATAAATTTGGAATAAAAACGGTACCCTAGTATAAATATAAAAATTCCAATAGCGGCCAATGCAATGGCATTCACAATTCCAACCCCTTTTTCTATTTTGCAAGCGCTGACAAGCACTTATAGCTTAATCATAGAGGAGTGTCACAATAATGTAAATGTTCCGATAAATTTTTCACTTTAATTCTACCATTGAAATTTAAAAAATCTTATCACGCATTCTTAAAACAATATCAAATTGGGGAATCACTCCGTTTGGCGATGCAAGAGCAATGGTTTCAAGAGATTTTTAATGGCGCGTCAACAGATGAAACTGCGTTATCCAGCCTGGTTATCAGTATTTATTTTCTGCTCATATAGTTTCAACTTGGTGTAAATGATCTCCAGGATAGGAACAGTCATCTCCATTTCCTCCGACCGGGCAAGCAGGTAGCCCTGCAGATGTTCGGCTTCGGTAGGCTGCAACTTTTCAATATCCCGCTGCATTGACGACTTCATCCCGGCAGCCATGCTATTGATACGTTTTAGTTGTTTATCTGCAATTCCCGGTTGTATCGGAGCTTCCATCTTTTGCATGATTGCAGCAAGCTCCTGCAAAAGCGTATGAATGGTACGCTGGCCTGTTTCAAGATCCCGTATCGGACCGATAGGCGATTCCATCATTGAAGTGATGCCTGACATCGCCGTAATAAACAGATATTTATGCCACATTTCCTGATTGATGTTGTCGCTTTTGATAAATTCTGCTTTGGTTCCTGTAAATGCCTGCTCCAGTCTTTCGATTCGCTCTGTCTTTTCACCTGTCCGTTCTCCGTAAACCAATTGGTGCACGGGGCTTGTCTGGACAATTGTGCCATCTTCCGCTAAAGTCGTTTCGACAAAGCACAAGCCTCCAATGACTCTTTCTTCTCCAAAAGCTTTAGTCAACAGCTGCAGATGAGCAATGCCGTTCAGTAAAGGCAAAATCATGGTTTCTGCACTGACGAATGGCCGGATGTCCTCTATCGCACCGGCAAGCTGGTAGGATTTTGTGGAAACCAGCACGACATCAAACGGTGGACTTTGGTCTTTTTTGGTGATCAGCTTTGGCTGCAGCTGCAGATCTCCGTGTTTGCTTTGGATTTTCAAACCTGTCTGTTGCAGCTTGTCCTTTCTGCCTTCCCTAACCAGGAAAGTGACATCCTCCCCTTTTTCCAGTAACCGCCCACCAAAGTATCCACCGATTGCACCTGCTCCAACGATTAAAATCTTCATTTCCCCACTCCTCTTCTATACTTTTTCATAGAGCCACATACCATCGTTCATTTCTCGTATACATTCTTTTTTATGCCGCAAGTATTCCAGATGCGACAGCGTTTCTCCAACGGCAAAGCGCATTTCATGAACGGTCAAAGGCCGTCGGAATAATATTTCGCAGGCTTGGAAAATACTGATTGGATTTTGGATGGCCTCCAGCGTCTCATCCAGCCGCTCATCATGATGTGCCGACAGTTCATCAATTCGTTGATTGGCTCCATAGAATGGTTTTCCATGAGAAGGAATAACAAATTCAGCATCCAACTCCTTAATCTTTTCCAATGAACTCAAATACGATGCCAAAGGATCGGCATTGCCATGAAACCAATACGAAATATTAGGTGTGATTTTCGGTAAAATATGGTCTGCAGAAAATAGCGTTTTCTGCTCTTCACTGTAAAAACAGATCATGCCATCTGAATGTCCGGGTGTATAAATGACCCGGTATTCGAAACGGCCAATCTGCACGAAATCGCCTTCTGCCAAATACTGTCCGATTTGCGGCAAAGGAAAAACAAGCGCCTTGAATTCTTCCGTGTTCCTTGCCATCTGAACCGCTTGTTCTTCAGGAATTCCAGAAGCCCGATAGTTTTGGGGTATGTTATCCAAAAATGGAGATGCCCAAGCAGCCATGCCTGCTTGGGCATCCGTTTCTGTCATTCGGACGGTTGCACCCGTTTTCCCCTGCAATTCGCCCACGTATCCAAAATGGTCCGGATGATAATGAGTCACCAGTATATCGGTGACTTTTTTATCCTTCAGCTTCTGATTCCACAACCCTTTTGTAATGTCATTGTTCAATCCGGCATCGATAACCGTCCATCCTTGATCATTTTCTGCCAGAAAACAGTTTACATGATTCAAACGAAAGGGCAGGTCAATCCGAACCAGTTCAATTCCGAGCTTTTCCAACATCGCTGCAGATTCAAGTCCTTCATTTGCCAGTGGCTGCGTCATGGCTTCAGCACAAGCTTTCCGATGGTTTTCCGTCCCTGGAGCGATTTATGCGCTTTAGCAGCTTCTGCAAGCGGATAGGTTGCGCCAATTGTTAAAATCAATTCTCCACTCTTCATATAGCCCAACAATTCGCTGAAACTCCGTTGGAACAATTCTGGATAACGCATAATCTGAGGCAGGAAAAAGCCGATGACTGACTGATTCTTGCGCATTAGCTGCCCAGGGTTGAAAGTGGCCTGTTCTCCACTGGCAGCTCCGAATATGACCAGCCGCCCAAATGGAGCGAGACATTTCACGGTTTGGTTGAAAACCTCGCCCCCCACCATTTCAAGTGCCAGATCTACACCTTTGCCATCAGTGATCGACTTTACTTTTTCGACCCACCCTTCTTCCGTATAGTTGACCAGATGGGTTGCTCCCATTTTCTGTGCATGAAACAGCTTTTCTTCCGTACTGGCGGTTGCGATGATTTTTCCAGCTCCAAAAATCCTGGCTAACTGTACTGCAATTGCACCGACACCACCGGCCGCTGCATGAATCAGCACCGTTTCCCCTTTTTCGAGGCGGCCCATGGTTTTTAGAATATGGTAAGCACTCAGCCCTTGCAGCGGCAATGCAACAGCCTCGTCAAAACCGACGCCTTCTGGAACTTCTGTCAGGACACTTTGGTCAACTGCAGCGTATTCCGCGTATCCTGCAGAACCGATAAGCGCAACCACGCGATCACCCGCTTTAAAGTTTTCCACATCTTCTCCAATTTCAACAATCACGCCCGCCACTTCTGAACCTGGAATGTAAGGCAGTTCAGTCGGCACTACATACTTTCCTTCACGCCTTGCTGTGTCAGCATAATTAACACCAATTGCCTTTACTTCGATAATGACTTCTGTAGCTGCTGGATCCGGTTTCTCCGCTTCAACAAACTGCAGCACATCCGGCCCACCATATTCCTCAAACTTAATAACTTTCATCATTGTCTCCCCCTAACAAATATAATGTTCCGTATCCACCAGCTTTGCAGCAATCTGCCGCTTCACTTTATCAAGGCCGCCTCGCTGCAGGCGGGTCAATTCATTTGTCACAGCGGCCGTATTGCGGGCCAATTGCGCTTCCTGAGAAGCTGCCTGCATCAATTTGCGCGACGCCATTTCCACTGCCACCAGTGTATCTCCAGTTAATGCCTGCACCATGAGAACTTTCTGAGCAGACTGCTTTTCCTTATCTGTTTGGATGGCTTTCGCTGTTCTCATCACTGCAGATTCCAAAGCGTATAAAGCAATTGCGATATCGGCCAATGCCATCAGAACTTCCTGCTCTTCGCCTAGTCCACTGCCATATGCTTCGTAGGCAATGCCTGTACTGAAAAGGAAAATGCGGCGTATCGCCTTTACAGCTTCTATTTCCCGGGAAATAGGGCCCTCTGTTTTTTTGGGGGGTGATTTCATTTCTTCAATGGCCGAAGCCGTCAATTGAGGCAATGGCACTTTTCCTTTCGCCGCCTGTTTCAACAGATTTCCAGGGATCAGCAAACGGTTCACTTCATTTGTCCCTTCAAAAATCCGGTTGATCCGTGAATCCCGATACATTTGTTCCACTTTGTATTCCTTGATAAAGCCATAACCCCCGTGCAATTGCAGCGCTTCATCCGCTACAAAGTCGAGTGTTTCCGAACCATGCACTTTACAAACTGCACATTCGACCGCATACTCCATCAACTGTTTGGCAATGGTGCCATGATCTTCGGATTCATAAAGGCTGCCGAGTGCATCCTCAAGATACCCGGCAGTTCGGTATTGCAGGGATTCAGAAGCATAAATACGCAGCGCCATATTAGCCAATTTTTCCTGCGTTGCTGTAAATTCAGCAATCGCTTTGCCGAATTGGCGTCGCTCCTTGGTGTATTTCAAGGCCAATTCCAGCCCATATTTGGCCGCGCCCATACAGGCAGAACCCAAATTATAGCGCCCTAAATTCAAGACATTCAAAGCGATGACGTGGCCTTTTCCGATTTCGCCAAGCAAATTCTCCACCGGTACTCTGCAATCCTCGAAAATGACTGCACGCGTAGAAGAACCTTTAATGCCCATCTTCTGTTCCTCAGGGCCAAGCGATAGGCCGGGATGGTCTTTTTCAACGATGAACGCAGTAAAGGCAATGCCATCGACTTTTGCATAAACGATGAATGTATCTGAAAAATCCGCATTGGTGATGAACATTTTCGTTCCATTTAATAGGTAATGAGTTCCACTCTCGTTCAGCTTGGCAGTGGTTGTGGCAGAAAGCGCATCTGATCCGGCTCCAGGTTCTGTCAGGCAATAGGCCCCAATAAATTCGCCTGAAGCCAATTTCGGCAAATACTTCTCTTTTTGCTGAGGCGTTCCAAAATAAGTGATCGGCAAAGTTGCAATGCACGTATGGTTAGAGTGCGCCACACCGTATCCTCCAGCTGAACCAAGTGACTCGCCGACCAGCCCTTTGCTGATCTTGTCCAGGCCGAGGCCTCCATATGCTTCCGGAACACTGTGTCCCAGCAAACCCAACTCCCCTGCTTTTCCAAAAAGCTCTTTGACCAATCCGAAGTTTTGGTTTTCAATTTCTTCATTGTTCGGCCGAACTTCCTTCTCTAAAAAGCGCTTAGCTGTTTTAGCGATCAATTGGTGCTCATCAGTAAAGTCTTCCGGCGTAAAAAAACGTTCGGATGCCTGGTAAAGAAATGCCGCTCCTTTGTATCCCGCAATTTTAGTTTCCATGATGGCTCTCCTCTTTGACCAAATATTTTTCCAGCTGCCGGCGATTGGCTTCAGGCAAAGCTTCACTTTTTTGGATTTTGAAGTTGAAATGAACGGCATTTGCCTGCCCTTTTGCAATAAGCGCTCCGCTTTCCGCATCTTTGATTTCATGTAAAACCTGAAAACTTGAATTGCCGATTCGGCTGACTTCTGTCAGCACAATCAACTTTTGATTGTAGTAGCCTTGACTGATGAAATCACAGGAAGCTGAAGCAAGAATGATTTTCCAATTGCTGATGTCATGCCCAAATCCCAGTTCCGCGAAAAAGTCAGTCCGTGCTTCTTCCAGATAGATGAAGTAGCTTATATTGCTGATGTGCCCCAATGCATCCGTTTCACTAAACCGTACTTTCACCGGAATTTCATATGCCATTTCTATTTTCCTCCTTTACACGTCAAACGATGCCGTTCAAAATCAAATCACCGTATATGCTGGCCAGTTGATCCGCTGAAATTCCTCCCGCTGGATTAAACCATTGATAGCTCCAATTCGTGACACCTAAAATAGCAAAAGCGATCATTTCAGGTTCAAGCCCTTGCCGGAATTCATGTTCAACGATGCCGTCACTTATGATCTTCTCGAGGTTTTTCCGAAATTTTTCACGCTTCGCTTTTACTTCCACCGCATTCTTTTCACTTAAATGCCGCATTTCCCTGAAGAACACTTTCCCGCTCGGTCCATGGTTTGCGATATCCGTAATCAACAATGCAACAAGCTGCTCTAGTTTTTCACGATTGCTGAGCTGGCTTTGCCGAATTTTTCCCTGGCTTTCCAGCAGATCATCAATATAGCCTAAGTGAATGTCCATCAGCAGCTGCTCTTTGCTGGTAAAATAATAGTAAAACGTTCCTTTCGTCACACCTAAAGCTTCAACAATGTCTTGTATAGACGTCTCACTAAAGCCTTTTTTCTCAAACAGGAGTATACTTTGCCGTTTAATGTCTTCTTTCATGACTATTCCCCGCCATTCGTTTTTCGGTAACTTAGACAGCGTGCATGCCGCCGTCGACAACGATGACATCACCGGTTATGTAATCAGAAGCTTTGGATGCCAGGAACAAAGCCGTTCCTTTCAAGTCCTCTTCTGTCCCGAAACGATTTAAAGGAGTCTGGGCCAGCAGTCCTTTCTGCCCTTTTTCCATGACCGCTTTCGACATTTTGGTCGGAAAGAATCCGGGAGCGATGGCGTTGACGTTAATGTTATGCTGCCCCCATTTGGCAGCGAGGTCTTTTGTAAAAGTGATGACTGCCCCTTTGCTGGTGTTGTAGCCAATGGTATCCATGAGGGTCGGATCGATCCCCCCCAATCCTGCGACCGATGAAATATTGATGATTTTCCCCTTCTTTTGTTCGATCATCGCCTTTCCCACTTCACGGCTCATCAGGAATGTACCTGTCACATTTACATCCATGACTTTTTTCCAGGCATCGAGTGGCATATCGACAACAGGCGCTCCCCATGTCGCACCTGAGTTGTTGACCAGAATATCAATGGAACCAAACTTCTCGAGTGTTTGTTGAACGACGTTTTCTACATCTTCCGGATTAGTGACATCACATGCCAGAGCAAGCGTGCCGACGCCCATTCCAGTCAGCTTGTCAGCTGTTTCCTGGCAAGCCTCTATTTTCCGTGAACACAATACAACGTTCGCGCCTGCTTCAGCAAACGCCTCCGCCATCATGGCGCCAAGACCTCGGCCACCACCCGTGATAATTGCCGTTTTTCCCTTTAGTGTGAATAAGTCCATTACGCTCATTTTCCATCCCCCTGACTAATAATTTTCTTTTATACTAACTAGTTGGTATGTTCAGAATACTTAAACTTTATGTTAACGTTTTCAATTTCGGATTGCAAGGAGGGATTCAACGAAAAAACCTCTTCCTTCTATGAGGCTTAACTGCTTAAAAAGCATGGAATTTGATGCAGGTCGACGTTGCCCCCTGACAAAATAACGACAGCCTTTTCATTTGCCTTGCCGGCTTTGCCTGCCATCACCGCAGCCAGAGCCGTCGCACCTGATGGTTCTATCAGTTGTTTCGTACGTTCGAGCAGAAATTGGAACGCTTCTTTTATTTCCGCTTCTGAAACTAAAACCAACTCGTCCAAATGCTCTCTCAGAATCGGAAACGTCAAATCACCAGGTTGCGAGGTACGCAGTCCGTCCGCGATGGTTGAGGTTCCGAAAATGGCAGTGATTACACCTTTCTGAAGTGATAAGAACGTATCGTTTGCGGTCTCAGGCTCTACACCGACCACCCGGATTTCCGGTTTCAAGGATTTTACCGCACATAGAATTCCGCCGATCAACCCGCCGCCGCCAATCGGCACGACGATCACTTCGACGTCCGGCACCTGCTCCAAAATTTCGAGTGCGATAGTCCCTTGGCCAGCAATGACAGCAGGATGATCATATGGGGGTATGTATAAGCCGTGATTGTCTTCTGCCAATTGCCTGGCTCTCGGTATCCGATCAGCGGATGTCATCCCACAATGCTCGACTACGGCCCCGTAGGCTCTGATTGCTTCGACTTTCGCGCGGTTGGCGTCCTCCGGCACGACGATCACTGCTGGAATGCCCAACTGACCTGCAATATAGGCAACGGCCTGGCCATGATTGCCGGACGATGCTGCGGTGATAAACCGGGCGCCTCCTGCCATCGCCTGCTTCACCGCATTCGTGGCTCCGCGCATTTTGAAGGAGCCCGACTTTTGAAGATGCTCTGCTTTCAAGTAGACCCGCAGTCCACAGCGTTCATTTAAAAGTGAAGAAGTTAAAATCGGCGTTTTATGGATAGTATCGCTGATTCTCTCTTGTGCCTTTTTCACATCATTCAGGTTGACCATTTTGCCCACCCCTTTATCCTCTTGGTTAAAGTCTCCGTATGTCCGTATCTTATCACAATTGCATCAAGAAAATTAATTATTCAGATAAATTACAAACCCATTAATGATCCAGTGCACACCCAACTTAATTTCTTCTATAAATACAGATAGTTGAAGCGAGTATTCAATCCACCGCCTTTACTGTAGACTAAGGGTGCGAATCCTTGAAAAGGAGTGGAGATATTGTTGAAACGATTGGTCGTCACCGGCTACAAGCAACATGAACTGGGAATATTCGACGAAAAGAATCCGGGCATCCGCTTTATCAAAAAAGCACTGGAAAATCGGTTTCGCGCGTTGCTTGATGAAGGATTGGAATGGATCATCTTAAGCGGGCAGCTCGGTGTTGAAACTTGGGCTGCAGAAGTGGCACTGGATATGAAAAAAGAATTTCCGGAGTTGAAATATGCAGTCCTGACACCCTTCCTTGAGCAAGAAAAACGATGGAACGAAACCAAACAAGAACAATACCGGATGATCATCTCCAAAGCTGACTTTCATCGCAGTTTGACCAGCAAACCCTACGAAGCACCCTGGCAATTTATCGAAAAGAACAAATTTTTTCTGCGCAATTCCGATGGTATCCTAATTATCTATGATGAAGAAACCGATGGCTCACCCAAATTCATTAAAAAAGAAGCCGAGCGTTATGCAGAAACCTCAGACTACCAAGTGATGACGATAACCGGCGATGATCTGCGCGTTGTGACAGAAGAAGAACAAATGAATGAATGGGACAACTAAAAACTTGTCAACACCTTCCTCCAGTTGACTATGCGCCTGCTTTTAGGTAACCTTAACAACTATGTTAAAAAAATTATTTCAGGAGGAATTATGAACAAAGCTTCGAAAGTCTTTTACATCACATTTGCACTGGTTATCTTAACTGTCGCTTTCGGCGTTATCGCGCCTGAAACTTTTGAAACTGCCACTGGAAGCATCCGTAACTATATCAATACAGCATTCGGCTGGTATTACTTAATGATTATGGCCATTCTCCTGATTCTCGTTGCCATCATAATGGTCAGCCCATATGGAAAAATCCGTCTGGGCAAAGACTCGGATCGGCCCGAATTCTCGACATTCAGCTGGATTTCCATGCTGTTTTCAGCGGGAATGGGGATTGGCCTCGTCTTTTATGGCGCCTCAGAACCCCTATCCCATTTCGCCATTCAATCAGCAACCACTGAACTTGGGTCTGATGCCGCATTCAAAGAAGCATTGCAGCGTTCTTATTATCACTGGGGCATCCACATTTGGACGATGTATGGAATGGTCGCTTTGTCTTTAGCCTTTTTCCAATTCCGAAAAGGCGAGCCTGCATTAATTTCATCAACACTGAAACCGATTTTCGGCGACAAGATGAACGGTCCTTTAGGGACGTTTGTTGACGTGCTTGCTGTTTTTGCTACTGTCTTTGGTGTAGCAACTTCACTTGGCTTTGGCGCTGCTCAAATTAACGGAGGCATTGCCTATTTGTTCGGTGCCCCCCAGGAATACTGGGTACAGATGCTGATCATCGGCGCCGTGACCATCCTGTTCATCGTTTCCGCATGGTCCGGACTGAATAAAGGAATCAAATACCTGTCCAATGTCAATATGATTTTGGCAGTCATTTTGCTGGCACTGGTCCTGATATTGGGCCCAACTCTGTTAATCTTGAATATGTTCACCGAAACCTTTGGACAATATATCCAAAATTTAATCGGCCTGAGCTTTCAATCTGCTCCGCTGGATGCAGAAAACCGCAGCTGGCTGGATGGCTGGACCATCTTTTACTGGGCATGGTGGATTTCATGGGCGCCATTTGTCAGTATGTTTATCGCACGGATCTCTAAAGGCCGCACCATCCGTGAATTTCTGGCCGGTGTTGTCCTTGCTCCAACCATCTTCGCCGGAATTTGGTACGCCGCTTTTGGCACCACAGCAATCAATTTTCAAAAAAGCGGTTTTGATTTAACTGTTTTCCCTACTGAACAAACATTGTTCGCGATGTTCAACGAGATGCCTCTCGGCTTCATCATGTCAATCATTGCCATTCTGCTCGTCACTACCTTCTTTATTACATCCGCTGACTCAGCCACTTTCGTGTTGGGGATGCAGTCAACGCACGGCTCATTGATGCCAAGCAATCAAATTAAGATTCTATGGGGAATTGCCCAGTCGATGGTAGCCGCCATCCTGTTATCTGTCGGCGGCTTGGCAGCGGTGCAGAACACCATCATCATTGCGGCATTGCCCTTCTCCTTTGTGATCATCCTAATGGTGATTGCTTTGTTCAAAGCGCTGAACCTGGAATTGCAATTGATGCAAAATAAAAAATAACCAGCAGCCGCCTTCAGGAACATTCCTGAAGGCGGCTTTTGCTATTGATTAAACAGAGAAGGAAAGGGTATAGGATAACTAGACCATATACTTTGGAGGTGTTTCGGACATGCAGACAGAAACAAAGAAAATTATCCAGGCATCATTGGATGCCTTGCTCGAGAATGAATCGTTCCTACCCGACTTGATAGACCGGAAACAGGCTTTTGCTTCACTGAGCGCCATTCTTTCTACACCCGATAAAGTACATAAATCTTTTCTGAGTGTTCCGCTCGATGACGGAAGTGTGGTGCGAATCCCATCTTACCGTGCACAGCATAACGATGCGATGGGTCCTTACAAAGGCGGGATCCGTTTCCACGAAAGCGTCAATGAAGACGAAGTCATCAACCTCGCCTTTTTAATGACCTTGAAAAACGCCTTGCACAAAGTCCCGTTTGGCGGCGGCAAGGGTGGAATTGTCATCAACCCACGCGAATACTCGGAAAAAGAGCTGAACCTCATTTCCAAAAAGTATGTCCGCTACTTTGCTGATGTCATCGGTCCTGACAAAGACATTCCTGCACCAGACATGGGTTCGGGCGAACGCGAAATGGACTGGATGATGGCAGAGTATAAGAGAGTCCATCATGGCACCCCTTACCTGGGAAGCTTTACAGGTAAAAGTGTTGTGAACGGCGGTTCTCTTGGCAGACGGGAAGCAACTGGCAAAGGGGTCTATTTTACATTCCGTTATCTGCTTCACGATTATGTAAAAGCGAATCAACAATTGCTTGCCCACAGCGATAATCGTTTCGCCAAGACCACCTTGTCTCTTTACGACCGTCCTTTAAAGATGGCTGTTCAGGGCTTTGGGAACGTTGGCTCTGTTGCAGCTCTTGAAGCCTATAAATGTCCGCTGATCGATCATAAAATTGTAGCCGTCAGTGACCGCAACGTCACCTTATTCAACGAAGATGGGTTGGACATTCCTGCATTGATCAAATTCACCAAAACCCACCGCGGAGATTTGCCATCAACAGAAGAACAGCTTCAAAGTGCCGACATTAAAGCCGACATTAAAGAACGGGATAGCCTCGTGACACTGCCTGTTGATGTCCTGCTTTTGGCAGCGCTGGAAAACCAGATCCATGAAGGCAATATGGAGGGGATCCAGGCGCGGATCATCATCGAAGGAGCAAACGCACCAACTACTGCGCAAGCTGATGAATACTTGAATGAACAAGGGGTTGTCATCATCCCTGATATCCTGGCAAATGCCGGAGGGGTCATCGTCTCTTATTTCGAATGGCTTCAGGGACGTGAGACTCAGTTCCATACAGAAAAAGAAGTCTATCGCCTATTGATCGAAAAAATGCAGGAAACGATGGACATGATTCTCCCACAATACTACGGAGATCACTTCGCCCTTCGCCAAAACTGCTTTATCCATTCCGTCATGCGATTATCGACGGTGCTTTACCGGCAAGGCAGGCTCTACTAAAATACAGAAACGCACAGCCCCTTTTTACGGGCTGTGCGTTTTTACATCTCAGCTATCCGCCGTTGGTGGGAAATCCTGTATGCATCGTGCCGGAAGTTCAGAACCCGGTCTTCCGAACATGCGATGCCTTCCGTCATAAGCGTGGGATCGTACATAATCCCTTCTGCCTCCGGCGCTTCTTCTGTTATCTCCAAATAGCCAATCGTCAGCTTTTCGCGGTCTTTTGGCCACTCTTTTGTCGGATCATCAGTGGGATCTCCCGACTGTCCTAAAATCACATCCAGCCGGAACTCCACTGGTGCTCTTGCCACACGATCTTCAATGTCCGCTTCAAAAAAGCCGATGGGCAAGGCAATCGCATCTAGCGGCGATAAGGTCTTTACTCCACTTTCTGGTTCCCAAAGATATTTGACAGGTTGCCGCTGTCCTTTTTGATTGATGAAATAAAATGCATGGACCGAGTTGTATTGGCCGGTTGCAAAACTGGCCGGCGCCTGCATTTTTCGAATATTGGCGATCATCGCGCCGCTTTCCGGATAATCCGCAAGCAAACCTGCCAGTTCGGTTAAACTCGGTTTGCCTTTCTTAAATGACTTGACGACTCCCAGCATTTCGGTAAAAATTTCAGGCGTTTTAGCAAAGAAAATGGGAGACGTGACTCCTACAATATTGGTGGCTTCCCCATTTGGCAATTGGAATTGCACCGCCATGCCTTTGACCGGAGACATCGCATCGGCCCATGTCGGATCTGGAGAAAAATGCGAAAAACGCACAAATGCACTGCTTTCGCCTTTTTCAAAATGCGGTGCTGCCGTCAATTGGCTGGCAGCACCAGTCGCTGTGAAACGCGCCTTATAGCTTTTCCCTCTCGCATGAGCTCGCCGGTAACCGGGATGTGTACCAAATATTTCTTCAATCTGATCAATGGCCGTTTCTGCCAATTTGTCCATTTCATCACCTCTTCTTCTGTTTTATACCCCTTTTTGAAGCCTTTAACAGCTATATGCTGATCCGCATATAGCTATAGCCACCAGGAGACGGCCGCTGCCAAGCCGAGCTGCCCTGTGAAAAAAACTGCCATGAAACTGCTGATTCCGATTGCTGCCTCTGTCCCTGCCATTCCACTCAAAATTGCCGGAACCGCCCGAGGAAAAAGTGTCCATAGCCGGAGCCGGCTGTGTGCTTAATGTTAAAGTGAGAATTGTCGTAGCCAACAAAACAGAACCACCTTCCAATAGCATCCATAGATCATTGCAGCAATAACATACGCACTCAAAAGGAAGTTGATAAAAAACACGGCAACAAACTTTGCCATAACGATGACCAATGGACCATTCCCAGCAGCATTTTGATGGTGGTCGTTTTGCCTGAACCATTCAATCCGATAAAACCGCAGATTTCTCCTTTCCCGATCTCCAACGAAATATTTTCTACAGCCGAGAACGTCTTGTAACGCCTGAACAGATGGGATAATCGAATAACAGGACTCATTTACACTGCTCCTTTACCAAAGGGTCCCTTAATAAAAAACAGAATTTTCAATTATATTATGTACCTGTTCTGCCAAACTAATAAACATTGAATGGTGCTTGAATATTTATTGATGGAAAGGGAATACAGTAAAAGAATGCGCAACACACAAAAAAGGAGGCAATATCCGTGGATTTTAAACACGAAAACAACAAGTTCTCGGCTCTGGAGAATTCAGAAGAGTTGGCTTTCCTGAGCTATGAATCAAATGGTGATGTATTGACTGTCGATCATACCGAAGTCTCGCCACAGTTAGAGGGCCAGGGAATCGGCAAGAAATTAGTGGAGCAGGTTGTCGAATATGCCCGCAGCGAAAATAAAACGATTGACCCCCAATGTCCATTTGCCGATGGCGTCATTGAAAAGACTCCTGAATTTCAGGACGTAGTGGCTAAATAAACAAGCATCCGCTTCAGGCGGATGCTTTTTCTTATGACTTTGTTTGAGAGCATCACCAGCGGGAACATGAACAGTAAAAGGGGTTGGACAGTGTGAAGACATCACTTGAAGAAGCCGTCAAGTTGCATGCACAGCCATTCAGTTCAGTCGAGGATTTGACTCCTCTTTTAGAAGCGATCGGGGATGCAAAATTTGTCCTTCTTGGAGAAGCGACACATGGAACATCCGATTTTTATACATGGCGGGCAGCCCTTACCAAAAAACTGATTCAGGAAAAGGGATTTTCTTTGATTGCCATTGAAGGCGATTGGCCTTCCGCCCAGCGGGTAAATCACTACATTAAAAATTTTTCTGAGGAAGAGAAACAGCCACGCGAAGTGCTTCAGGCATTTAAGCGTTGGCCTACTTGGATGTGGGCCAATGAAGAAATAGCCGATTTTATCTATTGGCTGAAAATGCACAATCAGAAAAATCGCGAAAAGGTTGGATTTTATGGCATTGACGTTTACAGCCTCTGGGAATCCTTGGAAGAGATTGTCCGTCGCTTGACAGAAATCCATCCTTCCGGTGAAGATATTGCATTGGCTAAAAAAACATTGTCCTGCTTTGAGCCATTTAACCGTGTGCCCGAAAACTATTCTGCCACTGCCGCTGACTACTCAAAAGCCTGCGAGAAAGATGTGTACCGATTACTGGCATCCATCCGTTCAAACAAGGACCTTTACAAAGATTCGTACGAGAGCGATCTGGATTTGAAGATCAATGCACTGGTCGCAAAAAATGCAGAAGACTATTATCGTGCTCTAACGAAAAGCGATGAAATTTCTTGGAACATCCGCGATGAACATATGGCGGAAGCCATCAACGAAGTGTGTGATCATCACGGCAGACAAGCTAAAATCATCGTCTGGGAACATAATACCCATATCGGTGCTGCCAATGCCACCGATATGAAAAATGAAGGCATGACTAACGTAGGTCAGATTCTGCGTGAACAAAATTGCGCGGAGGATGTTTATGCCGTCGGCTTTGGAACCCATTCAGGAACTGTCATTGCGGCGCATTCTTGGGAAGAGCCCTATGAAAAAATGAAGATCCCGCCTGCCAAGCCGTATACGTGGGAGGATCTTCTGCATCAGGCCGACGCATCCGATAAATTTCTACTGTTCCACCCGCAGAATTTCACTCTATTCGATCGCTGGGTCGGTCATCGCGCAATCGGTGTGGTCTATAACCCTGAGTTTGAATCCTATGGCAATTACGTCCATTCCAAAATGTCACAGCGATATGATGCTTTTATTTTTATTGACCGCACCCATGCGCTGTCCCCTCTTTAAACCAAAAGCCGATTTTTTTGAGCATTTATACATGCTCTCCAAATTTCGAATGTTATGATTACAGAAGACTTGCTTGGTGTAAACTAATTTCATTGAGCCTGAGTTAAAAAGTGATTATCCACCAAAGGAGCTGTACTAACAATGACGGAAAAGACACAACTTGGAAAAACCGGCTTATACATCAACCCGATCGGCCTTGGCATAAACGCTGTAGGTGGACACAATCTCTACCCAGATTTAAATGAAGACACCGGCAAAGAATTGGTTCACGCTGGCATCGATAATGGACTGAATTTCATAGATACCGCTTATGCCTACGGGTATGGCCGTTCAGAGGAATTACTGGGCGAAGTGCTGCAGGAATCCGGTGCGCGCCAGGAAATGGTGGTTGCAACCAAAGGGGCTCAACGTCGTCAAGGGGATGAGCACCTTACCGACAACTCTCCTGCGTTTTTAAAGCAGTCGGTGGAAGACAGCCTAAAACGACTTCAGACCGATTATATCGACTTGTTCTATATCCATTTTCCAGATGAAGAAACACCGAAAGCTGAAGCCGTCGGCGCTTTGCAGCGCTTGAAAGAAGAAGGCAAAATCCGTTCCATTGGCGTTTCTAATTTTTCCATGGAGCAGCTGAAGGACGCTAATAAAGATGGTTATGTCGATGTTTTCCAAGGCGAATATAATCTGCTGAAGCGTCAGGCGGAAGAAGATTATTTCCCTTACGTAAAAGAACACGGAATCTCCTACGTTCCTTATTTTCCGTTTGCTGCAGGCTTGCTTGCGGGTCAATACGATAAAAACAAAACCTTCAATGACTTGCGGACGAACATGCCCCATCTGCAAGGACAAGAGTTCGAACACAATTTAGAGAAGGTTCGGAAGCTGAACGCACTGGCAGAAGCAAAAGGTGCTGACACAGCAAATGTGGTGCTGGCCTGGTACTTGGCACGGCCTGAAATCGATGGAGTGATTCCCGGAGCCAAACGCGCAGATCAGGTGTTGTCAAACTTGAGCGCATTGGACGTTCAGTTGAGCACTCAGGAAATTCTGGAAATCGGCTCTATTTTTAAAGACTGACACAAATAAAAGGCGGCCCACAAGGGGCCGCCTTTTATCATTTTATCTGAATTCGCCATCCGTAATGTTATACAGATAACTCCAGTTGTCCGCTTTGTAGAGCTCATGGAAAGAAAGGCGGTCTCCTGTACCTAGGAGCACTTCTTCTCCAACAATCGCTACTACCATTGCCGTCCCTGTATTATCCAGGTTCAAGTAAACATCTCCGATAGAAGGACGGATTGCATTCCTCTCACGCAATACTTCTTCTAGTTGAGCATCTTGTTCCCGCTGTTCAGCCGAAACCTTGGATTTGTCCAAGTATACGATATCATTGCTGCCCGCTTCTTCTCCAGGTATCATAACAAAAAATTCTTTTGCTTTCACTGTGTTTTGGCGGGTAGTGATGACATTCTTGCCTTCAACTGATTCGACTTTCTCGAACTCATTCAATGAATAATGATCCATGTAATCAGGATCCGGTTTAGTGATCAGGATATAGCCGCCTTCTTCTGCTAGCCGGTCTTCGCGCAAGGTATATCGCGCTCCAAAGAATAGGAAAGAATCCATTTGCTTCGGTTTGTAAAACGTAACTTCATCAGCCTTGCTCGCGACTTGCTCCATGTCTTTGACCCGGAACATCAGCACCGACTTTTTAGCTAATGGTTTTACAGAATACACCTTATGCAATTCATTTTGGTAATAGACGAATTGTCCTTTTCGTACTTGCAATAATTTCATAATTTACCCTCCGATACTGTCATTGCCATGACTTCATTCTAGAGGAAAAATGGTTAGAAGTCCATGCAAGTACTCGAATTGTTTGGTATGCTACTATCACAAAACTATTAATGGCGGAGGTGCCTTGAATGGACATTGAAAATCGGGATGAATTTATCATCAAAAAGTACCAACAGGAAGAACAAGTCATGGTCCAGCTGTTTGTACAATGGTGCACGAACCACCAGCTGAATCCGGCTGAACTTTATCAGCGTGCGTACCCAGGACAACTGCAAAGCCCTGTGCTGACTGCCGCAATCGATCAGACCGATACAGAAGAGCTGGAAATAGGCCATGAAACCTTATTGGACGTCCTGCAGATGTTTGGGAATTACGATCTGGCTTTTGTCGTTTCTGAAGAAATTGAAAAACTCCCTAAAAAGTAAAAGATCCAGTGCGAAGGCACTCGATCTTTTACTTTTTGCGTTTCCGCAGTTCTTTGGCTTTGTTTTCAATATAGCTGGTGCGCAGATTTTCATAGCGATTGGATGCTACGTTGCTGTAAATTTTATCGAACTTCGACTCAGCTTTGACCATTTCAGCTTCTGTCTCTTCAACCTCTTCTGTTTCTACAGGTTCTGGACGCTCTGCCAGCTGTTCTTCTTTTTTCTCTTCCCCCATTGTCAACCACTCCTTTTTCGAAATCCTTTTAATTGAAAGTTTCCCTTCATTGCATTTCCATAAACAAGGAAAACGGTCTTTTTGAACGAGTAGACGGCCTTGTTCTTTTCCTTCAAACAGTCAGTTTTGGATTTTTTAATGCTTCTCCAAGAAACTTTGCAAGCTCAAGCATTCCATACTTCCCAGCTAATGCCTCTGCATCGGCGTTATAATTGGTATTGGTGTTGACATCGTACGTAAAGATATTCCCAGCTGCGTTGCGGATAAATTCAATGCCGGCTACATCAATTCCATTTCGGCGCAGGAAGGCTTCGTATTTTTTCAGAATCGGATCTTCAAAGCCCTCAATCACCTGGAACTTTGGTGCTTCTCCGGCTTCTTCACCTATTGGGCAAAACAAATCATCGATACGGCAAGCATCTGCAGGACATAACTCAAAGCCTTCAGAAGTATCCACCTTAACAGCGTAGACGAACTTTCCACCGACAAACTCACAGCGTGTGATAAATGGCTGCGGCGCTTGAATGTACTCCTGAATCAAGGTGATGCCATCAATGGATGCTTCAAATTCAGGACCATCCACATATTCCTTTAAGGCTTCAAGTGAATGGAATAATCGAACACCCAGACCTTTTCCGGCACGGTTATGTTTTGTGATGAATGATGGAACATCCATTTTTTCAGCAGCTTTTAAAATCTGCTCCCTGCCATTTACGGCAATCGTTTTCGGCGTTCGGATTCCCGCTGCATTCAGCGCCATATACTGATTGACCTTACTGACTTCAAGACGCAGCGCACGGCTGCCATTAAAAACGATTCGGTCATGATGTTCCAACCACACCAAAAGAGATTCCGTCATTTCAGGCGCGAAACGATGGCCTCTTGTATGGGAAGAGGCACTCATGCGGCTGTAAAAAACACCTTCAGGCGGTGTTTCACTTAAATCCACCAGTCCTTCATCGATAAACCAGTCTTCGTAAGGCAATCCCAATTCATCCAGTCGCTTGAAAAGATGGACGGTCCATTCTTCATTTTCGTGTATGACATAAACTTTTTCCGACATGCTGTATCCTCCTAGATGCTCAGTGCTTCAACCGCTTTTTATTTACACACTATCAACAATCGATCTTTTACAGAATAAGGCCAGTATACAATAATTTCCTTAATCCATACCAGTAAATGAAGCGGGCATGACTACCGCGATGACTTCACCTGTCGCGCAAAGCCTTTCACCAGCATATACTTCCACCTTCACTTTGAATTTTTTCGGGTGGATTTCCTCAACTTTTCCCACTGCCTTTAAAACAACTCCCTGAGGCGTCGGTTTCAGATAGTCTACATGCAAAGAGGCTGTAACAAACCGTGGCGGTTCTTGACCACTGCCAGGTTCAAAGCCATTTTTCCGGTGCAGCGCCAAAGAAGCGGAGCCTGTTCCGTGGCAATCGACCAGCGACGCAATCAATCCGCCATAAACAAATCCTGGAATAGCTGTGTGCACTTTCTTCGGCTCGTACAAAGTGACGGTTTCCCCACCATTCCAGGCTGTCCGGAAATGATGCCCTTCCTCATTGAGGCGGCCGCAGCCGTAACACCAGGCAAAGTCTTCTGCGTATTCGTCCTGTATGGCGATAACTGAATGATTTTCCATGATTTCTTCCTCTTTTCATTGGGATATGTAGTTCTTGACTTCAGCTTGCGGTAGATACACCTTTCATTAGACAAAGGAAAAAGCATGATCCTTTTCATCAGATCATGCTTTTCCTTTTTCCATCCCTCGAAAATCCTGAGGGATTTTTTGCACGCGGAAAATTTTATTAAATTCTTTCTACAAACTGTACAACTCTGACGAATACGAAACCCTCGTCATTGCAGTTTAGTCACGCTGACTGTCTTTGCCAATAAGGCAATTAGGTTCACATCTACTTCTCAGTGAATTTTTTGGTTCTGCAGCCAGGCTTTCAATTGCACTTCCACAAAAAACTTACGGCTTACTGTTTGAAACACTTTCCGGATAGAAACCCGATTAACAATGGTTCCTGACAAGAGTGAATATCGTCAGTAAAGCAAATTTCCCGCCAAGGCTGTGCAGTTTCTCGTCTGAAGGCGATTCTGGATTGGATCCAGTCGTATCTTCTGACGGTGATTCCGCCTTGTACTTTTATAATACCCATCTTAGATATAAATCTAAACCTATTTATAAAATTTTTTTATAAATTCTGAATAATATTTTTACATTTCACCTTTGTCGCTCTATACTAATAATTAGTTCGAAAACCGTAATATATAGAGGAGAGATCATATGGTTAAAAGTTTACCAGTACGTTCAGCAGTTCCTGTCGAAGAGACATGGGATTTGTCCAGTTTATTCGCCAGCTCCGAAGATTTCGATCAAGCAGTGGAAAGCTTGGAACAGGAAGCCCAAGCCTTAAATCAAAAAACTCAAGGGACCATCATCGATGTGCCCACCACCATTCAGGCTTTAACAGATTATATGGCCTTCCTCGAGAAATTAGTCGTGGTAAGCACCTATGCAAGTTTGACCATCAGCATAGACCAAACCAACGACGATGCTCAATTGCAGTCCAGCAAATTCAGCGCTGCTGCTGCCAAAATCAGCAGCTCACTGTCTTTCATCAACAGCGAGCTGCTGGCTTTGCCGAAAGAAATCCTGGAGCAGGCGATGCAGAAATCTGCAGAATTCAAAGTTTTTCTGGAAAAGCTGCTTCGCAAAAAACCTCATCAGCTGCATCCTGAAGTAGAAAAGAGCCTTGCTGCTTATTCTTCCACTTTCAGTGCGCCATACGGTCTTTACAACACCACAAAAATGGTCGATATGAACTTCGAGGATTTTAGGGTGAACGGCCAAACATATCCACTAAGCTACGTTTCTTTTGAAGGCGACTGGGAAGCTGAGCCAAATACGGAGCTTCGCCGGGCAGCTTTTGATGCTTTTTCAAAAAAGCTGAAGGATTATCAGCACACAACCGCCAAAACCTATGACATGCAATTGCAGACAGAAAAAACAACAGCGGATCTGCGTGGCTATGACAGTATTTTTGACTTTCTCCTCTTCAACCAGGAAGTGGACCGCTCGCTCTACAACCGCCAAATCGATCTGATCACCACGGAGCTGTCACCGCATATGCAGAAGTACGCCAAGCTATTGCAAAAAGCTCACGGCCTGGACCGCATGACCTTCGCCGATTTAAAAATTTCTTTAGATCCCAGCTATGAACCGGAAATCACCGTGGAAGAATCCAAACAATACATCGATGATGCCCTATCGATTATGGGTCCGGACTATATCGAAATGGTGGACCGGTCTTATTCTGAAAGATGGATCGACTTTGCACAAAATAAAGGAAAATCGACCGGCGCTTTCTGCTCGAGTCCTTACGGTGATCATCCCTATATCTTGATTTCCTGGACGGGGCGCATGAACGAAGTCTTTGTACTGGCCCATGAACTTGGACACGCTGGCCATTTCTATAACGCCAACCGTGAACAAAACATCTTCAACGCACGGCCTTCCCTTTACTTTATCGAAGCACCTTCTACAATGAACGAAATGCTGGTCGCCAATCATTTGCTGAAAAATTCAGAGGATCTGAAATTCAAACGTTGGGTAATTTCATCGATAGTAGCCAGAACCTATTACCATAACTTCGTCACCCACCTGCTTGAAGCTGCTTATCAGCGTAAGGTCTATGATCGGATTGATGCAGGAAAAAGCGTCAATGCCGGCATTTTAAACACCATAAAACGCGGTGTGCTGGAGGAATTCTGGGGAGATGCGGTCGACATTACAGATGGCGCCGAGCTGACCTGGATGCGCCAGCCGCATTATTACATGGGCTTGTACCCGTATACCTACAGTGCCGGATTGACCATCTCTACTCAAGTGTCCAAACGGATTTTAAATGAAGGCCAGCCGGCTGTAGATGAATGGCTGGAGGTTCTCAAAGCAGGAGGCACTAAAACACCGGTGGAACTTGCACAAATGGCCGGAGTCGATATCACGACCGAACAGCCGCTGCGCGACACTATTGCCTATATTGGCGAATTGGTGGATGAACTAGTGCGCTTGACCGAAGAAATTGAAGGGTCTAACAGCTGAAAACTTCACTCTGTTTTAAGCTTCAAACATAAACAGAGCCGTGTGCAAAGTAACTGCGCACGGCTCTGTTTCAATTTTTCTTATTGCAGCGCAGCAATAGCTGTTCCACACCAATAGCGATGATGGTACCGGTGATCAAGCCATTTGATAAAGTAGCAGCGAGAACAGACGGCAGATTCGCCATGCTTTCGGGCGGTACGAACATGATGCCGACGCCGCTCATCAAACCGAACGCTGCCACTTTATAAGAACGCTGCCTGTTTTTTTCATTCTCCAACTCCGTAAAGGCCATTTCCACCATTTTAGTGAACACTGCAAAAATGACCGCATAAGCCACCGGAGCCGGCAAAGAAGCAAGAATGGACATAAGTGCTGGGAAAAAGCTGATCAGCATCACGATGAGACTGCCGAAGATAAAAGGTTTTAGCGCTGGCATTCTGGTGGCGCTGACAAAGCCGGCCGCTCCTGAAATCGGCACGGGACCGATGGACGAAAACAACCCGGCAATGATGTGATTGATGCCGGAGGCCGCTGAAGCCTGTTTGATGCGGTCAGGCGCTTGAATCGAAAAAGAGTTCTTCAACACGCTCTCCATTACCCGAATAGACGCCATCATATTGGCGATCAGCAGTATCGTTAAAAACAAAGCCGTAACAAACATGCCGCTGTCCCAGACTAATGGGCCAAAAACCAGCATTTCCGGCAAAGAAATTAAGGCGCTTGCGCCACCATCTGCTCCAGGCGCCTTCCCAAGAATCCAAAAAATCAGCCAGCCTGCTGCAATCGCAAACAAAATGGAGTAGCGGCTGACCCATGGCGCTTTGTGTCCCATGAAAAAGAAAGTCAGTAAGATTACCGCAATACCGCCCGCCAGCACTACACCATCCACCGGGTCGCCTTTCGAAACGATCCCCAACAACCCTGCCAGTATCGACTCGCTGATCTGCAGCACCAACAGCAGCAGATAAACGAAAGTGATGGTTGGTGTAAAGAAAATCTTAAGCTTACCGACCAAGCCTGTATAAGTGAATACGATAAATAGGACACCACTGTACAACAAACCGCTTTGCAGCGCTTGAAGAGATTCTTCCATAGAGGAATACATGATGCCGACTAAGCCCGCGTAAACAATGAAAATTCCCCACCATAAACCGGCTGGCCCTTCGTTGATCGGCATGCGGTGGCCGATAGATGCCTGCACTAAACAGGCGATGCCCAGCACAAACATGGTCCGCTGAACGAATAGCGCCGTATCTGCCGTATCCATGCCAAAGATGCTGGCAATGGCAACTGGTGCTGCAATAGAGGAGGCAATCAGAAAGACCGCCCATTGCACACCGCCAAAAATACTTTTCATAACCGATTTCCCCACTTCTTCATTCTTGTCAATTGCTTACAGTATACACTCTTTAAAACAATCAAAAAAAGCCCTGACGGTTGTCAGGACTTCGGTTTATTACGGACTTCTTTTTCTTCATTTACTTTGTCTACTGTTTCCTGTGGATCAGCAACTTCCTCATCCGGTCTTTCCGCGTCAAAACCATCTTTGTAGACAGCTGGATAGCCCTGGTCTTCCAATTGCTTTACTTGCTTGTGTGAAGCTTTAACCAATAACCGCACGATCAGCACGGATAAAATGAATATGATAACGACAGAAATAATCCCAGGGATGTATTCCGATTTGTCTTCAGGAAAATATAAAAAATCCATTGTGTTGATTCCCACCTTTAAACCTTAAGTTTCATTTCATTATACATGATTCCTGCTTCCGTTCTTTTGAGGAAGGTGAACATTTCATGGCAAGTTCTTTTTGGCTGCCAAGGATTTCATGCCATTGGAAAAGCCGATTCTCTTTAGAATCGGCTTTTCCGGACTTTCAATGACTTTCAGAAACGACGGTGAACCGTCTATTCATATGTTCGCCACTTTCGATTTCATCGACCAATGCAAGTGCATAATCAGCATAGCTGATATAGCTTTTCCCTTTGCTGTTGACGATAAATGCATCATCGCCTTTTTGGTAACGCCCCGTTCTGCGGCCCTCCGGATCGAAAAATGCTGCAGGGCTCAAAAATGTCCATTGAATTCCTTCTGATGATTCCAGGTCGGCCAAATTTTGCGCTTGGCCGTTGGCGATCGATTTAAACGCTTCAGGAAACTCCGGAGTTTCTGCCAGACGGGTCGTTCGCGCTTCATCAACAAATAAACTGCCAGCGCCTCCGACCACAATCAAACGGGTATCCGAAGCTTTTTTGAGCGTATCAATCAGAAGTCTTCCGGCTTCTATATGCTGCCCAGCCTTTTCAGGGGGAACACCAAACGCGTTGACCACCACATCAAAGGGAACCAAATCTTCTGCCGTTAAACTGAAAACATCCTTTTCCAGCACCGGCACGTCGGAATTCTCGACTTTTTGCGAATTTCGGACGATGGCCGTTACTTCATGCCCTCTTTTCAACGCTTCTTTCAAAATTAAATTACCGGCTTTTCCTGTAGCACCAATAATCCCTATTTTCATTTACTTCCCCTCCAGTCTCTATAATCTGTATAGAAAGAACAAAAAGATCAGTTTTCATAAGAAATGCGGCTGCTTTTCTTTCATGCATTTGAAGAAGTGGAATGCTGTTGGATCAGATCAAATCGATCAGCTGCCTGCTTCAGCACTTCAAATGAACGTTTTCTTTTTTCCTGGTCGTAGATATAGGAAACCGCAATCACTTCATCAATCTGCAGTTCGGCTACAAATGTCCCCAAGCGTTCGCTGATCGTCTCCACATCGCCTTTAAAGCTGTATTGCGACATTCCCCGCACCATCATTTCCTCGCGGTAGCTCCATTGGCCATCCATTGTATCAAGCGGAGGCTGCAACAGGTTCTTGCTGCCTCTCACAACATTTAAATAAAATTGATCACTGGACGTCGCCAACTTCTCAGCTTCTTCGTTGGAGTCGGCTCCGATGACATTGACGCAAACCATCACATACGGCTCGGCCAAGTATTCAGAAGGCTGAAATCCGCTGCGGTAAATCTGTAATGCCTGTTCTAGCTGCTGCGGTGCGAAATGCGCCGCGAAAACATATGGCAGTCCAAGGCGTGCGGCAAGCTGGGCACTCGAGGTGCTGGATCCGAGGATATAAACCGGCACTGCCGTCCCCACTCCCGGATGCGCCCGTACAGGCCCTTGCTCATGAAGCGGCTTTAAGTAATTTTGCAATTCAACAACGTCCTGTGGAAAAGCGAACGCTGTTTCCTGCGTCGTTCTGCGGAGTGCATGAGCTGTCTGCATATCCGTTCCTGGAGCACGCCCAAGACCAAGATTCAAACGTCCCGGATGCAAGGTTTCCAAAGTGCCGAATTGTTCCGCGACAACCAACGGGGTGTGGTTCGGCAGCATGATGCCCCCCGATCCCACTTGAATGGATCTGGTGTTTTCAAGAACTTTGGAAATCAAAATTGCTGTAGCAGAGCTGGCAAGAGTGGCTGTATTGTGATGCTCAGACAGCCAGAATCGCCGATAGCCCAATTTCTCTACATGCTGTGAAATGGTGACCATTTCATCTAATGCATCTTTCGTGGTTCCACCTTCACGGACTGGAACCAAGTCCAGAACGGAAATCGGAAATGAATCTATGGGTTGTGACATTTTTTAACTTCCTTTCATCCTTCGTATGCTTTAAGGATAAAAGGAAAATATCTGGTATACAAACTTTCTGCCTGCCTCTAACTGATCGAGGCAGAGATGGCTGACCGTTCAAATTTCATAATCCTTCCCTATCATTGCAAACTCGACTTCACCAGAATAGCTGGACTTTGCCGCATGCAAAATTTCATCCAGCTCTCCGTATTGCGGCAGATGGGTCAGCAACATTTTTTTGGCACCAGCACGTTCAGCAAGCTCTCCAGCCTGGCTGCCGCTAAGATGGCCTTGAATAATTCCAATGTATTTTTCGTAGAGATTTGATTCGGCAACAAGCAAATCAGCTTCTTGCGAAAAATCGATCAGCTCTTCTTTCCAGCTGGTATCTGCAGTAAATACAGCAGTCCGTCCATTCGCTGTGAATTTCATGGCCAGACAGTATACCGGGTGAATCGTTTCACAGAACGAAACCTGCCACGGACCAAGTTCAAGCGTTTCCGAAGCCTGTATGGCCCGGCCTTCGGTGACGCCTTTATATGACAACTTCTCGAATTCATCAGAATCCTTATCATGGGCGTAGATAAACAAAGGAGTATCCCACTTCTTCAATTGCATGCCCACCATCGCTGCATGCTGCAGTACGCCGATATCAGCGACATGGTCTGGATGGTAATGGCTGATGATGACAGCATCCAATTCACTCAATTCCGTGTAATTCTGAACTGCCGCCAACACTCCACTGCCGCAATCGATCAAACAGCGGAAACCGTCCTGCTCAATCAAAAAAGCCGAGGTTGCTTCATTTTTATTGGGATAACCGCCCCAAATGCCAATTGGTATGATCTTCAAAAAACCACTCCTCATCCCTAATTTTCTTCAGTATAACCGATTACTTAAAGTTCCTGTTGTTTAACCCTTCGTTCGCGGTGGTATGCATACTAATAAGATAGAAATTACTTGGAGGGATTACATTGACTTTAAAAATGACAGTTGAAAACGCAGTACAAGCCAAAAAAGAAATCGAAAAGTTAGAAACTCAAGGATACACGCACGATGACATCTACATTTTTGCGCACGATAAAAAACGCAATAAGGACATTACGAAAGCATTAGACACAGAAGAAGTCGGCATGAAAGAACAAGGCTTCCTCGACAGCATGAAAAATATGACCAGTTCACGAGGCGATGAGCTTCGCGCGAAATTGGCAGCTGCCGGTTTATCGGATCAAGAAGCAGAGCAGTATGAAGAAGAACTTGATAAAGGAAAATTGGTCATTGTCGCGAATAAAAACGTTGAATAAGTAGTTTCCAAAGCATCGCCTGTGCACTGGGTGATGCTTTTTTATGCATTAAACTTGATTTAAAACTTATTGTTTAATTATTCTAATATGTTATTTTTACCCAAGCTCACGCCTAGGTATATTGAGTTATATGTATTAACAGCAACTTTTCTCTATTGTATCCTTTTGCGAATTTTGTTATATTTAGATAGGGATTTTTTAATTTTTAAAAAACTTATCAATGCATCAAATCGCACCAAGGGGGAACAACATGAAAAGTTTAAAAATGGGAAGTGCCTTTGTCGGCATTATCGTCGGAGCCGGGTTTGCTTCTGGCCAAGAGATTCTGCAGTATTTTACCAGTTTCGGCTATATGGGGACAATCGCAGCAATTCTTGCAACCGCTTTATTTGCATATTTAGGAATGAGCTTGACGCGTCTGGGAAGCCGGATGAAAACCACCTCACATAAAGAAGCCATTTTTGGCATTAGCGGGAAAATAATTGGGACCATCGTTGATTACATCATCATCCTTACTTTGTTTGGTGTAGGAGTGGTGATGATTGCAGGAGCAGGTTCTATCTTCTCTCAGCAATTCGATTTACCGGCACCGCTGGGCAGTACAGTCATGGTAATTTTGGTCGTTCTGACCATCATGCTGAATGTCCAAAAAGTCATCGCCATTATCGGCAGCATCACACCGTTTCTGATCATCGCTGTCATCGGTTTGGCTGTTTACAGTCTGATGACGATGGATTCCACATTTGCTTCACTGGATCCGATTGCCAATGAGCAAGCTTCGCCCTTGCCAAACTGGTTCCTTTCAGCACTCAATTATGTATCATTCAATATTGCTGTTGGTGCTTCGATGGCCATTGTTATGGGGGGAACTGAAAAGGATGAAAAAATCGCAGCACGCGGCGGTTTTATTGGCGGCCTCGTTCTGGGCGGCCTGATTATCCTGAGCCATTTAGCAATTTTCTCCAAAGTGGATGTTGTCGGCAGCGCAGAATTGCCATTGCTGCAAATTGCCGATGATATTTCACCAGTCCTCGGGATCTTTATGTCGTTTATCCTATTCGCCATGATCTACAATACAGCAGTCAGTATGCTGTTTTCATTCTCAGCGCGTTTTGTTGTAATGGGCACTAAAAAATTCCGTATTTTCGTCATCATCGTCGGAATTGTCGCTTACATTTTAAGTTTTGTCGGGTTCACAGAGCTCGTTAGTCTGTTTTATCCGATCGTCGGCTATCTCGGCTTTTTCCTTGTCGGAGCCTTAATCTTAGCTGATATCCGAAAACCGCATAAAAAGAAACATCAATAAGTGGGATTCTTTCCCCGCCGACACCCACGCCGCCAAAGCCTGCCACACTGCTTTGGCGGCTTTTTTATGGTACCGTTAATTAAAGAAAACCGGAAGGAGTCTCTTTATGAACCAATTTATTAAAACACCGGAACAGCAAGCGTTAATCGATCAGCTTCGCGCCTTGCAGCCAATTTTTCGGACGCGCGAGCCGGAACTGGATGCACTTGGCTCCTTCCCCTTCGAAAACATCAAGGACCTGAAAAAAATGAACTATCATACCTTGACACTGCCGCAAGAATACGGCGGCCAAGGATTCGGGCTGTACGAATATGTATTGGCACAGGAAGCCATAGCAGAAGGTTCAGGAGCCACGGCGCTTTCAATCGGCTGGCATGTCGGTATTGTCCTGGAATACGCTGAAAATCGTCATTGGCAGGAAGAATCCGCTGATTGGCTGATGGCAGAAATCACAAATGGTGCGCTCATCAATACTGCAGCTACAGAAGCAAATGCCGGCAGCCCTGCCAGAGGGGCATTACCCCGCACCACGGCTATTTCGGATGGGGACCATTATGTCATTAATGGAGAAAAAACTTACACGTCCATGGCACCCGCTCTTGATTATATTTTTGTGACCGCTGTTGCAGAAAACGATAAAGTCATCACCGTCATCATTCCGCGTCATGCTGACGGAGTATCAATCGATGAAACCTGGAACATGGTGGCAATGAGAGGCACTGCGAGCCACACACTGGTCCTCGACAGGGTGCGGATCCCCAAAACCCATATTTTGAAACCCACAGGAAAGTCAGCCGCCACTAAAGGCTGGCTACTCCATATTCCCGCCTGCTATATTGGAATTGCTGCGGCTGCAAGAGCCTATGCGGTTGAGTTTGCAGCCAATTACAGCCCTGCATCTCTCGATAAGCCGATTGCGGAGACGCCTGCCATCCAGCAGACTATCGGTGAAATGGAACTTGAACTGACGACTGCCCGCCATCTTTTGTACGGCACTGCGGAACGCTACAGCCTTTCTGCCAATAAAGCGGAAATGGATGAAGCGTTGAATATCACAAAAATTGCTGTGACTCATGCGGCAATGGGCGTAGTAGATAAGGCGATGAAAATCGTCGGTTCCCGGGCCCTTTCAGAAGACAACCCGATGCATCGCCATTACCTTAATGTCCGTGCCGGACTCTACAATCCTCCGATGGAAGACATGGTCAAGAGCCAATTGGCGGCGCAAGCAATCAAAACCTTTACCCAATATTCAAAAACAGAGGTGGAATAAATGATGGAAACTACCGTTTGGATCAATACAACCGAGATCCATGCTTTTAATTTCAAAGAAGAAGTGAGTGAAAAAGCCAATTCTCATCAGCAAAAAAGAAAAATCTCCTTCGACTTCAAAGTGACCAGCGAACAATACCACGATATTGCGGTACTGCTTTATGAAATGAATTTCCGGATCCGTGTTCCAGCTCAGGAACTGGAATTCAACGCATCTATTTCCAATTATTCAACGTCCATCACCGATTTGTACAAACCCGGCCAAGTAGCTGATTATTACTTGGAATTAGTTGAGCAGGTCTAGATAGGTTGCTTTGATATCCCGCAAAATGACTACACTTTTCTGTGGGCTTGAGGGAATTTTCGTCATGCTTTTGTTCATTTTTTCACAGACACCAAAAAAGCCCGGAACCTTTTAAAGGTCCCGGGCTTCTTCTCAATTCCGCTTAAAGCGGCTGCCTTTTTTCCTAGTCCGCAGCCTGGCAATCAGCTCTTCAGCCTGCCCGCTTTTGGCAAGAGACAGTTCCTCATCCAAAGTGACCATTAATTGGCCATTTTCCGCGTCGATAGTAAACCAGGAATTGATCCGGCTTCCTTCAGGCAAGCGATCGGCAGGCAAAATCAGTTCTACCCCTTCTTTTTCCACGAGGATGACTGCATGCCTGCCATCTTCGATCCGGTCCAAAATCCCTTTCATCGCCTTACCCTCCTATGCATGCCAAGTCCTGTTCTTGAATATCATCCAGCGTCCCTTGGCCGATTCCTTTAATATCAAGCAATTCTTCCACGTTTTCAAACGGCCGCTGGTCGATGATGGACTGCGCATAAACTTTACCAATTCCCGTAATTTCCTGCAGTTCCGCTGAAGAAGCTATGTTCAAATCAATGCATCGATTTTCTCCTTCAGTCGGCACCCCTTCCTGCTGCGTTTTTACACTATAGGACTTGCCGTCTGTTTCAACCAGGATGGTCCCATTAACATCTGTACCGTATACTTCTGCTCCTGCATTTTCTGCAGCGGCAATCACCTCTGCATGCGGATGGCCATAGGAATTGTCGGCTCCTGCACTGTAAATTGCCACTTCAGGAGCTACCGCCCCTAAAAAAGCCGGACTTGTCGACGTATTGGAACCGTGATGGCCCAAGTGCAGAATTTCAGCTTCGAGCCCCATACCACTGTCGATCATTTCCTGTTCCTGCTTAACACCAGCATCTCCTGTGAAAACGAAACGGACATCACCATAGGTTATTTTCAACGACACCGACTCTTCGTTCGCTGCACCGGTGATTTCATCCGGATACAGCACTTCGATTTGCATAGAGCCTACATCATAGCTGTCACCGCTTCTCGATTCTACATAATCCGAGCCGCTTGCTTCGATAGCCTGCAGGACATTGAGGAATGTATTGGAGCTGCTTGTATTGCCGGACATCCATACTTCCCCAACCTCAAACTCTCCGATGACCTGCGCCATCTGTCCGATATGGTCCGCATCCGGGTGCGTGCCGACAACGATATCAATGTCCTGTATGCCCCGCTGTTTCAGATAATCCACTGCTTCTTTTGAATTCCAGTTACCTGCATCAATCAACATCGCAAATCCTTCAAATTCTAGCAGCGTGGAATCCCCTTGCCCAACATCGATATAATGCACTTTCAAACCATCCTGAAAAACTTCCTCCCCAGCTGGTTCTTCAATCTCTGACCGTTCCCTCTGTTGATCTGTTTCGTTGTCATTGCGTTCTTCCTCCGGCTGCTCGGCTATTTCCGCACAAGCTGCAAGCAGCATAAAAACAAGTGCTGCCAGTAGGACCCATATGATCTTTTTCAAAAACTCACTCCTCTTTCTCCAGTGAATTTTACCATAAGCAAACCCAAATGAAAAAGCAGGACAAGGAACACTCCTTGTCCTGCTTTTTCATTTACGTAGACATGTAGTCGCCACCGTTCATATGTAGAAACTGGCCCGTCATATACGAATTCTGCGGGTCGGCTAGAAACACATATGCTTTAACCAGTTCATATGGCTGTCCTGGACGTCCTGCCGGCACATCTTCACCAAAGCCTTCCGCCACATTCGGATTTAACTCACCGAAAGTTTTGGTGATCAGCGGTGTCCAGATCGGTCCTGGCGCGATGCCGTTCACAGCAATCTCCTCACGCACTAAACGCCTGGCCAACGACCGTGTCATCGCCACCATCGCGCCATTGGCTCCTGCATAATCGATCAAATCCGAATGGCCTCGATAAGCGTTGATGGAGGCGGTATTGATAATGCGTGAACCTTTCTTCAAGTGCGGTAGGGCCGCCCGTGTCAAATAGAACATGGCAAATGCCTTGATTTCAAACGTCTTCAGCAGCTGCTCATCCGTAATGTCCAAAGGTGATGTCTGAGGGTATTGATAACCTGCATTATTGACTAAGATATCTACTTGGCCGAATTCTGTTAACGTGAATTGGACCAGTTGATCACAATTCTCCGATTTGCCCAAATCACCGCTTAGCGCTTTAGCTTCTCCACCATAGCCTTCAATCAACTTGATGGTCTTTTGGGCGCCATCGTCGTCACCAAGATAGCCGATGACCACTTTTGCGCCTTCCTTAGCGTAAGCAATTGCCACCGCCTGGCCGATGCCACTGCTGGCACCTGTGACAATGGCCACCTTGCCAGTGAGTGCCCCACTGGCCTTATAGTCTTTTAAATCGGTGTTATCGAATTCTGTATCTGCCATATTCCCACCCTTTCAGCTTCTAATGTATACTGGGAATTTTCGTTAAATGCCAGACATCGTCTGAATATTGCTGGATGGTTCGATCACTTGAGAAAATACCTGAAGCCGCTATGTTTTTCACACACATCTCAGCCCATTTTTCCGTATGCATGTAGGCATCCAAAATCTGTTCATGCGCTTTTGAATAACTGCGAATATCCTTTAGTACAAAATAAGGGTCGCCATCTTCCAGCAACTGATCAACAATAAAATCGACATTTGTTTCTCCTTCTGTCCATTCACCTTTGACCAGCTCTTCCATCAATTGCGCAATTTCCGGATCCGAATCAATTATTTCCTTCGGATTATAGGATTTCTCCTTCTCGTATTGCATGACCCGCTCAGCCCTCATTCCAAAAACAAAAGCATTTTCTTCTCCAACCTGTTCAAATATTTCGACATTTGCACCATCAAAAGTGCCAATCGTCAATGCGCCATTCATCATCAGCTTCATATTGCCTGTTCCTGAAGCTTCTTTGGAGGCTGTCGATATCTGTTCGCTGACATCTGCTGCCGGAATCAGGTACTCCGCTTGCGTCACATTGTAATTTTCAACAAAAACGACATGAAGGTGTTTTCGTGCCAAAGGATCACTGTTCACTTTTTCCGCCACCGTATTGATCATCTTGATAACCTGTTTAGCAAAATGGTAACTTGGTGCCGCTTTTCCACCAAAAAAGAAGGTGCGCGGATATGGTCGATACGTCGGGTCCCGTTTGATCCGGTCGTACAGCATCTGGATGTGAAGAATATTCATCAACTGGCGCTTATAGCCATGGAACCGTTTGATATGGATATCAAAAATTGAATCTGGATCTACGATGACGTTTTGATTTCGTTGGAGGTGATGGATCAGATGCTCTTTTTTCAAGCTTTTGATCGCCTGGAAATCCTGAAGAAATGAGTGATTTTGTGCAAAATAATGCAATTCGCTCAACCGCTCCGGCTCCTTAATCCACTGCGGTCCAATCGTCTCCGTAATCAATCCGGACAATTCATTATTAGCTTTGACCAACCACCGGCGATGCGTAATGCCGTTGGTCTTGTTATGGAACTTATTCGGGAACTGCTCGTTTAGTTCTTTCATTTCACGCTTCTTCAAAATCTCCGTATGCAATTTTGCCACACCGTTCACTTTATAGCTTCCCACTACTGCCAAAACCGCCATTTTAATGATGCCGTTTTCGATAATGGATAGTTTGTGAAGAGATTCTTCATCGAGTGACTGCTGCTGCAAGCTTGCTTTAAAGCGCCGATCGATTTCTTCGATGACCATATAGATTCTCGGGAGCAAGGACTGAATCAGCCCGCCGTCCCATTTTTCCATCGCTTCTTCCAAAATTGTATGATTTGTATAGGAAATAGTGCGGGTGGTGATATCCCAGGCTTGATCCCAGTTCAAGTCATAGTCGTCAATCAACAGGCGCATCAATTCCGGAACCGCCAGAGCCGGGTGCGTATCATTGATTTGAATGGCGACATTTTCAGGGAGCGCCTCTATGGAAAAGCTGTGATTGTTCAAAATAGTTTGAAGAGATGCACTGCATAGGAAATATTGCTGTTTCAGACGCAGGATTTTTCCGGCATCCAAAGAGTCATCCGGGTATAGCCGATCCGTTATTTTGGCAGTTTCGTGCTCATAGACTGCGTAATCCTTATTGCCTGGAAACGGACGATCTGAAACTTCCGCTTGCCATAGTCGAAGGGTATTGACTGTACCGCCATTTGCCCCCACGATCGGCATATCATAAGGCACCGCTTTGACCCACTCCGGATTTCCCACTTTGACCTTAAGTCCATCAAGCCCCATGACCAATTGGACCTCTCCGTAATAAGGAATATCTACTGCGAGATCCTCACGGCGAACGTCCACATTGTGTTCTTCCTGTATCCACTGGGTAGGCTGTTCTGTCTGATGGCCATTCACGAAATGCTGGGTAAACAAACCGCCCTTGTAGCGCAGCCCATATCCGTGGCCCGGCAATTCAAGGGAAGCCAAAGAATCCATAAAGCAAGCCGCTAACCTTCCCAATCCGCCATTTCCGAGACCTGGTTCTATTTCCAATTCCTCTATATCGGCCAGTTGTAGCCCCAGTTCACCAAGACCTTCTTTCACGGTATCATAACAATTTAAATTAATGAGGTTTTGCCCCAAGACCCGTCCAATCAGAAATTCAATGGAAAAATAATACAATTGCTTTTCGTTATTGTCTTTATACAATTGGTCGGTCCGATTCCAGCGGTCCTGAATCCACTCTTGTGTCATTTCCCAAAGAGTTTCATAAGCCAATTCATTAGTGTTTCCCATTCCCTTGTGTTCGACTCGAGTGACAAAGATTTTTTTAAACTCTTCTTTGGAAGAAAACATAATTGGCACCCCCCTTTAGATTATCCTTTCATAGAGTTTAGCGTATTCTGCCGCAGAGCGCGACCAGGAATAATTACCTTCCATGCCATTTTTTTTGATGGCTTCCCAATGCTCCGGCTGCTGATAAAAAGCCAAACATCGCTGAAGGGCAAGACCGAAGGGTTTAGCCTGTGAAAAATCACTTAAAAATCCATTTCCGGACTTTAGCTGTTCATCGTATTCCACGACCGTGTCTTTCAAGCCGCCTGTTTTATTGGCCACCGGGATGGTTCCATAACGCATCGAAATCAGCTGGCTCAAGCCACAGGGCTCAAAATGTGAAGGCATTAGGAAGATATCAGCCCCTGCGTACAACAGATGGGCAAATGCCTCATCGAAGCCGACATGGATATAGACCCGGTCCGGAAAATCATCAGCCAGCTTCCGAAAAAACTGTTCATACTGTTCTTCACCGGAACCCAATAACACAAACTGAAGATCCTCTTCCACCAATAACCTAGGGAGCACCTCCTGCAAAACATCAATCCCTTTTTGCCCTGATAACCTGGAAATCATCGTCAATAATGGTACGTCTCCACGTTCTGGAAGTCCCACTGTCGATTGGACTGCTCGTTTGTTGACCTGTTTCCCTTCCATACTCATAGCATCAAATTCCCGTTCGATGGCCAGGTCAGTTGCGGGATTATAGACCTCTGTATCGATGCCGTTTAAAATACCGATCAGGTCCTGCTGTTTTTCCTGAAGCAAGCCATTGAGCTTTTCTCCATAAAAATCCGTCAAGATTTCATCTCGATAAGTAGGACTGACGGTCGTGATTTTATCCACATAGGATATGCCAGTTTTTAACGAGTTGAAGTTTCCCTGCCACTCCACAATGCCATCATCATAGTAACGCGCGTCCATTTCAAAATTTTCCAGGAAAACGTCTTTTGAGAACTTTCCTTGAAATTGCAGATTGTGAATCGTCAGGACAGTTTTAATCGATTTGATGGACACATATCGCCGATCTTCCTTCAATAGAAATGGAACCATGGCGGTATGCCAATCATGTACATGAAGCAAATCCGCTGGCTGTTCCTGATGCTGAATGATTTCCAGCACTGCGCGGTTAAAGAATGCATATCGTTCTGAATCATCTGCTTGAGCATAAATTTGATCTCTTTTGAAATAGTCGTCATTTTCCACAAACAGAAATTTCACATCGGCATGATCATATTCAAAAACCCTAAAAGTCTTTTGTTGCCCTTTAAAGTCGAATTCAAGCGACTCTTTCAGGACAAATCCGGAAACGTATTCTTCAGAAATCAAACTGTATTTCGGTACAATGACATTGACTTCATGGCCTAATCTGCTGAGCTCTTTGGGCAGCGCCCCCATTACATCCGCCAGTCCGCCGGCTTTGGCAAAAGGTGCGCATTCTGCTGCTGCCATAATGATTTTCATCGCGAATCCTCCTTAGTGACCGTTTCCCCTTTGCGCAATACAATCGGCTGTTCCGCTGTTCCGTGCAAAACTACCCCTTCACCGATGTAGACATCTTTATCTGCAATGACATAAGACAAGTCACAATTTTCCTCAATAACACATTTTTGCATAATAATACATTTCTCTATGCGTGCGCTTTTCTTAATGTAAACGGCACGGCTGATGATGCTGTCAACCACTTCACCCATTATGGTGCTGCCATTTGCGACCAGCGCGCGTTCAACGTGAGAACCATTGACATAGCGTGTCGGTGGCTCATCCTTTACTTTTGTATAGATCGGACGATTGGGCAGAAACAGCTGTTTCCTGTTTTCTTCATCCAACAAAGCCAACGACGCCTGAAAGTAACTTTGGACAGAATCGATGATGGCAAAATAGCCTTTGTATTCGTATTCATTGAATGTATGAGGGCTTTTTTTCAAATTAACCACATCTTCGACGCTTACCACTTTTTTATCACGGTGAGTCTGTATCAGTTCAACCAACAGATCTTTGGACAAAATATAGGTTTTTAAAGAAACCCCTCCACTCACCGCTTCTGTAATATCTGCACCTGAACGGATATGCTGATCCAGCATGTCTTTGAAATCCAATTGGCTGACGACGAAGCTATTGATGACAACAACAAAGGCCTGAATGCTCTTCGTGAAAAACTGCATATGCTCTTCTAAAGCCGCAAATGCACCAACACTCGACAATCCTCCATCACGCTGTGTAACCGGCAGGAAAAAAAGTCCGTTTTTTCTTCTATCCAAATCCCAGCTCTTGCCCACCCCGATGTGATCCAACAAAGAAGCAAAAGGATACGTGGGGAACACACCGACCGTATTAACACCCGAATTCACAAGATTCGATAAAGGAAAATCGATTAACCGATAGCGCCCTGCAAATGGCACAGAAGAAACAGTCCGTTGCATTGTCAGGTCCTGCAGTCCTTCTTTTTTGACAGAGGCATCCACTACAGCCATTAAATTCATTTTCCACCACGCTCCTTCCATTCGTCCAATTTCTCTTGTGTCAATAAAACCACTTCATCCTTCTGTTCCGGCATTTGGAAGCCTTCCGGCACATCAAGCCTAGGCGGTACAATCACCCGATGAAGATTAACACCTTTATTAATTGTCACTCCGCTCATGACAACACTTTCCGAAACCGAAGCCCCTTCTTCCACTCTTACTTTCTGAAAGATAACAGATTTTGATACGTCACCAGAAATTACACAGCCTTCATTTACCATGGATCCCTGGACATTTCCAGTTTCAGTAATGACCTGCGGAGGAAGTTGCGGATTTGAAGAGAAAATACGCCAACCCGAGTCGTGCAGGTTCAGGCCAGAATTCAAGTCCAATAAATCCATATTGGCTTCCCAAAGGCTTTCGACTGTCCCAACATCTTTCCAATATCCTTTAAATGGATAAGCAACCATTTTTTCGCCCTTTTTCAGCATCGCTGGCAAGATGTCTTTCCCGAAATCATGAGAAGATGCTTCGTCTAGATTGTCCGTCTCCAGGTACTCTTTCAATTTTCCCCATGTAAACACGTATACACCCATGGAAGCCAGATTACTTTTCGGATTTTCCGGCTTTTCGTCAAACTCCAGAACGTCCATCTCGTCGTTGACGTTAATGACCCCGAATCGGCCGGCTTCCTCCCATGGTACTTCCAGCACCGAAATCGTTACGTCTGCCTCGTGTTCTTTATGGTAGTCGACCAGCAACTCATAATCCATTTTATAAATATGATCCCCTGAAAGAATCAGGACATATTCCGGATCATAGGACTGAAGAAAGCTGATGTTCTGATAAATTGCACTGGCTGTTCCGGCATACCATTTTATCCCATCAATTTCTGCATATGGCGGAAGCATGGTGACCCCGCCGTTATGGCGATCCAAATCCCACGGGGTTCCCAGCCCGATATATTCATGCAGGACGTGCGGCTGATACTGCGTCAGCACGCCGACCGTCTCGATTCCTGAATTCGTGCAATTGGATAATGGAAAATCGATAATCCGGTATTTCCCACCAAACGGAAGCGCAGGTTTGGCTATCGTATAAGTTAATGATTTCAACCGGCTCCCCTGTCCACCGGCCAACAGCATTGCGACCACTTTATCCTTCATCATGCTTCACTCCCATCCTGTTTTTGTTTCCAAATGCTCATCGTAAATGCAGGCAAATCCACTTCAACGGAGTAAGGCAAATCATCGTATGGATCATCTGCTGTTCCAACAACATCTCCTCGGACGTCGTTTCCTGATGTAAAAATTTTTTCATACTCCGTGCTTTTCGGAACCCCCAGCTTAAAGTCCTCGTAATGATGGCTCGAAAAGTTACAGACGACGATGCATTCATCCTGCGGCATGTACCCTCTCCGAATAAAGGCGGCCACACTTTGTTCGTGATTATCCGCATCAATCCAGGAAAAGCCATCCGGATGATCGTCTAATTCAAAAAAGGCTTTCTCTGTTTTATAAAAACCCAGCAAGTCTTTTGTGAAATCAGCCATTCTTTTATGTTCTTCGGTTTCCAATGAAGCCCAATCCAATTCCGGCTTAAATTCCCATTCTTCAAAATGGCCAAACTCCTGTCCCATGAACAGCAATTTCTTTCCCGGATGGGCAATCCAGAATCCCAGCAGCAGCCGTAATTGAAGAAAGCGCTCATCCAACGTGCCGGGAAGTTTATTTAATAGGGATCCTCTTCCGTTCACCACTTCATCATGGGACAGTGCAAGAAGGTAACGCTCCTCATACTGGTAGATGAGAGAAAAATTCATTTTTTGATGTGCTTCAGAGCGTTGGGATGGCTGTATCTCCATGTAATCCAACGTGTCACGCATCCAGCCGAAGTTCCACTTATAGTGAAAACCAACACCTCCTTCAGAAACGTCGTGCGTCACTTTCGGATAATGCCAGGCATCTTCGGCAATCAGTAGAACTTCCGGGTAAAACTCCCTTAAACTGTTCGTCAATTTCCGCAGAAAATCGGTGCCTTCCTGATTATGCGGACGCTCTTTTTTGTTGGGAATAAACAATAAACAAACCAATGCATCCATTCGGAATCCATCAAACTTAAATTCATTGAGCCAGAAATGGCCGCTGGATATTAGAAAGCTGACAACTTCTCCTTTTTGAATATCAAAATTCAAGGTACCCCAGTCTGGATTGGCACGCCGCTCCTCCCGATGTTCTTCATATAAGGTGCTGCCATTAAATAGAGCCAGCGAATGTTCATCGACACAGAAATGGCCGGGAACCCAATCCATGATCAATCCAACTTTATTTTCTGCGCATTGTGAGATAAAATACTTCAAATCATCTGCTGTTCCATAGCGGCTGGTTGGCGCAAAGTATCCGGTGGTCTGATATCCCCAGGATTCGTCCAATGGATGTTCTGTAATGGGCAGGATTTCAATATGGGTAAAGCCCCTATCCAAAATATACGGGATGAGTATCGAAGCCAATTCACGGTAGTTCAAAAAATCGCCCTGTGCGTTGCGCTTCCATGTCCCGATATGTAATTCGTAGATGACCATCGGCTTTTCGCGATGGTCATTATTTTGAATCTGCTTTTGCTGTAAAACTGTTTTCGACCATGTATGCTTGGAAGCTGCAGCTACAACCGATTTGGTTTGGGGTCGCATTTCACTAGCGAGAGCATAGGGATCCGATTTCCGCAGCTTCTGCCCATCCTGTGTTTCAATAATGTATTCATACGAATAACCGGTCATCTTCCGAGGAATCTGTATGTGCCAGACGGTTTCATCAAGGGGATGTTGCTCCATTTGAAAAACTTCATCTTCCCGACTTTCAGGACCTGTACAAGCAACTGCTACGTTGGCCACATCCGGAACCCATATTGTGAACCTTGTTTTATCTGCAGCGACATGTGCTCCAAAATAGAGATAAGCATCTTTCATCAGCCCAGCATGGAAAGCATCCAGCAAGTCTTGAGTAAGATGGCTTTTCAGGTCATTCATCTTCACACCTCCAAATTTTTTACAGTTCCGTGTCTCTTTTAATTCTACATAAGCAATGTAAATTCCTTGTTAAGAAATCTAATTGTCCAAAAATTTCGATAAATCAAGAAAGGTCGGTGGCACTCTCGTTCGAAATGTCTACACATTTCTTTTTCCTTAGACCCTTGTTTCAAGGAAGAATATCCACTACGCTAAAAGAGAATAGCTGTTTATTGAAAGAGAGGCTGAAGTTTTTGCGAAAATATAGAGTGCTATGGCTGGCTGTTTTCTTCAGCATTTTTTTGGCTGCATGCAATCAGGGCATTGAAGATCCGCTTCAATGGGAAATAGAAGAGTTTACTTTTACCAACCATAATAATGAAGAGTTCGCCTTGGCTGATCTGGAAGGCGAAGTTTGGCTCGCCGATTTTGTTTTCACCAATTGCACCACAGTCTGCCTGCCGATGATGGCAAACATGACAGACCTGCAGGCGCAATTAAAAGATGAAGGATTAGATGTCCAAATCGTATCCTTCAGCGTGGACCCGGCGTTGGATAAACCTGAAATCCTGAAATCCTATGCAGAAAACTACGGAGCCGATTTATCCAACTGGAACTTGCTGACGGGATACACACCTCAGGAAATTGATGATTTTGCCATGGACAATTTCCAGACTTTAGCCAGAAAACCTGAAAATGATGACCAAGTCATTCATGGCACCTCCTTCTACTTAGTCAACCAGGAAGGTGTCATCATGAAATCGTATGACGGATTAAATCCACCGGTTGAAGAGATTTTAGCGGATGCGGAAATCCTATTGACGGAGGAATAGAACATGAAACAGAAAAAATTTTGGACGGCTGTGCTCCTGCTTGCTGCCGTCGTATTGCTCGCCTTGTTTTTCATTCCAAGGGAAAACCTACCAGCACCGGAAAGCCGAGTGGTGCTGGAACATTCGTTCAGAACATATATCGCACCTTCCTGCTTTGAGCAGGCGGATGCCACCAACTTCCTGGAAGAATCGACACTGGGGGAAGCCCGGGAGCTCAATTATCCGCCTCATTCTTCCTGCACCGAACGAGCCTTTGAAGGGAATCAGGACAGCGTTTTTACCCGGCTGCTGAAAGAACTGGGCATTATGGAAAAAGAATCGACGGACTGGTAAGAAAAACGAAAGCCTGTGTGCCTCAGCTTTCAGAACTTTTGTACCGAAGACCCTGACAATAAATGAATGGAAACATGCCCTACGTTTTTAAAAGGCAATAAAAAACAAGCAGAGAAAAAAGTCTCTGCCTGCTTTTTTATTGCCTTTACTTAATTACTTTGACACAAACCGGAGCGGTAGTCTGGACAATATTCTCGACTGTACAGGGAGCACCTGAATCGACGACCTTCAAAACAACGAGCGTATGTGAATTTTCATTCGCCACTACCATCCAGACATTGCCGGGAATTAAAGCAAAATGCCTCGGACCTTCTCCACCTGATCCGGTCAACCCGATATTTTCTAATGTACCATTATCCTGAATGGCAAAAGACGCGATGCTGTCGTGCCCACGGTTTGAGGCATAGACAAAAAGACCATCGCTTGAAACAGCAATTTCTGCGCTGGTATTTTCTCCTGGATAACTGTCGGGTACTAAAGGCAGCAGCTGCAAAAATTCCAATCGCCCATCTTGGCTGACTTTGTAGACCATCAGCGTGGAATTAATTTCGTTTAATGAATAAACCAGAGGTTCCGTAGGATGAAAGCTTAAATGGCGCGGTCCGGCCCCCTCTTCTGTTTGTACTTTGTATTTGAGCGTCAATGCACCTGTATCAGCATCCAGCTTATAAGTACATATCGTATCCGTCCCCAAGTCTGATACCAGGAACAGATTTTTCCCTGGAAACTGTATGATGGAATGCGGATGGGCAGCATCTTGCCGTTCTGCATTCGCCCCGGATCCTACATGTTTTACTGAAGCCGCTAAATCTCCTATAGCCCCATTTGCACGGAGAGGATAGGAATTAACAGTGGCGCCTGAATAGGTAACAGCTAACAGCCATTGTCCGGTTTCATCGATAGTGACATGAGCTGGATGATCACCATTCGAAGATTGGCGATTGATTTCCACTATTTTTTTTGCAGCTGGATGAATCCAATAGCTGACAAGCTCTCCATTGCCTACCTCACTGGTGGCGACAAAGCTTGTTCCGTTCGGGTGGACAGCGATAAAAGAAGGGCGTTCAATGCCCGCTATACCCATTAGCTCTGTCAATTCTCCGGTAGTATTTTCAAATTCCCAAAGTTTGATGCCCGGTTCTTTTTCTGATGAATACGATCCTGTCAGCAGGTAGCTGGCTGTCATCAAATTCCTCCTCGATATCTAGTGCAAAGCAAACTTTTCGACTCTTGGCGTGACCATTGCCAAGAAGCAACTTCTTCGTTTAATTATAAAATTTTTAATTTCCGTGAATATCCGGGGCAGATGAGTTAAAGTAAGCTATGAAACCTGACCAGTCCATTATATGAGAAAGAAGGTTGTCCATGAGAAATTTCGGTTTATCCATCCGCGAAAAAAGCATTGTGTGCATCGGCTTTATGGGAGTCGGAAAAACAACCGTCGGAAAACTATTGGCCCAAAAACTTTACCGCAACTTCGTTGACATTGATGTGGAAATTGAGAAGGAATTTGCCATGCCGATTCCGAAAATATTTGAAGTCTATGGGGAGCAGGCCTTCCGCGCCAAAGAGAAGGAGTTGATTGTAAAATACAGCCAACAGCCACTGAACATCATTTCTGTTGGTGGCGGTGCCTTTCTGCAAAAAGAAATACAGGACATCTGCATGGCCGATTGCATCGTCCTGTTTCTTGATATTTCATGGGATTCGTGGAAAGACCGTATCCATATTCTCGTCGACAACCGCCCTTTGTTAAAAGGGCGTTCTCTAGAAGATATGAAAACGCTGTTTCTTGAACGGCAAACTATTTATTCGTTAAATCACTCCAAATTTCAAGTGGATAATTTCAAAGCAGAAGAAGCCGCTGATTATTTGGCCGACGCCTTGAAATTATCCTGGGAAATCCATGCGCCCCAGCCAAAATAAAAGTGGAAACCGCCATATTTAAATGGCGGTTTTTTTATCCGAAATAACCGCTTGCGCTTTTCTATTTTGTTCAGCTCCAGCGGCTAGACCCTCGAGGTCATAAGTCATCCCGGCTATGTGGCAAAAACCGCCACCTTGCCAGTTTGCCTTATGCTTGTCGGGTCTGGATAGCCGCTTGCGCTTTTCTATTTTCCAGCTCCAGCGGCTAGACCCTCGAGGTCATAAGTCATCCCGGCTATGTGGCAAAAACCGCCACCTTGCCAGTTTGCCTTATGCTTGTCGGGTCTGGATAGCCGCTTGCGCTTTTCTAGGAGTATTGCGCCTTTGCCAGTTCGAACAGTCCGGCTCTTTGCAAATAGTTTTCAGGCGCCAGGAAAGTGATGGTCACCACTCCAGGATGCCGTCCGATTTCGATTGACCCGGTTATGGTGGCCCGGTTCATGATTTCCGGCACGGTGACACTGAAAAGGTCAGCTGCCCGCTGCAGGCCATTTTCCGTCGCGTCATTGAGGGTTGGGCCCGTTCCGACAAAGGAGACCGGCAACGATTCTTCAAGTTTGTCTATCTTCCATTTTTCTGCAAGCCGGCGAGCCGTCTCCCGCTCTTTTTCTGTAAACGGTTTGGCGGTATATGGTAAATCCTCAACATTCGGCAGCAAAATTGGACCGGCGTTATTCAAACCTTTAACAACATGCACTTCCAAATGCACAATACCAGCAACGTCCGAAGTGTGTCCGGCAATTTCTCCATCTCCCTGCATCGCATGCATGTCCCCCAGATAAATACCACCCCCTGGTACTTTGACAGGACAAATTAATACCGCACCGGCACGGACGCGGCTGATATCCATATGGCCATCTGTCCGATGGGTTTCCAACTCTTCCTGTGTGCTCGCATACTCATGTGGGGCACCGACAAGAAACGAACCAAAATCTCCGGCATTGTGCGAATCAGGAGTCGGACGGGAAGGTGTTGTTCCCAGCTGCCCCAAAAATGGCCTCATACGCGCGATAGTTCCAACCAAATCATGCGGCGCAAATGTTACAATCGGATTTTGTACAGAGTTCTCAGGTGTTTTCATATAACCACGGCCATCTTCAGCAATCGTTTCGGCTGCTTCTTTTGACAAAGTGATTCCCACATCACCTTTTTCTCCGAAAAACATGGTATAGCCATTTGTGAAAACAAATGGCGTAACGTCCGCATCACAATTGGCACAGCGAATGGCTTCATTTCCAACGCCTTTGATGACCGTGTCCGGATACATCGTTCCACACCCCGGACATTTCACCGCAATAAAAGGATCTCCAAGAAAACGGCCTTCGACAGGGCTGTCATTCCCTGAGGAAGTGGCATGGGATGTCACTTCGACCGACTTGATCTTAATGACAATGCCGTCCCCCGGTTCTGCACCTTCGACATAAACCGGCTGTGTTACTTCATGGCCGCCGCGGATGCATGGCGTAATCATCGGTCCCCAGCATCCTGGGGCTGTGTGGGCAATGATATGGCCACCGTCTTTTATCGGCCCAAGCATTTCTTTTCCAGGATCCAAAACGCCATCGACATACCGGTTGACCAGTAAAGTCTCCACCGCTGTTTTCGTCTGAACTTTTTTCTCCACCTTTATCGCCTCCATCGTTTTTAATATTCAGTTATTTTAAATTATACGCTTTCAATCAGATGCTTTCAATTTCCAGCCTGTAAACTCTTTAAAATATGCATGAGAGCCTTTAAAGGCCTCATGCATATTTTAAAGAGTTCACTATAGATGAATGGCTGTTTGAATGAATAATTGGACCATTATGTAAAATGCGACAGCAAACTTCAAATTGAATTCGAGGCCATTCCGGATGCCACTCAATCCATTAACGCTGCTCAAAATAATAACCGGCATCACGAAAGGCGACAGAATGATGGAAATGACACTTCCTGAAGTCACGGCCAGCACTATCAGTTCCGGCGGATAAGGGAAAGGGATCGCTTCCAAAATCCCTGTCACCAAAACGATGACCGGCAACGGACCCAATCCAATAAACCCTAAGAAAATGACAATGAACGGAACCAGGAAAAGAACATTCAGCACAGGAATGATTCCGGTCAAATAGTTCATGCCACCAATCACATAGTTACCTACATTGGATTGATTTAATGCATAAATCAATAAACCTGCGGCAATTAAAATGCTGAACTGCTGTGCTTGCTTCGCAATTCCTGTCGAAAAATAATACCGGGTTTCCACAACAAAACTGGAAGGTTTTCTTTTGATTAAAAAATACAGCATGGTCCATACAAGGATCACTAATGGAATGGTCAGCAAATATTCCAATCCAGTCATTTCGTGCACAAAGAAAATGGTCCCAAACAGCGAAATGAACAAAAACACGAATTCTGCAACATCCTTATTCCATTTTCCTTGGTTCCGTGAGTTCTTCATGGCTTTATCGATTTCCTGTTTCAAAATATAGCTAAAGTCCACTCCGTATTTCTTTTCCTGGAAATAAGAAAAGATTACCGATAAAATCGTTCCCGCGAAAGCGAAAGCAAACCCAAGAGCCATCGATTTCCAAAGGGTCGCTTCCAGCGCCTCCACCGCAAAAATAAAGCTGGGGATGCTGATGACCCATAACGTAGATAGCCCAAAGCCACGCAGGATAGCCGTTCCTTTAAAATTTTCCCACGCCTCGTCTTTGTGATCTTTTAAAAATGTATCAATAAAGTGGTACATCATCGGCACGACTCCAAATAGAAGGAAATGGGAAATCACTTGGGTCATCGCCATGAGACCAAAGTAAAACTTCTGGCTCTTATTTAGAAAATTATGGGCGAAACTCATAATTTCTTCTATATAAGGCTCTTCTTTTAAAACCCAACTAATCATTGGCACGATTAGCAGCAAACCGATCAGGCTTCTCATTTGCTGTAATCCTTGTATTACATCGGCCTCGAACGAATTGCTCGTGAAAAATAATACAATCAACGCCATACCAACTAAAAACAATTGTAATTGAATTTTTTTAAAGGGCAGTAAAAACAAAGCCGACAACAAAATTAGAACACCCAAAATAGAAAGCATCTCAGTTAATGCGGTGTTCTTATAAAAGTAAGTGATAAAATGCAACAAGGCATATATCGAAACGGAAAAAATAAATCCTATAGCAGCTTTACGCTTCATTCCAGCCCCCCTTTAATCATGGTCATTATCTTTTTCCATTCTACACTTTTTTACCTCTTTATATTTTAAACTCTATGGCTTCCATTTGAATCCCAAATTGAATGGGGAATACCCTGCAAAGATTTCAACCAATACTTGAGATTTTTTGTTTTCAGTTAATCTGTGATATGCTCTGAGATAACAATGAATTATACAGCAACTTCCTCCGGAAAATAAACTGTATTTCATTGAGCAAGGCATTTCCCTTTTTTATCGGCTCGGCTTATCGATGACATGTTCTAACAGTATGGGAGGAATTAACCGTGGGTGTTACAAAAAGTTTTTTCATTGCGCTGTCCAAAAACCAGCCATTAAATAGTGCCGCTAAAAAGTGGGGCTTGAAGTTAGGCGCCGGAAAGATGGTCGCTGGTACTGATATCCAAAGTATGATGAAGTCCGTAAAGGAACTAAATGCCAACGGAATCAGTGCAACTATAGATAGTCTCGGTGAATTTGTCCACACCAAAGAAGAAGCGACAAAAGCCAAAGAGGCCATATTGAACACATTGGAAGCCATTCAGACTCATGGCGTGAATGCGCATATGTCCGTTAAATTAACGCAAATCGGTCTCGATGTCGATCCTGCCTTCTGTCTGAAGAACATCCAGGAAATTGTGGCAGCTGCTGCCACCTATGAAATTTTCATTAATTTAGATATGGAAGATTACGACCACCTGCAACAAACACTAGATATTCTCGAAGCCCTGCTCAAGGAATACGATAATGTCGGCACAGTTATCCAAGCCTATTTATACCGATCTGAGAAAGATGTGGAAAATCTAAAGAATGTTCGCCTCCGACTTGTAAAAGGTGCGTATAAAGAAAGCGCAGAAGTTTCCCTTCAGGAGAAAGAAGAAATCGATAAAAATTACCTTGAGCTGATCAAAATCCATCTTCAGTCTCCTGGCTACACGTCGATTGCGACGCACGACCATCACATTATCGAACAGGTAAAAGTATTTGTAAAAGAAAAAAACATTCCGCTGGATCGCTTTGAATTCCAGATGCTTTACGGTTTTCGTACAGAAATGCAAAAAGATCTGGCAAAAGAGGGCTTTGCCTTCACGACTTATGTACCTTTTGGCCAGGACTGGTATGCTTACTATATGAGAAGATTGGCTGAAAGACCTCAAAACATCAGTTTGGCATTAAGAAGTTTAATATCCAAATAAAGAGAAAGCACTTCCGATTTTTTCGGAAGTGCTTTCTTATGGTTATTGACTTCGTAGGCGCCACTCTGCTGGTCCGCCTTACGCCTGTCAGAGCTACATGGGCGCTTCCACTTTTATTTATGTCTAGCTCCAGCTGTGCGGCTGAAGAAACGCCGCTTCGCCGGAGCGTCTTATGCCCGTCGAATCTACACGGCTGCTTACGCTTTTCTTTGTCCAGTTCCAGCGCCCAGCTCTTTGGGTCATAAGCCAACCCAGCTGTGCGGCTGAAAACACGCCACTCTGCTGGGTTGGCTTATGCCCGGCAGAGCTACATGGGCGCTTCCACTTTTCTATCCTCAATCCAGGTTTCTTACTTGGATTGGCGGTAGGTCGCGCTGAAGATTTTTTCTGTGTCTTTCGTATTGTGCTGGCAGCATCAATGCTTCTCCCAGAGCTTCCGGAGATTCATCAATCGCAAATCCTGGTGGATCGGTAGCGATTTCAAATAGGATATCCCCATACTCACGGAAATAGATGGCGTTGAAGTAATTGCGGTCCTGGACCGGCGTTACGCCCAGTCCGTATGTCTCCACCTGCTCTTTCCAATCCAATTGATCGGCATCGTCCTGTGCACGCCACGCAATGTGATGGACAGTTCCAACACCCATCTGCCCTGTACCGACTGGAGACAATTTCACATCAATAATATTGCCTAGATCGCTCGCTGCACGGAAGCGCAAGAGGTCGTCTTCTTCTCCGACTTTCTCAAGGCCCATGACCATTTCCAATAACTCAGCGGTTTTTTCTGCATTGGCCGTGTATAAAGTGGCTCCGCCAAATCCTTTGATTGCAACCTCTTGCGTTACTTCACCGATTTCCCAGCTGTTCGCTTCGCCCTGCTGTCTTTCAACCAGTTCCACATGCAGCCCGTGCGGATCATCAAATGTTAAGTACTGCTCTTCAAAACGCTTTGCTTTCGAGAACGGAATCTTGAATTTTGCCAGTCTGTTTTCCCAGAAAGCCAAAGCTCCGGCAGGAACTGCATAGGTGGTGACGCCCACTTGGCCATCTCCGATTTTCCCTTTATAGGCATCTCCCCATGGAAAGAACGTAATGATGGTCCCCGGTTTTGCGGTTTCATCGCCAAAATACAAATGATAAGTTCCTGGATCATCAAAATTCACCGTTTTCTTTACTAAGCGCAAACCCAATACACCTGCGTAAAAATCAACATTCTCCTGTGGATCTCCTACAATTGAAGTAATATGGTGAATTCCCATCGACTCTTTCGTCATTGCGCAGCACTCCTTTGTCATTAAAACTATATGGGTATCTTACCATTGTATTATCTTGAATTAAAAATATTGATTCCAATTCCTCACCTGGACATTAAAACTTCATTCAGGCTTGTTGTCTTCATATTCTTCCAACTGTTCTTTCCGTTGTTTTTTAATTTCTTCCAAGCCTTCTTTATTGTCCTGTTTGTCCTTTTCAATTTCTTCTTTTATCTCCTGTTCTTCTGTTTTAGAGATATTTGAATTCTCCTGTTCTTCCTCTATCTGATCTTTTTGCTGCTCTTTAACTTCTTCTATTTTTTCCATATCCTCGTGATATTGTTCTTCCACTTCTGAGGTGGAAGGCAAGAAAGGATCATCATTGAAATCTGTTCTTCGGCCGTAGCGAAGCATTTCATATATAATCAGCCCGTTATTCGGCATTCCGTTAGCTGTTTTCATCGGCACGATATCGAACACTACATAATAAAATGCATAAAAGACAAAACGATTCCAAAACGTCGCGTATTCTTCCAGCATGCCATTCGCCACTAAGGCATTTATGATAAAGGCCACCACTATATTCACTAAAATCGGTCCAGCATAAAGCGATATATATGCAACTTTACCTTCTCTTTTCAATGAATCGTACGAAAACCAACTGTATAAATGATAGTACCTACGTATATCAAACATCCCTATTTTGACAATTCTTGGCCCTGAGCCTATCGTCATCCGAGGATTTTTTACTCCCAATATTAAACCCATCACTAAATAACCCGATTCCCTCAAAAAGACGACTACCGGCAAAATAATGAATGCGGAAATTATCAATGCTATTAGATCAGCTAATCCAAACATCCGCTCACTCCCTTCGAAAGCTCAAAAAAGCTCTACCTCTTAAAGTACCCACTTTATATTTCATTCCCGCTTACGCACTGTTACAAATATATTTCATTTTGATAACCTTAATCCATTGGTCACAATCTTTATTCATGTTAGCATTGCTATTATATAGAAAAGTTGCATTAATTGTCTTAAAAGTAAAGAATTCCAGATGCATACTGGGCCTCAAATGAGCGGAGCAATATCTGGCATGTTTGCTCTTCAGCTCTATTTATATAATGCCGGGGAAATTCACTATAAAGGATGGTTACTGTGGGAGCTCAAACTAAACGCTGGATTCAAAAAACATGGATCGTTCCTTTTTCCTTGATCACCCTTTTATTTATTACAGTCGTTTTTGAGGAAATAAACTCTTCTCCCGACGCTTCAGCATCTATACAAATCTCGGGTTCCGCTGCTTTCAGTCCACCGCCTGATATCAACGAAATCAATGAGCGGGTCAGAATTGTTAAAAACTTAGCGTACAGTGATTCAAAAAATAGCTTTTTGGATATTTATCATCCTAAGGACGCAGCCGCTCCCATGCCGGTCATTTTATGGATTCATGGAGGAGGCTATATTGGGGGATCCAAAGACAGCCGCCAGGATTACGCAATGGCTTTGGCGGATTCCGGCTATGTAGTGGCAAATATTGATTACGCCCTCGCTCCAGAGTCTCTTTATCCAGGTCCCGTGCTGCAGGCCAATCAGGCACTCGCTTATATGCAGCTGCATGCTGCTGAATACGGCGGCGACATGGAACGGGTCTTTATAGGAGGCGATTCTGCAGGTGCACAAATTGCCAGTCAGGTTGCCGCTCTTGTTTCAAATGTGAAGCTTGCCGAAACCATGGCGATTCAGCCCGCTATCGCCAATAGCCAGCTTCAAGGAGCATTGTTATTAAGCGGGTTGTATAACCTGGATACAGTCCGCGCCACCGCTTTTCCAAACATCGGTCAGTTTCTTACAGCATATACAGGTGCTGAGCCTTTCGAATCATTTCCAAAAATCGATGAGCTTTCCACCGTCCAGCACATCAGCCCGGACTTTCCGCCTGTTTTCATAACTGCCGGCGATGCCGATCCGTTCGTTTCCCAGTCTGCTGAACTGGTCGAACTTCTGCACTCCAACGAAGTACAGGTCAGCTCAGTGTTTTTTAAAGGTACTCAGAAAAACCTGAAGCATGAATATCAATATGATTTGAGCACAGAAGATGCACGGAGCACTCTTGAAAAAACCCGCCAATTTCTTTTCGTCCACAGCAAATAAAAAACGAGCAATCCGCTGCGAAGCGGTTTGCTCGTTTTTATTTTCATCCCTGATTTACTGTGCTTTCTTGTACAACAGGAGCAGCTGCACGCTGTCTCTTTTTGGAAGGAAGCATATTGAAAAGTATATTCAGGACGATGGCCGTAACGCTTCCCGCTACGATGCCATTGCTCGTCAAAATTTGAATGCTCGAAGGCAGTTGAACAAACAACTCAGGAACTACAGTAACCCCAAGTCCGATTCCGACAGCACACGCGATAATCATGGAATTTTCTTGAGAGTCGGTAATAATCGTACTGAGCATTTTAATGCCCTGTGCAATGACCATACCGAACATCGCAATCATGGCTCCACCCAAGACAGATGGCGGGATAATCGTGGTCACAGCTGCAATCTTAGGAACAAACCCAAGAGTGATCAGCATGATGCCAGCAATCAAGATAATTTTACGTGATTTGACGCCGGACATTTGAATCAGTCCTACGTTTTGTGAAAATGCAGTATAAGGGAAGGAGTTAAATATTCCCCCCAATACAATGGCTAACCCTTCAGCCCGGTATCCTTTTGCCAAGTCTTTCTCGGCAATTTTCTTTTTCGTGATGTCACCAAGTGCAAAGTAAACACCTGTCGATTCCACCAAGGACACCATCGCCACCAAGATCATCGTCAGAATGGCAGGCCACTCAAAAGTCGGGGTGCCAAAGTAAAAAGGTTCAATCATATGAAAGTATGAGGCATCGGCAATGGGTGAAAAATCTACTTTTCCATAAAAAGCGGCAACGATTGTTCCAACAACCAACCCTACTAAAATGGAAATGGCTCTCAGAAAGCCTGTTGAAAATCGATACATGAGGACGATGAACAAAAGAGTACCAAAAGACAATCCGATATTGACGAGTGAACCAAAATCACTGGCTCCCTGCCCGCCTCCCATATTGTTAATGGCTACCGGGATTAACGTGATTCCGATGATGGTAACTACTGTTCCCGTAACAACTGGAGGGAAAAACCGAACCAAACTGCCAAAAAAACCACTAATTAATATAACAAATACACCTGAAACAAGAATTGCCCCATAAATAGCGGAAATCCCGTATTGCCCACCAATGGCAATCATGGGTCCGACGGCCGTAAACGTACAGCCAAGAACAACCGGAAGGCCGATGCCAAAGAATCGGTTGCTGACAATTTGAAGAATGGTGGCCACACCGCAAAGGAGAATATCAATCGCAACGAGGTAGGTCAACTGTTCAGCTGTCAGCCCAAGAGCCTCTCCGACAATAAGCGGTACTAACACTGCTCCTGCATACATAGCCAAGACATGCTGAAACCCTAAGGCTGTTTCGCCCAATGCTTTTTTCATTGGCTTTCCGCCTCCTCAAAAAATGTCACTTCCCCATTTTTTAAAGAAGAAATATTAGCCAGCGTTTCTACACGGATGCCCTGTTCACGAAGCAAACTGCCCCCTGGCTGAAAGCCTTTTTCGATAACAATGCCAATTCCAGCCAAGGTTGCGCCAGCTTGTTCAACAATGTCCAGTAAACCAAGTGCTGCTTGGCCATTGGCAAGAAAATCATCCATGACCAGCACAATATCGTCTTTTTGGATAAAATCTTTCGATACAGAAATCTCGTTAGTTTCATTTTTTGTATACGAGTGAACACTTGCTGTGTATAACTGATCCACCAATGTCAGTGATTTTCGCTTTCTTGCAAAAACCGCCGGCACACCTAAAACCAACCCCGTCATCATTGCCGGTGCAATTCCCGAAGATTCTAAAGTTAAAATTTTTGTGATGCCATCTTCCTTAAAGCGCAAAGCAAACTCTTCCCCAATCGCCTGCATTAACGGAGGATCAATTTGATGATTTAAAAATGAATCCACTTTCAATGCCGATTCCGACAAGACTTTGCCGTCTGATAGAATTTTTTCCTGTAATTTCTTCATGCTGTCAGCTCCTCTTCTGTCACGGCTGAAGGCATAAAAAAAAAGCCCACAGAACGTGCATCCATCCATACCATGAGTGGAGCAATGTCCTTCGAGCTTGAATTCGAAAGGAAACAAAAAGAAAAGACGCCTAAAAAGGCGCAATCCATCTGCTTCGTTGCTTCTCATAGTCAGTCTGTTTACGGCAAACCGGTAGAAACTTGCGGACCATATCCCCGCGATTATATGAGTAGATTGTATTTGAATGGTCTTATTATAGCACGCTGCTTTCGCTTTTTAACAGAGCCTTAATTTAAAAAAGTATTCCCTTTATTCTGACATAATTTCCATTTCCTCACCTTGTTCTTTCCATAAATGCTTACCTAGCTCTGCACGAATGCCTTCCGGAATTTTTTCGGATTTCCGGCTATCCAGATTGTAATTTACATAAATAGCAACATTCCGGGCGCAAAGATTGCCATTCTGGCGCAACTCTTCATACAACTCCAGACTGCTGCCGCCAATTTTCTTGACCCAGACGTTCACTTCAACATCCTGGCCATAGTAAAGCTGCCCTGTAAATTCCAAAGTGGTCTTAACGATGACCATTTTCCAGTTCGCAAAATCATGATCCGGTGTAAACAGGTCGAACACAGGTTTTCGGCCTGCCTCAAACCATACCGGTAAGGTCGTATTATTGATGTGTCCGACTGCATCCGTTTCGGAAACTCTTGGTGTCAATATCGTTTTATACATCTGCTTCCTCCTAGTTTAGCGAAACTCTTTCTCTCGCTGATAATTGCCTGACCCTTAGAAAATCACCAAAAAAAGATGGTACCGACCCGGCATCCATCTTCCCCCGCTTAATTGTTGATGTACTTTTCAAATACATCGCCAAAGTCTTTAATATGGTATTGATTGCGGACAGAAGTCATCCAGGTAAAACCGAAATCGGTCAGTTTCGAGTATTGATCATCCAATGCCACATCGCTGGACCTCGAATTCTGCAGAACGGTAACCGCCTTCTCCAGACTGTCATTGGCTATTTTCATCATGATTGCATTCTCATGGCTATTTTCAGCAATTCTCAGGAGTGACTTGTATAGGTCTTTCAAGCGATTCGCCTGCTGTTTTTGAACATCGATTTTAAAAGGAATTGTTCCTGCGGTAAAGGCGATTTCTATATCCAGGTCAATTCGACCGGCAGTTTCGAGAACAACACCTGAAATCGTATGCTGAGCATACGGATAGCGTCTTAGCGTCCGTTTAGAGGACATCGCACTATCTCCATCAACGTGAATGACGGCAAGGTTAGTGAAGCAGTATTCGTCCGATTTTGTTTTAATTAGAAAATAGATTTTTTCTCCGTCTTCGTACATGACGTAATCATCAGAATCCGTTTTGTCAAAATCCTGCGGATCAATTATTTTTCCTATATCCGATAAGCCAAGAGCTTCTGAAGCCATTTTTTTAAACATCTCGCCAATTCTCCTTTACCTATAAAGTAGTGGTTTGATTAGTTTTATTTTATCAAAGCGAAATTTATTTCTTGTATCACCCATACAACCCAGCTCGGTACTTATTTAGCACGCTCATCAGTGGTTCTATCCACTTTATAAGTGAATTCGACCTCTACTTCCTTAGCGGCAGAAATGCGCACACGGAACTCCAGTTCATTTGACTGCTTTAGTTCGTAATCATGGCTAGACGATTCCATCTGCCAGATCCGTTCGTGAATTTGATGGTTAACTTCGATTCGCACGTACTCTGATTTCCGGTTTTGTAGTTTGTATACATAAGTCACATAGTCAAAATTCCCATATCTCTCACGCTTTTTCTCCCAGCTTTCGCTGACAATATCAAACGCCTCTCCTATGGCCACAGAAACTTCCTGCTGTGCCCCAACATGGCGGATGGCACTCTCTCCGACAAACTCCATTTCACCATCCAGGTCCTGCTCATACACCTTGAAAATCCCTTTAGGTAATGGGATTCCCAGCTTGTTGGCTGTAGTATTGTCAAATTCCACTATAACCTTGGCATGCTGACTGCCCGACTCCACTTTATACAGCTTCCGGAAAGCCACGTCCTGTGCCTTCTGGAAACTGATCTGTTTTGTCTGCCCGTGCAGCAAGTTCACTGGACGCTCGAGGCTGTAAGCATGGTGATCAGCGAAGCTATGCTCTTGGAAAGAAGACTCGGACTCCTCTGATTTGGCAAATAGCCTGGCTTGGAGGTGCAATGGATGAGTATCTGCATAGCGGATCACCTTACCGGAAGCCAGCTTGAGCCGGCTGTCAAAAAAACTCATGCCGCTGTTGTTGGACAGCTGGACCCAGCCAGAAAGCGTTAGCTGGGAGCCGCGAATTTCTGCGACATAACTTGCCTGCCATTCCAACCCCCGGGTCAAATAAGAAACTTTCGCTTCTTGATCCGTTTCAATGGAGGCTGTTTTCCATATCAAAGCCGGTTTCATCAATAATCCTTCCGGCAACGAAGGAAGAATCAGCTCGCCGATCGGATCAATGACCACTTCTTTTGTATCGACACGTTCACCGATGATGCTTCCGGAAACACTGAGCAAGCGGATCTGCATCTCTTCATCAAGTTCTGCATTTCTCACAGTGATAACATCATCAATATACTTCTCCAAGAGCTTTTCTTTACTGATTAAGTCATAATCATAACTTTGTTCCAGTACGTGGATTCCGTCGATCAAGACGGATTCCGCTTCGATCCCTGAAGCGACATCCATGAATTGGATTTCAGTCACTTCTTTGTTTCCTGGAATCATTCGCGTCTCTTTGACCAGTCCGAAACCATCGTTGTAGACCGTCAAACTTGAAGCTGTCTGTTGCTGGTGCGTTGATTGGAATTTCATCCGGATCTCTCCTTTTTCAAGACTTGATCTGACTGTTGACCTAAGCGAAAATAAGGTAGTTTTCATATCTGCTGCATCAACTGAAACGAAACAATCGAACCAGTTAAGCTCAGCCGATCAACCGGTTAAAATACTGTTTCAAATAAGCAATGGTGTCCAGGCGGCATTCTTCTGATAAAGGAGACTTTTTCGGATGCACTAAATCCCCATATAGCAAGTCCCCTAAAAACCTCAGTTCTTCCCGATGCCGTTGGTTTTTCTCATGATCGTAAACTTCAACTTTTATGTAAATCGCCGTTCCTTCTTCAATAAAATCCATGACTGTAATTTGGCATTTCATGTTCATTCCCACCATTTCTCTTTTTTGTTACCGTGATTTTTCCAAATGTACCATAAGATTTTTCCAGGTTTTCCGCTCTTCGCTGTTCGGGTCATGGACGAGCACATTCTCTCGGTTGAATATCATGACTGGCCGATGTTCGAGATTATACACCCGCCACTCAGGGAGCTTCGGTGTATTCGGATTGCCGCTTCGGGCAAAGCGAATCCAGGAATGGTGCATTTCTTCCGCCAATTTTTTTCGTTCTTCCAGGATTCCCGTTAATTTTTCAGTACCCGCTTTTGAAAGGGTATTCCAAACGAACGGGAGTTCCAAGCCATGGCAGGCTTTTAGTTCACCATCAAAAACAGGAGTCTCCCAGTCGAATCTGTATATCCATACCGGCGCACCCTGTGTTACCTGCAACTCTGCAAGTTTCAAAGCAGGAAATGTAAACAGGCTCATCGTCATCAGTTTATCGTAGATGCTCTGATTTAGCTCCTCCCCGTCGATCAGGGATTGAGAAATGCCCAGCCACTTAAGGCCAAACGCATGTTCAAAGATGGAGGAGATTTCATCCTTATCGCCTCGCTTCCAACGGGGATCAAAAAAGCTGAAGAGCCGATATTCATCTTTGTTTGTACCAATCAGTACCGGAATCTCTTTGGCAGCCCCTTCGGCTATCGCTTGCTCCGGGTGCACAGGGAGCAAGTCGCCCTCCACTACAGGAACGAGGCTCATTGCCGGAAATAGAGCTGCTGTATCGACTAATTGCTGGGCGGGAATCTGCCTGATTTTGTCCACTTCACCATGTCCGATTTTCAACGCAGCCAAAAGACGGCTGCTGACTTTTTCCGCAATGGTTGAACTGAGTAAATTGGCCGCTGCACCGCTTTGCATAATTGCTTGATGGAACAGCCCTTTCGCTTTTGGAACGGCCAGCAGGACACCGATGCTCATGGCCCCGGCAGATTCGCCGAAAATCGTTACACGCTCCGGATCACCACCAAATTCCCCAATATTGTCCTGCACCCATTGAAGAGCTGCAATCTGATCCAGAATACCGCAATTGCAGGATCCTGAAAAATCATCGCCCCCAACGTCTCCCAGATGCAAAAAACCAAGAGCTCCTAAACGGTAATTGAATGTCACGACGACAACATCCCCTTCCGTTGCAAAAGAACGGCCATCATAGGCCTGGCTGGAACCTGAACCAGTGGTAAAAGCACCGCCATGAATCCATACCATAACTGGACGGCGTCTGCTGTCAGCAGCCGGCGACCAGACATTCAGATAAAGACAATCTTCACTGGTATTATCTGTTTGATTGCCTAAAAACTCCATGATCCCATTGGAGGCCTGCATAGCGGAAGGACCAAATAAAACAGCCTCACGCACCTCAGTCCATGGCTCCGGAGGCTGTGGTGCACGAAAACGCAGATCGTCAATAGGCGGTTTGGCGTAAGGAATGCCTTTCCAGACAGTGACATTGCCCTGCTGCTGGCCTCTCAACTTTCCGTATACACTTTCAACAATGGTTACTGTCATAGCTTTCTCCCCTTACTGCTGATGCTTTGCACCCTATATTCTACCATTCATCCTTATAAATAGCCTTTTTTATCTGATTATTTAGTTTAATTACAAACATCATATCACTTGTCCTATTCCGAACAAAAAAAAAAAGACCCGGAGCTTTTGCCCGAGTCTTTGGTTCTTAGAATAAACCGATGGCTTTCCCGTCACCAGTGACGTCCATATTCAGTGCGGCGGGTTGCTTGGGAAGACCTGGCATAGTCATGATATCTCCCGTCAAGCAGACCAAAAACCCTGCACCCAACTTCGGCATGATTTCTCTGATCGTAATGGTGAAACCCTCAGGGCGTCCCAGTAATTTCGGCTGGTCCGATAACGAGTACTGAGTTTTCGCCATGCAGATCGGCAAGGAATCCCATCCATATTTCTTCAACTCCACCAGCTGCTTTTGCGCCAGGTCCGATAATTGGATGTCCGCTCCCCCGTATACTTTTTGAACGATTGTCCGGAGCTTGTTCTCAATCTCATCGTCTTCCTTGTACAAGTGATGAAAATCTGTTGGGCGCTGCAACTCCTGTTTGACCAGTTTGGCCAGGGCAATTCCACCCTGTCCACCTTTTTCCCAGACTTCCGTCATGGCGATGGCAACACCTTCTGCCTCCGTCCAATCCAGCACTGCCGCCAACTCCGCTTCACTGTCGCCGGCAAAGCGGTTGAGCGCCACAACCGGCTCGATGCCGAATTGGCGAATCGTATCCACATGCTTCGCTAAGTTGACCATTCCGCGTTTAACGGCATCTGCATCTTCTTCTGCCAATAGCGTTTTCGCAATACCGCCATGCATTTTCAATGCACGGACAGTTGCTACGATTACTACGGCATCCGGATGGAACCCGCCTTTTCTCGATTTGATGTGCATGAATTTCTCTGCACCCAAATCTGCTCCGAACCCCGCTTCCGTTACCACAATATCAGCTATTCTTCTTGCAGTATTCGTGGCGATCAGCGAGTTGCAGCCATGAGCAATGTTCGCGAACGGACCGCCGTGGATAATAGCGGGTGTTCCTTCAATCGTCTGAACCAGGTTCGGCTTAAAAGCTTCTTTCAACAACAAAGTCAAAGCCCCTTCCACTCCGAGGTCTCTTACTGTGATCGGCTCTTTGGCGTATGTGTAACCGATGACCATCTGTGCCAATCGTTCTTTTAAATCCGCCAGAGAAGTCGCCAAACACAGGACTGCCATAATTTCCGAAGCCACTGTAATGTCGAAGCCGTCCTGGCGCGGAATTCCTTGCCCTGGACCGCCAAGACCGATTGTCACTTGGCGCAGTGCACGATCATTGATATCCAGCGCACGCTTCCATGTAATGCGGCGCGGATCGATATTCAAGAGATTTCCTTGATGCAGATGATTATCAATCAACGCAGCTAATGCATTATTCGCTGAAGTGATGGCATGGATATCTCCAGTAAAATGCAGATTGATGTCTTCCATCGGCAGGACTTGTGCAAATCCACCGCCAGTAGCTCCGCCTTTGACACCCATCACCGGACCTAAAGACGGTTCGCGGAGCGCTACTGCCACCGATTCATCCAATTGCTTGAAAGCATCCGCCAACCCTACTGTTACAGTAGACTTCCCTTCTCCAGCAGGTGTTGGGCTTATTGCCGTCACCAGCACTACTTGCCCTAGTTTTTGGACAGGCTCCAGTCGGTCTACATTGATTTTCGCTTTAAAGTTTCCGTATAGTTCCAAGGCTTCCTTAGAGATGCCAGCCTGTTCTGCAATTTCCAGAATCGGCTGGATAGTCGCTCTGCTCGCAATCGATAAATCAGTAAACGCCATGAATAGAATCCCAACTTTCAATTTTTATATTTAGTATAACCTGTTTTTCGTTAAAACAAAAAATAACCGTCTCTCCAAATTTCAGAGAGGTGGTTATTTGCACTTTCTTTCCAGCTGCAGAAACTGGCTGAAGAAAAGGATAGAAGCTGATGTCCCTTGCTTTATAGAAGCAGAAATCCTACTGACGGTAACCTTTACACATCCGTACGGCGGGACTCATTTAGCATAGAGAACGCAGCCGAACAGCTAACGTCAAGAAATTCATTGCTCATACAATCACATTTTTAGAAGAACAGAAAAAACAGGCTTCAGTAAATAAAGCATGATATCAGAACCGTGTGTCACCGATGATCATCAGTTCCGGAAAATCTTCCTCAACGGTTGCCAATAAATCATTTTCCTCCAACTGTTCATACAGTTCTTCTTCGTCGGCTTTTCGGACTGGCTCCAAATTTTCGGTGAAATCGTGAAACTTGAGGATATATTTCTTTTGGCCGTTTTTAGTCAGTACATAGACATCCAGCGGCTCGTACTTTCTCACTTCACTCAACTCTTGATGCTCCAGAATCGATGTGGCATCCAGCTTGTTGAAATGGGTATAAAGGAAGGCTTCAGAACGTCCCTCTTCCGCTGAAATAAAGCTCATTTTTGCATGGTGCCGGTTGATGAAGCGTTCGGACAAGGACTGATGGAATGAAATGGTTTCCCATTCTACGTCGTTGCTGTACTTCTCGATAAAACGTTCGGATAAAGTCTGGTGGCGCGTCACCAAAGTCCAATCCACTTGGCGGGCATGGCGATGAATCAGCGGCATCGGCAAATACTGATATCGGCAAAGCGCTGGCCATGACAATTTATCCTGGTGCTTTTCGATAAACGCTGGTGACAGACCTTTTGAGTTGGCCAGCTGCTGCTTCATCGAGACAAGCTTCCAATATTCCATTGCATCAAATGGTTTACTTTCTTTTTCGAACGTCTTTTGCTGTTTTTTACTTAGTTCTTCTGCAGCAACCGGACGCCATTTCTTTTTATCTGCATATTTCTCAATAAAGGTTTCAGAAAGCTTTTGCGCTTGAATGATTTCATCCCAAAACAAACGATTTCTGTACTTGCGTATAAAGCCTTCCGATAATTCCTGATGCCGCGAAATCAGCCTCCAATTCACTTGATCCAAGTTTTCTTTAATGAATTGTTCCGACAGCTGCTCTTCTTGGCAAATCTGGTTCCAGGGGATTGAGCGCTTGTCTGTCAGTTTCTTTTCTTCCATTAATCGGGGTAAGGAATTGAACATATAAACCACTCTCTCTTTGCATTTTGATAGTGTCTATATTAACACGCCTCTCCATAAAAAACCCGCACCCCGGCCGAAACCGAAATGCGGGAAATAGTTTTCTCTTCTATTTTTTCTCCTGGTTTTCTTCACCTTCTGTATCGTCCTGCAGATCCGGGATCTCTCCGCTGTCTGTCATTTCCATTTGTGTTTCTGTTTCCTGTTCTCTCATTTCCTTCTCCAGCTGCTTTTGCTTTAATTTTTCTAAATTTTTGTCTCTTGCCATCGTAACCCCTCCTTTATTTTTTTACTTGTTTTATTACTTGTTTTATTCCCGCATGCCAACCATTAAAACTGAAAACTGCCCACCTCTAAAAATTTCATTTTCTTGCTTTCCATGTATCAAAATCTTATTTTGTAGTTAGTACACAAGCAAAAGAATTATGGATAAATACCATGACCTGCCGTATAGCTCACAGGAGAGGATGAACAAGATATGCCAGCCACCAATCACTGCATTTATTGGTCAACAATCGAACACGATTCGTGGAAGCTCCATATCGCCAGAACTGAAAATGGATTGTGTTACGTAGGCTCTCCCGAAGAAAGCTACGAAGAATTTACAACTTATGTAAAAAAACGTTTTCCTGCGGCTACTCTGGAAAAAAACGATGAAATGCTGAGGGACTATGTACAGGAATTGATGGTTTACCTGAAGGGTTTACGACAGGAATTTTCTTTGCCTGTCGATATACAGGGAACTCCTTTTCAGCAACGGACATGGCGGGCATTGAAAGAAATTCCATATGGACAAACCTTTTCTTACTCTGAAATTGCCGATTGCATTGGCGGGCCCACAGCCGTACGGGCAGTGGCAACCGCCATTGGCGCAAATCCCTTGCTCATCACTGTCCCATGCCACCGCGTCATCGGCAAGAATGGCGCTATGAGCGGATACAGGGGCGGACTTTCTTTCAAACGGTTTTTGCTTGAGTTGGAAGCCCAAAACTCGAAAGAAGAGTAAATAAAACCCCCACTTCAGCCGCTGAAGTGGGGGTTCGTTTTTCAATCGGGGGTACCGGAAGAATGAATGCCATACAGGATGAAATCCGTATACATGGCGGAAAGCTCTTTCACCGATAAGTTGCCTTCTGGATTGAACCATTGGTAGCTCCAATTCGTAATGCCTAAAATGGCAAATGTAATTATTTTAGGATTCAGCTCTTTTCTGAATTCGTTGGCTTCAATGCCTTCTGCCAACAATAGTTCGATATTGTCCCGGAAAGCTGCCCGTTTTTGCCTGATTATTGCCGCATTGTCTTCTTTTAAATGACGAATTTCCCGGAAATATACACGGCCAACCGCTCCCTGTTTCTCAATATCACCAATAATCAATTCAACGATCGCCATTAATTTATCTTTATAGTTTTTCTCAGTGTCCAGAATAGTTTTCTGCCTTCTTAACAGATCATCGATGTAATGCGAATGAATATCCATCAAAAGCGCTTCCTTGCTTTTGAAATGATAATAAAAAGAACCTTTTGTAACACCTATTGTATCAACGATATCCTGTATGGAAGTGGCACTGAATCCTTTTTCCACAAAAAGATTGATGCTTTGTTTGATTAATTCACTTTTCACGCAGCCCACTGCCTTTCTTAGTCTTACAAGCCTTGTCGTATTATAACATTTCTTTTGCCTCCATCCATAAATATAAAGCAAAGGAGAGTACAGGCTGTACTCTCCTCCAATTTCAGTGTTATTCACCGACCACTACCAATTCGCCATCCTCGATATAAGAAACACGAAGCATCGAACCAAAGCCGCCATCTTCTCCGACTTCAGGAATTACATACACTTGTTTGTCTTCCGGAAGATTTTTGGCACCTTCGTCCATTGCCGCCATGATGGTCTTTGTATCATCCACCGATCCTGCTGCTTTCATCGCTTCCGCCAATATGTACAAGGAAACGTAATGGAAAGCGGACTCTGCACTTGGGTCCCGGTCGTTATTTTCTTTGTATTTCTCTACGTATTCAGCTGTACCCGGAAATTCCGAATTGACCAGTGGCGTTGTTGAAATTGCTCCTTCAAGCAAACTGTAATCGTCGCCAAGTACGGCAGCCATTTCATCCAGTTTTGCTTGGTCCATGATCAGGAATCCGCCTTCAAATCCAAGGTCGCGTGCCTGCTTCGCAACAAGGGCTGTCGGCTCAGATGGTCCGCCGATAAACATGACATCCGGATCCTGTTCTAAAGCGTTCGAAACGATAGTCTGGAAATCTGTATCTTTGCTGAAATCGATGGATTCATTAAAGACCACTTCCCCACCTTTTTCTTCCCATACCGGCTGAAGCATTTCAGACCAGTCTTTTCCGTACTGGCTCGCTGTTGGAAGAAAAGCAATCTTTTCGCCAAAACGCTCCATTTCATAATCTGTAAAAGGCTCTAAATATTGGTCATAACGAGGTGGAATCCGGACATTCAAAGTGTTCCCTTGATCTGTCACGCCCGGTTCGCTGGTGTATCCCATAATAACAAAATCTTCCATCTCATTAAATACTTGCATGGCATAAATCCCGCCACTATGCGGACTATAGATGAATTTTGCATCCTCTTCCTGAACCAGACGTTTTGCATTAGCCGCAGTTTCGTTCGGCAAGTACTTATCATCCAAAGTAGAAACAGCAAACGTGTAATTCTGCCCGTCCACTTCGATTCCGCCTTCTTCATTGATGTCTTTAACAGCCATTTCCAATCCTTTTAAGGTTTCTTCTCCGTACGTTGCAGCAGGCCCGCTTAAAGGTCCGCTGTAGCCGATGGTGATTTCCCCGCCTGAATCGCCTGAACTGCCCGAGTCGCTACCCGCTTCTGATGACACTTCCTCATTTCCGCAAGCTGATACAATTAAAATCAATAGAAACAACAATCCACCGGATAGTCCTTTTTTTAATGAGCGCATAAAATGATCTCCCCTTTTATCCTAAGTTTTTATTTCAGCAACCCGAGAAGCGGAGTCTCACCTCCTTAAATATCCAAATCCTTTTTATTCCTTAAGCTCCGATATATGCTTTCCGGATAGCATCATTATTGAACAGCTCTGCACTGCTCCCTTTTAAAACAACCGTTCCGTTTTCAATCACATAGCCGCGGTCAGCAATTTTCAAAGCGGCATTGGCGTTTTGTTCCGCGAGCAGCACCGTTGTTCCACTCTTATTAATTTTTTTGATGATTGAAAACATCTGTTCCACAATCAACGGAGCGAGCCCGATGGATGGTTCATCCAACATGATCAATTTCGGCTTAGACATCAATGCCCGCCCAATCGCAAGCATCTGCTGCTGTCCTCCGCTTAATGAACCTGCTGAATCGTCTTTTTTTTCCCTTAAAATTGGAAACAGTTCATAGACCTCTTCCAACGAACTTCTCAATTGTGCTTTTTTGCCACGATGGACATACCCGCCCATCATCAAATTTTGTTGGACTGTCATATCCGGAAAAAGCTTTTTTCCTTCCGGGCATTGGACAACACCTACTTTCACCATTCGGTCAGGCGAGTTGCCTTTAACACTCCCCCCCAGGAATTGAATATCTCCCAACGCCGGTTTATTCAATCCACTGACAGCATTAAAAATTGTGCTTTTTCCAGCGCCATTTGCTCCGAGCAGGACCACTAGCTCTCCTTCCTGCACTTCGATGTTGATATTGCTGAGTGCCTGGAATGCTCCAAACTTCACTGTCACATCAATTAACTTCAGCAATCGCTTCGCCTCCCAAATAAGCTTCAATGACTACAGGATTATTTTTTATTTCATCGGGCGTACCTTCCGCAATTTTTGCGCCCTGATTCAAGACCATGATTTTATCAGCCATTCCCATGATCATCTGCATTTTGTGTTCAATTGTACAAACCGTAATACCGCTGGCTGCTATTTTTTTCATCAATTGGGCCAGTCCATCCGTTTCTTCCGGGTTGATGCCGGCTGCCGGCTCATCGAGAAACATCACTTTTGGACCCGTTGCGAGCGCTAAGGCAATCGCCACCCTCTTTTTCGCTTCTTGTGTGATGGTCGATACTTGTGTATTCGCTAAATGTGCCATTCCGACGAATTCCAAAGACTCCATCGCTATTTCGTATGCCCTATTTTCCTCATCTTTTTCCCGCTTTGTTCGGAACACCGCATCGAATAAATTCGATTTTGTCCGCAAACGATGGCCCACAATGACATTATCAATGACAGTCGATTGTTCAAATAAATGTGTTGTCTGAAACGTTCTTGCAATTCCGAGATGGGCACCTTTGTGCACCGGTATTTTCGTAATGTCTTTTCCTTCAAACAGGATACTCCCAGATGTCGGCTTATGAAAACCGTTGATCAAATTAAAGAAAGTGGATTTCCCAGCCCCGTTTGGACCGATGATGGCGGTAATCTTGCCCTTTTCTATTTCAAAATCCACATTGTCGACTGCAATCAGGCCACCAAATTTTTTAGTGATTCCTTTCACTTCAATAAACGCCACATTGACACCCCATTTATTTTTTTGTCGATTTCACTGGAACCGGATTGAAATATTTATTATCCTTTGGTACTTTCTTCTGTTGGAGCCTCGCCTTAATTCGATAAAAGCCTCCGACAATTCCCGTTGGAAAGAAAATGACCATGATGACCAGGATTGGACCAAAAATCAATAGATGATATTCCTGATAACTTCTCAGGAACTGTTCCAGCCAGACAAAAAGCATGGTTCCGACGAGAGGACCGGAAAGTGTTCCGATTCCTCCAACAATCAAATACATCAGGAAGTTGAAGACCATATTCGTACTTGCGACATCCGGACCGATAAAACGTGTCAGTGAAGCGTATAAAGCACCGGCAAGCCCGGCATAAGCGACTGAAATGACGAATGACACCAGCTTGTTCACTTTTGTATTGATGCCAAGTGTCTGTGCCAACTCTTCGCTATTGCGGATTGCAATGTAAGTTCTGCCTGTCAGTGACCGGACAATGCGAACCGCAATGAAAATGGACAACAGAAGGAAAAACAGGACCAGATAATACATCGCAGTAGCCGACTCGAAGTTTAGCGGTCCGATCGGATCCGGTATCGGAATACCAATCAATCCACGCACCCCGCCCGTCAAACCGTCCCATTTGTCGATCAGCAGATAAATCAGGTAACCGACGATCAAGGTATAAATAGCGAAAAAATGCTCTTTTGTCCGAAGCGCAATGGCTCCAAGCAACAAGCCGGCAGCACTAGTGATCAAAACCGCCAATAACAGCGCCAGCCAGAAATTCATTTCTGTACGCGTGGTTAAAATCCCCAGCGAATAAGCGCCTATAGCAAAAAATCCAGCATGAGCCAAAGACAGCTGACCCGTAAACCCGGCGATGATGTTCATACCGTAAACACTGATCGTGAAAATGAAACCGATGGTCATGACATGCAGCACATAGCGGTTATCTGCATAAATCAACGGGAATACGAGAGCAAAGACAATCAACAAGGCGATAAGGGTGCGATGATTAAAAATTTTATCCACTTAATAAACCCCCTTTGCGAACAAGCCTTTAGGGCGGACGGTCATAATGACGATCAATAATAAAAACGCAATCATGTCTTTGTAATCGTTCGAAATATAAGTAGCCCCCATGCTTTCGGTCAACCCGAGGACGAGCCCGGCAATGATGGCACCAGGAATGCTGCCCATTCCCCCAATAATGACGACCACAAAAGCTTTTAAGATAACTAAATGGCCCATCGCCGGGAATACCAGATTGATGGGGGACGCAAGAGAAGCAGCAATTGCAGCCAAGGCCCCTGAAATTGCGAATGTCATCATGGCCACTTTATTGGCATTGATTCCGACAAGAAAAGCCCCTTCCCGATTTTGCGCCATCGCCAGAATTGAAGCGCCCATCATGGTTTTTTTCAAAAATAGCGTCAATAGGAATACGACAACCACCGTTACAGCAATCACCAGTAGCCGCTGGCTAGTCATCGACACGCCTGCCACAGAGATGTTGTTGTCGAACGGTGTCAACATGCGCAGGTATTCGGTGCCCCACACAAGCTGAACCAGAGCTTCAAAAAAGAGCACCAATCCGATGGCGGCGATTTTGTCATGGATCGGCGGCGAATCCCGGAGCGGATGAAACACCAGCCGCTCCATCAGGACTGCCAATGCCGCTACAACAATAATCGAAGCGATGATGGCAATAAAATAATGGACGCCCGTGGCTGACATCACCATCAAAGTTACGTAACCACCCACTAAATACAGTGCTCCATGTGCAAAGTTCGGAATATGCAAAATACCGAAAACCAGCGTCAACCCAATAGCAACTAGTGTGTAAACGCTTCCAAGAGTCAGCCCATTAAAAACCTGCTGCAAAAATAAGTCCATCTTTCTCCCTCCTCTTCCGAACGATTTCTCATAATCAATTTCTAAAAATATTCCTTACTCAAACGTCCTGCGATAATATTTTTCTGGATTTCAGAAGTTCTTTCATAAATTCGAGCGATTCTCGCATCGCGGTAATAACGTTCAATCGGATAATCTACGATATAGCCGATACCTCCGCGGACCTGCAATGCTTTATCAGCGACACGGTTATATACTTCAGCACCAAATAGTTTCACCCTCGCCGCTTCTTTAATAACTTGCTGGCCCTGACCATCCATGCCACACGGTACACAAACGACCTCAGCACTTCCACATTCACCGCCAGTTCAGAAAGCATATGAGCAACGCCCTGATGCTCAATAATCGGCTTGCTGAATTGCACGCGCTCTTTCGCGAACTTGACGGACAAATCGAGCAGATGCTGTGAAGATCCTAAATTTCTGGCAGCAAGTCCGGCCCGCCCATTCGCCAGTATTTTCAAGGCATTGACATATCCCTGCCCTTCGCTGCCCAGGACATTTTCAACTGTCACTTCACAGTATTCCATAATGACTTCCGCCGAATGGGAACCGTGAAGACTCATCTTTTTCTCGGCAGTTCCTGTCTGAAAGCCCAGAAAATCTTTTTCGATGATGAACGATGTAATGCCTTTCGCGCTTTTTCAGTGTTGGTTACTGCCATCACTGTAAAAACCTCCGCTTTTGTGGCGAATGTCTTCACCTAAGTTAAAATCTATTTTTATTCCTCTTTTCTTCTACACTGCCCGTTGCCGCTAAGCCTCCATTAAAAAACCTTCAAGCATCTCACGGAGCACAGGCGGCACCTTTTCGGTCTGCTGTTTCTGGTAATCAAAACAGACGATCGTCGCCCGTCCTGAGGCAATCAGGCCGCCCGTTTCGTTATTGGTGATTTCATGGGCCAGTTCAAAGCTTTTGGACCCGATCCGCTCTACTTTTGTCGCGATGGCTAAAGTTTGTCCGGCATAAGCCTGAACCAGAAAATCACAAGTGGTGGAAGCAACGATAAAGTCGATATTCCCTCTTTTTTCTTTCCCAGTAAAACCGATGGCCGTGAAAAACTTCGAACGCGCTTCTTCCATGTAAATGAAATAACTGGTATTGCTGACATGGCCGCCTGCGTCAGTTTCACAAAATCTGACGTACACATTGATATCGGGTATTTTCTCCAAAGCCCTTACCCCTCCCGTTCAATAATCGTTGCTATTCCTTGTCCGCCGCCGATACAAGCCGTAATAAGTGCATATCTTCCACCAGAACGCTGCAATTCATAAACCGCTTTGGTCAACAGAATGGCACCTGTCGCACCAAGTGGATGTCCGAGTGCAATAGCTCCACCATTTACATTCACTTTGTCGAAATCCATCTTTAACTCTTTATCGCAAGCAAGCACTTGGGATGCAAATGCTTCATTGATTTCGATCAAATCGATATCAGCCAAAGCAAGCCCCGCTTTCTTCAAGGCTTTTTGTGTTGCCGGAACCGGTCCGATGCCCATGATATTCGGGTCAACGCCAGCGACAGCCTGCGCACGTATAACCGCTAACGCTTTCAAGCCCAATTCTTCTGCTTTTTCTCTGGACATGATGACTGCAGCCGAAGCCGCGTCATTCAAGCCCGAACTGCTTCCAGCCGTTACTGTACCGCCCTCAAGAAAAGCTGGGGGCAGTTTCGCCAAGGCTTGCTGGGTTGTTTGTGGACGCGGATGCTCATCTCTTTTAAACTCAATCGGCTCCCCTTTGCGAACCGGGATGTGGATGGGCACAATCTGCTCATCAAAACGCCCTTCTTCTATTGCTTGTGCAGCACGTTTTTGGCTCTCCAATGCAAATCGGTCTTGTTCTTCACGACTGATGCCGAATTGTTCCGCTAAATTTTCAGCCGTAATGCCCATCGGTGGATCACCGATTTCTTTAGGCGACAATTGGGATTTTCTGAATTTCGGCGGTGCCGGGCTATAAGCCTTTTCAGGTTTCCCCAGTAAATAGGGGGCCCGGCTCATGCTTTCAAGCCCTCCAGCTACAAAAACCTCTCCGTCTCCTGCCCAGATGGCTTGTGCTGCAAGATTAATCGCATTGATGCCAGAACCGCATTGGCGGTCAATCGTCAATCCCGAAAGTTCTATTCCAAGCCCCGTCTCCAATGCGGTCAACCTGGCAATATTTCCTCCTGCGCTCAAGACATTGCCCATGATGACGTCGTCTATAATTGCCGCATCGATGCCTGCCCGTTCTACTGCCGCCTTGATTACTTCCGCTCCGAAAACATGAGCCGGGACCGACGCCAAAGCACCTCCTTGCCGTCCGATTGCTGTTCTTACTGCCGATACGATAACTGCATCTCTTTTCATGGCTATCCGCCTCTCTTTCATAAAAAATCCCGATAATTATAACGAAAAAACAAGTTCGCCTTTCAGCACATTTTTATCGCTCTGGTTGTCGGCTAGAACTTGAAACGTAACTTCCTTATCTTTCTTTTCAGCAACGATTGCTTTTAACGTAATAACATCTCCCAGAAAAACCATGCCTTTAAAACGAATGGCATAATCCTGGATAAACCCTTCTTCCAGGTAAGGCGTGAAAATTTTCGCCAGATTCCCCATTGTCCACATTCCATGGGCGATTATGCCCGGCAATCCCGCTCCTTCAGCTTCAGCATCGATGGTGTGGATTGGATTAAAGTCTCCTGATGCTCCTGCATACTTGATTAAATCCAGACGCGACACAGGACCCAATTGAATTAGCGGCAAGCTATCGCCTTTTTGCAAATCGGCTATACGGTTCATACCATCATCCCCTTCCTGGCTGCTTCATTGATGATGACGATGCGTTCTTCTGTAAACAACAGTTCACCATCTGCGCTTTCCCCATTCTTAACGACAATCAAGAATCCCATATCCCCAAATTTACCGTTTTTCTCGTAATAATCTTTTACTTCCATCCAGCAATAAACATCTTCTCCGACAACTAAAGGCCGTGTATAATGGTAAATTTGCTCACCGTGGATCAAGCCTTTGGAAGGCAGATCCAATCCATCAATGGCTCCGGCGTCAAAGGTAACTGGAAATGTAGGAGGCGCAATGTTTTGTTTGTAGCGTGAAGCAGCACCTGTTTGTTCATCGATGAAAATGGGAGCAGGGTCGCCGATTGCCTGCGCAAATTTCCGGACTGCACCTCTTTCAATTGTGTTCTTTACTTTATCCGAACGTTTTCCAATGCTTTCTTTCATCATAGCTGCACCTCCTCCTTTAATTTTTCGGTCCACCCGCTACATACAAAACTTGCCCGCTGACAAATGAAGAACGTTCATCCGCAAAGAAGGCGACGGCGTTGGCAATATCTTCAGGCTTACCGCTTCGGCCGACCGGGATATTGGAAACACTCGCTTTGATCAATTCTTCAAAAGGCACACCAATGCGTTCAGCAGTCGCTTTCGTCATATCTGTCTCGATAAAACCGGGAGCCACTGCATTGGCTGTAATACCGTATTTCCCGAGTTCGATTGCCAAAGTTTTTGTAAAGCCTTGAAGCCCTGCTTTTGCTGTCGCATAATTGGCTTGTCCGCGATTGCCAAGTGCAGAAGTCGACGAAATATTGATGATCCGGCCGTATTTGTTTTGGGTCATGTATTGCTGCGCCGCACGTGTCGCATAAAATGCACCTTTCAAATGGACGTCTGTAACCGTCAGCCAATCCTCATCCGTCATTTTAAATAGCATATTATCCCGGATGACGCCCGCATTATTAACGAGCACATCAATCGAACCATATTTATCGAATACTTCTTTCATCGCTTGCTCTACTTGCTCTTTGTCGGTAACACTGGCATTTTTCGTGTAAATGGAATAGCCTTGCCCGCTCATTTCTTCCTGCGCTGCCTGAAGCGCCTCTTCGTTAACATCGATGATCGCTACATTCGCCCCTTCACTTGCAAACCGTTCAGCAATCTGGCGTCCGATTCCCCGGCTTCCGCCTGTAACAAACGCTGTTTTTCCTTCAAATGAATTTCCCATTGATATGCCTCCCTTTTCTTCTATTCGGTTAAACGGATTGGCCCACTTTTACATGGCCTTTTAATAAGTTTCTTGAGATGATCATGCGTTGGATTTCGTCTGTTCCATCATAAATTCTCCACAATCTCGCTTCACGGTACCAGCGTTCGATCGGCAATTCCCGTGTATAGCCCATGCCTCCGTGAATTTGAAGGACCCGATCCACTACCCGATTGCCCATGTTAGCGCCGTACAGTTTCGCCATTGAAGCTAAATGGCGGTTGTCTTCGCCTTGATCCAACGTGAAGGCAGCATTTAACACCAGCCATTTCGCCGCCTCAATTTCCACTGCCGAATCAGCAATCGGCCATTGAATCGCTTGGCGTTCTGCAATCGGTTTCCCGAAGGTTTTGCGGTCTTTTGAATAATCGATGGCCATCTGCAACAGCCTTTCACTCATACCTACAGCACGTGCTCCAACCACCCACCGTGCAAAGCCGATCCATTCTAGCCCTAAATTATAGCCGCCGTTAATTTCACCCAAGATATTTTCTTCCGGTACGCGGACGTTGTCGAAAACCAACCCAGCAGGACCCCATTCGCCCATCGTATCGATGTATTCGGATTTCCACCCCATGTCCCGGTCGACAATAAAGCAGGTTACACCGGAGCGCCCGGTTTGCTGATGCAGCTCTTTATCTGTGATGGCAATGACCATGACAAAATCGGCCTCATTACCGCCTGTTATAAAGGTTTTTTCGCCATTCAAGATCCATTCATTGCCGTCTTTAACAGCTGTCATTTTTAAGTTTTGTGTATCCGATCCCGCTTCCGGCTCTGTCATGGCAAAACAGGATTTCTTTTCGCCATTGATGGTCGGAATCAAGTATTTCTTCTTTTGTTCATCATTGCCGTAATAAAGGATGTTGTCGGCCGACCCACCGAATGTGAATGGCACAAAGGTTTTGGATACCTCCATCAGAACAATTGCCAGCATCATTTGTCCAAGGTTCGATCCCCCGTATTCTTCCGGAGTATTGATGCCCCAGAAGCCGAAATCTTTTGCTTTTTTCTGCAGTTCCTTCAATTTTCCAGGCTCCAGGCTCGGACGCCCTTCCCTTTCATTTTTCAACACATCATTTTCCAAGGGAATCAATTCTTTTTCCACAAACCGCCGAATCGTTTTTTGGATCATTTCCTGTTCTTCTGATAAACGCAAATGCATACTAATCTCCCCGTTTCCTGGTTTGTTTATAAATTGGCGTATTGCTTTTGCAAGGCCCGTTTCAGTATTTTCCCGACAGCCGTTTTTGGCAATTCTTCTGCAAAAACGATCGCTTCCGGCACTTTATACGCCGATAGCTGTGTCCGGCAATAAGCGATCAATTCCTCTTCTGTCGCTTGCTCCTTCAAAACCACGACCGCGCGAACCGTTTCTCCACGGTACGCATCAGGCACTCCGAAAACAGCCGCTTCTCGTATAGACGGATGATGATAAAGGACATTTTCCACTTCGATTGGATAGACATTAAAACCACTCGCCAGGATCATCTCTTTTTTCCGGCCAACAATGTAAAAAAAGCCATCTTCGTCCATTTTCGCGAGATCTCCGGTATACAACCAGTTATCGCGGATTGCATGTGCAGTTTCTTCAGGCCGGTTCCAGTAGCCCTTCATCACTTGCGGCCCCCGGACCACCAACTCTCCCACCTCACCGGCCGGCAAGGTTTCCTGTCCTGTCGCCACATCGACAATCCGCGAATCGGTACTCGGCAAAGGAATGCCAATGCTTCCTTTTTTCTGTAAGCCTTGAACCGGATTCCGGTGCGTTACAGGTGATGCTTCTGACAAACCATATCCTTCCGCTACAGTCGTCCCGCTGATGGCATTGAAACGATCCAGCACTTCCAAAGGCAAAGGGGCTGACCCACTGGTGCAGGACTCCAAACAACTCAAATCGAACTTTCTTGATTGATGATATTCCAACAAAGCAATATACATGGTGGGAACACCTGGAAAAGCCGTCGGTTTTTCTTTTTCAATCAATTCCACCACTTGGCCAACATCAAATTTGGGAACCAGAATCATGTTGCCGCCATTATAAAAAGTGACGCTCATGCCACTGGTCATGCCGTAAACATGGAATAAAGGCGAAATTGTCAATACTTTCTCTTGTCCTTTTCTGGTACTCATTTCAGAAGTTGCAGCACTTTGCAAAGTATTGGCGACAATATTGTGATGCGTCAGCATGGCGCCTTTCGGTAGCCCGGTCGTCCCTCCTGTATACTGAATGACCGCTACATCTTCTTTTGGATCAATTAATATGCGAGGCATATTAATTGGAACACCTTCTTCTACGCCGCCATCGAGACCAGTAGCCAGTACATGTTGGACCGAAGTCTTGTCTTTGATGCCTTCGAACAAAGGCAATAAACGATCCAGTATGATTAAAGCTTTCGTTTCTGAATCATTGAGAATATGGAGAAGTTCTGCCGCCTGAAACATCGGATTCAATTGCACGATTGTAGCGCCACAGGAAAGCGCACCATAAAAACTGATGGGATATTGCGGACAGTTTGGCAGCATGATGGCTACCCTGTCGTTTTTCCGGATACCCATTCCATAAAATTTTTTTGCGAAGTGTTCAATGGCCGCATTCAGTTCCTTATAGCTGTAAGTCTTATCAAAAAAGCTAACCGCTGTATGGTCTCCGTATTCTGCTGTTGACCGCTCGAACAATTCCACCAACGAAATATCCGGTATATCAATACTTTTTGGATTTCCTTCTGCTACGTGCTTTAACCAAGGTCTATCCATACTTTTCCTCCTTCTGCCATTCATACTGTTTTAACGTTCTGCAAAATTCCTTATAAAGAACTTCCACCGTCCACCGCAATTACTTGGCCGGTTATGTAATCACTGGCACCGCCCGCCAGGAACAATGCTGCTCCTTGAAGCGATCTGGGGTCCCCTAACTTTTTCATCGGATTTTTATTGACGATTGTCTCCATATGCTGCGCGATAACATGTTTGGTCATTTTTGTTTCAAAAAATCCTGGAGCAATGGCATTCACATACAATCCGTACCCTGCCCATTTGCGTGCTAAATCTCTAGTGAAATGGTGAACAGCCGCTTTACTGGTGCTGTACCCGATGGCATTCAGCACTTCTGGCGGTTCCGCTCTTAAGCCAGCGACCGATCCGATATTGATGATTTTTCCATAGCCATTTCGGATCATATGCCCGCCTACTTCCTTGGACATGAGAAAAGTCCCTGTAACATTGACATTCATCACTTTTTCCCATGCTTCCAACGGCATTTTTTCCATCTCTTCCCCCCAGGTCGCCCCGCTGTTATTGACCAGAATGTCAATGCTGCCAAAATCGGACAGTACCGATTGCACAACCGCTTTCACCAGCTCTTCATTGCCGATATTGCATTCATAAGCACGTGCTTTAATGCCATAGCGGCTTTCTAGCTGATCAGCTGTTTCTTGGCAATTCGTTAGTTTGCGCGAACAAACTGCTATATTCGCCCCATATTCCGCGAAAATTTCGGCTATATTCTGGCCAAGTCCGCTTCCACCTCCTGTGATCAAAGCTGTTCTGCCCGTCAAATCAAATAAAGAATCCATTATTTCTTCACCCTCTCTCCATACTGAACGGACGGTACGCAATACTGAACGGACGGTATGTTAATCTTTCAAAAAAACCTTTTACGATAAAATACATAAAAGGAATGTAAGCGCTTAAGTTTTCTTAAAATTCAGTATACACAACCAAATAGATTTTGTTAATAATTTTTTTTATTTTTGTGTCTATAAAAAACCATTACGCCCATTCAGATGGCCGTAATGGCATGCTGGTAGTTATTTTTTCTTTTTAACAATCGCTACGGTACATCTCGAAACACAAATAAGTTTTTCTTCTTCATCGATGATCTTGATATCCCAGACCATCGTCGTTCTGCCTTTATGCAGCGGTGTTCCGATTGCGGTCACCGTTCCTTCCTGCTTGCCGCGCAGGTGATTGGCATTGATCTCTAAGCCGACTGCGATTTCGTTTTCCTGATCGATCAAATGCCAGGTTCCGACACTGGCGACCGATTCAGCCAGCACGACGGAGGCACCCCCGTGCAACTGCCCGAAAGGCTGATGAGTAGCTGCGTGCACAGGCATGGTCGCCACTACTTTGTCCGGGGTAATCTCAACATATTCAATCCCCAATACACCTACAATTGTTTCTTCCACCGGTTTCATTTGCATAATGGCATTCTCCTTTTCCATTTAAAAACCCCTCAAGCTTCACTATTTTGGCTGAGGGGCCGACTTTTTAAGCTTTGCTTTTTGCGTAAAGTTCACGCAGCAGGAATTTCTGTATTTTTCCGCTGGCATTGCGCGGCAACTCATCGACAAAGCGATAGGTTCTTGGGCGCTTAAACCGAGCAAGTTTGTCATTATTGAGGCAAAAATCTTCCAGTTGCTGCTCTGTCAGCAAGGCATCCTTAACGACCACAAATGCCATCACCGCTTCGCCCCATTTTTCGTCAGGGATACCCAGAACGGCAACATCCTGAACCAATTCATGTTCATGCAACACATCTTCCACTTCACGCGGATAAATATTTTCGCCGCCGCTGATGATCATGTCATCCACCCGATCGGCCACAAACAAATAGCCGTCTTCATCCAGATACCCTAAATCACTGGTGTGGTACCAGCCTTTATACAACGCACGTGACGTGGCCTGCGGACGATGGAAATAACCAGCCATCATGCTTGGTCCACGCACAATGATTTCCCCGACCTCAAATGCCCCTACTCTGTCATCCGGCTCTGAAGGGCCTTTTTCATTCGGGCGAACGATCCGGATTTCATGGTTAAAGGCAGGTTTTCCAGCAGACCCAGCTTTGGTCAGCTGCTCGTCTTCGGCAAGGAACGTAATGGCCGGCCCCATTTCCGTTTGGCCATATGCCTGTATCAAATCAATCCCAAGCACTTCTTTGACACGCTTGACCAATACAGGCGCCATCGGAGCTGCTCCATAAAGTCCACGCTGCAGCGTTTTGACCTTTGAATTTGCCCCATCGAGATCAGCCATCATGCTCCACATGGTCGGCACAGCAAACATGACCGTAACTTTTTCCTTTTCGACAGTCTCAATTGCAGTTTGAGGTTCAAATTGATGCATGATAACGCTCGAGGCTCCTGCTTGGACGCGTGGAATAACGCAGCAATGCAGTTCAGCACAATGAAACATCGGCGCGATAACCAATCCTACATCATTTTTTGTATATTTCAGCATCGCAATGCACGTAAGGCTTTGTTCAGCCATGTCGCGATGTCGATGAATCACCCCTTTTGGCCGCCCTGTCGTCCCACTTGTATACATAATAGCGTAGGTATCCATTTCATCTACCTGCACTAATAGGTCCGTAGCAGGTGCCGCGCTGACCTGTTTCTGATAACTCACTGCATAGTCAGGGACATCGTCGTCTATAAACCAGAATTGGATGCTTGGAAACTGTGCAGCGACGCCTTTGATCGTGTCCTTTAAAGCCTCTTCAAAAAGAACAATCTCGGGTGTCGCGTCATTTAAAATGTACACTAGCTCTTCAGGTTTTAAACGGAAGTTGATGGGATTAAAAATAGCCCCGATTTTTGCACAGGCAAATAAGGCGGTAGGCAGTTCGCTATTATTGAACAAAAAACTTGAAACACGGTCGCCTTTGCTGATTCCAGCTGAGGTCAGTGCATTCGCCAAGCGATGAACTTCCTCACTCCATTGCGAGTAAGTCCATCTCGTGCCTCTTCTCATATCAATCAGCGCTTCTTTGTCCGGGTAAAGGCCTACTGTCTGATCAAAGATTTTGCCAAGTGTCGCATACATTCTTTGCTTCTCCTCCTTCTGATGCAATAGCTTTCTTTTGCATTTCCTTTCATGATGTCAGAAAAAATGTAATATTGCAACAATTCAAAGACTCATCTTTGCATAAGAAATTAGGCCCTTTTCTCTTGCCCTTCATTACAGAATAAATTTTTACAAAAAGACATTGGGCTCAGTTTATTATTTTTTGCTCGAGAAAAGAATGTTTTTCATAAATTAAAGACATTATTACATTATGAGCTATTAAGATTCGTTTAATATAGCCGATATTGTTTATGTGAGACCCCTATCTCTCTTTGATTTTTCAGCAAGAAGAACTTTTAATGAAAAATACACAATCGCTTATTTGTTACTTTTAACTTTGTAACACAAATGTAATATTGAAACTTATTGCCTATATTCACTTAATTATATAGAATTAAGTGAATTACACCAAATAGATTGAATTGTCTATAAAAGGCATAGAAAAAGGGGTTTGACGATGAGAAAAATTATTTTCACTTTATTTGCAGCTACTACCTTATCATTGGCAATTGGCACTTCAGATACAGAAGCCAGCAACTACACAATTAAACCAGGAGATACGTTATGGAAAATCGCTTCGAGCAACAATGTCTCGGTTGATCAGCTGATCACATGGAATAAGCTATCATCCAATTCTATTTATCCAAATCAGACAATCAAGGTCGCAGCTGCTTCAGCTCCGGCGGCATCTAAACAAAAGGTCAGCGCTCCTAAAACATCGGCTAGCTCCGTGAATACATATACGGTAAAAGCAGGAGACACGTTGTCACATATAGCCCGGATCCATAGTACCAGCGTCAGCTCCATTCAACAATTAAACAAGCTGTCGGACAGTGTCATCCGCATTGGCCAAAAGTTAACGGTTAGCGGAAAAGCGCAGGCTACTGCACCAACAACGGCCATCAAAGCTCCTTCAGCTGCTCCAGCTATATCTAAAACCAGTACATATCGCGTGGTTAGCGGTGATACGCTGACTAATATCGCTAAACGCCACAGCACATCGGTTTCACAATTAATGAGCTTAAACGGACTGAAAACAAGCTCGATCCGAACTGGACAAGTATTAAAGGTTGATGGCAGCTCGGTAAGCAAGCAGCCGGTGACTGTTTCCAATCCAATCGCTACTGCACCTGCTTCATCTGGAAACATTTCAACACTTGTTGCTACAGCTAATTCTTTACTGGGTACACCTTATAAATGGGGCGGTTCTGCACCAGGCGGTTTCGATTGCAGCGGCTTCATCTATTATGCCTACAATAAGGCTGGTGTTAGTGTCCCAAGAACCAATACCACCGGCTATGACGCATTATCTTATACAGTAAGTTCTCCTCAGGTCGGCGATTTGGTGTTCTTTAAGAATACTTATCGCCCAGGGATTTCACATATGGGCATTTTCGTTGGCAACAACAGCTTTATTCACGCTGGCGGCGATCGCGTCCAAATCACCAGTTTGAACGACAGCTACTGGGGCAAACATTTCGACAGCTACCAGCGCTTGAACGCAATGAGATAACAAGAAAAGTGTAAGCAGCCAAAAGCAGATGCTGAATTCGGTGCACGTGTAGCTGAAGGCTCTAATCTATCAATTCCGGATCTTACTGAAAAAAATAATTAACCGATAAAATACTGCCTATATCATTAATTATCCGTTTATCCAAATGCTGGATAAACGGCTTTTTCTATATAAAAAAAAGAGGCCAACTATGGCCTCTTTTTCCTATTCTTACTCTACATCAACTAATTGATTGGCAATAATTTTCGCCAGGTCGGAACCGTTTTGTATGCAGGCGCCAATTCCTACACCAAAATAAGAGGAACCAGCCAGCTTGATATTGGGGACCAATTCTTCCATTTTCAGCTCCAGTGCGCTGATAGCGGTTTTATGGGCCATATGGTAATTGGGCATCAGGTTTTTCCAACCGGTCACTTCAACCGCTAAAGGTTCTTCTTTAACCCCTAGGCTCTTGCGGACATCCTCCAGCGCCACTTTCGCCAATTCTTCTTCAGACAACTCTCTCAGCATCCCATAGGAAGGATGTGAACTCTTGTAGAACAAACGAACCAGCAACTTGTGGTTTTTTGACGTATGGCGCCATTTCCGGCTCGTCCAGGTGCAGGCATTGCAATGCAGATCACTTTCCTGCGACACGATGAATCCTGTACCGTCTTCCGGAAGCTGCTCATCCGGAACATCAAATCCAAGGTAAACGCTGATCAATGAAGAATTCAGAAACTGATCGAATTCAGCATCCAACTCTTCCATCGCTAAAAGCTGCTGGGCAACTTGATGAGGCGTCGCCAAAATCACGTAATCCGCCTCTATCGCCTCACCACCTTCAAGCACCACCAGATAGTGTTCACCGTCCTTTTTGACCGACTTGGTTCCGACGCCTTTCAATATACGGACATGCTCCAGCTTGGTTTCCATTTCGTCAATCAGGACCTGCATACCCTCATCAAATGAAATGAACTTCTTATTGGCAGCACCCTGGAAAAACTCTTTGTTTGCTTCAAATCCTTTTATGATGCTACCGTATTTATTTTTGTAATCGACCAGATACGGCAAAGTCGACGCCAGTGTGAGTTCATGGAGATTGCCCGAATAGACGCCGGATAACACAGGCGCAATCTGGTTTTCAACCAACTCTTTGCCGAGGAATGCTTCAAGAAACTCCCCGATTGAACTGTCCCATGTAAAACTTTCATTGACGCTGTCAAAATCCTTTAAAGCTGCCTGTTTGCCTTCTTCAGAAACGAGCGTTGAATTGAACAGTGCTTCTTTATTCATCGGAATGCCGAACACCGTATCCTTCGGAATGGCATGCAGCACATTATTGGCATACAAATAGGAAATTCCCGTGCTGTTGTAGACAACACGGTCTTTGAGGCCAAGATCTTCAATCAGCGGCATAACGCTGGCATGCCGTGCAACAATGGAGTCTGCCCCGACCTCCATGACAAATTCGTCACCTGTTACGGTCTTAATCTTACCGCCCAACTGAGGCTCCCGCTCAATCAGCACCAATTCGAGATTGAGCTTTTCCTGCAGGTTGAGCTTTTGTAAATAATACATAGCGGAAAGGCCGGTGATGCCCCCGCCGATGACTATAGCTTTTTTCAACTTTATCCACTCCTTGCCTATGCTTATATTCTATCAATATTCCAGGCTGTCAGTAGGGATCTTTTTGTCTTTTTTAATACGCTTTTCCCATCTCTCCGTGGTAGGATAAAAGATAGATACACGCATTTTCTGTGCGGAAGGGAGAGACGTTAGTGATGAACGCTATTGACCAGAATATCATAGAAAGACGCTCAATCAAGAAATTCAAGGTTGACCCTGTAAATATTGAGGAGATTATTGAGCTGCTGAATGTCGCCAAATGGGCACCGAACCATAAAGTCAATGAACCTTGGCGTTTCCTGCTATACACAGACGCCGGAAAAGAGAAATTCGTTCAGGCCTTTATTGAATCCGTGCGCACGCCGGACGGGGAAATCCCACCGAAAGCGCTCAATAAAGCTGATTACTTCCGCAGCATACCGCTTCACCTAGTTGTCATCATGCCCGAAGATCCGAGACAAAGAAGATGGGATGAAGACTACGGTGCGGTTTCTTCTATGCTGCAAAACTTCCAGCTGGCTGCCTGGGAACGCGGCATCGGCATGATCTGGCGCTCTAACGATTGGATCTACACTCCGGTGTTCCGTGAAGCCATCGGTGTAAAGCCGGGCGAGAAAATCGTCGCGACCATGATGATCGGCTATCCGGCGCACGTCCCTGCAAAACAAGGGCGTACGGATATCCGCGAGAAATTGACCATCATCAGTGAATAATAAAAAGTTGAAAGAGATCTCGCAGATTGCGGCATCTCTTTTTGTTTGCTGGAAATTCTTGTTGAAGACAGAGCAACCAAAACAAAACTGTGGCCAAACTTCAATCTTTCAGTACCTATGGGAACTATTTTACGGGATGGCTCCCTAATAGAGAAAACATCTCAGAACCTTAAAGAAAATGAGGGCGATGTCAGGAAAACAAGTTGGATGGCCCTTTTATTATTACGGAGGAATGGCTATCCTCCTGCCGTTCTTTCTGCTGGCTTCGGAGGTTTGGCGCCCGTCCGCCTGGAGCGGCCTGTAGTATAACACCCCTTCCAGCCTATCTAAAAAAGACGTCTCACCTTCTGCCATTGCACTGGCCGAAAGAGACGTCTTTTCTATCGAAAAATCACACCGTCTTTTTATTCATTACAGACATGGCCCCCATCGCTCCTGAAAACTCCCCATTATCGGGAAACACAGGAACCGAGCCGCGCAGAATGGTATAGCTTGTTACAACTTCCTTCAATAAAGGGTTATCAATGAAGGAAGAGCCAATGTAGACGATGGTTGAGCTTCTGCATTGGCGGGCTGCCTGCACACTGACTGTGCTGACCGTTTCACCCACTAAACCGATGACCGTCGCCAGCAGTTCTTCTTTCGTCAAATCGCCTGAAATCGAAAATAGGTCCTGCCCGAAATTACTGGCTGTCAGCTCCCCTGAAATTGGAGGCTCTTTGCCTTCGTAGATATGTTTGACCTTTAAATCGGTCCGTTCCCGGGAACCCTGGCTTGCCAACGCGACAATCTCATCGTAATGGGTGACGCCAGTCAACAGATGGCTCAACCCGATCAACGTTCCGCCACCGATACCGGTGCCGCCCAAACGCTCCTGAACATTGCCCTGAATACAATGGATAGAGGTTCCGGTTCCAACATTCGTCACCAGATAAGCATCTTCCAGACGTCCCATCTCTTCGAGGAGAACCTGGACGCCAATGTGAGTAGCTTCAAACTCCATCATTTCTTGTGCTGGCTGATCGAGCAAAGAAACCAGAACGCCTGATTTCCCTCCCGTCACGCATACTTTGCTGTGACCAAGACCATTCACCCAGTCAGCAACACGCTCAATTTCAGCAAGTGGATACTTTTCAAAACAGACTTCCCCTTTTTCGGTATACGCCACTTTGATCAATGTACCGCCTGCATCTATTCCGACAATCATTTCCACACCTGCTCTTTCTCGCACTCTTCTAAAAAATGCCAGATAATATATACACATATGATAAAATTCTAACATACTCGTTTATATTATGGGAGATGTTTGCCGGAAGACCCCGAAACACATGGCCCTTACTTCCATTTGGTATGTTAATCAGAGCGGTTTAACGGGTATAACATATCCAAGACATCAATAAAACAGAGGAGGAAACAACATGGATTCAACAATATGGCTGTACATAGCACTCGCAATCTTCGTAGTGGGGCTGATCATCGCAATAGTCGGCATTGTTATGCTGATATCAGGGATGAAGGAACCGGTAAAAAAGATGAAAGGTTCCGCGAACAACCTGAAAGAGCGGGTCGATAAGCTCAATTTAGAGGCAACGACCTTGTCACATACCGCTAATGAATTAAAGGAAGACATTCAAATGAAATCCGAAAAAGTCAGCGTGTTGACCGATGCAGCAAAAGGCACATTGAATTCGGTCATTGACTTAAATGCTTCGGTCCGGGCAATCACAAGCGACATTGCGTCGAGAGTCGACCATGACAAGCGGAGTGTTGCGGAAGTCAATCAATACAGCAACACAGCCATGGGTTTTCTCAGTTTTATAAAAAACCGAAAATCCTCCGAAACCATCAACACCACTTATACTCCAACATCTGCAGCTGTTGAAAAACAGTTACCGAAAAACTATTAAAAGCACTAAAAAAGGCAGCCTATGTGGCTGCCTTTTTTCAGAGTGTTGAGAAACCCATTTTATATTTGCATGACTATTGATGATCCAGAAATATTTTCGTAACCACTTGGTTTTAGGCCCTCTTGCTAAGCAAGAGGGCC
>NZ_JAGGPX010000013.1 GCF_018613575.1 Planococcus sp. ISL-110
CGACATTTCGGGCCAGACTTCCGACATGATCGACTTGGACATCCTGAACAATGCCGACTTTGTTGTGACGCTATGCGGCGACGCGGCGGACAAATGCCCGATGACACCGCCTCATGTTAAACGCGATCATTGGGGATTTACCGATCCGGCGAAAGCAGAAGGAACAGATGAAGAAAAATGGACGGTCTTCCAAAACGTCCGTGACGAAATCGGCGAACGGATTCGTCAGTTTGCTGAAACAGGCAAGTAAAAAAGTGGAATTCCCATTAACAAAAGTTAACCCAAGAATGCGACTCTGTGGAATCCATTGATTGGAACCAAACTTTGATACGACAGGAGGAAACGAAATGAGCAAAGAATATCAGGAACTGGTAAAAGACCGCATTTTTATTGGCGGCGCAGCTGATGCGAAAGGTGCAGTTGAAGACGAAAAGATTGATGTGGTGATCGACCTGCGTGCAGAAGCAGCAGAAGGTGATTACGATTATGTCCGGGTTCATAGTCCAATTGTGGATGATTCTGACGAACAGCAGGATGAGTCGATTAAGAAAGCAATCGACCAAGTCGTTGATGCCTATCAAGATGGCAAGAAAGTGTATTTCCATTGTGCGGGGGGAAGCAACCGGACTGGCACTGTCGCAATTGGTACGCTTTTGGCACTTGGGAAAGCGGATACTGTACAAGAAGCAGAAGCTCAAGCGACTGCGGTGCGCCCAATAATCATGGTGAAACCACAACTCAAAGAATCACTCAAACGCATTTTTTACAAAGACTGACAGATAGAGCGAAAGGCAGGAGGAAACGGGGGTTTCTTCCTGCACTATACATAATTAATTCGTGGGGCAGGGGGCCAAAGGAATGGAGTTACAAGAGTTAATTTTTATGTTTGTTGGTGGATTGGGGATATTCTTATTTGGGATAAAGTTCTTAGGGGATAATCTGCAGAAGATAGCCGGTGATGGGCTACGAAACATGCTGGATCGATTTACCACAAATCCACTTAAAGGAGTAGTGGCAGGGATTTTCGTCACAATCCTGCTTCAAACAAGTACAGGCACAACAGTTTTAACGATTGGTCTCGTTAATGCCGGATTTATGACACTGCGGCAAGCTATCGGTGTCATCATTGGGGCGAATATCGGAACAACGGCTACTGCTTTTATCATCGGCATTGACATCGCAGAATATGCACTGCCGATTGTTGCGGTTGGAACGTTTCTGATTTTCTTCATCCACAATAATCGTGTCAAAAACATTGGCCGGGTTATCTTCGGTTTTGGGTCGTTATTCTTGGGGCTTAACTTAATGAGTGAAGGGCTTTACCCTCTTCGGGAAGCTCAAGCTTTTCAGGAATTGACGGTGAGCATGAGTGAAAACCCGTTGTTGGGTGTGCTGATTGGTACTGTTTTCACTGTAGCTGTCCAAAGTTCTTCGGCTGCGATTGGTTTACTTCAGACCTTGTTTGCTCAAGGATCGATGAGCTTGGATGCTGCATTACCAGTTCTTTTCGGGGATAATATCGGGACAACAATTACCGCGGTTTTAGCGGCCATCGGAGCTTCCGTCACAGCGAAACGTGCAGCACTCACACATGTTATCTTTAATGTGGTTGGAACGATTCTAGTCTTGCTGTTACTTGTACCTTTTACGGCTTTAGTCGAGTATCTTCAAGGCAGTTTAGCTTTGAATCCACAGATGACTATTGCTTTCGCGCACGGCATTTTTAATGTTTCCAACGCCCTAATTCAGCTGCCATTCATTGCCGTGTTGGCATGGATTGTAATAAAAGTGCTCCCAGGAAATGAAGAAGCTATTGAGCATAAACCGCTTCATTTGAATGAACAGGTTATTGAATCATCGCCTTCAGTTGCTTTGGGTCTTGGAAAAAAAGAAGTGTTGCGAATGGCTGATTTGACAGCTCAAGGACTGGAAGAAGTGATTCGATATGTCAAAACTGGCGATCGGAAGTATGGAGATCGTATTCCACAATTCGAATCAGCAATCAATAACTTGGATCAGCAAATTTCTGAATATCTGACGAAGATCTCAGCCCAAGCATTGACCGTTAAGGATTCAAAATTGCATAGTGTACTTCTGAATACAATCAGGGACTTAGAGCGGATAGGTGATCATATGGAGAACATCATGGAGCTGGTGGATTATCAGCGGAATAACAAGATTTCGTTCTCTAAATCCGCAACGACTGACATTGATGAAATGTTCCAATTGACGCTTTCGTCTTTAATACAAGCAATAAAAGCGATGGATACCGATGATATCGCTGAAGCTAGAGCAGTGACAGAAAAAGAAAATGAGATCGACAAGATGGAACGGGTATTACGGAAAAGACATATTCAGAGAGTATCAGCCAAAGAATGCTCGGGGGCAGCCGGCATTGTGTATATTGATATCGTTAGCAACTTAGAGCGAGTAGGTGATCACGCCGTTAATATAGCCGAAACTGTACTGGACATCGACTAAAGAGTTTAGCATATTGAGATTCAACAAAGATTTTTAACACTGGATTCTGAAATGGCAGGCGAAAAATGAGCTTAGTCATGGCTGGCGCCCCGAATTTCTGCTAAGAAAAAAGAGCTCATTTGAGCTCTTTTTTCTTAGCTAAGTTTACATATAGTTGATGTTAAGAGTATATTTGAAAATATAGGGAGAAGGAGGTGATTGGAGCATAACTTCTTTCTCCTGCTTATGAGTCTTTTTAACACACAGCTTTCGACTAACTTAAAGTTAAAATCATGAAGTATATAGGCTGGTTTTATCTTTCTACTTTTATTAAACTTGGGGGTTTTGAAAATGAAGTCGACAGAGCAAAAAGTACTGCCTATTGGCATCATCGGTGCTGGTCCAATAGGATTAGCAGCTGCCGCGCATCTGCACGAACAAGGACTGCCGTTTTATCTATTTGAAATAGGAAAACAAGTAGGATCAAACTTTTTGGACTATAAACATGTCAGGCTGTTCTCGCCTTGGAAGTTCAATGTCGACCCAGCGAGTCGAGAGATATTGAAGCGAAACGGATGGACTGAACCGGTCGAGAAGAGGCTTCCATATGCAGGAGATATATATACCGATTATTTGTATCCACTCTCTCAAACGCCCGAATTGGAACCGCATATCTACTTGAATGCTAAAGTCGTCTCCATAGGAAGAAAACACATAGACAAAAGCAGAATAAAGGATCGTTCAAACAATCCATTTATCATCAAAGCTATCAGAGGTGGAGCTTTGAAGACCTATGAAGTCAGGGCAGTTATTGATGCTTCCGGCACGTGGCAAAGCCCGAATCCGCTTATGTCTGGAGGATATTATTCCCTAGCGGAAGAACAGGCAAAGGATGCTATTATGTATGGCATTCCGGATATATTGGGGAAGGACAAAGAACGCTACGAGGGCAAGCATACTTTAGTCGTCGGAAGTGGGCACTCGGCGATCAATACTGTCATCCAGCTGGGAGAGTTAAAAAAACGAGCACCAGAGACGACAATCAGTTGGGTGATCCGAAAGCCGGACTTCTCTTTTATCCCAGCACTCTCCAAAAATCGGTTTCTTGCTCAATATCGTTTAGGGGAGAAAATTGAGCAGCTGATGAGTAAGGAAAGCATTGAATGTTTTCCATCTTTTTATATCGAAGACTTGACGGAATCCAACGGAAAACTAGACGTCATCGCCGCTAGCCATAAACGGGTTGAGGGAATTGATCAAATTGTCGTCAATACGGGAGCCAGACCAAACATCGATATATTCAGGGAAGTTCAATACAGCCTGCATTCATCAGCTGAATGTGTCGAAGGGATAGCGCAACTTCTCTTTGAAAAAAAGGGAGTCGTGCAGCCGCACGGTGAAAAACAGCTACGTCATATGGAAGAAGGATTTTATATTATCGGATCTAAAAGCTTTGGGCGTTCATCCTCATTCTTTCTGATGAATGGATTTGAACAGGCGCGGTCAATTGCAGCCTACTTGAGTGGAAAAATAGAGGAATCTGAAGAAGTACACATAAAATTTCCCGATGAATGGTTAAAGTAAATTTATTCTGCTTGTATTTTGTTAAGTAAATCTCTCAGCGCCGGCGTGGTCTGTGAAATGATGACTTTCAAGTTAAACTTGTATAAATAGAAAAAAGAGCTCATCTGTGAGCTCTTTTTCTAATTACTATAGATACTTTTTGATATCTTTAACCGATGGAATTTTCCCCATAACTTTAACTTCTTCATCTACCACAAGAGCCGGAGTACTCATGACACCATAGGCCATGATTTCCTGAATGTTTTCAACCTTTTCAAAACTTGCCTCGATTCCTAATTCCTTTGCAGCTTCTTTTGCATTTATTTCTAATTTTTTACATTTTGAACAACCTGGGCCTAAAATTTTTATAATCATTTTTTCATTCTCCTCTATCTAATTATTAGAAAGTCTTAAAAATATTCTTATCGCTGCATTTATCTACTTCTGCTTGAAGCGTCACGTGGCTAATTCCATGATGTTCCTTAAGGAATTTTTCAATCTTATCATATATCTTTTCAACCTCAGATAACTGCATATCTTCCATATCAATATGTGCCTCAAAATGCATCATTTTTTCGTTCATCATCCATGAATGGACATGATGAATATTTTTTACTTTATCCATTTTTTCGATATCTCTTTTAATTGCTTCGTAATCTAATACGGCGGACGATTGCATTAAAATATCGATTGTCTTTCTTATTACACGCCAGGTTTCTTTTAAGATATACAGGGATATAAGTATAGTGATTAATGGATCTATCCACACAATACCCCATATATTTATAGCGATACCTCCAACTAAAACTCCGACCGATGAAACTGTATCACTTATTAGATGCAAATAACTAGATTTTATATTTAAATTCTCGTGCGAATCTTTCTCTAAGAGATATACGGAAACCAGATTGGCCACAAGCCCAATTAATGCCACTGTTATCATCAAGGTCCCATTGATACTCTCAGGAGAATTGAACCTTTTGAAGGCTTCGAATATTAATATGAAGGATATAGCTAATAGCACTGATGAATTAATAAACGCTGCAAGAATTTCAGCTCTTTTATATCCGTATGATTTTTTGGCGTTGCTTGGCTTCCGGGCTATCTTATTGGCGAAATATGTTAATGCAATAGCTATAGTATCGCTTAAGTTATGGACAGCATCAGATAATAATGCCAAACTTCCAGAAAGAATTCCTCCGATAATTTCCACAATGGTAATGGTGGCATTTAGTACGGTTACCCAGAATATTTTCCTGCCAGACAAATTTGAAACATCATGTGTATGTTCAGCCTCTGATCGAGAATGCTCAGAATTCACTCATCATCACCTTCGGCAATAAGCCATTCCATAGCCATCGCAAATCCTGACATAGCAGAAGATGATTTTGAGAATTTTACTATAGAAAAAACTTCCATGATTTCTGCTGTTGAAGCCCCACTTTTCTTAGCAGCCTGCACATTGGTCATAATACACCCTTGAGAGTCTAGTGCGATTCCTGCTGCCAATGCAATGAGTGTTTTAGTTTTCTTATCAAGATGGTCACCCGCATATGCATTTTTTTTCGCTTCAAGATGTCCCATCAAAACATTCATATCCAAAGAAGCTAAGTTTTCTATGGGTTTAGGTACTTCACCCATCTCTTTTTTTAACTGTTCAAACACTTTTTCTTTTTCCATAATGCCCACTCCTTTCCTCCTTTAATTTTTGACGAATCATAATTTTATCTCCTTTTTACAGGAGTAAATAACTAAAAGTATCGAATGAGTATCCAATTAAAAGTATTCCTATCGTTACAATGACTGTGAATACGATCAGAAGCTTTGTTTTAACTACTTTGCTTAACATAATCAGTGATGGAAGAGATAATGCTGTAACAGCCATCATGAAAGCGAGTGCTGTCCCTATACCGACGCCTTTTAATACTAAAGCTTCGGCGATGGGGAGGGTTCCGAATATATCAGCATACATCGGAATTCCGACCAAGGTCGCTAAAGGAACAGAATACCATTTATCCTGACCAAGCACTGCAGAAATAATGCTTTCTGGTATCCAGTTATGGATTACAGCCCCAATCCCAACCCCAATCAAAATATACAGCCATACCTTTCTAACAATATCGAGAACTTGATCTTTAGCGATAACTACTCTATCACGAAACTTCAATACTTCTAGATCAAGTTCTTTTATTTTATTGTCGAATACAAAGGGCTCTACATATTTTTCAAGCTTTGCTTTGCCAATGATTGTCCCGCCGATTACAGCAAGAATGAGGCCGACTATTACATAGGCAATAGCAATTTTCCAATTAAATATGCTGGCAAGTAAAATGACAGATGCCAAGTCAACGAGAGGGGAGGAGATTAAGAATGAAAATGTAACCCCTAATGGAAGCCCTGCACTAGTAAACCCAACGAAAAGCGGTATTGACGAGCACGAGCAAAAAGGTGTGATAGTTCCTAATAAAGCACCTAGTATATTGCCTGATAGGCCATTAAATCTACTTAATATTTTTCTTGTCCTTTCAGGAGGAAAGAAGCTTTGTATATAGGATATTATAAAAATCAATACAGATAAAAGTATAAAAATTTTAATGACATCATAAATAAAAAAATGAATACTGCCTCCTAGTTTCTCCTGGGTGCTAAGTCCAAAAACATTCTCCACTAATATCTTGACAAGATAAGAAAGGCCCTCCATCTTGAGCAATTGATCGTTTATCCACTCGAATATAATCAAAAAATCATCTCCGCATATTTTCTTTCATTATGTTCACCAAAAGCGATTAAATAAAAGGATTAATTTAAATATTTCTCTTTATCCACAAGCCTGCTCTTATCTAAGATTAGTTGAGGGTATTCATTCAGGTTGTCTGCAATATTCTTGACTGTGCTTACAAAAATTGCATTCTCCATCTTTAATTTGTAAAAGACGAATTTTTCTTTTCTTTCATCAATGACAAGATCTGTATCTCTTAGCTTTGATAGATTTTTGGATATTTTCGGCTGAGGAACGTCTAGTATGCCGCTGATTTGACAAACACAAAGCTCCTGCTGAGCCAAAAGTATTATTATTCTGAGTCTGGTTTCATCCGAAAAAATTTTATGAATATTTACTAACTCAATCATCGAGTGCTCCTTTCTTCTTTCGAATAGTTACATACACCAATAACATATGTTTATATGTGCATATGAATATATAAGTATAATATTCCTTATAATTGAATTTGTCAATCTAGCTGGTAAATAAAAATTTTCCGGTTATGGGCTCTGCGAAATGAATCTGGCTCAGTAAGTCGCCAAGCATTCTGCTGATCAAAGTTTAGACGTGTTAAAAACATCAATTGCTGTAGTCGGTAAATTAAATCTAAAAGGGAGTATAGTGTTTTAACAGCATCTTCACGGATGAAGAAAGTTGGCGGAAAACAGGTACTCGACTATTTGAAATCCCTGATTACCCATCTAATGTATTAATTGAGCCAAAAGAGATCATCTCGACCAATCCTTATAGCGTGTTGGCGAGCTATATGAGCAAAGTAAAACAGCTCCGACATGGTATGGAAAGGCGCTGGATCCACCTCCTCAAAAGATTTTAAACGCTGATGAAACGTGATTTCGCTCTGGTATTTCGAGAGATCCCGGATCTGTTGGCAAAAAAAGAACCTGTAACCAAAAGGCTAAAGGGTGATTGGTGCATGGTCATTCTGGAAGTACCGGCTGTTAGCGTGAGCGTCACCGCACAGGCATTTCCGTGAGGGTTCCGCAATAACGTCGTTCTGTGTGCCCGACTTGCTACGAATGCCAAGAAGATACTGACCGAATATCGGTAAAAGCACTGAATCGGAGTTCTTTTTGTTATATATATTTTTAACTGCAAAACTTACTCTATTTTCAGTTTTTACGATAGGGAAAAAAATCCAATACGATTAAAGGTATTTTTGGGGAAATTAAATTAATTGGGAAATTGTTGTGTTAGCTTTTCGATTATAAAATTTTTTAATTGTCAGAAAAATAAGAAAATGATTATTTATTTTCAGTATGGGTAACTTAAGGACTAATAGCAGCAAAAATAAAAACAGAAAGGAGGTGAGAAGATGATGAAATTCAATTTGAAACCCGTCCCTCAAGCCGAAAGGCAAGAGCCTCAATCTTCGAAAGGAAAGAAACGAATAGCCAAAATTCTCTTGTCGTTTGCGTTAGTCTCTTCTGCTGCAGTTGCGGGTCCAGTGATTACACCAAGTGCAGCGAGTGAAGTGGCCAGTTATTACATTGTCCAAAAAGGAGACACATTCTACAGCATTGCGAAAAAGTACGGCTTGGTGGTTGAACAGCTGATGGCGGCGAACTTCACCACAAGCACCAAAATAATAATCGGACAAAAAATCGCAATTCCGCACCAAAACCAACCGTGGTATGGAAACCAGGAAAATCTGGAAAACAGAAATTATCGGGTTGTTAAAGGAGATACCTTGTATTCCATCTCCAAACGAACAGGTGTTTCGATAGACAGCATCAAGAGACTAAACCGTTTAACATCAGACATCATTCAGATTGGGCAAGTCTTAACGCTTTATCCTGATACTGGGGTAATACACCGAACTTCTGCACTGTACACGGTGAAGTCAGGTGACACTAAGTACACGTTACAAAATAAATTTGGGAACACGATCGCTTTGCCAAGTGGTACATTGCAGGTGCTTCAAGAGCTTAAAGTTTCAGGTGAAGTAATGGAAATCACCACAGAAGAACCTTTTGGATTAGCAGATGGTCGCGTGATTGAAGTGAAAGTGGGCAATGATTATTATGCGATAAATCTGTATCAAGGAAACGCTCCAATTGAGCATTTGGCGGATCGGAATGATCTTAGGTTGACGTTCACAGTGGTTCGTGTAGGTCAGCGATATGAAATGGTTTCTTATGCGGTGCAAGAACTGGAATAAAAAAGTTAATGTAGTTTTTGAACTGTGGCAGATTCTGCTGCAGTTTTTTGTTTTGTAGAAAATACAAAATATGTGGTGATTTCTTTAATTTCTCGGTGTATATGAGAACGGATTAAGTTATTTGGGTTTTGTAGAATCAAGAAGACTGCTTCACACTAAGTATCGTGATGGTCATTAAGATAATGACCATACCAAGAACTTGAATAAGGGTCAAATCGACTCCAAGAAGCACAACCCCCAACAAGGAAGCTGTGACCGGCTCAACCATCGCCACCATCGATGCCGTTGCTGCAGTAGTCGACTGAATACCAATCAAATACAAGATAAACGAAATTCCGGCTCCTACGATGCCTAACAGGAAAAACCAGCCTACGTCAGCAGAAGTCAGCACAGCAGCCGATTCCTGATTGTCTACAAGTACGAATAGGATAAGGCAAAATGATAAAAAAGCGATTGTTAACGTGAGCTGCGGCTTCCCGTATTCCGAAGCTTTTTTAAAAGAGAATATAAACAAAGCATAGGAAATCGCAGAGGCGAGGCCTGCAGCAGCCCCTAACAAACTCACTGAAATGGAGTCGGTGTTGTATGCACCCGTGAGCAAGACGATTCCGGAAAGCACACCGGCAATGCTGCCCCATTTAAACCAAGTAGAACGCTCCAGCCGCAATAGAAAGGAAGTTAAAAGCACAAACACAGGTGCGGTATACATTAAAGTCGCTGCCACAGCAACACTTGAGGCTTGAATACTTAGAAAATAAAAAGTGAAATTACCGGCTACGCCCACTCCTGCGATTAAAGCCCATATATACAAATGGGGGGAAACCATCCAATTCTTCTTAAAGTGAAGAAGAAACCATACGAAGAAAAACAGCAGCCCAATAAATCCACGGTAAAACGAAATCACGACAGGCCCCCAGCCCTTATTCATCAAGATGTCGGCAATTACTCCGCTAATGCCCCAGCATATAGCGGCAAGCATCACTAATAACACACCTTTATACTTCATCAAAACCCTCCAAGAACCAATATTTGATTGGTAACAATATTGTTTTGCAGTATGAGCAACTTCAAAAATCGTTAATGATCGAAAACAAAAAATACGATAATTGCCTTTATAGTCCAATGCAGTCATTTTGAAATTCCAGGTGATACTGTTTGTAATTCCTTTAAATGTACAGAACGAAACTTAATCCTTGCACGTAGTATGCTGAAGTTAATGCGAACCTATACTCTATTTTTGCAAGCAATGAGCGAAAACGAAAAACCACATCAATTTAAGGCTTTTAATACCTTTGCACCTATATTGATAGAAGAATGCCTTGTAATATCTTCTTGAAAACACTCTTGTTTAAGGATGACAGTTTTCGAAAGTTGTTTTTTAAGAACTCTCATCAAGGATTATTAAATTACAATACATAAAGATAACTAAAAAAAGAAAAAATTAAGAGTTGTGTAATGTAAAATAGAATTACAGGGTGATGATCTGCTTGCTGATCGATCTTATGGAAAATCGAATTAAATCAATTAAACTAGTGGTTGCGCCTGAAAAAGGTGCGGGAAAGTTAATGCAAATTGCTCATTTGGGCACAGCCGATACATTTCGGTTGATTTATTCGTGAAATATAAAAAAAAGCTTGGTACGAAAGGGATTGAATGGAATGGAAGCCAAACCAGCATTTCCAAATACAGTTAAGACAATAAAAGAACTTCGGGAAATCACCGGACAGCCGAGTAAACTCGTGAATAATAAAGTCATTTCATACGTGGACGAACATTGCAGAGATTTTATCGCGAAATCACCATTCCTGACAATATCAACAGCTGATGAATCCGGGTTTTGCGATGTGTCTCCAAGGGGAGACACTGCCGGTTTTGTGCACATGCTAAATAAAAGTCAGTTGATCATTCCCGAAAGGCCCGGTAATAAGCGGATGGATTCTATGCGAAATATCTTAATGAATCCGAATATCGGCTTACTGTTTCTAATTCCGGGACTGGGTGAGACCTTGCGTGTTAACGGAAAAGCCAGTGTGGTCCGCGATGAAGAACTATTAGAGAAGATGGCGGTCAACGGAAAAAGGCCGCTCCTTGGAATCGGTGTGGACATAGAGGAATGCTTTATTCATTGCTCCAAGGCATTTCACCGGTCAGAGTTGTGGAACCCGGAGACTTGGGCGAATAAAGAGGACCTTCCGAAAGGTGCGAAGATTTTAGCAACCCATGCGAAATTGTCGAATGTGGATGAAGAGGCGATCGGCAAACTTCTGGAGAAGAGTTACCGGGAAAATTTGTATTAAAAATGAGAGGGACGGTGGGAGGTTTCACGTAAAACATCAACCAAGAGCTATTGAGGCGGAAAAATCTTCTTTCCTGATGCACCGCAATAACCGAAAAGTCTGCATTATCGATGGAAAAACTGGCTATATCGGCGGCTTTAATGTTGGCACAGAATATTTGGGGAAAGCAAAGAAGTTTGGATATTGGCGGGATGGCCATTTGCGTATAGAAGGGGATGTAATCCAGCACATCCAGGAGCGCTTTATTCTGGACTGGAATTACTCTAATCAGCATAAGAAACGAGACGATATCTTTTGCTTTCCCCAGCACGATGTAAAGAACTTTTCCCCGATGCAGATCGTCACGAGTGGCCCGAACTCCCATACGGAACATTTAAAAAACATGATGATCAAAATGATTTCGTCTGCCGAACGAGAGGTATTCATCCAGACGCCGTACTTCATTCCGGACAAGAGTTTTATGGATGCCTGTAAAATGGCATTGCTTAGCGGTGTGAAAATGCATATTATGATCCCGGGGAAGCCGGATCATCCGTTTGTCATGTGGGGATCCTGGTCATCTCTGGGAGAACTGCTCGATTACGGCGCCGATGTCTACTTATACGACCGCGGGTTTCTTCATTCCAAAACATTGACCATTGACGGCGAAATTTCAACCGTGGGGACGACCAACCTGGACGCCCGCAGTTTTCGCTTGAATTTTGAAATTAACGCACTGGTGTTTAATCGGCGGGTCGCAATGGAATTGGAGTCGTTATTCGAGTCGGACACAGCTAACTGCCGGAAACTGACGAAAGAGCTATATGCCAAGCGCAATTGGACAATCAAATTCCGAGAAGGCTTTTCACGGTTGTTGAGTCCGATTTTATGAATGGAAAAAGAAGTTTTAAAAGGCTGGAACTAGTATGAACTGCAGCTCCGTTGTTAGACATATCTAACCTTGGAGCTGCAGTTTTTCTGTTTTTAGATTAATATTATTTAGTGAAATGGGAATGTTATACTTGCTGTACAATTTGGCCTTATTTAAAGTGCAGCAAATGTAGTGACGGAATTTTTTCCCGTTCTATTGATTGGAATGAGTGTCTTTGAGAAAAAAAGAGGAGGGTCCATATGGAAATAGTGTATTTTGCAGGCGGATGTTTATGGGGAGTGGAAGCTTTTATAAAAACTTTACCTGGAGTTAAGTTTACAGAAGCAGGAAGAGCTAATGGAACAAGTCATACACTCGGGGGCGATTACGATGGTTACGCCGAATGTGTGAAAACAGGGTTTGATCCGACAGTTGTGACAATCAGAGAATTGATGGAATACTTATTTGAAATCATTGATCCATACAGTTTGAATAAACAAGGGCAGGATGTTGGTGAGAAATACAGAACAGGCGTATATAGTGAAAAGGCTGATCACTTAACAGAGGCAGAGGCGTTTCTTAGGGAGAGAAATGATTATGACCTTATTGTTGTCGAAGTAGCAGCTCTTGAAAACTATGTGAGAAGTGCAGAAGAACATCAAGACAGGCTAGCTAAATGTCCAAATGATTATTGTCATATTCCAGAAGAAATATTAAGCAGGTATAAGTAAGGGAGAATATTGAAAGTCGAAATCCAGTTACATAACAGGAGTTATAAGGGGGAGGTGTGTAATGCGCTTCTTCTCTCAGCTATGTGTCGGCTTAAAAATGCCGCATGCACGAAAAACCTGCCGCCCTAACTTTAGGGCGGCAGGTTTTTCGAATTGGAATGTTGATGTAACGCAAGTTTTGCTAATAGCTGCATGAGTGCAATAGCGGGTCTGGCCAATTTGTAATCTTAAGTGATTTTTTGTTCCGTGACATACATAAGGCTTGCCGATTTCAAACGGTTTCTAACTGAGATTCCAATCCATGCAGCGAGAGCGGCTTTAATAACACCTACGATAATAAAAGGTGCAAATCCACCCATAAATGCTCCTGTCCATGAAAGGTTAGCGAATATCTTTAACCAAACGGTTCCGAAAGTCAATGCAACAAACATGCCGATGACATTTGCGATAATTGCATTGGTAACTGTAAAACTCGTTTTCTGAAGGTAATAACCAATAACAAAGGCAGTTGGAATAAACCCAAATAAATATCCGCCGGTTGGTCCGAATAAGCTGCTCAAGCCGCCTGACATTTGCGAGAAAACGGGAATTCCGACTGCACCGAGTCCCAAATAAACCAACACAGAAATTGTTCCGTATTTAGCCCCCAAAATTGTTGCGGCAAGTCCAATCGCCAATGTTTGTCCTGTAATAGGAACCAGCGGCAACGGGATCGTTACCTGCGCCAAAATACCAATAATCGCTGCAAAGAGTGCTGTAACAATCATCATTCTCAACTTCAAACTTGATTCGGTCACGTGACGTATCCCCCTTTTATGAGTTAACCTTTTTTGTTTTAAGGTTAACTCATATGTTATCTTATGCGAACAAAGTCTGTCAATAAGCTTTTTTAAGAATAAAAACCGATCTGAAAACAAGAGTGTTTCAGATCGGTAAAATAGTAGTGTAGAAAAATAGATTGGGAAATCAGTTTTTAAAAAAACTACTAAGTTAAAAAATAGACAGCGGAACTCTGATTTAGACCTTGCGCTAACAGCGTTAACCTTCCAGTTGTCAAGAAATTCTCGCTAGCCTGGATTTTCTGTGGATTCTTTGAAATTCGTTGTGTGCAGGAAGAAAAACGGAAATACGTGGCCGAGAGACTGGCCCAGTCAAAAACCAGTGGCAACATTGGGGCTTCGCGTCAATCAATGAAATCGCCCCATAAGTTCCCAGTGGGTAGGTTTTATTTCCAAATAAACGAAACTGTTGTCACGCAATTCCGTATATTATTTATTACAAATTGTTCAGCAACAGAAAAGGAGGAGTTTACTTTGAAGCGTTTTTTCTATTATTTCGTTTGGACACTGGCAATTGGATTAATACTGTATTTTGGAATGGAACTGCAAGAACAGGTAGCCGAAAGATCCCAAATGACATTCAACCTATTTCCACTTCAGGCATACATGGCTTTATTTCCAGTGGTTATCGGCTTGCTGATCCGCATCCCGAAATTTATACTGCAACTGAAAAAAAGAAAATCTTGGACTTTTGATTGGGTTCTATTTGCTGCAATTGGATTACCTGCGCTTTATCTGGTACTGATGGCTTTCGTGCCATTTTCGCCTCTGGGTGAAGGGTGGCTTCCGATTCCACAAATACTGCTCATTGGCGGAACAACTGTCCCTACAATAGCCGGCTTAGTTTTTGGTTATGTGGTGTTGGAAAGTTTTAAGCCGATAATCGGTTTGAAATCTGAGGAAACTTTTTGAAAGAATACTTACAACAATAAATTATGTAAAACGAAACTTTGCTTGAACCATCTGGTGGAAAGCGGCTAGATACTATATGCTGAACCTATTTCAATTCGAAATGAGCGGGCAGTTAATTTAAAGGCTAGTTAGGTTACTTACTAAAAAAAGAAATCTAATGCCAAAGGGGGAGAAAAAAATGACAGATACATCATATACAAACATTGGGGATGTTGTAGCTACTATAGTTATCTTAGGTTTCGCAGTGATCATACCGGCAATTGTTATTTTCATTATTTATAAAGTTGTTAAAAAAAGTGACAAAAAAGCCAACGAAAGACTGTCTTTAGAGTGTGAGAATTCAGAAATACTGCAAAACCGTATAGATGAATTGGACGATCGAGTAGTCGTTCTGGAGAAAGTGCTGAGAGATGGCGAATAGATTTGAACGCCCTTTGAAAAAGGTTTTTTTGTTTCCGAAAAGAGCTTTGCAATCTACAACTACACTACACACATTTGGAGGAAACGGAGTCTATGTTTGATTATGCACTGATCATTTTATATTTTCTAACAATCATGTACGGCCCTTTTGTTCTGCTATTTATCTCAATATACTTTTTGTTGAGAGGCTATATGAAGTCTTCATCCCGATTAGTGCTTATCAGTTTTCTGATTTTCATTCCAGATCTTCTTGCCCTTTTATTGATAGAGCTTGAACCCATTTTGTATGTATTCTTGTTGCTTCCAGTGATCCAAGTTTTCCTGTATTTTAGAATGAAACATAATAGTATTTGAAGTTATAAGTCACTTTAAAGCTAAATACATTTCTTCTTATACGTATCAAATAATGTAGAATTATAAAAGCCCAGTTAGCTTGAAAGACAAGTTAACTGGACTATGTTTAAAATTTCAGAGATTAATGGTGGAATCCATCACATCATCTTTTTTAGTCCTCTAATATCTCAGGTTTTTCGCTGCGAACGACCAAAACGTCACAGGGGCTGCTGCTTACAATATGCTGTGATACACTGCCCATTAAATAATGTTCAAGTGCATTTAAGCCCTGTGCTCCACAGACAATAAGGTCTGCTTCCACACGTTTTGCATAGTCACGCGAAATGACCTTATTAGGGGAACCTGGTGTGACATACGCATTTACCTCAGGAATGCCAGCTGCCAGGGCTTCCTTTTTATAATTTTCAAGAAGTGCGTTGCCATACTCAAAAATTGGATCATCCATATCCGGTACGCGTTTTGTCATGGCTGTAAAGGAACGGGTATCCACTACATAAATTAAATTCAGTACGGCATGGTTTCGTTTGGCTATTTGCACCGATTTTTTAAATGCCCATTCTGCTTCATGTGAACCGTCAACTGCTGTCAAAATATGTTTGTATTCCAAACTCATACTCATTCCTCCTAAGATTTTTTCTTCCTGTCTTTGATTAAATTCTGCAATATTAGTGAAAACCCTTTCTTTTTAGTTGGAATATTCAAATAATTATTTAATGATCATACTAGGGTAGAGAAGCCTGGCCTTATAATTGCAATGAGTTTACACCAGGGAGAAGATGAAAGTATAAATTTGCCGATTTGTATCTATATTAAGGATTCACATAGTAATATTATCGAGGTGATAAGAAGTGTCATGAAGGAATGAAACTAAAGCTTTAATATTTTTAAGAAGGAGTTCATATAGGAAAGGAGACAAGAGGCTAACCAAAGCTTATCTTTTCTCCCTTTTTTTGTGAAGTTACAATTAGACATAAGGCCGCTTAAAGAAACATTGCGATGAAGCTAGCCACGTGAAAGGGGAATGTCCTTACGGATGATTTCATTGTAATAATCAGGGGCGTAATGTTTTAAGACAATCAACCCTCGCAATGTGTTCATTACGCCAACTCTGGTCGTTTCCATATGAAAATGAATATGGCCAGTAAGTGTCGGCCCCTTGGTCAGGTAACCTCTTTCGAATTTCTTTTTGAGCAGTTCCAGCCCTTCTTCCAATGCGGGTTCATAAGGATAATTGATGGCCGAAAATAACTTAATGCGCGCAAGACGTCGTATTTCCATCTCGTTGGGAAGTGGAAATCGACGATATAAGGTAAGGTGATCTCATTGTTTGATTTTCTGCGCATCAGGTTCCGTTGCAGAAAATACGCCTGTCCTTCTTTAGTCTGTTCCTGAATCGAGGGCAACAGGATGCCATAACCTGGTTTTTCGTAATCGGAATAGGCCTCTAAAACAGACAGGGGGGTGTGAATGGAACTTTTGGTGCTGTGCCCATAAACGGCGGAACAGTTCCAACCGCCATCCGGCATCTGGTGCTGGAGCAAATAATGGATCATTTCATCGATGATGGACGCTTGATACTTGCCGTAAGTCAACAAATCGACCAGCATGGCCACGACACAAACGTCATCTTCCACAGACTCTTCAGGGTTCCACATATGGTCGATCAAGGTCTTTAATCCCTGCTGGTAAATGGGATGCTGTGGATCTATCTCCAACGATTTTAAATCCCTCATCGTATAAAATGTCGAAATCCACTTGGGGTTGTAAATTCCATTTCCCCAAGTCTTTTTTTCTCTGTCTAAATGGGAAAGGAACTCACCGATCCACCCGTCAGTTGTATAAGGAGGCTCTTTTCCCAATAAATAGATCTGGGTCTGTCTTCTAACAGCGGGATCGCTTTCGAGCAAAAAAATCCATAATCCTCATCACGGAAACCTCCTCCGGAACTCAGTCGTCTGCAGTTTTCAGCGATTGTATTCGCTGCTGAACCTTGCGACCAAGCCATCGATTTGCTTTTCTCGTTTTTTATTGGACCAATTGATAACGCCAGATGCATTTGGCATTGCGCCTTTGGCCGCAAGCAGTTTTTTCATTTTGGACAGCGCGAAGCTGCCGCCCATCCACTTGTAAGGAAATTGTTGCGTAAGAAAACAGGATATATTATCTGTGTCGAAATCGGGGACTTGATTGAGATAAAGTTTGAATCCGGGACATAGAGTAAAAGCTTGTACCCAAGCACCAAAAATCAAAGCATCAAATCCTTTTGCTTCCGGAACGTGATCCAACTTAATGTCTTTGGGATTTTGAGGGGCTTCTGAACTACCGATGTTTTGCATCCTCATTACCGTAATTTCATGCCCGTCGCTCTGTAGTTTTTCGCGTAGTCTTTCACCGACAAGCAGTGTGTGGCCCGTCTGGGAGTGCACAATAATTCCAATGTTCATTTTGTTCGCCTCCATTCTACTCAATTTTTGACTTGCGTCCTTGGCAGGTAGAAATTTGAGTCTATCGGCGGTGAATCAATACATAGTAACTTCAATGCATTTTTGTTATTTCCTGCCTTCATTTTGATAAGCCTTACTCCAATATTATTCTATATGATTCTCATTTTTCCCTTACTTTAAGTTTAAGGCTTTTCTGTTGAGGACATGTCGAGTAAAAATTCTTTACCACCTTCTGTTCATCCCAAATCGATGACAAGATCATCGTTTTTACATAATTCTGAAATACTCCCGAACAGCTTGCTCCTGCGCAAGCAGCCGAAGCAACTGAGGAGGCTTGGAACTGCATGACCCACCTCCTGTAGGATTGAAAGCGCAGCTATTTTGCGGGATATCGGCGGTAAAAGATTATTCGTTTAACTTATATGTCCGTTTCCCAACTAAGACATAAGAAACTTCTTAACTACCTCATGTGCATTATTATAGTGTTCTGATTGCATACAGAGAGTGGCTTTCTTAGAGGCTAATTAACATAAGCAAGTAGGGATAGGCGTGATAAAAAGTTTTAATGTTAAAAAGTGCTACTTGCTTGAAAAGGGAGTTTGAACTAGTGCAGATCTCATTAAACTTGATACAAGAAAGTGATGCAGAAAAACTGATTGATTTTGAGCTGGATAACTCCTGCAGGATCTCCTTTAGGTCGCTTCACTGCTTCAGCAGGAGTCGCCGCCTTGCGCTCCAGATCCTTGAGTGACGTGATTACTAGGTTTGTTGGGGTTATACAACGCTATTCGTTTTGGCGAGGCTTTGTCTACAGTCTGGAACTTCATAGGAAGTTTCTTTTTTTATTGTAGAAAAATGTCATCATCAAATTCTTGGTCAAGTTTCTTGGTAAGTTCACGAAAAATTCAAATTTCATTTGAAACTATCGGATCCCACTTAACGTATAGGTGTATAGACAAAGTAAAAGAAGAGGTGGGAAATGGATTCTCATTCGCAAACAGTATCACATCCAAAAGCTGATTCAAGAATACAAATCAGTTTGAGAACCGTACTGAATATATACGGAATTTTTCTTTTTTTAGGATTACTGATTTCTATTTATACCCATGAAATTAAAGGCATAGAGGGATTCCTGCTTTTCATTCTGATCAGCAGTATACTTTATTTCCTGTTATTGAACTTGCACTTTAAAAGCGAACTAGGCAGAAACATCGTTTTTATTGCACTATGTCTCATTGCTGTTTCCAGCCTGATTATGGTGTTCTATCTTCAAGTGTAACCAGTATTGCAAGAGGAGTTGAACTGTTAATCATGAAACCTGAGCAAAGGATAACGGCAATACAAAAGTTGTTGGCACAGGGTGGACCGGATGTTTTTCGGGAAATAGCCGCTTATTTAGAGGGGGATGATCGAGAGGTCAGAATAACGGCGATTGGAGCCTTGGGCGAATTGCCGGTCAGCGAAAAGATAAAATTTGCTTTGTTGCCATTGACTGAAGATCTGGATGAAGAAATTCGTTATTTGGCTTTAGAAGCGCTATGGGGATATACCGGAGAAGATGTTTTTAAAGCCCATATTGATCGGCTGAAAGACGGCGACGAACTGGTGCGCATCTCAGCAATAGAAGGATTAGGTGAGCTGAGGGATGCCCGAGCGGAAAAATACCTTGTTGACTCATTAATAGATGAAGAAGAAATTGTTCGGAGAGATGCGGCAGAAGGGCTTGGGAAAATTGGCGCCGTGTCAGCAATCTCTACGCTGCAAAACCATCTTCAGCAGGAAACGAGCAGCTTGGCAAAAGTAGGTTTCTATACCGGCTTGTACCTGTTGGGTTCTAAAATGCATTTGAAATCCCTCCTGAACTTACTGAAAGATCCGTCCTATGTAGTGAGATGTGCTGTCGCCAACAGCGCAGCGGTCTTAGCCGACCACGAAAATGAAAAGGGGATTAAAAAAGCCTTACAAGCAGCGCTAAGAAGGGAACCGACGATTGCTGCCCAATCTACCTTCCAAAGAGTATTGGATGAACTAAGCTCCTAACGTGATCCAAACCGACTCTGGCTAGCGTTTAAACCGGTGTTGATGGGAGAACAGCTTGAGGACACAAACTCCAGGAACTCAAAATGATGTTAAGTTTGCCGATAGAATGTCAGAACCACAAAAAACAATATGAAAGGGGGAAGACCCACCCTCACATACTGCCTTAAATATTAAAACTCAAATTTTTGTGCGAAGTAGTAATAAAAACTGCTCAATAAACTGCTGATAAGTGAACCAAGTAATATTCTAAAGCCAGTCTTTTTTGTGAAACTGCTTCGTGTGATTAAAACTTCCCTTGCCGCGTTTAAGTCTGGTCGCTGTTGTCATCTGAAGCTTTTTTGTAAGACCTGTCTGTAAAGATGATAAAGAAGAACGTGATAAGTGCAGACCGCATAATATTGTCAAACCAATCAATTGAACCATGGTCGCTATAATCGAAACCTATTAAAGTGATAAGCATTGCTGTGAATACAATTATGTAAAAATAGGGACGATTAAGTTTCAAAAAAAACTCCTTTATATTTCTCCCAACAGCTCACGTGAATTTCCTTCTTCCTCATATACTTGTTCATTTACAATAAAGTTTCATCTTTTCTAATAATTCAGTCGCCAGTATATTTTAAAATTAATTTCACCTTCGACTTGTTCATTCAAAGAAGAAATGGTAAGTTTAATATCGTAATAAATAAATCGTAATCATTACAATTTATGTTTTATCAACTACATATATAGGATTCCGGATGAATTGGAAGGGAAGAGTCGAGCAATGTATAAATGGATCATTATTGGCGGAGGAGTGCAAGGGATAACTATGGCCAATTACTTGTTGAAGAAACAGAAAGCCAGTGCAGATGAATTATTGATAATTGACCGTCACGCAGAGCCCTTAGCCAATTGGCATCGGTGCACGAACACGATTTCAATGCCTTTTTTACGTTCACCGGGTGTCCACCACCTGGATGTAGATCCATTTAGCCTGGGAGCTTTTGCGAAGAACAACGAATTTGACGACAGCGCTTCTTTTCTCGGGAGATTTAAACGCCCTTCTCTTCTGCTGTTTGAAGAACATTGCAACTGTTTGATTAAAGAGTTATCCCTGAAGAAGAGCTGGAGAAAAGGATCTGTCAAAGCCATCAGCCAAAGCGCAACAGGATGGCAAATCGATCTGCAGGACAACGGGGCAGTAGAAGGTGAAAACTTGATATTGGCCATTGGAAATAATGAACAACTTCACTTGCCTAAATGGGCAGAGGCTTTAAAAAACAGCACCAAGGCACCCGTCTACCACATTTTCGACTCTACTCTGCCGAAATTAGAAGAGTTGAAGCCGCCTTTCACAGTGATTGGCGGGGGCATTTCTGCCGTCCATTTAACACTCAAGTTAAACAGAATGTTTCCCCAGCAAGTGACACTGTTAAAGCGGAATCCTTTCCGGATCCATGATTTTGACAGCGATCCAGGATGGTTAGGACCCAAGAAACAAACAGCATTCCACAAAACACATTGCTACCAAAATCGGCGCGAACAAATCATTAAGGCGCGCTATAAAGGATCGATTCCTCGCGACTTATATATCAAGCTGCTGCATCAACAACGCAAAAACACCAAACTCATTATGGATGGAGAAGTCCATCAAGGCAGATTTGAAGAAGGCACCATAAAGCTTTACAATAAAACTAACCAGTTATTGCAACAAAGCGGAACAGTTTTATTGGCCACTGGATTTCAGGCTATGTTGCCGGGTAAAGAGTGGCTGGGGCCAGCAATAGAAGATAATCACTTGAAATGCGCCAACTGCGGCTATCCGATTGTTGCTGAAAACCTTCAATGGGGCCAAAGTTTGTACGTGATGGGTGCATTGGCTGAACTGGAAATCGGACCGATCGCAAGAAATATTTCGGGAGCCCGCCAGGCAGCTGAACGCATAACTCAAAATGTGTAAACTATCAGAAACGCAATAGTTTTTAAAACTAGGAACTCCATATTGCTAAATCCTCTGTTAAAGGCATAGATTAAAAAGTTATACTATCATTTATGAATTGGATGATGTTACAGTTGAGAGCCATTTGGTGACATCAACCATGGAAGAAATCTTTGAAATCAACAGCAGCCCTTCTATCAGCTTTCGAGATGGGAATCGAAACCTATAAACGCGTAAGGGGAGAGTAGAATGAATGAACGATTAATAGACTTTTTGTGGAAGAGCGAAGTGGCAAGACTTCCACTGGAAAGAAGAAGGCTATACGAATTCGTCATTAAAGCGGAAGATGCGCTGGCAGAAAAAGCCGAGACAGCAGATGAATTCTGCAAATTGCTGTTGGCTGATTCTCCCGTAAATGCAGCAATGAACCGTTTCCAATGGCCTTACGAGAAAGTGGTCTTCACAATCATGGAAACTGAGGAAGAACTTCATCAGAAAGTGGAGCACCGGTTAAAAAAAGTGAAATGGATTGACTACAGCGGATCGATTAAGTCGATAACTGCAAACAACAACGGGGAATACCTATTCTTATTCATCAACTAACAGAGGTTTTTGAATACGTTATCTACATAGGGAAAAGTGTAGCTGATACATTGTGCCACATGAGGTTCATTTCAAAAAAGCGCATTCGAGAAAATCGAATGCGCTTTTTTTATGACCAACGGTATGCAAGTATTTACTGATCCGTTTTATTCATAAAAATGACGTGTGTTTGGCAAATCTTCGGTGAGCAGCACTTTTGGGCGAAAATTAATTATCTTGAGCCGGTCTATGTGTCAGCGGAAACACTGCTCCCTTTGACTATAAGACTCCCCAAAAGTCAGTCGAAAACAACGAGACGAGCAGAATCATTATGAAAACCAGTTGGCTGACGGTATAAATGTAAGCATTCGGATTTTCTGCATAGTTCTTCTCCATAACCGCTCGTACGATTTCGGTCACAGTTACTAAAGTCAGCAACAAAAACCAGGGTTCCAAGAATAAAATAAGTTCTAGCGGAATTCTGTTAATGTTTACAAACGCCCCGGTGATCATCAATACAATAATAAGTCCTCTAATGATCCAATCGATTTTCTTGTGTTTGTCATTAACGTGATTATGCGAGAACATCTTTGGCTTTTCAACTTTCAACCATCTTCTCATAATGCCATTAAACAAAAACGTCAGTATGAAAAACGGGCCAAGTATGACGAGCAAGTCCAGCCAAAAAGATGAGTCAATTCCATACATCAAATCACCTCCGGACAGGAATTTTTCCACTCTAGCTTCGATCTGCTAATAGAAGAACTGGAGTGGGAAGGCTGCGCCTCATATTTTATTCCTTTGCAGATGAAAAGCCAAAAGCATCAGTAGTAAAAGGTCTAAACTTTCAACTTCATATCGTTATTCAGACTGCAGACAAGTTTATGCTTTTGATAAGTATGTGCTTGAATGCATTCTTTTTGTCGGAAGTTTAAGAAAATTTGCTAATTTATATACATAATGAGTTAGAATTGATATACTAAAATTTGGAATAAAAGAAGGGGAGATGGAAATGAAGATCGTTTGGCAGTCCTTGCTTGGCGCTGCAGTTATTCATATCCTTTATTTTGCGGCAGCGATGTCTGTGGGATATATCAAAACCATCACGTACAAACCTAATTTTTCTGCCGCTTGGGAAAATGCAGAAAGCTTACCAAGTGCAGTGGCATTTGGCTCTGCAACTTCTCCCCTATGGTACGGCGGTACTTTTTTAGCAGCCGCTATTGCCAGCGGACTGTTGCTGGTTGTCTACAAGAAACTGGCGACTCAGTCTTTGGGTACAGAAAAGCTTTAAAGCGTTGTATATAATACAGTTGGCAGAGATGCAATTAATATAAAAGAATACGGCCACACTCAATTGGTTCTCCTGCTTTGTTAAAGCCCTCGAGCGGGATGCTGAAGCAACTTCTTCTGCAATATTTCCACGTAGACAGCATTTCAATGATAATCGATGAAAGTGGGAGACAAGATGCGGAGAAACAAAATACAAAAATCCTGCTGATTTTTGTAATGGCCATGGTGGCAGGCTTTGCCCTTTCAGTTGTCTTATATGGCTGAATTGAATTGCATGGAGCTAAAACCTTCTTTATTAGTATGCAAAAAAGCTGCCCAGGGGCAGCTTTTTATCTATTCGTAAAGATCCTTATAGCGTTTCATGAATTTCCGGTCGATGCGCTGCTTAAGCTTCCAAGGGATTTTGCCGTGAAAATGCCGGTTGCCATAAGACAGGAAAGCTTCGCCACCGCCTGTAGACAGGATGGAGACAAACCGCTTTTGCGGAGCAAACGGCAACAGCCTCTCATTGGACAGGCTGTTTTTTAAATTCTGCCACAAGATCGGCCCTTGCCGCACCGCATAGACGCCATTTTTGGCAAGCTCCGGATAGCGGTCAACGGTGATGCAATCCCCGGCACCAAAAATCTCGGGATGCCGGATACTCTGCAACGCCTCGTTGACCAGCAAAAATCCGCCAGCATCTGTCGGCAATCCCGAAAGGCTGAACAAGGCTGCACTTTTCGGCCCCGTCAGCCATAAAACGTCCGATTGCGGATACATTCGTCCTGCACTGGTCGTCACGCTCATTTCGTCGATCGTCTGGATGGAGATGTCTGTGAAAAAAGGCAGAGCTTTTCGCAACGAGATGGCCTCGATTTTTTTCGAAGCCGCTCCTCCCTGACCAGCCAGTAGGGAGGTCGAGCTGAACAAGGCGAGGTTAGCAGGCAAGCTGTGCTGTTTTCTCCAGGCCAGAATGGAAAAAGCCAACTCCACTCCTGACGCACCGCCTCCGACAATTACGGGATGAGCCGAATCGCGCGTCCGTATCAGCTGTTCCGGAAAACGGTAATTGGGTTTGATCGATCGTACATATTCTTTTGCGGCCGCGGGAATATCGGTTCGGGATCCGATGTCAAACGACACCAAGTCATACCGGTAAATTTCACCCCCAGCGCCTGTCAGCTCTTTTGCCTCAGCATCAACCGCAACTACTGTGTCTTCGGTAAATACTGTGCCTACTTTATCACAAAGCTTTTTCAAGTCGATCCGGATATCCTCAAGGCCATAGATTCCTTCCGTAAAGCCCGAGAACATGCCTGAGTAGTACTGATAAGGGGAAGGGGAGATCAGCAGTACGCCCCAGTCTGTCGAGAGGCCATTTTTTAATTGCTCCAGGCAATGCAAATGCGCATGCCCACCTCCCACTAACACAAGGGTTTTCATCTCACTTCACTCCCGTCTATTTCAAAATCCGTCTGGCTTCAACCATGCGCTGGAAAATAGTGACAAGCTGCACCGCGAAAAAGGCCAGTGTGATGGCTGTTAAATACGTTGGAAAAACGATCATTAGGGTAAAGAAGATAAAGCCCTCTGTTCTTTCAGCCAGTCCCGCCTGGTAATAGAACGATTTCATGCCTTCTTTATCAGACAACGCCCCCACCGTCAAGAAGACGGTCATCGCCACAATGATGGAGACACTCAACAGCAGCAAGGCCCACATCGAATCGGGAAAGCGGAAAGCCAGCCCCAAAATGACGCTGATTTCCACGAGGCGGTCAAAGCTGATGTCGAGCAGGGTTCCCCAGGAAGAGGGCTTGGTTTTCCGCGCCATGGTTCCGTCGACAACATCCAAGTAGCCGGAAAACCAGAGAACAAATACGGCCCAGAAAGGTTGATCCAGGTAAATGAAGACACCTGAAGACATGCCGATGGCAAAAGCGATTTTCGTCACACCATCAGCGGTAAAGCCCATTTTCAGCAATAGGTCTGCCGATTTTTCAACGGCTGGTTGAATGTGTTTTCGTGCATGTGTATCCAGCATGGGGTTCACCTTTTCATTTCGAGATAATTTCAGTATATAATATGTTTCCGGTACTCACCCGTAATCCCACTCGGCTCAGAAAAATAAGCGTGATTCAGGATAATCATAGTGTTCCGAGGCTGTTTAAGAGAAAGTTTTTTATGTTTTTTGTTAAGATAGACTTAATACAGGAAAAGAAAGGAAATGGTAAAGATGGTCAAAAAATATGATATCGCAATAATTGGAGCCGGTGCAGCTGGGCTGACAGCCGCTTTTACAGGAGCGGGGTTTTCAAAAAGCGTCGTGCTGATCGATAAAAACTTGCCGGGCGGAGAATGTACGTGGTCAGGCTGTATTCCAAGCAAATCGTTGATCAATATCGCCAAAGAAGTCCATCACGCCAAAAAATACACCCCTAATCTGGAAGTCGACACATCGGTTGTCCTAAAAGACATACAGGATGTCATCCAAAAAGTCTACGCAGGTGAATCTCCGGAAGTGCTAAAGCAATCCGGCATCGACTTTATCAACGGCTACGCACAATTTGTCGGGCCCCATGCAGTTGAAGTGGACGGGGAACGCATTGAAGCGAAAAAAATCATCTTGTCCACTGGATCTTCTCCGATGGTTCCGCCTATCGACGGCTTGGACCAAGTATCCTATTTGACCAATGAAACCATCTTCACACAGAAATCCTTCCCGAAAACGATGACCATTCTTGGCGGGGGAGCGATCGGTGTCGAGTTGAGCCAAGCCTTGAACCGCATCGGTGTAAAAGTGACGCTTGTTGAAAAGTTCGAGCGGATCCTCCCGAAAGACGAAGAAGAATTGGTCTTGATGATCCAGCAGCGCCTGATCGATGAAGGCGTAATAATCCATACGGGCGCCACTGCCGTTAAAGCCCAACAAAGTGGCGGGCAGATCAAGTTGACAATCGAGAAAGACGGCAACGAAATGACTGTATCCAGTGAAGGCCTTTTGGTGGCCCTTGGGCGCCAGGCAAATGTCAACGGCTTCAACCTGGAAGATGCAGGTGTGGAATTTGATTCGAAAAGCATCAAAGTGGACAAGCATTTGGAAACCACTGCGAAAGGCATCTACGCTATCGGTGATGTTGTCGGCCCTTACCAATTGTCGCATATGGCAAACGCCCAAGGAATCACCGCAACACAAAATGCGATTTTGCCGATCAATCGAAAAATGGATTATGAGCATGTGACCTGGTGTACATACACGGATCCGGAACTTGGCAGATCTGGTTTATCCGAAGAAGAAGCGCGCGAAGAATACGGCGACTCCATCCGAATCTATGAACACGAATATGCGGATATTGACCGCGCCAATACGAAAAAAGACAGCATCGGCAAAGTGAAAATCATCCTGGATAAAAAAGGCTTCATTTTAGGAGCCAGCATTCTCGGTGATCGCGCCGGTGAAATCATCAGCCAAATCCAGACCATCAAATCACTGCATATCAATATGGGCAAATTATCAGGTGTTATTCATCCCTACCCGACCTACAGCGAAGTGCTGGTGAAGATCGGCAAGAAAGTCTATGTGGACAATCTAATGAACCAACCGGTCGTCAAAACCTTCAATAAAGCAAAAGCGGGAGAGCTGCCGGCAGATAAAATCACCATTTACGGCGCAGCGGCTGCAGTTGGAATCAGCCTAGCGAACATGGCCATCAAAAACAATGTCAAACCAAAGCTAGGCGTGAAAAACGGCCGCTTGAAAAAAATGCCGTCAACACCGAATGGCGTATCGTCCCAATCCATCTCGAAAGCCAAATATGTACCGGCATTGCCGTATAACGGCAGCAAAAGCGATGCCAAAAAAAACCTGATCGGCATGCTGAAAGGTTATGAAGGGGTGACAATCGTCCAAAATGACGAGAACTACGTCTATGCGGTCGCCACAACCAAAATGATGAGATTCAAGGACGATCTCGAGTTCTACTTTAACGATGCTGCCCAATGGATCGAGTTCCGCTCGGCTTCCCGTGTCGGCTATTCAGACGCCGGAGCCAATCGCCAACGCTACGATGAAATGAAAAATCGTTACAACAGCATCTCAAGACACACCCGCAATTCATGAACAAGAGCACCCGTCTTCAGATAGGGAAATGGTTGTTGGTTGCTGCAGCAGTGGGCCTGGTCATTTGGCTCAGCCGATCGGTTTTCGAAATCGATGCCAATGATCTTCGCAGTTGGATTTTGTCATTCGGGCTGTGGTCGCCGGTTATTTATATCCTTATTTACACGGTACGGCCGCTGATTTTCTTTCCAGCGTCCGTCTTGTCGATTGCCGGCGGTTTGGCTTTCGGTGCCTGGTTGGGCACGCTCTATACCATCATCGGGGCGACACTGGGAGCGATGCTGTCGTTTTATGTGGCGAAAACCTTAGGCAAGAGCCTGGTTCGCAAGGAATGGACCGGCAATGCCCGGAAAATCCAGTCTCAAATGGAACAAAATGGCTTTCTGTATGTTCTTCTGTTCCGGCTTATACCGGTCATCAATTTTGACTTGATCAGCTATATGGCAGCACTGGCAAAAGTCCGTTTTAGTTCTTTTGCACTGGCGACTTTGGTCGGCATCATTCCCGGCACATTCGCCTATAATTTTCTGGGCAGCAGCTTTGTCAGCGGAAATCCCCGAATCATCCTTTTGGCTGTAGCGGTTTTTGTGATCTTGACAGTGGTACCGATTGTCATCCGAAATCGCTGGAATAAAAAACAGCCGCTCGATAAGTAACTAAGAGTTTATCAACGGATTTAGGAAGTGAAAGAAATGAAGAAGTTTCTATTAATAGCACCCGGCCTGCTTGCGTTGACGTTGGCTGCATGTTCCCAGGAAACCGGAAACGTTGCAGTAGAAGAGACGGACAACCTGCTGACAGACGACTGGCAGGAAGTTTCTGAGGCTTCTGCCGGTCAGGAAGTCAATATGTATATGTGGGGCGGCAATGACAACATCAACCGCTACCTCGATGAATGGGTGGCTCCGCGTTTGAAAAGAGACCATGATGTTGAACTGAACCGTGTTCCGATGAACGATTCACAGGACATCATCAACCAATTGATCGATGAAAAATCAGCCGGAAAGATCGAGGGCAGCATGGACATCATTTGGATCAACGGCGAAAATTTCAAAGCTGCCAAAGACAACGAGCTGCTGTGGGGGGACTTCACCGGCCAATTGCCGAATTTCAACGAGTACATCGATCAGGAAGCGCCTGAAATCGCCACAGATTTTGGGGAACCTGTCGAAGGCCTGGAAGCGCCGTGGGGCAAAGCGCAATTTGTTTTTGTCCATGACAAAAGCAAGTCAGAAACGCCGCCAAAATCAATGGATGAGCTGGCCCAATGGGTTCGGGACAACCCTGGGCAGTTCACTTACCCTGCCTTGCCTGACTTTACAGGCAGTGCATTTATCCGCCACGTACTTTACGAAACGACAGGCGGATACGAGCAATACCAGCGGCCTGCCGCGGAAATCGATGATCTGGAAGCCCGTTTGGAACCGATGTGGCAATACTTGAATGACATCGAACCGTATTTATGGCGTGAAGGAGAAACCTATCCGGAAAGTCTGGCCAAGCAGGACCAATTGTTTGCGAGCGGAGAAATCGGCATCACCATGAGCTACGATCCCGCGCTTGCCGCCAGTGAAGTGCTGAAGGGCCGATTCCCTGAATCGACGCGCACTTTCGTTCTCGATGGGGGAACGCTGGCTAATACGCATTTCTTGTCGATTCCATTCAATTCTTCCGCGAAAGCGGGAGCGATGGTAGCCATCAATGAAATGTTGTCACCGGAAGCCCAAATCGCTAAACTATCTCCTGAAAACTGGGGCGATCTGTCGGCATTGGATTTGGACAAATTGGCTCCTGAACAGCAGCAGGCCATGAACGAGGTGGATTTAGGCGAGGCAACGCTGCCACTGGACGAGCTGGAAGAACATCGCTTGCCTGAACTGTCGGCAGACTATATCGAAATTATCGAAAAAGGATGGATGGAGCATGTGGCAAAAGACTAAACCCTACCTTTTGCTGCTGCCAGCCATCGGCACCATCGTCCTCCTGTTTTTTGGAGGACTTTTTGATGGCCTTTTGAAAAGTTTGGGCTATTTTCCGGCAATCGGCGAAACCCGTTTTGAAGTTACGGCTTACACGGATCTGTTCCGCTCATCCGAGTTCTGGGAATCACTCGTCCTGACAGGAAGAGTCGCAGCCCTGTCTTCAGTGATTGCAGCGGTTTTGGGAGCTGTCATTGCGGTTTCGTTGTTCATGCTGAATGAATCGGCGAAATCCGGGGGGGCACAATTATGGCACCGGCTGTTTCAGTTGCCCTTAACCATTCCCCATTTGGTCGGTGGCTATATCGTCGTCCTATTGTTTATGCAAAGCGGATTTTTGTCAAAAATCCTCGCTTCTGCCGGTTTGATTGATGAAATCAGGGATTTTCCAGTGCTGGTCAATGACCCGTTCGGCTGGGGCATCATTTTGACTTATGCCTGGAAAGAAGCCCCTTTTGTGTCGCTGATGATCTATCCGGTGCTGTCACGGATTCATCGTTCATGGCGGGATGTAGCGCGTATTTTTGGGGCCGGCAGCTGGAATTTCATCCGTGAAATCGTCCTGCCGGTGATGGTGCCGGCGTGGACCATTGCAACATTCATCGTCTTCGTCTTCACTTTTTCAGCTTTTGAAGTACCGTTTTTGCTGGGCGTTACATATCCGAGCATGCTGCCGGTTTTTTCCTATCAGCTGTACACGAGCGGCACCTTGGCTGACCGGCCGGAAGCATTAGCCGTCAACATTATCCTCGCGGCCCTCACCATCTTGCTGGGGCTTGTCGTTTATTATTTCAGCAAGCGCTGGAATGTGTTAAAGGGGTGGGATTGATGAAAAAGCCCCGCCGTTTGTTGAATTCAATTTTATTCCTTCTGTTATTCATAGTCATCGGCCTGCCGTTTGTCCCGCTGGTCTTATCGAGTGTATCTTTCGGCTGGCAATGGCCCAATGTGCTGCCCGAGTCATTCAGCTTTCGTGTCTGGGAATATGTGCTGGCTGGCAGCTCCGGGACCTGGTCGGCGGTAGGGGTCAGCTTGCTGATCGCTTTTATCGTCACGGCAGTGAATATCCTTCTCGCCGTACCGGCTGCCAATGCCCTGGTGCGTTATTCGCTACGCGGCAAGTGGCTAATCGAAGCAATCGTTTTCGCACCTATCATCATTCCACCTTTTGTCGCTGTGATGGGCATTCATTTGACCTTTTTGCGGCTTGGCTTGACGGAGACCATCTTTGGTGTCGTCCTGGCGCATATCTCGCCGACTTTGCCGTATATGGTGCGAGCCATCATGATCAGTTACAACACCTTATCAGTCGATTGGGAAAACCAGGCACGCATGCTAGGAGCGGGGCCGATTTCCCGTTTTGCCCATGTCGTGCTGCCGCATTTGTTGCCGGGCATCGCAGCGGGGGCAAGTTTGAGCGTGCTGATTTCCTTAAGCCAATACTTGATCACGTTCATCATCGGCTCGGGGCAGGTCGTGACCTTGCCAATTCTGTTGTTCCCGTTTATCAGTGGCGGAGATCCGGCGGTAGCCTCTGCCTATTCCTTGCTGTATGCCGGCATTGCCATAATGGCCTTGGTGGGGATGGATATCGCCTTGAAAAAGTACTATCAAAATAAGAAAATCGCCACAGGAAAAGGCTAAAGGAGTGGGAACATGAGCGATTTGCGCATCATCAACATTGAGAAGCAATACCCACAAACGCAGCAGAAAAGCGAACCGGCCTTTTCCTTGCAGCCGGTTCGGCTGACTATTAAGCAAGGTGAATTTTTCTCCTTGCTTGGCCCTTCCGGCTGCGGCAAGACGACGCTGCTGAAACTAGTGGCGGGGCTGTTACCTGCAGACAATGGCGAAATTTGGGTTGGAGACGATAATTTAACGGCTGTCGCCCCGGAAGACCGGAGATTTGCCATGGTGTTTCAGCAATCCCTGCTGTTTCCGCATATGACCGTGGAAGACAATGTCGCATTCGGTTTAAAAATGCAAAAAATCAGCAAAAAACAGCGATTGGCTGATGCACACGGCATGCTTGAGCATGTCGGCCTCGGTGGATACGGCAGCCGGTTTCCGGATGAATTGAGCGGTGGCCAGCAGCAGCGTGTGGCATTGGCGAGAGCGTTGGTTGCCAATCCGCGTGTGTTGCTGATGGATGAACCGTTCAGCGCCTTGGATCCGAGCCTGCGTGAAGAAATGAGGGAGCTGCTTAGCCGGATTCAGAAGGAATTTCGTGTCACGGTACTGTTTGTTACCCATGACCGAGAAGAGGCATTTTATTTGTCGGACCGGATCGGTGTGATGAGTGAAGGCACTTTGCTGCAGGTCGGAAAAGCAAAAAAGTTATACGAGCAGCCGGTGAGTGCGAAAGTCGCTTTATTTTTAGGATTGAAAAACATCATCAAAGGAACAGTCGCTGATGGGCGTTTTTCTTCCAGCGACCAGAATTTTGAGTTTTTGGTGGAAGACACCATTCAGACAGGTCCATGCTTGTTAATTCTTCGTCCAGAGGCGCTGCAGCCCGTAACAAAGGCAGCTGCATTGCATCCTGATTCTATTCAAGTCAGCGGAGTGATCCAGCAAATGAGGTTCAACCATGGATTTTATTCAGTCAAGGTCAAAGTCGGGAGTAACAAACTGGATTGCAGTATTGCCAGCCAACAAGCTGAAGAAATGGTACCTGGACAAAAAATTGACTTATTGGTGAAGTTGAAAGATATCTGGTTAATAGTCGAATGAATAGAAAAAGACCTGTGCTCACCTTACATGGCACAGGTCTTTTTCTATTTTAATCACATATTTATTTTTCGTTATCAATAATGAATAATAATTTATTCATTCATTCATTCATTTAATTTCAATAAGGTGCTATCCGAAAATGAATAACTTATTCATTTTGGTGGAAATGACTAAATCTGGCCTGGATTCTAACAGCAACTGCTTCCTGCCGTTGCTCCGCCAATCGTAAAGGCAAGTGGCCGGCTGCTGCAAACACCGGTTTCCGGCAGATCCAGTTCTACGCGCTCTGCCGCTTCTTGGTCACCTGATAGGTGAGCGACAACCGAACGCGCTTGTTCAAAGCCCGTTGCCATCAAAAAAGTGGGCGCGCGTCCGTAACTTTTGGCCCCTATTATATAGAAGTCTTTTTCCGGCTGCCGCAGTTCCCGCTCGCCGTGTGGGCGCACAGTGCCGCAGCTGTGGACGTTTGGATCAATGAGCGGCGCCAGCGCCGGAACACTTTCAAGTGCCGGGTCAAAGGCATAACGGATCTCACGCAGGATCCCAAAACTTGGGCGGGAACCGGTATTGGCGATTGCCCGGTCAAATGGACCAAGCGTAATTTGATGGCCGCTTTGTTCAGCCCTCAATACAAGCTGTTCATTGTCCAAGCTGACGGACTGGACAATGCATGAAGTTTGGACATCAATTTGCCCGCTTTCCATCAATGCTTTGACTCGTTGTCCGAGTGCTCCGCGCGCTGGCAACTGGTCAGCGTCACCGCCGCCCAATGCCTGTTCCGGTGATGCTTTGCGGACAATCCACGTAATTTGTGTTTCTGGAAATTCTTCTTTCAGCCCGACAAGATCGAGCAGCGAATTCAAGGCAGAATGGCCGCTGCCAACTACGGCGATGCGCTTGTTTTGAAAGTGCTTTTGGTCGGCTCCGAGAATTGCTGGAATGCCGTAATCCACTAGTTTAGCTGCAGCATCAGGTGCACCGCCTGATACCATTGGATTGGGATTTTGCCAGGTACCGGTTGCATCGATGACTGCTCGGGCCAGTACGATTTGGCGTGTTCCTGTTCCATTTTCAACAACCAGTTCGAATGGCGTTTCCTCGCGGTTCGCGGTCTTCATTTTATCCAACCCTTGCCGCTGCAAATGAATGACACGGCTGTTCAAGTGAATAAACGGCTTTAACTCTGGCAGTTGCCCCAGCGGCTGCAGGTAATGTTCCACAATTTCCTTGCCATAAGGCAGCCGGTCCGGATCGGGCAGTGCCAATCCGTGCTGCTCGAATAGTTTTTTGGATGCTGCATCGATATTGTAGCGCCAAGTGGAAAACAAACGGACATGGCCGTACTGAAGAAAGTGGGTGCCGAGCGTTGGACCTGATTCGAATAAAACAAATGGCTGTTGGTACTGAGCCAAATTGGCGGCAGCTGCCAGTCCTGCTGGCCCTCCGCCGATGATGGCTACGGGTAAAGTGGTGGTCATTTTCATGCACTCCTTCTATAGTATAAGATTTTCTTTAAGTATTGACGTTTCACATGTATTCACATCAGGCTGCTGTGTGTCAGTATGGGCGATCAGATGGCCCAGCTCCTCAGGCAATAGCCGTGCTATTTCAGCGTCTTCTAAGGCATAGTAACTCCAGGTGCCTTTGGTTTTTTTTGTTAGAAGGCCGGCGTTCAACAGGATTTTCAGGTGGTATGACAGTTTCGATTGAGGCATCGCCATTTCGCCGACCAGCTCGCAGACACAGACCGAACCTTTTTGGCCAATCAATTTTAATAACTCCAACCGTTTTGGATCGGCTAATGCTTTGAATTTTTGAGCGTAAGTTTCATAAGTTGCGTGGACTGCTGCTGTTGCTTCCAGCTGTTGAGCCATTCCAACCCCTGCTTTCTCTAAATCAATTTTTTTTGATGAATTAAGTATAATCCTTCATCTGCTGTCTGGCAACCCTTAAATCAAAAAAAATTGATTTAAAATAAAGCCTTATTATAACGATTGACTTATATAACGGAACAGTTATATACTAGGTGCGAAGGAGTGGATCCCAATGGAGACTTTAGCAAAACAATCTGCAGCTGACGTCACGGTATGCCTGAAGGCAGTCAGCGATCCAACCCGCCTGCTGATGATGAAATTGGTGGAGACGAATGAATTATGCGTCTGCCAATTTGTCGAGATGTTTGATATGAGCCAGCCGGCCATCAGCCAGCATCTGCGCAAGCTTAAGCAAGCGGGACTCGTAAAGGAAAACAGAAGAGGGCAATGGCGATTTTATTCCATGAATCAGGAATCTGTTCATGCACCGTTGCTGCAAAATATTTTAAGCCATATTGAAGACACAGATCCACAGCTTCAGGCCTTGCGTGCCAAAGAAGCACCAGTGGTCTGCTGTTAAAAAATACGTATGATTGAATAAAGAACGACCATAAGCTGTGATAAAACTGCTCTGAAGGAGAATGCACCTTGTCGAAAAAAACCATCTATTTTTTATGTACCGGAAATTCCTGCCGCAGCCAAATGGCTGAGGGCTGGGCAAAACAGCATTTAGCAGGCGAATGGGATGTCTACAGTGCCGGAATCGAAGCCCACGGATTAAATCCGAATGCGGTGAAAGCCATGCACGAAGTCGACATTGATATCTCTGGTCAGTCTTCGGACATCATCGACCTGGACTTGCTGAACAACGCGGATTTCATCGTTACGCTTTGCGGCGACGCTGCAGATAAATGCCCGGTGACACCGCCTCACATCAGGCGCGAACATTGGGGCTTTGAAGACCCAGCGAAAGCGCAGGGGACAGATGAAGAAAAATGGACAGTGTTCCAGACGGTCCGCGATGCAATCGGCACGCGCATCGAAACCTTCGCCAAAACCGGAAACTGAAACTGAACGTTAAAGGAGAATGGATTATGACAAAAGTGACGATATACGACCCAGCCATGTGCTGCGATACTGGAGTTTGCGGGCCTGTAGTGGATCCGAAGCTGACCGCAGTAGCAGCCGCTGTTTTTTCGCTTGAGAAAAAAGGTTTTGACATCAAACGCTTTAATTTAGGAACCGATCCTGCCGCTTTTGTGGAAAATAAACAAGTCAACGCGTTATTGTTCGATAAAGGCGTCGAGGCATTGCCGGTGATCCTGGTCGATGGCGAAGTGGCCAAAATGGGTGAGTACCCGACGGTCCAGGAATTCGCTGAATGGTTCAAGGTAGAGGCAGCTGAATTGCAGGCGGTTAAACAGCCCAACAACCCGCTAAACGTCACAATTTCATCTCCCGGTGCAAAATGAAGGGCCGGACGTTCGACCCAGCCGATGTCAGCGGCACACCGTTCCTCTTTTTCACGGGCAAAGGAGGCGTCGGCAAGACGTCGACTGCGTCTGCGACAGCCGTGGCTTTAGCAGACTCCGGCAAGCGGGTGCTGCTGGTCAGTACAGATCCCGCATCCAACCTGCAGGACGTCTTCAGCATGGAATTGACCAACGAACCGCAAGCCATTAGCGGCATCCAAAACCTGTTTGCCTGCAACCTGGATCCGGAAGAAGCGGCACGCACTTACCGGGATTCGGTTGTCGGACCGTACCGCGGAAAATTGCCGGATGCCGTCGTCAAAGGGATGGAAGAACAGTTGTCCGGCGCCTGCACGGTTGAAATTGCCGCATTTGATGAATTCACCAAGTTACTGGCGGATGAACGGGTCATGGACGATTACGACCATATCCTCTTTGATACGGCGCCGACTGGCCATACCTTACGCTTGTTGAAGCTGCCGACTGCCTGGAGCGGCTTTCTGGACGATTCCACACACGGCGCGTCCTGTCTTGGACCGCTTGCAGGACTCGATGCCAAAAAGGATCTTTACGCCAAAACGGTACAGGCGTTGTCCGATTCCAAGCAGACAACGCTGGTGTTAGTGGCGCGTCCGGATACCGCTTCTTTTAAAGAAGCCGCCCGCGCGTCTCAGGAACTCCAAACCATCGGCATTGAAAATCAGGTGTTGATCTTGAATGGTGTTTATTCACCGGTTCAAAACGAAGACCAGGTGTCTGGGGCATTTGCCCTTCAGCACGAGCAGGCTTTAAAAGGGATGCCTGCCCATCTGAAGAGCTTGCCATCCTACAGCCTGCCGTTCGTCGCATTTCCATTGACGGGGATTGAAAATTTGCGGCGCCTATTCAATGAACCGGAATGGCGTCCCGCTTCAGCGAAAATTGCGGATCATCCGCTCGCTGGACTGGATAGCCTGAAGGACCTGGTTGACCATTATTCAACGCAGGGTACACGCGTCATTTTGACGATGGGTAAAGGCGGCGTCGGCAAAACAACCGTTGCGTCGCTGCTCGCTGTCGGTTTGGCTGAAAAAGGCCACCACGTGCATTTGACGACGACCGATCCAGCGGCGCATCTGGCAGACCGTTTTGAAGGAACCGGTGGAGACCATCTAACCGTTTCACGAATCGATCCACAGCTGCAAGTTGAAGCTTACAAAGCGCAAGTTATGGAAGCTGCCGGGCCTTTAGATGACGAAGCCCGCGCGTACCTGGAAGAAGATCTTCGTTCACCGTGTACCGAAGAAATTGCGGTGTTCCGTGCATTTGCGGAAGTGGTCGCCAAGGCGGACAAGGAAATCGTCATCATCGATACCGCGCCGACTGGCCATACCTTATTGCTGTTGGATGCGACGCAAACCTACCACAAGGAATTGGAACGCTCGACCGGTGAAATTCCGGAAAGTGTCCAAAACCTGTTGCCGCGTCTGCGCAACCCGAAGGAAACCGATGTCCTGCTTGTCACACTGCCGGAAGCGACGCCTGTTTTTGAAGCGGCGCGCCTGCAGGAAGACTTGAAACGCGCGGGGATCCAGGCGAAAAACTGGGTCATCAATCAAAGCCTTGCAGGTACCGGAACGACCGAAGCGCTCCTGCAGGCAAAAGCATACAGCGAATGGCCATGGATCCGTAAAGTCAGCGGAGAATTGGGTGAGCGGACGGCCTTAATTCCGTGGCAGGCACAGGATAGCATCGGCTATGATAAAATGAAGCAACTCGTTACAAAATAAAAGGGGGATTTTCAATGAATATCACACAACCGGCAAAAGAAATGCTTTTGGAATCGATGAAAGAAAATACGGCAGAGGGCATCCGCTTTTATTTCGCGGGGCAGGGATGCTGCGGACCGCAATTCGGCCTGTCGATGGATGCACCGGAACAAGGCGACGTCATCAAAGAAGTCAACGGCATCCGTGTAGCGCTTGATGAACGCGTCAGCACGATGGTGGACGAAGTGTCGCTCGATTTTAAAAATGGCGGCCTGGTACTGGAAGGCCTTCCGGAAAGCAATTGCTGATCGCATAAAACAAACCACAAAAAACCGGCAGCTCGTTAAAGGAGCTGCCGGTTTTTTCTAGGTCTGCCTGAATTGTCAATCGATTCCGAAAACTGTATTGACACAGTTAAGGGCACTACCTATACTTGATGTATAACAGTTAAGCACTCGTTAGACGAAAGGGGTCATACTATGCTGGCAACATTAACACCACTCGATTGGAAGCGCCGCGCTGTCAAATATTATCCGGAGAAAATTGCGGTCATTGACGGACACAAAAAATTTACATACAAAGAGTTTGGAAACCGGGTAGACCGGCTCTCTATCGCGTTACACAACGCCGGCATCACGGAAAAGGACCATGTGGCGGTCATGCTGCCGAATAATCATGCGATGCTGGAATGCTTTTATGGCATCCCGCCGCTCGGAGCGGTCATCGTCCCGCTCAATTACCGCCTGTCGACTAAAGACCTGGCGTATATCCTGAAGCACAGCGACGCCAAAATGCTGATTGTCGATGCCGAGTTCGGCAAATTGATCGAAGACATCCAGGACGAGCTGCCGATTGAAAAATACATCATCGTGCCTGTGGAAGGCTGCGAGTCGGCCATCAAAGGTGAGGATTACGAAGACTTTATCGGCGCTGTACCGGAAAACGAAAAAGTCCCAGCGCCAGAGCTCGATGAAAACCAAATGCTGTCACTGAACTATACTAGCGGTACGACGTCAAGCCCAAAAGGCGTGATGCAGACCCATCGAACAAACTATATGAATGCAGCGAATTTTCTGCATCATTTGGAGATCAAATACGATGACGTCTACCTGCACACACTGCCGATGTTCCATACAAACGGCTGGGGTGGGGTCTGGGCCATCACCGCTGCAGGCGCAACCCACGTTTGCCTGCGAAAAGTTGATCCGCCGCTGATTTTGGACCTTTTTGAGAGTCACGGCATTACGGCCCTATGCGGCGCGCCAACCGTCGTCAATATGCTGGTCAATGAACCAAAAGCCAAAGAAATCGAATTGACGCAGAAAATTCGGATGGGGACGGCAGGAGCACCGCCTGCAGCGGCATTGATCGCCAAAGCGCAAAGCATTCTAGGTTTGAATATGATGCATGTTTACGGCTTAACTGAAACCTCCCCGTTCATCCTTTATTGCGAATGGAAAAATGAATTCAATGAATTGGATCCGGATCAGCAGGCATCCATCAAAGCACGGCAGGGAATTGAGCTGGCATTCAACGGCGAAACCAAAGTCGTCAACCAGGAAGACGGTAAAGAAGTCGCCTGGAATGGAAAAGAGCTTGGTGAGATCGTTACGCGCGGCAATGTCGTCATGGCGGGTTATTACAAAGATCCTGAAAAAACCGCCGAAGCCATCCGTGACGGCTGGTTTTATACAGGAGATTTGGCTGTGACCCATCCAGATGGATTTATCGAGATCCAGGACCGCATCAAGGACATGATCATTTCCGGCGGCGAGAACATTTCCTCGACTGAAATTGAAGGGGTCCTGTACAAGCATCCGGCTATTGCCGAGGTTGCTGTCATTGCGGTTCCAGACGAAAAATGGGGAGAAGTGCCGAAGGCCATCATCGTCTTGCACAAAGGCGCAGAAGTGACCGAACGGGAAATTCTGGATTATACACGCGAAAACATGTCCCGCTTTAAAGTACCGAAATCAGTGGATTTTGTAGAATCTTTGCCAAAAACGGCGACCGGCAAACTGCAGAAATTCCAATTGCGGGAAATGTACTGGGGCAGCGGCAAAAAAGTGAATTGATGATTGGCACAAAGCCGAGGAGAAGTCTTCGCCTTTGTGCCATTTTAAAATGCATTCTATTCAGAAAGCTTAATTAATAGCAAGTAAATACATTCTTATACTAAAGTAGACAAGTCTTACTAGATATAATTCGAAAGGGGAACGAGAAGTATGATTGCACCATTAACACCACTCGATTGGAAACGCAGGGCCATCAAGTACTATCCGGAAAAAGTGGCCGTCATCGATGAAGAGAAGACGTTTACATACAAGCAATTCGGAGATCGGACAGACCGATTGGCTTTTGCTTTGCAGAATTCGGGCATTCAGGAGGGTGAACATGTCGCAGTCATGTTGCCGAATACGCATTATATGCTGGAATGCTTTTATGGAATCACCCAGATCGGTGCAGTCATGGTGCCGCTCAATTACCGACTAGCGGCCAAAGACCTGGAATACATCATCAACCACAGCGATGCCAAAACCTTGATCGTCGATGCGGAGTTCGGCAAACTGATCGAGGACATTCAGGACAAACTGCCGATTGAGAAATTCATCGTGGTGGAAGTGGATGGCCATGAGTCAAAAATCAAAGGTGTTACCTACGAGGATTTCATTCTTGTAGACAGTGGGTTTATGCTTCCTGAGGTCAGAATCGATGAAAATCAGATGTTGACGCTGAACTACACGAGCGGCACCACCTCAAATCCAAAAGGCGTCATGCTGACGCATCGCAGCAATTACCTCAATGCAGCCAATTTCCTCTACCACCTGAAAGTGGTGCACGATGACGTTTACTTGCATACTTTGCCGATGTTCCATGCCAATGGCTGGGGCGGCGTATGGGCGATCACGGCAGCCGGTGGCACCCATGTCTGCCTTCGGAAAGTGGATCCGGCACTCATACTCGAGCTGTTTGAAACACATAAAATCTCGGTGTTGTGCGGGGCACCGACCGTCGTCAATATGCTGGTCAATGAACCCAAAGCGAAAACCATCAAAATCACCACCAATCCGCGAATGGGAACTGCCGGCGCTCCCCCTGCTGCCGCATTGATCGGCAAAGCGCAGAAACTGCTTGGTTTGAATATGATGCATGTTTACGGGTTGACGGAAACTTCTCCATTCATTCTTTACAACGAATGGAAAAAAGAGTTTGACGACAAAACACCGGATGAACAAGCGACTATCAAAGCGCGACAGGGAATTGAGCTGGCGTTTAACGGCGAAACCAAAGTCGTCAACCAGGAAGACGGCAAAGAAGTCGAATGGAACGGCAAAGAATTGGGCGAAATCATCACCCGAGGCAATGTCGTGATGAGCGGCTATTACAAAGATCCAGAAAAAACGGCAGAAGCGATCAAAGATGGCTGGTTCTATACCGGGGACTTGGCCGTGACCCATCCGGACGGCTATATTGAAATCCAGGACCGCATCAAGGACATGATCATTTCCGGAGGGGAAAACATTTCCTCTACTGAGATTGAAGGGGTCCTGTACAAGCATCCCGATATCATGGAAGTCGCAGTCATTGCGGTTCCAGACGAGAAATGGGGAGAAGTGCCAAAAGCCGTCATCGTCCTGCAACCGGGAGCGACTGTCACCGAACAGGAAATCATCACCTATACCCGAGACAATATGGCACATTTCAAGGCACCAAAGTCGGTTGAATTCGTTGAGGCGCTTCCGAAAACGGCTACAGGCAAACTGCAGAAATTCCGTTTGCGCGAAATGTACTGGAGCGGGCCGAAGAAAGTGAATTGACATGTTTGAATGAATAAAAAACCCGTCCGCAAATGCCTCACCGCATTTACGGACGGGTTTTTTTGGAAGAATGAACTCTTCAGATGCTTTCGGAAAAGATGAACCCTATTCAGACATTGAGTTGCATGTTATTACAAAAGAGCCGATTTATTTAGAGAACCCCGAATTTATCTATGGCAAATTTAAAATCGAAATCAGCTTGAATGAAAAAGGTGCATTTGTAAAGAAGGCGAAAGAAATCGGTGATTCCTGGGCCATAAAAGCCGGTTCGTTTATTCATATCCAAACGGTTTATAATCCCTTCAATTTTTTTGAGTAAGTCAAAAATCTGCCATATGAATCATTAAATGCATCTAGAGCGCATGTTATGAAAGAATTCATGGTATGGGAACCTTACGAAACCATTGTAAAAATAAGAAACAACTACCGCGCTGGCAACTTGAATTATTTACCGACTGGGGCTAATGACTTGCTGTGGCAAACGGCAAAATTGATTGCGCTGGCGAATAAAAAATACTATAGTACGAGAGCCCGAGCGTTTGAAGAATCAAGTGAAATGAAGTCTGTTCCTTCTAGATACAAAGAATTGATGCATGCAATTGTTGAAGGGCAACTGCATGGCAAAGAAAAAATCTATAACCTTTGTGAAGACCTGTGGCCCGGTTTGAATAAAACGATTTTATAACCAATGTAACAATCTACTTAAGGATTATCATTAAAAATCAAAACCGTCAACAACAAAAAAAAACAGGGAATAGCGCTATTTTAAGAACCTTTTCACTTTTTTGCAGATATAAGGGAGGAGCAAGACAGCTGCATAGCGAAAACAAGAAAAGAATTTTGTGAGGGGAAACAACGAATAAAAACAATAGTTGGAGTTGCTGTTATGAATTTAAATAAGTACGATATAAAGATGGAAAAGACCAAGGAGGGATTTTTCGTATTTTTTCGGATGAATCACGAATTTATCTTGCTTTTTTTAAAGTCCTACGCCACGAGAAGCTGCCAATTTTGCCTATATTAAATCGGTTGTAGACGGGAAAACGTCTGCTTTTATAATGATTGTTCTTTGCTTATAGAGGTACTGCACTTTATTCAAGAAACCGACAAGGAGAGATCACTATGGCAAAAGTGTATTTCGGCATGATTGTTTCACTTGATGGATTTGTCAACGATCGCGACGGTAAAATCAGAAGCTTATACGAAAGCTACAAACCACACGCTACCACTCATGAAGCTGATAAAAACACTGGAGCTGTTGTTATGGGACGCAACAGCTTTGAGATGGCCGAAGATACGGATGGCTATGCCGATCACTATGAATTCCAATTGCCGCTATTTGTATTAACGCATACTCCTCCAGCTAAACATCCGAAAGAAAACGATAAATTAACGATTACCTTTATAACTGAAGGCATCGAAGAGGCGATCCGCTAGGCGAAAATCGCCGCCAACGGCAAAGATGTTTTGGTGTTGGGCGCAAATGTCTGCCAGCAGCTGCTTCGGGCCAATTTGGCAGATGAATTGCAGATCGCCTTTGCCCCTGTGCTGCTTGGCAAAGGGGTTCGCTTTTTTGAGCACCTGGAAGAACGTGAAATTTATCTGAAAAAAAGCAGGGTGTTTGAAACCGACAAACAAGTAGAAATCTGGTATAAAGTCCTTCAGCAACGATAGCAGGCTATCGTTGGTAATTCAATCTATCGTGAATATATGTATTCACCCATACGCTTGTCTTCTCAGCAGAAATGGATGTGACGTAGCATGCGAGGAAAAATTGGCGCAGTTCCCATGCCCAAAAAGCAGCGCGAACCAGAGGGGTTTTAGAATACCGCCAGCACCATTTTGAACGGAACGTTCTTGGACAATGGCCACTAATCCCCGGAATAGACACCCAGACCTTTCGCGAACCGCGAATCGATGGGGTTGAATATGGAGACGAGGGCGATTGAAACGCTGGTTCAGTATGTGGACGGGGTCCCGCTCCGTTTTTGTTCCAATGCCGCAGCCGCGACGGATGGGACGATTTGGTTCACGGAATCCAGCAACCGCTATGACTTTGAGCAGTATACAGGCGCATTGATGGAAGACAGGCCTTCAGGGCGGTTATTCAGGCGTGATCCAGGTGGGCGCGTCGAAGTGGTTCTGGAAGGTTTGCATTTTGCCAACGGCCTTACACTGTCGAGTGATGAACAGGCCGTGATCTTTGCTGAAACAGACGGCTACCGGCTCAACCGAATATGGATACGAGGAACCAATGCCGGGAAGCGGGAATTCCTGGCCGCTAATCTGCCGGGGTTTCCAGACAATATCACCCGCCTGCAAGACGGCAAGTTCTAGGTGGCCGTGATGACTAACCGCAATCCTTTACTTGATCGGCTGGGCACGGCGCCTGCGTTCTTGCGCAAGCTGCTGTGGCGGGTACCTGAACGCCTGCAGCCAAAAGGTGCTAAAACGGCTTGGGCCATGCTTTTCGATGAGCAGGGAAACTGCCTGCTGGATCTGCAGAGTTCGACGATTGATTATCATGCCGTAACAGGAGTGGCAGAGTCCCGCGGCATGCTGTATTTCGCCAGTATTGAAGAACAGGCACTGCTGGCGGTGGAATTAATGCCTGACGGAAATAGGAATAGTTCAGCCAGCTGCTGAGCGGCTGTAAACGAAAATGGGTGAATAAAATCTGCTTTGAAAGGGATTTCTTTCCATAAGAGCATTACACCTTTCACCAGAATATTGTATAGTTAATAGGGATTTATCTAGAAATGAAAGGTGTTATCTTGAAATGTTGCAGAATCCCACAGGAAAAAAACGGCTCGGCCTGGCCTTGATCCTCAGCATGCTGGGCATACTCGCTCCGCTGAATATCGATATGTATTTGCCGGCTTTTCCGGCAATCGCAGACGAACTGGATGCACATGTCTCCCTGGTTCAGCTCAGTTTAACGGCCTGCCTAATCGGACTCGCTGCGGGGCAAATTGTTGTCGGACCATTCAGTGATGCGGTCGGCAGGCGTAAACCCTTGATTATTTCGGTCATCTTGTTTACGCTGTCGTCTGTGCTCTGCGCGGTGGCCCCGAATATCGAAATGCTGATTGCCGCACGGTTTCTGCAAGGATTTACCGCTTCTGGCGGTGTAGTTCTATCCAGAGCAGTAGTCAGTGACGTTTTTACCGGCCGTGAAATGACGAAGTTCTTCGCGTTGCTCATGGTCATCAACGCCGTCGCCCCGATGGCCGCGCCGCTGGCTGGTGGCGGCATTCTCGCTCTGCCATTTGCTGGATGGGAAACCATCTTTTATTTCCTCGGCCTGCTTGGTGTCATCATGGTGATCGTCGTCATTTTTCGGCTGCCGGAGACCTTACCGCCGGAAGACCGCATGCCAAGTTCAATCGGACACTCTATTCGGACGATGGGGAGCCTGCTTAAGGCGCGCCCCTTCATCGGTTACGCCCTGGTCGTCGGCTTGGTCCACGGCGGCAGTTTCGCTTATGTCGCCGGGACGCCGTTCGTTTATCAGGAAATTTACGGCGTTTCGCCGCAAACCTTCAGTGTGCTGTTTGGCATCAATGGCATCGCGATGATCATTGGAAGCTTTATCATCGGCAAGTTCGGCGGCATCGTTTCTGAGCATCGCCTGCTTCAGGGAGCGGTAGTCGTCGCGGCCAGTGCCACGTTCGGGCTGTTGGTCATGACCATTATTGAAGGGCCACTCGCTTCGCTGGTGACGTCTATTTTCATCTACATGATTGCAATTGGGATGATCTTCACCAGTTCGTTCACCCTGGCCATGAGAGGCCAGAAACACCGGGCAGGAAGTGCCAGTGCGGTGGTCGGTATGCTGCCGTTGGTCATTGGGGCTCTCGTATCACCGCTTGTCGGCATCAATGAAACATCAGCTGTTCCGATGGGCGCAATTCTGTTCGGCACGTCCGTGCTGGGCATGCTTGCCTTCTTCGGACTGACCGGACACAAGCAAACAATTATTATGCATAAAAAGTGATGAATATTCAAGTGAGCGTATTTATGCATTTTGCTGAATAAAAAACAAGAGCGGGAAGAAAGTTCTTCCCGCTCTTGTTTTTTATTGTATTAATTGTTTTGTCGATCCCTTTATTGAACCCCTAGAGAAAAACATCTCCATTTAGCCGTTAGTGTCTACATACGAAGTTGGGGGTGTTTTTTCCTAGTCTCATTTATTAGATCACTCTAGTACAAAAGAAGCTTATTCTTGTGCGTTTTTTGTTGGATAAATTTGAAATTTCTTTTTAAAGAAAAGGGCTTTTGGGAAGCGCAGAAGATTGGATACATTCCTATTATTTATAGTTCCGTCCATTTTCCTTTAAAACAAATCTATTGTTTGTCAACAGTTTTAGCAGTATGCTTATTTATAATTATACCCCTATGGGTGTTTAAGTGACAGGAAGGAGCGATAATATGTATCATAAGAGATTTGATCCAGGCAAAGCAGATGTTTTAGTCAGCAAGGAACGTCAAACATTACTGCCTGTGGAAAAGATAATGCATTATTTAGCGTTAGATGAGAAGGATGTTGTAGCCGATTTGGGTGCCGGAAATGGGTACTTCACCATTCCGATTGCTAAAAGAATGATATACCCGGTTTATGCGGTCGATATTGAACCCAAAATGCTATCAATGTTGAAACAAACCGCAGAGAAAGAATCGATTGAGAATATTCACTATATCCAAAGTGACTTGGAAAACATTGCTTTGGAAGATAAAGCAGTGGATAAGGTGATGGCTGCGTTCGTCATTCATGAAGTCCCTGATATGATAAAGGCCCTCAGTGAAGCAAGAAGGATTTTGAAATCAGGTGGCACATTCCTTTTAATTGAATGGGAAGAGGTCCCGACAGAAATCGGTCCTCCATTGGAAGATAAAATCTCGTCACAGGAAATGGTAAAGCTGCTGGAGAAGAACGGTTTCCGTTCAGAAGTAATCCACTTGAACAACATTCATTATGCCGTCGTTGCGAAGCCTTATTAAAGAAGGGAGAATTTATGAAACTCTTATGGAAGTCGTTATGACCGTCTCAACGAATTGCGTTCCTGGTAGGAATCGCGTTTCTTGTATTTATTGTTACTGAGAAGTTTTAAAGAACGAGATATTAAAAAGAGGTTTTGTTCGAAAAAATGAGGGAATTCCATCAAAAGAAAGAGCTTACAAAAAGAAAGGAGCACCAACATGTTTAATTACACAGTAGAAACATCAAAAAGCAGAGATGAAGCTGTTCAGAAGCTTGAAGAAAATTTAAAAGAAGAAAAGTTCGGCGTTCTTTGGAATTTCGATCTGACTGCAAAGCTCCAGGAAAAAGGCACTGATTTTGACACACCTTACACGATACTCGAAGTTTGTAACCCGCAGGAGGCGAACCGCGTCCTTTCGGAAGACCTGCTCGTCGGTTATTTCCTGCCGTGCAAAATTGTCGTTTATGAACAAGATGGGGTGACCAAGATCGGAATGCCGAAACCGAGCGCATTGATCGAGATGGTCCAACAAGATTCGGTCAAGGAAATCGCAATGGATATCGAAGAGCGCTTGATCGGTTGCATCGATAAGACGGTTTAATTCACAAGGAAATATTTTTTTGATTTGTTGTATACCCCATGCGGTAATAATACGCTATTACAATAGGAGGAATATTGTATGACTGTAAAATTTGTAGCAGCAAAAGATGTCGCAGATGAGGTGTTCCGCCGGGAACCGGTGCATATTTTGGATGTCCGTACCAAGGAAGCGTCGGAAGACTGGCATATTGAAGGGGATAATGTCAATTTGATCAATATCCCCTTCAAGGAGCTAAGCGATTCCGATTCAGCGGAGCTGAAGAAGTTGCCGAAAGACCAGCCGCTGTATACGATTTGCGGAAAAGGGAACGACTCACAAAAAGCCGCTGCCTACCTGCAGGAAAACGGTTTCGGCAATGTCTATTCCATTGAAGGCGGAATGGCTGCCTGGAGTGAACAGCTTGAACCGGTTAAAATCGGGGAAGTAGAGGGCGGCGCGATTTATCAATTTGTCCGGCTGGGCAAGGGCTGCCTGTCCTATCTGATTGAATCGGATGGGGAAGCTGCAGTTGTCGACGCGAGCCGCGTGACGGAAAATTATGAAAAATTCGCAAAAGAAAAAGGCATCAAGATTAAATATGTTATCGACACGCATCTGCATGCCGATCATATTTCAGGGGGCAAAAAGTTGGCGGACGCAGCCGGTGCAACGTATTACCTTCCGCCAGAGGATGCGGACAGAGTCGTTTTCGGTTTCGAGCCGGCTACCGATGGGCTGAAACTCGAAGTTGGCAGCACGACAGTCGAAGCGGTTTACTCCCCGGGACATACGATTGGCAGCACGACTTTTGTGGTCGGCCAAAAGTATTTATTGACCGGCGATATACTGTTTGTCGAATCCATCGGACGGCCCGATCTCGCGGGCAAAGCGGAAGACTGGGCGGAAGATCTGTACGAAACCCTTTATCGACGCTACAAGGAACTGGCGGGTGACTTGCTCGTCCTGCCGGCACATTACGCCGAGGTCAGTGAGATGAATGAAGACGGCAGCGTCTCGGAAAAACTGTCTGTCCTTTATGAAAAAAATGAAGGCCTGCAGATTCAGGACGAAGCCCAATTCATCAAGCGGGTGACACAGGGATTGAAGGACCAGCCGAATGCCTATGAAGAGATACGGCAAACCAATATGGGCAAAATCAATCCGCCCGTTGATGAAGCGAAAGAAATGGAGACAGGGCCGAATAACTGCGCTGTTTAAATAGAAAGAACGGATAATCCTTGACGGCTACAGTCCTAGAATGGGCTATGGCAAGCGGATTATCCGTTTTTTTATTGCCAAGCCAATTACTTGAATTCATACCCTGAGGGGTATATAATTAGCATTATCTTATTGATATTTATATTAACAGGGAGGCAAGAAAATGATGGAATACGATAAACAAGTCCAAAATAGATTGAAAAGAATTGAAGGGCAGCTGAAAGGTGTGCTGCGCATGGTCGAGAACAACGAGGATTGCCAGGATGTCGTGATGCAATTGTCCGCTGTCCGAAGTGCAGTTGACCGCGCGATTGGCGTGATCGTCAGCGAAAACCTCGAACAATGTGTGCGCAACAGCATCGACAAAGGTGAAAGCACAGATCAGTTTGTAAAAGACGCAGTAAGCCTGCTCGTTAAAAGCAGATAGGAAGATTCGCCAAACTTAGGGGTTGACGGGGTTTCCTTTCGGATGGTAGTATACCCCTATAGGTATTTTAGTTTCTTTATCATTCAAGCCGGTGATTTTTTATTTTGACTTTTTTATACCCGTAGGGGTATACTGACAGGGGGAAACAAACAAATGGAACAGACAAAATCAACAAACATCGTATTATTCAGTGGAGATTATGACAAGGTGATGGCCGCTTACATTATTGCGAACGGCGCAGCAGCTTATGATCATAAGGTGACGATCTTCCACACATTCTGGGGATTGAACGCACTCCGAAAAGAAAATCCGCCGGAAGTGAAGAAAAATTTCATCGAAAAGCAGTTTGCCAAGATGATGCCACGTGGCGCAGACAAACTCGGCTTATCCAACATGCATATGGCCGGCATGGGACCGAAGATGATCAAACAGGTCATCAAAAAGCATAATGCGATGACAATGCCGCAGCTTATCGAAATGGCGCAGGAACAGGAAATCGACCTTGTGGCGTGCACAATGACGATGGACCTTCTTGGACTGAAACAGGAAGAATTGCTGGAAGAAGTAACTTACGGTGGTGTAGCCGCTTATCTGGCGGATGCTGAAAATGGCAACGTAAACTTGTTCATCTAATAGGATGAAACGGAAAAGAGGGAAACCATGGATACTTGGTTAATGATTTTAATCGGAGCTGTGATCGTCTTTATCGGTTACCGCGCCATATCAGGGGCAAAAGGTGTGAAATCCGTTTCGACAGATGAATTGAAGCCCGAGCTCAAGAAAAAAGGCAAGCAATTCATCGATGTCCGGACGCCAGCTGAATACAAAGGGAACCGCATCAAAGAATTCAAGAACATTCCATTGAATGAACTGCCTGGTCGTACAGGTGAACTCGACACCAACAAAGAAACGTACGTAATTTGCCAAAGCGGCATGAGAAGCAGCAAGGCAGCTGGAATCCTGAAGAAAAAAGGATTCGATCAAGTGATCAATGTAAGGGGCGGCATGGGAAGCTACCGCCCTTAATCCGAAGGAGGAAAATCGATGAATCGCATGACAACTCAGGAAGTAAAAGAATACATGGCTAATAACAAGGATGTTTCAATCATTGATGTGAGGGAAACAGAAGAAGTGAAGGCTGGGAAAATTCCTGGTGCCGTCAATATCCCTCTTGGTCTTCTGGAGTTCCGTTTGCAGGACATCGACAAATCCAAGGAACACATTATGGTATGCCGTTCAGGCAGCCGCAGCGGAATGGCCACAAACATTCTTGAAAATCAGGGTTACAACGTAATCAATATGGATGGCGGCATGATGGACTGGGACGGTCCTACTAAATAAGCCGAAAAAAATTTTTTAAATAAAAATATACCCCTGAGGGTAATTAGGAGGAATTTTAATGATACAAACAGATAAAGTACTAGATGCTATAGGAATGGCATGCCCAATGCCGATCGTACGCACGAAAAAAGCGATGAATGAGCTCCAACCGGGCCAGGTCATCGAAGTGCAGGCAACAGATAAAGGCTCGCTCGCTGATCTTAAAGCGTGGGCTAAAAGCAGCGGCAACCAATACCTTGGAACGTTTGAAGAAGGCGATGTCCTGAAACATTATTTGCGCAAGGCAGACCAGTCGGAAGCAAAAGAGGAAGTCTCTTTCCCGCATACTTTGACAAACGCTGAATTGCAGGAACAGCTGGGCCGTGACGATGTTGTCGTACTGGATGTACGCGAACCTGCAGAATACGCATTCGGCCACATCGAGGGAGCAGTTTCCATTCCGCTTGGTGAACTGGAAAACCGCACACAGGAACTGGATATAGACAAAGAAGTATTCGTTATCTGCCGCACCGGCAACCGCAGTGATTTTGCTGCAAAACAATTGGTCGAAAAAGGTTTCGGCCGCGTGAAAAATGCCGTAGAGGGCATGACCCAATGGGACGGCTCGACTGAACAAAGCAAAGCATAAAGAGCAGCACAATAATTTTTACTATAATGGAGGAATTCTTAAATGGCAGGAAAAACAGCAATCATCGCATCAAACGGAACTCAATTCGATGCTTATAAAGTATACAATATCGCAACTGCAGCAGCGGCAAGCGATCACGAGGTGGCAATCTTCTTTACATTCGAAGGATTGAATCTCATCAACAAAGAAGCATATGGACAATTGGCGCTTCCAGAAGGCAAGGAAGCGGTTGCCGAAGGATTTAAAAAAGGAAATGTACCAGCTATTCCGGAATTGGTTGAAATGGCACAGGAACTTGGCGTTAAATTTATCGGCTGCCAAATGACGATGGACTTATTCGGTCTCGAAAAAGAAGCTTTCGTCGACGGCATTGATGTTGGCGGAGCGGTAACATTCCTCGAGTTTGCAAAAGACGCGGACGTTACATTAACATTCTAATCTGAACAAAATTTATCGAAAAAAATAACCTTGTGGAGGTATTGGAATATGACTGTAAAAGCAATGACAGCAAAACAAGTAGCAAGAAAAGTAATTGATAATGAGCCATTGTTTATCCTTGATGTACGTAACGGCGACGCATTCGCCGATTGGAAAATCGAAGGTGGCAACATCCAATATTTGAACACACCATATTTTGATTTATTGGACGGAGTCGAAGAAGTGGCTTCAGAACTTCCGAAAGACAGAGACATCCTGGTCGTCTGTGCGAAAGAGGGATCTTCTGTCATGGTAGCGGAAATGTTGGCTGAAGAAGGCGTCGATTCGGCGTATCTTGAAGGCGGCATGAAAGCGTGGAGCGAACACCTGGAACCAGTGAAGGTCGGCGATTTGAAAAATGGCGGGGAATTATACCAATTCGTCCGTATCGGCAAAGGTTGCCTGTCTTATATGGCAATCTCCGACGGTGAAGCCGCTATTATCGATGCAACACGCATGACGGATGTCTTCTTGGATTTCGCGCAGGAAAAAGGTGCAACGATCAAGCATATCTTTGACACGCATTTGCACGCCGACCACATTTCCGGAGGACGCCACATCGCTGAAGCAACAGGCGCAACGTATTACTTGCCGCCGGCTGATGCAGAAGACGTGGTCTTCGATTACACGGAACTTATTCATGGACTTGAAGTGGAACTTGGCGGTGCGAAGATTGAAATCGAAGCGCTGTACTCACCAGGGCACACAATCGGCTCAACATCATTTATCGTTGACGACCAATATTTGATGACAGGTGACATTCTGTTCATCGATTCCATCGGACGCCCGGACCTTGCCGGTCTTGCTGACGACTGGGTAGGCGACTTGCGGGAATCCCTTTACAGCCGCTATAAAGAATTAGCGGATGACCTTATCGTTCTTCCAGCTCACTTCATGATTATAGAAGAGCTAAACGCGGACGGTAGCGTCTCGAAAAAATTGGGCGACCTTTTCAAAGAGAACCACGGATTAAATATTGAAGATGAGCAGGAATTCCGCGACATGGTGACGAAGAACTTACCACCGCAGCCAAATGCTTATCAGGATATCCGCCAGGTTAATATGGGGAAAATCACACCTGACAACGAAGTTCAGCGTGAAATGGAAATTGGACCAAACCGCTGCGCGGTACGGTAATTAGTTAAAATAAAAAAGTACTATAAAGATCGCTTCGGCGCTTTGGACAAGGCTTTCACAATAAGCCGAAAAAACCACTCGTCTTATTGTTTCACCTGTTCCTGAGGCGCGCCGGTGCTGAGAGAAATCATTAGAGATATGGAGCAAAACAGCGAAGACTCCACGGGGAGCAGAAACGGAGTTGGCTTTCCAACTACGTTTCGACGAAGTGGCGAGACCCATTCGGGCGAATAGGCTGAGTTAGCTCGACGCAAGCCCCCAGGAAAGCGGAGCTGTTTTGCGGAATATCTATTATTAGCTCAATCAAACTACACAAACCCAAAGGAGAGATTTTGATGAACGCAGATAAAATACTAGACGCAAAAGGCTTGGCTTGTCCAATGCCAATCGTAAAAACACGTAAAGAAATGAAAGAACTGGTTTCTGGCCAGGTATTGCAGATTCTTGCTACCGATAAAGGGGCGAAAGCTGACCTGACTGCCTGGGCAAAATCAGGCGGCCATGAGCTGTTGGATTCACAAGAAGAAGGCGACGTGCTGAAGTTCTGGATTCAAAAGGGCTAAAGAGTGAAGGGCATCGTCTGATGTCCTTTTCTTTTTACTTTTTTATTATCACAACGGTTGAGAAAGCAAGGTAATGGGATGGCGGGAGCAGCAATAGCGTTTTCCTCCTGCACAATGGGCGTTGGCGTTTTTTTGCGAATGTCTGTAACTGTATAATCTTGCATTCTGAACGCCGCTTGTTCAAAAGGGGGAAACAGTTTTGTTGAAAAAATGGATTCCGGCTCTGGAGTGGATGGGCAGCTATAAGAAGTCAGACTTGAGCGGTGACCTAAATGCGGGTTTGATTGTAGCTATTATGCTTATTCCACAAGGGATGGCCTACGCGATGCTCGCCGGCTTGCCGCCGGTGATAGGGCTTTATGCCTCGACCGTGCCACTGATTATTTATGCCTTGTTCGGCACATCGAGGCAACTTGCTGTCGGACCGGTTGCGATGGTTTCTTTGCTTGTGCTTGCAGGGGTCTCGCTATTAGCGGAACCCGGAACAGATGAATATATATCACTCGTGTTATTGCTCATGCTGATGGTTGGTACCATTCAGTTTTTATTAGGGGTATTTAAATTGGGCTTTATTGTGAATTTCCTGTCCCATGCAGTCATAAGCGGATTTACCTCCGCTGCGGCGATTATCATCGGCTTAAGCCAGTTGAAGCAATTGATTGGCGTCAGCCTGGAAGCTGAAAAAAATATCTTTTTAATCCTCTCGGAAACGGTTCAAAGAGCAGCGGAAATCAATCCGGTGACACTTGCCATCGGACTCGGAAGCATTCTTTTGCTGATCGTGATGAAGAAATATGTTAAGAAAATTCCGGGACCGCTGGTGGTTGTTGTATTCAGCATATTGGCCGTCTATTTCTTCGACTTGCAGGCGCAAGGTGTGAAAATTGTCGGTGAAGTGCCATCAGGCTTGCCATCTTTGTCGATGCCGGCATTTCAGCTGGATGCACTGATTGCTTTGCTGCCGATCGCTTTGACAATTTCATTTATCGGTTATATGGAATCGATTGCGATGGCTAAGGCGATTGCAGCGAAAGAAAAATACAAAATCGATCCAAACCGTGAATTGGTCGGGCTTGGTCTCGCCAATGTCGGCGGTTCGTTTTTCGCAGGCTATCCTGTAACAGGAGGATTCTCACGTTCTGCTGTCAACTATCAGGCAGGGGCGAAAACACCGCTTGCAACGCTCATTACGGCATTCCTCATCATCTTGACCTTGCTGTTCTTTACAGGGGTGTTCTACTATCTGCCGCTCGCTGTACTTGCAGCAATCATTATGGTGGCAGTTTACAGCCTCATTGATGTGAAGGAAGCGAAATACCTCTTCAAAGTCAATAAAGTGGACGGCTGGACATGGATGCTGACGTTCCTTGCAACATTATTGATCGGAATCGAGCAGGGCATCATCGTAGGGGCTATATTTTCTCTCGTGGTGTTCATTCGCCGCAGCGCTTATCCACATGTAGCGGAACTCGGCTATTTGCCGGAACAGAAAGTGTTCCGCAATACGAAGCGATACCCGGAAGCAGAAACTGATCCGGAAATCTTGATTTTCCGTGTAGATGCATCCTTGTACTTCGCCAATATGACGTTTTTGGAAGATCAATTATGTTCAAGAGTCGCGGAAAAACCCGAGACGAAATGGGTAGTCTTTGATTTTTCAAGCATCAATTCAATCGATGCCGTAGCCGTTCACGCCCTGGAAGGACTGATGGAACAATGTCATTCCGGAAACGTGGAAATCATCTTTGCCGGAATTAAGAATACGGTTCTGGATGTGCTGAACAAGGCGGATTGGGAGAGCAAGTATGGTGACAGAATCCATTACTTGAACGTTGACGACGCCCTGAATTCCATCAATCAAAAGGAGGGGCGGCCATGAAGAGCTTCGCGCTGAAAAAGCAGAACGAGGAATTTATCCAAAAGATCAAAGAACACAATCCGGATTATTTTGATGAACTGCAAAAAGGGCAGACGCCTGAATATTTTTTGTTGTCCTGCAGCGATTCGCGCGTCAGCCCGTCCATCATTATGCAGATGCCGCTTGGGCATATGTTCGTCCACCGCAATATCGCAAACCAGGTAGTAGCGGAAGACGAAAGCTTCTCTGCCAGTCTGTTTTATGCGATCAAGCATTTAAACGTCAAAAAGCTTGTCGTTAAAGGACATACTGGCTGCGGCGGCGTCAAAGCGGCTTGGGAAGGAAACGAAGATCCTGAGTTGCAAAAATGGCTTGGCCATATACGGGGGAGTTTGCCGGAAAATAGGGGTGAGGCAGAACCGAGTCTCAATGAACTGGCCAAGTTGAATGTTCTTAGCCAAGTGGAGAAATTGCTCAAGCATCCGGTATATCAACAACTTGGAGAAGGTGTTGAGGTATCGGGCTGCATTTTTCATGTGGAAACCGGAGAATTGGAGCAAATTTATCCTTTATAAGATCTTATTTTCAGAAATCAGTCCTTTTTCTTTGCGAAGAGAAAGCGGCTGGTTTTTTTCGTTCAGTCCAAGCCCCAATGCACGTTTTTCTTTTGTGCCAATTATGCTTGTAGTACTGAAAATCCCAATGCGTATGATCATTGCGGATCAATTCTTTATGGTCCTGGAGCAATCAAGATTGTGGCAAGGATCATCGCCGCTAGATCAGAAAATGAACACGAAATACCGCCAGTGGATTTTAACGTTGTTGATTTTAGGAACGGCCATTAAAAATAGGTGATGAATCATTGACAATTCTTCTATTTTATTGACTTTAAATTGGTCAAAGACAAAAGTACTATGCTCATCGCCTTCTGAATTGTATATGTTCGCAAAATACTAATTTAACGAACAAATAGAGTAGGCATATGATAAAATAAAGAGTATCAAGGTAATTATCACAAAATCTACTGAAATTAAGCAATCATTCCTTTAATTCTCTGGAAGCAGGTGTTACATAGTGAACCCATTTAATCGTGTCGACGAATTAAAAAACCAATTAGATCAACACAGACCTCTTCCGGCTGCCGCGGTGAAGAACCTGCGCGACGTGTATCGTGTCGAATGGACGTATAACTCGAATGCCATCGAAGGAAATACCTTATCGCTGATTGAAACCAAAGTCGTCATGGAAGATGGCTTAACTATTGGCGGCAAGCGGCTGCAGGAACATTTCGAAGTTATTAATCATGCTGAAGCTATCAGCTTTATTGAGGAGCAGGTCACTCAAACTGAACCGTTGGATGAGCGAACGTTAAAAACGATTCATCACTTGATTTTAAAGAACATCGACGATGAAAATGCAGGTACTTATCGCTCCATCAACGTACGGATCTCCGGTAGCCAGCATGAACCGCCGCATTTTCTGCAGGTGGCAAATGAAATGCAAGAGCTTTTCGCCTGGTATGACCAAGAAAAGAACCAAATGCATCCGGTGGAGCTGGCCGCATTGTTTCATTTTAAGTTCGTTTATATTCACCCATTCGCAGATGGCAATGGCCGAACCGCGAGATTGTTAATGAATTTGATCTTAATGGGTCATGGCTTCCCTCCTGCTATCGTCAAAGCGGAAAACATTCAGCGCTTAACGTATTATGAAACGTTGGAAACAGCGAGCATACAAGGGAATACGCAGCCTTTCGTTGAGTTGATTGCCCAATGCGTGGAAGAAAGCTTATCCACGTATTTAAAAGCGGTTTTATAAAAGTAAGATTTAACTTACTCATTTTCTAGGAAAAGTACTTTCCACCTCTATATGTTCGCTTAAATTACATTTTGCGAACAATTAAATTTTAAGAAGAAAATAGTCCTTCTCTATTAAGTGGCCTACAATACTTCTAAAACTTTACTGGTTGGTTTTAAGAAGTAGGACTACGGCAATAGAAGTGATTGTGCAGCATTATGCATGGATTCCGTTGGTGCTGGTGGGTTTGGAAGGGTTGCTTGTGGCTCCCGGCGCGCTTGTCGACACCAATGAAATTTCCGCCTTGCCTTTTTTAGACTGACCGGATACAAGCAAACAATTGCTATGAATAAGAAGTGATGAATATTCAAGTAGGCTGAAGTATGCATTTTGCTGAATCGAAACAAGAGCGGGAAGAAAATTCTTCCCGCTCTTGTTTTTTTATTTCCTGCCACTTTAATCGATATTTTTCGTGAGATCATTCTATTTTTTCAGGAAATAAGAATTTCTCAATCTATTTTCAATTCTTGACGAAGATCAAGTATGGGCTGGTTTTGTGGCAGTGATTTGCATGAGCATCAAGAAAGACCGGTATTTGTCCCTACTGAAAAAGAAGACCAACTAACTGGTCAAGTAGCATCCCTTATCATGGGACACGAATTTGCGGGTGTTATTGAAAAAGTAGGAGCACAAGCAACCAAGTTTAAAGTAGGAGGAACGGTTTTACCGAGACTGCCGGAACGATTCCATCTAAGCCCAAGAGCTTCATTGCCGCAGGCGGCGACGGTCTCTTTTTCCTGTCCTGACGTTTAATGCTGAACGGCTGGAGGTATGGAGCAAGAGATAAGGGCTTATGCCTAAATTTTTGAAAGCGAGGGATGTCCATGTTTGACAGGACAGCAGGGGACCACGCCATTGAGTTGCTGAAAGCCTGGAAAGTCGACCACATCTATGGAATGCCTGGAGACTCCATCAATGAATTTATGGAAGAACTGCGAAAAGAAGAAGCGATCCGCTTTATCCAGATTCGCCACGAAGAAACCGGAGCGCTTGCGGCAGCCGCCTATTCCAAATTGACCGGCAAGATCGGTGTTTGTTTGTCGATTGCCGGTCCTGGAGCGGTGCATCTGCAGAACGGTCTGTACGATGCGAAAAAAGACAAAACACCGGTACTGGCGATCGTCGGTCAGGTCAGCAGCGAGCTGGTCGGCACGGACAGCTTCCAGGAGCTGAAAATGGAGTCGTTGTTCGAAGAAGCGACGGTCTACAACCGACGCGTCCAGAAAGCGGAACAGCTGCCGGATATGCTGAACCAGGCCATCCGGACGGCGTATGCCGAATCAGGGCCGGCAGTGCTGATCGTTTCCGATGATTTGTTCGGTACCAAGATCAAGCGCGACAAAGCACTGACTTCCCCCGCTTATGTCAAACCGAACATCCGGGCGGGAGAAGAAGGCTTGCAGTCGGCGTTGAAATTGTTGCAGGCTGCGAAAAAACCGGTGATCCTAGCCGGCAAAGGCGCAGCAGGTGGGACGGCCGAGGTGCTTGCATTTGCGGAAAAATTGAAAGCGCCACTTATCGCGTCCTTCCCGGCGAAAGGCATCATTCCGGACAACCATCCGCATAACCTTGGGCAATTGGGGCAGCTTGGCACCGATACGGCGGAACAGGCCATGAAAGAAGCTGATTTGTTGATCTTGGCGGGCACCTCGTTTCCTTACCGGGAGTATTTGCCAAAAGACGCACCGGCCATTCAAATTGATGTCGATCCGAAAGTCATCGGCAAGTATTATCCGGTACTGGTGGGAGTGGTCGGAGAGCTGGTACCGGCCGCCGCCTGGCTGACTGGACATTTAGGGAATAAGGAAGATAGCTTCCTTTTGAAGTATCAAGAAAAACGCGCAGTGTGGCAGGAAACGCTACAAAAAGATATGGCAAAAGAAACAGAACGTCTGCAGCCGCAGCACGTCATCGCGGAAGTGCAAATTATTTTGGAGCGGGATGCAGTTGTGTCGCTTGATGTAGGCAGCGTGACTTTGTGGGCGGCGCGTTACCTGCAGCTGACCGAGCAACAGCTCGTCGTATCGGCGTGGCTCGGCACCATGGGTTGCGGATTGCCGGGGGCGATTGCCGGGAAACTGGCATATCCGGACAAGCAGGTGGTGTCGCTGCTCGGCGATGGTGGCTTTTCCATGGGCATGCAGGACTTTGTTACGGCCGTCAAATACGATTTGCCGATGATCCTGGTGGTGTTCAACAACCAAAAAATTCAGCTCATTGAACACGAGCAGGAAGAAATGGGCAACAAAGCGACCGAAACCGATTTGGCGAACATCGACTTTGCGGCATTTGCACAGGCTTGCGGCGGGGAAGGTTATACTGCGAAGACCCGCAGCGAGTTGAGAGATGCGCTGGCAACAGCCAAGCTTAGCCGGAAACCGGTGGTCATCGACGCTTATGTGGAAGACAGCGCGCCGCCTTCTTGAAAAAATACCACACAAAAAGACGACCGAATTTCTATGGTCGTCTTTTTGTGTGGTTGGTCATTTCGTGAATCGCGTGGACAGGTCATGCAGTTCAGCCGGCAGCGGGCGGCCGAAGTAATAGCCCTGGCCTTCATTGCATTGTTCCTCTTGCAGGAAAGCCAATTGCGTGTGGTCTTCAATGCCTTCTGCTACGACGGTCATGTTCAATCGATGCGCCAGGGAAATGATGGTGGCGGTGATGGCTTTGCCGTTTAGGTCCCTGCTGATATCTTCTATAAAGCTGCGGTCGATTTTCACCCGGTCAAAGGAAAATTGGCGCAAATAGCTGAGAGACGTGTACCCGGTGCCGAAATCGTCAATGGACATGGAGATGCCCAGCTCTTTCAAGCTCTGCAGACTGCATTTAAGCAGGTCTGTGTCCACCAGCAAAATACTCTCGGTCACTTCCAGTTCCAGCCACTTGGCGCTCAGACCGGTTTCTTCCAGAATGGCCTTGACCGTTTGGACGAAATTGGGCTGCTGCAGCTGGATGGTTGAAATATTGACACAGATTTTAATGGGCGGATATCCCTCGTCCTGCCAGGCTTGATTCTGTGTACAGGCAGTGTGCAGGACCCACCGGCCAATGGGGACGATTTGTCCGGTTTCCTCGGACACCGGAATAAAGCAATCGGGCGGCACCAAGCCCATTTCTGGATGATTCCAGCGGATCAAGGCTTCCATGGCACTCAGCTGGCCGCTCCTCAAATCGATGATGGGCTGATAATGCAGCACCATTTCCTGTTTCGTGAGGGCTGACTTCAACTCTCGTTCGATGGTCAGCCGATAAGCAGACTGTTGATCCAGTTCTTCGGAATACACCGTGTACTGATGGGTCTTGTATTTTTTGGTATAGTACATCGCAGCGTCCGCTTTCTTGATCAGCGCTTCGACGGTTTCTTGCGGTCCGATGCTGAAAGCGATGCCGACGCTAGCCGAGATGGAGACGGAATGGCCCAGTGCCTCAAAAGGTTTGGCCAGGGATTCATGGAGTTGTTCCGCTAGCTGGAAAACCTGTTGCTGATCGAGGTTCGGCAACAGCACCGCGAATTCATCGCCTGCAAACCGTCCCACGGTGTCACTCCCGTCGACACTGTCCAAAAGCCGTTGTGCGATCCCTTTTAAAAATTCATCCCCAAACTGGTGGCCGAACGAATCATTGATGAATTTAAAGCGATCCAGGTTCAACGACAGTACTGCCGGTTGGAGTTTGTCGCATTCAGTGCTTTCGATCGCCTGTTTTAACCGGTCTTCAAATAATTTGCGGTTCGGCAGCCGTGTCAGCGGATCGAAAAACACCAGCCCTTCCATCAATTTTTTGTAGTTGATTTCATCCGTGATATCTTTGGCGATGCCATAGGCGCCAATGATGCTTCCGCCTGCTTTCATCGGGAAATTGGTGACCAGCAGATTCCGCTTTTCTCCATCTTTTCGGATAATGGCGATTTCATAGGTTTGGGCAATGCCGTTCAACGCATTGCTGAAGTGAAGCAGGGCAGTAGGCAGATCTTCTGAAACAATCAAAGGCGTGAACGTTAATTGAAGAATTTCCGCAGTTGAATAGCCGGACAGCGTTTCGCATCCTGGATTGGCCGTTTTAAATTGCCCGTCGGTATCGAACGTGAATACAGCATCCGGATTGTAGGTGAAAAGGGAATTCAGCCGTTCTTCATTTTCTTTTACCAGCAGATTGGCGGTTACTTCTGCGGTAATGTCAATAACGGTTCCAAACAGGACAGTTTTGCCTTGCCATTGTTTTCTGGATGAATGGATTTCAACATGGCGCAGCTGTCTGTCGCTTCTAAACACCCTGACACGGTAGCGTGCATAGGCACCCTCAATGTTGGAGTCGTTTACAATTCGGGCCTGAATGATGGTCAGGTCTTCCGGATGAATTAAGGTATCCAGGGTGACGCGGCCACTTAGCAGTTCTTCTTCGCTGTAACCCACCAGTTCACAAAACTGCTGATTCACATAGGAATAAGCCCAACCGTTCAGTATGTACATGCTGACAGGTGCCTGCTGGATCATTCCATCAAAAAGGTCTTTGTACAGCAAGTCAGTTGAAGAGGACAGTTCTTTAATTGTGGAGGTTTTCCTGTGGTGTTTGTCATTTTTCACTAATCTGGTCCTCCCGGTGACTTCAACTGCTGGTTGGCAGTTGGATAAATACGTGCCGTTCTTTACAACAATATGCTTTCTTGTTATGTATGATAGAGTATTTTCCTAACTAATGCCATTTATATTTTAATTTAACAAATAAATATTTTCGCAATCGGAATTCACGGTTTCTGTTTGAATTCCAGCCGGTAATGCCTGGGCGTAATGCCAACCGCTTTTTTGAACGCTGCCTGAAATTGCGTCTCGCTTTTGTAGCCGACGCTGCCGGCGATCGTAGCTGCAGAGCTGTCAGTGGTGGCAAGCAGCTGTTTGGCCGTATCCATGCGGCGGGAGATGATGTACTGCAGCGGGCTCATGCCGGTATGCTGCTTGAAGAGCCGTGCCAGTTGGTATTTGTTCAAGCAGAACCGATCGGCAAGGCCCTCCAGTGTTAGGGAGCGGCAATGGTTTTCTTCCATAAAACGTTTAATTTCCTGGACGGTCGCCTCTGCATTCTTGGAGGAGGGGGTACACCAGCTGCTTGCGAAACGGCTTAACAGCGTCAAAATCAAGCCGATCAGGTAATGGGCCAGCTGTTTCGAATCTGCCTGCGGCTGAGCGCTTTCCTGCTGGAGCCCGACGAAAAGCGCTTCTAGTCTTTTAAGGTCGCTGATAGAAATAACAGGGGGCAATGCCACCTCTAGAGCCTGCGTTGTGGAGCGCTTTCTTGTAAAAGACAGGCGGTAACCGCTTTGCTGTTGTGCGGTGGTAAACTTTAGCTCATGCCACAAGCCAGGCTGTACGAGCAAAACCGTGCCAGGCGGGACGGAGTAGGCTTGGTTGTCAATGTGGCAATGGACGCTTCCTTCCAGCACCAGCAGCAATTCAACGCTGTCAGGATGGCGGTGGAGCGGCTGATGCCGGGATTGACCACGCGGATACAAAAAATGCTGAATGGTATGGAATCGGAAAAGATCGGTCATTTCATTTTTGGCTTCAGACAAAAAAATCGCTCATTTCTGCTTTTCTTCCAGTTTAACAAGAATTAATAAGAATTGCTGTATAATACCGGTAAATTCCGTTAAAAAGAAGGCCTATCTGGCAAGAATTGATAGAAAAAATTCTTTAGAAACCAATTAATCACCAGATTAGAGGGAATAAGCTGGTTGCTTGGTGGAGCGGCACAGACACATTCACCATCTATAGTAGTCGTCCCGGAGCATGCCCATAAGAATTTCATCCCGGTTGCCTGCTTTAAATACGTTACAAACAGGAAATGGTTTCAAAGTTGGGGAGGAATTAGGGGAAAAGGGCGGTGGCCAACAAACTTAAAGTGCTGGTTTTATCTCCAGATTGCTGAAAACTGGAGGGTTTTGAGTGTTAATATTCTGATAATTAAGCTAGACTCGAAGTGAATAAATGAAAAAGGCGGTGATTGGCCAGCAGATTTGACTGAAGGCGCTGGAATCTTTGCCAAGAAAGCAGGTGAAAATCATGAAAGAACTGTGGATCAATTTACCGGTCAAAGATCTAAACCGATCAAGAGAGTTTTTCAATGATATTGGCATGGAAATCATGGAGCAAGGCGAGGACAACAACCAAATGGGTGGAATGGTCGTGGGCGATCATCAGGTGCATGTCATGCTGGTACAGGAGGAGCGGTTCAAAAGCTATACGCACAATGCACTGACGGACACCGATCAGTCGACAGAAGCGTTGTTTTCAATTTCAGTCGATACCAAAGAAGAACTTGATGAGACGATTGGCAACGTGAAACGAGCAGGCGGATTTGTGTTTGGTGAACCAACCGAACGAGACGGATTGTACGGTGCGGGATTTGCGGATTTGGACGGACATCGGTGGAATTTGCTGGTGATGTAATCAATTCACGCTTATGCGTACACAGTTATGCAAAGTCTGTTCGAGAAACCAATTTACGTTTGGATCTGTCAAAAACTAAAATTGCTGAAGAATTTTGTCTGGCGAGATAAAAATTCTTCAGCGAACAGATCCAACAAGTAAATCTGCAGCAGTCAATGAAATTGCATAAAAACAGCGAATAGTGGGAAATCCGTGAAATAAGCCAAAAGCACTCAAAATCAACCTAAAAATCGGTTTCGTCTCACTGTCTTGAGTATACTTTTTAAGTGAAACACTACTTCCGATAATTTATATTATGTAAACTAAAATGAGATTTAAAGAAAAATGTCTTTTGGCTGCCAACTCTCCTCTTATCAGGTATTCTGCTTTTTAGTATAGAGATTCTGTTATGGAATTTCTTATGAGTTCTCCGTACTTCCGTATTCAACTGTTCCAATTCAGTTAATTATTAAGCGGTATGATCACAACCAGCCATTATTATTTTGTACTGTTATGTTCATGTCTATTCAACGCGACAAGCTTTGCATAAGTCTCTAAACGTTTCTTAGCCATCAGCAGCTGATATTAACACGCGTTAGCAACTTATCTCACAGGAACTCTCTAAGTGTGCATTTGATGCATCAAGCCCCTTTTTAATGATTACAGACTAGTGAGCTTAATTAATCAACAAATGTTTTACCCATGCAGTAAAACCGGGCTTCACTCCTCTTAATCAAGTGCGGTTGCTGATTTCAGCTTTTTCTTTTGCTGATGAATCTCATGCACAGAAATAGCTAGTACTACCCACAAAATAGGATTCTGGAAAGAAATTTCTGTTTGTGAAACGCCCCCCAGCATTGTAAGTATGCCAATCAACAAAAATAAATAGCCCGTTGATGCCAACTGCCAGACCCAGGTTCCTCTTACGTCTTTGCTATTCAACCTGCTGCTAAGAATGCCCACAGACACCAACAACAGCAAGATTCCCAATACCATGATTTCGGGTATTCCAACAGGAATATTCAACTGTGGAAAAAAATCATAAACAAGCAAAATCGTCATCGCAAGTTGAATGAAAATAATGATACCAACGCTTTTTTTCCTCATAACTTCACCACCTTTGTTGTCCTACTAATCTTACTAGCTTAACGACACAAAAAACACCCAGCAGCTCGCGGGGTGTCTATATCTCTTATAATCCCGAACCTTGGTATGCGGGGGTTTTCACCGTTTCTTCTTTTTGATCCCACCGGCATCGTGTCGCTCGCGATGCTCATCGATAAAGAGATCAAGACACCGCTGACAACGGCCGTAATGATTCGTGAAACGATCAACAGTTCATAAGTTCCTGATAACGCACTGATGACGTTACCGATGATGAAGATGGAAATGAATAAAAGCATCAACGGATATTTCAGGAAACGGCTGACGTAGGCCGTCAATAACGGCGTGCCAATGGCATAGGCTATGGCAAACCCGGAGATCAACGTCCCTGCTGTTGCCAATGTGATATTCAAATCGCTCGAGACCTCTGTCAACAGCCCGACAATCACAAATTCACTCGTTCCCATGACGAAGGTTAATAAAGTTAAAGTAAATGCCAATATTTTTTGTTTCGTATTCAATAGATCTTCCTGTGCACGTGCGGCCATACAACGGTTCACTCCAACTTCGTAGTTTATTTAGATGGTATGGTCCCCACTCTTTTCACAAAAGACTGAGGATAATCAATATAGATATATCTAGAATAATCGATATATAAAGCAGACAGAGATCTGCCTCCCATTCGGAATCAAATCTCCTGTTTCACGAATTCTGCAATTTTAGCCAAGGTTTCTTCGTTCCTTCTGTAATACGTCCACTGCCCATACCGTACCGCTTCCAGCAATCCTGCCTTTTGCACGATGGACAGATAATGCGAAACCGTGGACTGAGATAAATTCACTTTATCTTGTATGTCCCCGACGCAAACGCCACCTTCGATGCTGACCTCCTTCGGCAAATGCGCCTGCTGTTTCGGGAAGTTCTTTTCAGGTTCTTTCAGCCATTTCAGTATATCCAGACGGGTCTTGTTCGACAAAGCTTTAAATACATCCAACTCATTTAAATTATCCATACTTGGAAAAAACACAGTTGCTTATAGTCCAGAATAGCATCCATAAAAAAACTGCACCCTTTTCAGGATGCAGTTTTTTACGTAGTGCTTCGTTTCATATCGCGTATCGCCTGAATGGACAACCGGACCAGCAGAATGACACACAGGAACAATCCGGAATAGGCGGCTGTGTTCAGGTAGACGGCGTACTCGGGATTGATGAACTGGGCAATGGCCAGCAGGGCCGCTGAGATCAGCCCGAAAGTAATGCCGGACATCAGCAAAACGAAACGGGAAAACAGCTGCAGGACAAAATTGGCGTTGTGCTTATCGGAAAAAACGTCATGATGCAGGATGATCTTGCCGCCTTCGATGCGTTGGATCAGCTGATCGGCCCGTTTTGGCAATTTCATCATTTCCGGAATCAGCAGCGCCAGTTCCTCTTCAAGTCGCTGTTTCGTTTCACGCGGCTCCTTGAACGGCTTTTTCAACACAGCGGTCTTGTATTTTTTCGCAAAGACCTTGGCTTCAGTGAACATATCGAATTTCGGGTCGATGGTGTGAAGCGTGCTGTCCAGGCTGATCAAGGACCGGAGTGCCATACCGACAGAGGGATAGAACGCCAAGCCGAATTCACGCACGATATCGAACATGGAGTGGATCAGTTCTTCGGTCTGAATCTTGTCGACGTAGGAAATCTTCAACAGCAATTGGCCAACCGCCTGTTCGAGCTTCTGGCGGTCTATCTGGCTATTGTCTTCCACCAAGACGTTGATGGCGTCACAAATGACTTCTGCGTCATTTTGCTGGACACCGATGATGAATAGATTCAATCCGTCCTGCTGCGGAGCGGCCAGCCGTCCAACAGCACCAAAATCCAGCAGAATCGGTAGGCCGTCCTGTTGATCGATAAAGATGTTGCCCGGATGCGGATCGGCATGAAATATGCCGGAAAACAGCATTTGTTCGAAAAAGGAGAACAGCACCGTTCGCCCGAATTCTTTCTGGTCGACATCAAAGTGCTCAAAGACATCCTGTCCCCTGGAAACGCTCTTGCCCTGGAAATACTGCATAACAATCAGGTTGTCATTGCTGTACTCCCGGTAGACATGCGGAATCTTCACCTGGTAATCGCTCTTTTTCAGGGCATTGGCGATTTGGATGGTATTGCGGGTTTCGATTTCAAAATTGATTTCTTCGCGCAGGCCGTTCGCAAAGCCGATGGCCAGTTCACGGAAGCCGATGTTCTCTGCCCATTTTGATTTGCTGGCGACCCAATCGGCAAACTCGACGAGAATGTCCAAATCATTGCGCATGATGCCTTTGACTTCCGGACGCAGCAATTTGATCACAACATCTTCCTGCGTTGTTCTCAGGACGGCCCGGTGCACTTGGCCGATAGAGCCCGCAGCCAGTGGCTCCATCTGGAATTCGGAAAAGACGTCTTCCACACTCGCCGATAAGGAGTTTTTTAAAATCATAGTAACCTGCTCATTAGTCAGGGGCTTGACATCTTGCTGCAGCGTCTCCAGTTCTTCGATGAAGACCGGTGAAAACAACTCGGTGCGTGTGGACAGCACTTGCCCGAACTTGATAAAAATCCCGCCGCTTTGTTCCAGCGTATCCCGGAAAGCGATGGCGAAATCCCGGTTGCTTTCCCGGTGCCGGGCATAGCGAATGGTGCGGGAAAAGCCGTTCCTGACAGCGATCTCCAACACTTGGCTCAAGCGTTTCTGGCGCCGCCATCGATGCCGGAGACGGTGGATGATGAACTTCTGTCCGGTGATGCGTTCGCCCCGTTCCCCGAGCTCGATGGGATCGAACAGCTCGAAGAACAGATAAAACAGCATCGAGATCAGCAGCATGCTGCCGATCCAGATGATGGAACTGGCGTCCGTAACGGCAAAAGCGATGTTTTCGTTTAAAAAATCCGTATAGCGCAGATAAGAATACCAATAAACTAAGGTTGTTAAACTGACCCCCAACAAGACCGAAAGAATTCTTTTGGTGAAGTTGACTTTGGAACCCATTAAACGGCCACTTACGTAATAAATAAATAGGGCCACTGCCAGCAGTTGCAGCAACATAATGAAAAAGTTCATGGAGGCACTCTCCTTTCAACACCAATCTTCACCCGCAACAGGCAGGCTTAATTTCTTCAGTATACCAAAATTTCTCTGAATGTTCCTGAATCACTGAAGGATATACCTGAAGGGTCAGCGTACCTGTTCGACGGGCTCCGGCGCCTTTCGGATGAGGCCGAGCAGACCGACCGGATACAGTGTCGTCTCTTTAAGTGATAGTTCTTCCAAACCGACCCATTTCGCTGTGGTTAGTTTGCTTTCTTCAATCACCTCAAAGAAATCGCGATCCAAAAGGCGACAATCTTCAAACTCGACTTCGTAAACAAGTGTAATTTCATGGTACACCTGTCCTTTCAATGCCGACTCTTTTTAAAATCATGATCTGCAACGACAGAAGAAACGATATGGCTGGTATCCCATTCCCTTTCCGAAAACTGGACGATCGCATAAGATTTTTGGAAAAGCTGACGATCGATGTCGCTTGGGTGCATGCCTTCTTCATAGAGCTGAATGATGTTTTGTTGAAGGGTTTCCAGGTGCTGCAATTTCTGTTCCAGCAACGTGCGCCCGTTTTCCAGGTAGCCTGCATGGCTGCAAAACACCGACTGGAACGGCAATGCCAATAAGGTGCGCAGGGATGACGTAAGGAGCGGGAGCGACTCGCTTTTCATCATGACACGTGTTTTCGGTGACACAAAAAGATCACCTGTGAACAAGCGCCTCGATGGCTCGTGAAACAATGCCACGTGATCGTCTGCATGGCCCGGTGTATGGATGACCTGCCACTCGAGTGTGCGTGAGCGGATCTGCCCACCAAGCGGCGATGCATCAAAAGCATCTCGATTGCCCCAAGTGATTTTGCGGTAGTTGGGGTATTCCCCCTCCACTTTAATTTTTCCGATGCCAAGCGGATGAATAAAGAATGGAATTTCGTGATTTTGCTGCAGCCACGCTGCATTTCCGGTATGGTCCTCGTGATGGTGCGTCAAGACCACTTGATTGAAAGAATGGCCTTGGAAAAAGCCGACCAGCTCTTCCTGCAGCTTTTCAGGACCCGTATCAATCAGCATGCCGTCAACCAGATAAACAAACACTTTGCCTCGGGTTTCTTCAACAATTCCTTCCACACACAGCACCTGTTCTTTTTCATAAACCTGTATCATGTTCCATGCCCCCTCTAGCTGATAAAGCATTGCTTGCCTTTCTTTTCATAATACAAAATTTTACAGACTGCTGTCACAAAAAGCTATAATTTAATACTTAGTGAAAAGTTTTAGGTATGTTAAATTTATTTTTTAGAAGTTTCAAGATGATTTTCGTTTTTTGTTGTAGGCGGTTTTGATTTTAATCATAATTCCTTAAGTAGTATGTTACATAGTAAATAAAAAAGAACATTTATAGATTAACTTGAACAAGGTCTGCTATTAATTCTTTTGTTTGTTAGTGGTTTGTAAGAATAGTCGTTTTTTCCTGGACCACTCCCAGCTGCTGCAAAATGCCGGCTTCATGATTTTTTCGAAATAGCGGTTCCAGCCATACATTTTCCGGAGCATGGACAGACTGGGCCTATGAGTAGACCGTTCCCTCCCCGTCTTCTGCTTGTCGTGGCGACTAAGCAGACGGAACGTTCTTGTGTGGTAAGGGACATCCATAAAAACCACGCAGTCAGCGTCCTGGACCGCTCTTTCTGTCCAGCCGATGTGGACATCTTCGATGATCCAGTTGGACTGTCCGATGGCTGCAAGAAACTGCGCATCTCTGACAGGTTCGGCATTGCGGAAATCTTCGCCGCTCTGCCGCTGCCAAACAAAATTGTCCGATTTAAAATGCGGAATGTTCAAAAGAGACTGGCGAGCCAACGTGGTTTTGCCGCTCCCTACAGATCTGATGATGTAGATCTTCATTCTTCGGCCGCTGCTGCCACCCGTGCCATCAGCTCTTCCACTTCCTGCTTGCTGCTGTTTTGCTGATCAAGCTTCAGCAAAGTACGGCCGAACAGATTGGCGCCGGTATTGGAGCCGCTGTAGACGAATAGGGTTTTTTCGTCGTCGATCCGGGTCAGCGCAAAACTTAAGGAAATCTTGAAAAGCCCTGCCGCCACAAAACCGATGTCTTTGCGCTTTTTCTCCGGCAAATCCTCATAGGCAGTGATTTCCATGACATAGCTGACCAAACGGCTGCCCATCCGGTTTTGCTGCGCGTATTTCGACCCTACCCGATTCGGTGGCCCTTTGACCAATTGGTGCTTCTCCAGCTGCGGCATAATGGTCTGCAGCTGCTCATCTGAAAACAATGCCCACACTTTGTCGATGGGCGCCTCGATCACACGTTTCTCATTCCACTGGACCATTCCAATACCCCCTTATAATTTCAACGCTTCGTCACGTACACGCTCCATGAATGCGGTGACCGTCTGGTGGCGGGTCTTTTTACTGCCCGCCAGCAGCATCGCCTTCCCCATCAGCCCCTTGCCTTTGTTAGACCCTTCGTAAACAAACCTCGTATGGTTTTCGCCTTCTTTCAATAGCGTAAACGAATAAAACACCTGAAAGCTCTGCCCCATATCAAATTGGGTTTGTTTGAGCTTCCTGTCCGGCAGGTCTTCGTAGCCCACCGTCTCGACGATATAGGTTTGCAGCTGGCTGCCTTCATGATAGCTTTGGGCGTGTTTGGCACCAAGCTGGTCATTGCTGTTTTCCAGCAGGATATGCTCTTCCACTTTCGGCATCAGTTTTTTGATGTTGTCATCTTTGAACAAACTCCACACTTTTTCGATCTCACTATCGATCACCATTTCTTCTTTCCATTTGACCATGGCTGCTCCCCCTCTAAATCTGACAGACTCTCTGTCATTATCCCATGTGCGCGCCCAACATTCACGTCCCATTGCTCCGTTTCCTGGATATGCGCCTTACAGTCGCTTGAATTAATCGGCAGTATGTCTATAATGAGGAAAAGAACGGAGTGAAACAATGAAGACTGCGACAATTTTAATTTTATTCCTCATCGTTATGCATGCGATTACAGCATTGAACGCACTGGTTTTTAACGGCATGCTGGGCGACCTGGTCTTTTGGTTCAATTCAGCTTTATTCATGGGGGCGCTGGCTACTTATGTCTACCGCTTCGATAAGGAAAAAGCAGCGGCTGGAAAAAAATAAAAGCAGCAGAGGCATGATGCCTCTGCTGCTTTTATTTTTTAAATTTCAAAACTTACCGTTCACTCAGCGAAGGTACCAGATGGCTGACTTGGTTATAGTTTTGGATAATCCAATTGCTTTGGTCAAACTGAATATGGCTCAGGCAAGCATTCAGCAGCCTGGTTTTTCCAGAGCCGATTTCACCGTCTGATAATTCGCCTAGAATGGCGTTGATGACACCGCCGTGGGAAACCAGCAAGACGCGCTGGTCCGGATAACGGTCATTGATGATCTTCAGGCCGTTTGCCAGCCGTTCGGCAAATAAGCCATTATCTTCCTGATTCGGATACAGCCGATCAGGAAAAGTAAGAGCCCGCTCCTCATAGGTCAATCCTTCTGCATCACCGAAATGCTTTTCCGCAAACTCTTCCATTTCAACGAGCGGCAATTCCAATGTTGCATTGATGATTTCAGCTGTCCGCCGAGCACGCTGCAACGGGCTCGTGATGATCAGATCCCAATCAGCAGCGGTTAAATACGCCCCGCATTGCATGGCCTGCTGTGTGCCGGCAACATTCAAGGGAATATCGGTTTTTCCCTGGATCTTCCCTTGTGCATTCCAATCCGTTTCACCGTGGCGAATCAAGCAGACAATGGTCAAATTTAGTCACCCCTCCATTGATTATTAATATTTTTTTATTTTACCACAAACAGTCATGCGGCTCACTCTAAAAGCCTGTGCACCTGTCCGGTTGACCGGCCCCTAACCAAATGCTCCATCACAGACTGGCGGGTGTCTCGGCCTATGAAGCACAGATCCCCCGCTTCTAGGTGTCGCAACAGCTGGTTTTTGGCGTGAATTCAGTGACTGCTTCGGATTTCCGTTCCCATATTTCTGCTTGTCGGCTGTTTTGAACTGGTTATCAAATACCCTTATGTAAGTAGTTACATTTATTATTTTACACCCTCCATATACTCTCTCTCCTGCAGCCCACTTAAAAACCCCTATTATGCAATAGAGGTTTAGCATCCGTAACGTATTTATTCTTTTAATTCGATGACGAAGGTGGTCAGTTCTTTTACTTTTTCGCTGCTTTCCGTTTCCATTACGTAAAAATCGCAGTAGGCGTAAACTTTCGCCTTATCCGCCAGTCCCTTCTTTTTCATCGTTCCTTTGACTGCAGCCTCCCCGTTGGCAGCAACAGCAATATCGATGGTGAAATCTACATCCCTATAACCGTCCTCCACCCCAAATGCCGCATCGAGAAATGCCTGTTTCCCAGTAATCGGCTCTGAACCGACAATCGTCCACACGACATCATCTGCAATATGGTTTTCAATGAACAGACGGTCTCCGTGAAAGAAAGCACTATTGAAATGGCAGAAAAAATCTGTATTTTTTACCACTTTCATTGCCAGCCGCTCCTTTCGGTCGTGTTGCCCCTTTCTTCAATGTTTCCCTGGTTGAATGACCCCAAAAACCTTGCTTATTTTCACTGACCGGTCCTCCCCTGAGACACCGAGCCAATGCCTGATTCTATGCGGACAATCACTGTTATCGGCTTGTTCACCTCTTTCTCATCGATTATCCTGAAATCGCTCTGATATCCGCTGTTCTAGATGTATTATCCAATACCCAATTCCTGTTGAAATCAGTCACGAATTCCATTTTCAGAGAGATTTATTTTTCCGTTTCTGCTTATGGGCACAAAAAAACCGCTCCAGGTTTGTTGTCTCCTGAAGCGGTTGTTGCTTATGCGGCTACTGGCACACGTTTTTTCAAAGAACCGACAAGGAGCGCGGTAACGACAGCGCCTGCCATGATGGCCAACACATACAGCAGGATGCTGGGAACGCCTCCATCTACAAGGCCGATGACAAACACGCCGCCGTGAGGGGCACGCAGGCCGATGTCAAACAGCATGACCAAGGCACCGGTAACCGCCGCTCCGGCTACCGAAGCTGGAATGACGCGTGCCGGATCAGCTGCCGCAAACGGGATGACGCCTTCTGTGATAAAGCAGGCACCGAGGACGTAAGCTGTTTTGCCGGCTTCACGTTCCGGTTTAGTGAATTTATTCTTGAAAAGTGTCGTAGCAAGTGCAAGGCCAAGCGGCGGAACCATTCCGGCCGCCATGACCGTTGCCATGAAGTTGAAGTTTTGCGCATCCAGCATCGCAATGCCGAATGTGTAGGCCGCTTTGTTTATGGGACCACCCATATCGATGGCCATCATGCCGCCTAGCAGCAAACCGACCAGCACCAGGTTCGTGCCGCCCAAACTTTCAAGGAAAGCGGAAATCGTTGTGTAGACTTTGGTCAGCTGCGGATTGACGAGCATCATGATGATGCCGGTGATGGCAATCGCAAAGACCGGGTAGAACAACACCGGCTTCAGGCCTTCCAGGGAATTCGGCAGGCCAGCAAAGGCTTTTTTGACCAACAGCGTCACGTAACCTGCCAGGAAACCGGCGATCAAGCCGCCCAGAAATCCGGAACCGCCGCTTGCTTCTTCAACACCGGTGACGGTGATGGCAATCAAACCGCCGATCATACCCGGTGCAAATCCGGGACGGTCGGCAATGCTCATGGCGATAAAACCGGCAAGTACCGGAACCATCAGGAAGAACGCGTTGCCGCCGCCAATGGTGCTCAGCATGGCCGCGAATTCATTGTATTCGGGACTGTCAGGATTTGAGGCGTTGATGCCCCAGAAAAACGAGATGGCAATGAGGATACCGCCGCCGACCACAAATGGCAGCATATTCGATACGCCGTTCATCAGGTGCTTATAGAACCCGCCTTTGGTTTCCCCTGCATCTGCTTCGTCTTTTGATTTGTCGTGCTTATAGGTCGGTGCATCGCCTGCTACGGCACGGTTCAATAAATTGTCCGTTTCGTAGATCGCTTTGCCGACCGCCGTCTGGATGACGGGCTTGCCGTCAAAACGGCTCATTTCCACTTTGGTGTCTGCTGCCACGATGATGGCATCCGCTCCGGCAATGTCTTCAGCAGTCAATCGGTTTTTCACGCCGCTCGAGCCGTTGGTTTCGACTTTCAGAGCGATGCCCAGCTCTTTGGCGCGTTCATTCAGTTTTTCAGCTGCCATGTAAGTATGGGCAATGCCGGTGGGACAGGCGGTGACCGCCAAAATTTTCTTCTGTGTGCTGTCAGCCGGAATGTTTTCCGCCGCCGTTTCCGGTTCATCCAGGGAAGCCTCTTTAGCGGATACCACATCCAACACTTCCTGCTTCGACTGGGCCGCGAGGATGTTCGTGCGGAACTTGTCGTCCATCAGGAACGTGGCCAGGCGTGACAGCGCCTCCAAATGATCGTCATTGGCGCCTTCAGTGGCTGCAATCATGAAGAACAGGTTGGCCGGCTGGCCGTCGAGCGATTCAAAGTCGAGTCCATCGGTTGCGCGGCCAAAAGCGATGGCCGGGGATTTGACGGCGGAAGACTTGGCATGGGGAATAGCGATGCCGTCTCCGATGCCGGTCGTGCTTTGGCTTTCACGTTCCAGGATAGCTGCCGTGAATGCACGTTTGTCCGATAATTTGCCGGCGCGGTCCAATTGTCCGGCAAGCTCTTCCAGCACTTCTTGTTTCGTTGTGGCGGAAAGGTTCAAGATAATGGTTTCTTCTGTTAAAAGCTGAGTGATTTTCATTTTGTCACATCCTTTTCGTCATATGGATAAATCTCTACCTCACCGAGCAACTTGTCGACGTCTTCCTTGCGGCATAGATCTGAACGGAAGGCAGTCGCACTGCCGCTGGCGACACCATAACGGAACGCCAAGGCAGGATCCAAATCTCCCGCGTATGAGGCGATAAACCCGGAGACCAGCGAATCGCCGGAACCGACCGTGTTGACGACGGTACCTTGAGGAGCTTTGGCGATCAAGGTCGTGTCTTTTGTCACCAGCAACGCCCCGTCTCCACCCATGGAAACGACGACATGTTCGATGCCCTGTGCCACCAGCTTGCTGGCATAATGGAAAGCTTCTGAAAGACTGGTGATTTCCACACCGAACAACTCGCCCAATTCCTGTTGGTTGGGCTTGATCAGGAAGACCGGAGTAGCCACCAAACTTTTTAGCGCCGGGCCCGATGTGTCGAGCACGAACCGGACCTCGTTGGCCTGGCAAATTTTCGCCAGTTCCGAGAAATAATCCGTTGGAATCGATCCCGGCAGGCTGCCGGCCAATACAAACCAGTCGCCCCGGTTCATCCTGCGCACTTTTTCAGTCAATGCCGACAGCTGCGCCTCGTTTAATTCAGGTCCCGGCCCGTTAAGTTCAGTTTCCTTGTCCGATTTGATTTTGACGTTGATGCGGGTGATTTCCGCCGTTTGGATAAAATCTGCATCAACGCCTTCATTTTTTAGAAACTCTTCTATATAGTGTCCCGTAAAGCCTCCGGCATAGCCGAGCGCCTGATTGGAGACGCCTAACCGCTTTAACACACGGGAAACATTGATGCCTTTTCCGCCGGGGTAGTAATAAACCTCTTCAGAACGATTTAGTTTTCCGCTTTCGAATTCGGGTACATATACCGTGTAATCGATGGAAGGGGTAATCGTGCAGGTGTATATCATGGTGTCACGACCTTTACTATTGTCTTTTTTTCGAGCCCAGCATTGGCTTCTTTGGAAATTTCATCTACAATTAAAGTTGCGCGGTCCAAATCCATAATTTTAGCAAAACTGATTTTATTGGCTTTGGAATGATCAGCGAGCGCATAGGTTTTTCGCGCCAAGGAACTGGCCAGCTGCTTGATGGCTGCTTCCTCGGGGTCCGGTGTGGTATAGCCGTAATCCCGGTGGAATCCGTTGATGCCGAGGAAACAGACATCGAACCGGTAGTTCTGGAGCGCCTGGATCGTGTGGGAACCGACAAAAGCGCCCGTTCGCGGCTTCATCAAACCACCGGTCAAGTAGGTGGTGATGCCTTGTTCGTTAAGGGCTTCGACGAGTGTCAATCCGTTGGTCACGACCACCAGATCCTTGTCTTTCAGAAACGGAATCAGTTGAAAGGTCGTGGTGCCGGCATCCAGGAATACGCTGTCTCCTTGTTGAACGAGCGAGGAGGCATATTCCGCTATCCTGATTTTCTCTTCCAGGAACCGTGTGGATTTATCCGAAATGCTGGGTTCCATCAGATTCCGCCCTGGCAGGATAGCGCCGCCGAAAACGCGTTCGAGTTTTTGCGATTGCTCGAGATCGGTCAGGTCCCTTCGGATGGTTGATTCCGATGCACCTGTCGATTCCACCAGTTCCTGTATTTTGACTGTCTGTTTTTCTTCCAGCAGCGCTAAAATATAGGCATGCCGTTCGTTGGTCAGCAAGTTATCACCTTCTCTTTAATAGAGTAAAAGTTCTGTTAAATAGATAATACTTGAAATCGCTTCCACAATCAATCATAATCGTTCATAAGCAATCAAAAAACGTCATTTTTTATTCCCATTCGCTCAAAAACCGTCACATTCGGTCAGCGAATAAACAAAAATGATTGCATCCATTAAAGGAGGAAATTTATCATGGTCGAAAAACAATTTACAATTACAGATGAAGCAGGTATGCACGCACGTCCGGCATCCGCATTAGTTGGAGCGGTGTCAAAATTCAAGTCAGACATTACGATTGAACACAAAGGCAAAAAAGTAAACTTGAAGTCCATTTTGGGCGTTATGTCTTTAGGCATTCCAAGCGGTTCAGTGGTGACCATTGCAGCGGATGGCGAAGACGAAAACGAAGCGATTGAAAAAGCAGCGGACGTAATGAAGGCCGAAGGGATTTCAAACCAATGACACAAACAATGTCCGGAATAGCAGCATCGAATGGAATAGCCATCGCTAAAGCTTTTCGCTTAGAAAATCCGGAATTGAATGTGGATAAACGGACAATTTCGGATGTCGACAGCGAATTGGAGCGATTGACTTCATCTTTGGAAAAATCCATTGCCGAACTTGAAGTGATCCAAAAGAAAACGGCTGAGACAATCAGTGACAAGGAAGCCGCAATTTTTGGTGCCCACCTGCTGGTCCTGAGCGACCCTGAACTTGTCGGTCCGATTACAGAGCGAATCACCACAGACAAGGTCAATGCAGAGTTTGCGCTGCAGGAAACGTCGGATATGTTCATCTCCATGTTTGAAGCGATGGACAATGAATACATGAAAGAACGCGCCGCGGACATCCGTGACGTCAGAAAACGTGTATTGGCCCACCTGCTCGGTGTCAGCATCCAAAGCCCAAGCATGATCTCAGATGAAGTCATCATCATTGCGGAAGATTTGACCCCTTCCGATACGGTTCAGTTAAACGCCCAGTTCGTCAAAGGCTTTATCACCGATATCGGCGGACGCACTTCCCACTCGGCGATCCTGGCGCGCACGCTGGAAATCCCGGCCGTGGTCGGCGCTAAAACCGCAATGGCGGATATCCAGAACGGCACCATCGTCATTGTGGATGGCTTGGACGGAACGATTTTAATCGCACCGGAAGACAGCGTCATCGAAGAATACAAAAACAAACAAGCGGCCTATGACGAGCAGAAAGCAGAATGGGCCGTACTGAAAAACGAACCGACCGTTTCCGCTGACGGCCACGCTGTTGAAATCGGCGCCAACATCGGCACGCCAAAAGACATTGCCGGCGTCCTGGATAACGGCGGTGAAGCGATCGGCTTGTACCGTACGGAGTTTCTGTACATGGGACGTGACCAGTTCCCGACAGAAGATGAACAAGTCGAAGCCTATGCCGCTGTCCTAAAAGGCATGCAGGGCAAACCGACCGTTGTCCGGACACTCGACATCGGCGGCGACAAAGAACTGTCCTACCTGGAGCTGCCAAAAGAACTAAACCCATTCCTTGGTTTGCGCGCAATCCGCCTGTGCCTGGAAATGCCGGATATGTTCCGAACGCAGCTGCGTGCTTTGCTGCGCGCCAGCATCCATGGCAACTTGAAAATCATGTTCCCAATGATTGCGACACTTGATGAATTCCGTCAGGCGAAAGCCTTGCTGCTGGAAGAAAAAGCGAAGCTGCAAACCGAAGGCGTGGAAGTCAGTGAAACAATCGAAGTCGGTATCATGGTCGAGATTCCATCGACGGCTGTTATGGCCGATACCTTCGCCAAAGAAGTCGATTTCTTCTCCATCGGCACCAACGACTTGATCCAGTACACAATGGCCGCAGACCGCATGAATGAAAGCGTGTCGTATTTGTATCAGCCATTCAACCCGGCCATTCTGCGCTTGGTGAAAATGGTCATCGACGCCTCTCATCGTGAAGGCAAATGGACCGGCATGTGCGGAGAAATGGCCGGAGATGAAATTGCCATCCCGATCCTTCTCGGCCTTGGCCTGGATGAGTTCTCGATGAGTGCTTCATCGATTCTGAAAGCCCGCTCGCAAATCAGCAAGCTTTCTAAAGCCGAAATGGCACAGCACACAGACCGCATCCTGGCGTTGAGCAATTCCCAGGAAGTAGAAGACTATGTAACAAAGCTTTCCACCAAATAAAAAAATGAGCCAAGGGATTTTCTCCCTGGCTCATTTTTTATGGATTAAAAAGGATTGGTTGCCCATTGGCTCGATGTCGGAATAAAGATACGCGGATGCAACTTGAGCTGTGCCACCATGTATTCAGCCAAATCCTCAGGCTGCATGAACTTTTCTTTCTCCTTTTCGGTTTCGCCTTCTTTGAACGTCAAATCTGTAACGACTCGGCTCGGCGTCAACGCAAAAACCCGAATGTTGTGCTTGCGGACTTCCTGCGACAGCGATTCTGTCATGCCAAGCACCCCGAACTTCGAAGCACTGTAGGCGCTTGAACCCGCTGACCCACGCAATCCCGAACTTGAGGAAATGTTGACGATGTCTCCCCCGTTCTTCTGGATCATTTGGGGCAGCACAGTTCGGGTCACGTAATACATGCCCATCAAATTGACATCGATGATCCGCTTCCACTCTTTCGGATCCAATTCCAAAAACGGACCGTATTTGCCGATGCCGGCATTATTGATTAAAATATCGGCAGTTCCAAGTTCAGCTGTCAATTTTTTTACTGCCGCTTCCACTTGCTCTAAATCAGAAACATCCGCCACTGCATAAGCGGCACGGCCCCGCAGCGACTTGATTTCTGCAGCAAGCTTCACTAAATCCGCTTCTGTCCGGGCAATCAGTCCAACATTGACGCCTTCATTAGCCAAAGCCAACGCTGTCGCCCGCCCGATACCTTTTCCTGCACCTGTTATAAAAGCCGTTTTCTCTGTCAATAATTGCATGATTTAAAATTCCGCCTCTCACTGATAACTTCCATTCATTAGACGCCCGCAAATTCGGAATGTGGGTGAAAAATGGCGATTTCTTCAACTGCACGCTATTTTCTTTACCCTTAAGAGGTGGAAAGGTAAACAGCCAAACCTAATTTAATTGCACCATTCAAATCTCTCATAACAAAACAGAGTTATTCATTCATGGAGCCAAGAAATTCAAAACAACCATCTTCTTTTTTATTCATTCACACAAAAAGAAAAGTTCCGTCTTTATTCGGATAGATGCAGTTATTCATTCGTCGGAAGGATATTTTTCCCCGGCGCGTGAAGTGGTTCACGTTATTCTCTTTGTCGTTATTCATCTTCCCATTCAATTCATGTTGACTGCTGTTGCCATAGAATAGCTGCTCCGATTTTCATTCAGCAAAAGAAACCCTGGAAACCCGCCTGCATTTGCCCGTAAAAAAACACCTGTGCAATTGCACAGGTTTATCTTTGTTGTTGTTTGGACAGCATATCCACTATTCCCATGGCGCTGACCTGCATATCCATCCGGATGTACGGATAAACTTCATGGTCGTCCGGCACGCCTAGGGTTCTCAAATAAGCCTGAATTCGGTCAAACAAACGATCCGCCAATTGAGCCGGCTCCCATTGAGCGGCAAAGGCGGCCTTTCCTTCTTCAACAAATACCCCAAGCCATTCTTCCGACTGGCGCAGTGCCAGCTCGGGATGATCGGTTTTACTGAAATGCCCGTAATAGATGGCGTCCAGTTTCGCCTTGGACATCCGTTCGATGGCCTGTTGCATAGCTTCCGGATCGAATTGGTTGGGCGACGTGGAAGGCAGGTACAACTCGATGCCCTCCCCCACCAATTGGTCATAGCGGATGCCCACTGTATCCCCTGCGAAAATGCCGTTGCTGACAGGATCGTAAATGCTGAAATGATGGTTGGCGTGACCCGGCGTGTCCCAAAATTCCAGTGTACACCCTGGGCCGATCTCCAATCGGTCTCCTTCCGTTTTTATAAGCAGGCGTTCTTCGGGAATGGCGACGATCGGATCGAACAGTCGATCAAACTGCTCCCCATAAACCATCCGGGCGCCGGCAGTCAGGCGGCTTGGATCAGCCAGGTGCCGGGCGCCTTTCGGATGGACCACCACTTTGGCGTTCGGGCAATCCTGCAGCAGCAGGCCCACTCCCCCGGAATGATCCAGATGGACATGGGTGACGATTATGTATTTGACGTCTTCGAGCGCAAACCCCAAATCGGCTAGCCCTTTTTTGACATATTTGACAGAAGGGCTGGGCCCTGTGTCCACAAGCGTCAGTTCCTTCTCGTCAATAACATAGGTGCCGGTCCGTTCGGGCAGCCCCAAATCGAACCCATCGATCAAGTGCATGCGTTCAGTTAAGCGAATCGGTTGCTTGTCTTCCATTCTATCCATCCCCTTTGCTTTTTGAACAGCCAATTGGCCATGTTAACAATAGTCTACCATTAGGCTTACAGATTGGATGTTTTTTTGGTAAAATCCATTCCTGAATAATTTTGCAATTCTCTAATTAATTGCGTAATGTGAAGAACATAAACAATAACACGAGTTGCAGACAGGAGGAAAACACTTATGTCTCCATCAACAGACACTCCCCGTTACTGGACGGCAGAGCGGCTAAAACCGACGCTCCCCCGGAGAGGCCCGGACAGCCACAAAGGAAGCTACGGCACGGCTTTATTGATTGCCGGCACAAAAGAGATGCCGGGCGCCGCATTGCTCGCAGGACTTGGTGCCATGAGAAGCGGCGTCGGCAAACTGGTCATTGCCACAGAGGCCGGTGCCATGGCGATGATAGTGCCACGGCTTCCGGAAGCGACCTACCTGCAGAACGGCCTGCAGCGGATCGCACAACAGCAGGAACCGACCGATTCCTACCGCGCCGCTGCAATCGGCCCCGGTACCCATCCGGATGCATTAACCGAAGACGCCGTTAACGTTCTTCTTGGCAGCGCAATGCCGGTCATTCTGGACGCCGGTGCTTTAAGCAAGCGGACCTATCCTGAGCGGAAGGCACCAATCATCCTGACGCCGCACCCTGCCGAATTCTCCCGAATCACCGGGGTAGCAGTCGAAGCCCTGCAGGAAAATCGGGCTCATTACGCTGGGGTCTGGGCGAAAAGATTAGGCGCCGCCATCGTTTTAAAAGGCCAAAAGACCATTGTGGCTTTTCCGGACGGCGAAGTCTGGGCAAACCCGACTGGCAATAGTGCGCTGGCCAAAGGCGGTACCGGCGATACCTTGACCGGCATGATGCTCGGCATGCTGTGCTGCCATCCTGATTGGAAGCATGCGGTGCTGAACGCGGTCCATCTTCACGGAGCCTGCGCAGATGAATGGACCAAGAACCGCTCTCCCCATACCTTGCTGGCGCATGAATTGACGGACCTGCTGCCGGAGGTGTGGGCACAATTTGAAAGATAACATCCATCCAAAAAACGGCCAGGAAACCTTTCCTGGCCGTTTTTTGGATGGATTACAAATTATGGTCATCCTTTATTTTCATCAGCAACGCCTCACAGCCCTCACCGATCAGCTTATACGTTTCCTGGAAGTCACCGGTAAAATAAGGGTCCGGCACATCCTTCAGGTGATCGGTCAAGTCCAGGAACCGAAGGATTTTCGGATGGTCCGGCTGGCCAAGCATCGAACGGATGTCGTCAATATTTGTCCGATCCATGCCGATGACATAGTCGAAATCATCAAAGTCTTTCCATTGAAGCTGGCGCCCTTTTATCCCGTTGGCTGAGATGCCGTGATCATCCAGGATTTTCAGCGTTCCCGGATGTGGATCTTTGCCGATGTGCCAGTTTCCCGTCCCGGCCGAATCCACTTCCACTTTTTCGGACAAGCCTTCTTCAAACAGCCGCTCCCGCAAAACGGCTTCCGCCATCGGTGACCGGCAGATATTTCCTAGACACACAAACAGCACACGAATCATCGCAATTCCTCCTTTTTTGCTCATGAACACTAACGGCGGCACTTGAACTTTCTGGACTTTTCCAGGCAATTATAGCATTGGACGCCGAATTCCGGCAGCTATCGCTGTGATTTGCCCATTGCTGAACCATTAAAAACCGTATAAAGCGTTTGTGTACAACAACAATACGGCAGCAATATACGTTGAACTAATTAATGCTGACAGTACTCCTCTGTTTGGGTATTCCGTAAACCAGTTCTAGTTTCGGGTACAAAGTATGTGGATCATGCAGCTTGCACGATTATAAGCAGTGCTCCATTTTCGGAATACGTCCGCTTGAAACGTTTTTTGTAACTTGCCTAAGCAATGCCAGAAGCCAATGCTTTTGTTCACTTATTCTAGTTAAAAAGTGATAAAGAGTTTAGCCGATGCTCAATGCGGAATACTAATACCATACAGCGAAAGCGAGGAATCAACTATGGACACGCAAATTCAGGCATTGCCATCAACACAGACAAAAATCAACAAAGCGACCCCCGACCACATCAATCAACAGATCGAACGTCGTACCGAAGCCCGCATCAATACATTCAAACGCCAGGAACCGGAAGCGATCAGGGAACGCATTGCCGAGCTCGAGGGCGAATGGGACACCGAACGAGTCCTGGAAGTCGCGATGGCTTCCCTTGCCCTGTCGTCTTCTATTCTAACGCTCACAGTCAATAGGAAATGGGCATTCCTGAGCGGAACCGTCAGCGCTTTTATGCTGCAGCATGCGCTGCAGGGCTGGAGTTTACCGCTGTTGTTGATCCGCCAAACAGGGGTCCGCACGATGAGTGAGATCAACCTGGAAAAACAGGCGCTGAAAAATCTGTTGGATGACGAATATTATCCGGTTTAACCCCGAAAAACCAAAAAGGTTTGCCCCTCATCTAGATGGGGCAAACCTTTTTGGTACCGGTGTTCAAATCTTGAAATGTCGTTTGCCGGTTGGTTTATTGCGCACTAGTTTTCCTTTGTAAATGACCCACAGCAAATATACGATGCCGATGATACTGAATGAGAACAAAATGACCTGGTAAGAAGCCAGACCGCGATGCATCAGCGTTTCTGCATAGCGGATGCAGTTCATCAAAAAAATCAATACCGGCAACCATAACCAATTATTAGAAATTGACTCTTCCTCCCTTTTTCAGAGCGACCGGCTTTATCTGCGAAAGCTTCTAATCATCTCCTCTTCTTATTTTATCAAAAAAACACGATAAATAAAGAGTTTTTATTTTACTTTCTTCACCGGCAAAATTTATTCCTTTAAATGCCGCGGGAAACGGCCCTTCGCCTTCTGGTGTTAGGATGAGCCCCTTCATGGTGCCGCTTGCCACTTTAATCTCTACTTTTGTGCCAGTTACTTCTTCTGCAGATGCGGCGGCTCGAGTCAGCTCGAACGGAAAGCTTTGTCCCTGTTGCGTGAACGTACCGGCAATCGTCTCTTGCTCCAGCGTGCCATCGAACAGGAGCTGCTGATTTTGAATATTCATTTCAAAATGAATCGACGGATCGTTAAAGTCAATGGCTGTCAGCGGGAAATCCACTATCCCTTGAACAGGTATAGAGATTGCAGCTTGTTGTCCGTCGAATAAGACGGTGATTGCCAATGGCTGATTGAGCACTTGAATTGCGCCTTCCCAACTTCCTTCAATTTCAGACAATGGTTCATCCTCCTCCACCTCATTAGGTTCCTTGCTGCAAACCTGTAGCAACAGCAAAGCCAGAAATATACAGAAAACGACAGCTTTTTTCATCCACTCCTCCGTTCTTTTTATTGATGATTTTCTTTATTATCATCAAATCATGTTCAGTCAGCAATCCTTTTCAGAAAAAAAAAAGCACAGTAGATCCCTGCACTTTTGTTGGGCAGCCACCGGTTTGGAAAGCGCCTGCTATTTTTTGTCTGAATGAATGGTGAAGCCTGTCGTGGATAAGGTATGCATCAACAATTCATGCATAAGTTTATAACCTTCGTCATTAGGATGGATGGAATCAAGCCAGATGGACGGATTTTTCCCCATTGCATCTGTTTTGGACACAATGACTCCTTTTTCACCAATCGCCGTATTCCATAAGCGGAACAGCAGGTTGGTGAAGCCGAAATACTGTTCTTCTTTTTTCATGGAATTGTATAAGTTGTTCTGGACGATGATGGCGCCATCATTGGCCTGGCGAAGCAGCGAATAAATTTCAAGCAGGTTCTGGCGATAGGTGCGTTTCAGGATGGCAAATTGGCGAATCAAGCCCTTTGCACCACCATCACGGAACCCGCGAAGCAGGTCGTTGCCGCCGATATTCAACAGGACCAGATCGGCTGTCTCGAGCGGGGTAAGCCAGGAATCTGTCCGCATTTTCTGGACCAGCCCACTGCTGGTTAATCCGTTGATGCCGAGATTGGTGATGCTGCTTGCCGGGAAGGTCTCTTTCAAGTGATTGGCGATGCCGCCTTTGGTGCCATAGCCATAGGCCACAGAATCGCCTAAAATGACGATGTTTTCTATATAAAGTGCTGTTTTAATATTTTTTGAAGCGAGAGGTGCTCTTTCAAAAAGGGCACCCGATCGAATGTTGATCAATCTGCTGCACGTCCCTTCTTGCTATTTTTCTCTCTTATTTTATCACATTTCAGCATATTCTCTTCTTGAAATGCTTTTGGCTGTAGATCGTTAACTTATACATTGCCCACTAAAAGCTTTATTATGGAAAGAGATGGCTTATTTTTGACAGTCAATTATTCTTCTGTCTGAAAGGAATGATTTTTCTGGATACACTTTATTTGGTACTTGGAATTCTATTGATTGTCCTGTGCATTGTCGACTTTACTTGGACAACGCTGTGGATCGATGGCGGAGCAGGACCGGTTACTGATCGGCTGTCATCGTTCGTCTGGAGAGCTTTCCGCATGATTGCAGGTGACCATTCAAAGTCTTTGAGTTTGGCTGGCCCATTAGTTTTAAGCGCTTCGCTTGTGATGTGGATCGCCACACTGTGGATAGGTTGGACTTTGGTTTTTGCAGGTTTCGAGGGCTCCATTTCGCCTTCTCATGGAAATGACCCAATCTCGTGGTTTGATCGCATTTATTTTGCGGGCTATTTGATCTTCACATTGGGCAACGGCGATTTCGCCCCCACAGAAGGAGTTTGGCAAATCTTCACGGTTCTCGCAACCGGTACTGGAATGTTGTTCATCACCTTTGGCGTGACCTACTTGATCTCCATTTTAAGTGCGGTTACTGTCAAACGTTCTTTCGCCGCCAGCATTCACGGCGTGGGAAACTCCGCGGAAGAACTGGTGGAAAGCGCATGGAATGGCCGTGATTTTCACGACATCGATTCGCTGTTGAATACCTATTCGGAGCAGTTAAGCACCTTAACGGCCCAGCACATCGCTTATCCCGTACTGCATTACTACCACGCAGCAAACAATCAATCGGCCATGCCGACAGCGGTCGTGGTTCTTGACGAAGCGCTGAGCATCATCAAGTTCGGCGTGCCCATAGACCGCCACCCGAACCGGTTGCTACTGAAAGAAGCGCGTTCTAGTGTGCAGCTTTATCTGGAGACACTCAACAAATCCTTTTACAAACCGTCAAAAAATGTACCCGATCTGCCGGATTTCACATATCTCAGCAAAGCTGGAATCCCTCTCGTTCCTGACAAGGAGTATAGCGAGGCTTATGAAAAGTTGCAGGAACGCCGAAGCAAGCTGCTGGGAGTCATTGAAGCGGATGCACGGCCATGGCCGAAACAATAAACAGACCTGAAAGGCGCTTTATAGAGGAGTGAGTTGAATGATCAAAGACTGGCTAGTGAATGCAAGACATACAGTTGTGTTTACCGGTGCCGGCATGTCGACCGAAAGCGGATTGCCCGACTTCCGCTCAGCCAACCAAGGGCTGTGGCAGCAAAAAGATCCCAGCCGGATCGCAAGCGTCGAGGCGCTGAATACGAACGTCGAAGAATTTATCGACTTTTACCGGAAACGCGTTCTGGGTGTAAAGGAATTCGAACCGCATAACGGCCACCGCATTTTAGCGGAATGGGAGACCGACGGACGGCTCGACTCCATCATCACCCAAAACGTCGACGGCTTCCATCAGCTGGCCGGCACCCGGAAAATCGCCGAGCTGCACGGCACTTTGCGGAAGGTCCATTGCCAATCATGCGGATCTACCCATAGCAGCGAAACATTCCTCGACGGATCGTACCGCTGTGAATGCGGCGGCATCCTCCGCCCTTCTGTGGTGCTGTTCGGGGAGATGCTGCCGGAGCAAGCTTTCGAAATGGCATTTGGAGAAGCAAGCCGGGCTGACTTGTTCATTGTTCTCGGTTCTTCGCTGTCTGTCACCCCTGCCAACCAGTTCCCGCTCATCGCCAAGGAGCATGGCGCGAAACTGGTCATCGTCAACCGGGAAGCAACACCGCTCGATGGCTATGCGGATCTGGTGATCAACAAGCGGCAGATCGGCGATGTCCTGGCAGAATGGCATCGTTATTAAATCCGCCTTTGGTATAGATAGACAGCAGCGATGTTGAATTCCGTGATCAGCTCAGTCCTCAATAATCGATCAAGCGGCCATTGTCATTCCATTGGCCATACATTTTATTGTCTCTCGTTTTTTCTATAAACTTGTCCAATCTTTTATTGAAGATTTCAGCGTCCTTCTTATAGCCTTGTATGTTATCAATTCGGATCCTGCGGTACAATTCAGGAAATTTCAGGAAATTCTCATATACCTGCTTGTCTTTTTTCAGGCGATCTTCAATTTCTTTATCTACCATAAAAGATTCCGGCCGCATATCAGGAAGAATTTTCAATCCTTCCTCTTTCATCAAGCCTAATTTTTCCAGCCTTCTTACTCTTTCTTTGTTCAAATCGGTCCAATTGCTGGATTTTTTTCTTGGCGAAAGCCTTTGAGCCAGTTCGTTTTCTGCTATTTTCTTCATTATTCCATCAATCCACCCAAAACATAAGGCTTCCTCAACTGCATCGAGATACCGAAGGGCATTCGGTTTTTCTGTCACAGTGACCAATACCCAACAACACCTTCTTGTAGTTGAATTTTCCTCAAGCCATGCTCTTAATTCTTGCCTGGTCTGAACTCTCAGTAAATTTTCGATTTCCACTTTGAACACGCCCTTTCAAAATCCCATTAGTGGAGTTGCTTAGGCACAGGTTGGCTTTCCGTTATAAATGGTTTTCTTTTTTGGTTTCCCCATTGCTCTTCCCTGCCTTCACAGCAACACCCTTTTTTGTCCGTACAGCAAGTTTTTTAGTATAATCAGAAGAATAAGTGAAAACTCATTTTATTGAAAGGGGCATTTCTGTGATCCATTCCATACCACTCAATTCAAGCCAGCTTCATTCTTCCTTTAATCGAGACTACGAGCCCATTCTGATTATCGACTCAGGGGATACGATCCAGTTGAAGACAATCGATATCCAATGGGGTTATTCGGCTTCTGAAACTGAGGAACGGACAATTTTTACATCGCGCGAAAACGAAGACAAGCTGGCCCATCCGATCATCGGCCCTATTGCAATCCGAGGCGCCAAGCCTGGCATGGTGCTGGAAGTCCGCACCAACAAGCTGATTCCCGGCTGGTATGGACGCAACTGGGCGGGTGGACTGCCGGCCTGGCAAAATGGCAAACTGGACATTACCGACAGCGAACGGCTGCAGGTGGATTGGAAACTGGACGCAGCAAGAATGACCGGCAGCTGCGAATTGGGCAGCCAGGAATTTAAAGTCGGCTTGTCCCCTTTTCTTGGGCTGATGGGCGTAGCACCCGCTGAAGACGGCAGCTTTCCGACAAAGCCTCCTGGCTATTTCGGCGGCAATATCGACTGCAAGGAATTGGTGCCAGGCAGCAGCCTGTTTCTGCCCATCTCTGTGGACGGGGCGCTGTTTTCCTTGGGCGATGGCCACGCGCTTCAAGGAGATGGGGAAAGCTCTGGAACCGCGATTGAATGCCCAATGGATCTGGTTGATATCACGCTGGTCCTCCACGAAGACATGAAACTGTCCATGCCGCGTGCAAACACGCCAGCCGGATGGATCACCTTCGGGTTCGACCAGGACCTCAACGAGGCCGCGGCCGGCGCACTCGCTGAGATGGTCTCTTTTATGGAGCAACTGTATAACATCTCCCGGACTGAAGCAGCAGCCCTATCGAGTGTGGCAGTCGATCTGCATATCACGCAAGTGGTCAATGACGTCAAAGGCGTCCATGCGATTTTGCCGCATGCGGCAATTCGATAAACCATCTTTCTGAAACTTTTACTTGCTGTTTCCGTACATAAAGAAAGAGGTGATGGAAATGAACAAGAAAAAACCTTTCATGATTTTAATGATGCTGCTGGTTTTCATTTTGTTTCCCATCCAGGCTTTGGCCGTCGACTATTCGATTACTGAAGTCACAATCGACGCGCAGGTGAATGCGGATGGTGCGGTCGAGGTAGTGGAATACCACACTTATGAGTTTGACGGCGATTTTAACGGCATCACACGAGAAATCGCTCCTAAAGAAGGAACTTCGATCCAGAAGTTCCGTGGTTATGAAAACGGCAAAAAATTAGAAGTAGAACGTCAAGGCGATCTGTACAAAGTGTTTCGTTCGGGCGGCGATGAAACCATCATAATCGAATTGCGCTACGAAATTCAGGAGGCGATCGAGAAATTTGAAGACGGCGCTGAATTTTACTGGCCTTTCTTCGATGACCGCAATGAAAGTGAATATGGACAACTGACGGTGTCGGTGAGCCCTCCCGCTCTGGCCGACGAGACGGACTTTGTCGGCTATGACGAAGCTTACCGAACGGGCAGCCTGCAAAACGACGGCGCGGTCCTGTTTGAAATGGGCACCGTACTGGAAGGCACCAATGGAGATGTCCGCGTCGTCTTTGATGCGGAGCTGTTCCCTGCTTTGCCGCAACAGGACGGAGCGATCCGCGGGGAGCTGGCTGATGAAAAAGAGAGGCTGCAAAACGACGCCCTCGCTTTTGCAGCCAGACAGGACACAGGCAGTTCCATCGGCAACGGGCTGATACCAGCTGCCGGTGCACTCTTAGCGGCAATGGCTGCCTGGGCCTGGAACCGGGCACGCAAGACCAAACAACAGGCAAAACCGGCAGATGGTGCCTTCTTCGTCCCTAAGCAGAAGATGAGCATTCCGGCAACCTTGTATTTCACCAAGTCGGCTGTCCTGACCCCTGCTGCAACGGCAGCTGCCTTGATGGAACTGGTTCGCAAAAAGAATGTCGAACAACTGTCAGAAGAGCAATTCCGGCTGATTGGCCGAAACACTGAATTTGCGCATGAAGCCGCCTTGATCGACCTGCTGTTCGATAAGGTCGGCGATGGTGAAACCTTTGAAACCAAAGATCTTGAAAGCTATACGAAAAACGAACTAAACCATTCCTCCTACAACGAATCGATCGCTGACTGGCAACAGGGTGTCGCAGAAGAAGTGAAACAGCATGATTTATACGGCAAACACCCCGTGTTTCGCTGGACAGCCGGACTTCTTGGACTGGCGTTGTTTGCAGCCGCTGTCTTTTTCGGGCTCTTGAACTTGTTTGTTTTAATGTTTTTCTCCATCGTGTTCGGCATTTTCTTTATCGCTTTTTGTTTCTACTCTCCGATCACTTACGAAGGACACGTAATCCGGCAGGAATGGAAACAGCTGCGCGCTGCCATGGAAAACCTGGACGAGGCAGCATGGAACGGATTGACGCCGGACGAAAAAATGCGTGCTTTTGCCTACGTCCTGGGGGCGGATGAAAACTCGGCAAACCGCAATACGCAAAGCTTCACCAACGCCTATAGTGAATCGGCATTTGCAGACTTTGGCGTGTTCTATAACCCGGTCCTGCTGACGGGCATTTTCATTGCTGCCAATTCCAGCAGCAGCGCCTCGGCCAGCGGGACAGGCTCCATGTCTGCCGGCGGTGGTGTCGGCGGGGGCGGCGGAGGCTCGGGTGCTTTTTAAACAAAACAAAACGGCTGAGACTTTTCTAGGCCGTTTTTGTTTTGCCTGCTGTTTCTTAGGGAACATGAAAGAGGACGCTATTTTTTCTATATGGAGGAACAAACAATGATTACAACAAACTCACCTTTATTGACAAAAGAGGATTTTTCACTACGGACCGATCTGCCGGAATGGCTTTTGGCTGAATACAAGAACTTTCACGAAACCGTAACAGATAAAACCTTTCCTTGCTACTTCGGGATGAGCGGGGAATTGAAAGGGGAATTGCGCTACGCCTATATCACCCAGCAGGACTGGAGCAATTTGCCTGCCGCTGTCGAATCGTTTCTGACCCTATTCAATGATCCGAAACACAAGCGCCACGGGTTGTTCGTCTTTGTTGAACCGTTCAAGGAAGAAGGTTCTCTGGATGTGTACCGCCAGCAATTTTGGGACATTCTTCAATACCTGCACGACGAAGATGAAATGGAATGGCCAAAAGATGCCCCACGGGATCCAGGCCATTATTTATGGGACTTTACTTTCCAGGGCGAGCCGATCTTCATCTTTGGCAACACCCCGGCTTACAAGCAGCGGAAAACCCGCGACCTTGGCAATGCCATGGTTCTTGGCTTTCAGCCGCGCCGGATCTTTGAAGGATTGAAAGGGACGGAAAAAGGCGGCGTCATGTCGCGCGACAAAGTACGCCAGCGCGTAGAAGCATGGGATCATTTGCCGACACATCCCGACATCAGCCACTTTGGCGACCCGGAACACAATGAGTGGAAACAATTTTTCATCGGTGACGACAGCGAACCGATCCAAGGAAAATGCCCGTTTACTCACAAAGAAATGAAATGACAAAACCGAAAAAGAGCCATGCCGGAATTGCTTCCAGCATGGCTCTTTTTGGTTTACAGTTGCTCTTTACAAGGGTAAGGCTATAATGCACGGAAAATGCAATCACTGTTTTCTCATGCTATCAGTCCATTATAGAGACGCGGTTGTTTTCCGTTCATGCAGGCGTACTTCCCTACTCACATTGAATGTTTCGTCCTGGTCGAGCGTCAACATATCCAGCAGCCTTTTGACGGCTTCCTGGCCAAGGTTCGCGATGCTGTCAGCCGTGCCGACGGAAGTTAGTCCAAGGGCTGAATGCTGCCCCATTTCCGAGTTGCCGATGCCGATGACACTGACATCTTCTGGGATTCGATAGCCTGCTTCATGATAGAAATCCAATAGCTGAATGGCAATTTCATCCGTGGCTGCCACAATGGCGGTTGGTTTTTTCTTCAAGGCCTGAAGCTCCTCGAACGCTCTCAACAGAGACGCTTTGTCCGGATCGGTTACCACCAGCCGTTTTTTCCGGATTTTGCTTTTAGTTTCCTGGAGCGCTTGGATAAATCCAAGAAAACGTTCCTTATAAGTGGGATTATTCAATGGTCCGCCTACCCAGGCAATTTCCTGATGCTTGTTGTCCAGCAGGTGGCTTGCTGCCAGATACCCTGCTTCCACATTATTCAGCCCGATAGAGTGCGGGCTGCCGGGATAGCTCGAATTTAGTAGGATGAAGGGAATTTTTGACTGTACCAACTTTTCATGAACTGCTTTATCAAGCTGGACCGAGGTCAAAATCAAGCCATCCGCTTTACTGGAAAAAACGGCGTCATAGGTTTCGTGTTCGTTTTCTTTCGTAACAAAATGCACATTAACCTGATAGCCTCTTTCTTTCGCAAGGCTTATAATTGTAGGAGCAGAGCCAATAAAGATCGGATCATCCAAGGGACCTGCGATTAAGCTGATTGTTTTCGTGTTTCTAGCCACCGGAATTGCATCTTCCGCACCTGTGGCTGAATAGTTCAATTCATTGACTGCCGCCATCACTTTATCATACGTATCCTTCTTAACTTGATCCGGCTTGTTCAATACACGTGAAACAGTCGTTTGCGATACCCCTGCATGTTTTGCGACATCAGTAGTTGATACCAAATTCATCACCCTGCTTTCTATTTTTTTGACCAGCTTAACCAATCATTCATTTTTACGATTCACTACTTATTCACTATAACACAAGACGATATTCACGACACATTCAACTAAAGAAATTTTTCCCCAGACTCCTATTTTAAATAATTTTATGTTATTCAAACGAACTTAAAAAAGGGGTGAATATTATTCATGAATAAAGAAAAGTATTTAACCCGTTTCAAGGCTGCCGCTATTCAAGAGAACTTCCTGCAAAATTTAACGGAACTCCAAACTTTGCATATGCAGAATATCCCTTTTGAAAATCTGGACGTCATCCGCAAAATACCGATTTACTTGAATCTCGAAAGCATTTACGACAAAATCGTCAACCATCACCGCGGGGGCTATTGCTACGAGTTGAATGGCTTGTTCCACTGGCTGCTGGATCAGCTGGGATTTGATGCAAAACTGATTTCCGCCACTGTCCAAAAACCGGATGGCACGTGGTCAAAAGCCGATACTCATGCTGCAATCCTGGTAGAGCTAGACACCCTTTACCTTGTCGATGCCGGATTCGGCGACTCCACCATCAGTCCGATTCCAATCGGCGGTGAACGTCATACAGACCATAGCGGCACCTATCGCATTCAGCAAGTGGATGACGTTTATTATGAGTTGATCCGGGAAACCGATGGGAAGGAAAAAACTTTGTACCGGTTTTCCACTGAGGAAAAGAAACTGGCTGATTTTCATGAAGGCTGTGTCTTTAACCAAGTTTCAACAGCCTCTCCTTTCACCCATGATGATCTGGTGACGCGTGCAACTGCCGATGGGCGGATTACGTTATCCGGCAGCCAGCTGACACGCTCAGAAAATGGAAAAAAAGAAAAGGTAGAACTGTCGGCAGCCGATAAAAGACGCGTTCTGAAAGAGGAGTTCGGCATCGACCAGGATGCACTCGAAAGACAGCTTCAATAGAATACTGGTGCACATAAAAACCCCCCGCTAAAAATAGCGGGGGGTTTTCCGGTTTTATTCGAACGCTTCCGGATAAACGGTTTTAGCCACCAATTCAACGGCATCGCCGATTCTTGGTCCTGGCCGTGAAGTAATATCCGAATCCAGGAAAAAGACCTGATCGTTTTGAATCGCCTCAATATCGCTCCAGCCTTCGCGAGCTTTGATCTCGTCAATTGGATCTTCGATATACGAGACCGTTGTGGCAATGATTTTTGGATTCCGCTCGATAACTTCTTCTTCAGAAATCTGCGGCCATCCCTCCAGGTCTCCAAACAAGTTTTCCACCTGGGCGTGGTTCAATATTTCCTGTTGGAAAGTCTTCTGGCCCGTTGTGTAGATTTCCGGAGATGGGCTGATTTCAAAATACAGCTGCTTTTCTTCTTTCACAGACGCCAATTTGTCCTGAACGCCTTCAATTTGCTGCTGGATAGAGCTGTTCAGCTCTTCGCCTTTGTCTTCAAGGCCCATAACAGTGGAAATCTGTTCGATATCACCATAGACATCCTCAAAAGATTGGGCTGATTCGATGACAAATACCTGGATACCTGCCGCTTCAAGATCTTCGAACCCTGTAGGCCCGCCAGTTGAATAGCCGATAACAACATCGGGATCCATTTCGATGATGCGTTCTGCGTTAAAAGCAACAGAATCGGATACACGCTCCACGTCAGATGCTTCAGCCGGATAATTATCGTAATCGGTGACGCCGACAAGTTTGTCTCCCGCTCCGATTTCATACAGAATTTCCGTGTTGCTCGGAATCAGCGACACCACAGTTGCAGGTACTTCTTCAAATGTCAGTTCGTTGTCCAGGTCATCGGTTACAGTGTAACCCGTTTGTTTCTCCGGTTCAGCTGTCGTTTCCGTATCGGCAGGTTCAGTTGTGTCGGATTGGCAGGCTCCAAGGGCTAATGCCATTGCTCCGATAGATGCATACTTGAATAAGGTTATTTTCATTAGTCGTTGGCCACTTCTTTCTTTTTGGGTCTCGTTGGATAGGACTTGCTGACAAACGGGATTTCTGCCACGCCATGATGCTGATTGACATACACAGCCATCGTAAACAGCACATTGGCTAAAAGGTTGGCGTAATCAAAGAGGATCTCGGGTACCGCCCTTTCCAAACTCACTTTATGCAAGGCGCGAACTGATTTTTTCGCCTCGCTGCGGCACACATGTAAAACACAGGCAGCTTGCGTTCCCTGCGGCAAAACAAAATTAGCGATTTTGTCCCTTGTTACGTTTACATAATAATCATACATGTCACTCAGCGCGTTCAGGTCTTCTTCTCCGATGGCAAGTTTGCCGCGCACAGAGCCGTTCAAGTGATAGGCCATCGGCTGGAGAATCTGCAAATCCCGCTGAACGGCCTCCACATCAGCAGTCAGCGACACTGCCTCCCCAATGCGAGTGGTCAACGAATCCGTCCTGATTTCAAAATCCACTGTGGATACTGATTCACGCATAAACGGATAGCAAAGGTAACGCATGTCTTTTATCATCTTTTCACCTCACTTTGGTTTGGTGAACACCACTGCATTGAACGCTCCCGCAAAACAGCAAAAAGCCGCCCTCAAAAGAGGGCGGCGGCATAGCTATTCAGAGACATACTCCAGCAGTCAAAAATAGACACTTTGCCGTATGATTCCCTTATCTTCCGAAGAGTAAAAATACGTTCAAAAAAAGGTAGGTCTCCTGGCTTGTGCATCATTTTACTCTAAGAACCTTCCCGTCCAGATGATTTGGATCACCTGAACAGTGGCATTTTCTTATTTCATACGCACTTACAGTTGCGGAAACAGCCCCGGAATCTAACCGGGTTCCCTGTTATGCTGATAAATCAGCACCTTTTTTCTGCATGATTATTCACTTAAGCTTAGTGTAGCATATTCCATACGCCAAAAGACATACGTAATTCAAAATAGAAGAGTAGATTTTTAAATCACCTTAACAGTCTGCTTTCCACGGATCTCAAAAGGGTTCACTGATCGGCCCTACTTATCTGTTGAAACTGACTTATTCCTGATTTGTCAGCAGTTTCACTTTTCTCGGTTCGGCAAAAACGATCCGTTTATGCCATCTCAAGTAAGGGGCATGCTCAGGCAATACCGGCACTTTCCTGTTTTTCCGCAATCCGTAGACCGGATAGTCCTTTTCTGGGATCCGGCTCGAAATATGCAGCCGCCCTCCGCCTGTAAAGGCGATCAGTCCTGCTGAATACAGCGCAGCGTGATTGGCACAAAGCAGGATCCCATTAAAAGGATCCAGACGCTCGGCATCTGAACTGTCTTTCCACGGCTTGGCATGGCTCGCTTTCAACACGTCGCCAATGGCAATCCCACAAAGCGGACATTCACCGTTCCATAAAGGCAATAAGCTTTCACGGAATTGTTCCTTGCCCCTGCGCATTTTTGTTTTAATTTCCAATTCGGCTTCCGCGATCAGCCCAAGCAATGGATTGTGCTCGGTTTTTTTGATCACTTCCATTGCCAGTTCCAGCTGTTCCTCTTCCAACGTGAAAATATTCAAAGAGCTGACAAGCTCCAAAAGTTTCATCGCCAGTTCTTCATTGCACGGATAAAGATAGCCTGAATTGCCGCTGGCATCTTCCTGGAATGCTGCATATTTCACAGGCAGCAATGGCTGAATATCCCGGAAAAACTCTTTGACGGATAATGGATTTTCAAGCTCCCGATATTCTGTGCGCGCGATATATGCCTCTTCGTTTTCTGGTTGCTGCTCATCCGCAGCTTTCGGTTTTATGCCTTTTTGGCAATCTTTCCGCACCCGGCTGATGGCCACAAAAAAACCTTTTACATAATGAAAAACGATATCGCCTTTTTTCAACTCCTGCATCCGATTCCAGGAATGCGGGACCATGCCTGATTTGTCGATCTGCGGTGTCCAAAGAACACCCGCATTGTGTTCTTCCTGATAAGTCTCTCCTTGCATAACAATAAAACTATTCATGAATTGCCTCCTAATGATGGTGATGCTCAAATCCATTCGATCCTATGTAGTGGAGCAAGTTATTCGAATCTAAACGCTTGTCTTTAGTTTAACCCAAATCAAAAGCTTTTGCCGGGGAAAAGAAAAGTGGAAGCGCCCGTGTAGCTCTGACGGGCTTAAGACAGACCGGCGAAGCGGCGTGTTTTCAGCCGCACAGCTGGGTTGACTTATGACCCAAAGAGCTGGGCGCTGGAGTCTGGACAAAAAGAAAAGTGGAGGCAGCCATCTAGCCACGACAAGCGCTGGAAGCCTTACCGGTAATGGCGTTCTTTGCCATTGCTGGTAAGGCTGAAGCGACTCGAGGGGCTGGCTGCTGGAGTCTGGACAAGAAAGAAAAGCGGAAGCAGGCGTTTAGATTCGACAGGCATAAGACGCACTGGCGAAGCGGCGCTTTTTGCCGCACAGCCAGTGTGGCTTATGACCCGAGAATCTGGCTGCTGGAGCCTGGACAAGAAAGAAAAGCGGAAGCGCCCTTGTAGCTCTGACGGGCATAAGACAGACCAGCAAAGTGGCGTGTTTTGCGGCGCTGGCAAAAACCAGTTCTTTACACTTTCTCGGCCGGCTCCGTCTTGCGTGGAGCAGTTGCCTTGTACCATTGATAACAAAGGATCACGATGATAACCAGCTCGACGAAATCGCCGCCATAATACATCACCATTCCCCCCATTTCCGCTTCTGTCCGTGAAACATCAGCCGGCGGATCGGCATAGATCATTTTAGACAGAATCTGATGGGCTGCCAGTGACAGCACAAGGACAATCGAACGAAACAGATAGCTCAGGCGATGGGATGTTACGTCAATATAGATGATGGATGCGGTAAATAGATAGCCCGCTAAAAATACATGCAAATGGACAAGGGCATAGACAATCAAGGATTGATGCATCCACGCGAACAGATTGGTCAGATACAGCACATACATCCCACCAATATTGAGGGTAAACGCAGCAATCGGATTGCTTAAAAGTTTGAAGAGCCGGCTCTTTAAAACGACAGATACGTTTCTTGCCATGGGCACAGGCAGCGATCTCAACAGCAAAGTCATAGGCATCGCAAACAGCAGCAACAAAGGGGCCAGCATGCCAAGCAGCAGATGAGTCCACATATGGCCGACGAAATTAGCCTGAGCAAAGTCGGCTAAAGGTCCCGTAAACGTAATCGCGATCGTGAAAACTCCGAGACACCATAGAAAAATCCGGTACAATGGCCATGCTTTATAGCGCAGGCTCGTCAATGCAGCCGCCAGTGGGTACAGCAGAAACGCCAGGAAAAGCAATATGACAGCCGCTGCCTCCAGAACTGCCATTTCCTGTTGCAGATTGTGATCCATCGCCTTCCCTCCAATCTTCATTTTGTTATCCGGAAACATTCCACTCAGTGTTAAGTTCTCTTTGTTCCTTCTACCCGGTTTAGCAGCATGCTATGTACGATTATACAAAAAGACAGCAGCCTTCGAGGAAGGCCGCTGTCTTGCTTCAGATAATCTTTCGGGATTCTCTTTTTTCTTCTGCCGCAAAAGCTGAAATTTGATTTCTGCCGTTCCGCTTGGATTGGTACATGGCCTGGTCCGCTTCGCCGATTAGCTGGTCCAGCGTTTTATGGCAGGAATGCAGGCTTACCCCCATTGATACGGTCAGCTTGCCCTCGGGCTGCAGCTCCTCGCCCTCAAAAGGGTATTGCTCGATCTGCTCGCGGACCCTTTCAACAATCGCCAATGCTTCATGATCATCCAATGGATCTGTGATACAAAAGATGAATTCCTCACCGCCATATCGTGCCACATAATCTTTATTGCGCGTATAGTCCCTCATCAATTGGCCAATCGAGCGGAGTACAGCATCCCCTTTTTGATGGCCATGCGTATCGTTATAGTTTTTGAAATAATCCACATCCAGCATGACGATAGCCACCGGTACATGCTGAGAAACCAAAGTCTGTACCTTTTTTCTGAAATAGCGCATATTGGGCAAATGCGTCAAGGGATCTTGATTCGAATAAAACTCCAGTTCTTTTCGGATCAGGATATGATGATTTTCTCCATTCACGATCATCCCCATTGCCAAAGTGGCAATTCCGGCAAAAAGCATCATTGAGAATATGATCAAAAAGGTTGCAGGTGTGGTTGCCCACATCCATAGAGACTTTAGTATTTCAAAAACCAGCAACCCTATCATCATTCGTTTTAAATCCAGTAAGACAAAAAACTTATTCACGGTTCTTTTATCACGGAACAGGCTGCCGATGATGACCGGCAACGCCACTGATTGCAAAATGCCTTCAATTACGGTGGGACCACCGAGGGAATAGCGATAAAACGAGGGAAACACCGCTGACAGAATGCCTACTTTCCAACCTCCTAAATAAGAGATGAAATACAGCGGAACTTCCCGCAGATCAAGCCGCATCCCTTCATGGATATAAGGATTATACATCACTGAGAAAGTCAAAAAACCGATGAATAGTATGCTCAATACCACTAACAGCTTTGATTCAGTCAATTCAGGGAACAACAATTCCTTTGCCTTTAAGGCTAAATACAATAAGGCAATGATTAAGGCCATGTTTTCAAGAAAGAAAAAAAATAATGAACTCATCGATACAACTCCTAACAAAAGCCTTCCTTTAGTAGTTTACATTTTTCACATCTAAAAATACAGATAAAATACAGCATTAACCAAATATATGATTGAAATGCATCAGAAAAATTGTTTTTCAGTACAAAGCCTTTGTTTTATGAAAAAAGCTCTCCACCGGCCGTTTTTCTGACCGGTTGGAGAGCCTGTTGCTGAGTGAGTCCAAACATCAAAACAGTTTCGACATATACAATTCATTGACATAGTTGCCGCCGACCAACAGCGAATCCCGCTTCAGCCCTTCCACTTGGAATCCCATCTTTTTGTAAAGGGCAACCGCAGCTTGGTTGTGCTCCAGCACCGTCAATTCGATGCGATGAATTGACGAATCTTTTGCCCATTGCTCTAAAGACTGAAACAGCTGCGTCCCTCTTCCTTTTCCACGTTCTTCCTGCACGATCCCGATGGCAACGTAGATGGAATGCCGCTTCCGTCTGACGCCTTCATTTATCGCAAACAAATAGCCTTTCAACTCCATCTGCTCTTCCGCCACCAAGACAATCGATTTATCATCCATCGCAATGAGCCGCTGCTGCAGTTGCTCTGCAGAAGTTTTTCGTTCTCCCGGCTCAAACAGCATATAATTCGACTCTTCCACATGCTTCATGAGGTCAACCAATTGTGCGGCGTCCGCTGGAACTGCTTTTCTTATGACCATAACACCTCTCCTGACATTTTTCTTTTTTCAGTTCCAACTCTTCAAACAATTTTCGGTTCGGTCACTTGCATTTCTCTGGATTTTCCGACAAACAATCCGGTGTAAACCAGTAGCATACCGATCATCAGCAACACTCCGATATAGACGGACATCATCGTCGGGATCAAAAAGGCGCCAATGATGATGGTCGAACGCGCCAGCAGATCCGCTCCGCTAAAAGAAAAGTTGGAGAATGCGGAATACGAGCCCCGCTTGTCTTCCGGTATCATATTCGCCATTTCCGCATTGCGGACCGGAGAATAAACCAATTCGCCGATTGTACCGATAAAATTGAACAGGATCAATAAGTACCAGCTGTTCGCTGAGGTAATGGTCACATAGCCGACACTGTAAAGCAACAACCCGACCAACAGAACATGCTGTTTGGGAAAACGGTCCGTGAATTTATTGACCATAAAAGTCAGGCAGACGACCAGCAGCATGTTTTGGATATTCAACAGGCTCAACATGCGAACTCCTGCAACATCAAAATCCGCGATGGTGAAAGTCTCGAAGCTTTCAGCAAGCCGGACGCCGATATAGCTGTTCAGTGAAAACTCCGCTGAAAAGATGAACATGGAGCCAATCACCACTTTCACGAATGGCCGATCCTGGAAAGCGACTTTGTAATTTTGCAGCAGATCGATCAGAACGTTATTATGCTGTTTTTTCATGCTTTGGACGCGTTCATCCTTAAGCCAAATCTGGTAGGCGATCGGCAGGCTGGCAGACGTTACGGTCAAGAGGACAAACAGTTCAATTTGATGATTGAGATACAATAAGCCGCCCAGTGCAGCGCCGATGGCCATCGACAAATTGACCATCCAGTAATCGATGGCGTATATCGCCTTGCGGTTTTCAGGAGTCGTGGAATCGATGATGATGGCATGCATCGCAGGCCGGCCCAAGCTGCTGGTGATGATGAATATGACATAAGCCAGCGCAAACAGACCAATCCACTTTGCGCTCGGCAGCAAACTGAGGGCCATCAACAGGAACATGACAGCACTGAGTGAGGAAGTCAATACCAACACTTTTTTACGCAGGAAACGATCTGAAATATAGCCGCCAATCAAATTGACAAAAAAGCCGATAAAGACGGTGATGATCAAAAAGGACCCAGCCCACACTTTGCTCATTTCCTGCGCAAAAAATAAGGCCATGAACGGCATGACAGCTGAAGTAACAGCTCGGTTAAAAAATGATGTAATCAAACGCACTTTGATATTCTGTGGATAGTCTTTCCATTTCATCTTGTCAGCCCCCTTTGTCTTATGTATATTAAACTAGACGAAGGATACTAAAAATAGACAATTTTTAAAATCTTGTCCACTTTTAGGAGGAGACCTTATGGAAAAAATGCTTTTGGCTTTATGGCAGGCTGTCCCAACCGGCAACATCAAGCAATACCAGCTGGCCGAATTGCTTGGACTAAGCAGCAAGCAGACGACACGCCTTCTGCGCAAATGGTCCGGCGAAGGCTGGTTCACTTTTACTCCAGGCCGCGGCAGGGGAAATACTTCGCATATAAAGTGGCATAAGAATGTGGAAGATGTCTATGAACAGCAACTCACTCAATTGATCGAAGAACAGTCTATCGAAGCCGCCGGCAAATACCTGTTATTCGGCTGGTCACCTGAAATCAAGCAGCGTCTGATGCATAAATTCCGTTCAAATTTCGGCTACGTCCAAAGCGACAGCGACAAGATGATCATTCCCAGGAAGTATCCCTTATTGACGCTCCATCCACTCTACGCGGCAGATGTCCATAGTGCCAATATGGTCGCCACGGTCTATAGCCGTTTGGTGTCAGTCAATGAACGCGGCCATGTTTCTCCAGAACTGGCACATAGCTGGGACTTGACGCCAACGAAGCTTCGCCTCTACCTGCGAAAAGAAGTCAACTTCCACGATGGTTCGATTCTGACTGCGGATGATGTGGTCGATTGTTTGGAGCGGCTGCGGATGCATGTTTCCTATATGGCTTTATGGAAACCGGTTACTGCCATCAAAACCCTTTCTCCACATGCTCTCGAAATCTCATTTCCCGGCGGCTGCAGCTATTGCCTGCAGATGCTCGGCATGATCAATGCCAGCATCTACAAGGAATCCCCTTTTCAGCCTATCGGTTCCGGAAGCTTTTTTGTTGAAGAAAATCACGAATCAAAAACGATATTAAAGGCATTTGGTAATTATTTCAAGGAGCGCCCTTTGCTTGATACCGTAGAGTTTATCCAGGTGCCTGAGGACTTTGACTTTGCTTACCGATCTTCGGCAAATGATAAAACGGAAGAGACGTTTCAAGTGGAAAGTGATTCGGGGTTCGGCGTCGTCATTTTGAATGCGTTCCGGGACTCGCCCATCCACCGACAAGAAGTGCGCGATTATGTCCACTACGCCATCGCCAAACACCGCCATAAGATCAGCCTGTTTCATCCACGGGCGATGGCCAATCACCAGAGCTGTCTGATTGGACAGCAGGATCAGCCCTATTCGCTGCCGTTGCCAAAACAACCTCAAATCGAACAGCCCTTGGTCATCAAGTCGGCGAATTACACAAATGGAGCAACACGATGGCTGAAAGAAGCTTTGGAAAGCGAAGGTATTCCGGTAGAGATCCAGTGGCTGTCTTTTCAGGACAAGCTGATGGATACAAAAGAAGACCAAACAGCCGATCTTTTCGTCCACGGTGAAGTGTTTGAAATGAACCAGAATTTCTCGTTTTTTCACTTTCTTTCCAATGGCTATTCGCCATTGGCTGCCATTATGAAATCCCAGCCTCAGTTCGGCAACTATATGCAACAATACGCAGATACCGCTTTTAAAGAGTGGACAGCATTAAACCTGAAAATCGAACAGGAACTGATTAGATCATCCATCATGCTTCCTTTATATTATGAAAAAAGGCAGATCCCTTTTTCAGTGGACCTGATGAACATTTCCATCAGCCATTTTGGTTATGTGGATTTTTCCAAGCTCTGGGTGCGCCCTGTTATTGAGGAATAAAAAAAGATGGGAAACAGCGCGGGTTTGCGCTGTTTCCCATCTTTTTTGTTTATTTCAAACGATCGTGCGGCCGCATCAGTAAGCCGCTCGATCATACTCGTATAAGTCAAGGATTTATAGAAAATATAAATCGGTTAAGAAAATCAGGTACAAACTCAATGTGAGCACATTCAACAATATCAGATTGAATCTCAAATCGCCTTTTGTGCCGATCAGCGCCGCCAAAACTCCCAATCCACTCAGAAAACAAGGGAGATGAAGATGAAGACTCAACAGAAGTTCAAGTGGTTCATGGAACCAATGAATCGCTGCCAGTGTCAGAGGCAGCATCGTCAAAAGCAAGAGAACTGCCGAGATGTACGAGAAATATTTCTTATACATGAGAACACCGCCCTTTACTGTTCGTTGGCTTGAGCACTAGTCAATGACAATTTTAAAAACAGAAAGGCTGTTCCAGGCAGGAAGACTAACAATCGATTGCCTTTAAGGCTGCAGCAAGACGTTCGGCGAAGATCTCGGGAAGTTCCCGAGATTCCAGGTAAAGGCAGTAGACATCCGGTTCCATGACCAATCGCTGGGAATAGTTATTCGGCAACGGACTGGCATGGTTGATCAGAGCAGACAAAAATACAGGAAGCTCTGATGGCAAGAGCAAAATTTCTGCATTATTGATCGTTTTCCCTGACTGCTGCATAGCTTGAAATGTAATATCGCAACCCACCTTGAACGAAAACTTTGAGTTGTCAGACTTAACAATTAAATTCCTGATTTTTTTTACTAAAAAGAGATTGCTGGTTACTTCCACCTCGGCATCCAGCGCCTTCTCCAGAATCACCGTCATCTCTTTAATCGGATCTGCTATAATCATTTTCTTCATCCCTTCGGAGAATCCTTATCGCATAGCACAACAAAATATTGTTAAAGAACATTAATGATACTTCTTTATTTTTACTAGATAAAAAGTCTTATATCCTATATTTTTTACTTTTAATTTGAAATAATTCATTTTACATAACACTATAAGCCTACAATTAATTATACAACTTGTAAACAGATTAACGTTAATTTAACATTTTTTTTGCATTTCAAACCTGTCAGAAATGTTCACTTAGGTAGGAATATTAATTATCCCCCTATTGTTAAATACCTTTTATTCAAAGTATATTTAACATACTCCCTTTATATAGTTGAAAACTCTCTCATTAAGGAGACATTCTTATTCCATATAATTATTTACCTAAAGTATTAAGATCGTTAGTTTTTATGCAATTAAATTCTTACTTCCATCTTTTTTAACAAAGAAAAAAAGAACCTTTTAAGGGTTCCTGAGTGATAATTCAAACTTTTCCATCAATTCTTTTAACGTCGGTCTCTCATTGCCATCCCGTCCGACCACAGCTTCCGCAGTGATCAATGAATTCAACACCGCTTCTTCTGCCGCTTCTCCAACGGCTCGAAAGGCTTCGTCCATATCCACTTCGTGAATGGTTTTGATTTCCAGGCATTGCGGCGGCTTGGCGTGTGGAATTTTATTGGCGGTGGTAAAGCCGATAACGATTTCTCCACTGCCATGGGTAATGATGGAGCCGGTTCGGGAAAGTCCCGTCACTGCCCGTTTCAGCATGCGGTTTAATTGCCGCTCAGATAAAGGGAGATCGGTAGCTACAATGACCATGACCGAGCCTTTGTCTTCTTCCTGGTAGGATTGCAGAATCTGTTTCTTCAATTTCTTGCCGATCGGGTTGCTGCCGATTGTCAAGTCGCTCAGCATCCCAAAGTTCGACAGCACCAAAACGCCGATCGTATATGCTCCGTGCCCGAGTTCCAGAATGCGCGATGCGGAACCGATCCCACCCTTCAGAGAATAGCACAACATGCCTCGTCCAGCTCCGACTGCACCTTCTTCAAATTCCACACTGGTTTGGTCCAGCGCCTGCCGCACATGTTGTTCTTTGACAAAGCGGCCTCGCACATCATTCAGAAACATGTCGTTACATTCGCCGATGATCGGATTTACCGTGCCGGTCGTGTTCCCGATATCAGGGTTTTTCTCCAGCATATAGTCAATGACAGCATTGGCTGCTGTGCCGACATTTAAAGTATTGGTTAGGACAATGGGCGTTTCCAGCGTACCGAGTTCCGCCAGCTGAATAGTCCCCATTGTTTTCCCAAAGCCATTGATGACATGGCTTGAAGCAATCAGCTTGTTGTGGAATACATCTCCTTGATGCGGCAGGATGGCCGTCACGCCTGTCTGCATATTGCCGTCACTCAATGTGACATGGCTCACGGTAACGCCTGTTACATCTGTTATGGCGTTTAACGCTCCTGGCTTCATACTGCCGATTTCCACCCCATAATCCCGAATTCGTTTTTGATTGTGCAAGTGCCCACCTCTTTAACTTATCGATTTAGTATCTATCTTTTAAAAACACCTTACCGTTCTTGTCGATGCCGCCTTTTATCCTCGTATAATTCAACAGTTTTTCAATAAGAAACCTTCTTTAGATAAGAATTCATTATATAAACTGTTAGTCATTGCATTAACTTCTTTTACTTTAATACTTTATGAAGCAATTAAGTTTCCGCTCTCTATATGCATAGAAAATTATGTATCTCGATAGAAAAGGGCATATCCTCCAAAAGGACATGCCCCTCTAAATTTTATCACTTGCTAGTGCAGTCGCGTGTCATCAGATTCAGAAACTTCTTCTAATATCATACTGGCATTATCTTCATTGCGGTCCCTGACGGCAATGTCTCCCAGTGAAACGATGCCGATCAACTGATCATTTTCCACAATCGGAAGTCGGCGAATTTGATGTTTGGACATTAACTCAGCGGCGTCTTTGATAGACATATCGGTTGTGCCAGTAACTAAGTCTGAAGTGAGAATCTGAGATACAGATCTATCCAATGAAACTTGAGCAGCGATTCCGCGGATGACAATGTCACGGTCTGTTACAATTCCAAGCAACCGCTTGCCATCGCTGATTGGAATAGACCCTACATCAAGTTCCAACATCTTGGACGCGAGTTCCCGAATAGACGTTTCCGGCGTGCATGTCTTCACATCTGTTGTCATGATGTCTGTAATCTTCATGAATAGTTCCTCCTCTGGGTATTTTCTGCTTATGCTCAACCAACTGGCTCTATCCATCGATTCGACTGATTTGTCAATTCATCCCTCGCCAATCCTCCCCCTTCTTTTCTTTTACTATTCCATATCCGTTTCACAAAAAACAAAACGTCTTCCCGGTATAAAAATTAAATGCTTCAGCATTTTTTAGTTTCCAGTTGCTGTAACTTTAGAAACTTCAGTTAATCAGATTTTCTTTAACGCAAGTTTGCATCCATGGTAAAATAAATCAACAATGATTTTCTATCGAAAAGACCATGTTTTTCAGCTTCCGGACTTTTCTAGACTCTTATCATAAAAAGGAGGCAGCGCTCATCGGATTTATACCTGCGTCAATTGAATTTATAGTTCTTCTTATCGTCAATTTAGCGGTCGGAGCTGCCGGCTTTATTCCGAGCGTTTTGGTGACCGCTGTCAACATTCAGTCGTTCGGCCTATATGGTGGTGCAGCTTTAACGTTTATCGGTGAAATTTTCGGTGCCTTGCTTGGGTTTTATCTGTACCGCTTCGGATTTTCCAAAGCCAACCCAAAATGGCTGCGTCATCCGTTTTGGCAGAAATTCCAGCACCAATCACCCAAACGCGTTTTCAGCCTGGTGATCCTGTTGCGCCTCCTGCCCTTTATGCCGTCCGGCTTGGTTACGGCCGGCGCAGCACTTACGAAGATAAGCGGGAAACGGTTCTGGACAGCCAGCACCCTCGGAAAAATTCCAGCTGTTCTTCTGGAACTAACTGCCGTTTATGGATTTACACAGGTCTTCCCGACAAGCGTTCAGTATATCGTCTTCGCTACCGTTTTGATGGTGTCCATAGTCTTCTGGCAGCTGGACCGGCTAAAGACAGCCAAACAGAAAAAAACCCCTCAATCAGCTGATTGAGGGGTTTTTGTGTGATTCAATATACTTTGTCGCCATTGAAGATGGAGTTTTTAACGATGACGTAATCTACATTGCGGATTGCCATCAGTTTATCTCCCCCGGAATAGGAAATGGCGGATTGAAGATCCTCTTCCATTTCGACCAAGGTGTCTTTCAACGATCCTTTGTATTCCACGAACATCTTTTTGCCTTCAACATTTTTCTTCTCACCTTTTTGGAACTCCGAGGCTGAGCCGAAATATTCTTTCAGCAGCTTCCCGTCTTTGTTGATGGTTTCTCCGGGTGATTCTTCATGTCCGGCAAAAAGAGAACCGATCATGACCATTGAAGCGCCAAAACGGACCGATTTGGCAATATCACCATGCGTGCGGATGCCGCCGTCTGCGATGATCGGCTTGCTGGCTGCTTTTCCACACCAGCGAAGTGCCGCCAGCTGCCATCCGCCTGTGCCGAAGCCGGTCTTGATCTTAGTGATGCATACTTTTCCGGGTCCTATCCCCACCTTTGTCGCATCTGCTCCAGCATGCTCCAATTCCCGTACAGCTTCCGGCGTACCGACGTTTCCGGCAATCAAAAAGCTTTCCGGAAGCAATTTTTTGATGTGATGGATCATGTTGATCACAGCATTGGAATGGCCGTGAGCCACATCGATTGTGATGTATTCCGGTGTAATCTTTTCATCTGCCAATAGCTGCACAAACGCATATTCTTCCGGTTTCACACCGACACTGATGGACGCGTAAAGGCCGCGCTGCTGCATGTCTTTCGCAAACGCCAACCGTTTTTCAGGTTCAAAGCGGTGCATGATATAGAAATAATTATTTTCAGCCAGAAATACGGCAATTTTTTCATCTACAATGGTCTGCATGTTTGCAGGCACGACTGGCAATCGGAAGGTCCGCCCGCCGAATTTAATTGACGTATCACATTCTGAACGGCTGTCCACCACTGCTTTTGCAGGAACCAACTGAATATCTTCGTAATCAAATACATTTTCCATAAATTACACCCCTATACACGAATGATATATCTATATACCTTAACAATTGTTCGTCCATATGATAATGTACTTTATTTCAGAAGAGATGTCAAAGAGGACAGTTGCTTCAAGCTGGAATAGTCAGATTTTTTAAGTCTTGTCCATCAACCGTTTCAGCTTGGGTATAGACAAAATCAGAAAGACCGATCTGCCCAGGCTGAATAGGATGAACGCCAGCCATAGCCCATGGTTCTGCAAGAACGGAACCTCTGCCCACAATGCCAGCAAAAATACCGCCAATGACAACAGCATGGAGTTGCGGATTGGCGCTGTTTCAGTGGCAGCCGTAAATATGCCATACAGCACGATACCGAAACTCAAAACCAAAGGAAACAACAGCAGCCAATCTCCATTTTATTCAAATCTTTTTTCGCTTTGACCGCAGATTTGTTTTCTTCTTTCTGGGAGCTGCAGTTTTGGTGATGACTGCGTTATTCGCTGATGAGGGCAAAAGCGATAGGAATTTCTGTTTGATGTGTTCCATCCAAAATCCATTGGAGGGCAGCAGGAATTTCCCCATATATGATTTCCTCTTTTCTACTGTCCGGTTTAACAGCCGTGCCAAGCCCAACAGCAGAGAGGCTGCATGGATCCATATTATTGGAATAAAAAAGACAAAGACATGCAGCTGCCTTTGCCCCTTTTTCTAGAACTCTCCTGGATATTCCTTGTTCAACTTGTCTTTCAGGCTGTCGAGCACGTATGGATTATACACCCATTCTTCACGCAATAATTGGCGATATCCGGCGAGTGCTTCTTCGGAATTGATTTTCTCGTAAACAGGAACGAGGTCTTCATCGTAATAATAATATCCGCTTTCTTCATATGCTCTTTCTGCCTCCAAAGCTGCTTTCAGCGATAGTTGCGGATCGATGAGCAGGTAGATCTCGGCCAGCAGCAATAAATCGTCAATGAGAAATTCTTCCGTGTCTTCTGCAATTTTCCGGTTCAGCAAATCAGCGCCTTGTTCAAATTCTCCTTGGTCCAATAGAACATCCAACAACAGCCACTCTGCGGCATATATGTCATATGGATCTCCCACTTTTTTTATAGCTGCTGCTGTTTGTTCGACTGCTGAATAGTCTTTCTTATCCAACTGCTCATAAGCCTGCTGAAACCAAACATCCAGCTGTGCTTGCTCGGCTATCATTTTTTCGAGAAAAATCTCTTCATACTCCTCAATCTCCATGCCGATCATCGCTTCCAGCTTTTTATAGAATGCGTTTGTTGATCTCGACATCAACAAATCCGGGATAAAGTCTTCCCCATGTTCCGCCACCAGAGATTCCACAGCTAAAAAACTTTGGGCATAGGGATCAAACGTGTCTGTAGTCGCAGTGTCGTAATCCTGTTGGCTGTCAAGGTCATGAAAATCCACTATTTCAAGGCTTTCCAAGTCATACCACCCACTGGATTCCTCAGCGAAATAATCGGCAAGGCCTTCTTCAAACCAGGAAGGAATTCGTGTAATCGGCAAGCTATGTTGATTGGAGAAAAGGTGGCTTTGGTAATGGGAATATTCATGCACCAGAATCAGCTCCCAATTTTCATCTGCCGGAACGAGGTGAATGCTTTTATTGCCCAGATTGTAATAACCCGCGACATCTTTTGCCCCATAACCGGTTTCCAGCGAATCATAATCCTCATGAAACTCAATCGTCAAGCCGCCCTGGTCATGGGTGCCCAGAAACGAATTAAAGCTTTCCCGTTCCTCTTGAAGAACTTCATCGATTTTAGCGATACTATCTTTATTGTTTTCGGAATGGTAATAAGTCACACCATTTTTTTCAGTCTTCAGCAGTTCGGGCTGCGAAGAAACCTGGAATACAGTTGATGCAAAAAACCTGACTTTATCGTTTAAAGCCTGATTTTCATCTCCGGTTGTATAAACAACGAACGAATTAATGATGGTTACGAAAGTGACTACAAGCGATAGGGCAATGGAAAAGACCATCAACCCGACCGCTTCTCTGACATTGCTGAGTTTCATGAACTTCAGACTGCCTTTTATGACACCTATGATGCTGGCAGAAAAAACAACCAGACAGACCAAAAAGAACATCCCGGCAATCATCAATCCGCCAATGAGCCCTTGATTGAAAATGAGGAAATAAGCGAGAGACGAACAGCCAAGCAGTAAGAGAAATTGTTTAACGATGCTTTTCATCGGTGCCTCCAGTTAGTTTGGTATGGAAAGAAAACAGACTTTATCGTTTCGCTGGATATTATCAATACCAAACTGCCACATCCCAGCAATAAGTCCTTAATCTTTTCTATATATTAGCAGTTAAGTGAGCTAATAAATAGTCTTTTTGGAGTTCATTCACTTATATTTCTATAAATTTATTTCCTGACCGTGCAGGCGGATCTCTTTCTTTCATTTAACGCAAAAAAGGAGTGCCCAGAAGCCATTTATGATGGCTTTCAGGGCACTCCTTTTCACTTTCCTTTAACCTTGTTCCGCAATTTGGTCTTTATTATTGCTTGCGCGCACGCAATGCAAGGGTTGTCGTCAATCCAGCAAGCATTAGGCCAGCTAGGATCCATAGGTAAGGAATCGTACCTGCATCTGCTGTGCCGCCCATGCCTGTCGCAGGCATTTCAGATGGCATTTCCGTTGCCCCGAATTCTTCCGGGAACTGGTCCACGATGGCCGCTGACAAGCCAGCTGCCGGCATGGTCATATGCGCATAGGCTTCACGAATCGAGCTGTACGCTGTTTCGTAATCGCCTGCTGCGTAGGCATCAAATGCCGTCAACAGCTGTTCAACGTGTGCCGTTAAGCCTTCTTCCAATGCATCCGCCGGAACACGGCCTTCTGTTGCC
>NZ_JAGGPX010000014.1:0-85806 GCF_018613575.1 Planococcus sp. ISL-110
CTTGCAAGGTGCCATGGCGATTTTCACTGTGAACCTGAAACGAATTCTTCGATTACTGGATGAGCGCAGGCAAGCTGCGGAACAATAAAGGTGATAAAAAAGAGTCAGAAGGCAGGGAAATCCTGCCTTCTGACTCTTTTTTTAGTCTCCGCTGATTTAAAGGGAGGGTTTTTCAGTGGCCTCGCAAATGCGGATGGCGTTTTTTGATTTGATTAAAATAAAAGATGTGCGACACCGACAACAATCGGCAAAGCGATGATAGTACGAAGCAGGAAAATAATGATCAGGTCAAAAATGTTAACAGGGATCTTAGACCCGAGCAATAGTCCACCGACTTCGGACATATAGATCAATTGTGTTACGGACATGGTAGCGACGACAAAGCGTGTCATCTCAGACTCGATTCCTGCGCCAAGGATAGCCGGCAGGAACATGTCAGCGAAACCAACGACCATTAATTGGGCAGCTTCAGCTGCTTCTGGAACGCCAAGCAATCTTAAGTACGGTTCAAATGGCAAGCCGAGTATGGTGAACACAGAAGTGTACTCAGCCAAAATCAAGGCAACAGTACCAAACGCCATAACTACCGGTGCTACACCGATCCACATATCCAGTACGTTTTTGAAGCCGTCTTTGAAGAATTTACTGACAGAGCGATTATCTTCGGCCTTAGTTAACGCGTTTTCAATGCCGTGGGTAGCGACATTATAGCCTTTTGGAACATCCTCTGTCTGAGATTCCTGAGGTGAACCATCCATGAAAGTGGTTGGTTTTTTCGATAGCGGATAAATGCGCGGCATGATGAGTGCAAGGATAATGCCGGCAAAGATTACAGTAGCATAGTAGGGCAGGAAGTAGTTGCCAAGACCGATTTCCTGAATGACAACAATAGCGAAAGTGATGGAAACCACTGAAAAGGTGGTTCCGATAATAGCTGCTTCACGCTGCGTGTATTTATTCGCCTCGTATTGTTTGCTTGTCAATAAGACCCCGATGGTGCCGTCTCCAACCCATGAGGCCAAAGCGTCAATGGATGAACGGCCAGGCAAACGAAACAACGGACGCATGATTTTCACCATCATGGTTCCGAAAAATTCCAATAAGCCAAAATTCATCAAGAGTGGAAGGAAAAGTCCAGCAAACAAGAAGATTGTGAAAAGGAAAGACAGTAAACCGTCTCCAGCGAGGAGCAGTCCACCGGTATTTTCATTCCAGATCGGCTCAGGGCCGACTTGGAACAAGACCATGATTGCGAAAACTGCGCCAAGAATCCGGACGATGGTCCAGAAGAGATTGACATTGAAGAGCTTGTCGATAAATGAAACATATTCTGTTTCGTTGACTTTTTTCGTGATGAAAAGCAATGAACCCAAAGCGGCCACAATTAAAATGCCCATCATAATCCACGGTACGATAGATTCAATGGATCCGGCCAAGAGGTTGGCAAGAACTGCAATGGTTACCATCCAGCCATCTTCAGTTGGAATTGGCACTAGGAACAGCAGGATTCCCAATAAAGAAGGAATCAAGAACAATAACCAAGTTGAAGCAGAAAACTTTTTCATAAATAATTCCCCCTTTTCTTCGTGTATGAATACACATGATACTAACTGATTATACAGCGGTTTTCCCCTATGAAAACGCTTTATAGCCAATGTTTATATTATCTGAAAACGTCCATAAAAAATACCCCCAACTTAGAAAAAAGTTGAGGGAGAGTTTTAAAAGGATTTTTCGAAATCTTCGTTCCAACGGTAATTGTAGAAACGTTCTTTTGTCAGCCAGTTTTCCGTTTCTGTATCGCCCTGCTGCAGCTTGTGTTCCATTTCTTCAAGCATCCAGGCAGTTTGAGAGATATGGGCTTTCATGGAATTCATTTTTTGGTCGCGGACCTCCCTAATATCGTAAACGACATCAGGCTGTCCGAGCATCTCCAAGGTGTTGTTCGCAAAAGCGACGCAATGAAGTGTCGGACGATCTTTCATCCGGCGGACAGCGCGGACTACTGCACGGGCAGTCGCTTCATGGTCTGGATGGACAGCGAAATCCGGATAGAAGGTGACGATCTTCGAAGGATTCAGCTCTTCGATCAAATCGGTCATCAGTCCGACCATCTTCTCGTCGTCTTCAAATTCGATGGTTTTGTCACGCAGCCCCATCATCCGAAGGTCGGTCAGCCCCATTGCATCAGCAGAAGCCTGAAGTTCCTTTTTGCGGATCACCGGCAGTGATTCTCTTGTGGCAAATGGCGGGTTGCCCAGATTACGGCCCATTTCGCCAAGTGTCAGACAAGCATATGTAACTGGGTTGCCTTGCTTGATATGTGTGGTGATCGTTCCAGAAACCCCAAACGCTTCATCGTCGGGGTGAGGGAAGACGACCAGCACATGGCGTTCTTGTGGAATTGTCATAGTGAGTCCCTCCCTTAATAACTGAACGGTGTTTCGCTGATCTGCAGCGCCACCGCCAATTTTCCAGTGCCGTCGTGTCCTGCAAGCAGCAGCCGGCCCTGATCGTCCAATTCGTAATGGGTGATGCCTTGTGCATAAACCCAGCCGTGCGGCAGCTTCAGTCCGACACGATGTGGGCTGTCGCCAACCACTTTTCCAAGTTCATAATTGATGACAACGTTACGGATAAAAGCGCCGGCGTTGAAAAAGCCTTCGTTAAAATGTGTCGCATACGAGCCGTTTGTCGTTTCCAAATGAAGGTAGACATCTCTGCCTGCGAATGCGTCCAGCTCAACCTGCAGTTTTTTTACTTCAACTAGTTCCATGATGTTCCTCCTATAGAATCGGTATTCTAACAGTATAGGGAATTATGCGAGAGAATGCGATTAGGTTGCTTTGGGAGGGAGGTGATCTCTTACCAATTGACACAAAAAAGGCCGCCGCAGAAAGCCATTTTCATGACTTTTCGCGACAGCTTCTTTGGATGCATTTTACAATTCAGTTACTTCAACTTCTGATTTGGTGAATTTCGATGCGGCACCGTGCATAACCGGTCCAACATACTCATTCAGCTTCCAGCCGTGCTGGATCGCTGTTGCCACAAAAATCTTGGCGTTGAGTACAGCGTCTTTGACCGATTGGCCGTTTGCCAGGTTGGCCGTAATCGCAGCTGCGAATGTGCAGCCTGCGCCATGATTGTAAGTGGTATCGGTTTTCTCGGATGTCAGCAAATAATGCGTTTTGCCGTCGTACAGCAAGTCGGCTGCTTTTTCGTGCTTGAGCTGCTTGCCGCCTTTGACAACAACAAATTCAGCGCCGTGTGCATGGATTTTTTCAGCAGCCCGCTGCATGTCTTCAACCGTCTGCAAAGTGCCTTGTCCTGATAATTGGCCCGCTTCCACAAGGTTTGGTGTCACGACTTTAGCGTTCGGCAATAAATACTTGATCATGGCATCGACGTTTTCAGGGAACAAGACTTCGTTTTCGCCTTTGCACGCCATTACCGGATCGATGACCACGTCTTTGATTCCGGACTCGGCAATTGCTTTGCCAGCCATTTCAATGATGTCGACAGTCGGCAGCATGCCAGTTTTCAAAGCATCAATGCCAGTGGAGAACGCTGTCGTTAATTGTGCATCGAGCGTATCCAGCGCGATGGGGTGAATGCCGTGGCTCCAGCCATTTTCAGGATCCATGGTTACGATGACCGTCAATGCGTTCATGCCGTAAGTGCCATGCTCCTGGAAAGTTTTTAGGTCTGCCTGTATGCCTGCTCCGCCGGAAGTGTCTGATCCAGCGATTGTTAAGGTTTTTTTAAGTGTCATTGATGTATCTCCTTTGGGTGGATTATGTCATTGTTCCCATTTTAACAAAAACTCGAACATTTACAACGGATTGTGCTTATTCGGCGCAATCAGCAGAACGGTCGTCGCGACGCAGATAAGCAGAAATATGGTGGTGAAAATCCCCATTAACAGAAAGCCGCTTTTGAAAAGACCAATCGCAATAAGTAATGTTAGAATAGAAACAACAGCTACAATTAGGCCAAGACAGCCCAATCCAGCGCGCTTTGCGCTTTCTGGAGCGCTTGTGCCTTTAGTTTTTGAAACACTGGTGATTTTTTCGCGCCAATCGGCCATCCTGATCGCTCCTTTAGGCAATCGTACCATGAAGCCAGGATGAATAGAATATATGAAAGTAGGGATTTCCTTGGCAAAAGATCCAAAATTGACGGAGATCGAACGTTTACTGGAGGAAATGAAAGAGCAGGGGAATACGAAAGAATCCGGCTTTTGGAGGAGCACCAAGTTGATGATGAGCGTCTGGCGCAATACTTTTCTGGTGCTGATTGCGGTTTTGTTGCTGTTGCTTGTGGCTTTGCCATTGGGCGCTTTTTGGATGATCCAAGGCAATACATTCACGGAAAGCAAAGGCGCTTTTTTAGAAAGGGTTCAGGATTTGAACGAACTGTCCACAGCGGAAGCTTTTTCGAAAGTCATCATCGAACGCGAAGACAATGCGGTATTTGGCCAGGAAATCGGCCTTGATCTGCCCGGCACAAAACGGCAATTGCTGGTCGTCATTCCAGGATCGGTCCGTGCTGGCATCGATTTCTCCAAAGTATCTGAGGACGACATCGTCCTCGATGAAGAAGCCAGAACGGCAACGCTGACCTTGCCGCCGGCAGAATTTCTCGGAGGGCCGGAATTGTTCATGGACCAAGTGGAGGTTTATTCGTATGAAGGGCTGTTCCGCAGCGGGGCTGATATTTCTGAAGCCTATGAACTGGCGGAAGAGGCCAAAAAATTGATGCTTGAGGAAACGGCAGGCCAAGGAGTGCTGCAGACGGCAGAAACTAATGCGGCACGTTCGGTTCAGGAGATGTTCGGCCTGGTCGATTATGATGTCACAGTGGAGTTCGAGGAGTGATGATATGAAGAAACAGATTTTCCACAACGATTGGCAGGATGTTATAGGCGAAGAGTTCGACAAGCCGTATTATGTAGAGCTGCGCGAGTTTCTAAAAGAAGAATACGCGGCGAAAACCATCTATCCCGCAATGGAAAACATCTGGTCGGCTTTTGAGCATACCGCCTATCAGGATGTTAAAGTCGTGATTCTGGGGCAGGACCCGTATCACGGACCAAACCAGGCGCATGGGTTAAGCTTCTCCGTTCAGCCGGGAGTGCCGCATCCGCCAAGCCTGCGCAATATGTTCAAAGAATTGAAGGAAGACATTGGTTGTGATAAACCGGCAGATGGCACGTTGACGAAATGGGCCGGCCAGGGCGTGCTGATGATGAACACCGTCTTGACGGTAAGAGCGGGTGAAGCACATTCACATCGCAATAGGGGATGGGAGACGTTTACCGATAAAGTAATCCAGAAACTGTCCGAGCGCGAGGAGCCGATCATTTTTATTTTATGGGGCAAGCCCGCCCAAACGAAAAAAAGGCTCATCGACCTCGACAAGCATGACGTGCTTGAAGCTCCTCATCCGAGCCCGCTCAGTGCGGGCCGCGGATTTTTCGGCAGCCGGCCGTATTCAAAAGTGAACAGTCTGTTACAAAGCCGAGGGCAGAAGCCCATCGATTTCTGTTTGGACTGACCGGCGATAGATTGCCGTGGTAAACTGGAATTAATTCAAAACGGAGAGGGGGCTGTTACATGGCCATCGATACCATGCGTATTTTAACCGAAATCGACAAGCACACGACGCGTGCGAGGAGTGGCGACCCTGCCAAGGTGCGTGACTCTGTCGCGGCAATCCGCGCCTTATGCGATTTGCTGCTTGAGGATGACCAACCGGCAATCGACAAGCAAGCACCGCGTGCTATGCCGCTTGCTTCCCCTCAGCCGCAGACGCAGCCAGTAACTGCTGTTAACAAGCTGAAAGAAGAAGATGCAAATGGCGATTCGCTGTTTGAATTTTAAAAGGAAAGAGGAAGCCGAATTATGAAGTTTTTCTTAATTGCCGGAGCGGTTAACGCTCTCCTGTCTGTCGCATTTGGGGCGTTCGGGGCACATCTATTGGAAGGCCGCGTTGCGGACAAGTATTTGGAGACATGGCAAACCGCCGTTCAATATCAGATGTTCCATGCAGTCGGCTTGATGGTCATCGCCATTCTGATGAGTTCGTCTCTTCTTGGAAATCTGGGATCGTTGAACTGGGCAGGTTATTTGATGCTTGCCGGGATCGTCATTTTCTCGGGAAGCTTATACGTCCTGAGTTTAACAGGCATCAGCGTTCTCGGTGCCATCACGCCAATCGGCGGCGTTGCATTTATCGCCGCCTGGGTAATGGTCATCATAGCTGCAGTGAAAGCATTATAATAATAGGAGAGAGGGCAGTCCGTTTTACGCGGATTGCCCTCTTTTTTTGGTTGCGGAAAGTAAATTGGGCGATTTGGAAAGTAATTCTCCTGATTTGGAAAGTATTTGTGCGGAAACGGAAAGTATTTTATTTGAAACAGAAAGTATATCCAAATAACTGGGAAATTTCAGCTGAAAACCGGCGTCGATTCTTCAGCGAGGTGAGGTTCGAGACCTTTGAGGTGCGCTCCCCATAGAAATCAAACAAAAAAGCCGCCCAAAAGGCGGCTTCCAGCATGACATTTATTAAACTTCCAGAAACTTAACGGTTCTTTCGGCATCCAGGCGTGTGCCCACGTAGAATGAACCGAATTCTGCATAACGCGCGCTGACTTCATCAAAGCGCATTTCGTAGATCAATTTCTTGAATTGAAGAACGTCGTCTGCGAACAAAGTGACGCCCCATTCATAGTCGTCAAAGCCGACAGATCCAGAAATGATCTGTTTGACTTTGCCGGCGTAGCTGCGGCCGATCTTGCCGTGGGACAGCATCAACTCTTTGCGTTTGTCCATCGGAAGCATGTACCAGTTGTCGTTGCCTTCGCGGCGTTTGTCCATCGGATAGAAGCAGATGTACTGTGAACGCTGAAGCTCAGGGTACAAGCGCGAACGGATATGCGGGTTTTGGTAAGGATCTTCATCGGATTGTCCAGCCAGGTAGTTGGAAAGCTCGACCACTGAAACATACGAATAAGTAGGAACCGTATAAGCGATCAATGTCAGCTTATTGTATTCCGTTTCAAGTTCATTCAACTCGTCCATAGTTTCACGCAGCATCATCAGCATCAAGTCGGCTTTTTGGCCAACAATTGAATACAAAGCATGTGCGCCGGTTTTATTTTCATCGGCTTGGTTCACTTTTTCCATAAATGCCTGGAATTCATCGATCGCGAATTGGCGTTCTTCTTCCGTCAGCATTTTCCACGTTACCCAGTCCATTGAACGGAAATCGTGAAGGACGTACCAGCCGTCTAATGTAATTGCTGCTTCATTCATTGCTCAAACACTCCTTTTAATGTAAATCTCTCACCACCCAGTTTATCACAACGCCCCTCCAACTGCCTTGAAAACTAATGGGTGTCACCAATTTGACATGACACACACGGGTTTTCAGGAGATGCCGAAAAGGGTAAACTGAAGACAAGGAATTGCAGGAAGAGGAGAAATGGGCATGCCGTTATTTTTTGAAGAAATATCCTGGCGTTTCTGGGACCAGTCCCTGAGCGCCAAAAACCGTTCCGCGCTTGAGTCATTTGCAGCGGACGATACTTTATGCGAATTGGTGGGATCCGGAAAAAGCGCACCCACCGTCCGCACTTGGGTGCATGATGACACCGTTGTTCTAGGCATCCAGGATCACCGGCTGCCATATATCGATGAGGGCATGGACACGCTGAGAGCACATGGTTTTGCGCCGATTGTCCGAAATTCAGGCGGATTGGCAGTTGTACTGGACGCTGGTGTCTTGAATATTTCACTGGTGCTGTCGGAAAAGGACAGCGCCATCGACATTTCGGCAGGCTATGACGTGATGCTCGATTTGGTGCGGGAGCTGTTTCCGGAAGCAGTTATCGAAGCATACGAAATCGTCGGCTCTTATTGCCCGGGATCTTATGATCTGAGCATTGGCGGCCGGAAATTCGCCGGCATCTCGCAGCGCCGGATTCGCCGCGGCATTGCGGTCCAGGTTTATTTATGCGTCGAAGGAAGCGGTTCGGAACGTGCGGAAGTCATTCGTGATTTTTACAAAGCCGGACTGCAAGGGGAAGAAACTAAATTCACTTATCCGGAAATAAAGCCGGAAACGATGGCGTCGCTCAGCGAGCTGCTGGAAAGGCAGATTACTGTCCAGGAAGTGGTGCTGGATCTCCATGCCATGATGGGCACGCCGGCACCGATGCCGTTGCAGCCGGGCGAAACGGAATTGTACGGATTTTATCTGGAGCGGGTGGTTGAACGCAACCGCAAAATGCTGGGACGCCCTCTTGAATAGAAGAGCGGCGCTGGTGTAGAATAGCTGTTACATGAAAATTCTGGAGGTGCGCGAGTGAGCTACGCAACACAAAAATTAGCTGAGGAAAAAGTTTTCAAAGATCCGGTTCACCGGTATATCCATGTGCGCGACCAAGTGATTTGGGATTTGATCAATTCGCGTGAAGTTCAGCGTTTGCGCAGAATCAAGCAATTGGGCACCTCATATTTAGTCTTCCACGGCGCGGAACACAGCCGTTTTAACCACTCGCTTGGCGTTTACGAAATCGTCCGCAGAATTTCAGATGATATTTTCCATGGCCGTCCGGAATGGGATGAAAGCGAGCGCCTCGTCGTTTTGTGTGCAGCGCTTCTTCATGATTTGGGGCATGGCCCCTTTTCGCATTCATTCGAAAAAGTTTTTTCTGTCGATCATGAGGAATTCACGCGGGAAATTCTGCTGGGAAACACTGAGGTCAATGAAATCCTGTTGAAGGTGTCGGCAGATTTCCCGACAAAAGTGGCGGAAGTCATTGCTAAAACGTATTCGAATAAACAAGTCGTTTCGCTGATTTCCAGCCAGATCGATGCTGACCGCATGGATTACCTACAGCGTGATGCCTACTATACCGGGGTTTCCTACGGCCATTTTGACATGGAACGGATTCTCCGGGTCATGCGTCCGCTTGATGACCAGGTTGTCATCAAGTCGAGCGGCATGCATGCCGTCGAGGATTACATCATGAGCCGCTACCAGATGTACTGGCAGGTGTATTTCCACCCGGTTGCCCGAAGCGCCGAAGTGATTTTGCGCAAAATTCTCCAGCGTGCAAAAGAATTGAGCGAAAGCGGCTATAAATTCGCGCAGCCACCGACCCATTTTCTGTCATTTTTCGACCGCAGCTTTACGCTGAAAGAATATTTGGCACTAGATGAAGGCGTTTTAATGACCTATTTCCAATTATGGATGGATGAACGCGACCCGATTTTGTCGGACTTGTGTGACCGGTTCGTCAACCGGCGGCTGTTCCATTATGTTGATTTTGACCCGGGCAAAGATTATAAGAAGCTGGGCGAATTGGCACAATTGTTCCATTCTGCCGGCATTGACCCGGAGTATTATTTGATTGACGATTCAACCTCTGATCTGCCTTACGATTTTTACCGTCCGGGTGAGGAAGAAGAGCGTCTGCCTATCCATTTGCTGATGCCAAACGGCGACATCAAGGAATTATCGCGCTTGTCCCAGATTGTGGACGCCATCTCAGGCAAACGCAGAACCGATTATAAATTGTATTTTCCAGCTGAGTTGTTGATTGATGGCAAGAAAAAAGCCATCAAGCAGCAGATTTTGGAGATGCTTCGAGAAGGAGGGCTCTAGTTGCTCCAGGAACACGCAAAAATTGTGGACTTTATTGCCGCCGCGGAAGGTGTAACCGGCCGCAAGAAATTACAGAAAATGATTTATATAATGAAGAAGATGGATATGCCATTTCAGGAAAAATACGAGTTCCATATTTATGGTCCGTATTCTGAGGAATTGACTGCCCGTGTGGAGGAATTATGCGATATGGGGTTTTTGTCAGAAGCATTGGAAGACAAAGGCTCTTACGTTCAATATAAGTATAAGGTGACGGAAGAAGGCATGGAGTTCCGCAAGGTTTTGGAAAAATCCGTTTTGGAGAACCCCTTGACCGCGGAAAAGCTGAATGCCAAAAGCGGCCGATTCCTGGAATTGACCGCCACACTCCTGTACTTTGACAACTTGAACCGCCAGGAAACCATCGACAAGCTGCATGTGGTCAAAGGAAAGCTGAACTTCACGGCAGAGGAAATAGATGAGGCTTTTGCTTTTATTGAAGAATTGAGCGCATAGGAAAAGCGGGAATGAAAAAAAGCTCCTATAACAGGAGCATTTGAGGTTGAGCTTTTCTTAGTGGCTAGCTGCAATGGCCAACTCCTCGAGTCATAAGCCACACTAGCTGTGCGGCTGGAAAAACGCCGCTTCGCCAGTGCGTCTTATGCTTGTCGGAGGTCCGCAGGATGCGGATCACGTAAGCGTTGCGACAGGAAGTCGCGCTTTTAGCTTACGTTCCTTTAGCCGGCCATTTCCGCTTTTTTTACTGATCGCTAAAAAGTTTGCCTTTTGTGCCGTAATCGGTTTTCTTCATGTCTTCGATAAAGACGGTGACATTTTCGATGGGTGCTCCTGTTGTTTCAGAAACAGCTTCGGATACCTTTTCGACAAGTGCGCGTTTTTGGTCTTCTGTGCGGCCTTCGAGCATTTTTACAGTTACGTATGGCATAATGGGTACAGCTCCTTTTCTTGAGAATACTATCATCATAGCAGAACGGAGGATTCAGACAATGGCGAACGAAGAAAAACCAAAACAAAAAGTAGGCTTTACCATTATAAAAAATGATCCGACGGCTGGCCATAAAGGCTACGGCATCGGTTCTTTATCCTTGGAAAATGTCTCTCCGCTATTCATCGACGTGGAAGAGCAGGAAGCGTTCATTGATATCGGCGCCATGCACGCCCGCAGCGAAGTAGAGCGCGGCATCAAGTTCACCACCAACCGGGAAGATTCTGCGGGCGGCAAAGATTACTGGCTCGTGTGGATCACCATCGATTTCAATCCGGAAGGCCCATACTATGCAGGAGTTGCAGCGTGTGAAATGGTTGTCAACCGTGAAAAACGCCGTGGCTACAAAATTTTAGCCGACCATGTCAACCGCATGGATAAATCAATGAAGCGCAAAATTCTTGTCGACCACATGGATGAACCATCAAAACGGGTGCTCGCAGAATACTTGGATACCCATAATCCGGAAATGTGGCAGCGCAGTGCAGAACAGCTTCATCATGACCTTGGCCGCAAGTAAGAGAAATCCACTTGTACAATAAATGATGCAGCTGACAAAGCGGAATATCTATTAAAAATGCAGGTTTTTGAACAGAATGTGACATTTCAATTTGCGTCCAATGGATGGTTGAAGTTGTTTATAAAAGGCAGTACACTAGAACTATAGCTTTTCAATAGAAAGCTAGGACACCTGATAGCGAGCAAGTGCCGTGAGCCATTGCGATAAAGAGAAACTTCAATCGGTGGGGATTTATCCCCGCTGATTGTTAGTTGATCCAATCGGACTTTTACGGTCAGTGCTCTCACTTGCGTAAGTGGGAGTCTTACTGACCGTGAAAGCGCGATAAAACCCAAGCCCAATGCCTCATGTCTCTTTCTCCGCACCATCAGGCTTTAAAAAGGTTTTCTGTGAAGGGAAAAAGATTCCCTGTACAGAAAACCTTTTTATTTGGAGTGTAGCGGCACTTCCAGCGGGTAAAGAGGAAGAGGAAAAAAATATTGCACTTTTATTGAAAACACTTATACTTTTTTAAGTGGATTTTATTCAGATTGAAAGGGAGTTTGATTATAGATGGCAGGATTTTGGTATACAGAAAAACAAACAGAGAATTTTGGGATTACAATGAAAATCAACAAAACGCTTCACACGGAGCAAACGGATTTTCAATACTTGGAAATGGCGGAAACAGCGGAATGGGGCAATATGCTGTTCTTGGACGGCATGGTCATGACTTCTGAAAAAGACGAATTTGTCTATCATGAAATGGTTGCGCACGTTCCATTGTTCACGCACCCGAACCCGGAAAACGTATTGGTCGTTGGCGGGGGAGATGGCGGCGTTATCCGTGAGATCCTGAAACACCCGTCTGTCAAAAAAGCGACGCTTGTGGACATTGACGGCAAAGTGATCGAGTACTCGAAAAAATTCCTGCCAAGCATCGCGTCAGGCCTGGAAGATTCACGCGTGGAAGTGATCGTCGGAGACGGCTTTATGCACATTGCAGAATCTGCAAACGAGTTTGACGTCATCATGGTGGATTCAACTGAACCGGTCGGACCGGCAGTAAACCTATTCTCGAAAGGCTTCTACGCAGGCATTTCAAAAGCCTTGAAAGAAGACGGCATTTTTGTAGCGCAGTCTGATAACCCTTGGTTTAAAGCGGATTTGATCAAACAGGTGCAAAGCGACGTTAAAGAGATTTTCCCGATCACCAAGCTGTACTTGGCGAACATCCCGACGTATCCAAGCGGCCTGTGGGCATTCACGATCGGTTCGAAAAAATACAACCCGCTGGAAGTGCCGGCTGAACGTTTCCACGAAATCGACACGAAATACTATACACCTGAGCTGCATAACGCTGCTTTTGTCTTGCCGAAATTCGTGAAAGATCTGACAGGCGAATAACCGATGAGATTTGACGAGACTTACTCAGGAAAAGTATTCATTAAAAGCCATCCGAATTACGAAGAATCAAAAGCCGTTCTTTACGGCATGCCAATGGACTGGACGGTCAGCTACCGTCCGGGATCGCGTTTCGGCCCGAACAAAATCCGTGAAGTGTCCATCGGACTTGAAGAATACAGTCCATACCTTGACCGTGAACTCGGAGACGTGAAGTTTTTTGATGCGGGCGATATTCCATTGCCATTCGGCAATCCGGAAAAAAGCCTGATTGAAATCGAAACCTATGTCCACACGCTGTTGGCTGACAATAAAATCCCAATGGGCATGGGCGGCGAGCATTTGGTGTCCTTGCCGGTCATGAAAGCAGTCGCCAGCAAATACGACGATTTGGCGATCATCCATTTTGATGCACACACCGACCTTCGTGAAAACTATGAAGGCGAGGAATATTCCCATTCAACGCCGATCCGCAAAATTGCGGACCAGATCGGACCGAAGAATGTTTATTCATTCGGCATCCGCTCTGGGATGAAAGAAGAATTTGAATGGGCAAAAGAACAAGGCATGCATCTTTCGAAATTTGAAGTGCTTGAGCCGTTGAAAAAAGTGTTGCCGACTCTTGAAGGGCGCAATGTCTACGTGACAATCGATATGGATGTTCTGGATCCTGCACATGCACCGGGCACGGGCACAGTCGATGCAGGCGGCATCACGTCCCGCGAACTGCTAGCTTCAATCCATGCGATCGCAGCATCAGGCGTCAACGTTGTCGGTTTCGACCTTGTCGAACTTGCACCTGTCTACGACCATTCCGACCAAACCGCCAACACAGCCAGCAAGCTGATGCGCGAAATGATTTTAGGTTGGGTGAAATAAGAAAAGCGGAAACGGCCGTTCAGCTCCGACAGGCATAAGATGCACTGGCGAAGCGGCATGTTTTCAGCCGCACAGCCGGAGTGGCTTATGACCCGAGGAGCTGGCCGTTGGAGCTGGACAATAAGAAAAGCGGAAACGGCTGCTCAGGGCTTACGCCGAAATTTCTGTGTAGTTTTAACCAAAAATATATTGAATTAATAAACTTTCGTTGCCAACAACCCGTATTACCACGGCTAGTATGTTAGTGAAAAAGTACAAGCTCATATTTTATTAAGTAAATCTCTTAGCGCCGGCGCGTCCACGGGCTAGACGAAGCGATAAGACAGGTGCTCTTCCCTGGCTTATCGCGGGAGCCATGCCCAAAGCGACCGAAGCGATGTACGAATTGACAATTCTCATATTCAACCCATATAGTTTATCTTTTAAACCGGTCTGAGAAATCTTCAGATCGGTTTTTGGCATTTCAAAGAGCGTGCTCTGAATAGATTCTTTAGATTAAAAGCGATAAGATAAAATGGACGAACTAGTGGAAGAGGTGCTGACAATGGAATTGTATAAATGGACGGGCCACCGCGACCAGGCGGTAACACTGATGGCAAACCTGGCTAACGCAAGGTTGATTTATCTGGTCAACGACGACGAAGCCGTGCTGCTCTATGAAACAGAGGGCGGCCCAGGCCTGCAGGAAGCGGAAGCCTATGAAGTGCTGAATGCGGTAGGGGATATCAACGACGGCTACTATGCAGTGTTCAACAATATTCCAGTGACAGAAGAAGGCCGTGAGCTGTTCGAGTCGCGCTTCCAGAACCGGGCGGGAATGGTTGAGAAAGAGCCTGGCTTTGCGGCGATCCGCGTGTTGCGTCCGATAGATTCGGATACCTATGCCATCCTGACTATTTGGAAAGACGAGCAATCGTTCAAGGATTGGCAGGAATCGCAGGCTTACGGCCACGCACACGCTAAGCGCGGCACAGCGGAAGGCATCGACAAACGTCCGAATATTTTTCCGCGCCCTTCTTTTGTGACGACCTATACAAGATGAACAAACACGCTTTACCACGAGCGACATGCAAAGACCACATGGATTTGGCCAAGGCCGAAACATGTGGTCTTTTGTTTAATCTGCAGTTCCTGCCAATCCTTCATTGAAAAAAACAGGCGAGTCAAGCTATAATATAAAGGTTATCAAAGGACGGGGAGGCGGAGAGCCATGCAAAAGACAGTGACAATCAAACTGACGACGACGATCCGCCAGCCGGATATGGAAGAGCAAGTGATGGTGCTGGAATCTTATGGAACGTTGACGGAAAAAAACAAGATGCGTTATCTGCAATATGCGGAGCAGCAGGACGAGCTTGAAATCCGGACGACAGTCAAACTTCAGGAAGATGAAGCAGTGATCATGAGAAGCGGCGGCCTGCAGATGCGGCTACCTTTTTTATTACATACAGAACAAACCGGCAATCTGACAAATGAACAGGGGTCATTCATGCTGACGACGAAAGCGCATGAGCTGTCGGTCAGCGATACGCGATTCATGGTTCGCTACGATCTCAAATTGGGCTTGGATCATGTCGGCGAGTACGAAATGGAAATACAGTTTATGGAGGCTAAATGATGAATGCAGTAGAAAAAGTTCAACATGCGATTAAAACAGCATTTGCGCAAGCGATTGAAAAAGCGGAATTGACGACCGAACCGGTTGAGGTCCGCCTGGAATCACCAAAAGACAAAGCGAACGGCGATTATGCTACGAATATCGCCATGCAATTGACGCGCTTGGCGAAAAAGCCGCCCCGCGCAATTGCGGAAGCGATCGTAGAGAACCTTGACAAAGATGCAGCGAACATCCAAACAGTTGAAATCGCCGGGCCTGGATTCATCAACATCACCATCAAAAAAGATTATTTGCTGGATGTCATCAAAACTGTGCTGGAGCAAGGCGCTGATTACGGCCGTTCAACAGCGGGCGGCGGCGAACGCGTCCAGGTGGAATTTGTATCAGCCAACCCGACAGGCGATCTGCATTTGGGCCATGCCCGCGGATCTTCAGTCGGCGATTCGCTGTGCAATGTATTGGACCTTGCAGGGTACGAAGTGTCTCGCGAATATTACATCAACGATGCCGGCAATCAAATCAACAATTTGGCATTGTCGATCGAAGCGCGTTATTTTGAATCGCTCGGCAAAGGCGACAGCATGCCGGAAAACGGCTACCGCGGGCAGGACATCAAAGATATCGCAGACGATCTGGTCAAAGAACATGGCGATAAATTCGTCAGTTTGACCCACGAAGAGCGCTTTGAAGCCTTCCGCCAGCACGGCTTGAAAGTCGAATTGGCCAAACTGCAGCAGGACTTGGAAGATTTTCGCGTGAAATTCGACGTCTGGTACCCGGAATCGTCTCTTTACAATAACGGCAAGATTGACGATGCCTTGGCTAAACTGCGCGCAAATGGCCATGTCTATGAAGAAGACGGTGCGACTTGGTTCCGTTCAACGACTTTCGGTGACGACAAGGACCGCGTCCTGATCAAGAACGACGGCACATACACATACTTAATGCCCGATGTCGCTTATCACGAAGATAAATTGCAGCGTGGATTCGACAAGCTCATCAATGTTTGGGGTGCCGATCACCATGGCTATATCCCGCGCATGAAAGCAGCAATCGAGGCACTCGGCTATGACCGCGATACGCTTGAGGTCAGCATCATCCAAATGGTGCAATTGTATAAAGACGGCGAAAAAATGAAGATGAGCAAACGTACCGGTAAAGCGGTGACGATGCGCGAACTGGTTGACTTGGTTGGCTTGGATGCAGTACGTTACTTTTTTGCTATGCGTTCAGGCGATTCTCATATGGACTTCGATCTGGATTTGGCTGTTTCACAATCCAATGAAAACCCGGTCTACTATTCGCAATACGCTCACGCTCGTATTTCTTCAATTCTGCGTCAGGCAGAAGAACAGGGCTTGACGGCTTCAGAAGACCATTTGGATTTATTGACAACTGAAAAGGAAATCGATGTCCTGAAGAAAATCGGGGATTTCCCGCAAGTGATTGCAGATGCGGCCAAGCAGCGCGCACCTCACCGAATCACTGCATACATCCATGAATTGGCATCTCATTTCCACAGCTTCTATAACGCCAATAAAGTATTGGACGCGTCCAATGTTGAATTGACAGGTGCCCGCCTGGCGTTGATTACGTCCGTGAAAACGACTTTAGCCAACGCATTGAAAACAGTCGGCGTCGCAGCTCCTGAAAAAATGTAAGAGACAAGCAATCATTTACGTGTATAATGAAGACAAGAAACAGAATATGATAACAATTCATAAAGGTGCTTATGTCTAAGAACATGAGTTAAAAGGGAAGCCGGTTCAACTCCGGCGCGGTCCCGCCACTGTATGTGTGAGGAATCTGCAAAATGCCACTGAAGCAATGCTTTGGGAAGGTGCAGAAACCGGCGATCACAAGCCAGGAGACCTGCCTCTATGAGAACACACCCAAACGCCTGCGAGGAAAGGCTGGATGCGCATGCTTTTTTATGTCGTCCTTTCAATCCCCCGCAGAGTGCTGCGGGGGATTTTTTGTTAAAAGTGATTTCTTATAGAGATTCAGAGGCTTCCTTAGCAAAAAAATAACTTTGTATTACCAAGATGACTTTTTAGAAGAAAGGCGAAAGGCGGCGACTCCTGCTGGAAAGCGGAGTGATGAGACCCCGCAGGAGCTTGCGACGAGGAGGCTCAGCGCTTCGCCCGCGGAAAGCGTCCGCCTGTAGCGATTTCTTCGGTCGTTCACTTGTTATAACCAGATAAACAGTAAAAATATCAAGGGGGATTTATTTATGAAGAAGATTTGGAAGTTTGGTGCAACAGCAGGATTGGCCGCAGTTTTAATGGCGGGTTGCGGAGAAACAGCAGCGCCTGAAGAAGAACAGGACGTCGAAACGCCAGCAGAACCGCCGACAGAAGTGGCGGACGTTGAATATCCAGTGACCTTGACGGATGCGGTCGGGGATGAGGTTGTCATTGAGGAAGAACCAGAAGCCATCGTCTCGATGATGCCGTCAAATACAGAAATCGCCTATGAATTAGGATTGGGTGACAAAATGGTTGGGGTTTCGGATTTTGATAATTATCCGGAAGAAGCCACAGAAGTCGAGAAAATCGGCGGCCAGGAATTCAATGTGGAAAAAATCATCAGCCTTCAGCCGGACCTTGTGCTCGCACATGAATCCGGACTGGGTGTTGGCGAGGCAGGACTGCAGCAATTGCGTGATGCGGGCCTTGATGTGTTCGTCGTCAATAATGCAGTCAGCTTTGAAGAAGTCTATGATTCCATCACAGTAATCGCGCAAGCGACAGGCGCCATGGAAGAGGCGGAAAGTATCGTTTCGGAAATGGAGTTCCAAGTGGCTGAAATCGAAGAACTGGCAAGTACGATCGAAGAGCCAAAAACTGTCTTCCTGGAAGTCGGCAGCCAGCCGGATATCTATACGACAGGAAGCGGAACGTTTATGGATGAAATGCTGACGCTCATCAATGCTGAAAATGTCGCAGGCGATATGGAAGGCTGGGTCAGCATGGATCCGGAAGCCATCGTTGCTGCTAATCCGGATGTCATCATTACAACAGAAGGCAGCTATGTCGAGGATGCCGTTGATCAAATCAAATCACGCAGCGGCTTTGCAGAAGTGACTGCTGTCAAAGAAGAGGCAGTCTACAACCTGGATTCGGATATGCTCACCCGTTCAGGCCCACGCTTGTCGGAAGGGCTGATGGAAATGGCGAAGGTTGTTTATCCTGACGTGTTCAATGAGTAAAAGTGTTCTGGCATACAGCGTCTCACTGCTGATTTTAGCAGGAGCCGTTTTGCTTGGTGTGACGGTCGGAACGGTATCGATATCACCGGTCGTGCTGTGGAATCCTTCGGCGGATGAGGCGGCAGCTAATATCTTATGGAATATCCGCATGCCGCGTGTCATTTTGGCAGGGCTTGTCGGTGCGGCGCTGGCGATTGCCGGTGCTGCGTTCCAAGGGCTTCTGAAAAATCCATTGGCCGATCCTTACACCCTGGGAGTGTCTTCCGGTGCCTCCGTCGGCGCTGTGATGACGCTCTTTTTTGGTATTTCCATCCCGTTTCTGGGGCCATTTACGTTGCCGGTCATGAGCATGATCGGCGCATTGCTGACGATGCTTGCCGTCATGAGCTTTGCCAAGCTGGTGGATCGTTCCATGAAAATGGAAACTGTTATTTTGACCGGAATCATCTTCAGCTCGTTTCTCGGTTCTATTATTTCCCTGATGATTGCGTTAACTGGCGAAGAGCTGCGCCAGATCATCGGCTGGCTGCTGGGCAGTGTGTCGATGCGCGGCTGGCCATATGTACGGATGGCCTTGCCGTTCGTATTGATCGGTTCGTTCGTCTTGTGGCTGAAAAGACGTGAATTGAACGCCATGCTGTTCGGCGAAGAACGTGCGCAGCATCTGGGAGTGGACGTCAAAAAAAGCAAAATGGCCATCTTGATCGGCGGTTCGGTATTGACGGGAGCAGCTGTGTCGGTTTCCGGCACGATCGGATTTGTCGGCTTAGTGGTTCCGCATATGACCCGTCTGCTTTGGGGATCGGACCATCGCCACGTTTTGCCTCTGTCGTTCATTAACGGAGCGGCACTGTTGATCGTCTGTGATTTGGTGTCACGAACCATCATTTCACCGACCGAATTGCCGATTGGCGTTATTACTGCATTTATCGGGGCGCCGGTATTTGCCTTCATCTTTTTCCGACAACGCAAAGGAGGGGCTTGACCATGCTTGAAATCAATGGACTAACAGGTGGCTACGGCGAAAAAAACATCGTCAAGGATGTGTCGTTCACTGTCAATAAAGGCTCTATTCTCGGTATTCTGGGGCCGAATGGCAGCGGCAAATCGACCTTGATGAAACTGATCAGTGGTGTGCTGCCAGCCTCAGCTGGAGAAGTTCAGATTGATGGCAAATCGATCGCTGATTTTCCGGCAAAAGAACTGGCCAGAAAAATGGCGGTATTGCCTCAATTGCACGCCCACGCTTTTGCCCATACGGTCCGCGAAACAGTATCGCTTGGCAGGTATCCACATCAGGACGGCTGGTTTTCTTCCTGGTCGGAAGAAGATGAGCATGCCGTCGTGGAAGCGATGCGTTTGATGGATATCAGCCATTATGAAAAAACTCAAATCGACCGGATGTCGGGTGGTGAACAACAGCGCGTCTTTGTGGCACAAGCTTTGGCGCAGGATGCAGGCATTCTGCTGCTGGATGAGCCAACCAACCACCTGGACATCAACCATCAAAAGGAATTGCTCGATACCATCAAAAAGCAGGCCATTGAAAAAGATTTGACGATTGTCTCCATTTTCCACGACATCAACCTGGCGTCCATGTATTGCGACCAGTTGCTGCTGCTGGATCAGGGTGGCGTTGTCCGGATCGGTGAACCACATGAAGTGGTTCGGGAGCATGATATCGAAATGGTCTACAACACGCGTGTCAGCAACCATCCGCATCCGGAATTGCCGAAACCGCAGATTACTTTATTGCCGGGAGTTGAACGGGAATCCTTCGTGACCCGTATCCGCGCCGAGGAGTTTCAGGTTTCAGAAGGAATGGTGCTGTACCAGAGCCCGATTCCATTGAAGACCGTTTCTTCAGCTGTGGTCAATGCAGGCTCGGGTTGGTTCCGCAATTTCATGAACCGTCACGTGGATGCTTTTTATAACATCAATGACAGCGTCAAGGAAATGTCAGAGTTTATTGAACAAAGCGGCCTCAAAACGACAGATACAGTGGGAATGATGACAGCGGTCCAAACCCAAGACGCCATCGTCAAAGAATACGAAGGTCCTTTCGGATCTGTGGTCATCGCTGTGACGGCAGGCGTTGGAAACGGTGTGGACGTCTCGAAAGCCGTTGAGCGCACGCTGCGCGTCGGCACCATCAATACATGGATCATGGTCAACGGCATTTTGTCGGACGAAGCCTTTATTCAGGCGATGATTACCGCGACCGAAGCCAAAACGAAAGCGCTTCACCAAGAGCAGGTCAAAGATCCATTAACCGGAACGATTGCCACCGGAACCTCCACCGACAGCTGTCTGGTAGCGGCAACGCAGCAGGGAGAACATCTGCCATACGCAGGTCCAATCACCGAACTTGGAAAACTGATCGGTGTCGGTGTTTTTGAGTGCACCGTTGAAGCGCTTAAAATGTATCAAATGGCGAAAGTAAGAAGCCTATGATTTCGCATCTCGCCGCAATTGCCATGGGCTTGGCCATCGACCGAATTGTTGGAGATCCGCCAAATTGGCCGCATCCGGTTCGCTGGATCGGCAGCGCAATCCGCAGGCTGACCAAACGTTGGAATTATGGGCCGAACGTTTTCCGAAATGGCTTTTTGCTGCTCGGGACCATGGCCCTTCTGGTGTTTCTGGTCGTTTACGCGATTGTCGCGCTGGCTTATTCAGTGAATATCTTCGCAGGAATTGCCGTTGAAGCCTTGCTGATCGCTTCAGGCCTCGCCCAGAAGAGCCTGAAGGATGCAGCGCTGGATGTTTACGAGCCGCTTGTGGATGGAAACATGGCACTGGCACGTGAAAAGCTGTCCTGGATCGTCGGCAGGGATACAGCGGATTTGGATGAAAGTAGAATCACAAGAGGTGTCGTCGAAACGGTTTCGGAAAACACCAGTGATGGAGTGACGGCGCCGTTGTTCTGGGCTTTCCTGCTCGGCGCGCCGGGGTTGTGGCTGTATAAAGCCGTCAATACGCTCGATTCGATGGTCGGCTACCGGAATGAAGAATTCGAGAAGTTTGGCTTTGCATCAGCAAAAGCGGACGATGTCCTGAACTTTATTCCGAGCCGCCTGACCGGTGTTCTGATTTTGCTGATGACGGAAAACAAGCGATCACTAACCTTGCGTCAGCGTTTTGCGGAATGGCTGCGGGATGCGCCAAAGCATCCGAGTCCGAACAGCGGTTGGCTTGAAGCGGCAACTGCCGTGCAATTGGGCGTAGAGCTCGGTGGGCTGAACCGTTACCGAGGAATCGAGTCGCATCGAGCACGTATGGGAACGCCGGTTTATCCGCTCGAAGCCCATCACATCAATGAAACCATCAGCCATATGCAAACGGTCACCATTGGCTTTTTCATTTTATTCGCTTTAGGAGGGATCTTGTTTGGAGTTGCCTAATCACGGAGCCAATCCGCTGCGTCTGTACAAACAGGCTGGAATCAGCCCACCACAACAGATTTTGGATTTTAGTGAAAACGTCCATCCATTTGGGCCACCAGCATTTCTGGCTGAACGATGGCCCGAAATGCTGGCATTAATCGCTTCTTATCCGGATCCGGACGGAGAACCGTTCCGCACCGCGGCTGCAGAATTTCACCATGTTGCGGTCAGCCAAGTGGCTGTCGGGAACGGTGCGGCTGAGGTATTTACCTGGCTGGCCAGAAGATACCGCAGCCAACAGGTGGTACTGGTCGAGCCAGCGTTTTCCGAATACCGCCAAACGCTGGAAGCGGAAAATGTCAGGATTCGAGAGATTCAACTGCAACCGGAAAGTGGCTGGCAATTGACGGACCAAAACGTTAGGGACGCAATTCGTGGGTATGCAGCGCTGTATATCTGCAACCCGCATAATCCCACCGGCGTTTTACTGGATACCGAAACACTGCAGAGAATGGCGCAGGCTTGCCTGGAACATGAGTGTGAACTCGTCATTGATGAAGCTTTTATCGATTTTATTGGTGAGGCAGCATCCTTTATGCCGCTTTTAGAAGAGTTTCCGAATGTCATCATTGTCCGTTCGATGACCAAAATGTACGCCATTCCTGGACTGCGCCTCGGCTATGTGGTGAGCCAAGCCGAAACGATTGGACAACTGAAACAGGGAGCAGCGCATTGGAACGTCAATGGCTTATCCGCCTCCATCGGCGCTGATCTTTTAAAAGAAACGGCTTACCGCAGTAAAATCATCCAAGCCGCATCGCAAGAACGCCAGAAAATGCAGCAGTTTTTGGAAGCGAATCACTGCCGGACAAGCGATTCTGCGGTCAATTTTCTGTCGTTTCAGCTGCCCGATCCGAATAGCTCCCGTGCATTTTTTACAGACCTTCTGAAAGACGGAATTGTCCTGAGGCATACCGAGTCGTTTCGGGGCATGGATGGCAAATGGTTCCGGGTCGGCATGAAGTCAACGGAAAATATGGAAAAACTCCGGGAGGCGATTACAGGATGGCTCGAGGCCAATTAATTTTTATCAGCGGCGGAGTCCGCAGCGGAAAAAGTGCTTATGCGGAATCGATTGTCTGCGCTGCTGGCAACAGCCGAAAAGTCTATTTGGCCAGTGGACAGGCCCGAGATGAAGAAATGAAAGAGCGCATTGAACGCCACCGGCAGGATCGCCAGGAAGATGGCTGGCATACAATTGAACAAGCCTATCGTATGGAGAGTGTATTAGGGGAGCTGCAGCCAAACGACCTGGTACTATGGGATTGTGTGACGACCTGGCTCGCCAATGAACTTTACGAAGGCTGGGAAACAGGTAAGATGTGCTCCGAAATACCGGGTTGCATGGAAGCGAAATGGCGCAGTTTGCAAAAAGCGATTTTTTGGATGCTGGAGACAGTGGAGTTATTGACGGTCGTCTCGAACGAAGTGCTGGACGACTTCGTGCGCGACGAACTTTATCAAAGCTGGCTCGGACGCATCCACATATGGCTCGTGCAGCAAGCCCATCAGGCCATCGAGATGGAAAACGGCCTGGCCTTCAGAAGGAAGTGAGAAAATGCGCGGAATAATGATTCAAGGTACGGCTTCAGATGTCGGAAAAAGCATGATCTGTACAGCTTTTTGCCGGATCTTTTCCGATCAGGGACTAGAAGTGGCGCCTTTTAAATCACAGAACATGTCGAATAATTCTTATGTAACAGTAAGGGGCGAAGAGATTGGCCGTGCGCAGGGCGTTCAGGCGGAAGCTGCGCGGACGTTGGCTACAGTCGACATGAATCCGATTCTGCTGAAGCCTGAAAGCGGCATGAAATCACAGGTGGTCCTATTCGGCAAAAAACTTGAAACGATGGACGGCATGGATTACCGGACCCAGTTTTATGAAAAAGGGTTGGCGGCAATAGATCAGGCATTGGCGAATTTGGCGCATGATTTTACCCATCTGGTGATTGAAGGAGCCGGCAGCCCGGCAGAAGTCAATTTGAATGACCGGGAACTGGTTAATATGGCTGTCGCAAAACGCGCGGATGTGCCGGTTATTTTGGTTGCCGATATTGAACGCGGCGGCGTGTTCGCATCGATTGTCGGAACGCTCGCCTTGATGCCGGAGCTGGAGCGGGTCAAAGGGTTGATCATCAATAAATTCCGAGGCGATGCCCGGCTTTTTGAAGATGGCGTCCGTTTTCTGGAATCCTATACCGGCATTCCGGTGCTCGGGGTCATTCCCCATCTGCCGAGCCACGAAATCGAGCAGGAAGATTCGCTTGGTATACAGGCCATACAGCGGATATCCAGAGTTAGAGATGCCATTGAACTGGTCATCTGCCGGCATCCCTTTCTATCGAATTTCACGGATGTCGAACCGTTTCTGAAAGAACCGGATGTAACCATACGCTGGGCAGAGACGGTGATTGACATCGGAAAGCCTGATATTCTTTTGCTGCCGGGCACGAAAAGCACCGTTGCGGATCTGCGTTATTGGAAGGAACAGGGTCTTGGAAGCAAACTCCAAGAGTTGAAGGAGAATGCTTGGATTGTCGGCTTATGCGGAGGATACCAGATGTTTGCTGAAACCTTATCGGATCCGGAAGGCCATGACGGCATCGCAGCCGAAAATGAAGCCGGATTTGGCTTGGTGCCGAACATGCATGTTAATTTTGAGAAACAAAAAATTGTCCAACGAACCAGTGGCACAGTGAAATTTTCGGATGGGGAAGTAAGTGTGAACGGCTACGAAATCCATCACGGCACAGTAACTGGATCCGATTATCCACTCATAGAAAGCGGAAGTTTTGGAGAAGGCTATTTCCATGAACAGCTTTTGGGTACACATCTGCACGGGTTTTTCCGTGATCCCCATTGCCGTGCTGCATTCCTGGCACCAATCCGAAAGCAAAAGAATTTGCCGGAACCATTGCCCGAAACAGTGGCCGATCCTTTTGACCGCTGGGCCAAGCATGTGAAAGAACACCTGGATTGGCAAAAAGTCGAACAGATCATGGAGGCGGACCAATGAACCGGCAATTGGGAACAGGATTTTTATTGGCGCTTCAATTTTTCTCGGTGATTCCCGTGAAAAAGCAATTGCCGATGGAAAAATCCCATATCACCGCTATGTATGCCATGCTGCCATTACTGGGCCTGCTGTTTGGCAGTGTGCTGGCAGGATCGGTATGGCTGCTGCGGGAAACGACTGACCTTAGTCCATTGCTGATCGGCTTTGCAGTCGTGGCCATCGGTATGGTGCTGAGCGGCGGCTTGCATATGGACGGACTGGCGGATGCGGCAGATGCTTATTTTTCCTATCAGGACCGGGAGAAACGTTTGGCTATCATGGGAGACCCGCGGATTGGGGCGTTCGGGACCATGGTGTTGCTGCTGGCGATTGTCGGGAAAATGATTATCATCGCCGAGTCTATTCAGGCTGTTTCGCTGGTGCTGATTTTCGTTGTTCCGGTGTTGTCGAGAATCGGTTTGTTGGCACTGTTCAGCTCGACGCCTTCAGCAAAGCAGGACGGACTGGCGGCATTTTTTCAGCAGTTGGCAGATCATCGGAAACTTCAGCTTACAGCTGTTTGCTTGATGGCGATCCTTTTGGCTGCGGTGGTTTGGAACACAACTGTCTGGACTGCACTGATTCTGCTGGCGCTGCTGCTCGTTTCATTTTGGCTTTACCGTGCTTGGTGTTTGCGGAATTTTCGCGGAGTGACCGGTGATCTGTTCGGTGCTTATGTGGAAGGAGTGGAGATTTTATTATGGATCAGTTTTTTGTTCTTCGTTTAATTCGGCACGCCCCCACACGAGGCAATCAACAAAAGCGCTATATCGGCTGGACCGATGAAGCAATTCTGCCGTTTGACGCAGAGCCGGACCTGCTGCTGAAAACTGTCGTGGGCAGCGATTTAAAGCGCTGCCGGCAGACGGCGGCTGTGCTGTTTCCGAATGCGGTCTACAGGGCAAATCGCGAATTGCGGGAATGTCATTTTGGGCAATGGGAAACGAAAACCTATGAAGAGCTGAAGGACATTGGGCTTTACCAAAGCTGGATAGACGATCCTTGGGGGATCAGGCCGCCTGGCGGTGAAAGCCTCGCTGACATGGCAGAGCGGGTCGAACGCGGCATACGGAAACTGCCGGACGATAGGGAAGTTACGTTGGTGCTCCACGGAGGGCCGATCCGCTACCTGATGGCAGAGGCCTTGGGTGAAAAGTTTCAAGATCAAATTGCGCTGCACGGCGGTTGCCACACCTTAACTTGGGAAAGCCGCCAAGCGTTTGAGGAGCGTGCATTATGCACATCGTTTTCGGTGGAGCCTTTAACGGCAAACGGCAATATGTGAAAGAGCAACTAGAAGACCAAGAAGTCGACTGGAATGAAGGCCAGCTGCCTGAACAAAAAGCTGCGGAAGCGCTGGTCGTCATCGGCGGTTTGGAGCATTGGGTGAGGCGGCAGCTCGAACAAGGGTTTTTGGAACAACAATTGATGGAACAAGTGAAAAAGGCCATTGATTGCGGACAAGCGCAGCAAACCTGGATTTTAACGGATCTGAATCGCGGCATCGTGCCGACCGAACGGATTGAGCGTGAAATGCGTGACGTTCTCGGCCGACTATATCAGTGTCTATTTGCCGAAGCCGGGAGCATTACACGGATTTGGTATGGCATTCCACAAAAGATCAAGTGAAAGTTGGATACATTGAACTAACAAACATTTATTGCAGAATATTTGTTAGTAAATGAGCGAAGAAATATAGCTTGCTATAGTAATAGCGATATTAGCGCCGGCGCGTCCACGGGCTAGGCGAAGCGATAAGACAGGTGTTCTTCCTGGCTTATCGTGAGAGCCATGCCCAAAGCGGCCGAAGCGTTTTAAAACATGTTGTTTCTTAAATTCAACTCATATAATTGAACCATACATACTTTGAAAGACGGCGGATTTATTGTCTGCCAAAACAGGAGAAAAGGAGCGGATAGGGATGAAGATTTACACGAAAACAGGAGACAAAGGGCAAACGAGTTTGATCGGAGCACGCACGGACAAAGATGCGCCGCGCGTAGAAGCTTACGGTACTATTGACGAAGTGAATTCATTTATCGGCAAGGCGATGACTGAATTGGCGCCCGAGACATATGCAGATTTGTTGAGAGACTTGGAAGCCATCCAAAACGAATTATTCGACTGCGGCGGCGATTTGGCCGATGTCCGAAAAGAACCTAATTACAAAATGACGGAAACGCCTGTCGAGATTCTGGAAAAACGCATTGATGAATTGATGGAAGAACCGCCATTGCTCGAACGTTTTATTCTGCCGGGAGGTTCTCCCGCAGCTGCGACGCTGCACATCGCACGCACCATTACGCGGCGTGCGGAACGCCAAACGGTCACTTTGATGAAATCAGGGGAAGATTTCCCGCTGGTTGTCCAGCGCTATTTAAACCGTCTATCCGATTATTTGTTCGCAGCATCACGTGTCGTCAATTCACGTGCCGGTGTGCCGGACAACGAATACGTGCGCAGCGCCAAAGTGTTCAAGAACGGCGGCCGCAGCAAAAAGTCGGTGGAATAGGATGACGACAAGAAAACTGGCGCTTGCCGCTTTATTCATCAGCTTGTCCGCCATCGGGGGCATGATTAAGATTCCTCTCGGCATTGCGTCCATCGCGCTCGATTCGACGCCTGCACTGGTTGCCGTGCTGTTCTTTTCGGCGCCGCTGGCGGGTACCATTGCGGCATTGGGCCATTTGATTTCAGCATTGTTCGGCGGTATGCCGCTCGGACCGTTTCATCTGATCATCGCAGTCGAGATGTGGGCAGTGGTGTGGCTCTTTGCGAAACTGCACCAAGCTGGCAAAACTTGGCTGAAATGGCTGGCATTTATCATCGGCAACGGAGTGGTGGCGGCAGTGCCGTTTTATTTCCTGTTGTCGCCGGCATTTTTCTATGTATCGGTACCGGCCCTGTTGATTGCCGCTTCCATCAATGCCGCGGTTGCTGCCCTGCTGATGCCTTACGTATTAAGATTCCGTGGAGGGTCGTTCCATGCGCCATGAGATAGTGCTTGACGGCTTTGTCATCACTTCGGATAATTCAGCGGCCATCGGTGAAAAACCGCAGGATGCGGTCTACGCTTCCGATGTGGTGACCGCTAAGTTTGCGGCACGGGTCGCGCTGCTCGAACAATGGGCAGCGGGCAGTGAACCGCAGGCCGTGCTGCTTCATAATTTCAGCGGAGCCGATCAATGGGCTGCCTATATGGCCGGCCTCACCGAGCTTTTCGCTGAAGCGGGGAGCGTGTTGCCGCCGATTTCAGGAAGCACGGAAACCAATATGCCAACGCTGCAATCAGGCATCGCCGTGACGATGATCGGCAAAAAGAATCGGAACCTGGCACCTGCTGAATCCCTGCGCTGGTTCGTCTATGGCGTTCCGCTGATCGGGGAAAAAGTGCTGGCCAGGGCGGATCAAACCGCTGATTTGGGCCTGATCCAAAAAGCATTTGGATCAGCATTGGTCGAGCGTATTTGGCCAGTCGGTTCGAAAGGAATTGCACAGGAAGTTGCGCTGTTGATGGGACGGCCCGTGAAAGTTTCCGCGGCTATTGACATGAACAGCTCCGGCGGGCCGGCCACCTGTGTCCTCGTCGGTGTGCAACCGAAAAATGCTGAACGTGCCCAGCGTTATTTCGGAGAAAATCTTTTTTTGATGAAGTTCAGGCTGTAGACAAAGTCTTTCCGGAATGAATAACGGTGCATAATCCCAACCGCACTAGCCACTTTGCTTTCCGTGGGCTCAGCTTCGCTGCTCCCACAGGAGTCTTCGTGGCCAGCCCGGTTGGGAGCATACGCTTAAATGAAAGAGAAAAACTTGCTAGTCGGTTCCAAGATGAAAATAGTCCCAAAAAATCTAGTAATCCCTTCACTCAAGGATCCGGAGCGCAAGGCGGCGACTCCTGCGGAATAGCGAAGTGCCGAAATCCACTCGGGCGATAGTCCGAGTTAGTTCGGCGCGAGCCCGCGGAAAGCGTCCGCCTGGAGCGCAGGATCCGGTATAAATACCATGAAATGTGTAATCATTCTGTAAAAGACATAAATATTCTTTTGTCTACAAGCTCGACATCATCCATCGTTGGATGATGTTTTTTTTTGCCTATAAAGCTTTTCCTAGTTCCATGGACAGAATAGCGAACCCGCTGTTTGTTCGGCTTTATTCAGCAGACGCTCGACTGATTTTTCGCAATCTGACAAGAGCAGATTGCCTTTATTTTAGAATCTCTCCTAAATATAGGTTGACTGAATGCTCATTCATATTTTAATATAGAACATAGTATCGACAAGCTGTTTCTGTTCACGTAAACTTTGGGTAAGTAATTTTTAGAATTTACACACATAAGGGGGATATCGCGATGGAGCCATTGCTGATTGCAAATTGGGTTTTATTCATAGCTGTAACCGCTTACGCCATTTATCTCTTCCTCTATTTATTGAAGTCGAGATATGATTTTATCCAGCTCGGCAAAAAAGTCGAGTTTGAAGAAAATTTCAATGAGCGTTTGCGTAAAGTCATGGTCAATGTTTTTGGACAAAAGAAATTAATGAAAGACAAGAAGAGCGGGACCATTCACGTCATGTTCTTTTACGGCTTCTTGTTGGTTCAGGCAAGTGCCATTGATTTCATCCTCAAAGGCTTATCGCCGGATTCACATTTGCCGTTAGGCCCGCTTTATCCGGCCTTCACGTTCTTCCAGGAAATCGTCACATTGACGATTCTGGTTGCCGTAATCTGGGCGTTCTACAGACGCTATATCGAAAAGCTGGTTCGCTTGAAGCGCGGATGGAAATCAGGACTTGTCCTCATTTTCATTGGTGGACTGATGGTAACAGTGCTGATCGGCAACGGAATGAACATGATCTGGCACGGACACGAAGGGGTCTGGACAGAACCTGTCGCTTCGCTTGTCGCCGGGGCATTTGCCTGGTTGCCTGAAGCTGCAACTGTAACGATTTTTTACGTTATGTGGTGGGCGCATCTCTTGTTCCTACTGTCATTCCTGGTTTATGTACCACAATCCAAGCACGCTCACTTGATCTTCGGACCGGTCAATACCTGGTTCCACAGAGTTGATCATGTCGGGCGCTTAAAGCCGATCAACTTCGAAGAAATGGAAGACGAAGAAGATCCGGATGCTGTACCTTCGTTCGGCGTTGGGAAAATCACCGATTTCAATCAAGGACAGATGATCGATTTCTACGCTTGCGTGGAATGTGGCCGCTGCACGAATATGTGTCCGGCAACAGGGACAGGAAAAATGCTGTCTCCGATGGACCTGATTACGAAGCTCCGTGACAACCTGACCAACACAGGCGCAGTCATGACGCAGAAAAAACCATGGGTGCCGGCGATGGCATTCAGCAATACGCAAGGAAACCAACTGGCGATGGCTGCCGGTGCTGAAGGGATCAGCATCGATGAACTTTACAGCCCAAGCCTGATCGGAGACGTCATCACAGAAGAGGAAATCTGGGCATGCACGACGTGCCGTAACTGTGAAGACCAATGTCCGGTAATGAATGAGCACGTAGACAAAATTATCGACCTTCGCCGTTACCTGGTAATGACGGAAGGGAAAATGGACCCGGATGCTCAGCGCGCGATGACCAACATCGAACGCCAAGGAAATCCATGGGGCCTTAACCGCAAAGAAAAAGAAAACTGGAGAGATGCACGTCCAGATGTCCATATCCCGACAGTGAAAGAAATGAACAAAGCAGGCGAAGAATTTGAATTCCTTTTCTGGGTTGGTTCCATGGGTTCATTCGACAGCCGATCACAAAAAATCGCTTTGTCGTTTGCACGCCTGATGAATGAAGCCGGTGTGAAATTCGCAATTCTCGGCAATAAAGAAAAGAACTCGGGTGACACGCCGCGCCGTCTCGGAAACGAATTCCTGTTCCAGGAACTGGCAACGGGCAACATCAAAGAGTTCGAAAAAGCGGAAATCAAGAAAATCGTCACGATCGATCCGCACGCTTACAATATCTTTAAAAACGAATATCCGGATTTTGGTTTTGAAGCTGAAGTTTACCACCATACTGAAATGCTGTTCGAATTAGTCCAAGAGGGCCGGTTAAAGCCGCAGTTCCCGGTAAACGAACGGATCACATTCCACGATTCTTGTTACTTGGGCCGCTATAACGATGTTTATGACGCACCGCGCGAAATATTGAAAGCGATCGAAGGCGTGGAATTAGTCGAAATGGTCCGTAACCGACAGGACGGCATGTGCTGTGGAGCCGGCGGCGGACTGATGTGGATGGAAGAAGATGCAGGCCATCGCGTCAACGTTGCCCGTACCGAACAGGCACTCGAAGTCAGCCCGACCATGATTTCTTCCGGCTGTCCGTACTGTTTGACAATGTTGTCAGATGGCACGAAAGCGAAAGAAGTCGAAGAGCAGGTTGGAACTTATGACGTAGCGGAACTATTGGAAATGGCCGTGCTCGGCAATAAGGCACCAGAGCCTGAAGCGGTTGTCCAATAAATACAATCTGTCATGCACCAAACTTGCCAGCAAGAAATTATTGCTTATTAACAGATAATTGAGTAGAATAACAGCATAAGAAGAAAAAGAAAGGGAGTAGAGTGCTCCCTTTTCTTTTGCATTAAAACCGAGCGAGCGTTCAGTCAATCGTTTTAACCCTGCAAGAATCGAATTAGGCGTACCAATTATATTTTTTTCTAACAGTTGAAACCGTTTACAATAAAGCGCAAAGGGGAGAAAAATAATCATGGCAAAAACAGTCATCATTGATGGAGCACGCACAGCATTTGGGAAATTCGGAGGAAGTTTGAGCACATTAACGGCAAGTGAACTGGGAGCGGAAGCGATCAAAGCGGCGATGAGCCGCGCCGCTATCCAGCCGGAAGACGTCCAGGAAGTGATCATGGGCAACGTTTTGCAGGCAGGGCAAGGGCAGATTCCTTCTCGCCAGGCAGCGACAAAAGCGGGGATTCCTTACAACGTCAAATCTGAAACCATCAATAAAGTGTGCGCATCCGGCATGCGCAGTGTCTCCTTGGCAGACCAGATCATCCGCGTGGGTGATGAAGAAGTGATTGTTGCAGGCGGCATGGAATCCATGTCCAATGCGCCTTATTACTTGCCGAAAGCGCGCTGGGGATTGCGCATGGGAGACGCTCAAGTGGTTGACGGCATGGTCCACGATGGTTTGTCCTGCTCGTTCCATCCCGATAAGGTCCATATGGGCACTTACGGAAATTCGACCGCTGAAGATTTCAGCCTGACGCGCGAAGCGCAGGATGAATGGTCAGCCCGTTCGCATGAGCGCGCCATAAAAGCGAAAGATCTGTTTGCGGAAGAAATCGTCGCCATCGACATTCCGCAGCGCAAAGGAGATCCGATAACAGTTGATGTTGATGAATCTCCGCGTGCAAACTCCACAATAGATGCGCTGGCGAAATTAAAGCCGGCATTTGGCAAAGACGGTACGATTACTGCCGGAAATGCGCCTGGCATCAATGATGGTGCCGCAGCACTCGTGTTGATGAGCGAAGAACGTGCGCAAAGCGAAGGGAAAAATGTACTGGCACATATCTTGTCCCATACAGAAGTGGCAATCGAGCCGCATCGTTTCCCGGAAACACCTGGAATTGTCATCAACGAATTATTGAAGAAAACCGGCAAGTCGCTGGATGACATCGATTTGTTCGAAATTAATGAAGCCTTTGCGGCAGTCGCACTCGCGAGTTCAAAAATCGCCGGTTTAGACGCTGAAAAAGTCAATGTCAACGGTGGCTCTGTAGCACTTGGACACCCGATCGGGGCAAGTGGGGCACGCATCATCCTGACATTGGCCTACGAATTGAAACGCCGCGGAGGCGGCATCGGCATTGCAGCCATCTGCTCAGGTGGCGGACAAGGCGACGCCATCATGATTGAAGTTCCCAAGGAGGCAAAATAAGCATGTCGATTCAAAATGTAATGGTCATTGGCGCCGGACAAATGGGTTCCGGCATCGCACAGGTTTGTGCGCAAGCAGGATTAAATGTGAAATTGAATGATATGAAACAGGAAGCATATGAACGCGGGATCGAGACCATCACCAAAAATCTGTCCCGTAATGTTGAAAAAGGCCGCCTGACAGAAGATGAAAAAGCAGCGGTCCTTGGACGCATTACACCATCATTTGATTTAAAGGACGCACACGATGTCGACATCGTCATCGAAGCGGCTGTTGAAAACATGGCAATCAAGCACAGTATTTTTAAAACGCTGGACGAAGTGGCGCCGAAGCATGCGATTCTGGCAACAAACACGTCATCCCTGCCGATCACGGAAATCGCGGCAGTCACCAACCGTCCGGAACAAGTTATCGGCATGCATTTCATGAACCCGGTGCCGGTGATGAAACTGGTGGAAATTATCCGTGGTTTGGCGACTTCGGATAGAGTCTATAAAAAAGTGGAAGAAATGACTTTGCAATTGTCCAAAACGCCGGTGGAAGTAAACGACTTTCCGGGATTTGTGGCAAACCGCATCCTGATGCCGATGATCAATGAAGCGATTTTCACGCTTCAGGAAGGTGTCGCGACCAAAGAAGCGATCGACGACATCATGAAACTTGGCATGAACCATCCGATGGGGCCGCTCCAATTGGCTGATTTTATCGGACTTGATACTTGCCTGTACATCATGGAAGTGCTGCATGACGGATTCGGCGACAGCAAATACCGCCCGAGCCCGTTATTGCGCCAATACGTAAAAGCAGGCTGGCTAGGCAAGAAAACCGGACGCGGTTTCTATGAATACACATAAATATTAGGGGGAACCGCAATGGATTTGCACTTTACAGATGAACAGCTTATGATGCGCAACATGGTGCGGGATTTCGCAAAAGAGGAAATTATACCGTTTATCGAAAACATGGAAAACGGCGAATTTCCAACAGCAATTATAAAGAAAATGGGCAAACTGGGATTGATGGGAATCACCGCCCCTGAAAAATACGGCGGCTCGGAAATGGATTTTGTTTCCTATATCACAGCCATTCACGAACTCTCGAAAGTGAGCGGCGTGGTCGGTGTGATCTTGTCAGTCCATACGTCGGTCGGAACTAACCCGATCCTGAACTTCGGATCGCAGCAGCAGATCGAGAAATACGTGCCAAAGTTGGCAAGCGGCGAATATCTCGGGGCTTTCTGTTTGACGGAGCCCGCGGCAGGTTCTGATGCGGCAAGCCTCAAGACAAAAGCGGTCCTGGACGGCGATGACTATGTCCTGAACGGCTCGAAAGTCTTTATTACCAACGGCGGGGAAGCAGATACTTACATCGTTTTCGCTTCCACAAAACCTTCTGCAGGTTCCCGTGGGATCTCGGCTTTTATTGTTGAAAAAGGTACGCCTGGCTTGATTATCGGCAAAAACGAAAAGAAAATGGGCCTTTATGGTTCGAAGACGGTCCAATTGACCTTCGAAAACATGCGGGTGCCGGCTGAAAACCTATTGGGGACGGAAAACAAAGGCTTTAGCATCGCAATGGCGAATTTGAATGTCGGACGGATCGGCATCGCGGCACAAGCGCTCGGCATCGCTGAAGCGGCATATGAATATGCAGTGGCTTACGCCAAAGAGCGTGAGCAATTCGGCAAACCAATCGCTCAGCAACAGGGCATCGGCTTTAAGCTGGCGGATATGGCGACGCAGGTGGAAGCGGCAAAGCTGCTGGTCTACAACGCGGCGGACCTGTATTCAAGAGGCAAAGACTGCAATAAACAAGCGTCCATGGCGAAGCTCTTTGCTTCGAAAGCAGCAATGGATGTGACAATTGAAGCCATTCAGGTATTTGGCGGCTACGGCTATACGAAAGACTATCCGGTCGAACGCCTGTTCCGCGACGCTAAAGTGACGGAAATCTACGAGGGTACCAGCGAGATTCAACGCATCGTTATCAGCAAACAACTAATCAAGTAATTGGAGGAATGGAAAATGAATTTTCAACTGTCTGAAGAACACGAAATGATCCGCAAAATGGTAAGAGATTTCGCGAACAAAGAGGTGGCACCAACAGCGGAAGAGCGTGACGAAGAAGAGCGCTTTGACCGTGAAATCTTTGATAAGATGGCCGAACTTGGCCTTACCGGCATTCCGTGGCCGGAAGAATACGGCGGCATCGGGTCGGATTATTTGGCCTATTGCATCGCAGTGGAAGAATTGTCGCGCGTTTGTGGATCCACAGGTGTTACGTTGTCGGCGCATACATCACTTGCCGGATGGCCGGTCTATACATTCGGAACAGAAGAGCAAAAGCAAAAATATCTTCGTCCGATGGCTGAAGGCACAAAAATCGGTGCTTACGGATTAACGGAACCGTCTGCAGGATCTGACGCAGGATCCATGCGCACTTCTGCTAAAGAAGACGGTGACCATTATGTGCTGAACGGTTCGAAGATCTTCATCACCAATGGCGGCATTGCGGACATCTACGTTGTTTTCGCTGTAACAGATCCGGAATCGAAACATAAAGGCACGACTGCATTTATCATTGAAAAAGACTTTGAAGGTTTCTCGGTCGGCAAAAAAGAACGCAAGCTTGGCATTCGCTCAAGCCCGACAACGGAAATCATTTTCGATAACTGCCGTGTGCCGAAAGAAAACATCTTGGGTGAACTTGGGCAAGGCTTCAAAATCGCTATGCAGACGCTTGACGGCGGACGCAACGGCATCGCAGCTCAGGCTGTCGGAATTGCACAAGGGGCGCTTGACGCTTCCATTGATTATGCAAAAGAGCGCGAGCAATTCGGCAAGCCGATCATGGTCAACCAAGGGGTTTCATTCAAATTGGCGGATATGGCAACTTCAATCGAAGCGTCCCGTCTGTTGACTTATCAGGCAGCTTGGCTCGAGTCGAACAAGCTGTCCTACAGCAAAGAATCGGCGATGGCAAAATTGATGGCCGGCGATACAGCGATGAAAGTGACCGTGGAAGCGGTTCAAGTTTTCGGTGGCTATGGCTACACGAAGGATTATCCGGTTGAACGCTTTATGCGCGATGCGAAAATCACGCAAATTTATGAAGGCACGCAGGAAGTCCAGCGTCTGGTTATTTCCCGGATGGTTACGAAATAAGCGGAGGGTTGCCTTATGAACAAAAAGCGTGAGATTGAGTCTTCTGTGAAAGACGAAAGCCTGATTGAAAAGCGCCGCGAACAGATGATTCGCGGGGCCGTCACGCTTTTTAAAGAAAAAGGCTTTCACCGGACAACAACGCGGGAAATTGCAAAAGCAGCCGGCTTCAGCATCGGTACTTTGTACGAATACATCCGGACCAAGGAAGATGTGCTGTATCTTGTCTGTGACTCTATTTACGACGAGGTGCATATGCGTTTGGCCCGGCTGGATATCGAACAGGGCTCCATCAGTGTCCTGATTGCGGCGATTGAGCATTACTACACATTGATCGACGATATGCAGGATGAGTTCGTGGTCATGTACCAGGAATCCAAATCATTGCCAAAAGACGCCTTAAGCTATGTGCTGGATAAAGAACTTGTAATGGTGGCGATTTTCGAACGCTTGCTGACGCAATGCGTCGACAACAACGAGATCAAGATGACACCGAAAGAAGTGGTCTTGGCTTCCCATCATTTATTCGTCCAAGGGCAGATGTGGGCTTTCAGGCGGTGGGCGTTAAATGATTTCACCATTCAGGAGTTTATCGATATGCAAACCAAATTTCTTTTGCAGGGGATGGCAGGGGAAAATATCTCAATACAGGGGGCTTGACCATAATGGCTACAATTGAAGAAACGAAAACCTATCAACCGAAAAATCATATTCGCTTTGTTACAGCTTCCAGTCTATTTGACGGCCATGACGCGTCCATCAATATCATGCGCCGAATTCTGCAGTCGAGCGGCGCCGAAGTAATTCACTTGGGCCACAACCGCTCTGTTGAAGAAGTGGTCAATGCGGCAATCCAGGAAGATGTCCAGGGCATCTGCATTTCGTCTTACCAAGGCGGCCATATGGAATACTTCAAGTATATGCACGATTTGCTGCAGGAAAAAGGCGCTTCACAGATCCGCATTTACGGCGGAGGCGGAGGCGTAATTTTGCCGCGCGAAATCAAAGAACTTGAAGAATACGGCATTGCCGGCATTTTTTCGCCGGAAGACGGCCGCAAAAAAGGCCTGCAGGGCATGATTACGGAAATCGTTGAGGAATGTGATTTCTCGACAGTAAAGCCGGATCAGCCTATTGAAAACCTGTCAGCCGACGAACCGGTTGTACTGGCAAACATCATTACAGCGGCAGAAGAAGCCCATACACGCGATACCGATACCGATGATTTGCTGAGAGCAGTTCGGGAACAGACGAAAAATACGCCGGTCCTTGGCATCACCGGAACAGGCGGCGCCGGAAAAAGTTCATTGACTGATGAATTGATCCGCCGTTTCCTGTCTGAACTGCCGGACAAGAAAATCGCCATTCTTTCGATTGACCCGACCAAACAGAAAACCGGCGGCGCACTTCTGGGTGACCGGATCCGCATGAACGCCATCTTCAACAAGCGCGTCTTTATGAGAAGTTTGGCGACACGCGGTTCACGTTCGGAGCTGTCCGGTGCCATCGGGGACGTGTTGGATGTCGTGAAAGCGGCAGATTTTGACTTGATTGTTGTCGAAACCAGCGGAATTGGCCAGGGAGATGCAGAAATCGCTAATTTCTCGGACATCTCCATGTATGTCATGACCAGCGAATTCGGTGCGCCGTCACAGCTTGAGAAAATCGATATGATCGATTATGCCGATTTGATTGTCATCAATAAATTCGAACGCAGCGGTTCGCAGGATGCGCTTCGCCAAGTGCAGAAGCAGTATCAGCGCAGCCATCTGTTTTGGGAAAAAGATTTGGACGAAATGCCGGTCTACGGCACAATCGCCAGCCAGTTTAACGATAAAGGAACCAACTCCCTGTTCGCGGCATTGGTGGCAACGGTCAATGAAAAATGCGGAACCGACTGGGAGACGGATTACGATAAATTCGTCAAAACCCAAAAAGAGAACCTCATCATTCCAAACGACCGCCGTTATTATTTGCGCGAGCTGACGGATACGATCCGCGGGTACCACGCAAAAACGAAAGAACAATCCGCCTTTGCGCGCCGCGTGTTCCAATTGGAAGGCGCCATCGAAGCGGTTAAAGAAAAAGCGCCGGATGATGCATTGGTCGCTTCACTCGAATCGCTGGCTGACGGCGTGCGCGATGAACTGACTGCGGAATCCAAACGCATTCTTGCGAACTGGGATGCCTTGAAAGAGATGTATGCCGGAGACGAATTCGTCACATCGGTTCGCGACAAGGAAATCCGCACCATCCTGCGCACAGAAAGCCTGTCAGGCATTAAAGTGCCACGTGTGGTGTTGCCGAAATTTGTTGATTACGGCGAAATCCTGTCTTGGGTTTATTTGGAGAACGCTCCAGGTTCATTTCCTTACACAGCTGGTGTATTCCCGTTCAAACGCGCTGGGGAAGATCCAAAGCGCCAGTTTGCCGGCGAAGGAACGCCTGAACGCACCAACCGCCGCTTCCATTATTTATCGAAGGACGATGATGCAAAACGCTTGTCGACTGCCTTTGATTCAGTGACGCTTTACGGAGAAGATCCGGACCACCGCCCAGACATTTACGGAAAAGTCGGTGAGTCGGGCGTCTCGATCTGTACGCTGGACGATATGAAGAAGCTCTACGAAGGGTTTGACCTTTGTGCGCCATCGACTTCGGTTTCGATGACCATCAACGGGCCGGCTCCGATCATTTTGGCGATGTTCATGAACACGGCCATTGATCAGCAGGTCAAGCTGAATGAAGAAAAACTGGGCCGCACATTGACTGTCGAAGAATTCACTGAAGTCCGTGAAAGTACGCTGCAGGTAGTGCGCGGAACCGTACAAGCCGATATTTTGAAAGAAGACCAGGGTCAGAACACTTGCATCTTCTCGACTGAATTCGCGCTTCGTATGATGGGTGATATCCAGCAATACTTTATCGACCACAAAGTACGCAATTATTACTCGGTATCGATTTCAGGCTACCATATTGCCGAAGCAGGCGCGAACCCGATTTCACAATTGGCGTTCACGCTTTCCAACGGTTTCACATACGTGGAATATTACTTGAGCCGTGGCATGAACATCGATGACTTTGCACCGAACCTGTCGTTCTTCTTCTCGAATGGACTGGATCCGGAGTATACCGTTATCGGTCGTGTGGCACGCCGCATCTGGGCAGTCGTCATGCGCGATAAATACGGCGCCAACGAACGGAGCCAGAAGCTGAAATACCATGTGCAGACTTCAGGGCGCAGCCTGCACGCGCAGGAAATCGATTTTAACGATATCCGTACGACGCTGCAGGCCTTGATGGCGCTGCAGGACAATTGCAACTCGCTGCACACCAACGCTTACGATGAGGCTATCACCACACCAACCGAAGAATCAGTCCGCCGCGCGATGGCGATCCAAATGATCATCACCAAAGAGCATGGTCTGTCGAAAAACGAGAACCCGCTGCAAGGTGCGTTCATCATCGAGGAAATGACGCAATTGGTGGAAGATGCGGTTCTGACGGAATTTGACCGCATCAACGACCGCGGAGGCGTCCTGGGCGCGATGGAAACACAATACCAGCGAGGCAAAATCCAGGAAGAGTCCATGCATTACGAAATGAAAAAACACACAGGCGAATTGCCGATCATCGGTGTCAACACCTACCTGAACCCGAATCCGCAATCGGACGACGACATCAACGCGATGGAAATCGCCCGCGCCACAGTGGAAGAAAAAGAAACACAAATCAACAACCTGCGCGCCTTCCAAGAACGCAACGATTCAGCCGAAGCCCTGGAACGCCTCAAGCAGGCAGCCAAGACCGGCGGCAACATCTTTGAAGAGTTGATGGAAACCGTAAAAGTCGCAAGCCTCGGCCAAATCACCACAGCTTTATATGAAGTAGGCGGACAGTATCGACGGAATATGTAGGTAGAAAAGCGGATCCGCCCATGTAAAGCCCCGACAGGCTTAAGGCGACTTGGCGAAGCGGCGTGTTTTCAGCCGCACAGCCAAGTTGACTTAAGACCCCGAGGGGCTGGGCGGAGAAGCTGGACAATGGAAAAGTGAAAGTGCCTGTTCAGCTCTGACAGGCATAAGGCGAACCGGCAGAGTGGCGTTCTTTGCCACACAGCCGGATTGACTTATGACCCGAAGAGCTAGGCACTTGCAACTGGACAAAGAAAAGCGGATCCGCCCATGTAAAGCTGGATTGGGTAAGGAGAAGCTGATTAAAGGAAGATAAAAGACGCAAAAATCCATTAGAAGTTGGATTTTTGCGTCTTTTTTTGAGCGAAATGCAGGCTGGATTTAATTTGCAGTCGTTCAGACCGATTTACAGTCGTTCAAAGAAATTTACAGTCGCTCAGACCGATTTGCAGTCGTTCAAAGAAATTTGCAGTCGTTCAAAGAAATTTACGGTCGTTCAGCCGATAGGTCCTTAATTACCGCAGAAAATAGGCTGCTAAAAAGCACAATAAAGAAATTGAATCCAATAATTTATTTTACTAAAGAAAAAATTTCCAAAAAAGAAAAAGAACTCATCCCATAATACCCATTCAAAGACATGACCGGTCGATATCCCTCCACTTTTTCTGTATAATAAAAGAATACGCATCGCAGAAAACAAGAAGGATGGATACAATGCGCAAAGCTGTCCACTACATCGTCATCATAATCTGTGTCATACTGATTTTCTTCCTGTACAATAAAGCTTTGGGATCGATACCGTTTATGATTCTGGCGCTCTATTTGTTTTATTTTGGGTGGAAACAAATAGAACCGAGAAAAAAGAAAACACGGTAGCGGAGACTAGTTAGTTTGTATATAATGAATTAAGTTACGAAAGAAGAAGGGACGTGCACGGAATGAAAATTCGTGAATTATCTAAGGAAGAATTGATAGAAGAGTCATTTGTTGACTTGACATATGCAATGTTGGAAGAGACGCACGAAACAAAAACCTATGCGGAACTGGTTGCAGAAATCGAGAAATTGCTGAACCTATCTAAAGAGGATATGAAAGACCGCTTGGTTCAATTCTATACAGACTTGAATATTGATGGCCGCTTTTTGATCTTGGGCGAAAACCGCTGGGGCCTTCGCGAGTGGTATCCGGTTGAACAGATTGAAGAAGAATCGGCACCGACTGTTAAAGCACGCAAAAAGAAAGCCAAAGTGGCTGACGATGAAGGCTTCGACGATCTGGATGAATTATCATTGGAAGACGAATTGGAGTTTGAGGACTTCGGTGAAGATGACGATGATGACGATGACGACGAAGTGGTCAAGTCGCCGGTCGAAGCGGAAGTGATTGATTTTGACGCAGAGGACGACGATGACGACGTTGGTGTTTTGGTTGAAGACCTTGACGGCAACATCATTGATGATGAAGAAGACGACGATGACGATGATGAAGAAGATGACTTGAAGTAATCTGAACATTTTTTCACCTTGACTTATGAGGCTAGACTGGATAAGATTTTACTGGGCTCCTTAAAATAGGAGAGATGATTCGTACAGTTTACGCGCTCCCCCTGCATATGCAGCAGGTGGAGCGCTTTTTATTTTTACCATTCGAGGAGGAAGCAGGCATGACGAAGTATATATTTGTAACCGGTGGCGTTGTATCATCACTCGGTAAAGGGATTGTGGCCGCATCATTAGGGCGTTTATTGAAAAACAGAGGGTTGAATGTAACAATTCAAAAATTCGATCCGTACATCAATATCGACCCGGGAACAATGAGCCCGTATCAGCACGGAGAAGTTTTCGTGACAGATGATGGTGCAGAGACGGATTTGGATCTTGGCCATTACGAACGTTTTATCGATATCAATTTAAACAAATACTCGAACGTAACAACCGGGAAAGTCTATTCGACTGTTATCCAAAAAGAACGCCGCGGCGATTATCTGGGCGGAACGGTTCAAGTTATTCCACACATCACGAATGAAATCAAAGACCGTCTATTGCGCGCTGCCAAAACAGCAAAAGCGGACGTAGTCATCACAGAAATTGGCGGCACCGTTGGCGATATCGAATCATTGCCATTCCTCGAAGCGATCCGTCAAATGCGTTCCGATCTTGGGCGCGACGAAGTCATGTACGTCCACTGTACCTTGATTCCATACTTGGGTGCAGCTAAGGAAATGAAAACAAAACCGACGCAGCACAGTGTAAAAGAACTTCGCAGCCTTGGCATTCAGCCGAACCTGATCGTCGTGCGCACAGAACACCCAGTGCCACAGGACATGAAAGACAAAATTGCGTTGTTCTGCGACATTAAGCCGGAAGAAGTAATCGAATCACGCGATGTTGACGTGATTTACGAAATGCCGCTTCGCCTTCAGGAGCAGCATATGGACCAGATTGTCCTGGATCATTTCGGAATTGAAGCACCAGAAGCAAATATGACGGAATGGAAAGCGCTTGTTGAAAAAGTACAATCTCTTAAAAACAGTGTTCGCATCGGCCTTGTCGGAAAATATGTAGAATTGCAGGATGCCTATATTTCTGTAGTGGAATCATTGAAACATGCCGGTTTCGCATTCGATTCTGAAATTGAAGTGGATTGGATCAACGCTGAACACATTAACGCGGATAACGTAGCAGAGAAATTGAAAGACTGCGACGGCATCCTGGTTCCAGGTGGCTTTGGCGACCGTGGAGTGGAAGGGAAAATCGCAGCGACTCAATTTGCACGTGAAAACAACGTACCGTTCTTTGGTATTTGCTTGGGCATGCAGTTGGCTTCTGTCGAATTTGCACGCAACATCATGAACTTAGAAGGCGCACATTCTTCTGAACTGAACGCTAAGACGCCTTACCCGGTCATCGATCTATTGCCTGAACAAAAAGACATCGAAGACTTGGGTGGAACACTTCGCCTTGGCTTGTACCCTGCAAAACTTACAAAAGGTTCAAAAGCGCACGAAGCTTACGGCGAAGAGTTGGTTTACGAAAGACACCGCCACCGTTATGAATTCAACAACGAATACCGCGAAGCATTTGAGAATGCCGGATTCAAATTTACAGGCACCAGCCCGGATGGCCGCTTGGTGGAAATTATTGAAGTTGCCGACCACCCGTGGTTCGTGGCTTGCCAATTCCACCCGGAGTTCATTTCACGTCCGAACCGTCCGCAGCCATTGTTCCGTGAATTTGTAAAAGCATCCATCGCCAATAAGTAAACAAATGGCAAAAGCCTTCCCTTGAAAAAAGGGAAGGCTTTTGCGCATGGATTGTTCTATTCAGCCAGCAATTCGTCGATGCTCAGCCTGACAGCATAGTAAATATAGAGCGCGGCGATAGCATGCGGAACCAACGCAGGCATGCCATCGTCCTGTACCGGGAAGTCCGCTGGGCTATCCAACAGCAGAAAGGCATCGGCTAATTCACTTTGGTCCGATTGCGATGAAACAAACGCGAACGGGATGCCGGCATCGGACAATCTTCCAGCCAGCTCATCCCCTTCTTTATCGGGAGCCAGAATCCAGACGCGATCGGTGCTGGTGACGATGCTGGCAGGCGACCATTCCGCTGCAGCTGTTAAGGGTTTTTCGCTGTTGATGGCCACGGCGGTTACGGCCTTCATTTCCCCGGAGGCTGCGATAAAGATGGTGCCTTCCGCAATCGCGGCCTGCGCCAAAACGCCGGCGATGCTGTTGATGGCGTCTTGCTGCTGAGACAGGCGTTCAAACAAACGGTTCAACTGTGCAGTTAAAGAATTCATCATTTTCACCTCGTAAAAAAAGTATAGCAGATAAAGGAGTGGCTCTTCTTGAAAACCATTTTGATTGTAGACGATCAACCAGGCATCCGGCTGTTGCTAAAAGAAGTGTTCAGCAAAGAAGGATACCGGGCGATCTCAGCAGGAAGCGGAAAAGAAGCACTTGAAAGAGTGCAGGAAGCCTGTCCGGACCTGGTGTTATTGGATATGAAAATCCCGGGAATGGATGGCATCGAGATCCTGAAGCGCTTAAAGAAAAGCAACGCTGGTGTCCATGTCATCATGATGACCGCTTATGGCGAACTCGACCTCATCAAAGAATCGATGAACTGGGGAGCGGCGCGTTATTTCACCAAGCCGTTTGATGTCTTTGAAGTGCGTGACGCAGTCAAGCAACTGCTGGAAGAGTAAACAACGAAGAAGTGGCGTAAATACAGGGTTTTTGATATAGTATAAAAGATATTCGCTTTACACATTGTCGAGGAGGAATACTAAATGCCGTTAGTTTCAATGAAAGAAATGATGATAAAAGGAAAACAAGAAGGATATGCAATCGGTCAATTCAACTTAAACAACCTGGAGTTCACACAGGCAATACTTCAAGCTGCACAAGAAGAGAACTCTCCAGTCATTTGTGGAGTTTCTGAAGGTGCAGCCCGTTACATGGGTGGCTTCACAACAGTTGTTAATATTGTCAAAGGGTTGATGCATGACTATAAAATCACCGTTCCTGTAGCAATTCACTTGGATCACGGTTCAAGCTTTGAAAAATGCAAAGAAGCGATTGATGCCGGATTTACTTCGGTTATGATCGATGCCTCTCATCATCCTTTCGAAGAGAATATCGAAATCACGAAACAAGTAGTGGAATATGCACGCAAACATAATGTTTCCGTAGAAGCGGAATTAGGAACTGTCGGCGGACAGGAAGATGACATCATTGCAGATGGCGTCATTTATGCGGATCCGCAGGAATGCAAGAAAATGGTCGATGAAACAGGAATCGACTGCCTGGCACCAGCACTTGGTTCAGTTCACGGTCCTTATAAAGGCGAACCGAACCTAGGGTTTGCGGAAATGGAAGAAATTTCCCAGCTATGTGACGTGCCGCTTGTATTGCACGGTGGAACAGGAATCCCGACAAAAGATATTCAGCGCTCTGTTTCTCTTGGTACATCAAAGATTAACGTCAACACGGAAAGCCAGATTACATCGGCTCAAGCAGTCCGCGACAAATTGAACAGCGATCCGGATGTCTATGATCCCCGCAAATACTTGGGACCAGGCCGCGACGCAATCAAAAAGACTGTAATCGGCAAAATGCGTGAGTTCGGAAGTTCAGGAAAAGCAGAATAAGGTGACAAAAAAGATGGGAGAGAAGCGTTAAAATGACGCCTTCTCTTTTTCCCGTCATACAGGAGGAAAACAACTATGAAATTTTTCATCGATACAGCAAACTTTGACGAAATCAAAGAAGCACATGCCTGGGGTATTCTTTCAGGTGTTACAACCAATCCATCATTGGTCGCAAAAGAGAAAAATGTTTCATTCCACGACCGCTTGAAAGAAATCGCAGCGCTTGTTGACGGTTCGATCAGCGGAGAAGTTATTGCACTTGATGCAGAAGGCATGATCAAAGAAGGCCGCGAACTGGCTGATCTTGCTCCAAACATCACCGTGAAATTGCCAATGACGCCAGACGGCTTGAAAGCTTGTGCGGTTCTTGCATCAGAAGGCAAAAAAGTAAACGTTACTTTAATCTTCAGTGCCAACCAGGCATTGCTTGCAGCACGTGCCGGAGCGGCATACGTTTCTCCGTTCCTTGGGCGCCTTGACGATATCGGACACAATGGCATGGACTTGATTGCAACAATTGCAGAAATTTTTGCCATCCATGATATTTCTTCAGAAATCATTGCGGCTTCAATCCGTCACCCACAGCACGTAACAGAAGCTGCTTTGAATGGTGCACATATCGCCACTATGCCGATCAAAGTGATGCACCAAATGTTCAAGCACCCATTGACAGATCAGGGAATCGAAGCATTCCTTGCTGACTGGGAAAAACGTTCTGTAGAAGATGGTGTAAAATAAAAAACTTCAATCAGTGGATTGCCCGCCCAAAAAGCGGGGATTGTGCTGGCCGTTAAAGCGGCAAAATTGAAGTTGTGGCCGGCAGCCATCCTGGACGCCGAAACAATGTAACTTTTCAGGCCAATCGAGCTGAAGGAAAAGTGGAAAAAGGAGAAATTTAATGGATGTTTATAAAATAAAGGGCGGTAATCGCCTTTCCGGAACAATTAAAGTCAATGGTGCCAAAAACAGTGCTGTTGCTTTGATTCCTGCATCGATTTTGGCGAATTCGCCTGTATCGATCGAAGGTTTGCCGGGAATTTCCGATGTATGGACACTGAAAAACATTTTGGAAGAAATTGGTGGGGAAGTCTCCTTTGAAGATGGGACGATGAACATCGATCCATCGAAAATGATTGATATGCCTTTGCCGAACGGCAATGTGAAAAAATTGCGTGCTTCCTATTATATGATGGGCGCAATGCTCGGCCGCTTTAAGCACGCGGCAATCGGTTTGCCAGGCGGCTGTTTCTTAGGGCCTCGCCCAATCGATCAGCACATCAAAGGCTTTGAGGCGCTTGGTGCAAAAGTGACGAACGAACACGGCGCCATCTATTTGCGGGCCGATGAACTTCGCGGCGCTAAAATTTACCTGGATGTCGTCAGTGTTGGCGCAACCATCAACATCATGCTCGCCGCTGTTCTTGCAAAAGGCCAGACGACTATCGAAAATGCGGCAAAAGAGCCGGAAATTATTGATGTAGCGACCCTATTGACCAATATGGGCGCGAAAATCAAAGGAGCCGGCACAAATGTCATTCGAATTGATGGCGTGGAAGAATTGCACGGCACCAACCATACGATCATACCTGACCGGATTGAAGCCGGAACGTTCATGATCATGGCTGCTGCAGCAGGGGATGGCATCACAATCGATAACGTCATTCCATTCCATATGGAAGCATTAACTGCCAAACTACGTGAAATGGGCGTTGATGTGCAGGAAGGCGAAGAATCGATTTATATTCCTAAATCTAACAATCTGAAGGCGATAGATGTGAAGACCTTGGTGTATCCAGGATTTGCGACAGACCTTCAACAGCCATTTTCCGTGTTGATGACGCAGGCTCAAGGATCTTCCATGATCACTGATACCATCTACTCGGCACGCTTTAAGCATATTGACGAACTTCGCCGTATGAATGCAAGCGGCCGTGTTGAAGGAAGAGCGGCGATGATTACAGGTCCGACTCCGTTGACCTCGGCAACCGTTGTAGCATCCGATTTGCGTGCAGGAGCAGCATTGGTCATTGCTGGACTGCTGGCAGAAGGCGAAACTGAAATCCGTGAAATTTATCATATCGAACGAGGCTATTCGTCGATCATCGAAAAATTGCAGGGTCTTGGCGCTGACATCCGGAGAGAGACGATTGACCCGGTGGCAAGCGTGAAGTCTGACCTTAGCCAGGACGCAAACTGACTCTCTTTTAGCGTAAAAATATATGCTACAATAATGAAGACATAGAGTTAAAGCTGAACTGGAGGAACTTATAATATGGAACGAAGTCTATCGATGGAATTAGTGCGTATCACTGAGGCGGCAGCAATTGCTTCTTCAAAATGGATGGGCCGCGGCATGAAGGTCGAAGCGGATGAAGCAGCGACCACTGCAATGAGAACGGTATTTGATACCATTCCAATGCGTGGTGTAGTAGTCATCGGTGAAGGTGAGATGGATGAAGCGCCCATGCTGTATATCGGTGAAGAATTAGGAACGGGCAACGGTCCGGAAGTGGACGTTGCAGTAGATCCTTTAGAAGGAACAAATATTGTCGCCGCTGGCGGATGGAATGCTTTGGCAGTTCTTGCAATCGCGGACCGCGGCAATCTTCTGAATGCACCTGATATGTACATGGAAAAAATCGCGGTTGGGCCGGAATCAGTAGGCAAAATCGACATTAACGCACCAGTCATCGACAACCTTCGTGCAGTGGCAAAAGCCAAGAATAAGGACATCGAAGAAGTCGTGGCCACAATTATGGACCGCCCGCGCCATCAGGATATCATTGACCAGATCCGTGCAGCGGGAGCCCGCATCAAACTGATCGATGACGGTGATATAGCCGGTGCGATCAATACCGCATTTGATCAAACAGGTGTTGACATTCTTTTTGGAACTGGCGGAGCACCCGAGGGTGTCATTGCTGCAGTCGGCTTAAAATGCCTGGGCGGCGAAATCCAAGGGAAACTGGTTCCCCAGAACGAAGAAGAAGCGCAGCGCTGCATCGATATGGGCATTGATGTAAGTAAAGTGCTGATGATGAATGACCTCGTCAAAGGCGATGATGCCATTTTTGCGGCTACAGGCGTCACAGACGGCGAATTATTAAAAGGCGTCCAGCTCAAAGGTGGTTTCGCCGAAAGCCATACATTGGTTATGCGTGCGAAATCAGGAACCGTCCGCTTTATTGAAGGGCGTCACAGCCTGCAGAAAAAGCCGAATCTTGTAATGAACGATTAACGATCCTACTTCATAAAATGAGTCCGGCAAATTGCCGGACTTCTTCTTTAAGGTCTTCTCAATCATTCACTGCTGATCCTCCAACTTATCTACAAACCAAAAATAATACGAATAAGAGTGGTGTCCGATATATGGCAACGATAACAATCTCCGCATTGGAGAACATGACATTAAAAGAACTTTATAATTTAGCAAAAGAATATAAGTTGATCAATTACAGTAAGCTGACCAAAAAGGAACTGATTTTCGCGATTTTGAAAACGCGTGCAGAACAGGAAGGTTTCTTCTTCATGGAAGGCGTTTTGGAGATTATCCAATCGGAAGGCTTTGGTTTTCTGCGGCCGATCAATTATTCACCGAGTTCACAGGACATTTATATCTCCGCTTCTCAAATCCGCCGTTTTGATTTGAGAAATGGCGATAAAGTTTCTGGGAAAGTGCGTCCGCCAAAAGAAAATGAACGCTATTTCGGTTTGCTTCAAGTGGAAGCGGTAAACGGTGAAGATCCGGAAGTGGCGAAAGAACGCGTCCATTTCCCGGGGCTTACGCCGCTTTATCCGGACCGCCATATTCGTTTGGAAACGACGCCGGATCATTTGTCCACACGCATCATGGACCTGGTCGCACCAGTCGGCTTTGGCCAACGCGGTTTGATTGTTGCGCCACCGAAAGCCGGTAAAACCATGCTGCTGAAAGAAATTGCCAATTCAATCACCACCAACCATCCGGAAGCGGAATTGATTGTCCTGCTGATTGATGAGCGTCCCGAAGAAGTGACGGATATCGAGCGGTCGGTGGATGCAGATGTTGTATCATCGACATTCGATGAAGTGCCTGAAAACCATGTCAAAGTTGCTGAACTGGTCCTTGAGCGTGCGATGCGCCTCGTCGAGCATAAACGCGACGTCGTCATTTTGATGGACTCGATTACACGCTTGGCCCGAGCATATAATTTGGTTATTCCGCCGAGCGGCCGTACGCTATCAGGAGGAATCGATCCAGCAGCTTTCCATCGGCCTAAACGCTTTTTTGGAGCAGCACGTAATATCGAAGAAGGCGGCAGCTTGACTATTTTAGCCACTGCTCTAGTGGAAACGGGATCACGTATGGACGAAGTCATTTATGAGGAATTTAAAGGAACGGGCAACATGGAATTGCATCTTGACCGATCTTTGGCAGAACGCCGCATCTTCCCAGCACTTGATATTCGCCGTTCCGGAACACGCAAAGAGGAATTGCTGATCGAGCCGAAGCAGCTTGAAAAGCTTTGGTCCATTCGAAAAACCTTCTCGGATACGCATGATTTCGGTGAACGTTTCTTGAGGAAAATGAGCCAAACAGATACGAACGAAGAATTCTTTGAGCAATTGGCAACCGAGATGAAGACCCACCGAAGCAATAAGAAGATGATTTAATTGCTTGCAAAAGATAGGGCGATTTGATATGATTATGAGAGTGAAATAAAGCAAAGCTATTGCATATACGGTCTGAAGAACCGTGTAAGGCAATAGTAAAATAGATTAAACTCTGTTCCAGATGGTTCAGGGCGAGAGGAGAAAATAGTATGAAAACAGGTATTCATCCAGATTACAAACAAGCTACAGTAACTTGCTCATGTGGGAATTCTTTCACAACTGGTTCTGTAAAAGAAAAAATCAGCGTTGAGCTTTGCTCTGAATGTCATCCATTCTACACTGGACGTCAGAAATTCGCATCAGCAGATGGCCGCGTAGATCGTTTCAACAAAAAATACGGCCTAAAAGAAGAAATCAGCGAGTAATATTGGCTAAGCGCTGGACTGGAAGTGGAAGTTCTCAATTTGTGAATTTCCATCTTCCTGTTCCTTGCTTTCCGGTAGCAATTAAAATTATACCTGCCTAGCGCGCAAACGCCTGGCGGGTATTTTTTTTTCGTCTTTTATCCCAAAAAGCGCCTTACATATTCCGAAAAACAGCAAGCTGCAGTATTATTTTTGGTATGATAAAGAGAAACTTCACTTATGTGGAAGTGCCTTGTTCCCGCAAGTTGGAAAGCGAAAATCACTGCGCTCTGCTGGCCATAAAGCCTTAATAAAAAAACAACAAAGTGTTTGAAAGGGGTCTCACCTATGTACGTCATGAAACAAACTGGCTGGGTTGAATTGATCTGTGGCAGCATGTTTTCCGGGAAGTCGGAAGAACTGATCCGCCGCGTCCGCCGTTCCCAATTCGCTAAGCAAAAAATTGCTGTCTTTAAACCGAAAATCGATGACCGTTACAGCAAAGAAGCGGTCGTTTCGCATAATGGAGCAACTGTGATTGCCCTGCCAATTTCCCGGTCAACTGAAATGTGGGAATACATTACCGATGAATTCGATGTCATTGCCATAGATGAAGCTCAATTTTTTGATGAAGACATCATCGAAAATGTACAAAAACTTGCCAACCACGGTTTCCGTGTCATCGTTGCTGGACTCGATCAGGACTTCAGAGGCCGTCCATTCGGCCCGATGCCGGCATTGTTGGCAATTGCCGAGCAAGTGACAAAGCTTCAAGCAGTCTGCACGGTTTGCGGTTCCCCGGCAAGCCGGACACAGCGCCTGATCGACGGAAAACCGGCAGGATCGGATGACCCGACAATCCTGGTAGGCGCATCAGAAGCCTACGAGCCCCGCTGCCGCCATCACCACGAAGTACCGGCTGGTGTGACTGTTAAGTGAATAAAATATAAATAGCAGCCAGCATTGTTGAACCTAAAGAAATCGCTGTAGGCAGACGCTGTCGGGCCCACAGGATGTGGAGCATGCAACTAGCGTGCCAGGACGTCGCGATGCCAGTTGCCAAGGGCATGGCCTCTGTCGGACTCGTTTGCGACGAAGCTAGCGCAGTGATGCAGGAGCATATCTTTGCCCTTTGCTGCCTTCCGCTCTTTCTTTTAAGAGTTATATAAATGCTTTTATGAGAATGAATATTAAGTATAAAAATATAATAGACTTATCTCTATATATTATTAGTGAAGACTGTTGTTATTTTTAAGATATGAAGCAAACTAGCGGAGACTCCCGCGGAGTAGCGAAGTGCCGAAATCCACTCGGGCGATAAGCCCGAGTTAGTTCGGCGCTAGCCCGCAGGAAAGCGGAGCTGGTTTGCGGAATGTCAAATCTACAATAAAAACTAGAACTCGAGGTGACATCCATGTTTGATCGATTACAATCAGTGGAAGACAGGTATGACCGTTTAAATGAATTACTGAGTGACCCGGATATCATCAGCGATACCAATAAGCTGCGTGAGTATTCCAAAGAACAATCCGACCTGCAGGAAACGGTCGAAACTTACCGCGAATACAAAGATTTGACGACTCAATTAGAAGAAGCGAAAGCCATATTCGATGATAAGATAGATGCTGACATGCGCGAAATGGTCAAAGAAGAAGTCAATGAACTGGAAGGGCAAATTACTGTCGTCGAAGAGCGCCTTCACAAGCTATTGATTCCAAAAGATCCGAACGATGACAAAAACGTCATCATGGAAATCCGTGGAGCAGCGGGCGGAGATGAAGCGGCTTTATTCGCCGGTGACCTATACCGCATGTACACGCGTTTTGCTGAATCCAATGGCTGGAAAGTGCAAGTGATGGATTCAAGCCCGACCGGACTTGGCGGGTTCAAGGAAATCGTCTTTATGATCACAGGAAAAGGCGCTTATTCAAAAATGAAATATGAAAACGGTGCGCATCGCGTACAGCGGGTTCCGGAAACCGAGTCTGGCGGCCGAATCCACACCTCTACTGCTACGGTGGCTTGTTTGCCGGAAGTGGAAGAAGTTGAAATTGAAATACACGACAACGATATTCGGACAGATACTTATGCGTCTTCCGGCGCGGGTGGACAATCTGTCAACACGACGATGTCAGCCGTTCGCTTGACGCATCTTCCGACCAATACAGTAGTAACCTGTCAGGACGAAAAATCACAGATCAAAAACAAAGCGAGCGCAATGAAAGTATTGCGTGCACGCGTCTACGAGAAATTCCAGCAGGAAGCTCAGGCTGAATATGACGCAGTCCGCAAATCTGCAGTTGGAACGGGCGACCGTTCTGAACGGATCCGGACATATAATTTCCCTCAAAACCGCGTTACGGATCACCGGATCGGCTTAACGATCCAGAAACTGGACCAGATTTTGCAGGGGAAAATGGATGAAATCATCGATGCCCTGATTGTGGAAGAACAGTCTGCACGCATGGAAAGCCTGAACAATGACCAAGCTTAAGTATGTTTATGAGGCCCTCAAGAGGGCTTCTTCTTATTTAGAGGAGAACGGAAGGGAAGAAGGGGCTGCACGCATTCTTCTTCAGCATGAATTGGGCCTTTCGTATTCCGGTTTGATCTCCTCGATGCGCGATACGATCAGTGAACAGCAATTTGAAAAGTTCTGGAAAAATGTTGAGCAGCACGCCAAAGGAATTCCGGTTCAGCATTTGACCGGCAGTGAAGAATTCTATGGAAGAAACTTTCTAGTCAATCCGGACGTATTGATTCCAAGGCCGGAAACAGAAGAGTTAATAGAAGAAACGCTTGGGCTGATCAACCGCTATCTGACGAAAAAAGAGTTGGCCATTGCCGATATTGGAACAGGAAGCGGAATTATCGCCATCACCATGAAATGCGAATTGCCGGACGCGCAGGTTGTGGCGACGGACATTTCGCAGCCGGCGCTGGAAACGGCAACCCGAAATGCTGAGCGCTTGAATGCAGAAATCGACTTTCGTCTAGGAGACTTGAGTGAGCCGATCCGAGATGGGAAATGGGATGTTATTTTATCCAATCCGCCTTATATTGCTCACGCCGAAGCTCCTGGATTATCGGACAGCGTTCGCGACTTTGAACCGCATAGCGCATTGTTCGCAGAAAAGGAAGGCTTGGCTCTTTATGAAAAAATGGCGATGCAGCTTCCAGAGCTGCTCAACAAACCGGGGATTATCGGGTTCGAAATAGGTTATCAACAGGGACCGGCAGTCGAAAAAATGCTAAAAGACGCTTTTCCTGATTCCTTGGTCTATAGTAAAAAAGATATCAACAAAAACGACCGGATGGTTTTTGCCATTACACAGTAACTTATGCACAAATTACACACAATCTATGATAGTTTATCCACTGATTGTGGATAAGAGGTGGAAAACCCTTAAAAATAGGAGTTGTTCATGTGAAAACAAAAATTATTTCTGTGGATAAAAATGTGGATGAAGAAAATAATTATACACAGGCTGTGGAAATCCTTCGTGCAGGCGGAGTTGTCGCATTTCCGACTGAAACGGTATATGGATTGGGGGCGGACGCCACCAATCCGGAAGCAGTCGCTAAGATTTTTGAAGCAAAAGGCAGGCCAGCGGATAATCCACTGATTGTCCATGTCGATTCGAAAGAAACGGCTCTGGGCTATGTCCAGGAAGTTTCTCCGAAAGCGCTGCAATGCATGGATGCTTTTTGGCCGGGTGCATTAACCTTAATCATGCAGGCAAAATCGGGAACCTTTGCCAGCAATGTCACGGCAAACCTGGATACGGTCGGAATTCGCGTTCCGAACCATCCGGTGGCCTTGAATTTATTGCGGAAGCTGCAATTGCCTTTGGCTGCCCCAAGTGCCAACACCAGCGGCAAGCCCAGCCCGACATTGGCCGGGCATGTCTATCACGATATGGATGGCAGAATCCCTTTGATTTTGGATGGAGGGGCTACGGAAATCGGCATTGAGTCAACGGTCTTGGATATGACGAGCGAACCGCCGGTCATTCTGCGTCCGGGCAAGGTGTCGAAAGAACAGCTCGAGCAAGTGATTGGAACAGTTCGGTCGTCATCCCGAAACAAAAATAATATTCCGAAGTCACCGGGAATGAAGTATGTACATTATGCGCCCACTGCCCCTTTGTATTTGATTGAAAACGAAAAGGGTTTGATTGAAAAAGCGATCCAATACGTTCAGGAAAAAGGAAAGAGTGTAGCGGTTATCAGCAAAATCGAATATCCGACGGCTGACTATAATTTTCCGCTTTCCATGGAAAGCCTGTATGCCAGTTTGCGGAAATGCGATTCAACAGATGCCGACCTGATTTTGGCGTCGGTTGAAAGCGGCGTGCAGGATAACGATGCGTTGATGAACAGGCTCGAAAAAGCGGCGGATCATAAGTGGTTCAGCTGATCTATTGAGGGGGAGGGTGCAGCATGAAGATTCTTTTTGTTTGTACAGGCAATACATGCCGAAGCCCAATGGCTGAAGCTATCTTATCAGCCAGGAATCTGCCGGAAATAGAAGCGCGTTCCGCCGGCATATATGCCGGTATTGCGCCTCTTTCAAAAAATGCGCAAATGGTATTGGCCGAACAGCAAATTTCGTTCACGCATACGTCAAAGCCGCTCGACAGACAGGACATGCAATGGGCAGAATTAATTTTGACCATGACCCATTCGCATAAAATGGTGCTTTTGCAGGCTTTTCCTGAATTGGCGACCAAACTGTTTACGCTAAAAGAATTTGCAGATGGCTCAGCAGAGGATATCAGTGATCCATACGGCGGACCACTGGCGCTTTATGAGCAGACATTCCACGAACTCGAACTTTTAATTGACAAATTAATCGAAAAAACGACATAAGTCAAAAAGACAGAGGAGCCTCTCAGCGGTTTGTCTGTCTTTTTTGCGTAAAAATGTTAGAATTAATTAAAAGCGTGATGGACATTCGGCATAATTCGACAATAGCGCTTTTGCTGATCCATAAATTTGATTTCAAGAAAAGAGGGTATATCATGAGAGTGGCAATTTCATCAGATCACGGCGGCAACAACCTGCGCAAAGAAATCGTTAACCTAATGAACGAAATCGGTATCGAATATCAGGATTTTGGTCCCCACACAGATGATTCAGTGGATTATCCGGATTATGCAAAACCGGTTGCTGACCGCGTAGCGAGCGGCGAGTTTGATCGCGGAATTCTGATTTGTGGAACAGGCATCGGCATGTCCATTTCAGCCAATAAAGTCAAAGGCATCCGTTGTGCACTTGTGCATGATGTGTTCAGCGCAAAAGCGACGAGAGAACATAACGATTCCAATATTTTGGCAATGGGTGAGCGCGTCATTGGCCCAGGGCTTGCGCGTGAAATCGCCCAAACTTGGCTGACAGAAGAATTTGAAGGCGGCAGACACGAAAAACGCATCCAAAAAATCACAGACCTCGAAAAATAAGGAGGAGTCGGCATGCAAACATTATGGCAATTGCAACTTGAAGAGGTTTTGAGTGAATTAGAGCAGCAGATCAAATTCAGGAAGGGCCAAGTGTTTGTAGTCGGCTGCTCGACATCGGAAGTGGCAGGGAAACGGATCGGAACGGGCGGAGGGCTTGATATTGCAGAAAGCCTGTTTGAACCTTTAGAGAAATTTGCGGCACGCCATCACCTGTTTTTGGCTTTTCAAGGTTGTGAGCATATCAACCGTGCTTTGACGATAGAGCGGCGGGCAGCTGAAAAATATGGCTGGGAACCTGTCTCGGTAATTCCGGTCGCAAAAGCGGGTGGTTCGATGAGTGCCTATGCATTCAGCAATATGGCAGATCCGGTTGTGGTGGAAGAGATTCATGCCCACGCAGGGATTGATATTGGCCAAACAATGATCGGCATGCATTTGAAAAGAGTTGCCGTTCCATTGCGAACATCTGTTAAACTAGTAGGTGAAGCGGTTGTGGCAGCTGCAACGACGCGGCCGAAACTGATCGGTGGCGAACGTGCAAGCTACAATCGTGAGCTTGTTCAATCACGGGAGGGATATACAGATGGATTTGATTAAGGCGCAAGACCCAGCAGTATACGAAGCGATGAACGCAGAAAAAGAAAGACAGGAAGCGAATATCGAATTGATCGCCTCTGAAAACTTTGTCTCACAAGCTGTTATGGATGCACAGGGATCGGTATTGACGAACAAATACGCAGAAGGCTATCCGGGCAAACGCTATTACGGAGGCTGCGAATTTGTGGACGTCGTTGAAAATATCGCCCGCGACCGCCTGAAAGAAATTTTTGGTGCGGAGCATGCAAACGTTCAGCCACATTCTGGATCACAGGCCAATATGGCTGTCTATACAGCAGTTTTGGAAAAAGGCGATACCGTTCTTGGAATGAACTTGAACCATGGCGGACATTTGACGCATGGCAGCAAAGTGAATTTCAGCGGCATGCAGTACAATTTTGTTGAGTACGGTGTCACAGAAAAAGAGCAATTGATCGATTACGAAGCAGTACGCCAGGCAGCCTTGGAACACAAGCCGAAAATGGTCGTTGCTGGAGCAAGTGCTTATTCACGCCAATTGGATTTCGCTAAATTCCGTGAAATTGCTGATGAAGTCGGCGCGTACCTGATGGTCGACATGGCGCATATTGCTGGTCTTGTCGCAACCGGAGCCCATTCCAATCCTGTCCCTCATGCCCATTTTGTTACATCGACTACGCATAAGACACTTCGTGGACCACGCGGTGGCTTGATTCTCTGCAATGCGGAATTTGCGAAAAAAATCGATAAAACCATATTCCCGGGAATTCAAGGCGGCCCGCTTATGCACGTGATCGCAGCAAAAGCTATTGCATTCGGCGAAGCGCTGCAGCCGGAATTCAAAACCTATATTGAACAAGTCGTAAAAAACGCCAATGCACTTGCTGAAGGCTTGATCGCTGAAGGCGTCGACATCGTTTCAGGCGGCACAGACAACCATTTGCTGTTGCTCGACCTTCGCTCGTTGAAACTGACAGGGAAAGTCGCAGAACATGTATTGGATGAAGTCGGTATTACGACAAACAAAAATACCATTCCTTTTGATCCGGAAAGCCCATTTGTCACTTCGGGTATCCGTTTAGGAACTGCAGCCGTTACGTCCCGTGGCTTTAAAGAAGCGGAAATGAAGGAAATTGCTTCCATCATGGCAATGCTTCTGAAAAACCCGGAAGACGAATCCGTGAAAAAAGATGCTGCAGACCGTACAGCCCAATTGACAGCTGCGCATCCACTATATAAATAAATTCATACAGCTGCCAGGTGACACTGCTTGGCAGCTGTATTTTTTACCTGCAAAAGTTGAACTAGAGCCTTACGTTTTCCAAACGGTTAAAGAGGGAAAAGCTAAAGAGGCCACTTTATGCTCTTAGGTAAACAAAAGAAACACGCAAGCTTACTTTTGAATTTAATTCCAATGAATTCCTGAGCTTAACCCAAAGCAGCTGAAGCGTCGGGAAAGAATAATCTTCTTTGCATCATAATAAATACATAGAACTGTTTACAGGAGGGACGCGTCGTATGCACACGCATGAACTGAAGAGAGATAAAAAGGTAATCATGGAGTGGCTGCGCCGTCTGGGCGTTGAGTTCCACACGTCGTTTTTGGTCGTCAATTCGGATATGGAAAATCAGCCCGTTGTCTATGCAAACGACGCCTTTTATAAAATGATCGGTTATAGCGAAGCAGAAACGTTGGGACGCAATGGTCGTTTTTTGCACGGTGAAAAAACGTCTAAAGAAGCAAGCGACAAAGTACGTGCCTGCGTGGATGCTGCTGAAAGCGGTATAGTTGAAATTGTCAATTACCGAAAAAATGGGACGCCTTTCTGGAATGAAATAACAGTCCAGCCTTTGTCGTTTCCGGAGAGAAGTTTGAAATTCACCTTGATGCTGCAGCATGACATCACAAATCGCAAACGCGCGGAAGCCTTGATCAAACTGCAAAAAGAGACCTATACGGGAATTGAAAGAGGCTATATGCTGAGCATGCTCCTGCAGAATATTTGCCATACTGCCGAATCATTCTTCATTGATGGTGCAAAATGTACGGTTTTGCTGATTGATGAGACCGAGCTGTACAAAGTTGGTGCGGCGAAATCCATGCCAAAGGGCTTTCTGGATGCCATCAGCGGCCTTGAGGTAGAGGAAGATATTGGAAGTTGCGGAGCGGCATTTCACAGGCAGCAGCCGGTGATTACAGAGGATATGAGCACAGATTATCTATGGCGGAATCATCAGCATTTGGTGAGAGACTATAAGCTAGTATCAAGCTGGTCAATTCCGATAATGAGTGTTGAAGGAACTGCAATCGGTACCTTTGGCATCTATTTTCCAGCAACCTCGGTTCCCCATGAAAAAGATTTGGTGTTCATGGAGGAAATCGCTTCGATTGCTTCTTTGGCGATCAAGTATTCTCGCCAGCAGGAAGAAATTTTGCGACTTGCCTACATAGATGAAAATACGGATTTGCCTAATCGAAATTACTTCAGAAATGAAATTGTTGAGTTGATGAAGGAAAAACAGGAAGGCTTTATCGCATTTATTTCAACAGATGAATACGTCAAAGTCGTTGATCAATACGGACATCGAGCAGGAGATACCGTCATCAATGAAATCGGCAAACGGTTGACGCTGTCGCAAAGTTCCTCGGAAGATTTGATCGTCCGCTTTTCAGATTCGACACTGGCCATGTACAGCATGACACCTTTCATCAAAATTCCGGAGTTTCTGGATCAGCTTTTGCATGGGCTTGTGGAACCGATTACGGTCGGAGACATGGAATTGTTCCTGACTTTAAAAATGGGTGTAGCTATTGTAACGCCCAACCAGAAGGATACGGAGGAATTGATTCGTTGTGCGGATAGTGCACTGTCCCAGGCAAAACTCCGCACGGGAGAAGCCATCTGTTATTTTGAGAGTGAACATGACGAGTTTATGATGAAAGATCTGCGTGTGGCCAATGAATTGACGGCAGCACTCCGGCGCAATGAGGTCGGTGTCCATCTCCAGCCCAAAGTTGATCTGGCAAGCGGCGAGATCTTAAGCTTTGAAGCGCTGGCCCGGTGGACCTCGCCGGATCTTGGGAATATTCCGCCGGATATCTTTATTCCGGCTGCTGAAAAAAACGGCAAGATTCGTTTGTTGGAACAAAATGTACTGAAGCATGTATTGGGCTGGATGAAAAAAAGAGTCGAGCAGGACTTGAAGCTTCGGCAAGTAGCCATCAATATATCTGCAGACCATTTTTTCCATCACTCTTTTGTGCCGAATCTGATGGATGTGACTGAGGAGTACGGCATCGATCCCCAGTGGATTCAATTGGAGATTACAGAACGAATTGGTTTTGTCGATATCGATGCTGCCAATAAAGTATTCAATCACCTGAAACGTTGCGGCTTTACGACTTCAATTGATGATTTCGGTACGGGTTACTCGTCGCTCAGCTACCTGCAGAAGCTACCTGTTGAAGAACTCAAGATCGACCGTTCTTTCATTTTCAATATGGCCGAGCCGGGGACGTTGGCGATCATCCGTACCATCATCCAGCTTGCGGAAAACTTAGACATACGTGCCGTTGCAGAGGGCGTGGAGACGGAACAGGATCGCCAAACATTGTTGGCCCTCGGCTGCAAAGTAGGCCAGGGGTACCTGTTCTACAAACCAATGCCGCTGAATGAAGCGTTTTTATTATAGAAAGAATAGCGCCCGCGGCTTCTGCTATGCGCTTGAACTTGCCAGACCATTTTGCAGCTGGCAAAACGTCTGGCACTGGGATATTGTTTTAAACTCTATGGCATTAAAGCGAAAACCGGGGAAATATCTCCCGGTTTTTTTCTTTGGAGAAATAAACCATAGGTGAAAATAACTGAATAATACCAAAGCAGGATCTGGCAACTTGAGCTAATGGTTTTCTGTTATACTATTTAAGATAAAGTTTGAAAAGGAGAGATAGGCCGTGGGAAAAGTATACGTTTTTGATCACCCGTTGATTCAGCACAAACTGACGTACATCCGTGATAAGTCAACAGGCACAAAAGAATTCCGTGAATTGGTTGATGAAATTGCCACATTGATGGCGTTTGAAATTACACGCGACTTACCGTTGCAGGAAATCGAAGTAGAAACGCCGGTTCAACTGGCAAAATCAAAAGTTCTTGCAGGAAAAAAATTGGGCGTTGTACCTATTTTGCGCGCAGGCATCGGCATGGTCGATGGAATTTTGAAATTGATTCCGGCTGCTAAAGTCGGACATATCGGTTTATACCGTGATCCGGTCACGCTTCAGCCGGTCGAGTATTATTTGAAACTGCCTTCCGATGTACAGGAACGCGACTTTATCGTCGTTGATCCGATGCTTGCTACGGGCGGATCTGCAATCGAAGCAGTCAACTCCATGAAAAAACGTGGCGCTACGAAAATCCGTTTCATGTGCATCATCGCAGCTCCTGAAGGTGTAGAAGCGCTTCAAGAGGCGCATCCTGATGTCGACATCTATATTGCGGCACTTGATGAAAAGTTGAATGAAAAAGGATACATCGTCCCAGGTCTTGGAGATGCTGGAGACCGGTTATTCGGAACAAAATAAGAGAGCGGGGTATATCAGCTTGACGAAAAAATGGAAAGTAATGACGATATTTGGTACGCGGCCTGAAGCCATTAAAATGGCGCCGCTTGTCCTGGAACTTCAAAAACACCCCGACACCATTGAACCGTTGGTAACAGTGACGGCTCAGCACCGGGAGATGCTTGACCAGGTACTGGAGACATTTGCGATTACACCCGATTTCGACCTGAACATCATGAAGGATCGCCAGACATTGACCGACGTAACAATGCGTGCAATGCAGGGGCTTGATCTGATCATGAAAGAAGCAAAGCCGGATATTGTGCTGGTGCATGGCGATACCACGACAACATTCGCTGCCAGCCTTGCCGCCTTTTACAATCAGGTTGCAGTCGGACATGTGGAAGCCGGTTTGCGTACGCATAATAAATACTCGCCATATCCTGAAGAAATGAACCGTCAGTTGACGGGCGTCATGGCGGATATTCATTTTTCACCAACTGAAAAATCAGCTCAGAACCTGCTGGACGAAAACAAGAAGGCAGAAACAATTTACATCACAGGGAATACAGCCATCGATGCGCTTCAAACAACGGTGCGTGAAACCTATACGCACCCGATTCTGGAGAAAATCGGCACGGACCGAATGATCTTGTTGACGGCACATCGCCGTGAAAACCTGGGACAGCCGATGCGCAACATGTTCCGTGCAATTAAACGCCTGATTAAAGAGCATGATGATATTCAAGTGGTTTATCCGGTACATATGAATCCGGCCGTGCGTGAAGTAGCGGATGAAGTGTTGGGCCGCGATGCGCGCATCCATTTGATTGAACCGCTGGAAGTACTGGATTTCCACAACTTTGCGGCTCGCTCGTTCTTTATCCTGACCGATTCAGGCGGAATCCAAGAGGAGGCGCCATCACTTGGCAAGCCGGTGCTGGTTTTGCGTGATACAACGGAACGCCCAGAAGGCATCTCTGCGGGAACCTTGAAGCTTGCAGGAACAGATGAAGAGACGATTTACGGAATGGCCAAGGAATTGCTGACGGATGAAGAAGCCTATAAGGCCATGTCCCAGGCATCCAATCCTTACGGGGATGGCAAAGCGTCTGTCCGGATCGTTGAAGCGCTTCATGCTTATTTTTCAAAGCTGTAAAAGAATAAACGGCCGATTCCGCATTTCTTTGTCCAGCTTCATCGGCCAGCTCCTCGGGTCGTAAGCCGGCCTTCCTGTGTGGCAAAAAGCGCCACTTCGGAATTCCGTCTTACGCCTGTCGGAGCAGAACGGCCGATTCCACATTTCATGACAAAGTTTGTCAACAATATGTCGGAGGAAAATCGCTTGTGAAGTTTTTCACTTCTACTAATTGACATGATTTTACCCCTAATGTATGCTTACAAAGGGTATGCATGAGAAGGTTTTCTTACATAGATTATGTGGTCTTAGAAGCCTGATGCGACGGCTCTTTTAGAGGGTTTAATGTCAAATCAACGAAGTTCGAGGGGGTTATCATGCGCCCAACAAAAAGTCCCTTACAAGCGATGGCAATTTACAGCGCCATCCTCTCACAACTTGTCGGGTCCGTACTCATCGGTGCGTTCACAGGTATGTGGCTCGATGAAAAGATCGGAACCGCCCCGTTTTTCATGATCATCTGCCTATTCATAGGCATCACTGCCGGTGTTTGGGCAATGCTTCAGACTGTCCGCAAATTCGAATCAGGAGACAAGTAAAAATGGATGGACTTAGGGAGATATATACCAGACTGAAAAAGATGATTTTTTTCATCTTGGCGTTCTGCGTTATTGGTTGGGGGTTTACCCCTTATCAAGAAGTGTTCGCGGGTCTTATAATCGGAACTTTGTTCGGCATTTACAACATGTGGATTCTGGTTCGTCGGATGGAGAAATTCGACCGTGCGGTGGCTGAAGGCTCGAAAGTTCGTTCGCTTGGAACGGCATTACGGTTTGCATCAGGTGTTGCAGCTGTGGCGATTGCCATTTTATTCGCAGAGCACATTCACTTGGTCAGCACAGTAATTGGGTTGATGGTCCCTTACGCTCTGTTATTGACAGAGCGGATTGTGTATCACGTGAAACACCATTAACAATGTGGAAAGAGAGGTGAAATTATCGTGGAACATGGCGCTCCTATGCTCGAGGTGTTCGGGATCTGGTTTAACCTATCCAACGTTATGATGCTACTTGTAGCCGCTCTTATCGTCTTCCTTATTGCTTTTATCGCTACACGGAATTTGCAGCTCAAACCGACGGGCATGCAGAACTTCATGGAATGGATCATGGATTTCGTAAAAGGGATTATCAACAGCAATATGGATTGGAGAGATGGTGGCCGATTCCATGTTCTTGGAATCACTCTGATCATGTTCATTTTTGTTTCGAATATGTTAGGGCTTCCATTTGCAGTAGTTGTCAACGGAGACCTTTGGTGGAAATCACCAACAGCGGATCCGACGGTAGCGATGACATTAGCTGCTATGGTGCTCATCTTGAGCCATTATTATGGCATCAAGCTGAAGGGGCTCAAAGGATATTCAGCAGGCTACATCAAGCCAATGCCATTCCTATTCCCGCTAAAAGTCATTGAAGAATTTGCAAATACGCTGACACTCGGTCTGCGTCTTTACGGTAACATCTATGCGGGGGAAATCCTGTTGACTTTGTTGGCAGGCCTCGCATCAGCAAGTATTTTCGGATTTGCAGCAGGCATTTTGCCAATGATGTTATGGCAAGGGTTCTCGATCTTTATCGGGGCAATTCAAGCGTTTATTTTCGTTATGTTGACAATGGTCTATTTATCGCATAAAGTTGCCGACGACCATTGAGTATAAACTGCTCATCGAGCAAACAAAAAAAACAACTATCCTGAGGAGGACACATTACAATGACAGGTTCATTAGGTTTATTAGCAGCAGCAATCGCAGTAGGTTTAGCAGCACTAGGTGCAGGTATCGGTAACGGACTTATCGTTTCAAAAACAGTTGAAGGTATCGCACGCCAGCCAGAAGCACGCGGCGTTCTACAAACAACAATGTTCATCGGTGTTGCATTGGTTGAAGCATTGCCAATCATCGCTGTAGTTATCGCGTTCATCGTTATGAACCAATAGTATTTTTATACAAAAAGTTAAATGGTGGGGATGCTTCGATATGGTTTTCGCCATTTAAACTTGTATGAACCAATTTTCTTTTGAAAATCCATCTTAAAACAGATAAAGATCTTACTATAGAATAAAATGTATTTTAGGCTCTTGAAGGGAGTGAAACAATCGTGTTTTTTGATCACCTCGTACTCGGTGCAGCCGGGGAGTTTTTGAATATTGGAGACATTCTCGTAACACTTGTTATTTTCATTTTACTAATGGTGCTTTTGAAGAAATTCGCATGGGGTCCTTTGATGGGCATAATGCAGCAGCGTGAAGATTTGATCAAGAGTGAAATCGAAACTGCTGAAAACAGCCGTCTTGAATCACATAAGTTGCTTGAAGAGCAGCGCAGCCTTCTTAAAGATGCGCGTACGCAAGCACAGGAAATCGTCGAAAACGCTAAAAAGCAAGGCGAAGTTTCGCGTGAAGAAATCATTACAACAGCTCGCGCTGAGTCTGGCCGCATGAAAGAATCTGCGGTTCAGGAAATTGCCAACGAAAGAGATAAAGCTATTTCGGCTGTTCGTGAAGAAGTTGTGGCATTGTCATTGCTTGCTGCTACGAAAGTGCTTGAAAAAGAAATCTCTGAGGAAGACAACCGCCAGTTGATTAACGAAACGATTGCGAAGGCAGGCGAAGTTCAGTGAGTCAAGTTGCAAAACGCTACGCTCTAGCATTGTTCCAAGTCGCTCAAAAGCATGAATCGTCATTGGATGTCGAACAGGATCTGCGTGAAGTGAAAAAAGTCTTCAAAATGACTCCGGAACTTTATAATTTGATCGTTTCTCCAAAACTTTCAGCTGATAAAAGAAAAAACTTGATCAATGAAGTGTTCAATGGGGCAAATCCGTTGGTCATAAATACGCTTCAATTGATGGCAGAACGCAAACGTTTGGACGAAGTCGCCTCATTGGCTGACGAATACGTCAATTTGTCCAATAACGCACAGGGAATTGAAGACGCAAAAGTTTATTCTACACGTCCTTTGACTGAAGAAGAACGCGCATCCATCTCTTCTGTATTTGCAAAAAAAATCGGCAAACAATCTTTACGAATTGAAAACATCATCGATCCATCGTTAATCGGCGGATTGCGTCTTCAAATCGGAAACCGCATTTACGACAGCAGCGTGAGCACGAAGTTGGCACGTCTGCAGCGTCAATTAATCGGTTAATTTATGAAATTATGAGAGGGTGACATACATGAGCATCAAAGCTGAAGAAATCAGCGGTCTGATCAAAAAACAGATTGAAAATTATCAATCAGAGATGAAAGTTGACGACGTTGGTACAGTAATCACCATTGGTGATGGTATCGCGCGCGCTCATGGCCTCGACAACGTCATGGCTGGAGAACTTGTAGAGTTCTCAACTGGTGTCCTTGGTATGGCGCAAAACTTGGAAGCCAACAATGTTGGTATTATTATCCTTGGCCCTTACACAGACATTAAAGAAGGCGATGAAGTACGTCGGACTGGCCGTATTATGGAAGTACCGGTAGGACCTGAACTTATCGGACGCGTAGTAAATCCACTTGGAGAGCCTGTCGATGGTCTTGGACCAATCAACACGACAAAAACCCGTCCAATTGAAAGCCCTGCACAAGGGGTCATGGCCCGTAAATCGGTTCATGAACCACTTCAAACAGGCATCAAAGCGATTGACGCACTTGTGCCGATCGGCCGTGGACAGCGTGAATTGATCATCGGTGACCGCCAGACAGGTAAAACTTCTGTAGCGATCGATACGATCTTGAACCAATCTGACCAAGACATGATCTGCATCTATGTCGCAATTGGACAAAAAGAATCTACTGTCCGTAACGTAGTAGAAACTTTCCGCAAAAACGGAGCGCTTGATTACACAATCGTTGTAACCGCTTCGGCTTCACAACCAGCTCCATTATTGTTCCTTGCTCCTTATGCCGGTATCACAATGGCTGAGGAATTCATGTTTGAAGGCAAGCATGTGTTGATCGTCTATGATGATTTAACAAAACAAGCATCTGCTTACCGCGAACTTTCACTATTGCTTCGTCGTCCACCAGGCCGTGAAGCTTATCCAGGGGATGTCTTCTACTTGCACTCACGTTTGCTTGAACGTGCTGCGAAATTGAACGAAACTCTTGGCGGAGGATCAATCACAGCATTGCCGTTCGTTGAAACGCAGGCTGGCGATATCTCTGCATATATTCCAACAAACGTTATCTCGATTACGGATGGCCAGATCTTCCTTCAATCGGATCTATTCTTCTCCGGTGTACGCCCAGCAATCAATGCAGGTCTGTCTGTATCACGTGTTGGTGGTTCAGCTCAGATCAAAGCAATGAAAAAAGTTGCGGGTACATTGCGTCTTGACTTGGCTTCTTTCCGTGAACTTGAATCATTCTCTCAGTTCGGCTCAGATCTTGATGCTGCAACTGCTGCGAAAATCGAGCGCGGGAAACGTACTGTTGAAGTCTTGAAACAGGACTTGAACAATCCGATCAAAGTTGAAAAACAAGTTGTTATTTTCTATGCGTTGACTCGTGGATTCCTTGACGATATCGCTCTTAACGACATTTCTCGCTTTGAAGCTGAATTGACAAGCTGGTTGGATACAAACCACACAGAAATTTTGGATACTATTCGTACAACTCAAGGTTTACCTGCTGATGACGCATTTGGTGCAGCGATCAACGAATTCAAACGCACATTCGCAAAATCAGAGTAAAGAGAAACTGTATTCGGTGGGGGCTTTAACCCACTGAATGCTAGTCCATCCAAGCGGACTTTTACGGTCAGTCCATCTCCTGCATGTCAATGCGGAAGACATACTGCCCGTTAAAGCGGGGGAATACCAGAGTCGGATATGAAGAAAAAATAATAGGGTGGTGAAATACCAGTGGCATCTTTACGCGATATAAAAACACGAATTACGTCAACCAAGAAAACGAGTCAGATCACAAAAGCCATGCAAATGGTTTCTGCATCTAAACTAAGCCGTGCGGAAGTGAACGCGAAAGCGTTCGTTCCCTACATGGAAAAAATCCAGGACGTAGTGGCATCCATCGCAGCTGGGTCTACGGACACAAGCAACCCGATGATGATTGCGCGCCCTGTGAAGAAAACCGCTTATTTAGTGATTACATCGGATCGTGGCCTTGTAGGCGGATATAACAGTAATATTCTTCGTACTGTCATGAGCAGAATCCGTGAACGGCATACATCCAATGACGACTTTGTTATCCTGAGTGTCGGCCGGAAAGGGAAGGAATTCTTTACAAAACAGGGAATGACCATTCTTGAAAGTGCAATTGCGCTTCCGGACCATCCGACGTTTGCAGATATTAAAGAAATAACGCGCAAAGCTGTTGGTATGTTCTCAGATGGTACGTATGACGAAGTTTATATGTATTACAATCACTTTGTTTCAGCCATTCAACAAGAAGTCACAGAGACAAAAGTCTTGCCGCTGACGGATATCCAACCGACAGGGTCTACTGCATCTTACGAGTTTGATCCTTCAGCAGAAGCGATTTTGGAAGTTCTTCTTCCACAATACGCGGAAAGCTTGATCTTTGGGGCCCTTCTTGACGGCAAAGCGAGTGAACATGCCGCATCTATGACAGCAATGAAGAGCGCGACCGACAATGCTTCTGATTTGATCGGCGGATTGACACTTCAATACAACCGTGCCCGCCAGGCGGCAATCACTCAGGAAATCTCTGAGATTGTCGGCGGAGCAGCTGCATTGGAATAAAGAATAGCGTAAGCACCCGTATAGATTTGACGGGCATAAGACGGATCAGCGAAGTGGCGCGGCTTATGACCCGAAAATCTGGGTGCTGAAGTTTGGACAACAAAACTGCAAGCTTTCTTCATAGGAAGCTTTTAAAAAAGTAAGACAGGAGGGAACAGCATGAACACAGGACACGTTCTTCAAGTTATGGGTCCAGTTGTAGATATCAAGTTCGCTAATGGCCAACTTCCAGCTATCTACAATGCCCTAACTGTAAATATTGATCGTCCCGGTCAGGAACAAGTTACTTTGACTTTGGAAGTAGCCTTGCACCTTGGCGACGATACTGTTCGTACAATCGCAATGGAATCCACTGATGGATTGCAGCGTGGATCGGTTGTAACCGATTTGGGCAGCGCTATTACTGTTCCAGTTGGAGAAGTAACATTGGGCCGCGTATTCAACGTACTCGGTGAAATAATCGACTTGGGTGAAGAAATTCCGGCAACAGAGCTCCGTAACCCGATTCACCGTTCTGCCCCTACATTTGAACATCTTTCAACGGAAGTTGAAATTCTTGAAACAGGTATCAAAGTTGTTGACTTGCTTGCCCCTTACATCAAAGGTGGTAAAATCGGTCTCTTCGGTGGTGCCGGTGTAGGTAAAACAGTTCTTATCCAGGAATTGATCAACAACATCGCTCAAGAGCACGGCGGTCTTTCTGTATTCGCCGGTGTTGGTGAGCGTACACGTGAAGGAAACGACTTATTCCACGAGATGAGCGAATCCGGCGTTATCAAGAAAACTGCAATGGTCTTCGGCCAAATGAACGAGCCGCCGGGCGCACGTATGCGTGTTGCTTTGTCCGCTTTGACAATGGCTGAATATTTCCGTGACGAACAAGGCGCGGATGTACTCCTATTCATCGATAATATCTATCGTTACACGCAAGCAGGTTCTGAGGTATCAGCACTTCTAGGCCGCATGCCATCTGCCGTTGGTTACCAGCCGACACTTGCGACTGAAATGGGCCAATTGCAGGAACGTATTACGACGACAAGCACTGGTTCTGTAACTTCAATCCAGGCGATTTATGTACCAGCCGATGACTATACAGATCCAGCTCCGGCTACAACTTTCGCTCACTTGGATGCGACAACTAACCTTGAACGTAAACTTTCTGAGATGGGTATCTATCCAGCGGTAGATCCTCTGGCTTCGACTTCACGTGCATTGTCACCTGAAATTGTTGGCGCAGAGCATTACAACATCTCACGTGAAGTTCAAGAAACGCTTCAGCGCTACAGAGAATTACAGGATATCATTGCAATCCTTGGTATGGATGAGTTAAGTGACGAAGACAAGCTGACGGTTAACCGTGCACGCCGTGTCCAAAACTTCCTTTCTCAGAACTTCCACGTTGCTGAACAGTTCACTGGCCAAAAAGGTTCTTACGTTCCTGTTCAAGAAACGATCAAAGGGTTCAGAGGAATTCTTGATGGAAAATATGACCACTTGCCGGAAGATGCTTTCCGTTTGGTCGGACGCATTGAAGATGTTATTGCAAAAGCAAAAGGCATGGGCGTAGAAGTCTAAAACCAGGGACCAGGAGGGAAAAAAATGAAGACCATTACAGTCAATATTGTCACTCCCGACGGCCCGGTATACGATTCAGAAGTATCTATGGTTATTGCAGTTACAGCAACAGGCGAAATGGGCATTCTGCCCGGCCACATTCCGACAGTCGCTCCTCTTGGAATCGGTGCAGTCCGATTGAAAAAAGAGAACTCGACAGAATTGGTTGCTGTAAACGGTGGATTTCTTGAAATCCGCCCTGAAAAAGTGACCATTCTTGCACAATCGGCTGAACACGCGACAGACATCGATCTGGCACGTGCTCAGGAATCCGCTAAACGTGCAGAAGCACTTTTGCAGGCAAATAAAAATGAAATCGACTTTAAACGTGCTGAATTGGCGTTAAAGCGTGCGATGAATCGTATCAACGTTTATGAGGGTAACATTTAAAGTAAGAAAAGCGAAAACGGCCGTTTAGCTCCGACAGGCTTAAGATGAACTTCCGAAGCGGCGCTTTTTGCCGCATAGGAAGGGCAGCTTAAGTCCGAGGAGTTGGCCGTTGGAGTCTAGACAAAGAAAAGCGTAAGCGCCCGTGTAGATTCGACGGGCATAAGACGCACTGGCGAAGCGGCGTTCTTCAGCCGTACAGCCAGAGTGGCTTATGACCCTAGAATCTGGGCGCTGAAGCTAGACAATAAAGAAAAGCGTAAGCGCCCGTGTAGATTCGACGGGCATAAGACGCACTGGCGAAGCGGCGTTCTTCAGCCGTACAGCCAGAGTGGCTTATGACCCTAGAATCTGGGCGCTGAAGCTGAACAATAAAAAGAGAACAAGCGGGCATAAGGGCAATTGACCTTTGTCCGCTTTTTCTATTTTTCTGTATAAGCGGGATTAAAGAAATAGCTTTTTTCATTGTTTTGACAAATAGATCAGGATAACTCGATCCAGTCGGAACTGGTTTGCGCAATATTAAAAGACGCTTTAAAATCTTCTCTTGCGAAAGGATGAATAAGATGGAAATTATGATTGGACAAACGGCGTTGATTTCAATCTTCAGCCATATTTTCTTCAGCGGTGTTGCTTTTTATGCGATGCGCGCAGTAATTTTTGAAAAATGGATACACAAACACCATGTGCTGCAGGCACAAATTCTCTACATTTTTCTAAGTATTGCAATCGGGACTATGGTATCTACTTTTTTCCTAAATATTTCATCTTGGTCAAGGCAATTGCCTTACCTGTTTTAAGGTTGCCGTTTTGCCATGGCACTGAAGCTCATGGCTATGGCAAAACGGCAAAATATTTATTTCCTGGGAAATAAAATCTCATATAAGGTTTAAGCCTTGAAAAGAGGGGAAAAGGTCTACTAGGTTATTTTTAAAATGTGACTTTTTTCCTCAACCTACATAAACATGGCATACTTTCCGAATAATATTCTGTGTCATAAAAGTTTAAACGCAAAATGAGAGTATAGTTGCTTGTTTTTTACTAAACAACAGGTTAATATAAGTAAGATTTTGTTTCTAAATAATGACATTGGACTTATAAACATATATGGGATACATATAGATGACTATTAAACACATGGAGGGCATATCAGTGGATCAAATTATTGTAAAAGGCGGCCAGAAATTAACAGGAAAGGTACGGGTAGAGGGTGCTAAAAATGCAGTTCTTCCGGTATTAGCTGGAGCGTTATTGGCGTCAAAAGGCAAAAGTATCATTAAAGAGGTACCAAATTTAGCGGATGTTTACACAATTCAAGAAGTCTTGAAAAGCCTGAATGTATCGGTTGAGTATTTTCCGGAAAAAAATGAAATGCTGATCGATTCTTCAGCTACATTATCAAGCGAAGCCCAATTCGAATATGTGCGCAAAATGCGCGCTTCGATTTTGGTAATGGGACCGGTTTTAGCACGCAACGGCTTTGCTCGTGTAGCTTTGCCAGGAGGCTGTGCTATAGGGTCACGCCCAATTGACCAGCACCTGAAAGGGTTTGAAGCAATGGGCGCGAGCATCACTTTCGGAAACGGTTTTGTTGAAGCAAAAACAACCGGCCGTTTACGTGGGGCGAAAATCTATTTGGATTTCCCAAGTGTTGGCGCAACTGAAAACATCATGATGGCTGCCGCATTGGCAGAAGGTACGACACTTATCGAAAATGCTGCTAAAGAGCCTGAGATTGTAGATGTAGCAAACTATATCAATGAAATGGGCGGCCGCGTTATCGGCGCGGGTACAGATACAATGCGCATTGAAGGCGTTAAAGAATTGCATGGCGCTGAGCATTATATCATCCCGGATCGTGTTGAAGCGGGTACGTTCATGGTTGCTGCTGCAATCACAGAAGGCGACGTCATCATCGAAAACGCTGTACCTGAACATATGGCAGCATTGATTTCCAAAATGGGCGAAATGGGTGTTGATATTCAGGAAACGGCAGAAGGACTGCGCGTTCGTGCAAGCCGTCCACTTCGTTCAATCGACATCAAAACAATGCCTCACCCAGGATTCCCGACTGATATGCAGTCGCAGATGATGTCTTTGATGCTTACTGCTACAGGCAATGGCATTCTGACAGAAACTGTCTTTGAAAACCGATTTATGCACGTGGAAGAATTCCGCCGCATGAATGCTTCGGTTAAAATTGAAGGCCGTTCGGTAATCATGGAAGGTCCTTCAGATCTTCAAGGCGCTGAAGTTGCAGCAACCGATCTGCGAGCTGCTGCTGCGTTGATTCTGGCAGGACTTGCTGCAGATGGCATTACCCGTGTAAACGAACTTTATCATTTAGATCGCGGATACGTTAACTTTCATTCAAAACTGGCAGCTTTAGGCGCTGATATCGAGCGCGTGAATGTTGAGCAGGTAGAAACAAAAGTAGAGCAATTGGTCTAATTTACTTCATTAAGGGCTTGCGGTGCTGTTATTCAGCTCCGCAAGCTTTTTTTATAGAAATAGCAGAATTCAGGAATTTTTGTCAATGCGTTCCGGACTATGATAAAATATTCAGTTAAGAGAGTCTTTTTGAAAATACATAGGATGAAAGAGAAACTTCACTCAGGCGTGTATTGCGCACTGAATGTTGGTTGATTCGATCGGACTTTTCCGGTCTTTGGATCTTTCGATTGAACAAGCAGGAAAAATGGTTTAAAAGGAGTGCGGGCTTGATGTTTTCTAAAGACATTGGAATTGATCTGGGGACAGCAAATGTGTTGATATACGTTAAAGGCAAAGGAATCATCTTGAACGAACCTTCGGTAGTGGCCATGGATCGGAAGACCAATGAAGTGCTGGCTGTCGGAAAAGAGGCGCGCAAAATGATTGGCAGAACGCCAAAGCATATTGTGGCTGTTCGGCCGTTGAAGGATGGTGTCATCCACGACTTTGACGTCACCGAAGCGATGCTCAAGCATTTTATACACATTTTAAAATTAAAAGGATTTATGACCAAGCCGCGGATCCTGATCTGTTGCCCAACGAATGTCACAAGTATTGAACAAAATGCAATCCGTGAAGTGGCAGAAAAAGCGGGTGGCAAAAAAGTTTATGTAGAAGTCGAACCGAAAGTGGCTGCGATTGGAGCGGGCCTTGATATTTATCAGCCGAATGCCAGTATGGTCATTGATATCGGCGGCGGAACGACGGATGTTGCGGTTTTGTCCATGGGCGATATCGTCACAAGTGAAACGATTAAAACAGCCGGTGACCGGTTTGATCAGCAGATAATGAAATACGTCAAACAACAGCATAAACTGCTGATTGGCGAAAAAACGGCTGAAAAGATTAAGGTGGATATCGGTACAGCATTAAAGCATATTGAAGCAAAAGAGATGGAAATCCGCGGCCGTGATATTTTGACGGGTTATCCAAAAACGCTGACCATCACGTCGTTGGAAGTTGAAGAAGCCTTAAGAGAATCCGTTCAATTAATTGTCGATGCTGCCCGGACGGTATTGGAGAAAACGCCTCCGGAACTGGGATCCGATATTGTTGAAAGTGGAGCGATTCTGACGGGTGGCGGTGCATTGCTGAATGGTCTTGATCAGTTATTGGCCGGCAAATTGGGAATTCCGGTTTCCGTTGCGGAAAATCCGATGGAATGTGTGGCGCTGGGCACCGGGTTGATGCTGGAAGCAAAAGAAAATGTCTTCCGTAAAAGCAAACAAAGCCAATTAGCAGATGGCAAAAATAGAGCGTTCTAGTATAATGACTGGAGTTTATAAAGATGAACTGCGCCCGAAATTTGGGAATTCAGTAGATGGAAAGGTTGACAGAGTGAATGGCTGAACAGAAAAAAAACTTTTCTCTTCGGAAAAAAGCGAAAAAAGAAGTGTCGGATACAGAAAAGACTAAAAAGACATGGTGGGTTCAAATACGCCTGTTTCCCATCTGGCTGCGTATTATCTTGGTAATCGCCCTGATCGCCTTAGCTGCTGTTCTAGGAGCGATGGTTGGCTTTGGTGTCATTGGTGACGGAAATCCTGCTGATGCGCTGAAATGGGAGACCTGGCAGCATATATTGGATATTATGAGTGGAAAATAAAAGGAGATGGATCGATTGTTGACAACAGAGCAAGTTCAAGCAATTTTACCGCATCGCTACCCATTTTTGATGGTGGATCGGATTTTGGAGATTGAAGCCGGCAAAAGAGCTGTTGGTTTAAAAAACGTATCTGCCAATGAAGAATTTTTCAATGGACATTTCCCAGGATATCCAGTAATGCCAGGTGTCCTGATCGTTGAAGCATTGGCACAGGTTGGCGCAGCCGCTGTGTTGCAAATGGATGCCAACAAAGGCCGTCTGGCGTTTTTCACAGGCATTGATAACTGCCGATTTAAACGCCAGGTCGTACCAGGCGATCAATTGCGTCTGGAAGTTGAACTGACAAAACTGCGCGGTTCAATGGGCAAAGGCCATGCCATTGCGACAGTAGACGGAGAAATAGCCTGCGAATGCGATATTCTCTTCGCATTGGGTCCAGTCGCCGAAAAGTAAGCCTAAATAAACAACTTGCAGGAATCGGCGTAGGATCAATCATTCTCCCATAAGAAAAAAGAGCTGCGGTTCAAGTCATTGTTTCTGACTTGAACCGCAGCTCTTTTTATTTATAGCGCTATTACTTTGCCTCGTCTTTTCTTAGGCCTGGGCGGGTGCGCATATCGGTCTCAAAGCGCTCCAGCAAGTCCTGTCCCTCAAGACCGTCTTCCAACAGTTCTGAAAGTAAGGTTTCTGCATACTTCCGGCGAGCCCGTTTCAAGGTGCCTTTCATCAATACAGAGGTGTGGTCCCCGATGACTTTTACCTTGCGGATCACTACTTCAAAAGGCGCAGGTTCGTTTCCAGGATAGGAAATGACAACCTGGACATCGATCGTTTTCTTGGATTGCATCAGTTTTTCGAACGTCTCCAGATGCGGCAGGTCGATCAACATCTCAAGGATCCACGAGCGTTCGCTGTTCTCCTGGTTGATCATGATGCCATCATGCACCGGATAATCGGTCACTTGATCGTCTTGTTCAATACCCAATGACAGCATTTTAAATGTTTTCATGCAGCAATGCCTCCAATACTAGCTTTGTTTCAGTATAGCATACAGAAGATTTGGCAGGCGAACCGAAAAGAAAAGGCTGTTATAAAAAAATGGGATTTTCCTAAAAGCTATTTTTGGTGAGGCGTGCCACATGACTTAAACTCACTTATTTCCTCTGATTTCACTGAAAAAAAAGTTTTGGGATGCTTCAAAAATGAGATATGGAAGCGGAAAACCCACAAAAATTAATTTTTTCGGTTTTGCAAAGAATTCAATCTTCTTAGTATGCTCTAAGTAAGCGAAAGGAGGTGAGAAAATGAACCAAGTCGGAATTGTAGGGCGTTTAACAAAAGATCCATCCATGCGTGTCATGAGTGAAGGACGGATACATACTTCCTTCATCGTAGCAGTTTCCCGAAACTACAAAAACCAGAAAGGAGAAACGGAAACAGATTATGTTCTTTGTTCCACCTGGGGCAAGCCTGCCCACAATGTCTCGAAATACTGCGTCAAAGGTTCACTTGTCGCTGTCACCGGCCGTCTGCAATCGCGTTCCTACGACAAAGAAGATGGCACGCGCATCTATGTGACCGAAGTGCTGGGCGACCAGATCCGCTTCCTCGACAGAAGAAAACCACAAGAAGAAACTGCCCCTAAACAAGAAACACCGCAGTCGGATGCAGACTTCGATTTCCAACCGCCGGGGACAGAGCAGGTAAACGCATAAACGATTAAACAAAGGAGGCACTTAGCGATGCCGAAAGATGTACAGCTGCAACTGGAAGTGCATATGGAGCAATTGATCAAACTAACCGCCTTGCTCCATCAGCGATTGGCAGAGGCGGAGCGGGAACTAAGTGAACTGAAATCGATCTTCCGTTCCGTTCAAAAAGGGTGAATTTTCACGTCTAAAAGGGGAATCCGGCCAGGTGGGGACCTGGCCGGATTTATTTAAAGCTATTTAAAGTGAATAAGTGAACAGTTCTTTCAAATCCTTATCCGAAAGCTCAGTCATCCATTGGCTGGATTGGATGAATTCTTCGGACATCGACTGCTTTTGCGCTAACAGGGAATCGATTTTTTCCTCGATGGTCCCAATTGTCACAAATTTATGGACATGGACGAATTGCGTCTGTCCAATACGGTAGGCACGGTCAGTCGCCTGGTTTTCCACGGCGGGGTTCCACCATCTGTCGGCATGGAGCACGTGTGTCGCGGCCGTCAAGTTAAGGCCGGTGCCACCCGCTTTCAACGACAGGATGAAGATTGGGAATTTACCGGCTTGGAAAGAAGCCACTAAGGAATCACGTTGCTGTTTTGGCATGCTGCCGGTCAAGAATGGCACTTCGTGGCCATACAGTTCATTGATGGCCTGTTGCAGCAAATGCCCCATCCCGATGTATTGCGTAAAGATCAAACATTGTTCCCCGCGTTCCGCAATTTCCCCGGCCAAGGTCACAATGCGCTCCAGTTTTTGAGAACGGGGCAGGATTTCAGCGGCGCTCGTATACGGCTCTTTCAAGTACAGAGACGGATGATTACATAGCTGCTTTAATTTGCTCAGCATTTTCAAGACCAGCCCTTTTTTCTCGAAACCTGTGAGCGTCTCCATTTTCTGCACCGTATCCTGCACCAGCCCCTCATAAAGAGCGGCCTGTTCCGGTGTCAGTGGGCAATACTCCAGCTGTTCCTGCTTTTCAGGCAGATTCAACTGCAGATCCGGGTCTTTTTTCGTCCGGCGCAGCAGGAATGGCTGGATCCGCTGGCGCAATTTTTCTTTATGTTCTTCAGAATTATCGCGTTCGATTGGAATCATGAAGTTTTCCTGGAACTGCTTGATGCGGTACAGGTAACCTTTGTTGATAAAATCGAAAATCGACCATAATTCAGATAGGCGGTTTTCAATCGGCGTTCCCGTCAAAGCGATATGATGATCGCCTTTGAATTTACGGATGGTCCGTGATTGTTTGGTGTACATATTCTTGATGTTCTGTGCTTCATCCAAAGTAATGCTTGCCCAGTGCAGGCTCTGCATTTCCTCGCCGTCAGAAGACGCAATGCCATAAGTCGATAAGACGACATCGGGTTTTTCTTCCGCTAAAAAGGCATTAAAGTCTTCGCCTTTGGGACGGATGCTGCCGTAATGGGTCACAACCTTCAAATCGGGCGCAAAACGCTCTAATTCTTTTTGCCAGTTGCCGAGCACGGAAGTCGGACAGACGATCAGCGATGGCGTCTCTGGATTTTTTCCTTGAACATGCAACAGGTACGTAATCAGCTGGACCGTTTTTCCAAGCCCCATATCATCTGCCAAACAAAGGCCAAAGCCTTCTTCACGCATGAATACCAAATAATCGAAACCGATTTTTTGGTACGGGCGCAGCTCTGTCAATAAATTCTGCGGAAGCGGCGTTTCCGGCAAGTCGCGTTTGTCCAATAGCTTATCGAGCAGCGTTTTCAGCGATCGGTTCAAGTGGAATTCCACCAGCGGGTCGTCTTCGTCCGTGGTTTCTTCCAACATGATTTCCGGTACGTTTTGGAACAGCATGTCTTTGATCGTCCAATCAGCATCTTCCGCTTCTTCGATCATCTTCCGCAATTGCATCAGCAGGTTCGAATCGACACGCACCCATTCATTGCCGATGCGGATAAATTCCTTGTTCTCGGACACCAGGCGCTGAAAATCCTGCATGCTGAGCTCATGGCCATTCAGGGAGAACTGCCAGTCGAAATTGATGATCTGGTCAAGGCCGACAACCGATGCTTTTTTGATCGGCGAGTTGACATTGGCTTTGACGCGGATTTTGGATTCCTGGACTGCTTTCAGCCAGGAAGGAATCGATACCTCAACGCCGAACGCCTGCAGAATTTCTGCATCGTTGCGCAAAAACTCGAGAATCTCGGCATCGGTCCATTCGGCATGGTAAAAACGGTTTTCGTCAAACTGCTCGACAGAAGGGCATAAACTCAACAGCAGCGATTGGCGCTGTTGAATATCCTCCGCAAAAGGACGCCATTTTTCCGGCAATGCCTTGTCGATCGGTTCGTCTGCGCGGCGTTTGGAAGGAGACCAGTAAACACTGCCCCGCTTTGAACGCATGACAACTTTAAAAGACCAGAATTCATCGGCATCCGGTTCGCTCAACTGTACTGCGATAACATAGTCATCCGCGTCCGGCATACCCTGCCAACCGGCTTGTTGGATAAAGCCCTGGATATAAGGCAGCTGGGCCACTGATAATCCTTTTTGGCGCAATTGATGATGGACCGTATCGCTAAGGAAAGTTCGGATTTCTTCATCCCCATACTTGTTGCTGATGATGATGTCCCCGTCTTCAACCGAAACATGATCCCATAAATCCGGATCGCTCAAGGAATCGGCGACTTTCTCGGCAAGCTTCAGCCAGCCTTCATCTTCTGCACGCTGTCCGGCAAACGTCACATAATGGTGAGGTTCACGCTGAAACAGGCGGACAAAATCAGCGGGCGTCAGCACCAGGTCCAAGCCATCTGTCTGTGCCTTCAAGCCGAAAAAGCTGTCTTTGTCGAGAAAATACAAATACGGCAACCAGATTTCCGGCGGAATCCGGTTGCCCGCTTCGTTGGTCGCCTGGATACGGAAAAGTTCTCCGCGGCTGATCGTTAAATAATAGAGGCGGCTTCCTTCAGTTTGGAATTGGTTCATATCAGATTTCCTTTCTCGATCTCTTCCTGGAGTGCACGCAGACGTTTGTTCTGTGTCCGGATTTCAGTGATGTAGGCAGTCCAGAACTCCATTTGCCCGCTTTTCTTGCAGGCGGCCTTCATTTTTTTCCAGATGCGTACCGCTTGCTTATAGCTCGGCCGGTTGCGCTCCTCCAGATGAGCCAACGCATACCGGTGGAGCAGGGGCAGCACGTAATCAGGCGCTGTTGCCTGGACTTCCTTGAGTCCGCATTCCTCCGCAAAATACAAAGGAGAATTGTAGAGATGATGCAGCTCTGCCCATTGCTTGTATAATTTCTTTTCAATCAAATAAGCCGAATAGGCAGGGAGGCCGTAATGGCCAAATTGCTTGAACAAATCTTCCCAGTCCAATTCGCTCAATTCGATTTGTGAAAACAAGCGGCTGAGCGTCCGTACGTATTGATGGCGATACTGTGTATAAAGCTCTTCAAACAGGAACGTTTTCACATGCGGCTTGATCGCCAACAAAATATTGGCCAATGCCTGTGGATGCTGTTCGTTTTCGGCAAGAACGGCCAGTTCGACCCAGTCATGCGTTTCATTCGGTGATATTTTCCGGACATCAAGATCTTTCTTCAAAATGATGGCGAAAAATGCTTTCAGCCGTTCATCAGGATTTTTCAATGCGGCAAGCTCTTCTTCCCGCAGTTTGTTAGTGTTGAACAAATTGGTCCAGAACAGTTGGTAAAGTGAAAAACGCTGCGAAAACGAGACATCCTTCACTTCAATGAATTCACGGATCAAGGTTTTTAGGTGTTCAAAAAAAGCATCCGTTTCAAATGTCCGGTGCTGAACCCGCAGCTGGCTGAGCAAATCGCGCAATTCATGCAGCTCATCGTCAAACCAGGTCTTAAAGAACGAGTGATGGACTTCCTGTGTGCCGGCGATAAACGTCGTCCACACTTCAGTCAGTGAAATAAAATGGGCGTAGGTGCGGTAAAGCACTTTCCATTCGCGTTCCAAAGGCACGTAGGAAAAAGCATTCTTCAAACGGCCGTCATACATTTGTTCAAAATAAAAATAATTGCGGGTGGTGTAATCCGGAATGGCCTCACGCCATACGCTGCGGACCAGTTTTGTCCACTGCTCAGGAGAGCGCTTTTCAGACAATAAAGTCAGCTGCTTGTTTTCAGGCTCGCGCCAAGCGGCTACCCATTCAGAAAGAGAGCCTATTTTTTGGTACAGCGCAAAAATGACCGCCAGTCGATGGCGGCACATCGGTTCCTGCGGACAGGCGCAAATTGCCGTGAGCTTATCGAAATTGAGAATGATCTTAACTGCATGTGCGTCTTTGACGATTGCTTCAAGCAGCAGCCGCTCTTCATTGAACGACTGAATCTGTACACCGTCGTGGCGCACTAAAAAGACTGCTTTTCGAACCATTTCTTCGTCCAACGCACGAGTCGGTAGAAGTGATTTGTCGATAGCAGCCATATAATTGTGAATAGTATCTTCGAATCTTTTCGCCAGGGATTGAACCGTAGCCATATGCATCGCCCCAAAATAAAGCTTTCCTTCTATTATACGACTTTTTGACTGCTCCGTAAACGGGGAAGAATGCTTTGCCAATTTACAGACTAGGAAATCGTCGCAATATTTTCAATGAGTCCTTGTTTTATGTAAAGAAAATGGTATTATAAAAGTAATAAAGACCTAATTATATAGTGTGGATAGGAGAATGATAGTTGTTCAATTCGTTTGTTTTGGAAATCCCCGATTTGCGTTCCGTTTTGCATCCAAAGGACGTCGTGGCTTGGGAAGTAGTGTATGCGAAGGCCGAATTGGTATTTGGTAAGATCAGTTGGCAAATTTCATCAGATGGTGATTGTTACAGTATCCAAAACCCCCGATTGTTTCCGGATTACTTGGAGCAAGTGCAGGTCGATTTCAAAATGAACCGAATTATTTTTTATAAACGGCAGCTGTCTGATGAGGAATTCCACGTATTGGTGGCTTATATTATGGAAAAGGTCTCAATTTACATCAATCCAAACGAAATGCATTTCATGGTCAATGCCCCACGCCATCGTCACCAACGAACACGCACCAAAAAATAAAAAAGCTGATTTATTGAGCCTGCCGGCTAGCCGGTGGGTTTTTGTATGGGAAGGCGGAACAGGAGTTGAGTGGTTTTGAAAGTCGCTTCACCCACTCTGGTGACGCTCTTTTGCTTGGTGTGGGGAGTTTTGGTGCGGTTCTGTAAGCTGCTTCGGGCGCTTTGGAGTGGGTTCCCGCACTAAGCCAGTCAGCTGAGGGGACGCTGTCAGTCTTATTGCTCCACCCACTCCGGTGACGCGCCTCAGCTGGGTGGTTGTTTCATAATGTAGATAGAACTTCTGTTTTTGTGGGATGGATAGATAGTGTGGGGTTCTGGAATCGCTTGGCGGCGGTGGTGCACGCGCCTTTGCTTGGTGTGGAATGGTGTGGGGAGTTTTGGTGCGGTTCTGTAAGCTGCTTCGGTCGCTTTGGGCATGGCTCCCGCTATGAGCCGAGAAGAGCACTCGTCTCATAGCTCCGCCCAGCCCGTAGCCGCGCCTCAGCTAGGTGGTTGTTTATATAGGAGGAGTCTGACTTTGTGTGTGGGGAATAGGTGGTGCGGGGTTCTGGAAACGCTCCGCGGCGGTGGGCACGCGCCTTTGCTGAGTGTAAGGTTGTGGGAGTAGTTTTTGTAGGGTTCTGGAAGCCGCTTCGGGCGCTTTGGAGTGGGTTCCCGCACTAAGCCAGTCAGCTGAGGGGACGCTTGCCAGTCTTATTGCTCCACCCACTCCGGTAACGCGCCTCAGCTGGGTGGTTGTTTCATAAAAAGAACTTTTATCTGTGTGGGTTGGATAGGTAGTTTGGGGTTCTGGAATTGCTTGGCGGTGGTGCACGCGCCTTTGCTGAGTGTAAGGTTGCGGGAGTGGTTTTTGTACTAGAAATTTGTGGAATGGCTAAAATTTAGGGAGGTTTCAGGTGTGAGGCTGCAAGATTTGTGCAGGTAATTCAAAAAGTGAAATAAGGATTTATATAGAAGAAACTTGAAATGATAGCGGAAAGTGTCCGCCAAGAGTGGTTTCTTTCCCTCTAATAATTCTTGATTTCACGCCAGATTATCAATAAAACTTTTTTAGGTAAAAACATGACTATTTTATTAAAAAATGTGACGAAATTATGTTCTCGAACGTCTACTATATAAGGATATTCTTATGCAATATGATATTCGAAAAGGTGTTTTTATGGTATGATATACGTAATCAGAATATTAAAAAAATAGGGGGGTGAGTCAGATGTTGCATGTGAAACTCATGAAGCCTTTTTATACAAAGAAAGAAGGGCATTTAGTCAAATTCGTTTTTGCTTACCAATACTTCTCTATCATGAAAGACGATGAGCTGTTCCACTTTATTCCCGTGGAAGGCAAGGAGATTATCGTCAACCTCAATACGTTCCAGGTGGAAAACCTTTCGGAAGTTTTCGTCTTCCAAAAAGGCAACCGCTTTATCCGCTTGCCTCTCTACCAATTGTTGCTCGTGTCCGATATTCACAGACATCTTCAAGCGATCCTGCAAGAAGAAAGAGCCGAATTGATCGAAGTAAACGAACAGTCTATGAAAGAAGCGGCCGACGCCATTTACTTTCTGGAACAGGAAAACTTCAGTCGAATGATTGATGAAGCGTTAAGTACAGGGGACCGGGAGATGTTCGATGAATTATTGACCCAACAGCGCGAATCACAACAATTACATGGAGGTTTGTAAAGTGAAATCAGCAGCCTATGGATAAAAACGTCTTTCCGGATCAACGGGGAGGCGTTTTTGAATACGAATAAAGGCATATTAAAAGCTCTTTTCCGTTTGTATGGGAAAAGAGCTTTTATAATTCTGCGTAATTCATAGGTCACCCCCTTACATCAAAGTATAAAAATTGATAAACAGCATGATCGCTGTCGAGCCCGCTACTCCAATTGCAAGATCTCCCCAGCCAAGTTCAAGTACTTTGTCAAAATTCATTGTCATCCGCTCCTTTTTGATTGGGTTTGTAAATGGAAGATCTTACAGGTAAGTTACAGTGCTTGCTAACTTGTTTTTAGTATAAATCAATGATTCATAATAAACATCGTACGAAATAACTAAAAATTCTAAAAAATAAAATAAAAGAAATTCAATTGTCCTGGTTTTGGATAAAAGTCAGTGTGAGCTGGATTGAACTATGGAGCGGGTATTGGTACATTGAGTCATAAGGGATATGTTGATGCCAGGTCTGATGACGATGCGGACGAGTCAGGTGAAGTTCTGCTGAATCGCCGCCTGGCTAAAGATGGCCGCTAACAGGTTATACTGGAGAAAGCATGAGAAATAAAAAGGAGTAGATCATTTTGAGAAAACTACCAAAACGACTGAAAAAAGGGGACACAGTTGGTGTGATTGCACCTTCAAGTCCGCCGGATCAAGAAAATCTGCGGAAAGCATTGCCGTTTCTGGAGGAGCTCGGACTGAAAATCAAGCTCGGCAAATCGATCGGTGCTTCCCGTGGCTATTTAGCGGGAACCGATGAAGAGCGCTTGGCCGATCTGCACGCCATGTTCGAAGATCCGGAAGTGTCCGGCATCATTTGTGCTGGCGGCGGGTACGGGGCAGCACGTTATGCGGACCAGATCGATTACGCGATGATCATGGAAAACCCGAAAGTGTTTTGGGGCTATTCAGATATTACGTTTTTACATACAGCCATCGGAGAATACGCCAAGATGGTAACGTTTCATGGGCCGATGCTGGCTTCAGATGTCGGCAAACCAGAATTTCATGAACGCAGCGCGCGCATGTTCGGTCAGCTATTTGAACCCTTCGAACTGCATTATACTGAAAGAGTGGCACCGCTTGAAACACTGGTTGGCGGAGTTGCGCAAGGCGAGCTGGTCGGGGGCAACCTGTCGTTGATTCGCAGCGCAGTCGGAACGAAATTCGACTTGGATGTCAAAGGCAAGATTTTATTGATCGAGGCTATTAATCAAGAACCATATGAAGTGGACGAAATGCTCAACCAATTGCGCTTGGCCCGCAAGTTCGATGAAGCAGCAGGAATTGTTATCGGAGATTTCAAAAATGCCGTGTCCCCAAAAGACACCCCTTCGCTGACTTTGGATCAGGTATTCACCGATTACTTTAGTGAGCTGAAAATTCCGGTCGTCAAAGGCTTTAAAATCGGCCATTGCGAACCGAATTTCTCCGTACCGCTCGGCGCACTCGCACGACTGGATGGCGACGCCAAAACCTTGACCATCCTTCCAGGGGTTGAATAAAGCCAGGAAATGAGCCGCGAAGACAACGAGGACCTGACCGACAGCAACCGCATCCAGACGCAGCTTCTCTATGGAGAGCCCGTGTTGATTGACGAAGTGGTAGATGGTTGGGCAAAAGTCATCGCACGCTTGCAGCCCTGCCAAAAAGACGAGCGGGGTTACCCGGGCTGGGTGCCCATAAGCCAATTGAAGAAAATCGCAGCCTTGGCTGGGCTTTGCCCGTGTAACGGCGAACAAATTCCAGCTTTGGACCGAGGAATTCAAACCTTTGAGCGCGGTGTCTTTTAATACTTTATTGCCGGTCAAGGAACTGGGCGAGTTTGTCCGTCTGCAGACGCCGGATGGCGACGCCATGATTATGGCGGACGCTGTGGAAGTCGTTGCCGCCTATGACCACGGTCCACGGGAGAGCGGCCTGAACATTGCCAAACTGGGTGCCGGATTTTTGGACCTGCCTTATTTATGGGGCGTCATCATCTCACGCGATGCTGTCGATCAGCATGACCAGGATTCCTGGCATATTGGCGATTTGCTGTTCTTTGCCTATGAGGAAGAAAAAGGCCGGCTCCATCATGTCGGCGTCTATTATGGCAATGGCTCGATGCTTCATTCACCGACTTCCGGGAAAGCCATCAAAATCATTAAACTGGCTGGCGCAAAACACGAAGCGGAATTATGCGCAGTTTGCCAATTAGTGGAAATAGAAGACTAGGACTAAAGAGGAGATAACCTCTCTGTATTTTCCAAACAGCCCGCTGACAATGGCTTTGTGAATAAATTCATTTAGTTGAAGGGCTCGCTGAGGGGTGAAATCAGTAGCGAATTGTGTTACAATAAACAGATAGTGTTTTACAAAAGAGAGGCGTGGTAATGATGGCATTCCAACCCCATGAAAAAGAAGTATCAGAATTCGTAGCAGCCCGCTACATTGGCGAATGGATTTCTTTCACTCGCAACGGCGTCGATGTTAACGGCACCATCTTTAAAATTATGGACAACTCGGTGATTGTTGAAATTTCACCAGAAGACGCAAAAGAAATTGGTGCGGCATCCAACATGACCGTAATTTCACATAAGAAATACCGTATCGTCGAATCTTGATTTGATGAGAAAAAAGGCTGTTCATGGCGAACAGCCTTTTTTTGTTGTCTTTTTTTGTATGAAAGAGAAGGGGATGGTGCACGCGCCTTTGCTTGGTGTGGGGTTATGGGAATAGTTTTGGTGGGGTTCTGGAAGCCGCTTCGGTCGCTTTGGAGTGGGTTCCCACAATAAGCCAAGCAGCTGAAGATCGCTGCCAGTCTTATTGCTTCACCCACTCCGTTGACGCGCCTCAGCTGGGTGGTTGTTTTGTGCATAGAACTTTTATTTGTGTGAGGTAGATAAGTGGTATGGGCTACTGGAACTGCTCGGCGGCGGTGGGGCACGCACCTTCGCTTGGGGCTAGGTAGTGGGTGTTGGGTTCTTTGTTTCTTCCTAATCCTTTTAGTTCTAGACATCGACTTTTGCCTTCTAACACGAACTTTATGGAAAAGATCATTTCTTCTCTGTGAGTGACGTCTGGTCAGAAAGTGTCACTTTCTATTTGGGCTGTTCGCCGCGCGGACAGCTTCCATTTGTGGGCTTGAACTTTGTGGAACAAATCGAATTGGGTAGAGGATGGTGAAGGTAAGAAAACAAAAAATTTAGGTAGAGATTTGAAACGTTCAGGTAGCCGCGTCAAGAGTGAAGAAAAGAAGTGGAATTTTTTAGATATGAACACGAAATGGTGATGTAAAAGCATCCAACCCGTCACTTACTGGCAACGCTAAACCAACAAACCAACAGCAATCCGCTCTGCTCCTCCAAGATGCCCGCTTTTCGCAGGCGAAAAGCACTACGTGCCCATCGCATCTTTATGCTTTCCTCCAAATAGGGACAACAGTGACGCTTCCCCTTACACTTCTTATCAATAAGAAGAAACCTAAAGAAAGAGCGGAAGGTGGCGACTCCTGGGGGAGCAGCGAAGTGGCGAAATCCACTCGGGCGCTAAGTCCGAGTTAGTTCGGCGCAAGCCCCCCGGAAAGCATCCACCTGGAGCGATTTCTCTACCCACTCGCATTTTGTATTTTCTTTTATGGACACGACAGCAAAGCTTTCACACTCACCACCTACTATCTGAAGAAACCTAAAGAAAGAGCGGAAGGTGGCGACTCCTGGGGGAGCAGCGAAGTGGCGAAATCCACTCGGGCGGCCAAGCCCGAGTTAGTTCGGCGCAAGCCCCCCGGAAAGCGTCCACCT
>NZ_JAGGPX010000014.1:85876-93634 GCF_018613575.1 Planococcus sp. ISL-110
AGCGTCCACCTGGAGCGATTTGTCTACCCGCTCGCATTTTGTACTTTCTTTTATGGACACGACAGCGAAGCTTTCACACTCACCACCTACTATCTGAAGAAACCTAAAGAAAGAGCGGAAGGTGGCGACTCCTGGGGGAACAGCGAAGTGGCGAAATCCACTCGGGCGGCTAAGCCCGAGTTAGTTCGGCGCAAGCCCCCCCGGAAAGCGTCCACCTGGAGCGATTTCTCTGCCCACTCGCATTTTGTACTTTCTTTTATGGACGAGTCTTTCCATATACCACTTATTAAATGAAGAAACCTAAAGAAAGAGCGGAAAGCATCCGCCTAGAGCGAATCCTTTCCCCCGATGATTCCATTCGTAAGGGACAATTTCTTTCCCCTGATCGAAGATTCCAACCCGCAAAAAAATAACCACACTTCTATGCCTTTTGGCTCAAACGTTTCAAATATTGGAAAATGTACCAGCTAATACGTTCCAAAGACAACGCTTTTTTGGTAAAGTATAGTGAAGCAGAACGTCAATTGCCTTGAAAGGAACTATACGCATGATATCAGATTTTAGATTCTGGCACTTTTTCCCAAGACAAGGACAACTCATACATAATATACAACATACCGAAATGCGCAACGTCAATAAGCGTATCGCCTTCATCATTGCTATTGGCCTATTGGTCTTTGCCCTCAGTGAAATTTGGGGCATGAACACCGATTCGCTGACGCCGCTTTTGGCAGCAGGCATGTGGGATGCCTACACATTGGCGCGCTGGACCTCGCTTGCAGGAACACTCTTATGGGCAGGCTTTTATTTGGCTTTCCATCTTTATGGAGCCGCTTTTTTATTCAGCAAAATTCTGAGGATGCCTTGGCGGGCAGCGATCATCATGCAGACCTACGTCACTGCTTTGCTGGTCATTGAAAAAGGCTTGATTTTCCTGTTGTTTGCTTTGACCGGCTTTACGATGTCCGTTTCGATTTTCTCGTTCGGGCCGATTGCATCCACATTCCTTGACAATAACTTCCTGATTTATTTCTTTAACCAATTGACGTTATTCACTTCCCTCATTATTGCGGTGCAGTACCGTTTTATCCGCAGCTTTACCAAAATCAACCCGAAACTGATTTTATTCGGCTTGATCATGCTTCATATTTTTGCAGCTTTAATTGTTGCCTCATTCAGCCTGATTCCGGTAAATGACATGCTGAGCGGCTTTATGGAAGGAGGGAATCCGTTTGAATAGATTCTTTTTTATAGGCCTATCCGTTGCGGTTATTGCCTTTTTGACGGCCAACTCCCTTTTGATGTTCGGTGATAAAAGCATCTTGTCCAAAAGCGTCTATGTCAGCGACTACCAAGAGGCCTATACGCAAACATACGAAACCAACTTGTTCAAGGAAGCCTTGACGGCGCCGCAGGGAACTGTGGAGATTTATGTGCAGGACCATGAAGCGCTTCAGCAATGGATGGTCAAAGAAGGCGACAATGTCACCGCAGGATCTGAACTTGCAACCTTGAATGAAGCGGAAACAGAAGAACAGCGCTCAGTTTGGGAAACACAGAAAACCGCTTTGGAAGCGCAGCGTACCGAAGTGAGCAGTTCACTTGCCACTCTTCAGCAGGCCCGAGCAGCCCAAGGTGGACCAGTGTCCCAGGACGCAGCCGATAATTCCGAAATCACCAATGAAGACGATGAGACCATCCAGTTTGATGTTAATGTTTCTGTCGGTGTAGCGGTTCCGCAGGACGGCTCTTACGCCGCCGGCATCGCTCAGGCAGAGCAGCAATTGGCTTCCATCGAATCGCAATTGGCGGTACTCGATGCGCAGCTATCACAAAATCTGTCGAATCCGGCAGTCATCAGCCCGGTGGATGGAACCGTATCCCAAATCAATCGCGATACAGAACCGTTGAGCATTGAAATTTATTCGAATGAAAAAGTATTTCTCAGCTATGTGCTGGAAGACGAATGGCCGCTTGTGGAAGTGGCGGATTTGGTCAAAATTGAAGGCGAGGGCATCGAGGGCATTGCCACTGGAACGGTCCAAAGCGTTTCCGAGATGCCGGCTGAAGAGTCCAAATGGCTGGCAGCCTATCACCAATTGGATCCGACAGAGCAGAACAACCCACTCGCTTTTTACGAAGTGCGCATAGTTGCGGATACACCGATTGACGTCGCCATGCCGTACGGCAGCAATGTCAACACGTCTATCACATTGGAAACAGCCGAAGATGCCGTGGCACTTCCGACTGACTGGCTCTTTGATTACGACGGAGTTGATGGAAAGACCCATACCTTGAACATCAATGGCCGTCCAAAAGCGTTGGCAATAGCTGCTGATTTTGAAGAGGGTACGAAAACCGTGTTGTCCGCAGGCCCAGAAGCTGGAGCGGTGGTCATCAATGAAGACAAGTTGGAGAATTTTGTAGCGCCTCCAAAAGTGTTCATGCCATTCCCAATACGCCAGCCTGATTTCGAATATGCCAAGAATACCTATTGGCGCGCCTATGTCGAATACTTGCTGGCACGCTAAATTCCATCAGACCAACCCGGAAGCAAGGGCTTTCGGGTTTTTGATTGTTTAAAAAGACAGTGAGTGGGGTTAATCTTCGCCGGGCAATAGTGTACGATAGATTCAGATAAAGTGGGTTTTTCTTCAATATGTGCTCTGGTGGACGCATATAGGGAAAGAAATTGTGATTGAACGGGGTGTGTAGAATGGAAGAAACGGATTGGCGGTTTAAAATAGCCCACCGGGAAGCGAAGATCGGCGTCGGATTGGCGCTGTTCAATTTTGTTTGGTGGTTTGGATTTGCTTACGGCATGGGTTCGCGGCCGGTAGAGGAATACAGCTATATCTTCGGCTTGCCGGATTGGTTTTTCTACAGCTGTGTCCTCGGCTTTTTGGTGATGGCGGTACTGGTGATCGTCATCGTGCACTTTTTCTTTACCGAAGTGCCGTTTGAGGAAGAGGAGGATTCGCCATGAATTATGCAGTATTGGTGCCGATGATTGCCTTTTTACTGGTGATTTTCTTTATCGGCTATTGGGCGAGCCGCAAGCTGTCGGCGTCCTCCAATTTTATCAGCGATTATTTCCTGGGAGGCCGTGAGCTGGGCGGCTTCGTGCTGGCCATGACGATGGTGGCCACCTACGGCAGTGCCTCCAGTTTTCTCGGGGGACCGGGAACGGCTTACACGATGGGATTCGGATGGGTGCTGCTGGCGATGGCGCAAGTCGTTACCGGTTATTTCGTGCTGATGATTCTCGGTAAGAAATACGCCATCATGGCGCGCCGCTACAAGGCGGTCACCATGATCGATTTCCTGAAATCACGTTACGACAGTACAGCCGTCGTGCTGCTGTCAGCTTTCAGCATCATCGTCTTTCTGTTCTCCGCCATGGCGGCGCAATGGATCGGCGGCGCACGCCTGGTGGAATCACTGACGGGCTTATCGTATAATTCGGCCTTATTTTTATTTGCCGTCAGTGTGCTCGTCTATGTCACCATCGGTGGATTCCGCGCGGTTGCTTTGACCGATGCAGTGCAAGGAGCCGTCATGCTGGTCGGAACGCTGGTCCTGCTGATTGCAGTCATTATCGCAGGCGGCGGCATTCCCAACATCGTCAATGATCTGCTCGCTGAAAACCCGAACCTGGTCACGCCTTACGGGGCAAACGGTGATTTGACGGCCGCCTACGTGTCGTCGTTCTGGATTCTGGTCGGTGTCGGCGTAGTCGGCTTGCCGCAGATTGCCGTTCGTGCCATGTCCTACAAAAATTCACGTTCGATGCACCGAGCCTTGATCATCGGTACGATCGTCACCGGATTTATTATGCTCAATATGCATTTGATCGGCGTTTTTGCACGTCCTGTACTTCCAGGAATCGAAATCGGCGACAAAGTCATTCCACTCATCGCGCTGGAAACTTTACCGCCATGGGTTGCTGGCATCGTTCTCGCCGCTCCGATGGCCGCCATCATGTCGACCGTCGATTCCTTATTGCTGCTGGTCAGCTCATCGATTGTCAAAGATGTTTATTTGAATTACGTGAAACCGGATGCCGCCATCAAAACCATCAAACGCATTTCTTTCGGCGTCACCGGTACCCTCGGCATCATCGTCTTTTTGCTGGCATTAAATCCGCCAGAGCTGCTGATTTTCCTGAATCTCTTTGCATTCGGGGGCTTGGAGGCCGCCTTTATTTGGCCGATCGTCCTCGGGCTGTATTGGAAATGGGGCAATAAATACGGGGCGATTGCATCAATGGCGACGGGGATTGTCAGCTATATCGGGCTGCATTTCTACAACCTGGAAAACGGCAACCTGTTCGGCGTCCATACCGTGACGTTGCCGGTGCTCTTGTCGCTCGTCGCTTTTATCGCTTTTAGCTTGTTGATCGGCAGGAAGGCTTATCAGTACAACATCGTAACCCATAAGTAAATTATCGGACATTTACATAAACTGAAAACAGGCGTAAAATAAATTCTTATATTCGGATAGTCGAAAGAAGGTCTTCGCAATTGACTCAGTGGAAAATTTACGGCATCCTGACGGCAGTGATGATTGTCTGGGGCTTTAACTTGGCCTCTGTTAAATACATGGTGGAATTTGTGGATCCTGTCACACTGACAGCATTTCGCATTTTATTGGCCGGCTTGTCGGTCATGGGAATTCTGGCAAGCTTCCGAATGTTGCGGTGGCCGGCCAAAAGCGACTGGAAGTTCATCTTCCTCGGTTCGCTGCTCAATGTTGTTGCGCACCATTATTTCCTGTCGAACGGCCTGTCCATGACCACCGGCTCGAATGCTGGGCTGATCCTAGGTACAGGGCCGATGCTGACAGCGGTTCTGGTGTCGCTGATCATGCGCAACTTCCCGTCGAAGCTGCAATGGCTCGGCGTAGTGGTCGGATTTGCGGGAGTGGCCGCTACAGTGCTGGTCGGCAATGGTGCGGCAACAGGCTTGAACATCGGCGACGTCTTCGTGTTCCTTTCGATTCTGGCACAGGTGCTGAGCTATATCGTCATCGCCAACGCAGCGCGTTCTTTGGATCCGCGTTTGCTGACAGGCTATATGTTTGTGGTGGGCGCGTTTGTCCTGTTTATCATTTCGCTTATCCAGGAACCGGGAGAGATTCAGGCATTCGCCACTGTGCCGACATCATTTTGGATCGCTTTCGGGTTTTCCGCCATGCTTGGAACGGCAGTCGGCCATATGCTCTATAATTATTCGATCGGACAGGCAGGGCCGACCAAAGCCGCCATCTTCATGAACTTGAACACCTTATTTTCTTTAGTGGGTGCCAGCGTGATTTTGAATGAAAAGATCACTCCCGGCCATATTTATGGATTGGTGCTGATTGTCATCGGCGTGCTGTTCGGCTCCGGGGCCGCAGAAGATCTCTTGAAGAAACGCAGAAAACGGCTCTCACATTGAGCTGTTTTTCTTATGGCCTGGATCTGTCCAGGTGCCGCTTGCAGCACGCCGGCGATTTTAAGGGCTGCCTCTTTTTATTTAACAGGAAGTTCATTATAATAGAAGAAAGTTAGACAGCTTAGAACAACTAGAGGAGTGATTAGCCGTGGCCACATTATGGGGAACGCCAGAGAAATTACAAGATTTATTGTGTGAATTGGTCAGCTGGAAAAGCTTGGTTTTGACCGATGGAGAAGTGGAGTTTGCCTATAAGTTGAATGACAAACTGATGGAGCTTCCGTATTTCCAGGAACATCCGGAATATATCGGATTGGGCGAAGTGAATTGGGAGCGCCAAAACGTAACGGCTCTCTACAAACACCCGGAAGCGGTCGACACCATCGTGCTGCTCAGCCATTTCGATACGGTGCACACAGGAGAATATGGCGATCTGGAGCCTTTGGCATGCAGTCCCTATAAGCTGGCGGAAGCTTTTAAACTGATCCGCGGTGAACTTGATGCGGATACCTTGAGTGATCTCGATTCGGGTGAATACCTCTTCGGGCGCGGAACCATGGACATGAAAGCAGGGCTCGCGCTGCATATGGCGTTGATTGAAAAAGCCTCGATTGAAGAATGGCCGATCAACCTGCTGCTGATGACGGTGCCGGATGAAGAAGTCAACTCGGCAGGCATGCGCTACGGCGTATCCAAACTGCTCGACCTTGAGCGCGAACACGGGCTGGAATATATTCTGTTCCTGAACGGCGAACCCGTTTTTGCAATGAAGCCCGGCGACACGGCACATTATCTGTATACAGGTTCAATTGGCAAAATTATGCCATCGGCGTTATTCTACGGCAAAGAGACTCATGTCGGCGAACCGTTGTCAGGCATCACATCAAGCTATATCTCGACTTATCTGACACATCGTATGGAATGGAATCCGAGCTTCAAGGAAGTTGTCTATGGTGAAACGACACCGCTGCCGGTAACCCTGACGCAACGTGACATGAAACTGGCCTATTCGGCGCAGACGCCGTACCGCACTTCCGCCATGTACAATGTCTTCATGATGGAACGCAACGCGGAGGAAGTCTTCCAGATTTTTGAAAACGTCGCAAAAGAGGCAGCTGCCCATTGCGAACGGGATTACCATGCTATGTGTGAACGCGAAAACATCCAGCCGGTCGGCAGCATCAACGTTATGCGCTACGAAAAGCTGATGGAATATGCACTTAATAAATTCGGCAATGAATACATCGTTGATTTGCTGCGCGACACGCTGATGCACCCCGAATGGGACGTCCGCGAAAAATCCATGCACGTCACAGACATCCTGCTCATCAACTGCCAGGAGCTGACACCTGCCATAGTGCTGATGTACGCGCCGCCTTATTATCCGCCCGTCAACTCATCGGAAAACGAGCTGATCAAACGCTGCGTCGATCAAGTCACAGCCAACGCCAAAGAAAAGTTCAGTCTGGACATCGAACAAGTTCATTATTTCAATGGCATCTCTGACCTGAGCTACGTCAACTATACCGATCAAAACGGCGGCTGGATCACTTATGAAAACAACACGCCCGTCTACGGCGATCCCTACAGCATCCCGTTCCAGGCAATGAAACAATTGACCGCTCCCGTCTTGAACGTTGGCCCTTACGGCAAAGATGCCCACAAGCGAACCGAGCGCCTGCACATCAAAAACACATTCGAAGAAATGCCCGTCCTTTTGGAAGAAATGATCTTATCGATTCCCGTGAAAAGCCGCCATTAAGGTGGCTTTTTTTGGTTTGTGGCTTTTCGCTTGCGAAAAGCGTCTGGGGGTTGGGCATCTTAGACTGAGCATAGTGAAGATTCGTGTAGAAATGTAGAATTTTCATGTGGAAGTATGGAAAATTAATGTAGAACGATAAAAGGTTCATGTAGAAACGATAAAGCATAAGGTAGAGGTGGGAAATTCCTGTTGAACTGGAAAGTATTCACCTAAGAGGACAAAAATATGATGTATAGAAGCGAATGTTTCACATAAGGGCGAGAAAGTAGAAGCTAGCGAGCAGGATGCTGTAGTTGTTTCAGTTCAAGATCGGTTTTGTGGCTTTTCGCCCGCGAAAAGCGTGTTTGGGGGCTGGGCATCTGAGTGTTTTGGTGGAAAGATTTTTGGGAATTAGGATGATTTGTGTAGAAGTCGCGAATGTTGATGTATAGCTGAGAAGGGTTGATGTATAGGGATAAAAGGTTCATGTAGAAACGATAAAGCATAAGGTAGAAAGGGGCAGTTCCTGTTGAACAGGAAAGTGTTCATCTAAGAGGACAGAAATATGATGTATAGAAGCGA
>NZ_JAGGPX010000014.1:93668-113258 GCF_018613575.1 Planococcus sp. ISL-110
CGGTTTTGTGGCTTTTCGCGCGCGAAAAGCGTGTTTGGGGGCTGGGCATCTGAGTGTTTTGGTGGAAAGATTTTTGGGAATTAGGATGATTCGTGTAGAAGTCGCGAATGTTGATGTATAGGGATGAAGAGTTCATGTAGAAGGCGGGAAGTGTGAGGTAGCGAGCAATGATTCATATAGAAGCTTGAAACCTTGAGGTAGGAGTATGGTTTAGTGAGGTATGGAGACGAGAGGTTCTTGTAAAAGCCCGAATAGGTGAGATAAGGAGCGACGATTTATATAGAGATGGGAAATGTCATGTAGAAAGCTGGAACTTTCATGTAAGCAACGCGAATCTTTACATAAACTCCTGCTCAAATATCATTTTTGGGAGCTATAGATGGTTCAAAAATCAAATTTGGATATAAATGGTAATTTCTTCTTTTGTCTGCTAGACTAATGAGAAAAAGGAGAGATTTCATGATCATTAAACATCGGGAAATGCCAATAAAAATTGCTGGGTATGAAGCTTTATTAAAAAGGTTGCCGCCTACTCATCCAAAACGGATGGCTGTGAAAAATAGTCTCAATAATGCCAACGCAGGCTACGGGGGAGAAGAACGCCTGGATGAAGCGCTGGAATTTTTTGACCCGCCTTATCCTCACCGGATCATCCAGGATTTTTCATTGGGAGGGGCGTTTAAAATTCAAGTGGATACGGTAGTGCTCACCCAGAGCTGTGTATTCTTGTTGGAAATAAAAAACATCGCTGGAAAGCTTCAATTCAAGCAAAATCCGAGTGCTCTCCATTCGATATTGGCAAATGGAGAGATTAAAAGCTATAAGAGTCCCATCACGCAAATGAATGAAACCGCTATACGCATGAACCAATTTTTGAAAACCCTCGGTTGTCCACTGCCGGTGGCGACTATTGTCGTCATCGCGCATCCATCCCAAATTGTTGAAGACGCACCGCCGGATGCCCTTATTTTAGCTGCGGGGGAAGTCAATTTTCATTTATCGAAAATGAAGCTGCCGAAACCGATTCTTTCTATAGAAGAACTTCATCAGCTTGGACAAAGTTTAGTGGCTGTTCATACGGATTATCAGCCTTTCCCCTTAGCCCCCAAATTTCAAATCGAACAGTCTGAAATCGAAACCGGAGTCTTCTGTCCCCGTTGTATATTTGGGAAGATGGAAAGAACAAAGCGTCTCTGGGAGTGTGAAACGTGCCGACTAATCAGTCAAGATGCCCCTTCTTATGCATTGCAGGACTGGTTCATGCTAATAAAATCCACAATCAATAAAGCTGAATGCCTCGATTTTATTGGTTTGGAAAAACTCGATGCTGCCAAGCGGTTCCTGATCCGAAACGGTTGCCAACCCGTGGGCGGCCGGCGATACCGCGAATATATCCGCCAGCCATAGGAAAAATAAACATACTTTCACCGGGAATATAGTAGAACTCTTGTAACTTCATGTAGAGAAGCCACCTGTTCATGTAGCCGACAAAAAACTTCACGTAGAAATCAAGAAGTCATGTAGAAAACTCAAAACTTCATGTAGAAAAGCCACCTGTTCATATAGCCGACAAAAAACTTCACGTAGAAATCAAGAAGTCATGTAGAGAATCGAAAATTTCATGTAGAGAAGCCACCTGTTCATGTAGCCGACAAAAAACTTCACGTAGAAATCAAGAAGTCATGTAGAGAACCCAAAACTTCATGTAGAGAAGCCACCCGTTCATATAGCCGACAAAAAACTTCACGTAGAAACCAAACCCCAACCAATTCTTCACAAATGACCCTTCTCCTCGTGTACAATCAAACTATCAAAATGAATTTCTCAGACAAAGGAGACAATTAAATGGATATCGAAAAGCGAATACTCGACTACTTCAACCATTTCCACACGCATCCGGAAGTCAGCTGGAAAGAGGTGGAGACCACCAAAAAATTGGCCGAGATTATGACCGAGCTCGGCGTAAAACATCATACGTTTCCGGACGTCACCGGGTTGATTGCGGAAATCGGCGAAGGGGCGGAAGTCGTTGCGGTGCGCGCGGACATTGACGCGCTTTGGCAGGAAGTGGGCGGCAAGCTGCAGGCCAATCATTCCTGTGGGCACGATGCCAACATGGCCATGGTGCTCGGAGCGCTTCTTCATCTGAAGGACGAAACACTGACAAAACGTGTGCGCTTTATTTTCCAGCCGGCAGAAGAACTGGGCAATGGCTCACTGTCGATGATTGAGCGGGGAGCGATTGACGAGGTGACGCATTTATACGGAGTGCATTTGCGTCCCATCGAAGAGCTGCCATTTGGCCAAGTGACGCCTGCGCTTCACCACGGATCCGGCATCTTCCTGAGAGGGAAAATCACCGGAGTGGACGCCCACGGAGCACGTCCGCATCAAGGGAAAAACGCCATCGATGTCATCGCAGCGATCCACCAGTTCGTAAAATCGATTTATTTTTCCCCGTTTGAATCGTATTCGGCGAAATTGACCCATATCCAGACAGGTGGAGACAGCTTGAACATCATTCCGGGAAGCGCTCATTTTGCGATGGATGTGCGATCCCAGTCGAATGACTTGATGAAAGAGCTTCAGCAGAAAATCGCTGATGGGTTACACGCTATCGCCACGCTCTATGATGTTGAAATCAGCTTTCAATGGACCGATTACACGCCTGCTGCAGAAGTATCGGCAACCGCCATGCAGATTGCAGATGCTGCAATCCGCCAAACGCTGGGGGATAGAGCGACAGCTCCACCGGTCCATACGACAGGTGCCGACGATTTTCATTTTTATACCATTAAAAAGCCTGAACTCCATGCGGCCATGATCGGTATCGGTGCGGACCTGACGCCAGGCTTGCATCATCCGGATATGAGCTTTAACCACGAAGCCCTTGCGATCGGCGCGCGCGTTTTGGCGGATACCATAAAAACCACATAAAAGGGTATTCCCCGGGAAATAACGCAAAATACTAACAACTCTGGATTTGGGCAATTGCATGCTATGATAAAAGCGAGCCGATATCCGAGACCCTCTTTTACTAGAGGGTCTCATTTTTATATCTGGTAGGCAAAGAACGTTTCCAGCCACGGGAAAAAGGGTATTGTAGACAAGTTTAAATATAAAGGGGAGAAATTGGATGGATGCTTTTTTAGATGGAATCACATGGTTCGTTGATAACGTCAACACTTTACTCTGGACATACATATTGATTGGACTTCTGATGGGCCTTGGCCTGTATTTCACAATTCGCACCAAATTCGTTCAGGTTCGCCTATTCGGTGAAATGTTCCGCGTCATCACCGAGAAAAAGGATGGGGACAGCGGTATATCGGCTTTCCAGGCCTTCACCATTTCAACTGCATCACGTGTAGGAACCGGTAACATCACCGGCGTTGCCTTGGCGATTGCCATCGGGGGGCCGGGAGCGGTTTTCTGGATGTGGATGGTTGCCATTATCGGAATGGCTACAGCGTTTATTGAAAGCACATTGGCGCAAGTCTATAAAGTCCGTGACGGCGAGCAATTCCGCGGTGGGCCAGCTTACTATATGGAAAAAGCCCTCGGCAACCGGAAACTCGGGATTGTCTTCGCGATTTTGTTGACATTGGCATTCGGATTCATCTTCAACTCGGTCCAATCCAATACCATTGCGCAATCATTTGAGGATGTCTTTAATATTCCGGATTGGACGATCGGGCTCGGGCTTGTTGTGCTGACCGCAATCGTCATTTTCGGTGGCGTCAAGCGGATTGCCAGTGTTACGCAAATAGTGGTGCCGATCATGGCAACTATCTACATCTTAGTCGCTTTGTTCATCGTCATTATGAATTTCACTGAAATTCCAGCGGTCTTCACTTTGATCATCCAAAGCGCATTCGGCTTAGAGGAAGCAGTGGGCGGCGGAATCGGTGCGGCCATCATGCAGGGCGTACGCCGAGGCTTGTTCTCCAACGAAGCCGGTATGGGTTCTGTGCCGAACGCAGCAGCATCTGCCAACGTTTCGCATCCAGCGAAACAGGGCCTTGTGCAAAGCTTGGGTGTGTTCTTTGATACCATCATCATCTGTTCGGCAACTGCTTTCATCATTATCCTGGCAGACCTGTATTCCAACGGGGAACAGGAAGGGATCCTGTTGACGCAGGCATCATTGAATGTCCATCTTGGAAGCTGGGCGCCCTACTTCCTGGCGATTGCCATCCTGTTCTTCGCGTTCAGTTCAATCATCGGGAACTATTACTACGGTGAAACGAATATCGAATTCATCAATGCGCACAGCGGCTGGTTGACAGCGTATCGCTTTGGCGTATTGGCCATGGTGATGTTCGGTGCATTGGCACAGGTTCAATTGGTCTGGAACATGGCCGATCTGTTCATGGGCTTCATGGCTGTACTCAATCTGGTGGTCATCGCCTTGCTCGGCAAAATCGCCTTCAAGGTGCTTGACGACTATACAGCTCAACGCAAAGCCGGCAAAAATCCGGTATTCTTTGCAAAAAATATCCCTGGCTTGAAAAATACCGAATGCTGGGGCGACAGCGAAAGCCGCCACAAATAATTAAAATCCAAAGACCTTTTTGCCGATGCGCAAAAAGGTCTTTTTTATTCCCGAATTCACTGCCGTCTCTGGGTAAAGTCATGCAGCTGCATAAAGCACAAGAAAAGGTCTGCCGGATAAAACCTGGCAGACCTTTTAGCTTGTTTTAACTCCTGGAGAAATAAACATTAATATCCCCTTATTTCCTAAAATTAAACATTAAAATAAGTAATGTTACACATTTGTAATATAAATGTAACATAATATGACAGTTTTTACTGATACAATCAAAAATATACTAAAGAAGAATAAAACGGTTGATGCCTGATCACCATCCCGAAATCCAAGCGAAGAGGTGCCAAGTGAAGAAACTTCTAATGTTCTTAATCATTACAGTCCTATTAGTATCGGCCAATCCATTCAATGCCAACAAAGCCAGTGCAGCGACACCAAATGAATTAACTACATATGCTAAGAAATTTACAGGAACACCTTACCAATTTGGTGGGACAACGCCATCAGGCTTTGATTGCTCAGGCTATTTACGCTATGTTTTCAACAACTTCGACATTTCAATTCCGCGGACATCCGCAGAGCAATATAAAATAGGGACGGGTGTCTCAAAAAGCAACCTGAAAGAAGGCGATATGGTTTTCTTTTCGGGTACTTATAAAGCGGGAATTTCACACGCGGGCATTTACGTCGGCAACGGCAACTTTATCTCTGCCACCAGTGGCGGGGTAACGATTGCCAACTTAAACACCAATCCATATTGGGCTCCTAAGTATACCGGCGCACGCCGTTTGGACGAAATCAAAAATGTGGCGACACCTGTATCAAAACCGGCGCTTCCAGCAGGGCAATTTTATGATGTAGCAGCTGGCCATTGGGCAGTAGGCGAAATCAAAAACCTGAGCACATCTGGAATCATCACGGGATACGATGTCAGCATGTTCAAACCGAGTAATGACGTATCAAGAGCGGAAGCGGCGACGATCATTGCGCGCGCATTAAAATTGACGCCGGTTCAAGGTTCTTCTTTTAAAGATGTACCGGCCGGCCATTGGGCAGCGGGCAATATTAACGCTGTCATGAAAGCGGGAATCGTCAACGGTCGTTCACCAGGCTATTTTGCACCAAATGCAAAAATCACCCGTGCAGAAATCAGCAAATTGCTGACAAATGCATTTGCATTGCAAGCTTCCACTTCGTCCACTTCATTTAAGGATGTTAAAGGCCACTGGGCTGAGAGTTCGATAAACAGCGTAACAGCTAGCAAGCTGGCTACTGGCTATAAGGATGGAACGTTCAAGCCGAACGCCAACGCAACAAGAGCGGAATACGCAGCATTTGTTCACCGCGCTATCCAAAAATAACTACGTGATTTCTTAATGGAGATCGTTCAAACAGCAGGCCAACCCAGTAAACCGGGCTAGCCTGCTGTTTTTTTATAAGACAAATAGAACTGCTAGTCTTTCACTGCCGATATTCAAAAAAACAAAAGTGGAAGCTGAGAAAAAATCAAAAAAGCGAGAAGCCAACCGGATTGCCGGTTGGCTTCTCACTTGAGCTTGTAGACAAAAGAATATTTATGTCTTTTACAGAATGATTACACACTTTATCGTATTTATACCGGATCCTCTGCTCCAGGCGGACGCTTTCCTTATCTGCAGTCAAGTTTTTTCTCGTAGTTTATTAAAAAATAGAGGGAGTGGGCTGAGGAACGATTGCTTTTCGTTCCGGTGCAAGCTTTCCGCGGGCTCGCGCCCAAGCCTCCTCGTCCACTTCGTTCCCTGTGGGGTCTCGGTCGTCTCGCTATTCCCGCAGGAGTCGCCGCCTTGCGCTCCAAATCCTAGAGTGAAGGGATTACTAGGCTTGTTGGGGTTATACACCGCTATTCGTTTTGATTAGACTTTGTCTACAGCCTGAAGCCAACCGGATGACCGGTTGGCTTTTCGCTAGGCTGTCGAGAAACTACTAACAAGCTGTGGTTTTCCGAAGCTTACCGCTCGCTTTCCGCGGGCTCGCGTCCAAGCCTCCTCGTTCGCTTTGCTCCCTGCGGGGTCTCGGCCGTCTCGCTTTCCCGCAGGAGTCGAGCGGACGCTTCTCCAAACCACTTAGTAAACTCTATCTTCCTTGAATGAAGTGGGTGGGGGACTTCTACAGAAGCGATAGAGGCCGTGCCCGTGGAACGCGTCCGCCTAGAGCGAAATGAAAGTATGATGACTTTTTCAACAGACTAACGAAAAGCCAACCGGATGACCGGTTGGCTTTTCGCTTTTTTTATTTCAGCAGATTGCTCATGAATTTGGCATTCTCTGCACGGGTGATGGGGTTTTTCGGACGGAAAGTATTGTCCTGGTAGCCTGTGACAGCATTGCTTGAATAGGCTGCCTGGATCGCTTCGTAATAGTACATGGATTTCGGGACGTCGGTAAAGGCGGTTTGCTGTGTACTGGTAAGGCCGTATGCCGCTTGCAGGATCATGGCCATGTCGCCCCGTTTGATCGGGTCATTCGGCCGGAACTTGGTGGCGGTCACACCTTTGATATAGCCCAGTTCATAAGCGCTGTTGATATAGCCCGCTGCAAAAGAATCTTTCGCAACGTCGCTGAAATGATGGGTGGTGCTGGTCTTGTTGAGATTTAGTGCACGGCCAAGCATCGTGATGGCTTCAGCGCGTGTGATGGTCGCGCCTGGGCGGAACGTGCCGTCCGATAATCCGGTGATGATGTTGCGGTCGAAAACCTTTTGGATCGGTTCCGAGTACCAGACGTTATTTTTCAAATCCGGGAATAAAGCGGCTTTGGTGCCCAGCGATTGCACCAGGCCATTGCCGTACTTATTGTCGCGTCCTGCAGTGCCGAGATCCATCGCTGCGCGTTTAATGGTTTCCCGCAGCTGTTTGTTTGAAAGGTGCGGATAAGCTTCCATGTATTGTGCAAAAGTGCCGGCTGCAAAAGGAGAGGCGACAGATGTCCCTTCTGAGATGGCATAGTCTTCTTGTGAAGTGGTCAATGAATCGACGAAACTGCTTAAAATGTTTTCGCCAGGCGCTACGAGCTCTTGTGAAGGTCCGGAATTCGAGAAATAGGACAATCGGTTAAGTTGGGAAACCGATCCGACAGCGATGACGGAAGGAAAGCGTGCCGGGTAAAGAACGTCACTGTACAAGCCGCTTTCCCGTTCATTTCCGGAAGCCGCGACGATAAGGATGCCGGCGTCATATGCCTTTTTGGTGATATCGCGCAAAGATTGATCGTTATTGACGGTGGTCAAACTCATATTGATGATGTCGACTTTCTGGTCGATGGCCCATTGGATGCCAGAGACCACGCCTTCGAGGGTGCCGATTCCGTTTGCGGAAAGGACTTTGACCGAATAAAGCTGTGAATCTGGCGCTACACCAACTGTGCCGATAGAATTGTTTTGCGCACCGATAACTCCAGCGACATGGGTGCCATGGCCATTGCGATCTGTAAAGGCGCTTGAATCGGCGACTTTGGAGACGCCGCCTGCGACTTTCAAGTCAGGATGCTTGGAATTGATGCCGGAATCGATGATGGCAATTTTCACGCCTTTGCCAGTATAGCCAAGACTTGATGCCGTATTCGCTTTGATCGTCCGGTAGCCCCAGGTGGTGTTTTGAGCGGCGGCTTTGACCAATGAATTCTCTTCTATGTATTCAATGGAAGAGTCACTGCTGGCAGCCTGGATTGTTGCTTTGTCCGGCAAAGTTACAGATACCGCTGAAATGGCATCAAACTCCTCGTGAATCTCGGCACCCATTTCTTTAAGTAATTCAAAATCGATTTCTTCTTTAAATGAAATGATTACGCGATCTGATACGCGATCGGTTTCAGCGGCTGTGCTGCTGGCCCACCCGCTGAGAAGGATTGCAGAAATTACTATAAATGATAATTTTTTCAATTGATTTCCTCCTGCGCACATTAAACTTTCCTGTAGTATACAACAAAAAAACGGACTAAAAAGTCCGTTTTAGAAATTAATTTTTTGCTTTCCAGTTGTAATAATCTTCGATTCCGGAAGCGATCGCTGTGGCAGCACGATCCTTGTAAGTGCCAGATGCCAATTTTGAAGCATCGTATTGATTGGTGATAAATCCTAATTCCACCAAAGCGGCAGGAAGCGGGTTGGTGCGGATAACCTGGAAACCGTAGTTTTTGACGCCGCGGTTTGGATGGTCCATCGCTTTGTAAAGGCGGTTTTGGATGAAAGTTGCCAATTGCTTGCTGTCGTTGCCGACAGAAGCAGAGTAGAAAGTTTCAGAGCCGCTGGCAGAAGTAGCAGCTGCCGCGTTCGTATGGATGCTCAGGAATGCGTTGGATCCGCTGGCGACCCCTTTATCGACACGGGCACCTAATGTGTAGAACACATCTGTTGAGCGGGTCATATAAACTTTGATGCCTTTAGCTTTCAACTTGGATTCGACTAGCTTGGCAACGTCAAGATTGATGTCTTTTTCACGTAATCCGTTGGCGACTGCGCCAGGGTCAGTTCCGCCATGGCCAGGGTCAAGTGTGATAAAACGGCTGTTGGCACTGGCAGGCAAAGCTTTTGCCAAATAGCTCTTGCTGACATAACCGGTAATGCTGCCGCTTTTGCCGTATGCCCATGAGCCGTTATAGCCATAGACCTGGAATGGAGCACCTGTGTTCAACTTGCCGATCGAGTTATAGCCTACGCTTGGTCCAGTGCGGACATTGAGGCCGTTAACAGTGACATTCAAGTTTTCAACGGTTGTGTTTTGGTAAGTGACTTTAAAGTTAGCGTTAAGTGCACGTGCTACGAAAGTAGCGAATTCACCGCGGATCAGTTTTTCGGTTGGTGAATAAGTGCCGGTTCCTGTGCCGTTTGAAACGCCGGCGGTAGCGATTTTATTGACCGCTGTATAAAGGCTTGTTGAAGCTGTGTTGGTCGTGATGTCTTTAAAGAAGACATTTCCAGTCGTCTTAAGATTGAATGCGCGGCTTAATAGGAAAGCCATCTCACCACGTGTCATCGTTTCCATCGGACGGAAAGTGCCATCGGAATTTCCAGTAATGATGCCTTTTTCATATGCTGACTGGATGTAGCCTGAGCTGTAACGGCTTGGATTCACATCCGGAAATTTTGTTTTGCGGGGTGTGCCGTTAAGCCCTATTGCACGGCCGATCAATGCAGCAGCTTGCTCGCGGGTCACTACCTGATCTGCGCCAAATGTCGTATTGCTGATTCCTTTAATCAGGCCTTTGTTCCATAGATACAAAATTTCTTCGTCTGATGACGAAATATCCTTGAACGGATTACTTGCAGCAGAAACGGATTGTACACCTAAACTCGAGATCACAAGAACAGCAGCAACTAGAAACAGGGTAATTTTTGATAATACGGTTTTCATAAGTTTTTTATTTCCTCCTAAGTAGTTTCTATCTGATAGTGATAATAGCAGATATTTATTCAAATTAATGTCTTTTTTAAATAAATAAGAAAATAGTATGGTTTAAAAGTCGTAATTCAGGAAAGGGAAATTTGGTCTAATACTTTATAACTATTTATATGGTAAAAATATCAGATTAATCTGAAAGAATAAGAAAGAAAGTAGAAATAATAAAAATACGCTTTACTAATGCATTGGGTCTAGTGTTACACTTGTATTTGTGATGTAATTATTTGTCCACTTAAAAATGGATAAATATAGATAATATGAAGTATAGTTTGCACGGGTAAAATAGATTATTGTAGAAGTCACAGATAGATGAAGTTGTGTTGCTGGTCTTGTGAGTAGTTAATAAATGGATTAATTAGAAAAAAGGGGGATTTATTAAAAGATGAAAAAATTATTATTAGGTTTGTTGGTACTGCTTGTAGGACTATCATCCTTTACGCAGGAGACTGCTAAAGCAGCAGACGATTTAACGGGCCACGCATACGAAGATGAAATAAGAGAATTGATGGAGCTGGGGATCATTGAAGGATATAATGATGGAACCATCCGGCCGAATAAAAAAGTGACACGCGCCGAGTTCGCCAAAATGGTTGTTCAATCATTTGAACTCGGGACCGCAGCAGAAAGTGCTTCTGTTGAAAATGCAGGGTTTACCGCGGCGGCAACAACTGCAGCCACTGTAAACTTCAAAGATGTGTTGCCTGAGAAATGGTATTACAATCCAATAGCCTCGGCTGTGGATGCCGGAATCATTAAAGGTTATCCGGACAACACGTTCAAGCCCGATGAGCTGATCAACCGTGAACAAATGTCGACCATGGTTTCACGTGCTTTGACAGCAAAAGGCATTGTCATTAATGTTTCAGAAACACAGGCTTTAGGCTTTACGGATACTTCGACAATCAGAAATGAACATAAAGACGATGTCCGCATTCTTTCCCATCTGGGAATCGTCACAGGCAACAAGGACAATAGCTTCAGACCAAAAGACAGCTCAGAAAGATGGATGGTGGCAGTAGTCATGCTCAGAGCAAGAGATGAAGTATTCCCGCCTCAAAACCTGGAATTTCAGGCATCAGCAGTTGCAGCAGATAAGACGACTGTCGTGAAGCATTTCGACACATTCGCTCTGGCAAAAGAATATGTTCAAAAGAACGCAAAAGTTCAGGCAGTCGAACGCAGCAACCAAATCCTTTGGATGAAGCAGGGGATTGTGTCAACCAATGCCTTTACGGAAATTTACCCGACGGAAAGCCTGAAGGCCGCCAGCGGAACTTTCCGGCCATATGTTCCGTCCAACACCGAATTGAAATTCCTGGATGCCACAGCGACAACGGTCAAAGTGGAACTGGCTGGAAAAGTCGGGTATGTCAGTTCAAAAGTGGTTCGGCTGATTCCGGAACCGATGAAAAAAGGGCAGTCCTATTATGAAGCGTCCGGCAGCAACCTGGTCCATAAAATCTTCAACCATGCGACCGGCAACTACGCATCAACCGGCACTATCGGAAAAGCACCCAAAGAATTTGTCAGCGGCATGAAATACTACAGCTGGGATGGTGCAGCATTCACAAACGAATCAGGCGCCAAAGTAGCTGAAAGCCATCAGTACTTCAACATGCTGCCGCTGCATTCGACAACCAGCTACACAGCTGCAGAACTCGATAAATACCTGCAGGACAAATTCCCGTACTATAACCAGACACTTAATGGTAAGAAATGGACAGCCAGCCCGCTTGTCGGCACTGGCAAATTCTTTAAGGAAATGGAAAAGACCCATAAAATCAACGCACTTTACTTGATGTCCCATGCCATCCATGAAAGCGGCTGGGGAATCAGCAAAATTGCACAGGACAAATACAACCTCTTCGGCTATGGAGCGGTGGACGGCGATGCTTATAACCGCGCCTATTCCTACGATACATTCAGGGAGTCGATCGAAGACGCGGCCCTGCGCATCAACAAAGGATACCAAACGCCGCTTGGCAGCTATTACAACGGGTCGATCCTGGGGAATAAAGGCATCGGCATGAACGTCCGCTATGCATCTGATGCATTCTGGGGAGAGAAAATCGCGGGGCATATGTACCGCGCCGATGCTCATCTTGGAAACAAAGACCAGAACAAACACGAACTCGGCTACACGACGACCAATCCGCTGAACTTCAGGAAGGATGCAAGCACAAACTTCACTTCCCTCTATACACTGAGAACAGCAGCGGTTCCGGTCATCATCAACAACGAAACCAAAGCGTCCAACGGAGCCCTCTGGTATGAAGTAGCATCAGAAGATAAAGGCTACACAAGAGCTTATGTCCACGGATCCTACATCGACATGCTGCCACTGGCGCAGTAATATAATTTACACAATTTTAACAGAAGAACCCTGTGCTCAAGCGGCCATAGCTTGAACATAGGGTTCTTCTTTATGTTATACTAGCCTAAGATATTTTGCCCTATAGAGGAGATTAACCATGACTTCAAAATTCGTTCATATATTGGGAGTGCCGTTTATCAACACATCCCAAAAAGAGTTTATCAAGACATTGCAAAGCCACATCGCCAAACAGGAACGGACCTTCGTGGTGACCGCCAACCCTGAAATCGTCATGCATTCGTTGGAAGACGAGCAATACAAACAGACCCTGGCAAAAGCCCAGTACATAACAGCAGACGGCATCGGCATCGTAAAAGCTGCCGCGATCGTCGGCGAACCGCTGCCTGAACGCGTCAGCGGCTATGATTTGATGCTCGACCTGCTTGAAGAAGCAGACAAAAACCACTCCAGCATCTTTTTCCTGGGAGCGGCTGAAGAAGTGTTGCAGACAACCGTGAAAAAGGCCAAGCAGGACTATCCGGGCATCCAAATTGCCGGCAGCCATAACGGCTTTTTCGACTGGAACGATCATCTTCTGCCGCAGCAGATCAAGAACGCGGCTCCGGACATCGTCTTCGTGGCGCTCGGCTTCCCGAGGCAGGAACAATGGATCGGCGCCCATATCGATCAATTCGATAAAGGGGTCTTTATCGGCATCGGCGGCAGTTTCGATGTCTTTTCCGGGACGGTCAAACGCGCACCGGAGATGTGGCAGAAGATGAACCTGGAATGGTTCTACCGTCTGGTCAAGCAGCCTTCCCGCTGGAAACGCATGCTCGTGCTGCCGAAATTCGCAGCCACTGTGATCGGACGAAAGGCCTTGCGTAAGTAATGAAGAACACCTTGATCAAAAGCACCTTAATTTTATCTATTGCAGCATTGCTGTCAAAAATACTCGGCAGCCTTTTCCGGATCCCGCTGCAAAACATCGCGGGAGATGAAGTGCTGGGGATTTTCACCCTGGTGTATCCGGTCTATATGGTCGCCTTGACCTTGTCTGTCGCCGGAATCCCGATCGCCATTTCTAAATTGATTTCGGAAGCCCGTGCAAAAGATGACCAGCAGGAGGTCAAGAATATCTTTTTCACCTCAGGTATTCTGGCACTGATTTTCGGCATCACAAGCTTTCTGGTCATTTACGGCTTTTCCCACCAAATCGCGTCTGTCCTTGGCGGCGGTACGACACGCCTTGCCTTGATCGTCGTTTCCTGCACCTTGCTCGTGGCACCATATATGGCAGTGTACCGCGGCTATTTCCAAGGGCATCAGGATATGACCCCGACCGCGATATCGCAGGTCATCGAGCAGTTTATCCGCGTCGGGCTGATTCTTTTAGTGGCCATCTTCATGGTGGACCGCCTTTACAGCGATGAGCAGATAGCGGGCGGCATCATGATCGGTTCCATCATCGGAGCGATCGGTTCGTTCATTTACTTGCGAATCCTGTACAACCGTTCATCCGTGAGAGTAGCCAAAGAGCTGCCTTACAAACTGGCGAATTTCAAAGGGACGGCCAAAACCATCCTGAAAATTTCCCTTCCCATCTGCATCGGGGCGATCACGATGGCCCTGTTGAATTTGGTCGATTCCATCACCATCCCGACTGCACTGAAAATGCATGGGGAAGCCACCGAAGACATTAATACACTTTACGGGATATATGGCAGAGGCCTGGCGCTTGTCCAAATCGTTACGGTTTTCGCCAGCTCGGTCATCCTGCCGTTGATTCCGTCCATATCGGCCAAATTGGCCCAGAATGACAAAATCGGCTCGGCCAAACTGATCGACAACACCTTTTTCCTGACTTATCTATTATCCGTTCCGGCCGCTGTCGGCCTGGTCGTCCTGACCTTGCCGATCAACCTCGGTTTGTTTACGGATCTGCAAGGCAGCACCGTCCTGGCCATCGTGTCGTTCAGTTCACTGTTCACTTCTTTGACGGTACTCGGAACCGGTGTTTTGCAGGGAATCAATAAAGCACGTCTTGGTGCCTGGATCATTACGATCGGCGTACTCATCAAACTGGTGCTGAATCTGGTGCTGGTCAATCTATACGGCTTGGAAGGCGCGGCCATTTCGACTGCAGCCATTTATGTCATCCTGTTCGTGCTCAATGCTGCAGCCATCCGCAAATACACGGGATTCAGCTTTTTCCCGAAAAAGACCGGCACCATCATTTTCGCTTCACTTGTCATGGGGGCAGCCATTTGGCTGCCAAGTTTACTATTGGATTTTGAAGAGCTGTCAAGACTTGCAGCGTTATTGTATATAGGGGCAGCAGTAGCAGTCGGCGGCGTCATCTACTTTGTTTTGTTGCTGGTCACCAAAGCAGTGGATCAAAGCGTATTGCAGCGCATTCCTGTCATAAAAAAATTCATCGCCAAGAAATAATGCCTGCAATCCAGGCCAATCCAAGAAAAGTTAAGGGTGTGTACTTACGTGAAGAAAGTTTTAATCGGGATCCTCCTTGCCGCATTGCTATTGACGATTCCTTCAGCATTCCAGCGCATACAAATTGAAGAATCGAATAAGAAAATCGAAACCATTATTCCCTTTAAACTGACCAACAGCTGGCTGGTCGAAGATCCCTCTTTGACGACAGAATCCATATTGGCGGATTTCAAGAACGCAGGGGTTCAAAGCATTAGCCTCGAACCCGACACGGTCAGCACATTGGAGAGAAAAGGGCTAATTACCGCTGTCAGTACTTCCCGCATGCGGGAGCATCTTTTGCTGACCCAACAAGCTCCGTTGGAAGCGCCTTTTGACAAGCCAGGGCTATTCGTCTATTCGAACAGCACGGTTGATTTTGAAGAAACCACTGCAGGCTTTTTTGAAGAACAATATCCTTTTACTATAAATGGTGAAGAATATTTGTATATTCCCGGTGATGCCGGCGAGATCCTGTCGACACCGGTCGGCTATGATCCCGAAGTGATCGAGACGATTCTCGCTGCCGGACTGACAGTAGTTCCCCGTCTAAGCGATTATTCGGACGAAAGCCAAACAGAACGGATGATCGATAAACTTCTTTCCATTAAACAGCCCGAAATCACTAAAGTCCTGTTCATCGGAAAAAATGTGCCAGCAGCTTTAGATCCCGTCCGCTTGAAGGAATTCGGCGAACAGCTGAAAGAGGCCGGCTATGGCTTGATGAGCATCGAATTTGCTGACCAAGGGGGCTTGAATCAGCTGGCATATATCAATGACCTGAATCTGGTGCGGCTCCACAGCCTGGCTGTGACGGACGATAATATCTCCGAAAGCGCCGAAAAAATTGTCCGCGCTGCCAAAGAACGCAATATGCGGGCGTTTTTCGTGAACTTGACACAGGAAGAATACGGCAAAGCCCTGCCCGCCTTGCAGGAGCTGCAGTCTGAAGTAAACGAAACGCTGCCTGCCAGCTTTGCGCTGGGCGAGTCGCGTTCTTTTGACACCTACAGCGTGCCATTATGGCAAACGGCAATGGCTTTGCTCGGCGCCATCGCGTTCCTGACATTGGCGGCACAGTCTGTCTTTAAGAACAACAGGCTGACAGGGATCGCATTAGTCGGTTCGACGCTGGTTGCTCTCATCTACCTGGTGACCGGACAAAGCATGATCCTGAAAGCATTTGCCTTAGCGGTCGCCATCACAGCGCCGATCTGGGCAGTCTTATTGAAAAAAGAACCAGAAAAAAAATGGTATTTGCTCCGATCTTACGCACAGGCACTTGCCATTTCCGCAATCGGCATCTGGCTGATCGTCGTCTTGCTGAACGGCAATCAATACTTGCTGGGAATTGACTTGTTCAGAGGCGTTTCGCTGATCTATATCGTTCCAATTGCTTTTATTGCCATCTATGCAGTTTGGGGGAACATCAAAAACCTTTTGAAACTAAAAATACCTTACTGGCATATCGCAGTGATTGCTGTTATTGCCGTTATCGCTTTCTATTACATTACTCGGACAGGCAACGAGGGGCAGGTATCTGCCATTGAACTCCAGGCACGCCTGCTGATGGAGCAGATCCTTTACGTCAGGCCGAGAACAAAAGAATTCCTGATCGGCTTCCCGTTGTTCATCCTGGCGCTCCACATGGCGAAAAGCTACCCGAAAGCCCATTATTTCCTGTTAATTCCAGGAGTCATCGGTTTCCTGTCGCTAGTGAATACATTTACTCATCTTCACATTCCGTTGTCGATTTCATTGCTTAGAAGTGGTTATAGTATAGTTTTCGGGTTTATAATAGGACTTGTCCTAATCTGGCTATATGAAACTTTTTTGAAGAAAATGATAAGCATAATAAAAGTGAGGTGGCAGGAGTGAGAGTCGTTTTATCTGGATACTATGGTTTTGATAATGTGGGGGACGAAGCGATTCTCTACGCCATTATCCATTCGTTGAGAGAGTACCAGCCAAGAATTGAAATTACCGTATTATCACATAAGCCGGAACAAACGGCAGAGACTTACCAGGTTGAAGCCATCAACAGATGGAGCCTGAAAAAAGTGCACGCCACGATCAAGTCTTCGGATGGCCTGATCAGTGGGGGAGGCAGCCTGCTGCAGGATGAAACCGGCCGCAAAAGCATCCCTTATTATGCGGGCGTCATGAAAATCGCCCAGCAGCTGAAAAAGCCGGTATTCGTCTACGCGCAGGGAATGGGCCCCATCAAAAGCAAACTTAATCGACTGATCGTTAAGCATGTCTTGAATTCGGTAAAGCTGTTGACCGTGCGCGACCAACAGTCCCAGGAGCTCCTGGAACAAATCGGCGTCACTTCTCCGATTCATCTGGTGCCGGACCCAGTCATGGGCCTTGATGCCAGCGATTTCCATAGCAGCTGGCTGGAGCAGCAGAATTTCCGCAGCAAAGTCATCACCGTCTCTGTCCGTGACTGGGCAGGCGACGCTTATGCCTTCCAGGAAATCGCAGCTGGACTAGACCAGTTGGTGAATAAAGGCTATGAAATTGTCTTTGTTCCCATGCATGGAAACCATGATTTCCAAACCTCCCAGAAGGTTGAAAACTTGATGCACACCAAAGCGCACATAGCGCCGTTCGACAGCACCATCCAAGAAAAGATGGCCATCATCAAAGACTCCGATGTGCTGTTCGGCATGCGCCTGCACGCTCTGATCTTTGCGGCAGTCGGCTATACGCCTTTTGTTGCCTTGTCATACGATCCGAAAATCGACTCATTCGCTAAAATTGTCGCCCAGCCGGTTCTTGGCCATATCGAGACTGAAGATTGGAACCACAGTGACCTGGTAGAGGCGATTGAGCAGATTTTCTCCAACTATCCAGACGAGCTGGAGAAAATCACCGGAGCGGTCAAACCTCTCCAAAAAAGCGCCAACGAAACAGCGCACGCCGTCATCGACTCTATCAAAGCACCATCCGCCAGCAAAGCACCACTGGCATACACGAAAGTAAAAAACCGATAAACCGATAAACCAAACAGGCTGCCAAGAGGTTTCATATCTCCTGGACAGCCTGTTTTTTTGTTGGAGGGAAATTTGTTGTGTGAGTGTTGTAGGTAAAGAAATCGCTCCAGGCGGACGCTTTCCGCGGGCACGGCCTCTGCCGCTTCCCTCGCTCTGCTCAGTCCAGTGGCTCCGGCTCGTGCTGTACCCGCAGGAGTCGCCGCCTTCCACTCATTCTTTAGGTTTCTTCTTATTGATAGGAAGTGTGAGGGGAGGCGTCACTGTTGTCTCTATTTTGAGAAGGGTATAAGGAAGCGATGGGCACGTAGTGCTTTTCGCCTGCGAAAAGCGGGCATCTTGGAGGCGCGAAGCGGATCGCTGTTTATGGTGGTCTGGTGTTGCCAGTAAGTGACGGGTGGGATGCTTTTACATCAACATTTCTTGTTTCTACCTTCACACGCTGTATTCTTATCTACACTCTTGAAGCGGCTACCTGAACGTTCCAGATCTCTACCTAAACCGTTTGCTTCTTTACCTGAATGTTCACCATCCTTCATCCAACTCGATTTGTTCCAACAAAGTTCAAGCCCCTTTCCCAGCTGTTCGCGCGGCGAACAGCCGAAATAGAAAGTGACACTTTCTGATCTAGCCTCACTCACACACAAGATGTGATTTTTTCTTAAAATCCGTGTAGGAAGCCGAAACTTTCATGTAAAGAAGCAAGACGTTGCGGTAGCATCCTCACCTTCTATAGCAGAAACTTGAAACGGTGAGGTAGAAACGGCAAATCTTCATCTAAAAACACAGACCCCATTTGTGGATTCATCAACACCCAGCGAAGGCGCGTGCCCCACCGCCGCCGAGCGTTTCCAGAACCCTACACTACCTACCTACACCACACAAATAAAAGTTCTATATACAAAACAATCACCAAGCTGAGGCGCGTCCCCGGGCTAGGCGGAGCTATGAGACGAGTGTTCTTCTCGGCTCATGGCGTGAGCCATGCCCAAAGCGACCGAAGCGACTTTTAGAACCCACCAAAACTATTCCCGCTATATAAAACTCTTCGAGCAAAGGCGCGTGCCCCACCGCCGCCAAGCGATTCCAGAACCCCAGATCATCTACCTCCCACAACCTCACACCAAGCGCAGGCGCGTGCCTTATCGCTGCCAAGCGTTTTCAGAACCACACACCACTTATCTGCCTCACACAAATAGAAAATTCTATATACAAAACAATCACCAAGCTGAGGCGCGTCCACGGGCTAGGCGGAGCTATGAGACGAGTGCTCTTCTCGGCTCATCGCGTGAGCCATGCCCAAAGCGACCGAAGCAACTTCCAGAACCCCACCCAAACTACTCCCACAACCACACACCCAGCGAAGGCGCGTGCCCCACCGCCGCCAAGCAATTCCAGAACCCTATACCACCTACCTACACCACACAAAGTTAGGTTCCTTCTATTTAAACACCCATCCAGCTGAGGCGCGTCAACGGAGTGGGTGGAGCAATAAGACTGGCAGCGATCCTCAGCTGCATGGCTTATTGTGGGAACCCACTCCAGAGCGACCGAAGCAGCTTCCAGAACCGCAACAAAACTATTCCCATAACCCCCACACCCAGCGAAGGCGCGTGCCCCACCGCCGCCGAGCGTTTCCAGAACCCTACACTACCTACCTACACCACACAAATAAAAGTTCTATGTACAAAACAACCACCCAGCTGAGGCGCGTCCCCGGGCTAGGCGGAGCTATGAGACGAGTGTTCTTCTCGGCTCATGGCGTGAGCCATGCCCAAAGCGACCGAAGCGACCTTCAGAACCGCAC
>NZ_JAGGPX010000014.1:113354-122430 GCF_018613575.1 Planococcus sp. ISL-110
TCCAAAGCGACCTTCAGAACCCCACCAAAACTACTCCCACACAACAAAAAAAGACATTCCTCAAATAACAGGAATGCCTCACCAACTATGCTTTTACTTCTTTCGTCTTCTGAGGTTTATTCAACACGCGATTGCCTTGACCAAAAACGATCCAGCTGTGTGGCACAAAATCGTAGAACAGGCGGACAATCAGCCAACTGCTGAAGAAAGTGACAGCTAACGTGATCAGCTGCCAGGAATGGAAAATCAGCGGTTCGCCGCTGGGCAGCCAACTGCGCAGGAACATCAGGAAGAACGGGTGGATCAAATACATGCCGAACGACACCGCGCCGATTTCTGTCAAGAACGCCTTGAATTTCGGCACCTTCCATTTCTGGATAAAATGAACGGTGATGAAAATCACCGCAGCGGCAAAAAATGCATGCGTGCTCCACGCAAACTCAAGCAGCCGGTTGCTGTAGCTACCTTGCTGCGTGCGGATCATGTACATCATGCCGACATACATGAAAATCGTGGCTCCGTAACCGATAAGAATTCCGGTAAGCGCAGCCCAATGTTTCCGCCAGTCGTGAATCCAAGCAGCTACACGTTCGTAATAAACGCCGAGGAATGCCCCGAAAAAGTAGAACATGAAGTAGGACAAGGCGACGGAATTTTTAGCCGTTACCTGGAAAACTTCCGAATTCAGAATGACCCATGTCCATTGGATGATAATTCCAAGGATGATGGCGTACTTGCGGATAAACCGGAAGCGTTTGAACAAATACAGCAAGAACGGGAACATCAAGTAAAACTGCACACTGACAAACACGAAATACAGATGCGTGTGCGCTTTGCCTGTCGCCAGCGCAGTCAAGAAGCTTGAAATCAGTGTGGGGAAATCCACGAATGTGTCATATATGTTTAATTTCAATACATAATAAAAGACCGAGAAGACTATATAGGGGACCAGGATATACAATAGGCGTTTCTTATAAAACTTTTGGAACAGGTTCACCGTCAAGTCGCGGTGGTAATAGGTGTAGAACAAGATGAAACTGCTGAGAAAAATAAATGTCGGCGTGCCCAATTTCCCGGCGATGTTGAAAAAATTATACAAAGCAAAAGGAATTGAGCTCGGATCGCTTCCGCCGAGACCGGTGGAAGAGGAATGGACAGCAAACACACCAAACAAGGCAAGTGCGCGTGCATACTGGACTTCATTCAAATATTTTCGGGATAGATTCATGATATCACCTGGCTTTCTAAAATCTGGCGCTGCTTTGAAACAAGCACGTTTGCTATTATAACATGTTTTTGCCCATTGGAAGCATGCAAGCTCTATAGAAGGTGTGCTCTATGAACAATGTAAATAAATTGTTAAATTATTAGTAAAATTCCGGTAATTCTATTGTTGTAAAAATTCCCATATGCTAAACTCAAATTGAATGATTGCGCTTATTGAACAAACGGGCAATGCCCGTTTCCGCTAGCTCCAGTAGAGCCAGTCCAGCATAAGCTGCAATTGCTCAAAAAATCTAAAGGATGGTGTCGAATGAAAGGAAAAATGTTTAAATCAGCAATCGCTGTTGCCCTGACTGCAAGTGTAGTCGGTGTCCAATCGTCACAAACAGCCAGCGCGGCCGAAGGGGATTTTGAACTGACGATCATGCACACGAACGATACGCATGCCAACTTGGACAAAATCGCAAATCGGGTAGCTCTAGTGAACAAAATTCGCGGAGAGCAACCGAACAACTTATTGCTTGATGCAGGGGATGTTTTTTCTGGAACACTTTACTTTAATACTTATGAAGGGCAAGCAGATTTGCCATTCATGAATTTGATGAAATATGATGCTATGACTTTCGGGAACCACGAGTTCGATTTAGGGTCAAGCGAGCGCGGCCATCAATCTCTTGCTGAATTTGTCGAAGGGGCTGAATTCCCATTCGTATCAGCGAACGTCGACTTTTCAGCGGACGAAAATATGGCTGGTCTCCAAAACGAAGTTTACACAGCAAACTATAATAACGGTGAAGTCTATAACGGCATCATCAAAGAAATTGACGGCGAAGAAGTTGGCGTTTTCGGTTTGACAACAGAAGAAACAGCTTCTATTTCAAGCCCGGGAGACATCACATTCTCTAATTACATCGAAGCGGCTGAGGAAGCAGTAACGGCATTTGAAGAAGCGGGCGTCAACAAAATCGTCGCTTTGACACATATCGGCTTTGACGACGCTGCTGAATTCGACAACGATTTATTGCTGGCCGAAGCGGTTGAAGGCATTGATGTCGTCGTCGGTGGGCACACGCATAAAAAACTTGCTGAACCTTATGTTTTTGATGGAAATACAGACCCTACCATAATCGTACAGGCAAATGAATACAATAAATTCCTCGGCCAATTGGATCTTACGTTCAATGCAGAAGGCGTGGTCACGTCTCATGCTGGCCAATTGCATGACGTCAACGCAGAAGGCATTGTTCCAGATGCCGAAGCAGCGGAACTTCTTGCACCTTTTGCTGCAGAAATAGAAGCAGTGAAAAATCAGTCAACAGGCGCAACAGCTGAAGTCTTCCTTAACGGTGGACGCAACGCAGGCGGCGTTCGTGCAGCTGAAACAAACCTTGGAAACCTGATTGCAGATGGCATGCTGGCAAAAGCCAAAACAATTGATGCCGATACTGTAATCGCGCTTCAAAATGGCGGCGGGATTCGCGCATCAATCAACCTGGGCGACATCACCGTCGGAGAAGTTTTGACGACGATGCCATTCGGCAACGCTTTGGCCATCATGAACCTGACAGGTGCAGAACTGAAAGCAGCCCTTGAACACAGCGTTCGACTGTTCCCGGCTGAAAACGGCGGGTTCTTGCAAGTGGCAGGTTTGGAAATGACATTTGATCCAAAAGCGGCAGCAGGTTCTCGTGTGACTTCTGTCAACATCAAAACAGGCGACACGTTGACTCCACTGGATTTGACGAAAAACTACAAAGTAGCAACAAACACATTTACGGCTAAAGGCGGCGATGGTTATACATCATTTGCAGATGCCTATGCAGCTGGCCGTGTAAGTGAGCCGGGAAATATCGATTACGAAATGTTCATTGACCATATCGAATCATTGGACAGTGTAAAACCGATGCTCGAAAACCGCATCAGCCCAGTGATTCCTTATACAGATGTGGATATGGACAAATGGTCAGCTCCATTTATTACCGATGTTTACAACCGTGGCATCATGACCGGAACGACGGATACGATGTTCTCGCCACAAGCCACATTGCCACGCTGGCAGGCAGTATTGATCCTGAACCGTATGCTCGGCATCGAAATTGAAAATGCACCGGCGTCACCGTTTACGGATACGAAAGACCTTCCGGGAACGTTAGCAAAACAAATTGATGCAGCCTATGCAGCAGGCATGATCAACGGCGTCAACGCGACGAAGTTCAATCCAAGAGCCGATATCTCGCGTGCTCACTTTGCGCTAATTTTAAATCGTGTCTATGAGAACGTCAACGACGACTATGTAGTCACTGATTATGCGGATTACAGCGACTATGGCAACTATAATGCCGAAACGAAAGAAGCGATTACGATGTTGGATGAATTAGGGATTGTTGAAGGCTATAACGGCAAATTCAGACCTGCTCAATCTACATCGCGCGCAGAAACTGCAAAAATGATTTCCATCTTTGCACCTTATGTACAGAAATAAGTTTTGAATAATGGCATCTTTGCTGCCGGCAACTCCAGCAGTAAAGATGCTTTTCTATGAAATCTTTTGGGATTTATTTGGCTAATTTTTCAATATAATTTCCGCTTCTACAAATATTTGTTTAAAGAAATAAAAATTACAAATTTTTAATAATGATAAATTGTGCTTTCTTGTACAATTGCAGCAGAAACTATTCCACTACCAAGGAGTGAAAAACTTGTCCAAACATGCATTCAGCAAGATTATATTGAGCCTTGTCCTGGTATTGTCCGCAATGCTGCCTTATATGGCAACAACGGCAAATGCCGCAGAACCGATTACGGTCGCTGACGCCATTGCAAACAACTCAGGCTCTGCCACTGTGAAAGGCTTTATCGTCGGGACTGCTATTAGCGGGACCAATTACGACCAGGAAGCGCCTTTTACAATTGCTTCAAATTTAGGTCTTGCCGATTCTCCGGATGAAACCGATCCGAAGAAAATCATTCCGGTACAATTGCCAACAGGATCGATCCGTACAGCATTGAACCTGGTCGACAACCCGACCAACTTTAAAGCAGAAGTTACCATCACAGGCAATCTGGAAGCTTATTTCTCAACACCCGGCCTTAAATCTCCATCAGCCTTTGCCATCCTTTCTGAAGGCGAAGCACCGCCCGAAGCAACTGCCGTTGATTCATTGGCAGAAGCGCGCACCATGGCGGGCAAACTGATCCAGGTTGACGCCACCGTCACAACCGGCACAGGATTCTGGGGCGGCAACGCCTTTTACGCACAGGATGACACAGCCGGTATGTACGTCTACACATCCAGCGCAGCCGTTGCACCGGGAGACCTTGTCCGTTTGACCGGAACGGTTTCTGAATACGGCGGTGAATTGCAACTGCAGCCGAACACGGTGGAAGTTTTGTCTTCGGATAACGAATTGCCGGCAGTGCAGACCGTCGAGCCGGCCGGTGTCGCTGAAGACACACAAGGCGAGCGCGTTGAATTGCAAAACGTCACCATCACAGGCTTAGAAGCGGTCAACGATTTTGGCACATTCGAATTTTCGGCTGTTGCTGAAAACGGCGAAGCGGTCACTATCCGCAACGACAACCGCAACGGACTGGCATTCGAGCAATTTACCAAGCAATACAAAGAAGGCGATTTGATCCATGTAAACGGGATCGCGTCGAAATACAATAGTTCCTACCAAGTAAAGACACTGGGCTTTGACAGCTTTGAACTTGTCAACAAACCGGCCGTATACGCCGACATTTTCCCAGGTGTCGTTTCCGAAGGGGCTGAAATCACGTTAGCTTCCGGCTGGGAAGGTGCGCATCTTTACTACACGCTTGACGGTTCAGCACCAACGGCCGCCAGCACAGAATACACATCCCCCATCGTTTTGACCCAAGACACCGTGATCAAAGCGATCGCGGTCACTGACAAAACATCCGACGTGTTCACGTTCGAATACACGGTCCTGAAAACAGCGGACTTGAAAATCCGTGACATCCAGGGCGAAGGCCATTACTCGGATTACAAAGGCGCAGCCGTCAATGAAATCGTCGGCGTCGTGACGCATTTATACAACTCGGCAAACTTTGTCATCCAGGACACAACTCCGGATGATGACTTGACGACTTCAGAAGCCATCATAGTCAACAAAGCATCCAACGGCCTTCAAGTCGGGGATCTGGTTACGGTCAACGGCACCGTGGAAGAACATTTCCAGGAAGGCTATTCGGATATGAGAGCCAATGACCTGCCGATCACGCGCATCCGTGCAACTGACGCCGTAAAAACAGGAACCGCTCCACTTCCTGAACCGATTGTCATCGGAGAAGACGTCCAGCCGCCATCTGACATTATCGACAACGATGGTTTGGCATCATTTGATCCAAAAGAAGACGGCATCGATTTCTGGGAATCGCTTGAATTGATGCGTTTGGCTGTCCCGAACGCACAAGTCGTCGGGCCGCAGAAATACGGCGAAGTGGTCGTTGTCGCTGAAAACTCACCGAACACAGAATTCCACAAACAAGGCGGAATCCTGATTTCGGAAAATGACTACAACCCGGAACGCATCACTGTCGATTTTGACAATGAAAGCTTTGTTGCCAAATCAAGCGACTCTTTCGCCGGTGACATCATCGGCGTAATGGGCTATGGCTTCGGCAACTACAAGCTATGGGCAGAAGGAACGGACCTGCCCCAGCTGACAGACGGCGGAACCCAGCTGGAACAAACATGGATTGAAAACAAAGAAGACGAATTGACCGTAGCGGCTTACAACGTAGAGAACTTTTCTGCAGATCCAAGCCATACATCTGATGCAAAAGCACAGCGCATTGCAGAATCATTTGTTAACGACCTGAATTCACCAGACGTTATCGTCATGGTCGAAGTACAGGACAATGACGGCCCGATCGCTTCAAACAACAGCGATGCATCTGCCAGCTACGAGCGTTTGATCGCAGGCATCAAAGCAGCAGGCGGCCCGACTTATGCCTGGACAGACATCGCACCTGAATACAACAAAGACGGCGGACAGCCAGGCGGAAATATCCGCGTCGGCTACCTCTACAACCCGGAACGCGTCACGCTTTCAGAAGGAACAAAAGGCACGGCAACCGAAGACAACTCATGGATCGATGGCGAATTGGCCTTGAACCCGGGACGCGTCCAGCCGATCGCTATGCCGAATACACGCAAACCGATCGCTGCACAATTCGAATTCCAAGGTGAGCAAGTTGTTGTCATCGGCGCCCACTTGAACTCGAAAGGTGGAGACCAGCCCCTGTTCGGCCAGAATCAGCCGCCAGTACTCGGCTCTGAAGCAGAGCGCATCGAACTTGCAAAAGCCATCAACGGCTTTATCGAAAAAGGACTTGAGCAGGATCCGGACTTGAACGTTGTCGTTGCAGGCGACATGAACGATTTCGAATTCACACCGGCCATGAAAGCATTAAAAGGCGATATTCTGACGAACAAAGTCGAAGACGTGCCACTTGATGACCGCTACTCTTATTATTACCAGGGAAATTCACAGGTTCTTGACCATTTACTAGTAACCAACAACCTGGCAGCCCGCACCGAGCTGGACATGGTCCACATCAATGCGATGTTCATGGAACAGCACGGCCGCGCATCAGATCACGATCCGTTGCTGGCACAACTTGCATTTAAAGCAGAAAAAGTTCCAGAAAAAGACCTGCCCTTTACTGATGTAAAAGAAACAGCTTGGTCGTTCCCATACATCAAAGATCTTTACGACAGAGACCTGATCAAAGGAACTTCCGGCACGACCTATGCACCAAAAGAAAACCTGAGCCGCATGCAAGCTGTTACCATTCTGACACGCATCCTGGAGTTGGATATTGAAGGCGCAAAAAATTCGCCATTCACCGACATCTCGGATATTCACCAAACGCGCCAGAACGAAATCAACGCAGCATATCATGCCGGCATTATCACCGGTGTCACGACTACTGAATTCAAACCAAACCAATTCATCAGCCGTGCCCAGTTCGCTTTGATGCTGAACCGCGTATACGAGTTGAAAAACGATAAGTACCCAGTCGACAACTACGCGCCATTCAGCGACTACGGCAAATTCAACACAGAAACAAAAAGAGCGATCACGATGCTATATGACCTGGAGATTGTCGAAGGCTACAACGGCAAATACCGGCCATCCCAGTTCACTACACGTGAAGAAATCGCGAAAATGTTTTCACTTTTCCGCCCATTTATCACCGAATAAGCAACACCCAGACAAGCTCGGTCAGATTTTCTGATCGAGCTTGTTTTATTTTGAGTAAGGGTTGGAGAGTGGAAGGTATGATTTGTGTGGTTCTGTAGGTCGCTTCGGTCGCTTATTTATTGAGAGGAAAGAGTTTGAGAGAGCGGGAGTATGATTGGTGCGGTTCTGGAAGTCGCTTCGGTCGCTCTGGAGTGGGCTCCCGCACTAAGCCGGGCAGCGCTGCGCTTGCCAGTCTTATTGCTCCGCCCACTCCGTTGACGCGCCTCAGCTGGGTTTGAGATGGTGGTGGTAGTTTGGGTGGGGTTCTGTAGGTCGCTTCGGTCGCTCTGGAGTGGGTTCCCACAATAAGCCATGCAGCTGAGGATCGCTGCCAGTCTTATTGCTCCACCCACTCCGTTGACGCGCCTCAGCTGGATGGTTTTTTTATAAAAAGAGTCTAACTTTGTATGTAGTAGATAGTTAAAGTGGGGTTCTGGAATTGCTTGGCGGCGGTGGGGCACGCGCCGGCGCTGGGTGTTGATGAATCCACAAATGGGGTCTGTGTTTTTAGATGAAGATTTGCCGTTTCTACCTCACCGTTTCAAGTTTCTACTATAGAAGGTGAGGATGCTACCGCAACGTCTTACATCTTTACATGAAAGTTTCAGCTTCCTACACGGATTTCAAGACAGGGACGTGCTCCCACGCTGTAATCCTGCTGCATTCTATAAATATAGAGTGATGGCAGTAGTTTTGGTGAAGTTCTGCAATCGCTCTGGTGCTCTGGAGTGGGTTCCCACAATAAGCCAGGCAGCTGGGGAACGCTGCCAGTCTTATTGCTCCACCCACTCCGTTGACGCACCTCAGCTGGGTGGTTTTTTTATAAAAAGAGTCTAACTTTGTATGTGGTAGATAGTTAAAGTGGGGTTCTGGAAACGCTCGGCGGCGGTGGGGTACGCGCCTTCGCTGGGTGTAGATGAATCCACAAATGGGGTCTGTGTTTTTAGATGAAGATTTGCCGTTTCTACCTCACCGTTTCAAGTTTCTACTATAGAAGGTGAGGATGCTACCGCAACGTCTTACATCTTTACATGAAAGTTTCAGCTTCCTACACGGATTTTAAGAAAAAATCACATCTTGTGTGTGAGTGAGGCTAGATCAGAAAGTGTCACTTTCTATTTCGGCTGTTCGCCGCGCGAACAGCTTCCATTCAGGGGCTTGAACTTTGTTGGAACAAATCGAATTGGAGGAAGAATGGTGAACATGCAGGTAAGAAAGCAAAAGGTTCAGGTAGAAATCTGGAACGTTCAGGTAGCCGCTTCAAGAGTGAAGATAAGAATCCAATGTGTGAAGGTAGAAACACGAAATGGTGATGTAAAAACATCCAATCGCCACTTACTGGCAACAACAGACCAACAAACCAACAGCGTTCCGCTTCGCACCTCCAAGATGCCCGCTTTTCGCAGGCGAAAAGCCAAAGTGCCAACCCTTTATCCTGTGAAGAAGCTTTCTATTCCACCTTCACATCACGCTGGACGTTTCGATTTTGTGGATACAACAGCGAATCCTTTCCACTCACTACTTATTAGATGAAGAAACCTAAAGAAAGAGCGGAAGGCGGCGACTCCTGCGGAAGAACG
>NZ_JAGGPX010000015.1 GCF_018613575.1 Planococcus sp. ISL-110
TATCGCCGTCCGAAGACGCACGATTCGCTTTGATCTGCATAACGCTGATCAGTAAGTTGTGCGCGGACCGCGTTCAACGGCCGTTGCTGTTTGTTGACGTTTTGCTGTTCAGTTTTCAAGGTTCAGTTTGTTTGCCGCGCTCATTGGCGACTTGATTAATATACCATGCCGATATATGAGAGTCAATAGTTTATGCAAAAAACTTTGGTTTTATTCAAAACTCTTTTTACTGTTAAACTCTCGCCACTTTACATGAGTAGGATGGCGAGATCATTCCACTCCCTGTCCTTCTTAATCCGACCGGAATTATTAATTGAATATGCAACATGCTTTCACGCAAGTTGAAGGCTTCTCAGCAAATCGAAGATGTCTGTATGGATTGCTTCTAGGCATTCGCCCAATACAATAAAATGAGAATAAGTGCAATCTTTCCGATCTTCTTATTGTGATGACCAGTGAAAATGCTGCAGATCCCATTTACGGTCTCTGCCTCTGGGAAAACTACTGACGCGTCTTTGATCGCATCGAACAAAACACAAGAACAACAGAACACCTACAATAAATCAAGCAAACAAAGTGGATGGCACCTGCTCATTTTGACTGTCCAGACTTTTGCTTCGCGCAACTCTATAGAAGTTACTTGATTTTCAGACGCTTTGTCTCCGCTTCTTTGTGCGGATGAACCATTAAGCATCTCAGTTGTGGTTCCCACTAGCTCGGTCTTTGCGAAAAAGTTTTTTCACCGCAAGAGGAGTTGTCGCAGCCGTCTGCTGTGAAGAGCTCCATCTTCAAGACTCACAAAGAAAATATCCTTGAAGAGTGCCAAAGATCCGCAGTCATCCGGCGGCCTAGGGATCACGGCTGCCACCTTGTAAAACCGGAACATTCGGATAAGCTAAAAGGCTTTTTGAATCGGACAGTTCTGAATAAACTCACTGCTGAATTTTCCGCATAAAAAAACCCGCTGAATAAAATCAGCGGGTTGGAAGTTTATTCTTATTCTTCGTCTTCTTCTGGAGTTTCTTCTATATCATCAATCTTTTCATCCGTTACAACGTCTTCTGCTTCAACGCTATCTTCAATCAATGTTTTTTCGACATCCTCTTCGATCTCTTCCAAATCTTCAGGGATATCAATATCTTTCTTGACTTTGGCCACGGTAGCGACAATCTCATCGTCACCCAATCGGATCAAACGAACCCCTTGCGTACTTCTGCCTGTTGTTGAAATATCGTTGACGTCCATGCGGATCAAAATTCCGTTGACGGTGATCAGCATGATGTCTTCTGTACCATTAACAGTTCGCACTGCAACAAGCGGTCCATTTTTATCGGTGATCTGGCAGGTCTTGATTCCCATGCCGCCACGTGATTGAACACGGTACTCAGATTCTTTCGTCTGCTTGCCATATCCTTTTTCGGTGATGACCAGTACATTGTCGTTAGGATCCAAAATCTCCATACCGACTACTGCATCTCCTTCACGGAGGCGGATTCCCCGGACTCCGCTGGCTGTTCGGCCCATGCTGCGAATGTCTGTTTCAGGGAATCGGATCAACGCACCATTTTTTGTGCCGATGACCATTTCCTTGTTGCCGTCCGTCAGCTTGACTGAAATCAGTTCGTCTTCTTCGCGAAGGCTGATGGCAATCAAACCATTTTGGCGGATGTTGGCGTAATTCGTCACAGGCGTCCGTTTGCTGATGCCCTCGCGTGTTGTAAAGAAGAAGAAAGCATCTTCCTTAAATTCATTAACGCGTATAACGGCTGTGACTTTCTCTTCTTTGCTGATTTCCAGCAGATTGACCAGCGGCAAGCCTTTGGCAGTGCGGCCGTACTCAGGAATCTGATAGCCTTTTTTGCGGTATACTTTCCCTTTGTTCGTGAAGAACAAAATAGTGTCATGGGTAGACGTATACAGTAAATGTTCAACGAAATCGTCTTCGTTAGTGCCCATTCCCTGCACTCCGCGTCCGCCACGTTTTTGGCTGCGGTACGTGTTCGCCGGCAAACGTTTAATGTAGCCGTTGTGAGTCAACGTCAATACAGATGCTTCCACTGGAATCAAATCTTCATCTTCAAACATTTCCGCTCCGCCGGTCGTAATTTCCGTTCTGCGTTTATCGCTGAAACGTTCTTTGATTTCAAGCATCTCTTCCTGGATGATTTCAAGAATGCGGTGTTCATTCGCCAGAATATCTCTGAGTTCTTCAATCAATTTCACCAGCGCTAGATACTCTTCCTCGATTTTATCCCGTTCCAATCCAGTCAAACGCTGCAGGCGCATATCTAAAATCGCTTGCGATTGGCGTTCAGTTAAATTGAAATCGGTCATCAAGCCGTTGCGTGCCTGTTCAGCAGTCTGTGAACCACGGATCAAGGCAATAATGGCATCGATATGATCCAATGCAATACGGAGACCTTCCAGAATATGGGCGCGGTCTTCCGCTTTGGTCAATTCAAATTGTGTACGGCGGCGAATCACCACTTTTTGGTGCTCCAAGTAATGGAAAAGAATTTCTTTCAAGCCCAGAACTTTCGGATGGCCGTCTACCAGCGCCAGCATATTGATGCCGAAGCTCGTTTGCATCGCCGTTTGTTTGTATAAATTATTCAATAAGACACTTGCACTGGCATCTCTGCGAACTTCGATGACGATGCGCATGCCGTTGCGGTCAGATTCATCCCGCAGATCGGTGATGCCGTCAATCCGCTTATCGCGCACGAGCTCGGCAATCTTCTCGATCAATCGGGCTTTGTTTACCTGATATGGAATTTCGTTGACGATGATGACTTCCTTGCCATTGGCCTTTGTTTCAATATCAACAACCGAACGGATCAAAACAGAGCCTTTCCCGGTTTCATAAGCACGGCGAATGCCGCTGCGGCCAAGAATGATGCCGCCGGTCGGGAAATCAGGGCCTGGAATAAATTCCATCAGCTCTTCGGTAGTGATGGCTGGATTGTCAGCCAATGCCAATACAGCGTCAATGGTTTCGCCTAAATGATGCGGCGGAATATTGGTCGCCATACCAACAGCAATACCAGAAGTTCCGTTTACCAATAAATTTGGGAAACGGCTCGGCAAAACAACCGGCTCTTTTTCCTGGCCATCATAGTTATCTCTATAGTCAATTGTATTTTTATTTAAGTCGCGCAGTAATTCCATGGAAATTTTCGACATTTTGGACTCAGTATAACGCATCGCTGCAGCCGAATCTCCGTCAACAGACCCGAAATTTCCGTGTCCGTCTACCAGCATATAGCGGTAGCTGAAATCCTGTGCCATGCGGACCATGGTTTCATAAACAGCTGTGTCACCGTGAGGATGGTATTTACCAATAACGTCTCCAACGATACGCGCTGATTTTTTATAGGCCTTGTCTGAGGTAATCCCCAAATCGTACATTGCATACAGAATACGGCGATGAACCGGTTTTAATCCGTCACGCACATCCGGCAAGGCACGGGATACGATTACGCTCATTGCATAATCCAAAAAAGAAGTTCGCATTTCCGTACTTATATTTATTTCTTCAACACCACTGCTAGGCCGTTCAGCCATACCCGCAGCCTCCTCTCAACTCTACATCACTTAAACGTCCAGGTTTTTAACGTATTTCGCATTTTCTTCGATAAAATTGCGGCGTGGTTCGACGTCGTCTCCCATTAAGATGTGGAAGGTTTCGTCCGCTACCATTGCATCGTTTAATGTGACCTGCAACAGGGTCCGGACATCCGGATCCATTGTCGTGTCCCATAACTGCGTGGCGTTCATTTCTCCTAATCCTTTATACCGCTGAATGTTCGGTTTTGGCGTTGGAGACAATTTTTCAAGTGCATCTTTTAGTTGCTGATCTGTATAGACGTAATCCACATGCTTGCCTTGTTTGATCTGGAACAATGGTGGCTGGGCAATGTAAATATAGCCAGCTTCAAGCAATGGGCGCATATAACGGAAGAAGAACGTCAGCAGCAAGGTGCGAATGTGAGCTCCATCGACATCAGCATCAGTCATGATGACAACTTTATGGTAACGCGCTTTTGCCAAATTGAATTCTTCGCCGATTCCTGTTCCCAATGCCGTAATGATGTTGCGGATTTCAGCATTGGTCAAGATGCGGTCTAGACGAGCTTTTTCTACGTTTAGAATTTTTCCTCGAAGCGGTAAAATAGCTTGGAAATGGCGGTCACGGCCTGATTTTGCAGAACCACCTGCTGAGTCACCCTCAACGATGTAAATTTCACTGACTTTAGGATCGCGTGACGAACAGTCAGCTAGTTTACCTGGAAGACTTGAAACTTCCAATACAGATTTGCGGCGCGTAAATTCACGGGCTTTTTTAGCAGCCATCCGCGCATGGGAAGCCATAATTCCTTTTTCAACAATTTTTCGCGAAACGGAAGGATTCTCCAATAAGAACCGGTCAAATCCGCCAGAGAATAAATTATTGACGATGGTGCTGACTTCCGTATTGCCCAATTTTGTTTTTGTCTGGCCTTCAAATTGTGGATCCGGATGCTTGATGGAAATGATTGCAGTTAATCCTTCACGCACATCATCGCCAGTCAAGTTGAGATCCTGTTCTTTCAGCATGCTATTTTTCCGGCCATAGTCATTGACTACGCGCGTCAAAGCGGTTTTAAAGCCTGATTCGTGCGTTCCGCCTTCATGGGTATTGATATTGTTGGCGAAAGAGAAGATATTCGCTGCATAGCCGGCATTGTATTGCATAGCCACTTCAATCGTGATGCCTTCTTTTTCAGCTTCAACAAAAATTGCTTCTTCATGAAGTGGATCTTTTGTTTTGTTCAAATGCTCGACGTACGACTTGATGCCACCTTCGAAATGGTAGACTTTCTCTTTTTCTTCGCCTTCGCGCTCATCTCTTGCGATAATTTTTAAGCCGCGGTTCAAATAAGCAAGCTCACGCAGACGATGATCCAGGAGGTCAAATTCGTAGACCGTAGTTTCTGTGAAGATTTCCGAATCCGCTTTAAAACGGATAGTCGTACCAGTGTGTTCTGAATCACCGATGACACGCAGATCTTCTGTTACCGCTCCGCGCTCAAATTTGATGTAATGTCTTTTATCGTCACGATTTACGAATACCTCTGTCGTTTCGGACAAGGCATTGACAACAGAAGCGCCTACGCCGTGAAGGCCGCCGGATACTTTATAGCCGCCGCCGCCGAATTTACCGCCCGCATGCAACACTGTCATAATGACTTCAACTGCCGGACGCCCCATTTTTTCCTGCATGCCGACAGGGATTCCGCGTCCGTTGTCTTCCACGCGAATCCAGTTGTCTTTTTCAATAGTGACTTGGATTTCATTACAATGGCCTGCCAACGCCTCATCTATACTATTGTCGACGATTTCCCAAACCAAATGGTGAAGCCCTCTTGAACCCGTTGAACCGATATACATCCCCGGTCTCTTACGAACAGCTTCCAATCCTTCCAACACTTGAATCTGACTCGCTTCATACGATTCCTGTAGACCTTTTTCTTCCATAGCCATTCCATTCACCTGCTCTTTCTTACGCATTTCTTTATTCCGCATCTTCACAATCTGTGTTCTTCTATTTTTTTCATGATCGCCTGTGTCCGATAAGGCGATCCGTAAATGAAATCTTCGGTCACAATCAGCGATTTTACGGATTCCACGGGGACAAGCAGCCGCACAAAAGCAACCGGCATCTTATTTTTGTATGGGATGACGGCAATAATTTCAGCTATTCGGAGAATTTGTGCTGCTCCAATCTGGATATACACGCATATTCACTCCTTGACTGTCCCGTGGGAAACCTCAAAAAGACGTGCACTTTGGATTGTTTCGTGCTGGATGCCTTCAACACTTGTCGTTGTGACGAAGGTCTGCACAGATCCTTTGATTGTATTCAATAAATGGGACTGTCTGTAGTCATCTAATTCAGAAAGCACATCATCAAGCAACAGTACCGGTGCTTCTCCGACTTCCTGTTTAATCAGCTCAATTTCAGCTAATTTTAACGACAGGGCCGTGGTCCGCTGTTGTCCTTGTGAACCATAAGTCTGAACATCGTAACCATTAACGAAAAATTGAAGTTCATCCCGGTGAGGGCCTACGAGCGTGACTCCCCGCTCAATTTCCCGTTTGCTCACCTCTGCCAGTTTCTGCTCTAAAAAAGACGCCATTTCTTCAGGCGTCCATTCAGGCTTTAAACCGCTGATCGGTTGATAGCGGATTTGAAGTTGTTCGAGCCCCCGGGAAATGCCGTGATGGATCGGTTCAGCCCATTTCTGCAAAAGCTCCATAAACTGGTACCGCTTGCGGATGATTTTAACAGCCGCTTCAATGAATTGTTCTGTATAGACATCAAACATGACATCATTGATCTTTTGTTTCCCATAATGTTGCTTTAATATGTGATTTCTTTGTTTGAGGAGTTTTTGATAAGTTACTAAATCATGCAGATACACTGGAGAAATCTGCCCAATCTCCATATCAATGAAACGCCTTCGCACCTGCGGACTCCCTTTGACAAGATGCAGATCTTCAGGCGCAAACATGACGACATTCAATTGGCCAATGTAATCACTCAGCCTACGCTGTTCCAAATGATTGACTTTTGCTTTTTTCCCTTTTTTTGACAAGGTGATTTCAAGAGGAAGTTTGCCGTATTTACGGAAAACTTCAGCTTTAATTTTACCATAATCAGCTTCCCAGCGTACCAATTCCTTGTCATTGGAAGTACGATGCGATTTTGCCATGGATAAAACATAGAGCGATTCCATGATATTAGTTTTGCCTTGTGCATTTTCTCCTATAAAGACGTTGATCTCTGGAGAAAAATCCAGTTCTAGCGATTCATAGTTCCTGTAATTGACAAGCTCAAGGCGGTCAATCCGCATCGAAGCTCATGCCTTCAGCGGTCACGATACGAAAATCTCCAAATCCTGGAATATTGACCAGATCATTTGAACGCAACTTCCGGCCTCTGCGGTTTTCAGCTTCACCATTTACAAAAACTTCATGCTCACCTAAAAACCATTTAGCCATTCCGCCTGAACTTATTGTATCCGTCATTTTTAACAATTGTCCAAGTGTTATATATTCAGTCTCAATCCCGATTTCTCTCAAAATGCACTCATCCTTCGATTCATAGTCTATCCCACTATTTTACCCTATTTTAGCTAAAAAGTAAAAAGGATAGCCTAGACGGCTATCCTGAGGGTCTGTTTTAATTTTAATACGTTCGGACAGGAAGAATCAGCTGCAAAATCGAGTCATCAAGTGCCGATTTTAATATGAATGGACGCATTGCCCCAGTAAACTGGATCACGACATCCTGTCCGTCGATTGCTTTTAGTGCATCCATCATGAATTTTGCGCTGAAAGAGATTTTTAGTTCTTCTCCTTCGATGCTATGTGCTTGCAACTGCTCTTCTACTTTACCAACTTCAGGTGAGTTAGAAGAAACCTCTACTTCATTGCCTGCATTTGCGGAGAAGCGTACAACGTTATTTCGTTCTTCTCTCGCCAATAAGGATGCCCGATCAATCGCCTGAAGAAGAGAACGGCCATTTACGGTTACAGTTGTCTTATATTCTGCTGGTATTAGGCGGCTCGTGTCCGGATAGTTCCCTTCTAATAGACGAGAAAAGAAGAGAATATGCTTGGATTTGAATAATACCTGCTGGTTGGTCATGACGATTTCGACTGCTTCAGAAGTATCGTCGAGGATTTTATTCAATTCGGTCAAGCTTTTTCCAGGAATTACAACGCTGTATTCCCCTTCCGGCAAAGTTTCCAGCTTGGTTTTGCGGCGTGCCAAACGGTGGCTGTCGGTGGCTACGCAAACAAGCTCCCCATCTTTCACTTCCCAATGTACGCCTGTCAATACGGGACGTGTTTCAGAACTTGATACAGCAAAGACGGTTTCACGGTTGATGGTCTTTAACAGATCTGCTGGAATGGTAAATAAACGATCATCCTGGATATCAGGCAATTGTGGATAATCCATTGCATCCAGGCCGATTAAGTGGAACTCGGATTTTCCTGAACGGATATGCGTCTGAAAATTTCCTGTGATTTCAATTTCAACTTCATTGGTCGGCAATTTACGAATGATTTCTCCAAACACTTTTGCTTGAAGAACAATGCTTCCTCCATCTGTTACTTGGATGATCTGTTCTCCATCTTCTTCTGCTGGAATAAATGTTTGGATTGTGATATCTGAGTCACTGCCTGTCAATCTCATTCCATCTGAAGAAACATCCATTTTAATCCCGGTTAAAATCGGAATGGTGGTTTTTGAACTTACTGCTTTCATTACATCGTTTAATCCTTCAACTAATCGCTCACGTTTTATCTCGAATTTCATTCTTGAACCTCGCTTATATACATATTTTATTTAAAGGCTTTTAAAGTAATAGTAGTAGTAGGGGCTGTGAATATGTGGATAAGCCTTTTAAAGTCAATAAAAGCAGCTTATCCACATGTAGACAGCCTGTGCATAAACTGCTTGCTGATTTATCGGGTTATCCACAGTCCTTTTTACTTGCCAAGCGCACTTTTGATGTCCTTGACGTCTTGCTGGAGCTGCTGATTCTCTTTTAGCATTTTAGAAATTTTATCATGTGCGTGAATTACGGTCGTATGGTCGCGTCCGCCGAATTCTTCACCAATTTTAGGCAAAGAAAAGTCGGTCATTTCACGGGACAGGTACATAGCGACCTGGCGTGGATACGCAATGTCTTTGGTGCGGCGTTTTGTTTTAAAATCTTCTAATTTAACGTTGAACTGGTCGCCGACTGCGTTTTGGATGTCCAAAATCGTAATAACTTTCGGTTTCGAGTTCGGCATGATGTCTTTTAAGGCTTCTGCAGCCAATTCGGCGCTCATATCACGGTTGATCAAAGAGGAATAAGCGACAACGCGTATCAATGCCCCTTCAAGTTCGCGGATATTCGAATCGATGGAATTGGCAATATAGGTCATGACATCATTTGGAATATCCAGTCCATCCGCTTTTGCTTTCTTGCGCAAAATAGCAATTCGGGTTTCCAGATCAGGCGGTGTAATATCCGTGATCAAGCCCCATTCAAAGCGGGAGCGGAGCCGATCTTCGAGTGTTGGGATCTCTTTTGGAGGCCGGTCACTTGAAATGATGATCTGCTTGGATTCTTCATGCAGCGTGTTGAATGTATGGAAGAACTCTTCCTGTGTCTGTTCTTTGCCCGCTAAAAATTGGATATCATCAATCAGGAGAATATCGACACCCCTGTATTTGTCACGGAATTCCCCTGTTTTATTGTCACGGATCGAGTTGATGAATTCGTTTGTAAATTTCTCCGAAGACAAGTAAACCACTTTGGCGTTCGGATTGTGTTCGAGGACATAATGTCCGATTGCATGCATTAAATGTGTCTTGCCAAGTCCTACTCCCCCATAGATAAACAGCGGGTTATAAGCTTTTGCTGGCGCTTCGGCCACGGCCAAAGAGGCGGCATGGGCGAAGCGGTTGCCTGAACCAATTACAAACGTATCGAAAGTGTATTTAGGATTCAGCATGCCAGGCAAAAACTCTTGCTGCTGGTCTTGTCCCGGTTTAACGCGAGGCGCAGGGAGTTGAAAATCATCCATATCCTGATCTTTGGGCACAACAAATTTAATCATCATATCATCACCGGTGGAATCCGATAAAATTCCGGTAATCAAGTGTACGTAATGGTTTTCCAACCAATCACGGGCAAATGAATTCGGCGCTGAAATAGTGACGGTATCATCCTGGTAGGATAAAAGCTTTGTCGATTTTAACCACGTTTCAAAACTTGGTTTGGAGATTTTGGTTTCAACTTGGGCTAAGACACTCGACCAAAGTTCGTCTAAGTGTTTCAATAGCTCTTCTCCTTTATATATAACTATATTTTAAAGTATATCATACACAAAATCACAGCTTGTGGATAACATTTGCAAACAAGGCGGTGAATAACTATCCACACCTTACCCACAATTTGTGGATAACTTATTTGGGGTGAAAACTATTAACAAGTGAAAACAAGTTAATGTTACCAAAAAAGATGAGACAATACAAGAAGTTCTTTAAGTTATCCACATATCTTTTTTTGCTCACATAATAACTATCCACAAGGGCTTTGTATGTTAAAAAACTGTAGATAAGGCATGTGGATAATTATTTTCAGGGAAAAAACAGTGCACAGGCCATCAAGGGATAAGTAATGGAACTGTGTATAACTTAAAGCAAGTGGAGGAACGAGATCCGGAAGGGTTTTGTAATAAGACATTGACATTTAGACCCGTGAGCCTTTATAATAGTCGAGACTGTCTTTAGAAAATAGTTAACTCTTATTATAGGAGGTGTCACATATGACATTGCGCACATACCAACCAAATACACGTAAGCACAGCAAAGTACACGGCTTCAGAGCACGTATGAGCACAAAAAACGGACGTAGAGTAATAGCTGCACGCCGTCGCAAAGGAAGAAAAGTATTATCAGCTTAAGTCCACTGACCGCATCAGTGGTCTTTTTTTCTTTTCTGCTCGATTTTGGTGGAAATGTATTAAAATAAGCAGGTGAAAGAATGAACAAGCATCAACGGATCAAGAAGAACAAAGAGTTCCAGCATGTCTTTAAAAAAGGAAAATCTTTTGCGAATCGGCAGTTTATCGTTTATGTATTTAAAAGTGAGCAGCCAGAATTTCGCCTGGGATTGTCCGTCAGCAAAAAAGTAGGGAATGCAGTCGTACGCAACCGCATCAAACGTTATATCCGGCAGACTTTCTTGGAATTGAAAGATGATATATTGCCGAATGCGGACTACATTATTATCGCCCGACCACAGGCGGCCACATTGGATTTTCACGAAAGCAAGAAAAGTCTTGAACATGTATTGAGGATTGCACGTGCCTTGCCTAAGAAGTAGAAGGCTATGCAGAATAGATGTTATTATAGAAGTAATTGAAAATTAGTTTGGGGGAAGAAGGGTGAATAAGAAATTAGTTTTGCTTATTTCACTGATTGCAGCAACATTGCTGCTTTCCGGCTGTACGGAGTTTGATCAGCCGATCAGTGACCAGAGTGAAGGGTTTTGGAATGAATTTATCGTTTGGCCATTGGTGTCAGCCATCACATACTTCAAAAATCTACTGGGAACTTACGGTTTCGGGATTATTGCTGTCACAATCATCATCCGACTAGTGATGCTGCCATTGATGATCAAACAGACGAAAAGTTCAAAACGTATGCAGGAAGTGCAGCCTGAACTTGTTAAACTGAAAGAAAAGTACAAGTCAAAAGATGCTGTCACTCAACAGAAATACCAAAAAGAAATGATGGCCTTATTCCAGGAAAAAGGCGTCAACCCGATGGCGGGTTGTTTGCCCATTTTGATTCAAATGCCGGTACTGATCGGGTTTTATCACGCAATCAGCCGCATGAACAGCACACCTGAAATCGATTTGGGTGCATTTCTTATTTTTCCGTTGGCAGAACCAAGCATCATTTTAGCGGTAATTGCCGGTTTGATGCAATTTGTCGTATTGCGGACCGGACCAGCAATGGATAATCCTCAAATGAAGATCATGATGTATTTCATGCCGGTAATGATCATTGGATTCGGTATTGTTTTGCCTTCTGCATTGACGCTTTACTGGGTCATCGGAAATATCATTTCGCTTATCCAAAACCTGGTTATCTATCGTCCGTGGGAGAAAAAAGAAGTACAGCAGCCTGTTAAAACAAAAACAGGAGGGGTTAAAAAGTGAAACAGATTACGCAAACGGGTCTAACTGTTGAAAGCGCGATATCTGAAGCATTAGAAAAACTCCAAGTTACACGTGAAGAAGTAAGCATCGAAGTCATCCAGGAAGAGAAAAAAGGTTTTTTCGGTTTCGGTGCCAAAAAAGCAGAAATCGAAGTTACCGTGATCGAGAAAACCACGCTTGCTGAAAAAGAGAAATCGGATGGTACAGCTGAAAAAGCTGTTGAAATCCAAGAAACACCTAAAGTTTCGCCTGAAAAAGAGGGAGAAGAGGAAGAAGTTCCTGCTATCTCAAATGAACAGGCGATTCAAGAAACGAAAAACTATATCCAATCGATCGCCAAAGGGATGAAAATCGAGGATTTAGCGATTACCCATGAGCATCGGGGCAAAAAAGTCAGCTTTTATTTGGAAAGTGAAAAAGTGGCTATGTTGATCGGCAAACGGGGACAAACCTTGAACTCCCTTCAGCAATTGGCTCAACTTGTTGCCAACAAGTACTCAAACCAGTTCATGATCGTTCAACTGGATGCTGAGAATTACCGGGAACGCCGTCAGGAGACGCTGGAGCAATTGGCGGATCGGATGGCTGATAAAGCAATTCGGACCGGTGGACGTGTTCAATTCGAACCGATGCCGTCCTACGAACGAAAAGTCATCCACCAGGCATTATCAAGGCGTTTGGACATTGATACGTATTCGGAAGGGAAAGATCCCAACCGTTATCTCGTCATTGAACCGCATAAATGAGCTGAAAGCCCGCCGATATGGCGGGCTTTTTTTATACCGTACGTAGAACTTGAAATAAAGAATAAGATTTTTAATAATGCTAAGTTTGAAGAAATCGCTCTAAGCGAAGCGCTGAGCATCTTCGTCGACAAGCTCCTGTGAGTCACTGGTGCTTTCCGCTCTTTCTTTAAATCTGTACCGTTGAGAGCCAAATAAGAGATTTAAAGTCCTCTTGGCTCAATTAGATCTTGAGTAAATCAGTGAAAGCGCCCAAAAGATCTCGGCAGCAGTTGCATGACCCACATTATGTGGACATGGAAAAGAGAGGAGTTTGCAAGTATTCTCCAGCAGATGGATTAGTCAATACAAACAGCCTTATAAACTTATAATGACGAAATTTATCAAAATAGAGTGCTGTGTCTTTTGATTTCGAGTGCTTTATGCTATTGTAGTATGTTAGAAAGCCATGTGCATTTATTGGTTGTCCACATGTGGACAACTTTTTTAAAGCGTAAAAAAAGTTATGAACATATATTTTGGCATTCGGGCTGCTGCGCTGCTTTGTTTTTTATCCACAGGGCCGGCGTTGCCGCTTTTCTTAAGAGGAGGGAACATCATGGAATTCGACACAATCGCTGCCATATCGACACCCAGCGGAGAAGGAGCAATCGCGATTGTCCGCTTGAGCGGTCCAGAAGCAGTAGCTATTGCAGATAAACTGTTTCGGGCTCCGAGCAAAAAGACATTGGCTGCTCAGCCTACCCATACGATCCATTACGGACATCTTGAAGATCCGGCGACGGGGGAAGTAGCGGAAGAAGTCATGGTATCGCTGATGAAAGCGCCAAAGACCTTTACCCGCGAGGATGTTATTGAAATCAATTGCCACGGTGGAATTGTGTCGGTCAACCGGGTGCTTGAGCTGGCATTGCGTGCAGGGGCAAGGCTCGCGGAGCCGGGAGAATTCACCAAACGGGCATTTTTAAATGGCCGCATCGATTTGTCCCAGGCAGAGGCGGTTATGGATCTGATTCGTGCGAAGACGGACCGTGCCATGGATGTTGCACTCAACCAGATGGAAGGGAAGCTGTCGAAGCTGATCGGCACGCTGCGTCAGGCCCTGCTTGAATCGATTGCCCAAATGGAAGTGAACATTGACTATCCGGAATATGATGATGTGGAAGAAATGACACGTCCGATTATGCTGGAAAAATCAAAATGGGTCCGTTCGGAAATCGATAAATTGCTGCAGACGTCCTCGCAGGGAAAAATCTTGAGAGAAGGGCTTTCAACTGTCATTTTGGGACGTCCCAATGTCGGAAAATCTTCTCTATTGAACAGCCTGGTTCAGGAAAATAAAGCCATTGTCACAGAAATAGCGGGAACGACCCGTGATATAATAGAGGAATACGTAAATGTCCGCGGTGTGCCGCTGCGTTTGGTCGATACAGCGGGAATCCGGGAAACAGAGGACATTGTTGAGCGGATCGGCGTTGAACGTTCACGAAAAGTATTAAAGGAAGCCGATTTGATTCTTTACGTTCTGAACTATGCAGAAGCGTTGACTCCGGAAGACGAGCTGTTGTTTGAAACGGTCAAGGATATGGACTATATTGTCGTTATCAATAAAACCGACTTGCCGCAAAAAATCGACCTGGAACAAGTACAGAAACTGGCAGGCAATAAACTGCTGGTGACAACTTCCCTGATCGAAGAAGAAGGCATCGACCAGCTTGAAGAAGCTATTGCCGCCTTATTTTTCCAAGGGGAAATCGAAGCAGGGGACATGACCTATGTATCCAATGTGCGACACATTGCGTTGCTGCATCAGGCACATAAAACCATTTCAGATGCCATTGAAGCTGCTGAAATGGAAGTTCCTGTAGATATGATTCAAATTGATGTTACCCGAACATGGGAAATTCTTGGTGAAATCATTGGAGATACCGCAGATGACGGCCTCCTCAACCAGTTATTCTCTCAGTTCTGTCTAGGGAAATAAAACTCGAAGGGAATGAACGAACATGCCACAATACGAAGCAGGCACGTTCGATGTCATCGTTGTAGGAGCCGGACATGCAGGAGCGGAAGCTGCTCTTGCATCGGCACGGATGGGCGCTAAAACGCTTGTTTTGACGATGAATCTGGATATGATCGCATTCATGCCATGCAACCCATCTATCGGTGGGCCAGCGAAAGGCATCGTTGTACGCGAAATTGACGCACTTGGCGGAGCCATGGGGCGCGTTATCGATAAAACACACATTCAAATGAGAATGTTGAATACAGCAAAAGGACCTGCTGTCCGCGCATTGCGTGCACAGGCCGACAAAGTGCTTTATCAGCAGGAAATGAAACGCTTGATGGAAGAAGAACCGAATTTAACCTTGCATCAGGGCATCGCTGAAGAATTGGTTGTCGAAGATGACAAAATCCAAGGGTTGATCACACAAGTAGGGGGCATTTACCGTGCCAACTCCGTCGTAATTACGACGGGAACATTCCTGCGCGGTGAGATCATCATCGGAGATCTGCGCTATTCAAGCGGACCGAACAATCAACAGCCTTCCATTAAATTGGCAGAAAACCTGGAGAAACTCGGTTTTGAAACGGTTCGTTTCAAAACAGGGACGCCTCCACGCGTCAACAGCAACAGCATCGACTACAGCAAAACCGAAATTCAACCCGGCGACGATGTGCCGCGCGCCTTTGGCCACGAAACCACTGAATACATTACAGATCAGCTGCCATGCTGGTTGACTTATACAAACGAACAGACGCATCAGGTCATTGATGACAATCTTCATTTGTCGCCAATGTATTCCGGAATGATCAAAGGAACAGGCCCGCGCTATTGTCCTTCAATTGAAGACAAAGTCGTCCGTTTCAACGACAAGCCGCGCCATCAGATCTTCCTGGAGCCGGAAGGCCGTAATACACGTGAGGTTTACGTACAAGGTCTTTCAACCAGTTTACCGGAACATGTGCAGCGGAAGCTCCTGGAATCGATTCCGGGGCTTGAGAAGGCTGAAATGATGCGTGCAGGTTATGCCATCGAGTATGATTCCATCGTACCCACGCAATTATGGCCGACGTTGGAGTCAAAACGGATTGAAAATCTTTATACTGCCGGCCAGATCAACGGAACATCCGGCTATGAAGAAGCAGCCGGCCAAGGGTTGATGGCAGGAATCAATGCAGCGGCTAAAGTGCTGGGCAAAGAAGAAGTTATTTTGAGCCGTTCGGATGCATATATCGGGGTATTGATCGATGATTTGGTGACAAAAGGGACCAACGAACCTTATCGTTTGCTGACATCTCGTGCAGAATACCGTTTATTGCTGCGCCACGACAACGCGGATATACGTTTGACTGAATTGGCTTATGCAATCGGCATGGTCAAGGAAGAACGGTATGTGAAATTCCTGGCGAAAAAAGAGCGCATTGAAGAAGAAATCAAACGCTTGAGAGGCATCATGATCAAGCCGAATGAAACGACTCAACAAGTGATTCGCGACGCAGGAGGCAGTGAATTGAAGGATGGCATTCGCGGAGCGGATCTTTTGAAACGACCGGAAATGACCTATGATATGATTTCGCAGCTAACAAGCTCATTAGTCGAGCTGGAAGATGAAGTAAAAGAACAAGTCGAAATTCACATCAAATACGAAGGCTATATCGAAAAATCACTGCAGCAGGTCGACAAACTCAAGAAAATGGAAAACAAAAAAATTCCAGACAATATCGATTATCATGCGATTTCAGGCATTGCGACCGAAGCCCGCGGCAAACTTGCAGAAGTTCGTCCGTTGTCCATTGCACAGGCCACACGCATCTCTGGCGTGAATCCGGCTGACATATCCATCTTATTGGTGTATATTGAACAAGGAAAGATCGCGAAAATCTCAGTATGAACATAAAGACAGAAGTGCCTGTCAAACAGATGGATCAACTTATTGAACAAAAGGCATAAGCTAGACAACAGAATGGGCTGGCTCACACCAGCCCATTTATTTTTTACATAGAAAACCTATAAGAGAGGGAGGAAGCCAGTTTGAATGAACAACAGTTTAAAGATGCCCTCAGTGAAAAAGGGATCCTCTTGACCGAACAGCAGCTAGAGCAATTCCGGGTTTACTACAAGGAATTAGTCGAGTGGAATGAAAAAATGAACCTTACGGCAATCACGGAGCAGCCAGCCGTTTACTTAAAGCACTTCTATGACTCTATCACTGCCGCGTTCTATTTGGATTTCACAAAGCCCATGAAGCTTTGCGACGTCGGAGCCGGAGCCGGATTCCCAAGCATCCCACTAAAAATCTGTTTCCCCCATATTGAAGTGACGATTGTGGATTCCTTAAACAAACGCATTCAATTTTTGGAACACTTGAGCAGCAAACTTGGACTTGCCAAGGTGAAGTTTGTCCATTCAAGAGCAGAAGATTTTGGGCAGTCCGTGCACCGTGAAAGTTATGATTTGGTAACAGCGCGAGCCGTAGCCCGTCTGTCAGTCCTGGCTGAATTATGTGTGCCGCTTGTGAAAAAAGGCGGAGTGTTTGCCGCAATGAAAGCTTCCTCTGCTGCAGACGAATTGGATGACGCAGAAAAAGCATTGCAGAAACTCGGCGTGAAATTAGATGCCGTCCATTCTTTCCTGCTGCCAATAGAAGAAAGCGAACGCTATATCCAAGTCTTCAAGAAATTCAAAGAAACGCCAAGGAAATACCCACGGAAAGCTGGAGTCCCAAACAAGTCACCAATCTCTTAATGTTTCACGTGAAACATTTTACTGCCAAGAGAACATCAGTGATAAAGATTCAGCAGAAAAGTGAGCTTGTAAAAGGTGGTGCTTGAGGATGAAAAGTCCTTTTTCCCGTTTCTTCGGAGGCGGCGATAAAGCAAATGAGACAGCAAAGAAGGAAGCGGCAGAACACGAGTCTTCAGAAGAAATCCTGAAATTGCCGCTCGACAAAATACACGCCAATAAATTCCAGCCAAGAACAGTGTTCGATCAAGAGAAAATTGAGGAATTGGCGAGAACGATCCATGTTCACGGAGTGATTCAGCCGATTGTGGTCCGAAAATCCGATAATGAAGGGGAATACGAAATCATTGCCGGAGAACGGCGCTTCCGTGCGATGAAATCACTTGACTGGAAGGAAGTTCCGGCAATCATACGGAACTTAAGCGATAAGGAAACGGCGTCTATTGCCCTTATAGAAAACCTGCAACGTGAAGAGCTAACTTCAATAGAAGAGGCTCACGCCTACCAAAACCTGCTGGAAATACAGGAGATTACGCAGGAGGCATTAGCGCAGCGCCTTGGAAAAGGACAGTCTACAGTAGCCAATAAGCTGCGGTTGCTGAAGTTACCGGAAGAAATTCAAACGGCTCTACTGAACCGATTACTGACGGAACGGCATGCCAGAGCTCTTTTGCAGGTGAAGGATGCTGAACTGCAGAAAAAGCTGTTTGATGAAACCGTTGAGGAAAGTTTGAACGTAAAGCAGCTAGAAATGAAAGTAAGCAAGCTGCTGTCAACAGAACCGAAAAAACCGAAAGCACGCAGAAAAGCAGTTAGCCGTGATATGCGGATTGCAATGAACACCATTAAAGAATCTTTGAACATGGTTACCAAAAGTGGCATCGATGTGACCACTGAGGAAGAAGAGCATGAAGAATATTATCAAATCACAGTGAAAATTCCGAAAAAAAAATCATAAAGCGCTCTTTCCGTATGGAAAGAGCTTTTTTAATAGCTATGGCATCGTATTGTTAAAAATTTTTGATACAATAAGAAAATGGAAGCCTCACAAAATAGCTAAAATAAAGGTTCCGCAGTAAAATGAAAAGAGTATTAAAGAAAGTTGGTGCAAGTGTGGGTAGAACTATTGCGATCGCCAATCAAAAGGGCGGCGTAGGAAAAACAACGTCTTCAGTGAACTTAAGTGCCTGCCTTGCTTATTTAGGCAAAAAAGTTCTGTTAATAGATATCGATCCTCAAGGAAATGCCACCAGCGGGGTGGGGGTAAACAAAGGGGATGTCAACCAATGCATCTACGAAGTGTTAATCGATGACGTGGATGTAAAGAGTACAATCATGGAAACCAAAGTAGAGAACCTGCACGTGGTTCCTGCCACAATCTCTCTTGCCGGAGCTGAAATTGAATTGGTGTCAACCATTTCGAGAGAAGCCCGCTTGAAAAACGCCTTGGAAGAAGTCAAAGATATGTACGATTACATAATCATTGATTGTCCACCGTCTTTAGGGTTGCTGACATTGAATTCATTGACAGCTTCCGATGCGATTATTATTCCTGTGCAATGTGAATACTATGCGTTAGAAGGACTAAGCCAATTATTAAGTACTATTCGCTTAGTGCAAAAGCATTTAAATCATGATTTAATGATTGATGGTGTCCTATTGACCATGCTGGATGCCCGTACGAACTTAGGAATTCAGGTAATTGAAGAAGTGAAAAAGTATTTCCAGGACAAAGTGTATAAAACGATCATTCCAAGAAATGTGAGATTGAGTGAAGCACCTAGCCACGGAGAGCCAATTATTATCTATGATCCAAAATCCAGAGGCGCAGAAGTGTATTTAGAATTGGCGAAGGAAGTGATTCATAATGGCTAAAGGATTGGGAAAAGGCATTAATGCACTGTTTCCAGGTGAGACAATCAATGAAGCGGACAAAGTAAACCAAATCAGTGTCGGGGAAATCCGGACAAATCCTTACCAACCACGGAAAATTTTCGATCAGGCGGCTTTAGAGGAATTGGCAGAATCCATTAAAGAACACGGGATTTTGCAACCAATTGTTGTCAGAAAAGCTGGTGAAAAGTTTGAACTGGTTGTAGGGGAACGCCGTTTCCGTGCAGCTAAATTGATTAAGTTAAAAATAGTTCCAGCTATTATCAAAGAGCTGACGGATCAACAGATGATGGAACTTGCTATATTAGAAAACCTTCAACGTGAAGATTTGACTCCGATTGAAGAAGCGGAAGCTTATCAGAAGTTGATGGAAGCATTGAATCTGACCCAGGAACAGCTTGCTTTCCGTTTAGGGAAAAGCCGTCCCCATATCGCTAACCATGTGCGTCTTTTGGCTTTGCCTCAAAATGTCCGCAAACTCATTTCGGATAAGGAGTTATCGATGGGCCACGGCCGTACATTGCTGGGGTTAAGAAGCAAGAAGTTGATTCCGGAGACGGCTGAAAAAGTAGTCAAGGAAAACCTGAATGTGCGTCAATTGGAAAATTTGGTGCAGCGTTTGAATGAAGATGTTCCACGTGAAACAATTGAGAAAAAGAAAGATATTTTTATAGAAGAAAAACAATCTGAACTCAGAGATCGTTTTGGCACAAACGTCCAAATCAAGAAGAACAAGAATAAAGGGAAAATAGAGATCGAGTTTTTCTCGGAAGATGATTTGGAACGGATTTTAGAATTGTTAAGCTGACATATGCCTATTTCCCGGAAAGGGGGAATAGGTTCTGTTTTTGATAGACGAAATACGTGGAAATCAAAAACCTATCGTTTTAATGGAAAACGAATATTTCCTTTGGAAAGAGGGAGAAGAGAGCCAACCGGTAAATAGAGTCTAGTGTGAGGAGGAGAAATGCAGTGGTTCTCTTTGGGACGTTGATCAATGCAATTTTAATTGTTGTGGGAACCATTCTTGGAAGGGCTCTCCGCAATATTCCTGAAAAGATGAAAGAAACGGTCATGTATGTGATCGGGCTGGCAGTGGTTGTTCTTGGACTGCAGATGGGCTTTGAGAGCCAAAACTTCGTTATTGTCATCATCAGTTTGGTGTTGGGGGCTGTCCTTGGTGAATGGGCGAATTTAGATGGCAAGCTGAATGCGTTTGGCCATTGGATTGAACGGATGCTGGGCGCAAAAGAAAGTAAAGGCAGCATTGCTCAAGGATTTGTTACAGCGACATTGATCTTTGTAATTGGTGCAATGGGGATTATCGGCGCAATGGAGAGTGGCTTGAGCAATGAGCACGGTGTGTTGATTTCCAAAGGGATTATTGATGGGTTTACTTCCATCGTTCTAGCGTCCACATTGGGCTTTGGTGTCCTGCTTGCAGCGATTCCAGTATTTGTTTACCAGGGGTTGATTGCTTTGTTTGCGACTCAAATAAGCCTTGCCATACCTGCTGATGCTCTTGATATGTTCATCATGGAAATGAGTGCAACTGGCGGGGTTATGATTGCTGCGATTGGTTTGAATATGATGGGTGTCACAAAAATAAGAGTGGCGAACTTGTTGCCGGGTATACTAGTTGTCGGAATTTTGGTTACCATTATCTATAAATTCAACTTGATGTAAGTGCAGGAAGGTGAAAGAGTGAATGTTGAAAAAATAACACAACAAATTTTAGGCGTACTTTCAGATGAAGCGATGTGGTTAGGTTTAATCGTCATTTTTCTGAAAGTGGTATTGATAACAGTTGCGGCGGTAGTTTTGGTTAAGGTGTTGCGCGTGTTGATTCGCAAAACCTTTTCTGTCCGCATCAAAGGGCCGATGCTTTATAATGAGCGGCGGCAGCAAACCTTGTCGAAATTATTATCGAATGTGGTGGCCTATGTCGTTTATTTCATAGCGGGTGTTTCGGTTCTGTCGACGTTTACAATTGATATCACCGGCTTGATTGCCGGGGCAGGGGTTCTGGGGCTGGCCATTGGTTTTGGTGCCCAGAACTTGGTGCGTGATGTAATTACCGGATTTTTCATCATTTTTGAAGACCAATTTTCGGTAGGAGATTATGTCCGGATCGGTGTTGCTGAGGGAACCGTGGAAGAGATTGGCCTACGGACGACAAAAGTAAAGGCCTGGACCGGGGAACTCTTTATTTTCCCGAATGGCACGATAACAGATGTCGTAAACTTTTCAATCCACAATTCCATTGCGGTGGTCGATGTCAACATTTCCTATGAATCGGATATCACACGCGTAGAAAGCTTGATCGCGGAGTTTCTGGATAGCTTGCAGGATCGCTACGAACAAATCATCAAACCAGCGGAATTGCTGGGTGTCCAAAACTTAACAACAACTGAAATTGTGGTGCGGATCACCGCAGAAACCTTGCCAATGCAGCATTTTGCCGTGGCCAGAGGAATGCGTCGCGATTTGAAAGATTACCTGGATCAGCGGGGAGTCGAAATCCCTTATCCACGCATGGTGATGATGCAGCGATCTCCGGAAGAAGCCGCAGCAGCAAAAGAAGTTAAAGCTTAATAGAGTAGAAGGAGGCAAACTCATGGAAATGAAGGAGTTTGGACTGAACGATATAGTTGAAATGAAAAAAGGCCATCCTTGTGGAGCTAATGCCTGGAAGATTATCCGCATGGGGGCTGACGTCCGGATTAAATGTGAGGGTTGCCAGCACAGCGTAATGCTGCCGCGTGTGGAATTCAATAAAAAGATGAAAAAGGTTTTGGTTAAAGCCGAAGCAGAATGAAAAATGGACAATTTCAAGTTCTATTCCTATAATGGAATGGTTGTGTAAAAAATAATTCGTTTGATATAGAGGAAAGGTTGTGCATCCTATGGCATTAACTGCAGGGATTGTAGGATTACCAAACGTGGGGAAATCCACGTTATTTAATGCAATTACGAAAGCGGGCGCGGAAGCGGCAAACTATCCGTTCTGTACAATAGATCCGAACGTCGGGATTGTTGAAGTTCCAGATGAACGTCTTAATAAATTGACGGAATTGGTAGATCCGAAAAAAACCGTGCCAACGGCTTTCGAGTTTACCGATATTGCAGGAATTGTTGAAGGCGCCAGCAAAGGTGAAGGTCTTGGAAACAAATTCCTGTCTCACATTCGCGAAGTTGACGCGATTTGCCAAGTGGTTCGCTGCTTCGCTGACGATAACATTACCCATGTAACCGGAAAAGTGGATCCGATTTCTGATATTGAAGTCATTAACCTGGAATTGGTTTTGGCCGACATGGAAAGTATCGAAAAACGCATTGTGCGCGCGGCGAAATTGGTAAAGCAAAAAGATAAGGACGCAGTTGCAGAAGAGCCTGTCCTGATGAAATTACGTGAAGCTTTTGAAAACGGCGATTTGGCGCGTTCAATCGAATTCACCGAAGATGAGTTGCACATTGCAAAAGGCTTGAATTTATTGACACTCAAGCCGATGCTTTACGTAGCAAACGTTTCAGAAGATGAAATCGCGGATGCTGATAACAACGAATATGTCCAAAAGGTTCGTGAGTTCGCGGCCAAAGACAATGCCGATGTTATCGTGATTTGTGCGAAAATCGAAGAAGAAATGGCTGAACTTGAAGACGAGGAAAAAGAAATGTTCCTTGAAGAGCTGGGCATCAACGAGTCCGGGTTGGACCAATTGGTCAAAGCATCGTACAGTCTTCTTGGATTAGCGACTTATTTTACTGCAGGCGTCCAAGAAGTGCGTGCATGGACATTCAAAAAAGGCATGAAAGCACCACAATGTGCCGGCGTTATACACTCTGACTTCGAACGCGGATTTATCCGTGCCGAAACGGTTGCCTATGAAGAACTGGTCGAAGCCGGATCAATGGCGGCAGCTAAAGAAGCAGGGAAAGTGCGTCAAGAAGGCAAAGAATACATCGTCAAAGACGGCGACGTAATGCTATTTAGATTTAACGTTTAAAAGCGGAAGCGACCGTTATGCTCCGACAGGCGTAAGACGATCTGGTGAAGCGGCGTGTTTTCAGCCGCACAGCCAGAGTGGCTTACGACCCGAGGAGCAGGTCGATGCAGCTGGATAAGTCTAAAAGCAGAAGCGACCGTTATGCTCCGACAGGCGTAAGACGATCTGGTGAAGTGGCGTGTTTTCAGCCGCACAGCCAGAGTGGCTTACGACCCGAGGAGCAGGTCGATGCAGCTGGATAAGTCTAAAAGCGGAAACGAAAGCTTAAACTCGAAGTACCACAAAACTAAAAAAAAAAACCGGGTGCCTTGTTGCATCCGGTTTTTGCATGGAGGAATAGGAAATGTTGTTATTCGCATACGGAACGCTGAAACGCGGCGGGAAGTATCATTGTTATTTGGAAGAAGCGGAATTGGTGGAAGAACAGGCAACTGCAAAAGGAACTTTATACGATACAGGAATGGGTTATCCGGCTATGATTCCAGCGGCCAGCGGGCAGGTTAACGGAGAAATCTATGAAATTCCGGATGTTCTTTGGCCGGCGCTGGATTTCCTCGAGGATTATTCAGGAAATCCCGAAATAGATTTATACGACAAAGTGACGATCAAAGTAGAGGCAGGCAGCAAACATCTAGAAACGATTGTTTATATTGCAAAAGACGAAAAGGTGCTGAAAGAACAGATTCCAACAGGGAAATGGGATACCGCACATTCTATGGTATAGGAAAAGCGCCGGTATTAATTAGTCGGCGCTTTCACTTTCAGGGTAGCGTTCATAAATATGCAGGCGCGGCAGTGAAGGGTCATCAATGATCCACGCCGCGTTTTTTTCTTTGCGCAATTCGCGGTACATGACAAAGTCACCGAAAGCTCCTGCAGTCAGCATCGCACCCAGCAGGACCAGCACCTGGCTGTTGAGCCAAAAACCCAATACCGTGGGAATAAAAGCAGTTGTCCAAAAAGGCAGCAGCAGAACTTTGCGCATGGCATGATTTTGTACAGGCCTGCTGGTGGTGGCATAAGCGATGCCCATTTTCAGGTTGACGCCGTAAGTTAATGAAGAAACAGGGACTTTTCCAAACAATACAAAGCCGATCAAGTGGAAAAGCTCGTGCACAACAATCAACACGACATAGCCCATTAGAAAAAAGAGGATTCCACCCAAGGAAAATTGGAATGTCAAAGGCTCGTTGAAAAAATGATAGGCAACTGCGAATGCCACCAGCAAAAAAGCATTGAACCAGAGCGCTTTCGGAGCTATTTCGTCCATTTTCAGTTCAATGATATGGGAAGGGGTCATAGCTTTCACATCCTTCTGTGTATATGCAAAAAGTATAGATGATTTTCAGTGTAAAATCATGCTTGCGAGCCTATTCGAGTTGTGATACAATACAACGATGTGAGTAATATTTATGAATTGCTTGCTCCTTGCCCGCTGTATACAGCAGGGCCCAAGTCCATGAGGAGGTGACAACACGATGAGAGAATATGAATTAATGTATATCATTCAGCCTGCAATTGAAGAGGAAGCTAAAAAAGCTCTAGTTGAGCGTTTTGAAGAAATCCTTACTTCTAACGGAGCTGAAATCATCGAGTCGAAAGAGTGGGGTAAACGTCGTTTAGCTTATGAAATCAACGATTTGCGTGAAGGTTTCTACCAGATCGTAAAAATAAACGCTGGTTCTGAAGCTATCAACGAATACACACGTCTTGCGAATATCAACGAAAACATTATTCGTCATATCGCTGTACGCAAAGACGCGTAAACAGGATACTGGCACTGAATTTTTTTGACTTGAAGGAGGTTGAATTCTGATGATTAACCGAGTTGTTTTAGTCGGAAGACTGACAAAAGATCCAGACCTTCGTTACACACCAAGCGGCGCAGCAGTTGCCCGTTTTACACTTGCTGTAAACCGGACATTCTCGAACGCTCAAGGTGAACGCGAAACTGATTTCATTAATTGTACCGTTTGGCGTAAACAGGCTGAAAACACGGCGAATTTCCTGAAAAAAGGAAGTTTGGCTGGCGTTGAAGGCCGCATCCAGACTGGTAGCTACGAGGGACAAGACGGGAAGCGTGTTTATACGACAGAAGTAGTGGCGGACAGTGTTCAATTCCTTGAACCGAAAAGCGCCAATGCGGACCGTTCGCAAGGACAGCAGCCTTCCTATCAACAGAACCAATCACCGAGCCCAAGTCAGCAAAATCATACTCGTGTAGATGAAGATCCATTCTCAAGCGGCAGCGGTCCGATAGAAGTATCGGATGACGATTTACCGTTCTAAGAAGGACTGAACCTGACGATCAACTTTTAAGCAAAGGAGGTAATTCGATATGGCACCACGTCGCGGAGGAAAAAAACGGAAAAAGGTTTGTTACTTCACTTCCAACAACATCACGCACATTGACTATAAAGATACTGACCTTTTGAAGAAATTCATTTCTGAAAGAGGAAAAATCTTGCCACGTCGTGTTACAGGCACTAGCGCTAAATGGCAACGTAAGTTGACAATCGCTATCAAACGCTCTCGTATCATGGCACTTCTACCGTTTGTTGCGGAAGAAAGATAATTAAAGAAAAGCGAAAGCGCCCAGTGAACCTGGGTGCTGGAGTCTGGACAATGATTTCAAAAAGACCGGGAAACCGGTCTTTTTTTTATGCGCTGAAATAGGTTTGGTCATTTTGAGTGGACGCGTTAAAATTACAAAATCACGCTGATGAGTTAACTTTTTATACTGTAGTAGAGGGAGGAAGGGAAAAAGTCGCTCCAGCCGGGCGTTTTTCTGCGGGTAACGCCTTGCGCTCTTTCTTCTAAGATGAGATGCTGCAGATAATACCAACTGAAAACTACATTATTATTCAGTTGGATAAAGAACTAACTAGCGTAGCCTTTCGCCAGCTGCCTGATCTATATCCTGTAGCCTCAAAAGAAAGGCATATTCGTGGAATATCTAAGCATAGAAATTATTTAAGCAGCTTAAAGACCTCCGGAAATCTGTGTTCTTTTTCTCGTTTTCTGCTTTAGAGCGGTCACGCCTTTCCACCGGGGACCGCTCATTTTGTTCAGGTTCTTGAATCATGGTACAATTAAAAAGATGAAATCTGCCCGAAAGAAGGGGAAAACAGTCATATGCAAAATCAACAAACGCGACAACTTACAAATGGGGCCATGATGGCGGCAGTATTTACAGTCTTGTTGGCGATCTCGGTGTACGTTCCTATTTTAAGTTTAGTAAGTACTTTGATTCTGGCATTGCCGGTCGCTTGGTACAGCGCGAAGTATCCATGGAAAGCCTCTGCGCTTTTCGCATCGGTCTGTTTGGTGCTGGCGTTTATCATCGGCGGCCTTTTGTCAGTGCCATTGGCGTTAATCCATGTGCCGTTGGGATTGGCAATCGGTATTTCGATTTATTATAAGAAAAGCAAATTATTCATGTTCATGGGTGCCAGCATTGTTTTGCTGGTGTCCTTAATGGTTCAATACGTGGCTTCCATTGTGTTGTTCGGCATTAATGTTCTGGAAGAGTTTTCGGCTATGTTCGATCAGTCCTACGAACAGACGGGTGCATTAATGGAACGCTTTGGGGCTTCCGAAGTTTCTATGGAAGAATACAATGAACTTGTCGGGCAATTGCAGTTTTCGTTTGAAACTATGTTGCCAGTGTTGTTGGTGTTGGGTGTTTTCATGACGGTATGGGTGCTGCTGTTGATCCTGCTGCCGATTTTAAAGCGTCTCGGGATAGAAGCTCCCAAGTTCCCACCTTTCCGCAGCATGAAGTTGCCGAAATCCGTTTTATGGTATTATTTAATCGTGTTGATTGTTTCACTGTTGTCAGAGTTCGAACCTGGAACGATGGCATACATGGTCTTCATCAATGCAACCGTGCTGCTACAATTCCTGCTATTCCTGCAAGGTATTTCTTTTTACCATTTCTACATCCACCAGGAAGGCTGGCCAAAATGGGTGGTAGTGCTGGTAACCTTATTGGCACTGCCGCTGCAGTCATTTACGAGTATTGTTGGAATCGTAGACCTTGGATTCGATATCCGGGGTTGGGTCAAGCGGGCACACGAGTTTAAAGGAAAATAAGGAGCTGAAGAATAATGTCGGCTTTTTTTAGAAAAAGAAAACTTCGATACCCGCTTATCGCGCTGCTGTCTCTTGGTATGGCCGCAGCGATTCTGATTTCACTTTGGTCGGAATGGGCAGCAGGGATTTTTACACTGCTTTTTGCGCTGGCTTTTACGGCGGCGTGGGTGACGGAAAAAAGAGTCTATGAAGCTACTGAAAAACATATTGAAACTTTGTCATACCGGATGAAGAAAGTCGGAGAAGAAGCGCTGCTTGAGATGCCGATTGGAATTTTACTGATCAATGAAAAATGCGATATTGAATGGGCAAATCCCTATATGACGTCGACGCTGGAGTACGATACGCTGATCGGCGAGTCTCTCTATACACTGTCCGATGACTTCCATGCATTGGTGAAATCCGATGAAGCCCAAGATGCGACCATCACATTAGGTGACCGCAAATACCGCGCGTATTACAAAGCGAATGACCGCTTGTTTTATCTTTTTGATATTACGGAACAAGTGGAAATCGAGGCGCTATACTACGCAGACCGTACGGTCATCGGTATTTTATTCATCGATAATTACGATGAGCTTGCACAGGGAATGGATGATCAGACGCGCAGCAATCTGAACAGTTTGGTCACATCGCTCGTCAACCAATGGGGCGCAAATCAGGGGATTTTTGTAAAACGCATTTCATCCGACCGCTTTATGGCGGTCTTCAACGAATCGATTTTGAAAGAACTAGAGCTGTCGAAATTCGCCATCCTGGACGATATCCGCGAAGTCACCGCCAAAGACAATTTGGCATTGACCTTGAGCATCGGGGTAGGCGCCGGCTCTGCATCGCTGGTTGAACTCGGCGGTCTGGCCCAATCCGGCCTGGATCTGGTGCTCGGCCGCGGGGGAGATCAGGTGGCCATCAAGCATCCGAGCGGAAAAGTGAAATTCTACGGCGGCAAGACCAATCCGGTCGAAAAACGGACACGTGTCAGGGCGCGCGTTATTTCGCATGCCCTGCGTGACTTGATTCAAGAAAGTGACCAGGTTTTTGTGATGGGCCATAAAATGCCTGATATGGATTCCATCGGTGCCGGAGTCGGTGTCGCCAAAATGGCCGCCATGAATAAAGTCAAAGGCCGTATCGTCATTGACTTTGATGAATATGACCGCAGTGTCATGAGGCTGATGGAAGAAATCGAAGGCGATCCTGAGCTGTTTGAGCAGTTCATCACGCCTGAAGAAGCGCTGGCGGACATGACCGAGCATTCCCTGCTTGTTGTCGTAGATACGCATAAGCCATCGATGGTCATCGATGAAAGGCTGCTGCAGCGGATGGAACGGGTCGTTCTGATCGACCACCACCGGAGAGGCGAGGAATTCATCACCAACACGATGCTGGTCTATATGGAGCCTTATGCTTCCTCGACCGCCGAATTGGTTACCGAATTGATCGAATACCAGCCGAAACATGAAAAACTGTCCATGCTGGAAGCGACAGCGATGCTGGCTGGAATTATTGTCGATACGAAGAGTTTTACATTAAGAACGGGCGCCCGGACATTTGAAGCAGCTTCTTATCTGCGTTCGAATGGAGCCGATACCGTCCTCGTCCAGCGCATTTTGAAAGAAGACCTGGAAACCTATATTGAACGCGCGAAAATCGTTCAGACAGTGGAATTTGTCGGTGGCGGCATTGCCATCGCAAAAGGCGAGCCCAACCGCGCCTATAGCCCGGTACTGATCGCCCAGACAGCAGATATCCTGCTGACGATGAAGGATGTTAGCGCGTCCTTTGTGGTGGCTGAGCGCTCAGAAGGCGGCATCGGCATCAGTGCGAGGTCACTTGGCGAAGTGAATGTCCAGATCATTATGGAAAATCTCGGCGGCGGCGGCCATTTAACCAATGCAGCCACACAAATGCCGAATGCAACAATAGAAGAAGCCCTTGAACAATTAAAAGCGGCGATTATGGAAGATCATGAAGGAGGAGCAAACGAATGAAAGTGATATTTTTGAAAGACGTAAAAGGCAAAGGCAAAAAAGGTGAAATCAAAAACGTGGCGGATGGCTACGCGCATAACTTCCTGTTGAAAAATAATTGGGCGATTGAAGCCAATCAGGCGACTATCAGCAAATTGGACGGCCAAAAGAAAAAAGAACAGAAAGAAGCCGATCAGGAGCGCGAGGAAGCTGAACAGCTGAAAGAAAAGCTGGAAAGCCTGACTATCGAATTGACAGCTAAATCCGGCGAAGGCGGACGCCTGTTCGGATCGATTACTACAAAACAAGTAGCAACAGCTCTTGAGAAAAAACACGGCATTAAATTGGACAAGCGTAAAATGGATTTGGATGATGCGATCCGCGCGCTCGGCTATACCAATATTTCTGTGAAACTGCATCATGATGTGACCGCTACGCTTCGAGTTCATGTTACTGAAGAAGCATAAGGTGGGAGACCAATGAACGAAATGATAGATCGTGTCCCCCCGCACAACCATGAAGCCGAGCAATCGGTCATTGGTGCCATCTTTTTAGAACCACCTTCCCTCATTACGGTTGCAGAAATCGTGATGGCGGAGGATTTTTACCGGATTGCCCATCAGAAGATTTTCCAGACGATGCTGAATTTATCGGATCACGGAAAAGCGATCGATGTGGTGACCGTGACAGAAGAGCTTTCTGTCAAAAAAGAGTTGGAGGACGTTGGCGGCTTATCGTATTTAACGGAAATTGCCAACGCGGTACCAACGGCAGCGAACGTTGCGCATTATGCCCATATTGTAGAAGAGAAAGCGCTGCTGCGCCGCCTTATCCGGGTAGCGACAACCATCGTAGAAGATGGCTTTACACGCGAAGACGAAGTAGAAGCCTTGCTTGCCGAAGCGGAAAAGAAAATGATGGAAGTCTCGAGCCGGAAAAATGCCGGTGACTTTACCCACATCAAAGATGTGCTGGTCAAGACCTATGACAACATCGAACTGCTGCATACGCGCAAAGGGGACGTTACAGGCATCCCTACAGGCTTTCAAGACTTGGATAAGATAACAGCAGGGTTTCAGCGAAACGACTTGATTATCGTAGCTGCACGGCCTTCTGTCGGTAAGACGGCTTTCGCCTTGAACGTTGCGCAGAATGTCGCGACCAAAACAGACGAGAATGTCGCCATCTTCAGTCTGGAGATGGGTGCCGAACAGCTGGTCATGCGTATGCTGTGTGCAGAAGGCAATATCGATGCACAGGTGCTGCGTACAGGTGCGCTTCAAAACGAAGACTGGCGCAAGCTGACGATGGCAATGGGCAGCTTGTCCAATGCCGGAATTTTCATCGACGATACGCCGGGGATCCGGGTCAATGATATCCGCGCCAAATGCCGCCGTCTGAAACAGGAATACGGCCTCGGCATGATCATGATCGATTACCTTCAGTTGATCGCGGGCCCCGGTAAAGCCGGTGAAAACCGCCAGCAGGAAGTATCGGATATTTCCCGTTCCCTGAAAGGTCTGGCGCGTGAGCTGGAAGTGCCGGTCATCGCCCTGTCACAGCTATCCCGTGGAGTGGAGCAGCGGCAGGATAAGCGGCCGATGATGTCCGATTTACGTGAATCCGGAAGTATTGAGCAGGATGCCGATATTGTATCCTTCCTGTACCGTGAAGATTATTACGACAAGGAAACCGAAGACCAGAATATGATTGAGATCATTGTCGCCAAACAGCGTAACGGCCCGACCGGTACGGTGAAATTGGCTTTTGTGAAAGAATATAATAAATTCGTCACCATTGACTGGAGTCAGCATGAATCTGGCGGAGACTTTTAAACACGAACATTAAATGTGGTAACACATTTATATGTTCGTGTTTTCTTCTGTTTTATATTGACGATAAGGCGTTTCATTGGTACAATAAACACTGTTTGAGACAGGGCATATAGCCTAACGGAGGTGCGGACGATGACATCAGTCGTAGTAGTAGGAACGCAATGGGGAGACGAAGGAAAAGGGAAAATCACTGATTTTCTATCTGAACATGCAGAAGTGATTGCACGTTACCAAGGCGGAAACAACGCTGGACATACCATTATTTTTGGTGGAGAAACGTACAAATTGCATTTGATTCCTTCAGGGATTTTCTATAAAGATAAAACATCTGTAATCGGAAACGGCATGGTCGTGGATCCGAAAGCGCTTGTAAAAGAACTGAAAGGTCTTCATGACCGTGGAGTGACAACGGAGAACCTGCGCATTTCCAATCGTGCACACGTCTTATTGCCATACCACATCAAGCAGGATGAATTGGAAGAAGCACGACGCGGAGCAAATAAAATCGGAACAACAGGTAAAGGCATCGGACCTGCTTATATGGACAAAGCGGCACGTGTTGGAATTCGCATGGCGGATTTGTTAGACCATGTTGTGTTCGAGGAAAAACTGCGCATGAACTTAATAGAGAAAAATCGTCTGTTCGAGAAGTTCTACGAGACAGAAGGATTTACTGTAGAAGAAATCATGGAAGAGTATTACGCATATGGCCAGGAAATCGCCAAATATGTAACGGATACGTCAAAAGTGTTGAACGATGCAGTTGATGCAGGCCGCCGCGTATTGTTTGAAGGCGCTCAAGGCGTTATGCTCGATATCGACCAAGGGACTTATCCGTATGTAACATCTTCCAACCCGGTAGCGGGCGGAGTGACAATCGGTGCAGGTGTCGGTCCGACAACAATCCAGCACGTCATCGGTGTCTGCAAAGCCTACACGTCACGTGTTGGCGACGGACCGTTCCCTACAGAATTGCATGATGAAGTGGGCCAGAAGATCCGCGAAGTCGGCAAAGAATACGGAACAACGACGGGACGTCCACGCCGCATCGGCTGGTTCGACAGCGTGGTAGTACGCCATGCAAGACGCGTCAGTGGCTTGACGGATTTGACAGTCAACTCGATCGACGTATTGGCAGGACTTGATACGGTGAAGATTTGTACCGCTTACCGCTACCAGGGAGAGCTGATTACGGAATACCCAGCGAATCTGCGTATGCTTGATGAGTGCGAACCGGTATACGAAGAACTTCCAGGCTGGCCGGAAGATGTGACAAACTGCAAATCATTGGATGAACTTCCTGCAAACGCGCGCCATTACTTGGAGCGCATCGCTCAATTAACAGGTGTCCAGATTTCCATTTTCTCTGTCGGTCCTGACCGCAACCAAACGAATATTGTTACGAGTGTTTGGAGATAATTTTTAGTAGGTTAAGGAGAGCGCAGGCGGCAGAAATCGCTCCAGGCGGACGCTTTCTTATCATTAGTCAAGGATCTTTTTTAAAATTTTTCAGAGAGCGGAACGAACAAGAAGCTTAAAGAGGCTGCTTTCCGTTCCAACGCTCGCTTTCCGCGGGCACGGCCTCAGCCGCTTCACTCACTGCGTTCGCTCCAGGGTCTTCGGCTCGTGCTAGTTGCTTGGAGTCGAGCGCTTCCACTCTAAGCAACCGGCAAGAAGGAAACAAAAAGAAAATCGGCAGGCCAAATAAACCTGGCGATCCTTCCTGCGGGCTTGCGCCGAACTGACTCAGGCTTTTGGCCCGAGTAGGTTCGACACTTCGCTATGCTGCTCTTTCTTCTAAAAGGGCTTGGTCTTAACCAAAAGCATATGCAACAAATCAATAAAAACTATCAGGAAAGCAGTCGCCTTTGGGCGGCTGCTTTTTGCTGTTTACTATTTATTTTTCGGAAATAAAAAGGGGAGGAAGAACGCAATGTGGCAAATATGACAAGGAGAAGACGACCATGTAACCATGCTGTGACAATAGAGCCTGCCTGGTCTGCTTCAGGTTTCCTTGAACCGGACAGGCATACAGCCGCTGAATAGGTGCGGAATGGCCTAAAGAATGATAAAGTATAGGGTAGTATAAAGAGTGTTCAGCGGGAAAAATAGGGTATAGGCGGAAAGAAAAAGGGGAGAAAAATGATGAGCAAAACAATTTTGGTTGTAGACGATGAAAAGCCGATTGCAGATATTCTGCAGTTTAACTTAAAAAAAGAAGGTTTTAATGTAGTGTGCGCTTATGACGGAGATGAAGCGATCAAGATTGCTGGAGAAATCCAACCGGATTTGATGTTATTGGATATAATGCTTCCAAATCGCGATGGCATGGAAGTATGCCGTGAAATCCGCAAGAAGTTCGATTTTCCCATCATCATGTTAACGGCAAAAGACTCGGAGATCGACAAAGTTCTCGGTCTGGAATTGGGTGCGGATGATTATGTCACAAAGCCTTTTTCGACCCGTGAATTGATTGCCCGCGTAAAAGCGAATTTACGCCGCCAAAATATTGCGCCTGCTGAAGAAGAAGGACAAAATTCAAATGATATCCAGGTAGGTTCTTTAACAATCCAGCCGGATGCCTATCTTGTTTTGAAGCGGGATGAAACCATCGAATTGACTCACCGCGAATTTGAATTGCTTCATTACCTCGGCAAGCATATCGGCCAAGTCATGACCCGTGAACATTTGCTGCAGACGGTATGGGGCTATGATTATTTCGGCGATGTCCGGACAGTAGACGTCACCATCCGCCGTCTGCGTGAAAAAATCGAGGACAACCCAAGCCACCCCGCGTGGATTGTGACGCGCCGCGGTGTCGGGTATTATTTGCGAAATCCTGAACAGGAGTAATTGAATGTCAAAAGTTAATTTTTTAAAATCGATACATGTGAAATTTGTTTTAATCTACATTCTGCTTATTCTGCTGGCTATGCAGATTATCGGGCTTTACTTTGCCCAGCAACTGGAAGAAACACTTAAAGGGAACTTTGAAAGTTCGATCGTAGACCGGATGGAAATCATCGAATTCAGTGTCCGGGAAGAAATGATCAAAGAGCGCACAGATGACGACTTGACGCTCGAGCAGACACTGCGGACGGTGCTGTACGGTTTTCAGTCGGACGATATCAATGAGATACGCGTCGTCAATACGCGCTACAGCATTCTGGCATCTTCCGTAATTGAAAACCAATCCTTGGTTGGCCAGCGCTCGACAAATGACCTGATCCGGAGCACCATCATTGGAGAAGTCGAACAAGAGCAAACCTTTGTCGATGAGGAAAGCGATGAGCGGATTTGGGTGCGTACCCAGCCGATCGTTGCAGCGGGTGGAGAGATTCTCGGAACCTTATATGTAGTGGCAGAAATTGAAAATGTCTATGATCAAATGGACGATATCAACTCCATTCTTGCTGTCGGTACCGCCATATCTCTGGTCATAACCGCGATTTTGGGGATTCTGGTCGCCCAAACGATATCAAGGCCGATTGCCGATATGCGAAAACAGGCGCAGGCTATGGCAAAAGGAAACTTTTCACGCAAAGTGCGGGTTTACAGCGATGACGAAATCGGCCAGCTTGCCCGAGCCTTTAACCATTTGACGAACAGGCTGCAGGAGTCTCAGCAGTCTACGGAAAGCGAACGCCGAAAATTGGCTTCAGTCCTTTCCAATATGACGGACGGTGTCCTGTCAACCGATAGACGGGGACGAATCATTTTGATCAATGATCCGGCACTGCAGTTGCTGAATGTTTCACGTGAAACGGTGATCAACCGACCGGTGACCAGCATACTGGGGCTGGAAGAACAATACACCTTTGAAGATTTGATTGATATGAAAGAAGCAGTGACGCTTGATTTCAGTTCGTATGAACAAAGCACCTTGCTGCGGACGACGTTTTCGGTCATTCAAAAAGAAACCGGATTTGTCAATGGGCTGATTGCGGTTCTGCACGACAATACAGAACAGGAGAAAATCGATATTGAACGCCGCGAATTTGTGGCCAATGTATCGCATGAATTGCGGACGCCTTTGACTACAATGCGCAGTTATTTGGAAGCTTTGGCTGATGGGGCATGGCAGGATCCGAATCTGGCGCCGAATTTCCTGAATGTCACGCAAACGGAAACGGAGCGGATGATCCGGCTGGTCAATGACTTGTTGAAGTTGTCGAAAATGGACTCGAGTGAAACCGAGCTAAGCAAGGAAATGGTCGAATTCAATGTCTTTTTCAATCGCATCATCGATCGTTTTGAAATGTCGAAATCACATAAAGTCCACTTTGAACGGCATTTGCCGAAAGAACAGTATTTTGTGGAAATCGATCCTGATAAATTGACACAAGTGATTGATAACATTATTTCCAATGCGTTGAAATATTCCCCAGAAGGTGGAAAAGTCCGCTTTGGAATGACTGTGGAAGAAGGATTTTTATTAATCCAAATCAGTGATGAAGGAATGGGGATTCCGAAAGAAAATGTAGATCGCATTTTTGACCGCTTTTACCGGGTTGACCGTGCGCGTTCCCGTGAAATGGGCGGAACCGGTTTAGGACTGGCCATTTCAAAAGAAATGATTAACGCTCATGGCGGCGTCATTTGGGCAGAAAGCAAGTACGGAAAAGGAACCAACATCTTCTTCACGCTGCCTTTCGATATGGATGATGGAGGAGGTGAGTGGGATTGAAATATGTAGAGCAAATTAAATCGGTGGCATTATTTTTACTGATTCTGCTCAGCCTGGCATTGACTTTCACTATCTGGACCTTCACTCCTAGCCACGAAACCATTGAGCCGTCTGCTACCATCGATGAGCCGATAGCAGACACCAAGAATACGGAAGAAATTGTTCGACCGGTACAATTGCTGTTTCATAATGAAGACGCAATCACTGGAACTACTGATCAAAGCAATGTCCAATTGCTGCTTGATGCATTGGAGCAATGGCAGATTCAAGATGTAAGGCTGGTGCAAGAAGAAACGACTCCTGATACGATGGAATCTTATATGCACAGCTCGAACCGGGCGGTTGTCTATTATCCGGGACCCGTTCCTTTCCCGGTATTCGATACAATAACGAACATCATCGATACAACGATTCCTGAATCGTCTTTTGACCGAATCATCATCGAATGGGATGCACCTGCCAACGACCGACCGGCCCTGTACTTCATTAATACGGTATCCGGCAGAATTTATAAAGCCTCTATTCCAGCCGAAAACTTGAGACAATTCCAGACGGATATCTTAGCAGAGGCTGCTGAATACGAAACCTATATCACCAATGATACGATTGGCACCTTGCCGGTTTACGTGCAGAAAGGCCAAGTCGAGAAAGCAAGCTTCGATTATTTACTGGAAGAAACCTCAACCGCAAAATTTGCTGAAGCTTTATTGGATGGTCCGGCACTGACGCTATCAGCAGATTTAACAACACAGGAATATACAGATGATTCCGGTGCATTGATGAGAGAAAATCCCAACACGAAAAGCATCAGCTATATTCAGCCAAGAGCTGAAACGTCAGATCCAGCGATTCCATCAGATCTATTATTCGATTCCCTCAGCTACGTCAATGGGCATGGCGGCTGGACAGATCGATACATTTACGCTGGCATGAACTCGGTGAGCCAACAGATCAAGTATCAGTTGTATGTAGCCGATTTGCCGGTCTTCAGCTCAACAACTGCGACGTCTCTCGATCTTACTTGGGGAATAGATGGAGGGGAAGAACAGGCTTACAGCTATAACCGGCCGATCTATCAACTGGATTCGGAAGTGGACAGCAGTATGGCGGTGCTTGCCTCCGGCGAGGAAGTTTTAGCATCCATCACACAAATCAATGACCAGGATTTATCCGCTATCACGGATATTACTCCTGCGTATAAACTGACGCGCAGCGAAGAGGGATTTTTGATCACATTTGAGCCGGCCTGGTATTTTAAAGCGGATGGTACGTGGACTGAACTGACGAGTGAATTGACAGGAGGGCGTGAACTTGGATTGGAATAAAACCAAGAGCATCTTTATTATTGTCTTTTCTATTTTGAACGTCTTTTTATACTCCTTGTATTTGGACCGTTATACGGAATCTGAAAATTTAGAAGAACTTTCGGAATCGTCGGTAGATGAAAAATTGAAGGCTGATGAGATCACCTATTCGAATCTCCCGGAAGATGTCAAAGGCATGCCTTATATTCGTGGTGAAACGAAAATATTCACAGCGAAAGAGGCGCCACAGGAAAATGTGCAAGTCAATATCCAAGACGGCAAGCAGCTGCAGGTTGCTTATGAAGAACCTGTTTCTCTGACAGGAGAAGCAGAAAGTGCAGATGCGTTAGATGCTTTTGTCGAAGAGATTGTCCACGAAGGCAGTTCCTACGAATTATGGGAAATTGATAAAGAACAAAACAAAGCCGTGTATTTCCAGAACTTTGATGGCGAAACACTTTACTTCAGCAAGGATGGAAAAGTGACGGTGTACTGGAACAATGATGGGGATATTGTCCGCTACAAACAAACGATGTTCACTGACATTATCGAAAATCAGGAGCCAAAGGAATTGGTGTCTGCCATCACGGCAATTCACACGCTTTACCAGAAAAACTTGCTGGAACGAGACTTGACCATCAATAAAACAGAATTGGGCTATTCCGTACATGTACAAGTATCGGAAGACCGGCAGATGTTTGTTCCGACTTGGCATATTCAAGCGGAACTTTCAGATGGCAGCCGCGAGGATTATTTCGTCAATGCTGTAAAAGATGGCGTCATCGAGTTGAACAAACAAGAAGAGGAAACAGAGTAAGGAGATTTTGCTATGCAATTCAGTGTATTAGCCAGTGGATCGAGCGGCAATGCCACTTATATCGAAAACGGGGAGCATTCCTTCCTGGTGGATGCGGGACTCAGTGGCCGCAAGATGGAAGAATTGTTTGCAGCCATCGGCAAAAAAATGAGTGATTTGGACGGAATTCTGGTCACTCATGAACACAGCGATCACGTCAAGGGGCTTGGCATCGTGGCGCGTAAACATAAAGTGCCGATTTATGCCAATGCCAAAACCTGGACCGCAATGGATGGTTTGATCGGGGCGGTTCCACTGGAACAGCGATTCCATTTTGATATGGACACAGTCCAGACATTCGGTTCGCTCGACATTGAATCGTTTGCCGTCTCGCATGATGCTGCAGATCCAATGTTTTATGTGTTTCATGCCAACGGACGAAAGCTGTCGTTAATCACAGATACCGGCTATGTCAGCGACCGGATGAAAGGCGTTATCCAGGCATCGGATTCCTATGTGTTTGAAAGCAACCACGATGTGGGAATGCTGCAGATGGGCCGTTATCCATGGTCGGTCAAACGCCGGGTTCTCAGCGATGTGGGCCACGTGTCAAATGAAGATGCAGCGGTAGCCATGAGCGAAGTACTTGCTGAAAAACCGACGCGCATTTACTTGTCGCATTTGAGCAAAGACAATAATATGAAGGATCTTGCGCGCATGAGCGTTGAGCAGACCCTTCAGACAAAAGGCATCATCGTTGGAGAATATGTCGATCTTTTCGACACACATGCCAATGTGCCGACCAAATTAATCGTCGTGTAACCAACAGCCGGAAGCGGATCAGCTTCCGGCTGTTTTTGTATAGAGCGAGAGTGAATCAGCTTCTGGCAGGCGTCAACCGAGTTGCTTTCCGTTCCGGCGCTCGCTTTCCGCGGGCTCGCACCCAATCCTGGCGTGTTGCTCCCTGCGGGGTCTCGGTCGTCTCGCTATCCCGCAGGAGTCGAGCACCTGCACTCCCAGCAACCTAAGTGGGTTAGAACAGGATGAATTTTAAAGCCAACTTATTTATGTACGAATATTTTTTAGAAAAGGAAGCTTAAATTTCTAATTTTAAAATCTATAAAAAATCTTCCAACTCTTCCAGCTTGCTTTGTCTGTTTCGAATTTCTACACTAAGGTTAACCAAAAAGAATGAGGAAGGATGAACGCAATGGGCTATTACAATCAAACACCGAACGGCCGGCAGAAATCGAGCCGTTTGGGCACATTTGCTGCAGGTGTGGCCGGAGTAGCGGCCGGTGCTTTATTGGTATGGTTATTGTTTTATTCGATGCCGGGGCTGATCCCGGACAATGGCAATGATACGCAAATCGTCCAGCAGGAAACGGAAGGACGCTCCGACTCGGTTTCGGTCGATATCACTACGGATGTGACAGATGCGGTCGATATTGCGGCGGATGCAGTTGTGGGGGTCACCAATCTGCAGGCAGCCGGAGATTTCTGGTCTCAGTCACCCCAGCAGGAGCAGGCGGTCGGGACGGGTTCGGGCGTCATTTACAAAAATGAAAACGGCACTGCGCATGTGGTCACCAATCATCATGTTATTGACGGCGCCAGCGGCATTGAAGTGACCCTGTCGGATGGCACTAAAGTCGACGCGACGGTGGTCGGCAGCGACATTTGGACTGATCTGGCCGTTCTCGAAATGGATGGAGCCGATGTACAAGCTGTGGCCCAATTTGGCGATTCGGATGCCTTGAAACAAGGCGAGACGGTCATCGCCATCGGCAACCCATTGGGCCTTGATTTTTCTGGCTCGGTGACAACAGGCGTGGTTTCCGGAAAAGATCGCGCGGTTCCGGTTGATTTGGACGGGGATGGCCAGGAAGATTGGCAGGCCGAAGTGCTGCAGACAGATGCTGCCATCAATCCAGGCAACAGCGGTGGTGCATTGGTCAATCTGGCGGGACAGCTGATCGGTATCAACTCGATGAAAATTGCAACATCAGCAGTTGAAGGCATTGGCTTTTCGATCCCGATCAATTCCGCAATGCCGGTCATCAGTTCACTTGAAGAAAACGGGGAAATGATCCGGCCATCGATGGGCATTACGCTGCTTGACTTGATCCAAGTCCCGCGTGTAGATCGCCAGGAGACCTTAAACTTGCCTGAAGACGTCACAGAGGGCGTAGTCATCAATTCAGTAGTGGAAGGATCAGCAGCAGAAGAGGCCGGTATGGAGCAGTTTGACGTCATTGTAGAGATGGACGGTGTCGAAATTACGGACATCATCGAATTGCGCCAGCATTTGTACAATGAAAAAACGATCGGCGACACAATGACTGTCAGCGCCTATCGCAATGGAGAACTGATGGAGTTTGAATTGGAGCTTGTTGATAATTCAGCGTTATAGAGGAGCAGCTAGCCAGCCTGTGTAGAATTTCGATTCTATGCGGGTTTTTTATTTCGCATTAATAATTTGTCTGCTATTTGACATTCCGCAAATCAGCTCCGCTTTCCTGCGGGCGAGCGCCAAGCCTCCTCGGTCGCTATGCTCCCTGTGGGGTCTTGGCTGTCTCGCTATTCCGCGGGAGTCTTCGCTGATTTGCTGCATATCTTATGTAGAAATTTGAAGAGAAGAAGTCTATTTATAATTTCCCCCTATTTGCCAGTGCTCCATAAACAAAAATGAATATTTCTCATTTAAAAATTTTGAGTTCTGCTAATATACTATTCAAATCTGTAAATCTGAGAAACCACTTCCAACATACAATGTTCGGGAAAAAGAAAGACGATGTGTGGATAACTTTTTTGTTGTAAATTTATTATTAACAATCCACAGGCGCACAAAAGCTTCGCTATCCGTAGCTCTTTTCTTCTGTTAAAATGGGTTGTGGATAAAATAGAGTGAAATGTGTATAACTATGTGGAATATTCGGAAATCGAAAGAGGTGGAAAAAATGGAGATTAAATGCTGTAAAACCCACGTGGAGCATGCATTGGATATGTTTGTAGCGGAAATAAAAAGCTACCCTATACTTACAGAATTATCAGAAATAGAAAAGTTATCCACAAGATGCGATTACTGTGAAGAGGCTGCAACGTATCTTGTGGCAAACGCTTGATCGGGCACAAGATGTAGAAATAGTTGTGGATATGTGTATAACATTTGTGGGTAACTTGTTTGTAAATTTATTGTGAAGGGGGATAACATGTGAATATCTCAATTATCAGTGTCGGGAAGTTAAAAGAAAAATATTTAAAATCGGGTATTGAAGAATACACAAAACGGCTCGGAAGCTATACAAAAATCAATGAGATCGAAGTGGCAGATGAAAAAGCGCCAGAGCAATTGAGCGAGGCTGACATGGAAATCGTCAAAAAGAGGGAAGCAGAGCGGATTTTGGCGAAAATTTCACCAGACGCATATGTTATTGCATTGGCAATCGACGGCAAAATGAAAACCTCCGAACAGCTGGCAAAAGACATCCAATCGCTGATGACCTATGGCCGCAGCAAAATCGTCTTTGTGATCGGCGGATCCTTGGGGCTGCATGATGAAGTGTTGAAACGTGCGGATGAGAAACTGTCGTTTTCTAAGATGACGTTTCCGCATCAATTGATGAGGTTGATTTTGGTGGAGCAGGTGTATCGGGCTTTCCGGATTATGAAGGGTGAACCGTACCATAAATAAAGGTAAACTATTAAGGGACTCTAGCAGGTCCCTTTTATATTTATTAGCTGAAATAGAGCTTATTGACTAAATAGTTAGCTGCTGTCCGAGGTCGGGATATATCTTTCCAGTAATTCAGAGCAGTATTCCATGAGCCGAGGCCAATCGGAGCAGCATGAACAAGGGGACAGGGACTTTGTCTTAAAACAAAGTCCCTGTCCCCTAAATCCGCTTATTTTAATGAGTAGCCGCCATCTACGACTATTTCTGCACCGTTTATATAGGATGCTTTGTCTGAAGCTAAGAACAGAACGACTTCTGCAATTTCACTTGGTTTCCCATAACTTCCTCTAGGGTGTCCCTGTGATTGTTTTTCATAATTCTCTATTCCGCCATATGCATTAATGGCTAGGTCGGTTTCTGTAGGGCCAGGGGATATGCAATTTACTCGGATTCCTAGGTTAGCAAAGCGAAGTGCCGTGCTTTGAGTCATCGCAACAACCGCTGCTTTTGTCCCGCTATAAGCTGGCAGCATAGGATTAACCTTATCGTTTCCAAGGATGGCTGCGTTATTAATGATGACTCCATTTTTTTGCTTACTCATCACGACTAAAGAATATTTCATGTAGGCGAAGATAGCCGTTTGATTGACAGCAATTAAATAATTCCAGTCATCTAGCTTTACTCGAGACAATGGCCCCATTCCTTTAGACAGAACACCAGCATTATTGAATAGAATATCAACATTATGCCCATCATTTTCAAGTGCTTTAAAAAAGCTTTCGATTTCTTCCACGTTTTCGTTATGGACTTGGTAAAAATGAGCCTTCCCATTGCATTCACTCTCTACCTGAGAGCCTTTGTTACGATCTCTTCCAGTAAAATGAACGGTAGCCCCTTCTTTACAAAAGAAATGAACCACTTCCTTACCAATTCCATCCGTTCCACCATTAACAATCACTACTTTGTTTTCGAACATCATGAGATCCCCCTCCGAACATCATAGTAAAGCCATAAAGTATGTATAATCAGTATATAACATTCGTATCACCATAGGAAATCTAGGTACTCACCACTTAAGGGAACATGGGCCTTATCTTATATGAAGGATTCGACCCCCACTTCTCCCTTCATTATGTGAGAGCCGTTCATGTTTAGTTCGCTTAACGGTTACTTCCCAATCTTTTATATCAGAAGAAAGTTATTCTTACCTAGAAAAGGAAGATGAAACTAATCTTCGTCTACTGAAGATTAATGCGGATAGTGAAGCAGGTAATAACTTAGTAAGAACTCTAATAAGAATTACATTCACCGCTGATTGTATTGGTACCCTTGCGTTAAACAGTTTGAAATAACAAACCCATAGATATCAATAAATTGAAGGCAGTATGTTCGTAGATAGCTACATTCTACATACACACTGCCTTTTGACTAAGGTCAATGTTTTACTCTATTCCAACGTTATGGTGAGCCTTACCATAAGGTCGCCAGAAGCCATGCCCAAAGCATTCGAAGCGGTTTATAAAACGACAATTTTGAAATAGCTTGAGCCAAACATGACTTACTTGATGATAAATATTTTTTCACATATAGTTAGTTTGATTGATGAACGAGCTAATTGTATGAACCAGTTTTATCTACGCAATTCAGTAACGCTTAGAAAATGGAGGAATGAACATGCAAAAGGTAGTCGTAACAGGTGGAAGTGGTCTGCTGGGCCGGGACGTTATAAAAGAATTTTTGGAGCATGGTTATGAAGTTGTCAATGCAGATCTTAAGCACCCAAAAGAAGCGCTTTGCAGAACGGTGATAACAGATTTGACGAATCTGGGCGAGGTTTATGGTGTATTGGCTGGGGCTGATGCCGTTGTACATCTTGCAGCGATTCCGGTTGCTTACTCACATCCAAACGAAGTGACTTTTCAGAATAACGTGATGTCTACGTATAACATTTTAGAAGCTGCAGGGAGTTTGGGGATTAAAAAAGCTGTAATTTCATCAAGTGAGTCTTCATATGGTATTTGTTTTTCACAACAAAATTTAAATCCACAGTACGTACCGATAGATGAGCAACACCCGCAATTGCCAGAAGAAAGCTATGGGTTGTCCAAGATTGTGAATGAAAACACAGCTGACATGATCCACCGCAGAACAGGAATGCAGGTAGTATCGTTTAGATTGGGAAATGTCATAGCACCTGAAATGTATCCCAATTTTCCTGGATTCATCCACAATCCAGAACAGCGGAAAACAATTTTGTGGAGTTATATTGATACACGGGATGCAGCTACTGCTTATCGATTGGCCGTGGAAACTGATGAGCTTGGTTCTGTTGCCGTCAATATCGGAGCGGATGAAACCAGTATGGACATTGAGAGCAAACAATTGATGGAAACATGCTTTCCGGATGTGACTGATTTTAGAGAAGAACTGACAGGTTTCGAGCCGCTGTTAAACAATGAAAAAGCGAAGAAACTTCTGAATTGGAAACCTATTCATAAGTGGAGAAATTACGTAAAGCTGTAATTTTATCAAACAACATTTTTAGATAAGGGCTGACAAACATGTCAAATCATATCCAACCTCACAACTGCGTTACATAATGGTGTGAAAATGCCATGGCTGGGCCTAGGTGTCTTTAAAGTAGAAGATGAAGAAAGAGCTAGTACAGTCAATAAAAACGGCTCTTGAAGTGCGCTACAGAAGCATTGATACTGCCGTTATTTATGGAAATGAAGAAGGAGTTGGCAAAGCGATTGCTGAAACCAATGTCCCTAGAGAAGAATTATTCATTACTACAAAAGTTTGAAACGCCAATCATGGCTGTGAAGCTGCCCTCACTGCTTTCAGTTGAAGAACGAACTTCGATTTAAATAATGATGGGAAGGACAGGTGATGGGATATGAAAATTATTGTTTTTGGGGCAACGGGCGGTGTAGGTCAATTTGTCGTGAAGCAGGCAATTGAGAGTGGTTTTGAGGTCACGGCATTTGTACGGACACCCGCAAAGCTGGAAGTTACACATGAGAATTTAACGGTTGTTAAAGGAGATGCTTTTAATCCGGCAGAAGTGGCAGCAGCAATAGCTGGCCATGACGCTGTGGTTTCCTGCTTAGGCTCCAGTCAAGGGATGAAAAAATCAACAGAGCTTCAAGAGATGATAAAAAATATTGTTGCCGGCATGCAGGAGCATGGTGTAAAACGGATCGTCTACACCGCGTCTGCGGGAATCTATAATGAACTGCCAGGCGTAAGCGGGAAATTGATGATGGGAGTGCTTAAGAATGCACTGACAGATCACCGGGCTGCTACTGATTATATTGAAGCCCATGGTCTGAACTACACATTTGTTAGGCCGATGGGATTAACCGATGGCCCCTTTTCAGGAAAGTACAGAGAATCTGCGATGGGTGTACCCGAAAAATCGAAGTCCATATCACGTGCTGACGTTGCCCATTTCATCCTGAAAGCATTGAGTGATGCACAATATGAAAATACATCGATCGGAATTGCTAATTAAATCAATAAAAAATTCTACCGATGTCAAGAAATTCCGCTGGCATAGATCTGCAGCAAAGATGGATGGAATGGAAAGCACACGAAGGAGGAGTCAAAAATGATCAGCAAAACGGATTTCGAGCATTTGCGGCGATGTGTGGAGTTGGCGGAAACAGCTTTAGAAAAAGGAGACGAGCCGTTCGGTTCCGTACTTGTTTCAGCTGCCGGAGAAGTTCTTTTTGAAGATCATAACCACGTGGCAGGCGGTGACCATACACAGCATCCGGAGTTTGCGATAGCAAGGTGGTCGGCAAATAACCTGTCTCTTGAAGAAAGAAACGAGGCGACGGTTTATACTTCCGGGGAACATTGCCCGATGTGTGCGGCGGCTCACGGATGGGTCGGCTTGGGACGGATCGTGTACGCAAGTTCCTCAGAACAACTGGCCGGATGGTTAAGCAAAATGGGCGTTGCACCATCGCGTGTTCGGAATCTGGCCATTGAAGATGTGATTAAGGATGTGGCAGTAGACGGTCCTGTCCCTGAACTGGCAGAGCGGGTCCATGAACTTCATCGCCGGTTATACGCAACGAGCCGTTAAACGATCCGACTCTTTAGCGTAATTATTAGCCGTATTTCTTTCTTGACCTGAAATATTGTTATAATGAAAGAGTGTCAAAAGCTAACTATAGCTTTGGATGCTCTTTTTTTGTATAGACCACGGACTTATGAGTTAAGGAGTTGGATTTAGAGATGAATAAGAAAGATATAGCAGATATTCGCAAACGATTTAAACTGGATACCGATTTATTGAAAATTGCTGATATTTATAACGTCTACATCCAACAGGAAAGCAGTGAGATCTTTCACGAGGAAAGCCGCTCGTTTTCCATGTTGGACCGGGAGCAGCAAGAGCTGTTCTTTGATAATTTTAAAAAGGTATTAGGCGGAAAACTGGATGCCAAGATGTTTGAAGTAAAATTTCAGCCACAAGAAGAGGGGCAGGCAGACCATACGCAGCGGCTCCTGTATGAAGGGCTCGAGGCAAAAGAGGTCGCTGAATGGAAAGCGAATATGCAGCGCATCGCCTTGAAGATGGTGGAAGAAAGACCGTATGAAAAAGACATGGTGGTCACGTTCATTCGTGGAAATTATTCTAAAACAACGAGGCGCAAGTCCGATGAAACGGAAATTGACATGCGGGATGAAGTGTATACCACTCCGTTTATCCTTTGCAGCATGAACCAAACCGAATTGCCGAAAAGTTCGCTGGTCTTTGATTTTGTCGAGAAAGAGTATAAGGCAAACGTATTGGTCGATCCTGTCATTAAACTAAGCTCGCCAATTGGCGGGTTTTTGTTCCCGAGCTTCACGGATAACGCTTCAGACATCCATCACATCCTCTACGCCGCCGGCAAGGCGAATAAACCGGATTTCCAGTTTATCGAAAATGTGTTGAACGGTGATGAAATCATTACCGCTGAGGAAGAGAAAGCGGTATTTGAAGAAATTGTCAAAGTTGTAATTGGCGGCGATGAAGTAAATTCCAGAACCCTCGCTGGCGTATACGATGAAATCAATCAGATGCTGCTTGTGGCAGAAGAAAGTGAAGACGATGAAGAAAGTGCACCTATTTTGGATACTACGGAGATTACACGTGTGCTGAAGGCAAGCGGTGTCAAAGATGTCAGTGCGGAAAAAGTGGAAAGGGCCTTTCAGCAAGTCGTAGAAGACAAAACCTACGAAATGAAAGCCAGCCATATCGTGCCAAGCTACGCATCCAAATCCATCAAAATCAGCACGAAAGTCGCCAATATTGCGATCAGCCCTCAAGACTTACGATACGTTAAACAAGTCAATTACAATGGCAAACGCTGCATCTTGATTGAAGTAGAAGAAGACACGATGATTGAAGGATTTAAGCTGCTTGCAGAAGAAGAGTTGGAGTAGTAGGAGCCTTCCTTACTTTAAAACAGGCAAAGAAGTATTTGCATAGTAAAGGAACAATGTCCCATTATCCCACAAGCTGAATCACTTTTTCTGAACGGCAACAGCACTGGAATTTTGTTGTGCCACGGCTTTTTGGGCACGCCGCAAAGTGTAAAAGAGTTGGGTGAGGCCATTGCTGCCCATGGCTATACCGTCTCTTGTCCGAGGCTCCCCCCGGCCACGGCACACATGCTAAAGACCTTGAGCAGTTTGCCTGCGACGATTGGTTTGCGCGGGTAGAAGACGCCTATAACGATTTGAGGCGTACATGTTCGGCCGTTGTTGTCATTGGGCAATCGATGGGCGGAACTTTGAGCTTGGATTTGGCCAGCTGCCACCCGGACATTCAAGGACTTGTCCTGATCAATCCGGCGATTGATATTCCTGCATTTGAAACATACCGCAACCAACCGGATTCCGCTTATGTCAGACAAGACCAACTGGACATCAAAAAAGCGGATGCGGTGGAAATCACTTATGAGCAGGCATCGGTCAAAGCATATCAGCAATTATTGCGTGGAAATACGAACTGCACAATTCCCATCACATCGTGTCTATAGATCATGAACTGGATTTTATCATTGAAAAGGCAATGGGGTTTGTCGAAGAGGCACTCTCTGTGCCAGCCGGCGACAAGCTTTAGTATTTTACAGAATCTTCATTTCCCTGTTTTGGGTTGGGGTCAATTGTGTTTTTTGTAAAAGGGGTTTTTTCAGGCAACTTAGGCCTGGAAGAACCCCTTTATTTTTTCTTGCAAAGAATTTAAGCATATTGCTGATAACAAAAGGTGAAAAAGGGAAAGGAAAAGATATAAGAAAAAATGTGGAAATTCTGCTGCCAGTCGTCGTGAAAAACGAACAAAAGGAGGAAGAAATTATGGTGAGGGAAGATCGATTACGCAAAGGGCGCGAGGTGAATCCGTTAACCGATATTTGGCTGCGCACACGCGAAACCGTCCGCTTCGTCATTGACCGAAAGACTGCTAAATACATCATTTTGCTCATTGTCTTGACGGGATTTGCTTCAGGCCTGATTGGACTTATGAACACCCGAAATGCAGACATGCCAGTGTGGGTAGCCATTCTTCAGGCACTGATTACCGGTCCGATCGGGAGTGCGTTTGGCTATTTCTTAGGCGCAGCTATATTGATGCTGGTTGGGCGGTTGTTTAAAGGAACGGCGACCTATCAAGAAATGTTCAAGGCGCTTGCTACAGCGCAAATACCGCAAATTTGGCTTTTGCCACTGCTGATTATCTGGGCTTTTGCATCACCTGCAACTTTCTTTGCAGACCGGACGGATGTAGAAGGCGATCCGGTTGTAGTTATCATGTCTTTAGTAATGGGGGTAGTGTCTGTTTGGACATTCGTCATCGTCTGCAAAGCAGTAGGCGAAGCGCATAGTGTCTCGTCTTGGAAAGGATTTTTCATCGTCGTACTGCCAGGAATCATTATCGCGATCATTGTTCTTCTTATTGTTTTTGTCTTGTTCGCCTCGTTCTTTAACCAGCTCTAATAGGATGTTGTTTTAGTATGGAACAAGTAAATTGAGTTTAAATAGAAAAGAAAATAGTATGACCCAAAAGCGTGAAGAGGCCAAACTTCGAAAGAAGGTTTTCTTCTCGTTTTTTTTGGTTTTTCGAGGGTTCTTGATTTCAGTTTTTACGAATTAATTTGTAAATTAAATGCGTTTTAATAAAAAAATGATGAAAAAATTGTGCTTTTTTCATGGGGAAATAGTTTCATAAATTTTTGTGCTATAGTATTTAAATCATAATAGTTTTAAACAGAAGACTGAATGTCAGTGTCTATAGAGGGAGGAAATAACTTTTGTTTGCGTTTATTGATGATTTATTTGTAAATTTATGTGTTCTAATTTCATTGATTTTTATCTATTTACAATTAAGGCAAAAACTTAGATTAGAAGAATCTTATACAAATTCTGTAATAGCCGATGGATTAGCAGGAGGATTTTTAGGGGTTCTTTTAATGTATTTCTCCATACAGGTAACTGCTGAAACAATCGTCGATTTGCGTTTTGTTCCGGTCATTCTCCTCATCATTTATCTGGGTGTTCCTCATGCTGTCGTAAGTGCGATCGTTATCATATTTGGAAGGTTCATCTTTGGCGTAAGCACATCGGCATTGGCGGCTGCCGCCTTGATGTTTGCTTTAATCATCGGCTTTATCATCATCTATAAACTATTTAAAAAATACGATTCCAAAGCCAACTCTTATAAACAAGGTTTTGTTATGATCATATTTTCAAACATTGTATTCAGTATCGTCATCAGCTGGCTTATTAACGATTTTCTTGTTTTGAAAAGTCTGATACCCTGTTATTGGGTGATTTCTATAATTGGTGGGCTCACCGCGATTTTCTTTGTTGAGTACATTCTAAAAACCCAGTTTCTTTTAACCAAATACGAAGAGGAATCAACGACAGATTTTCTTACAGGCTTGAATAACGTTCGGCAGTTTGATGCCGTCTGGAACACATTGGTCAGCAACGCAGCTACGAAAAATGAAAAGCTTTCTTTGCTCATTATTGATATCGACTATTTTAAAAATGTCAACGATACGTATGGGCATCCTGTTGGCGACAGAATTTTAAAAGAGCTTGGAAAAGTGTTGAAAAATGCGAGCCGCTCTTTTGACATCGTTTCAAGAAATGGCGGCGAGGAATTTTCTGTAATCTTGCCGGATTGCCAGCACGAACAGGCAGTGGAAATCGCGGAACGGATCAGAACAGCGGTAGAAATCCATGATTTTAAAGTTTCTTCATTGGATTCCATTAACATCACCGTTTCCATAGGTGCCGCAACCTATCCCGAAACAGTAGCTGACATCTCTCGAATAGTGGGGACTGCCGATGAATGCTTATATACGGCAAAAAGAACCGGAAGAAATAGGGTATGTGCCAGCTATTAATAAATAGTTGGATCAGGCTTGTTGCCGGGCAGCTGCACAAAAAGTGGCGGCGAACCATAACAATGAATAATACAGCATTTAACTTAAGCTCATAAAATCGCGCTCATTACCAAAAAAACTTTCAGTTTCCGGCCGAAGTTTTTTGTTGAAGTGAATGGCCAGGAGCGCTTAACGATTAAGAAAGAGTTTTCCGTGTCCAAGGCTCGTTATACAAATAGAAGGCACCGGAATTGAAATTCACGGAAACTGGTGGGACATGGATTTTCAAGTACTGCAGTATGGAGAAGTCAACGGCCGGGTCAATAAGGAATGGTTCAGCTGGGGAGACAGCTACAAGGTCGAGATTTTGGATGAAGAGATGGAGAGAGTTGTCATCGCGATTGTTGTTGCAATTGATTGTGTAAAAGCCGATGAGGCGGCGTCTTCCGGAGCGTCCATTTAGCTTATAGCCAGTAATTCAACTGCATTTTAAAAAGCAAAAAGCTGCCATTTTCTCGGCAGCTTTTTGCTTTGGCTCCAGAAACAACAGCCTTGTCACGGCAAGCCCGACAAAGTTGACTTTCCTTGTCATTGAATGCGCTTCCATCCGAGGGCTATGATAAAGGAACATTATAAGTATATAAGTTGGCTTAAGTTTTTTAGCTTTAATTTTGAACTGCTTCTTAAAAGACAGAGCGAAAAGCATCCGCTTGGAGCGATTTCTTCTAACCTGCTCTTCTTAAAGCTTTCGTTCAACTTAAATGACTACATTCCAAAGGAGAGATCACATGAACGATTCAAAAATGAAGGTTCGGGTGCAAAAGTTCGGCAATTTCCTGAGCTCCATGGTTTTACCGAATATTGGTGCATTTATTGCATGGGGATTGATTACAGCACTATTTATCCCAACAGGGTTTTACCCGAATGAAAATCTTGCTTCATTAGTAGGGCCAATGGTTACCTACATGCTGCCGCTTTTGATTGGTTACACAGGAGGCCGGCTGATTTACGACCAGCGGGGTGGAGTGGTCGGAACCATCGCGACAATGGGTGTCATTGTTGGTGCTCCCGATACGCCAATGTTCTTGGGTGCCATGATTATGGGACCGCTCGGAGCATACGTCATCAAGAAATTTGACCAATTGATCGAAGGAAAAGTCCGGACCGGCTTTGAAATGCTGGTCAACAACTTCTCTGCCGGTATTCTGGGCGGTGCACTTGCCATTCTTGCATTTCTCGGCATCGGACCGGCTGTAAGTTCCTTTACGGAGGTTCTTGTTTCAGGTGTGGACTGGTTGCTGGAAGCTGGTTTATTGCCGTTGACCAGCATTTTGATTGAACCGGCGAAGATTCTATTCTTGAACAATGCTGTCAACCATGGCGTGCTGACGCCAATCGGCTTGGAGCAAGTTCAGCAGACAGGCAAATCGATCCTGTTTCTTCTGGAAGCCAATCCTGGCCCTGGACTCGGAGTACTGCTTGGATTTATGCTCTTTGGAAAAGGCATCGCCAAGCAATCAGCTCCGGGAGCGGCCATCATCCATTTCTTTGGAGGAATTCATGAAATTTATTTTCCGTACGTACTGATGAAGCCGATGTTGTTGCTGGCTGTCATTTTCGGCGGCATGAGCGGCGTCTTTACACTTGTGTTAATGGGTGGCGGATTGGTGGCGCCTGCATCACCGGGAAGCATCCTGGCTATTGCAGCGGTTACACCGCCTGAAAGCATGGCTTACCTGGCCAACTTTGCAGCAGTTTTTGTGGCAACGGCCGTGTCCTTCGCCATTTCAGCAGTCGTTTTAAAATCAAGCAAACAAACAGATGAAGACATGGAAGAAGCAACAAAGAAAATGGAACAGATGAAAGGAAAGAAAAGTTCTATTTCCCGGGAAATAACGTCCCCTGTAGGCGCCGGAAGGGGAATATTCCCAGCAAATGTGCAAAAAATTGTCTTTGCCTGTGATGCTGGAATGGGATCGAGTGCAATGGGTGCTTCTCTTCTGCGCAAGAAAGTAAAAGAAGCTGGACTGGGCGTATCAGTTTCGAATACGGCCATCAGCACGATCGCAGTCGATTCCCAAATCGTTATTACGCAGCAAAAATTAACGCCGCGTGCAGAAAATAAAATGCCGGACGCCTACCATATTTCAGTCGACAACTTCCTATCAAGTCCAGAATACGACAAACTGATTGGCCGTCTGCAAAATGGTGAGACTGTTGATCAGCATGAGCTGGTGAAAGAAAGTGAAGCCGTTGTTCGGCATAGCGCGGAAGATGATCAGCTGTTGCTGGAGGAAAACGTCTTTATTGGACAGAAATTCCGCACGAAAGAAGACGCAATCCGATTCGCAGGACAGGCCTTGGTCAAAGGCGGATATGTCGAAGAATCCTATGTAGAGGAAATGATGAAGCGCGAAGAAATAACGACGACCTATATGGGCAATAATGTCGCCATTCCCCACGGGACGGAGGAGGCGAAAAAATCCGTCATCAAGTCAGGCTTTACTGTTGTTCAGGTTCCAAATGGAGTAGACTTTAATGGAGAAAGTGCAAAAATGATTTTCGGTATTGCCGGAAAGGATGGCACGCATTTGGAAATCCTTTCGGGAATCGCTGTCATTTGTGCCGAACAGGACAATGTAGATCAGCTGGTGAACGCAAAATCCGCTAAAGAATTAATGGCCATCATCAATAGCAATTGAATAGCAGCAATAGAAAGGCGGGGATTCCTGCCTTTTTGTTCTATTTGCATTTCCTGGTCTTGGAGAAGGCATCCAAAAGTGAAATGAGTGAAATGAATGTTTATCACATTTAGGGAAAAGTCCATTATCGAGCTGATTGTCAGAACCTCCGGAAAGCATACTGTGCACTCGTTGTCTTCGTATCTGGATGTCAGTGCACGTACCATTCAACGGGATTTAAAGTCGGTAGGGAAGATGCTGCAGCAATTTGAATTGACCGTCGAACGCACGGAGGATGAAGGGTTGTTTATTGCGGGGAAAAATGAGCAAGTCTACCGCCTGATCCAAAACCTGATGACGGCCAGTCCAGCGGATGAAACGCCAGAAGAGAGAAAGCTGAAGCTGTTGGTTATTCTATTGCACGAAGGTCCCTTTTTTAAAAAACAGGTACTTGCCGGACAGTTAGGAATCAGCACCGCTACGCTGACGGCCTATTTGGATGATGTGACCGGCTGGCTGGGGAAGTTTTCAATCGAGTTGTCGCGGACAAGAGGTGTGGGTGTCGAAGTCGATGGAGAAGAAGCCAATAAGCGGCATGCGCTTGGCAGTTATATTCTCGCTTACTTCTATGAAGAGATGATCGAGAGCCTGTATTTTCTTCAACAGGAAAAAAATCAGGAAGAAAAAATTCTTGGGTATTTTTCGCCAAAATACTTGGCAGTCGTGGACCAATTGGTGGACCAAAAAATCAATAAAGAACAAACCAGGCTGGCGGATAGTGACTATATTGGATTGGTCGTCTACAGTTGTCTGGCCCTTCAGCGGACCGAAGCCGGATTTATACTGGATCCGGGAGACCAAGCAAGGAATAGCTCTGATAACGAATACCGCTTGATGAAGAATGTCTGCCGGGAGTTAAGAAATCAGCTTTCCGTTAGGCTGACTGATGCCGATGTGCATTTTCTGACGATGATTTTAAAAGGATCGAAAGTACAGGCGGCTGATTTAGCGTATTACGACAGCGTACTGCTCGGCAGGCTGATAAAAAACCTGATCCGCGATGTTTCCGTGCAGCTGCACGTCGACCTGATCGATGACTTTTCACTGTATCAGGGGCTGCTCGCCCATATGGGACCTTCGATCTTCCGATTAAACCAAAAGCTCGAATCCTTTAATCCGTTGACTGACGAAATCAGGCGGAAATATCCGGTGCTGTTTATGGCGGTCAAGCAGGGCCTGGAAAATGAGTTCAAGGATCTGGACTTTTCAGCTGATGAAACGGCTTTTATTGTCCTGCATTTCGGTTCAGCTTTGCTGATGAAGGAAGAGAGGGTCCGAATCGACGCGGTCGTCATCTGTCCGACAGGCATCGGGACTTCGAAGATGCTCGCAAGCCGGATCCAAAAAGAGCTGCCGGAAATCAATTCGGTGGAAATTCTGTCAATCAACGATTTTCAAGCTGCCCATTTCCAGGATTATGATTTGGTGATTTCGACAATTCGGCTGCCTGTTACAGAAGTCGATTACATTATGGTGAGTCCGTTGCTCAGCGATCGGGATATCGGCTATATTGAAAGCTACCTGCAGAATAATGTAGAGAAAATCACCGGCAAAAAGCATTACCTGAATCCCAGGAATTCCAACGAAGCCTTGATAACGAAAGGCCGGGGCAATATACAGCATGTCCTGCGGGAAATAAAAGAAGTGCAAAGCAGCATGGAGGCGATCTTGGCCAACTTCAAGGTGATCCGCAAATCCACTGCCTCGGACCATTGGGAAGTGTTGCAGGAAGTGATCGATCTGGCCAAAAGTGACGGGTTGATTACGGACGCGGCCTCCGCCATGCACGAATTAAAAGAGCGGGAAAAGAAAGGCGGATTGGGGATTCCGGATACCAATATGGCGCTTTTTCACTGCCGCGACGATTCGATTCAAAAACTAGTCTTCCAAATCGTCCACTTGGACGATCCTCTTCTGGTCAAAGGGATGGACGGCGAAGGCATGCAGATGAAAAACCTATTGCTGATGCTGGCGCCCACAGTGCTGACTGGCAGAGAGCAGGAAATATTGAGTTTGATCAGTACTAGCTTGATCGAAAGTGATGTATCCATGATGGTTTTCTCGTCTTCCAACGAGAAAGTGATCCGGCAGAAATTAGAAGATATCTTTTTGGAATACCTACAAAATAATTTGATAAAGGAATGATGAGCAGTGAAACAGACCATTCATTTTGGAGCAGGAAATATCGGCAGAGGGTTTATCGGGGCTTTATTTTCCAAATCGGGTTACCATGTAACATTCGTGGATGTTGCAGAGCAGGTCATCAATAAACTGAACGAAGAAAAAAGTTATCAAGTAAAAATGGCTCAGCCGCAGGAAGAATCCATCACCATCGAAAACGTATCGGGCATCAACAATATGACGGAGGAAAATGATGTTATTGAAGCGATTCAACAAGCGACCTATTTGACGACAGCAATCGGCCCAAACATTTTGCCGAGAATTGCACCGCTGATTGCCCGTGGCTTAGCTAAGCGCGTAACGGCAACAGATGACAAGCTGTATGTCATCGCCTGTGAAAATCAAATTGGAGCAACGGATATCCTTAAGCAGCACATCATGGACAATCTGGATGAAGAAACAAAGAAAAAGCTTGAAGGAAGGATTTATTTCTTTAATTCGGCGGTTGACCGCATTGTGCCAATCCAGGACCAAAGCTCGCTGGATGTTCTGGTTGAACCTTATTACGAGTGGGTCGTGGAAACCACTGAAGACATCCCACCGGTAACCGGTATGAAAATGGTCGAGAACCTTGCCCCGTTCATTGAACGCAAGCTGTTTACAGTAAACACGGGCCATGCCGTAATCGCTTATCTGGGCTATCTTGCTGGAAAGTCGACCATCGACGAGACCTTGGCTGATGAGAAGATCGTCGACCAGGTCAGAGAAACACTTAAGGAGACGGGCGCTTACCTGGTCAAGGAATATGGCCTTGATGAAGAAGACCACCTCACTTATATCAACAAGAATATTGAACGCTTTAAAAATGCTTACTTAAATGACGGGGTCACACGAGTTGGCCGCGCACCTATCCGCAAGCTCGGTCCTGAAGACCGTTTGATCCGTCCGGCGATCCAGGCTCAAAAAGCAGGATTGCCTTACACCAATTTGGCGAAGGCGATTGCAGCTGCGCTATCGTTCGATTTTCCAGAGGATGAAGAAGCGATGGAAATCCAGGAAATGATCCGAAAAAATGGACCAGCAGCTGTTCTGAAAACGATCAGTGGCCTTCCTGAAGACAGCGAAATCACAAAAGAAGCGGTGCGCCATTATGAAGCTTTACAAAGCCGATAAAATGGAATAGCTCGGCTGGATTTTCATGGCAAACAGAAACTATGGTGGGTTGAAAAATCTTCTTCAGCTACCTTATAATAAAAGCCCAAATGCGGACATGCTGGAGAATGTCTGCATTTGGGCTTTTCAGGCTCATTTCCTCTTAAAATGGGCATCTTTCTTTTTTACCTTCTCCACTTAAGGTATAATTGACAGGCAAAAGCAGATAGATATAAATAATAAAGAGAAAATTCAATCGGACTTTAACGGGCAGTAGATCTCCTGCTTATAGAAACGGGAGTCATACTGTCCGTTAAAGCGGGATAAATATGATATAGTTAGATAATTGAAGCAGAAAATGTGTGTATCGGTTGAGCCTGGCTTTTTGTATTATTTGATCCGGAGCAGGCTGTACCTTTATGCAAATATAAGGGATAAGGAAGGTTATAATGGACAACCAACAGAAAAAAAGAAATATAATCTTGATCGGTGCTGGAGTGATGAGCGCGACTTTGGGCTCTATGCTTAAAGAACTTGCACCTGATTGGAATATCAAAGTGTTTGAAAAGCTTGAAAAAGCAGGATCTGAAAGCTCGAACGAATGGAACAATGCCGGAACAGGACACGCTGCACTTTGCGAGCTTAACTACACACCGGAACAGGCTGACGGCTCGGTAGATATCAAAAAAGCGATCACTATCAACGAACAGTTCCAGCTTTCAAGACAGTTCTGGTCTTTCCTTGTAGACAATAAGCGCATCGCCAATCCACAGGACTTTATCATGTCGATTCCCCATATGAGTTTGGTGCAGGGAGAAGACAATGTCCGATTCCTGAACAAGCGGTTCGAAGCATTGTCCACCAGCCCATTATTCAAAGGAATGGAATATTCAGCTGATCCTGCGAAATTGAAAGAATGGATTCCGCTTATCATGGAAGGCCGTTCTCCAAACGATTCAATGGCGGCGACTAAAATTGATTCCGGAACAGACGTCAACTTTGGCGCTTTAACGGAAATGCTGTTTGACCACTTGAAAGAAGAGCAGGTCGAAATCAACTACAAACATTCAGTGAAAGACATTAAACGCAGCGGCGACGGCACTTGGGAAGTAAAAGTGCAGGACCTGGCAAACGATAAAATCGAATACCATAACGCTGACTTCGTCTTTATTGGCGGTGGCGGCGGAAGTTTGCCTTTGCTTCAAAAAACAGGCATTCCGGAATCCAAGCATATCGGCGGATTCCCAGTAAGCGGGATGTTCCTGGTCTGCAACGATCCGGAAATCGTCGAACAGCACCACGCAAAAGTATACGGAAAAGCGAAAGTCGGAGCTCCTCCGATGTCAGTGCCGCATTTGGACACACGCTTTATCGACAACAAGAAATCCCTGTTGTTCGGACCGTTCGCAGGATTTTCGCCGAAATTCCTGAAAACAGGATCAAATATGGACTTGATCGGATCTGTAAAACCGAACAATGTCTTCACGATGCTGGCTGCAGGCGCAAAAGAGATGTCATTAACAAAATATCTGATCCAGCAAGTTATGCTGTCGAATGAAAAGCGCGTAGAAGAATTGCGCGAGTTTATTCCGACTGCCAAACTTGAGGACTGGGATGTCGTCGTAGCGGGACAACGTGTACAGGTCATCAAAGATACGGATAAAGGCAAAGGAACTCTTCAGTTTGGTACAGAAATTGTGACAGCTGCTGATGGTTCAGTTGCTGCATTGCTCGGAGCTTCTCCAGGCGCATCAACAGCCGTTCATGCGATGCTTGAAATCTTCAAAAGATGCTTCCCTGATCAGGTAGGCGAATGGGAACCAAAAATCAAAGAAATGATTCCGTCATATGGTGTTTCATTGTCTGAAAACCCTGAACTTCTTCAGGAAATTCATACATCAACAGCTAAGGCACTTCAGCTGGATGAAAAAAGCCCGATAGAAATATAAGCTCCACAAAATAATTGCTTGCGTATGCCCCTTTCATCAAAGTTGATGAAAGGGGTTTTTTATTTGCATTTTCGTATACAAACGTATACAATTTATCATAATGTATACGTTTGTATACGAAAGGGAAGAGGGTTATAGATGAATCGGGAAGAAACAACGGGTAGAGAAAAAGAAGAGCGCGGCGGCGGACGCCATAGAGGAAGAAGTCATTCCCCGCGTGGAGCAAAAACCTTTAGACGGGGACGGGCTCTTGCCTTTTTAGAAGGGATGCAACTCAAACGTTCCACTCTCCATCAGCAATTGGACAAACCGGAATTTGAACCCATCCAACAGGTTCTGCTGGGGGAGCTGAAAGCCATCGATATGGTAATCGCCGAGTTTACGCAGCTTTTTGAAATTCATGAAGATGAGATGGGCAACAAGGAACAGGATGTTGAAACGACAGGATCAACTGACAAAAAAGGAGCTGCTGAAAATGAAGAAAACTAATCAGTATATCGATGCGGTGTTCACTGCACAGGATCCGCAGTTGGAGGAGGTCGTTTCTTTGATAACAGAAAATGGCATGCCTTCGATTTCGGTTTCTCCGGCTTCCGGAAAGCTGCTGACGATGCTGGTGTCGATTTCAGACGCCAAAAATGTGTTGGAGATTGGCGCTCTTGGAGGCTATAGCGGCATTTGCCTGGCGAGAGGATTCGCTGGTAAAGAAGGAAAATTGACATCTCTTGAGCTCGAGGAGAGCTATGCGGAATTGGCGTACCGCAACCTGGAAAAAGTGGGGTTGGGTGACCAAGTTTCTTATCGGACGGGAGCGGCTTTGGAGAGTTTGGAAAAGCTGGTCGAAGAAAATCGGAAGTTTGATTTCTTTTTTATCGATGCGGATAAGGAAAACTATGAAAACTACTTGAGCTACTGTTTGAAGCTGGCAGCGCCGGGCGCTTTGATTGTGGCAGACAATGTACTTGCGGCAGGAACTGTGGTGGATGAGACCATCCAGTCCAAACGCTATACGGACATCATGAAAACCTTCAATAAAACGGTGGCCAATCACCCGCAATTGGAGTCCCTGTTGATTCCTGTGGGAGACGGAATGACCGTATCAAAAGTGAAAAAAGAGCATGCCTAATTTTTAGGCATGCTCTTTTTGTATAGATTCATGTATGGCCATCCAAAGAAAGCTTATTTGAAAAACGGAGTTTTCTTTAAAGCGACTGCCACTGGGATTGCGATGATCAGCCCGACTGTGTTCTGGACGAGATTGCCGGGAATCGAAGCGGCCGGAATGATCCAGCTGCTGAAGATGATTGCTTCGCCGATGTAGTAGATAGCGACCATAAACGGAATCGAAACGATTGCCGCTAAAATATTGAACGACGTACTGCCGCCATTTCTGCCGCCTGACCAGGCAATTTTTCCGACCAGGTAACCTTGGAGGCCCCGTGCCAGTATGGTGATCGGTGCCCATAATGTCCAGCCGGAAACCAAATCAAAAAGTCCCATGCCGACTGCGCCGGCAATCAGCCCTTTCTTTGGGCCGAATAGGATTGCGATGATAAAGAGCATAGCGGTGCCGAGGTGAACAAGGCCGCCATTTGCCGCAATCGGAAGACGGATATTCAATAGTAAAGTAGCAACAAAGACCAGTGCAATGGCCATGGAGGTTAAAACTAAATCAAGAGTGCGGGAATTGGCTGCGGGTGAATAGCTAGTTGTTTTTTGCATTGTCGGTAACCTGCCTATCTTTTCTTTTTCAGATAAGATTAGCAGAGATGTGGACTAGTTAAAAGTATCAATTCCGAATAAAACTTAGGGGTCAGTTTGAAACTCTTACTTTTAAACTGCTAAAGCAGAGTGGCTTTTAAGAAATCGCTCTAGACGGACACTCCCCGCTCTTTCTTCTAAAAGGTTCTATAACAACTATAGAGAAAGAAACTAAAGTGTTCCTTAATTCCGAGGATCATAGAGTTAACAAGTGAGGACTCTCAAAGAGTACCGGTTTTCGGGGAACTTGTTTGCAAAAGTTCCAGAGCGGATTAATATTCATTCACAACAATGAATTCCACTCATATATCATTCAAAGCGCATTTTCCAAGAGAATACAGCCATGCAAATAACTTCTTCCACACTCAGGTCAATTACTCTGATGCCTTGGGAATAATCACTGTCGCTTCTACACCAAAATGATCCGAAATGATGGATTTATTGCGGTTGTTAAAAATGACGTGTGAAGATTGCACTTTTATGGGGCTACTCGCCAAGATCAAGTCGATGCGCAAATCCTGTTTGTTGTCATGCCATCCCGCGATTTTTCCTTCGACTGTCGTTCCATGGTCTTTATGCTCTGCGAACTCATACGTATCGTGAAGCTTCTGGCTGATTAAGTAATCATAGCCTTCTCCTGTCAAAGAAGCGCAATTATTGAAGTCGCCCATCAGAAAGGCCAGTCCGTCCCTGTTGATTTGCTGCAGAAGCTGGTCGGCCTGCTGTTTAAAAGGCTCTTCCTCATCAATCCACCAGCCCATATGGCAAGAGTAGAAAGAGAGAGGCATATCTTGATAATGGATTTGAACACCAACGATTTTCCGTGTTTTCCAGTAGGTGATGTCTGTGCTTTGGCTGACGAAGAAAGAGTATTCTTCTGAAATCGGATGTTTTGTTAAAATGGCGACGCCTTCTTCATAAATGCCATAAACCAGATGGGAAAAGCTCCAGACAAGCGAATAGTCTGCTGCTCCAATTCTTTCAAGTTCTTCAAGTAACACAACCCCGAAATTGTCTTTTTTAATATCGCCATAAAGCAGCTCCGCGTCGATCGATTGATTGACTTCCTGAAGAGCGATGACGTCATAGTCTTTTTCTTTAATGGTTTCTGCAAAATGGCGTATCTTGTCATATTGATTTTCTTCGTGCCAGGAATGGCAATTCAAGGTCAATAACTTCATAGATTCAGCCTCCGGATTTAGTCGTTTATATAGGAAAGCCCGGCTGCATACGGAGAGATTCCGTATGCAGCCGGGCTTTATGTTGGTATTTCTAAATCAAACGACAGGTTCTCCATGGATAATTTCCATGATGTCCTGATCCTTGGCTGCTACAGCGCCGGATTTTTTAAGTTTGATCGATTGCCCTTCTTCAAGGTTCGTGAAGACTACTGGCGTAATGATTGACGCCGCATTTTCAGCGATGTAATCCAAGTCCATCTCCATTAGAAGCTGTCCTTGTTCAACCAGATCGCCTTGCTCGATATGTGAAGTAAATCCTTCACCTTTCAAGTGGACCGTATCAATACCGATATGGATCAGAATTTCTGTGCCGTTGTCTGCCGCGATGCCAATAGCATGCTTAGTAGGGAAGACTGTAACGACTTTTCCGTTTACCGGAGAAAAAACTTTTCCTTCAGTCGGCTTGATTGCAAATCCGTCTCCAACCATTTTGCCCGAGAATACCTGATCTGGCACTTCTGAAATTGGCAGGAGTTCGCCTGTGATCGGGCTATTGAATTCCAATGGCGTTGCCGAAGCAACGGCATTTTCAGTTGGAGCAGCTGTTTTAGCGGCTGGTCGAGGCGATTTGCCATTGATGATGTCCTGCATTTGTCCGCGCAGGCTATCCGAGACAGGTCCGAAGATGGCCTGGATGTTGTTGCCGACTTCCATAACACCAGAAGCGCCAAGTTTTTTCAATCTTTTTTTATCAACGTTTCCTTTATCTTCTACACTGACGCGCAGACGCGTGATACAAGCATCAAGATGGGTGATGTTTTCCTGTCCGCCCATGGCAGCAAGAATTTCGTAAGGCAGGTCGCCGATTTCTTCCATTTCTTCGTCGCCTTCTTCATCTTCTTCACGTCCAGGTGTCATCAAGTTGAACTTCTGGATGGCGAAACGGAAACCGAAGTAATAGATGACCGAGAAGACCAGACCGACAATAATGACCCAGAACCATTCTGTTCTGCCCGGCATAACGCCGAAGAGCAGGAAGTCGATCAGTCCGCCGGAGAATGTCATACCGATCTTAACTTCTAACAAGTGCATCGTCATAAATGACAGTCCTGCAAATATTGCATGGATACCAAACAGGACAGGCGCTACAAACAAGAACGTAAACTCAAGTGGTTCTGTAATCCCGGTAAGGAATGAAGTCAAAGCACCTGAAGCCATGATGCCGCCGACAACTTTCTTTTTCTCAGGACGTGCACAGTGATAGATTGCAAGTGCTGCAGCCGGAAGGCCGAACATCATGAACGGGAATTTACCGGTCATGAATGTACCGGCAGTAAAGTCTACACCATCCTGCAGTTGAGCAAAGAAGATGCGCTGATCGCCGCGGATGATTTCACCGGCAGCATTTGTATATTGGCCAAATTCAAACCAGAAGGGTGAATAGAAAATATGATGCAAACCAAACGGAATCAATGAGCGTTCAATGGTTCCGAAAACGAAGGCTGCAAGTGTCCGGTTTGTTTCCAGCATAAAGTGTGAAAGTGTATTTAAACCAGCTTGGGCGAATGGCCAAACCATGAACATGACGATCCCAAGAAAAACAGCAGAGAAGGCAGTAACGATTGGAACAAAGCGCTTTCCTGCAAAGAAACCTAAAAACTGTGGCAATTCGATTTTGAAGAATTTATTGTACATGTAAGCAGCCATCACACCGACGATAATCCCGCCGAATACGCCTGTCTGCAATGTCGGAATTCCCAATACATTGGCATATGCCGGGTCAGCGGTCATTTCCAAGGTAATTCCACCAAAAGCTTTCATCGTGACGTTCATAATCAAGTAACCAATGATGGCAGCGAGTCCCGCTACTCCATCACCATTGGCAAGGCCGATTGCAACACCTACAGCAAACAGTAAAGGCAGGTTGTCAAAAATAACGCCGCCGGCTTCCGCCATAACGAATAATAACGACTGAATCCAGTCAGCTCCCATAAAAGGAACCGCTTCCAAAAATGACTCTTGTGCAAAGCTTGTACCAAAAGCCAATAGGATACCGGCAGCTGGTAATAGTGCGACTGGGAGCATGAGTGCTTTACCTACTTTTTGCAACGTGCCGAACAAATTGAATGACATGTGATTTCCTCCTTGATGATTCGAATATCGAACAGGCCAATTGAATACAAAAAAGGCATGAGCAGAAAAGGGAAAAGTCGATACAAGGACAGAATTGTCCTAGGCGTCAACTTTTGCATCTTTTCATACTCATGCCTGATCGAATCAGTAACACGTATGGTCAGAATTTATGTGTCAAGCGTTGCAGATGAATAGTCAAATACATGACTTCGGCTTCATCTACAGGCTTATTCAATTGGTTTTGCATTATTTTAATGAGCTTCCAAGCAAGATTATAGCACACCGGATATTCACTTTTCAACATAGCTGCTAATTTATTTTCTTCTCCCAGCGGGTCCCCTTTATCGGCGCGGTCGATGGCACGGTGAAGGTGCTGGATGAGGCGATGGTAGTCGATATTGTCTTTTTCCAATTGAATCTCCAGGCTGTTTTCGATGATTTTTACCATTTTCGAAATTAAGGTATGGTAGCGGTTGATATCGCGCAAGGACTTGTCGGTAACGGCACTGTGGACATGGAGCGCGATAAAGCCGATTTCGCCTTCAGGAAATGAAACACCTGTCCGTTCTTCCACTTTTTGGACCACTTCTTTGGCCACCATATACTCTTTCGGATACAGCGACTCGATTTCAAACAAGAAAGGGTTAGAGAATTGAATCCCTTTTTTTGCCCGGTTAATGGCAAACGCAATATGGTCTGTCAGTGCTACATGGATATGCTCATTCAGTTCCTTGCCCATTTTTTCCTCGATAAACAACAGCAGTTCATGGATAAAGGCAATGAGTTTCTCTTCGATATAAGGAAGCAGGTTGACGTATTGCTCCATTTCCTTTTCGTCCTGCAGCAAAAATGTTTTATCAGCTTCATCAAAAGGGACCGAATCCCCTTTTTTTCGATTAAAGCCAAGGCCATTGCCGATCAATACCGCTTCTTTATACAGATCATTGCTGGCGATGACAACATTATTATTCAATACTTTTTGTATGGTCAAGATCTGTTTCATTTTGGCCTCCATCTGCCCCCGGATTTTTAGCCGGTCTGACTGGCATCACAAATGATTTTCCTTCAATCTATATAAGTTGATCTAAAGAAAACACTCCAGGCGGACGCCAGCTCTCCTGAAACGGAGAAGAATCGAGTGTTTCAAACGGATCATTTCTCTATCAGTAAATAAAAATCTGAAAATTCCTCTTGCCCTTATTCTAGCATTTCTTTGCTTTCTGCAATAGGTATTAAACCGGCTGAAGAAATTAGGGTTGCTGCACATTCATTGAGTTTAAAAAAAGCAAGGCGTATACTGAGGCTAAATCAATTGTATTTAAGATCAGGAGGTAATGGAGTGGCAGTTAACACTAAAGCCGTCTTTTTGGATATGGACGGGACAATTTTGAATCACACAAACGAAGTGAGTATGGAGACGAAAGAAATCATAGATGAGCTGAGAAGCGCAGGTGTCTTTGTGTTTGTGGCAACAGGCAGATCTGCTGATGAACTGGCAGAGATGCTTCCGGAAGGATTTGCTGTGGATGGCATCATTACCGCAAATGGCATGGCCGGTTACATCGGAGAAGAAGTCGTATTTGAGCATGCGTTGCCAATGGAATTGGTGGAAACCATCATTGCGAAGGCACGGGAACGCCAAATTTATTACGAGCTTTTCCCGCATGGCCAAACACGATTGGTACTGAATCAGGACAAAGGGTTTGTGGAAGCGGCAGTTCGGGATCCGAAGCCCGATTCCGTGCAGATTAACGAATGGATTTCACGCCAAAAAGCGATTGAAGAAGATATTGAATGGACAGACGAAGTTACGGGCACTCATTTTTCCAAGTTTTACTTTTTTGCAAGAACCCGTGATGAAATCAATGACTGGAAAATTGAACTGAAAGAGCTGCAAGAACATATGGAATTTACGGTGACTCCTTCCTCTCCACATAATGCCGAAGTGATGGTTGCCAATGTCAGCAAAGCATCGGGAATCGAGCAGATGCTGGAGCGGTTCGGCTTAATCGGCTGTGAGACATTGGCCATTGGAGACAGCGATAACGACGTCAAGATGTTCGAGTATGTCAGCCATGCCGTGGCGATGAAAAATGCGCAGGATCATATCAAGGAATTGGTGGATGAAGTAACGGAATTCAGCTGCGATGAAAATGGTGTCTACCATTACTTGAAAACGAAAGTATGGGCACAATTGGAAGCAAAAGCAACAAAAGTATAAATCGAATAGCTGAAAAAAAATCCCGCAAAACGAACATTTTAAAATGTCCGTTTTGCGGGATTTTGCTTTTAATCCATGTGTCGTTGTCAGCAAACAGAATCGTTGGATTTAGGTACCGTAAGTCCAAACAGCGGCCGGAGGTATAAGGCAATAAAGGTTCCGGCCAAAGCCAGGATGCCCCAGATATAGCTATGCAGGCTGAACGAGGCGATGCCGCCAAAGTAAGCGCAGATATTGCAGCCGAACGCCAGACGGGCACCATAGCCCATCATCAGGCCGCCGATAACAGAAGCTAAGAAATTGCCCACTCTCACTTTTGTGAATTTGAATAATCCGCCAGCGGCTGAAGCAAGAAATGCCCCGAGGATGACGCCGAAGTTCAAAATTGTGGTGGAATCTGAAAAGATCGAAGCCTCAAGCATGGCCGCATTGGCGCCTTGCCAATAACCCCAGCTGGCTACGTCAACGCCGGACAGTTCAGCGATTTTTGATCCCCAAGCAAATGCCGAAGTAATGCCCCCGAGGCGTCCCGCGGACCATAAGTGTTAAGGCATTTAAAACAGCCAGGACAATGGCAGCGGCAAATAAAGGCCAGGAGCCGCGGGAAATCCGTTTCCATCCAGATGCAGATGGAACAGGCGCAATTTTCGGCGCGCTTCTTTTTTCTCAATGACTACACTGGCCAAGGCCACTAAGCCGAAAATCATAATCGACACGAGCCAAGCGCCGCCATAGCCCAGTCCGGTAGAGGTCGCCAATGAAATCGGTTCGAATGCGGGCATTTCTTTTGTCCAGAACGGCAGGTGATAAGCACCGATCGTAGTCCCGATGATGAAGAACAGCAGCATCAAAAACATGACGGTACGTCCGCCGACAACCAATGAAACCTGGGGTCTGTTTAAAGCTGCATCTTTCCGGGCAACCTGATCTTTTGCATCGTTAACCGGTTGAACATGTGTAATTGAAGTTATGAAAACATCCTTTTCTGAGTTATTTAGTAGGGAATAACTGGTTATCATAATGCCTGAACCTTGCAGTGTCAAAAGAAAATACTCTAAATCCTTGGTATAAAAGGATATTTTTCATAATCGCGGCCCTAAAAAATATGATGAAAAACCCCAAAAAATCGCTTTTATCAGCAAAAATGAAGGAGAGCGCTTCTATTCAGGATAAGCAATCAAAAACGAAAAGCATTCCCGATGGGTGTATACTTGAAGAATAGTTAAAACGAGCGCGTGTTTGGAGGAAAATGGATGTTCAGTGATATTACAGTAAAAGAATTGATTCCTTTAAGTGAAAAGAAAAAGATGGTGCTGATCGACGTCAGGTCGCCATCCGAATATGAGAATTTCTCGATTCCCGGCAGCATCAATATTCCTTTTTTCGATGATGCGGAACGGGCAGAAATCGGCACACTCTACAAACAAGTAAATGTGGAAGCGGCCAAAGTGCGCGGCCTTGAAATCATTTCCGCCAAGTTGCCGGAATTTGTTCAGCAGTTTAAGCAGATTGACGGCAATAAGACGGTCTTTTGCTGGCGCGGCGGCATGCGCAGCCGAACAACCGCTACACTTTTATCGTTGATGGACGTTCACGTCAACCGGCTGGAAGGTGGAATCCGTGAATACCGGAGATGGGTGATCAATCAGCTGGAGCAACCGGAAGCCCCTTTTGAAGCTTATGTGTTGAACGGCTTGACTGGAACGGGCAAAACCAGAATTTTGAAAGAGCTGGAAAAACAAGGCTATCCCGTCATCGATTTGGAGGGGCTGGCCAATCATAAAGGCTCTATTTTCGGCCACATCGGCGTTGAGCCGAATAACCAAAAAAAATTCGACTCGTTGTTTGTCCAGCAATTCCGCGAACTTGAAAAGTCGCCATTTGTGCTTTTTGAAGCTGAAAGTGCCCGGATTGGCAAAATTGTCATCCCGAGCTGGGTGACGGAACTGAAAACCAACAGTATCCAGCTCATCATTGATATGCCGATAGAAGAACGAATCAAAGAGATCATCGAGGATTACCGTCCCGTGGAATACCAGGCTGAGTGCATAGCCGCCTTCCAACGGATTAAAACACGGATGCCACAGGATATTTCAAAACAGATCGAATCGGATCTGGACACCGGCGAATTCGACTCTGCTGTGCGCCTGTTGCTGGAGTATTATTACGATTCCCGCTACAAGCACGCCGGCCTTCAATACCCGGACACGCAAAAAAGGGTGCTGCAGGTCCAGAACCTGGAAGAAGCCATCGAAGCGATAAAAAGGCAGATTCCCGATATCGAGAAGTCTCCGGCAGGCAATTTAGGGTGAACTAAAGAGTATACTTTTCAAGTTTTTTAAAAAGTTAAGACAACAAATACGGAGTTGAAAATCGAATATTTAGTTACCTCTTTAAGTAAAATCCCCTCAACTGTCTGTTGAGGGGATTTTCAGGCTGTCGAGAAACTTCTAACAAGCCGTGGTTTTCCGAAGCTTACCGCGGGCTCGCGTCCAAGCTTCCTCGTTCGCTTTGCTCCCTGCGGGGTCTCGGCCGTCTCGCTTTCCCGCAGGAGTCGAGCGGACGCTCTCCCAAACCACTTCATGAACTCTTTCTTCTTTAAATGTAGCGGAAAGCGTCCACCTGGAGCGGAGGATGCAGTACAAACGCAATAAAATAAGTATTCATTCTTTGAATATCATAAATATTCTTTTGTCTACAAGCTCAGGCCTTTCTCTTAGAGAAATGTCTTTATTCTATTTATCCGGACTTTTAATTAGCCAACTCGAGAAGAGAGCGAAGTTGATTAGCAATACTCAGTCGGACATAATGGAGGAAACTGCTAGATTTTTCACTACTGGCTATTCAGGCACCTCAGGAAGGAACTAGCCTCATGAACTTTTCACTTAACGAAACAAAAATAAAAAAATTATGCGGGCAGGCTGCTTATAAAAAAGGCCGTGCTTTTATTCAGGCCGGCAAAATTCGGCTGGCGCCGGATCCTAACGAAGACCGGCTCATCAAAGGAATCATCACAGGCCGCAATGAATATCATGTCAGCGTCAAGCAGGAATCTGACGGAGAAATACTGGCTTCCTGCAGCTGTCCGCCGGTTGGTTTTGTGAAGACCTATTGCCATCACATTGCCGGTGTTCTACTGGCGATTGATGAAATGCAGCAACGCGAAAACCCTACGGCGAAAATGATGGATCTGTTTGCGCATCAAAGGGCAGGAACAAAAGGCAGGCGGCAGTATTTCGATAAGCGGCAAACGCTTCAAGTGGAATTCAGCTGCCTGCCGGTCTTGTTGGACGGAACGGGCTACGTGCCCGCTCTGCGGCTCGCTGTGGGAAGCGGGGGGCTGGAACCCATTGGGAGTATTGGTGATTTTCTAGAAGCGGTGAGGACGGAGGAATCATATACTGATTCATCTGGCTTTCATTACTCGCCACAGAACCACCGGTTGCAGGAAGAAACAGAAACGGTCCTTACTTACTTGGCGAAAACGCGAATTACAGGCGCCAGAAGACCTGAAGAAACGGATCTGGTGGCTATCGCGGCTTCGGACTGGGAGCGGCTGCTGCCATTATTACAGGCTGCCCCTAACGTCAAGCTTGTCGGAGTGGACCGGATCACAGAAGGCATCCGCATTGAAAAAGAATTGCCGCTGTCATTCCACTTTGACGAAAACCGTTCCGGTGGCTTTCGTCTGGATGTTGAAGGGCTGGAGAGAGTACTGATTCTAAAAGCGTACGAAATGGCGTTTGCGGATGGCGCCTTGGTCTATTTGGCTGGAGAAGATGCCCGGCGCTTGGCGGAACTGAAAAGATTGCTGCCTGGATCCATTGACCAGCTGCTCATACCGGCCGAGGACCTGGATCATTTCATGGCAACGGTCGTACCGGGACTGGAGCGTTTAGGAAAAGTACACATTGGTGATGCAGTAGCGGAACGGCTGGTGGAAACGCCTCTTCGCGCCAAGCTATTTCTCGACCGCATCAAACACCGGCTGCTGGCCGGAGTGGAATTCCATTACGGCCATTTGGTCATCAATCCATGTGAAGAACCGGAAGATGAATTCCGCCATTATCCAGGGGTCCGCAGGCAGCGCCAGCAAGAACAAGATATTCTGCAGATCATGAAAGACAGTGCCTTTACACAGACCGATGGCGGTTTCTATATGCAAGGTGAGGAATCAGAATATCATTTTCTGTATCATGTTATTCCCGCGCTGGAAGAGCTGATGCAGATTTACGCGACGACAGCCGTTAAGCTGCGTGTTCAAAAAAATTACGGTGGTCCGAAAATAAAAGTTGAAATCAGCGAACGCACCGATTGGCTGGAGTTCCGCTTCGACCTTCAGGACGTTCCGGAAGCGGAAATCAAGAAGATTTTGAAGGCGCTGGAGGAAAAGCGGCCTTATTACCGAATCCCTAACGGTACGTTAATGTCTCTGGAAACGGCCGAATTCATGGAATTGAGCGATTTCCTGTGTGAATTGGATATCACTTCGGCTAATTTCGGGCGAGAAGAAATTCGCGTACCGCTGATTCACGGGCTGCATTTGGCGGCTTCATTGGATGAGGGGCAACTGCTTGATCCCGGTGCCAGCTTTGCGCACCTGCTGCAAAACTTGAGTCAACCGGACGAGCTCGTTACTGATATACCGGAAAGTTTGAATGGGGTGCTGCGCGATTACCAGGAAGCCGGTTTCCGCTGGCTCAAGCTGTTGGCGAAGTATAAATTCGGCGGAATTCTCGCTGACGACATGGGGCTTGGCAAAACCTTGCAAAGCATTGCCTTTATCGTCTCGGTGCTGCCGGATATCCGCAAACAGCAGCAGCCTGTGCTGGTGGTGGCTCCTTCATCGCTCGTCTACAATTGGCTGAATGAACTGGAAAAATTTGCACCAAGCGTCAAAGCTGGAATCATTGATGGCAGTAAAATGCAAAGAGCCGCATTGATCCAAAAAACAGGAGGCCTGGACGTAGTCATCACTTCCTATCCTTCCTTGCGCATGGATCAGGTGTTGTACAGGAACCAAAGCTTCCACAGCTTGTTTCTGGACGAGGCGCAAGCCTTCAAGAATCCGGTCACGCAAACGGCAAAGGCCGTCAGGGAAATTCAGGCGGATTACCGGTTCGCACTTACCGGCACGCCAATCGAAAACTCGTTGGACGAATTATGGTCGATTTTCAATGTGGTGTTTCCGGAGCTTTTGCCGAATCGCAGGCTGTTCAGTGAAATGAGGCGCGACAGCATCAAGAAACGGGTCCGCCCTTTTATCCTGCGCCGCGTCAAGACAGACGTGTTGACCGAGTTGCCGGATAAAGTGGAGACCATGCATTTTTCGGAACTGCAGAAAGAGCAGAAGAAATTATACGCGGCATACTTAGCTGAATTGAAACAGGATGCGCTGAAGCATTTGAACAAAGACAGCTTCCAGAAAAACCGCATCCGGATTTTGGCAGGGCTGACCAGGCTGCGCCAATTATGCTGCCACCCGGCCCTGTTCGTGGAAGGCTACGATGGCGGGTCTGCCAAGTTCGACCAATTGATGGAGCTTGTAGAGGAATGTCGGCTGTCTGGCCGGCGCGTGCTGGTGTTTTCGCAATTCACCCAAATGCTCGGCATCATCGGCCATCAATTGGCGAAAGAGGGCGTGCCTTACTTTTACCTGGATGGCCAGACGCCGCCGATAGAGCGTGTAGACTTGTGCCGCCGTTTCAATGAAGGACAAGGAGATTTGTTTTTGATTTCCTTGAAAGCTGGCGGTACCGGCCTTAATTTGACAGGAGCCGACACAGTCATCCTGTACGACCTTTGGTGGAATCCGGCGGTCGAGCAGCAAGCCGCCGATCGTGCCCACCGCATGGGGCAGAAAAAAGAAGTCCAGGTGATCCGGCTAGTCGCCAAAGGCACCATCGAAGAAAAGATCAATGCGCTGCAGATGAAAAAGAAAAATTTGATCGATGACGTCATACAATCGGGTGAAGAACCGTTGAAAGCGATGACTGCCGAGGATATCCGGGAAATTTTGACGATGTAGGCTGCTCATTCCATTCGCCGAGCTGCAAAAGGGTTTCTCCGAAAAGGAATTATTGCGCAAGGTTTGGTAAACTGGGTGGAAGAGATGAGGTGTTGATATGGATCCGAAAAGCATGCTGGATAAAGTGAAAAACCGCATTCCTGATGTATTGGGAAACAAGGATTTTTCAAAATATGCAATTCTCTTGCCCCTTATCGAAAAAAGGGGAGAAATTCATGTCCTCTTTGAAGTCCGTTCCTATGACCTAAGAAACCAGCCGGGGGAAATCTGTTTTCCTGGTGGCAGAATTGATTTTCAGGATCAGACGGAAGAAGACACCGCCGTCCGGGAAACAATCGAAGAATTGGGGATAGAAAGAGCTGAAATCTCAGACATCTTTCCATTGGACTATATTGTTTCGCCTTTTGGTATGATTGTATACACCTTTGCCGGCGTCATCGATAGAGGGGCTGTGTTTACACCCAATCCTCCCGAAGTGGATAGCATCTTTACGGTGCCGTTATCCTTTTTCGTGGAAAAAGAGCCGAAAGTGTACCGTATCAATTTTGATATCCAGCCGGAGGCAAGCTTTCCTTATGATTTGATTGCCGGAGGGGAAAATTACAATTGGCGGACGCGTCAGGTTGACGAATATTTCTATATTTATGAAGATAAAGTCATCTGGGGCCTAACCGCTAAAATTCTTTCACACTTTGTAGAGATCATTCGCTGAATGGTCTTTTTGTTTTGTAAAGGTACGGGTCTTTTATCGCAATTTCGGAATTGTAGGCGGAGAAGCTTTTAAAGGACAGAAGGAACGTGTATAATTATTCATATGACTGATAATTAAAATTATTTTTATAAAAGGAGTCCTGATGATGACTACATATCAACTTGAGGTTATTGAGAACAACAGCAAAAAAACAAAGCCGGTGAAAGACCAGGTGCCATTCGGGACTACGTTTACAGATCATATGTACATCCTGGAATACGAAACCCAAAAAGGCTGGTACGATCCGAAAATTGTTCCTTACGGCCCGATTACTTTAGATCCGGCAGCGATGATTTTTCATTATGGCCAAACGGTCTTTGAAGGCATGAAAGCCTATCACACTGAGGACGGACGCATCTTATTGTTCCGCCCGGAAAAAAACTTTGAGCGCCTGAACCTTTCAAGCGAGCGCCTGAGCATTCCGCCAATTGATGAAGAGCAGGCTTTAGAGCATTTGACGCAATTGGTCAAGCTTGAAAAGGATTGGGTCCCGAAAACACCGGGAACTTCCCTATATATCCGTCCCTACATCATTGCGACAGACGCCAACCTTGCAGTCGGACCGTCTCAAACCTATAAATACATGGTGATCCTGTCACCGGTAGGCTCTTATTTCCCAGGCGGCCTTCAGCCGGTTGTCATCCATGTGGAAGATAAATTCACCCGCGCAGTAAAAGGCGGAACCGGCATGGCCAAAACAGCCGGAAACTATTCAGCTGGCTATCAAGCTCAGGCCAATGCCAAGAAAGAAGGCAATGCGGACGTCCTATGGCTGGATGGCGTTGAGAAAAAATACATTGAAGAAGTGGGCAGCATGAACATCTTCTTCAAAATCAACGGGGAAGTCGTAACGCCTGAGTTGAATGGCAGCATCCTAAAAGGCATTACCCGCATGTCCATTATTGAATTGCTTGGCACATGGGGAATTACCGTAACAGAAAAACGTGTTTCCATTAATGAACTGTACGAAGCTTACGAAGCCGGCCACGTGGAGGAAGTCTTCGGCACCGGTACGGCCGCGGTCATTTCTCCCGTCGGAGAGCTGAACTGGCAAGGCAAGAAAATGATTATCAATAACCATGAAATTGGTGAATTGTCGCAAAAACTATACGATACAATCACGGGCATCCAAACAGGAAAGATTGAAGATACACTGGGCTGGACCGTGGAAGTAAAGTAAAACCAGCATGACTAATTGTATTGCTTGAGCCCGCGGCTATCAGCTTATCCTAAAGGATAAGCCGATAGCCGCGGGTTTTTAGCTGTTCTGTGGAATGTAAGGTTTAAAAATAATGACAAGAGAGAACGTATTTAAAGAAAGACAGGATTTTTTATGTTATGTTAGAAAACGGCAATTTTGCTGTAAGCAGGAAATCAAATCTTGGGTAGACTATGTATGTTGGACTAATTAATTTAGTAGGTATTGTTCTGCTGTGGGAAATCCTCAGAACAAAGAGCGCTGGCTGCATGACCCGCAATTCTATGGGCCCGAAAGCAGAGCCGATTTGCGGAATACCAGAAGGAGAAGATCATTAGTTCAACTTATATAGTTTATTTTTATGAAAAAAGAAGGTGTAAAAGTATTGGAAAGTTTAACTGGCTTAAAACGCGTCCATTTTATTTTGCTGATGGGTGCTTTAACTTCTTTAATTCCGTTCACAATCGATATGTATTTACCCGCTTTTCCAATTCTTGCGGACGTCTATGAGACAAACGCGACATCTGTTCAATTGAGTTTAACCGCTTGTCTGCTGGGACTGGCACTTGGCCAATTGATCACTGGTGCACTCAGTGATATGCAGGGAAGACGAAAGCCATTATTGATTTCCCTGGTTGCCTACATAGTAGCATCAGTGGCTTGTATATTTGCTCCGAATATCTACATATTCGTTCTCCTGCGTTTTGTACAGGGCTTTGCTGCTTCCGGTGGGCTGGTTATTTCCCGGGCAATAGTTCGGGACGTCAGCAACGGGGCAGAATTGACAAGGTTATTTGCCTTATTGATGGTTGTCAACAATCTGGTGCCCTTGCTGGCGCCTTCTGTCGGCAGTGGTGTTTTGCTGTTTGCAGACTGGAGAGGAATTTTCCTGGTGCTGACGGTGCTGGGAATCGTCCTCCTGCTGATTTCCGGCTTTCGCTTAAAGGAAAGTTTACCGCCTGAAAAACGTGTCCCGAGCAACTTGAAGTCGACCTTCAGCAATTTTGCAGGGATTTTAAAGAACCGCCAGTTTACAGGGTATGCGTTGGCGCAGGGTTTTCTGATCGGCGGCGTTTTCGCTTATGTGTCGGGGACTCCTTTCATCTATCAGAATATCTACGGGGCATCACCTCAAGCTTTCAGCCTGCTGTTCGGCATGAATGGCATTGGACTGATCATCGGCAGTTACGCTGTTGGCCGGTACTCGTATGTCTGGTCTGAAAAGCGGTTTTTGGAAACTGCCCTCTATACTGCCACCACCGCCGGTGCCGTTTTATTGGCCGTGATTCTGCTGGGAGGTCCTTTGTGGGCAGTCGTCATCCCCATCTTCTTTTTCATCACGTCGATTGGCGTGGTGGGGACGGCCGCTTTCACCCTTGCGATGGAAAGCCAGGGCCATGTGGCAGGAAGTGCCTCTGCTTTGCTGGGGCTGCTCCCTTTTATCCTCGGAGCTGCGACTGCGCCGTTGGTGGGAATTGCTGGAGAAAACACGGCAGTTCCCATGGGCCTGATCATCTTTACCATGTGCTTGATTGCACTGCTGGCATATCTACTGCTGGCAAAAAACGCCACTGCATCAACTGCTGAATAATCTGAAGCCCGGAAATTTATCTGGGCTTTTTGTATTGTGTAAAAATGCCTATTTTTAACAATTTACAAAAGCTAAACAATTTTCTCATCAGCGCTTAATAAACAAACCCTACACTGGGTATGTTGATCAAATGACTGGAGGAGAAAAAATGATACATAAAAACTTGAAATTGAAAGTACTTCCGATTGCCGTGGCTTGTGCTGTGGCGCTGACAGGCATCAATTCTTTTGCTCTATCAGCTGACGCGCATGCACCTGTCAAGAACCAAGGAAAAGCACCTGAGCACAGCCAAGGCAAAAGCAAAGACGGCAAAAAAGATAAAGCACAGAACATTATTTTCCTGATTGGCGACGGTGTTGGAACATCGTATACATCGGCTTACCGCTACCTGCAGGACGATGCTTCAAGCAAGTTGGTTGAAGACATGTCCTTTGATTCATATTTGGTTGGACAGCAATCGACTTATCCGGAAGATCCTGACCAAAATATCACGGATTCCGCTTCATCTGCTACCGCCATGGCTGCCGGTATTAAAACCTATAACAATGCAATCGCCGTAGACAACGATGAAAGCGAAGTGAAAACAGTCCTTGAAGCAGCCAAAGAAAAAGGCAAAGCAACGGGATTGGTCTCAACTTCCGAAATCACACACGCCACACCGGCCTCATTCGGCGCTCACGACATTGCGCGGAAAAACATGAACGCGATTGCGGATGATTATTACGACGAATTAATCGATGGCGAGCACAAAGTCGATGTTCTTCTGGGTGGGGGAGTCAATTTGTTCGATCGGACGGACCGTAACCTTACGGAAGAGTTTCAGAAAGACGGCTACAGCTATATCACAGACCGGGATGAGTTGTTAAGCAGCGATGACGAGCAAGTGCTTGGATTGTTTGCACCGGCCGGTCTTCCGAAAATGATTGACCGTGACGACAGCACACCATCATTGGCAGAGATGACTGAATCGGCGATTGACCGGTTGTCCCAAGATGAAGAAGGCTTCTTCCTTATGGTGGAAGGCAGCCAGGTCGATTGGGCAGGGCATGACAACGACATAGTGGCTGCGATGAGCGAGATGGAGGACTATGACAAAGCGTTTCAGGCAGCAATCAAATTTGCTGAAGAAGACGGCAATACGTTAGTTGTTGCAACCGCTGACCATTCGACGGGCGGTTTCTCAATCGGCGCGGACGGCATCTATAACTGGTTCGGAGAGCCGATCAAAGCGGCAAAACGTACACCGGATTTCATGGCTGAAAAAATCGTCGGCGGCGCTGGCGTGGAAGAAACCTTGAGCGAGTATATCGACCTTGATCTGACAGCGGAAGAAATTGATACCGTGAAAAAAGCAGCAGAGGGCGGCAAGTACAGAGACATCGACAATTCCATCGAGAAGATTTTCGATAAACGCTCCCATACAGGCTGGACAACCGGTGGCCACACAGGAGAAGATGTCCCTGTTTACGCATACGGTCCAGCAAGCGATAAATTCGCAGGACAGCTCGACAATACCGACCACGCAAAAATCATCTTTGATTTACTGAAAGCAAAAGTGGAAATCAACGATAACTAAGGCAACATAAAACAGCAGTGAAATGAGGAACTGACATGAAAAAGGCCATTTGTTTATTGGCGCTTTCCGCGATCTTGCTTGGAGGGTGTACAGAAAAGGCAGATTCGACAGTGGTGGCTTCGGCCGCCGGGCAAAACGATATTCCGGAGTATTACGCAGACTACGTGCTGAGTCCGCAAGTGACGGATGATCGCATGCTGCAGGAAGCTGGACAAAATCAGCGGGATGCCAAAGGCGAAGCCACAGCCAAGGCGGTGAACATGGACAAGGAAACCTATGATGTGGGGCCGGTCGAGCTGACTGTAGCGGAATCGAAAATCCTTCAGCTAAAGCCGGATTACAGCCTGATTGATTTTTTCCATTCCTATACTCATGACCAGGAATTTAGAGTCGTGAAAATGTTTGTGGAAATCACCAATACTTCGGATAAACCGCTGCATTTTGCGCCAGTGGCCTTATTGGAAACTGCTGCAGACGAGCTGAAGATTTGGGAAGATGATATTTACCTGGAAGAACTGAACGGTGAACTTGCTGCCGGTGAAACCAAACGGGGCAACATCGGATTTATTGTCGAAGGTGGCAGCTTTGACTCGATGAAGATCACCACAAGCGATGTTTATGACAGCCAGGACAATAAAATAGCAGAAGCAATGGAATTCAACAAGCGCTTTGAATAACCAGCAGCAACTGAAGAAAAACAGGCTCATTGATGTGAGCCTGTTTTTGTGTTTTCGAGAGCGAATTACGTATTGTCAGCAGTTTCATCTGAATATCTAAATCATCTGAATTTATAGCTGGATTTTGTTTTTAAAATAAAAATTAGGGTGTATGCTAAATACAATAAAAGAGCACAATGGAATAAATCAGACAGTTAAAAGGTGAGGGATTCTAAACGCGGAGTGATGATGGTGAGCTGTTGCTCAACTGAAAAGCCATTAGGGAAGCCGGCATAGCAGCTACAGACATTAGTGGAAGGAGATATTTTCCATGAAACTGATTGAACTTTACATCAGGGAAGTCATGAGGAGGCTTCCTGAAAAAAAGCGTGATGAAGTTGAAGTGGAGTTGCGGGCGATGATTGGAGGAATGTTGCCGGAAGACTATTCGGAACAGGACGCTAAAAATATTCTTTCTGACCTGGGCCACCCGCTATGCGGAGCGGCCGATGTATTTGATAGGCCCACGGTATTATGATCTCTATCTTCAGCTGCTGAAGCTCATCCTTCCGATTGCCATTACGATAACCACCATCATCATCCTTATTGTCACGATTGTTTCAGGAGCAGAAAAAGAGCCAATCTTCACCATTATCGGAGATTTGATCGAAAGGGTTATTTCAGGAATCATCAATGCGGTAATCCAGGTAGTGTTCTGGCTGACACTAGTGCTGGCAGTTGTTGAGCGCGCTGAGCATTCAACATCACAAAGGCCGCTGGCGCTGAATTTTGAAGAATGGACACCGGACGATTTAAGAGAATCTCAGGAGCGTCCACATATCTCGGAAGATAAAAAGATACCAAGGAGCCAAATATTCGGCAGCCTGATCTGGACCGCCATCTGGACGACGGTCTACTTTAATGCAGATAAGCTGCTCGGGATTTATCAGGAAGGGCAACGTGGCGGACTGGAATGTACCACCCCGGTCTTCAATCAGGCATTCCGCCAAAGGCTCGAGGATATGTTCGGCGGAACATCGGCACTCAATTGGCTGGCTGATCGGCAGCGTAGTTGTGGCCGTGAGTATTTTTTCGGCTGTTGACGCTATACAAGGGATCCGGAAAGCAAGAATCTGAACAAGATCAAAAGCGCGCGGGAGAAACTTGGCCTGTGCGCTTTTTTGAGGTCAAAAACAGATTGAAGTATAATGTATTTTTTCTTTTTTTCTTTTTTTCTTTCTAATACTATTTGATGCGTATAAAAATGCTCCTATATAGATCTAAAAAATAAGCAACAGCAGTTTGTTGGTTACTAATATAGTTATTTTACAGTATATTTGTTTTTTCTAAATATTATGTTTATATATTAAAAAACATGTTATCATAATTTATGCTTATAACACGACATCAGGAGGAAACGCCATATGATTACTTTTTTTGCCGCTTTGGCTTTACTTATTTTAGGTTATGTATTTTATTCGAAATTTATCGAGCGTGTATTTGGAGTCGATGATAGCAATCCGACTCCTGCTTATTCCAAAACAGACACACTGGACTTTGTGCCGATGAGCTGGTGGAAAGGCAATCTGATTCAATTATTGAATATTGCGGGCCTTGGCCCGATATACGGAGCGGTTGCCGGCGCTTTGTATGGACCAGTTGCGTTTGTCTGGATCGTCGTTGGCTGTATTTTTGCCGGAGGGGTGCACGATTACTTTTCAGGGGTCATGTCCATGCGCCATGGAGGCGCACAATTCCCGACTTTAGTGGGGAAATACCTGGGCAAGAACGCCAAAGTTTTTATCAACGGGGTGTCACTGGTTTTGATGCTGCTGGTGACTGCAGCTTTTACCGCAGGTCCTGCACAATTGATTGCGCAAATAACGCCAATTAATTTTTTGACAGCTTTAGTTATTATTTTCTTCTATTTTATCCTGGCGACTATTTTGCCGATCAATAAAGTGATTGGCCGCATTTATCCCTTGTTGGGCGCGATTTTATTGTTTATGGCAGTTGCAGTAGCTGTTGCCTTGGTTTTCTCTGGAAAACCGATGCCGAACCTGACATTTACGAACCTGCATCCGGGCGAGCTGCCGATTTGGCCATTATTGATGGTAACCATTTCGTGCGGTGCGATTTCAGGTTTTCACTGCACACAAAGCCCAATTATTGCACGGACCATGAAAAAAGAAACAGATGGGCGCAAGATTTTTTATGGAGCCATGATCATTGAAGGCATCATCGCCTTGATCTGGGCAGCAGCCGGGATGACTTTCTTCAACGGTACGGATGGACTGGGAGCGGCACTTGCTGCTGGAGGCCCATCAGGCGTTGTCAATGAAATCTCAATCTCCTTGCTGGGTACGATGGGCGGATTGCTGGCCATCTTCGGGGTTATCATCCTGCCAATTACGACGGGCGACACGGCGCTTCGTTCTTCACGGATGATCTTAACGGATATCCTGGCGAAATTTGTAAATATGGAAGGCAAAGTGAAAATCTTGCTAGTAACCATTCCATTGGCGATTCCGACTTTCTATATGGCGACAATCGACTATACGTTCCTTTGGAGATACGTTGGCTGGACCAACCAGCTGGTAGCTACGTTCATGCTATGGACGGCTGCGGTCTATCTATTGAAAAACTTCAAGCTTCACTGGATAGCTGGAGTGCCCGCCATCTTCATGACGGCCGTGGTTTCCATGTACATCTTCTACGCACCGGAAGGATTGAACATGGATTATCAGGTTTCCGCCATAATTGGAGCCTGCATCACCTTGGTGGTATTGCTATGGTATGTGGCTCAAATTATGAAATACAGAAGCTTGAAGCAGCTGCAGGCAGATTACCGCCCGCTGTAATAAATTCCACAATCCCGCAGGGCGCAGCCTTGTGGGATTGTTTTTTGCAAAAACCACAGGATCAAGTGGAAATAGGATGAATTTACAGTATAGTAAAATTAAATAATCTTATATTCGAGGAGGAAAACAAATGGTGGTATTGATCAAAGGGCAAAAAGTGGATTTAACAAAAGCGCATCCTGGGTTAAAGCAATTGAAGATCGGCTTGGGATATCAGCCAAACGGCTTCGTCGATTGATTTGGATGCAGTGGCATTACTGGTGGATGCGGAAGGAAAAGTTGCCCGCAAAGAGAATATTGTTTTTTACAACAACTTGACTGGCGGCGGAACAGCAGTCCAGCTGACGAAGGACAATCTCACTGGAGTGGGGGCAGGCGATGATGAACAGCTGACAATCGATCTGGAAAAAATTCCGGACGGCATCAAAAAAATTGCCGTGGCGATCACCATCTACGACGGAACTGCTAAAAAGCAGGACTTCGGCCAGGTCTCAAACGCTTGCGGATTGAAGACCGCCAAAATAAAAAAGAGCTATGCCGTTATGATTTGGGCACAGAGTTTAATGCGGACTTGACTCTTTTAGCAGGAGAGGTTTACCTGCATAATGGAGAATGGAAGTTTTCTGCGATTGGCCAAAGCGTTTCTGGGGATCTTAGAGAGCTGTGCAGACAATTCAGTCTCGAGCTGCAGGCAGATGCCTTTACTAAACAGAGCCCACCTGTAAAAACAGAAACTGCCAGCCCGAAACCGGCTGCGATCAATTTGAAGAAAGTAGAACTGAAAAAGGCCGGGGACAAAATCAATTTGAACAAAACCGATTCGCCATTAGGTGAAATCGTCGTGAATTTGAATTGGACACAAAAAACAGGGGGCGGCTTTTTGTCATCACTCCTGAATGCCAGCAACTCGGTAGATTTGGATTTAGGCTGTTTGTTTGAATTGAAAGATGGTTCTAAAGGAGTTGTCCAAGCGTTAGGCAATACCTTCGGAAATTTAAAGCAGCTGCCTTATATTGCGCTCGACCACGATGACCGCACGGGTACGTCCAAAGGTGGAGAAAATCTTCGGATCAACGGGGACCAGCTCATGAAATTCAAACGGATTTTGGTTTATGCCTTTATCTACGAAGGAGCAGCCAATTGGGCGGAAGTGGATGGAGTAGTGACATTAAAGCAAAAAAATGGGCCTGATGTCGAGGTCCGTCTGGATGAACACCGTAAAGGCAAGCGGATGTGTGCCATCGCCCTGGTTGAAAATGAAAAAAATCAAACCTTGAGCGTCCAAAAAGTGGTCGAGTATTTTTCAGGTCATCGGGAAATGGATAGAGCCTTTAAATGGGGCATGACATGGAGCGCGGGTTCTAAATAAAGGTTAAATCAATCAGTTGGAATCTTGCTTTCTATCAAAGTGGGATAAACCAAAAAAGAAAGCGTGGATTTGATTCTCCACGCTTTCTTTTTTGGTGTTTTTAGGCGGAAATGGATTCATATATCTCCCGGAAAAGTGGATTTTTTTAATCAGTTTCAAAATATAAAAAAACTAATTTTATACAATTTTTTTGAGTCAAGAGACGTACTGGTTCTATGATGGGGAAGCCTAACGCTGTCCGTGCCATTCCTGTCTTATACAAGGAGCACGGTTACAAAGAAGAGGAATGTATGGTAAACTAGCAATTCAATAAAAATTCGAATCTTCATTTTAAAGAGAAAAATCAGAATTAATTGTCCTTTCGTTTGAGTCTTGAGCACAGATTTTTTTCGGGAGAGCAATAAGAAGAATTTTCATGTTTGTGCATAAATATGCATTAAAAAGATGTGATAAACTTTCCGAATCCATTTATACAGCAAAATAAAATTTATTAAATTGACTTAAAATGCAAAACAGTGCATAATAACTCTATTAAACAGATTCGATAAAACAGCTGAAGAGAACAAAGACACGGAGGCATGGTTCTTCCGCTTTTGAATGAAATGGAAGAATTTTTTTTATTTATCAAAAACGGGTGGTGATTGCACGTGGAGAAGAAAAGAATTGTTGTGAAGATAGGCAGTAGTTCATTGACAGATGAATGCGGTAAACTGTCGATTGAAAAGTTGTGCGAGCATATGGATGCACTGGCTCGCTTAAAAAAAGACGGACACGAAGTGATATTGATATCATCTGGAGCAGTCGCTTCAGGATGTACAAGTATGGGGTATTTATCACGTCCGGATACAATAGTCGATAAGCAGTCGGCGGCAGCAGTAGGGCAAAGCCTGTTATTGCAGGCCTATGCAGATGAATGCAAAAAACACGGCATTGTAGCTGCACAGCTGCTGTTGACAAAAGATCTTTATAAAAATGCCAATGATACTATTTCAAAGCTGTTGGAACGAAACGTCATGCCGATCATCAATGAAAACGATTCGGTGTCAGTGAAAGAGCTGACGTTTGGAGACAATGATATGCTGTCGGCATTGGTGAGTGGACTTGTCCACGCAGATTTCCTTGTGATTTTAACAGACATCAATGGCATTTATCGGGACAATCCAAGAACCAATCCTCAGGCTCAAAAATACCTCCATCTTGATGAAATCCCAGATGAATTAATAGAAGCCACATCTTCTGCCGGCTCTGATGTTGGAACTGGCGGCATGAAGTCAAAAGTTGAAGCAGCACGTACCGCATTGGCTTTAGGTGTTCAGGTATTTATCGGTTCGGGAACAGGCAGTGAGAAACTGGTTGATATTCTCTATGGCAAAGGCGATGGGACCTATATCGGCGTGAAAACGAAAATGGGTGTTTGAGTAACGGAAAATCGAAAGGGGTATCAGGAATGACCGAACTTCTTCAAGAACAGCAAATCGAGAAAAGTGAACTGGTGCAAAAAGCGAAACAGGCGAAACAGGCCTCAGCAATATTGGCGAAGTCGACGACCAAGCAAAAAAATAACGCACTGCGTTTAATTTCAGCTCAATTGCTGGAAGAACAGGCTTATATTCTGAAAGAAAACAACAAGGATGTAGAAGTAGGACGCCAAGGTGGAATGAGTGACTCCCTCGTGGATCGTCTGCAATTGGATGAACCGCGGTTAAAAGACATGGCTGATGCTTTGATTCAATTGACGAAACTGGCGGATCCTGTCGGTGAGGTGCTGGAGAAATGGGAGCGGCCGAACGGCTTAACGATGTCCAAAATCCGTGTGCCTTTAGGAGTTGTCGGCATGATTTACGAAGCGCGTCCCAATGTCACGGTTGACGCCTCCAGCTTATGCTTGAAAACCGGCAATGCGGTAGTGCTGCGCGGCAGTTCCACAGCAATCCATTCCAATAAAGCCATCGTTGCGGTTATCCATCGGGCACTTGAGAAAAGCGAGTTGCCGGTTGAGTCAGTTCAATTGCTTGAGGATACAAGCAGGGAAGCAGCTTCCCATATGTTCAAGCTGAACCAATACCTTGATGTACTGATTCCACGCGGAGGCGCCAAGCTGATTCAGACAGTCGTCCAAAACTCTACTGTTCCGGTATTAGAAACTGGCGCAGGGAATTGCCATATTTATATCGATGAGAAAGCGGATGTCAAAATGGCGATAGCAATTGCGCTGAATGCCAAAACACAGCGGCCTTCAGTCTGTAATTCCTGTGAAAGCATTCTGGTCCACAAAAAATGGGCAGAAGAGCATTTACCGGAATTGATGGCAGCATTGCAGGACAATCAAGTGGAAATCCATGGAGATGAGGTCGCACAGAAACTCTCTCCTAATGTCATACCTGCAGAAGAAGCAGATTGGGGAACCGAATATCTTGGGCTGGAAGTGTCAATGAAAACCGTTGATGATGTGAGTGAAGCGATTCATCATATCAACACTTACGGAACCAAGCATTCGGAAGCCATCATTTCGTCCAATTCCGCAAATGTCGATCAGTTCTTTATGGAAATTGATGCAGCGGCGGTTTATCATAATGCCTCGACCCGTTTTACAGACGGTTTTGAATTCGGTTTCGGCGCTGAAATCGGCATCAGCACACAGAAGCTCCATGCGCGCGGACCGATGGGCCTCCCTGCCTTGACGTCGACGAAATACATCGTGCGCGGCAATGGCCAAGTAAAATAAGAAATTTATTATAAACAAAAAAGACCGGAAGCCCATTGCTTCCGGTCTTTTCTTATGCTGTTCGGTTGTGTTTCCACATCATATAGCGGTAACGGATGGTGCAGCCGATGCAATAGCCCATGAGTGCAACTCCTGCAGCGATAATGACCATGATGCTAAAAGCATAGGCAGCCAGTTGGATTCCGAGGGAGAAAGAAACGAGCGAAAGCCCTATGCAAATTGTCGCGATCCATTGGTTGAACAGCTGCTGGCCTTTATCTTCCTGCTGGTAGCTTGCCAGTGGCTTTTTCAAAAAGCGGCGGCTGGATTGGATGACGGGATTTTTCTTTGTGATCAATGTATATGTTCCGACAGCAAACGGCAACAACAGAATAGCAGGATGGAGCAAGAGCGCCGCCAATACGGTAACGACGATAAAAGTCTGATTGGTCTGGACAAGGGGTTTCGGAATGGTCATGGACTCGCCTCCTAGTATTACCACCTATTATACCGAGTAACTTACTAGGGATAAAGCGAATTGCTTGAAAAAGGTTGAATTTATTTAAGTTGAGTTGATAATCTGCATGTTGAGATTCTATAAAAAACTGGAAATACATAGCCTGGCTTCTTGCGGGAGCTATGCCCTAAGCGAGGTGCGAAAGGTAAATAATATCAGTCCTTTTTCTACATCAGTTGAGAAATGAACAGGGTGGCCATGCCAAAGTAAATTAGCAGGGACAGGATATCATTGATAGTCGTGATCAGAGGGCCTGATGCCACAGCTGGATCAATATTGAATCGGTAAAGAATAAGGGGGATGATGGTTCCTGCTAAAGTTCCGATGATTAAAGTCATCAACAGGGAACCGCCGACCACAATGCCCAACACAAAATTGCCCTGCCATATATAAGCAATCAATAAGATCAGCACAGAACAGATGGCGCCAATGATTATGCCGACCCACAATTCTCTGATGACCAGATTGATGGTCTGCTTGGAGTCCAGTTTTTGTGTAGCCAATCCACGGACCACAACGGACAATGACTGAGTTCCAGTATTTCCTGTCATGCCGGCAATCATCGGCATGAAGAAGGTCAAAGCAACCACCGTCTGCAAGGTGTTTTCAAAGCGGCTGATGATGCCTCCGGAAAACAGCCCGATGAACAGCAGGAGAATGAGCCAAGGCAGGCGGCGATAAGCTGCAGTTAGGGCTGGCGTGTTAAAGTCGATTGATTTACCCGAAGCTGACAGTTTTTCAATGTCTTCGTTCGCTTCCTGCATCACAACATCGATGACGTCATCGACCGTTATCACTCCGGCAAGGGTATTGTCTTTTTCAACGATCGGCAGCGTGACAAAATCATAGCGGCTGATCAATTGGGCCGCATCTTCTTGATCGGTCAATACATCAGCTTTGACGACGCGATTGTACATGACTTCCTCAATTTTGTCCTCGAGATTTCCAAGAATCAGATCCTTGTAGGAAACAACGCCCACCAGTTTCTTGTCTTCATCTACGACATAAAGATAGTTGAGGTATTCCGCCAGCTCGGCAAAATGCTTGATTTTGTCGACAGCTTCCCGAATTGTGTAATGGCGCGGAATCCACACATATCGGTTATTCATTAGGCGGCCGGCAGTTTCAGGGGGATAAGTCATGGTGCTTTGGACGAATGTGGAGTCGTCCTGATTGATCTGCGACAGCAGCTCTTCGATTCGTTCAGGTTCCAGGTCGGCCAACAGCAACGCCAAATCGTCATTGTCCATACGGTCAAGGACTTTGGACGATTTTTCCAGGCCCAACTTCTGAAGAATATCGATCTGCTCATTTTTGGGGAGTTCCTTCATCACTTCCGTCAATTGGCGGATTGTCAGAAACAGCAGGAACTTGTTGTGGTGCTTCTCCGGCAGATGCCGGTATTGGATGGCCATATCATATGGCTGAAGTTCTTCCAGGATGTCCTGGAATTCATTTATTTTCCCTTCTTTTAAAGCCTTTATCAAAGCTAATGTGATTTCGTCTTCAAGCAATGCTAGGGACATTCGGTTCACTCCTTCTGTTCAGGAAATACAAGAATCCTATTGTTGATTATTGCGTTATATCTTTAATTTGAAAAGGGCTAAAAAAAGATGGTAAAATTGAATTATTTGACATATAATAATGAAAATCTGAAAAAGGTAAACTTCACCGAAAGGGAAGGACGCAAAGCCATGAGCCTAACCGCCTAAAAAGCGTAAGGTTGTCAGGTTGCCTGGGTTCTCGTTCTGTGAGCCACGGCTGACAGAACGGGAGGATGCGGAAAAATGAAGAAAATAATGATAGCGGGTGTATGGTTGTTGTTTATGATGACACAAAATGGTTTTGATGCGCAAGCTGCTGAGGTGGATATCAAAGCCACCTGGCTATGGAATCCATGGATGATTTACAGTGATGAAGCGGGGACACTTGCTTTTCTGGAAAGTAAAGAGCTCAACAAGGTCTACGTACAAATTGATGCAGATATACCGGCCGGTGTTTATCAAAGCTTTATCGAAAAAGCGGGAGCTGCCGGCATAGCCATCTACGCACTGGACGGAGCTGCTGACTGGGTAGCCCCGAAAGGTTTTGCCGAACAGGATCGGTTAATGTCCTGGCTATTGGCCTATCAGCAAGGGGCTGCTCCGGCTCAAAAATTCGCCGGTGTCCACCTGGATGTAGAGCCCTATCTTTACAGCGGCTGGAACACCAACAGGGCAGCAACCGTGAAGTCTTATCAAACATTACTGACAAAAGCCAAATCGAGCACAGCTGCATTGAACTTGCCGCTCGAAGCAGATCTGCCTTTTTGGTTCGATGAAATCTCCTACAAAAACACCTATGGCAAAGGGGTACTCGCTGAATGGGTGATTGCCAACACCCAAAGCGTTACCCTCATGGCTTACCGGGATTCAGCAGCCATGATCACAGAGCTTGTGAAAAATGAAGTAGCCTATGGAGAAAAACATGGAAAACCGGTAGTGGTGGGAGTTGAAACCGGCCAGACCGATGAAGGGGATGCCATTTCTTTCTATGAAGAAGGAGAAGCCTTTATGGAGGCTGAACTATCTGCAGTGTCGGCCCATTATGCCGGAGCAAAGGGATTTGGCGGCATCGCCATCCATCACGTCGACAGCTGGAAGACGATGGCCCCGTGAAGACAAAGTTCAGTAGAATATTATCCACGGAACGTTAAAGCTGGATAAAAACAAGGTAAACAGCAAGGTTGGCCGATTCGGCTAAACCCTGCTGTTTTTTTGGCAGTTAAAAAAAGTGAAATATGATATGATATCCATAAATTATGAGTTTTTATAAATTATTTTAGAAATATTTGTATGTAGAAAATATGTGCAAGGTGTCTCTGAAAAGGAGAGTTATGAATGATCGGAATTTTTATAGGGGTTGTTTTCAGTTTGCTGGGAATTCAATTGCTGATTTTAGCTTTGTTGATCGGCTGGAAAATGAAAAATTTGGCTGCAGAAAATAACATGAAAAAAATGATGGAAATCCTAAAACCTCAATTCCAGAAATATATAGAAGGGACAGAGCCGATTGAGCCGGCTTTGCCTGTCGCAAAAAAAAATCGTTTCAAGCTTATGGAAACGATGCTTGATGAATTTTTAACCGAAGATTTTCAGGGAGAACAGAAAGCAAAGATCCACCTGCTGGCAGACAAGCATTTAGCCGAACATTACAGACGTGTCTTGAAAAAAGGGCAATGGGCAGAACGCATCAACGCGCTGTACTTTATCGAGGATTTCCGGCTTTTTTCATTAAAGGAAGAGGTCTACCAGCATTTCATGAAAATCAGCAAGCGGGATGAAGAGTTTCGCCAATGCATTCGTGTCTGTGCCACATTGCAAGAAGCCAGGCTAATGGATGCGGCCATCGAAAGCAGGGACTTGTCGTTTGGAATGATCAAGGAGTTGTTATACCGTCTGGATGAAGATTTATTAAAGATGACACTGGAACGGATGCAATTAAAAGAGGATATTTCAGAGAATATGCTTTACGCATTTATCACATTCAGTGGAGAACACCAAATTGGTATGCTCTTTCCGTTTGTCGAGAGGAAATTGCGGGATGAGCGCAAGGAGGTCCGTTTGAAAGCTATGAGCAGTTTGTGTTATTACAAAGAAATGGCAGACCCTGCTATCCTTTTGGGATTTTTTGGTTCGGAACACTGGCAGGAGCGGATGTATGCAGCCAAGCTGACGGGCGCCTGCCATTTTGAGCAGTACAAGCAAAATTTGGTCGACCTGCTGTCAGACAATGTGTGGTGGGTTCGCTTTGCTGGGGCTGAAAACATTAAAGTCTTTAAAGATGGAAACAAGATGCTTGAGCAGGCAGCGGCTGATCATACGGATGCATATGCCAGGGATATCGCCAAACATATGCTGACAAGGGAAGGCGGGAACCTGACATGAGCGGAACCGGAATCACAGTATTCATCGAAATTATTTCCTGGGCAATAATCGGCTATATGCTCTTGGCTGGAGCGATTTACTTGGTTCTTTTCCTGGTCGCCAGCCCGAAAATAAACAAAGAGAAAAAATTGAACCGCCAGGAACAAATCGAGGAAATGTCGATCAATAAAGACACCTACCCAATCTCCATTCTGGTTCCTGCCTATAACGAGGAAGCGGGAGTGGTCAGTACAGTCCGATCCTTATTGGATTTGAATTACCCCCAATATGAAATCATTGTGGTCAACGATGGTTCCACGGACAGAACCAGTGAAAAGGTGCTGGCTCAATTTGGAATGGAACCGATCGAGTTGGCCATCCGAACATATTTTAAAACCGGTGAAATCAAGCGCGCCTATCGCTCAACCCTTCACCCGCATTTGTTTTTAATTGAAAAAGAAAATGGCGGAAAAGCGGATGCCTTGAATGCCGGAATTAACTTCTCGCGGTATCCATATTTTGCGGCAATTGACGGGGATTCGATTCTTGAGCAGGATGCTTTGCTGAAAACCATGAAACCGATTATTGATTCCAGCGGGATGGTGACAGCCACAGGTGGGACCGTGAGAATTGCCAATGGCTGCAAGATCAATCGTGGTGTCATCGAGCAGGTGGCGTTGCCTAAAAAGCCGTTGGAAGTCATGCAGATTATCGAGTACTTCCGCGCCTTCCTGATTGGGCGACTCGGCTTTAGCCGGGTCAATATCCTGTTGATCATTTCCGGCGCATTCGGCGTCTTTGAAAAAAGCCGTGTCATCAAAGTCGGCGGCTATAAAACGGATACCGTTGGAGAAGATATGGAATTGATTGTCCGATTGCATCGTTCCATCAAAGACGAAAAATCGAAACAGCGGATCGAATACATCCAGGATCCGGTTTGCTGGACAGAAGCTCCGAGCACTGTAGCTTCCTTGCGTGCACAGCGCATCCGCTGGCAAAGAGGCCTTGCGGAAACGCTATGGACGCATCGCGGAATGCTGTTTAACCCAAAATACAGGGGAATCGGATTGTTTTCGATGCCTTATTACGTCTTTATTGAGCTATTGAGTGCAATCTTTGAAGTGGCTGGCTATTTCATCATTATCGGCGGACTGGCCTTTTCCTTAATTGAGACGGATATTGCAGTTATCATGCTGCTGGTGATGGTGCTGTATGGCTCGCTGTTGTCCGCGCTTGCGGTGCTGCTCGAGGAATGGACTTATCATAAATATCCGACCGTCAAAAGCATCCTCGTCCTCTACGTCTATGCACTGACCGAGACATTCTGGTACCGGATCCTGATGAATTTCTGGCGTGTCCAGGGCTTGTTTTATGCATTTAAGAAAAAATCCGTATGGGGAGACATGGAAAGAAAAGGTGTTTTCTCCGATGAAGCACAAAAAGAAGAGAGCCTGTAACCGGCTCTCTTCTTTTTGTGCTGCTTGGTTTGCGTCAGTTTGTCTCGCCAAAGGTTTTCTGAAGAATGTAATACGATTGCTTCAGCCGCTCCTCGGATTGCGGCAAGCCCCACGTGTCCCATGTGTACTGTGCGGCTTGAGACGCATCAAAAGTTTCAACCGTTTTTCCGTTATCTCCGGTTAGGGTAGCTGCGACATCGAGCCCTTCAATCGTTTCGGAAGCTTCGATGCCATCTTTCTGAAGGTCTCCGATAAATTCCCGTTTTGCCGGGTCTTTGGCATTCAGCAGCATCCACGGAATCCGGATTTCCATGATTCCGGTCTTTTTATCATAATAATAATCATTCAAGGAATCGTAGTCTTCATGCTCCGGGTTGGCGATGCCGAATCGGAGTATGCCTGTTTCATAGGCATCAAATGGATACACTTCGCCGGTGTCTGGGCGAACAAACTCTTTATTCAAAGCCAAGCGGATCGGATGGAAGGCCGACTCAATCTTTTCTTCTTCCGGAATCATCTCCAACCGCTCGTGATAATCATAGTAGAAAGTGTCGTAATCGCCAGCCACCAACAAACGTGACTGATCCAATCCTTCAACTTTCATGTGAAAATCCGCCAGAAATTCCGTGTTCTCCAAAGCATCAACTGCGATGCCTCCGTCTTCTCGGACGCTGAAATAAAGGTTGAAAACCTGCTTGTCCCACCAGGTTTTATTGGCTGGATCGAATTGGGTTTTAATGTAGACATACCGCTCATCCGAATCTATCTCCAGCGTTCTGAGCGCTCCATCATCCTTTTCGTACAGGATTTGGCCCTCTGTCCAATCGTCCACACCGTCGACTTTCACTTTATGGCGATCAAAGCTCAACAGGCCGAATTGCTGCTCGTTGGTTTGGGCATTGGACCAGAATGGCCGTTCGTTTGGATTGTCATAATCCATCGTATTCCATGTGCGCTTGAACCATTCGTCCTGCCAGGTGAAAACCATGCCGCCCATCATACCTTCTTCGAGAATATCTTCGTACAAACGGCTGACAATCTTGCCCTGCTGCTGTTCAGAAATAAATCCCTGATTCCAGCCGAACGGATTTTCATGGGTCATGCCGCGCGAAGCCGGAACGCCGAATTCGGCGATGACGATTGGCATGTAGTGGGAATCATTTAAATCTTTCAAGTAACCTGCGTAATTGTTGAATTCGCCCCGATGGTCAACGAATTCGATATAGCGTTCATCCAAGTTTAGAAAATCAGGGTAGTACGGATACACATGGTAGGACGCAAACATGCCGACCGTGTCTGTCACGCCTTTGGTTTTGATGTGATTCGGATCGACAGTGGCCATGTCTTCCTGTTCAGTCGGCTCTGCGGGCTGATCGATATTGTCCGTCGTTACCCAGTTGGTGAAGCTGAGCGGGCGCATGCTTTGGTATTTGTCCAACTCGTACTTAGCAAGGTGGTCCAATTGCTGCGCAAGCCAATGCTCCATCGGATTGGCTCTTTCTGTGTATACGTGGGTGCCCTCGTAATCACCCAGGTCCGGATAATCAATCTCCATCTGATGAACCGTCAAGGGAAACCATTCGATGCCGATCATCCAGCCGATGACGTAGGAGGAGATATTGGTCTTATAAGTTCCGTAGGAGTGGCCAGGTTCTGGTTCTACGACTGCGTCACCGTGGATGACGTCCACGATTTTTTTGACCTCAGCCTCGAAGCGCTCAGTAATTTCGGGGGTAAAGGCATCTAAGGTCTCCACCAAAGGCTCCTCGTCAATCCAGACGCCATGATGCAGGTAAAGCGGTTCTTTTGCGCTGGCATTATAGGCAGCAAACGCTTCATAGAAAGCTGGAGGATGAAGCGTATAGACGCGGACCGCATTGGCATTCATCTCGCCGATGGCTTTGAACCAGCGGTCATACTCTTCGCGCGTAATCGCGGCTTCTCCAGGAAATGTCCCAGGTTTGGCCATTCCCATATTGATGCCTTTGATGGTGAACGGCTGCCATTCGCCATCCTGATACACTTCGAATGCCTGTCCGTTTACACGGGAAGGATAAACAATGCCATCCGTCTCGGCTGCAGTTGTTTTAACCGTTTCAAACTGTGTTTTTTTATCTACTGTATTTGCCAAAATGGTTTCCATCAGTGGGACGTAAGTCTGCCAGTAAAAACTCTTTTCGGCATCCAGCGATTCCATGGAAATGAAGGAACGCAGTTTCGAGAAGCCGGAATAGCGATAGAAGCCTGGGGTGTCGTCAATATCGACAAAATCCCCCGCGAAGTAATAAAGGTCTGCTCCATGCTTGGATTGATGGAACACAGCTGGGAAGTTCTCCGGAATGCCGGCTGTTACCAACTTCTCGCTGCCTGCACTTTCGAGATCCCATTGGTAGTCGGCCAGAACCTCGGTGCCTGCAGCCGGCTGGTTGATATCAAACCAATAGCCGAAAGAAGGGCTGTCCGCTAAATCGAACCGGTCAGTGCCCTGTTCGGTGAAGGCAAGGTGAAGTCCGTCAGTGCCGACTTCGCCGGCTTCTTCGGAAAGCACCACAATTTCGCCGTCGGCATCATTGACCAAGACAAATCCAGCGCCTTCGAAATTCCATTTCACATCGTTTTCTTCATAGTTGTCTACAATCCACTGAGGAACTTCGCCTTCAGGAGAATGGAGGTCCACAAAGTGGCGTCCGCTCCAACCGCTCCATTCCAGTCCCAGAAACTCATTCATGTCCTGCGCGACTGCTTTTGCAGTGGGGGAGGCGAAGGTATTAAACTCCACAACCAAATCGGTGCCTTGAGATTGAACCTGCTTTTTGATGGTCTGCCATTCGTTCATTTGGAGTCCACCGGTAATCATGGACGAACTGCCCGGTGTTTTTTCCGCTGATTGCCACGGCAGATCTTCTTCATAGACACCGTAGGAATCTGCCAGGTAAATGAGATCAGTTCCGGATAAATCTTCAGGCAGCTCACGGATGGTGTAGCTTTCTGCTTCTTCATCCGGAACAAAACCGTAATAATCGCTATCTGCCTGGTATGTGCCTTGAGACTCTGATACATAGCGGTGGTGGTTCAACAGCCAGGTCAGCCCTTTATGTTCCCGGTAACTTTCGGTCGGAACCGTCTTATCGATGATTGCAATATTCACTCCTTTTTCTTCCTGAAAAAACCAGATTATAATAGGGAATCCAAATAAAATAACCACTGCCAAAAGGGACAGAAGCACCGTCTTCATTGATATCACTCTTTTCTCTTCCAAAATACAACTCGAAATTATTATAGCTTAAAAATTGGTTAAAATAGAAATGAATTACCTATTTTTTCAAAATAAAAAAGACCCGACACAGTCGGGTCTTTTGAGGGGGATTATTAGTTTTAAACGCTGCTTTCTTCCTGATAAACGGGTACCCAGCCTTCAGTTGTGACGAAGATCCGAATGGCCACGACTTTCCGGTCTTCAGAGAGTGTAAAGTAATGCGTGATGTTTTCAGGAACCGAGATCAAGTCACCTGGTGTCAGGTGGACTTCGAAGTAGCGTTCGTCTTTGCCTTGAATAATGAAGACACCATGCCCACTGACAATATAGCGCACTTCGTCGTCGGTATGAATGTGTTTGCGCTGGAAATTCTTCAGCAGCTCATCCAATTTCGGGTTGGAGTCTGACAGGGATATGATATCCGCTGCCTGGTAGCCGCGGCGCTCTGAGATGTCATCGATTTCTGTTTTGAATGCTTGAAGGATTTCGTCTTTGTCTTCATCACTCAAATCGAATTTTTCGCGAAGAGGCTCTGGCAATTTATTGATGTCCCAATGTTCATAAACGACTTCCTGCTGCTCCAGAAATGCGGCCACGTCCGTTTGCGCCTCGATTGTATCATTTGTTCCTTGAAATTTAATGATAGCCATGCCAATCTTCCTCTCTTATTTTAAATGTAGTTGCAACGCCAATTGGTATTGAAATAAAAACTCACAGGCCTCGAGCAGTTTTTTTGCTTCAAAGCCATCTTTACCCCAGACAGTGATGCCATGGTTGCGGATCAGCACCGCTCCTTTGTCAGCTGTAATATAAGGATCAAATGCTTTGGCAAGATTTGGAATATCGGCGTAATTAGGGATGATGGGGATGGTCAGTACCGCATCCTCTTCCCATAATCCGAAAGCCTTGATCAATTCTTGTCCCTGGAAATCGATTTTTCCGGCATCGCCGTATAATTCGGAAATGACGTTATTGGCGACGGTATGCACATGCAGGCTGCAGCCAGCCTCCGTCTTCCCATAAATCGCACAATGCAATAAGGTTTCAGCAGATGGCTTTAGTGGTGTTTCGCCAGCAGGCTGGCCATTGGCGTCAACAAGCAAAAAGTCTTCGTCGGTGCGTTTTTTCTTGTCTTTGCCGCTGGCAGTGACAAGGAATTCGAGCGGTTGGTCCGCCACTTTAATGGCAAGATTGCCGCTGGTGCCCATGAACCAGTCGCGAACGGCCAGTTCGTCTTTAACATCCGCCAGTTCCAGCCATTTTTCACGTAATGCGGTCATGACTTCACTCCTATATAATCATCAACAATTGCGATGACTTCATGGAAAGTTTCAAACGGCTCATAATCGATGCCGGCCTTTTTGCATTTTTCAGCCAGTAAATCCCTGGCTATGACAAAGTTGGCTTCTTTAGCAGCTTCCCAGTCACTGATGGAATCCCCAATGACAATGCTTTTGGTGCCGTTATCCAAAAGATCCCGGATGACCGATGGCTTACAGCAGCCGCAGCCTTGGCTGGTGCAGGCTTCGTCACAGCCATGCGGAAATTCCAGGTTGATGAGATCTCCCGAGAAATCGGCACTATTGCAATAGATGTCATCAAAAGGCCCAAAAGGTTCAAGCAACGGATAGACGAAAAAATCAATGCCGCCGCTGACAATGTATAAAGAAAGCTGCTGTTTTTTCGCATAGGCGACAAAATCACTAAAGCCTTCCCGTATTTCCGCCTGCTCCAGAACATAGGAAATGATGTCTTCTTTTGCCGAAACCGGGAGCAGAGAAAACATTGTCGCGACACCCTCACGTATTGAGATGGATTGGTCAAGGATCTGGTCTTTGACCGGTTCCCAGCCCGGCGGATCAAATTTCTTCATGATGGCGATGATATTGTCATTGGCTGTAATCGTGCCGTCAAAATCGCAGAAAATAATCGGTTTGTTCAATCTTTTCACCCCCATAACTCAAGTGCAGTTTGCAATTCTTTATGCTGTTTGCCGGCATTCTGCAAGGTTTCTCCCTGCAGTACCGCATCAATAGCTTGTCTGAATGCCCGTCCGCCGCCAGCTGCTCCAGCGGGATGTCCGTGGACACCGCCGCCGGCATTGATGACACTGTCGATTTCATAATCAGCCAACAGCAAAGGCACAAGGCCCGGATGGATCCCGGCGGATGGCACCGGGAAACTGCGTTTCAGTGGACTATCCCTCGTCAGTTCTTTGCCGAGTTCCAGTGCCGCTGTTTTCTCCAATGCGACACTGCCGTATGGTGAAGGAAACAGTGAGAAATCTGCGCCGGCATAGCGGATCAATTTTCCAAGTGCGAGCGGCGTGGCAAGACCATAGAAGGCTGAGGAGGTAAAGGCACCACTAAAAGCGGGATGCGCCATTAGCGGCAAACCGACTTCATCATCTTCAGCGAGTTCCTGCAGCACATCCAGCCCATATGCATGGACGTTGAACAATAAGGCATCGGCTCCGAGTTCGCGTGCTTTTCGTGCTTTTCCTCTCAGTTCGGAAGTTCTGCCTGACAGATTCACCGCATAAAGCGTGCGATGGCCGGTTTCTTCATATACACGATCCAGCACCCGTTTGCCTGTGATGATGCGGCTTTCGAATGGAGTCAGCGGATTATCAAATAAAATTTCGTCGTCTTTGACGAGGTCCACGCCACCTAATGCCTGCTCGCGCAATTGAGCAGAGAGGAAATCCATGTCACGGCCGATGACGCCTTTGAAAATACTCATCAGAAGCGGCCTTCCACTTACACCGAGTGTGTTGCGGATTTCTTCGATGCCAAAGCGCGGTCCGGGAAAATGGCTGAGCAGCTCATGGCTGAAATCCAGATCCAATAGCTTCACTTCGCCATCCAGTGATAATTTTCCGAAAACAGTAGTGAGGATAGCGGGCAGATCGGCCGAGAAATTAACGCTCGGGTAGGCAATCTCAAGTTCAGCCTTTATCAGATCCGGTTTCAGTGGATGGCTGTCTTCCACAAATTCCTTGATGGAAATAACATTTCCTTTATGGTGTTTCAGCTGTTCCTGTTCGAGCAGCGGCAAATCGGTCCAGGAACCGATCGTCAGTCCCAACGCGATGCCTTCCGCTTTTTTCTCGAAGGAGCCAGGCTTACCGTACACTTGATAAGTAGCAGTCAATACGCTCATCTATTCCACACTCCCATGCAAATTTAAAAAATAAAAACCTCTTCAAATAAGAAGAGGTTAAGGGCGTTAACAACTTCTTATTTCTCAGCCATCGGTTCTGGCTGCAAGAATTAGCACCGTGTCCATCAATGGACCGGTTGCCGGGTATCATAGGGCTTGTCCCTCCACCTGCTCTGAATAAGAAAGATATGAAATTGGGTAAATTATTTTTATAGAGGTTCAACGATTTTTCTAGTAGTACTAAACATATGCTTCTGCAAAGAAGCAGTCGTTCCAGGCGGACGCTTTCCACGGGCATGGCCTCTGCCGCTTTGCTCCGCCACTGCTCCCGCAGGAGTCGCCGCCTTTCACTCTTTCTTCTAAGCATCATCAATATAAATGGAGATTTTTTTACATCACCACTCGGAGATGGAGCAAACCAACGGAGACTCCCGCGGGAAAGCGAGACAGCCGAGACCCCGCAAGGAGCGAAGCGACTGAGGAGGCTTGGCGCTCGCCCGCAGGAAAGCGTAGTTGGTTTGCGGAATCTCATATAGAAATATATATAACTCAAAATAATAAATTCGATTGAATACAGTAAAGTAATTCTGATTATTTCATGAGCGTAGAAATCTGTCAACACCGTTATTGCAAAATTGTTTTTATTGGGAAAAATGGATTGACAGTCAATTCTGAATCGTGATAGGATTCTTTTCATAACTTAATTGAATAACACGTAGTACTCTTATCAAGAGCTGGCAGAGGGATTTTGGCCCGATGACGCCCAGCAACCGACCGTAATACCGTTGTGAGACGGGGCGCTTTGGCGCCAGGATGCAAATCCTGCAAGGCACGGTGCTAATTCCATCAGAAATGTATTTCTGAAAGATAAGAGGCATGGGATCTCTTATTCTGGCCTCTTTCTTTTATGAAAGAGGCTTTTTATATTGCAGATGAAAGGAAGATCCATGATGACTCTTACTGTTCCAACTACTTACAAGGCATTAACCGAAGAGACAGCCATCGCATTGGCAAGGGCTGCCCATACCTTTGATCACGGTGCTCAATTGACCTGCCGGGAGATCGGCGACGGCAATTTAAATTATGTCTTCCAAATTGAAGACCCGAATATAGGCAAGCGGCTGATCATCAAGCAGGCATTGCCGTATGCCAAGATTATCGGTGAAAGCTGGCCGCTGACATTGAAGCGGGCGACGATTGAAGCCAATGTCCTGAAAAAGCACGGAGAGTTTGTTCCGTCACTGGTGCCGGCTGTTTATGCGACGGATGAACAGCTGGCCATTACCATGATGGAGGATTTGTCCCACTTGCAGATTGTGCGGGAAGGCTTGATACACGGACGGAATTTCCCAAGGCTGTCGCAGGATATTGGCGAATATTTAGCACTGACTTTATTCCATACATCGGATTACGGTTTGCATCCTTTTGAAAAAAAGCGTTTGGCTGCGGAGTTTTCCAATCCCGAGCTGTGCAAGATTACAGAAGACCTTATTTTTACGGATCCGTTCTTTGACCTCGATACCAACGATTACGAACCACAGCTTCAATCAGCGGCCGAGGCAATTTGGAGCGATCGGAAGCTGCAGCTGGAAGTGGCTAAATTAAAGAAAAGCTTTTTGACCGAATCGGAAGCCCTGCTGCACGGCGACCTTCACACAGGCAGTATTTTTGCGAGCCAGACGGAAACAAAGGTCATCGATCCGGAGTTCGGCTTTTACGGCCCAATCGGATTTGATGTCGGCTTGTTTCTGGCCAATCTGATTTTTCAGTCCATCACACGCGAAGGCGAAGGTCGCCAAGTGATTGTGGAGGATATTGGAAAGACATGGGAAGTTTTCGCTGCTTCTTTCGCCGAGTTGTGGATAAAACACAGCGTGGAATCGTTCAGGGACACAGAAGGCTACCTGGAGTATGTGCTGGAGAAAGTGTTGACAGATGCGGCCGGTTTTGCAGGCTGCGAATTGATTCGCCGGACGATCGGCTTGGCGCATGTTAAGGACCTGGACAGCATCGAAGACACGGAAAAAAGAATCCACTCTAAGAAGCAGGCGCTGGAGACAGGGCGCGCTTTGATCCTGCAGCGCCAAGGGATAGCATCAATCAATGATGTGCTGCAAATTTTGGGGGAGGCGCGCACATGAGCATTCCTTTGTCCATCAAATGGGACGGCCAGCAGCTGACCATCCTGGATCAGCAAAAACTGCCGCATACCATTGAATACTTGATGCTTGAAACCGTCGAAGACGTATACGAAGCAATCTTTTCATTGAAGGTTCGCGGAGCACCCGCGATCGGCATCACCGCAGCATACGGACTGGCCGTGGGGGCCAAGCGCCATGACACGGATTCACTGGAAGCCTTTGGGCAATACGTAGAAAAAGATGCGGCGTACCTGAATTCTTCCAGGCCAACTGCAGTCAACCTCGGCTGGGCGCTCAGCCGTCTGAAAGACAAAGTCCTGGAGGCGGAGAACGTGCCGCAGGCAAAACTGTTGCTGCTGGCAGAGGCTGTGAAGATTCACAAGGAAGATGAAGCGTCCTGCCGCAGCATCGGTGAGCATGCACTGGTGTTATTGCAGGGGCAAACGCGTGTCATGACCATCTGCAACGCCGGTTCGATTGCTACGGCCAAATACGGCACTGCCTTAGCGCCGTTTCATCTTGGCAGCGAGCGTGGCCGCGGATTTGAAGTGTTCGCCTGCGAAACCCGGCCGATTTATCAAGGTGCACGCCTGACGGTTTGGGAGCTGCAGCAGTCCGGAGTTGACGTTACGTTAATCACCGATAGCATGGCCGCGCACACCATTGGAGCAAAAGGAGTCGAAGCCATCATTGTCGGCGCCGACCGCATTGCAGCCAATGGCGATACCGCGAACAAAATCGGAACTTATAATCTGGCGTTATTGGCTGCTGCATTCGGCATTCCGTTTTACGTGGCAGCCCCGGCTTCAACTTTCGATTTGTCGATAGAAGACGGCACCGCGATTCCGATCGAAGAGCGCAACCCCGAAGAAATCACCCACATGAACGGGCAGCCGGTAGCGCCGCTTGGCACAAAAGTATTTAATCCGGCATTCGACGTGACACCGGCACAGCTCATTACCGCAATCATTACTGAAAAAGGCATTATCCAACCCGACTATCAAAAAAACATCCCTGATTTGCTTGGTGCAACTGCAGGAAAAGGAGAAAAACTATGAAAAAACAATCCATTTGGCTGCTTGCCGCACTCTTATTAATCAGTATTTTATTGGCTGCATGCCAGCCGCAGGGGGACGTCAGTGAAGAAACAACATCTTCAGATACCGAAGCTGAAGCCTCAGACCATCCGCTTGCAGGCAAGGAAATCGCATTGATCATGCAAATCAATCTTGGAACATTTTCAGCTCAATATATTGCCGGGGTGGAAGAACAAGTAGAGAATTTCGGCGGAAAAGCGACCGTTTTCACCTCTGAAGGAGATTTGGCGAAAATGGCGTCCAACCTTGATGCCGCAATCAACCAGGGCGTCGACGGCATCTTGATTGATCACGGAACAAAAGAAGCATTGAACCAGGGAGTGGAAAAAGCGCTGGAAGCTGGGATTCCGGTAGTGGCGTTTGATACAGGCATCGACGTGGAAGGCGTTGTTTCTTTGGAGCAGGGCGACCAGAAGATGGCTGAAATGACTTTGGAAAAATTGGCGGAAGATAATGATGGTGAAGCCAATATCGTCAAAATTTGGACAGCAGGCTTTGCGCCAATGGAAAGGCGCCAGATTGCCTACGAAAAATTCATGACTGACAATCCAGGCATCCAGGAAGTCACGGCATTTGGTTCTGCTACTGACAACACGGCTCTGGATACGCAATCACAGATGGAAGCTGTGTTAAAGCAATACCCGAACGAAGGCGAGATCACAGCGGTCTGGGCTTCTTGGGATGAATTTGCAAAAGGTGCCGTCCGTGCAATTGAACAGGCAGGGCGTACAGATATTAAAGTTTACGGCATTGATATGAGTGACGAGGATCTGCAATTGATGCAAAAAGAAGAGAGCCCGTGGCTTGCTTCTGCAGCTGTCGATCCTGCGGATATCGGACGCATTCAAGTGCGTTACCTGTATCAGCTGCTGAACGGCGAACAACCGGAAGAAAAAGTAGTCTTGGAGCCTGTATTTATTGAGGCGGAGAACTTGCCGGAAAAAACGGTGACAACTGATGAGTTGAGCGAATACGTAGAAGGCTGGGGAGCAAGCGACCAGGGCTACACAGAGGACCTGCGCGAATTGGAAGGCCAATAATCTTCATCATTTCGAGCTGTCCTGAAAGATGGGGACAGCTTTTTTATCAGAAAGGGGCATTCTTATGGCAGATCCTTTACTTTCGATGACCGCCATCGGAAAGAAATTCGGCACAGTGACGGCGCTTCAAGGAGCAGAGTTCCAATTGGAAAAAGGGGAAGTCCATGCCATTCTTGGCGTCAACGGTGCAGGAAAAAGCACATTGATCAAAATTCTTTCGGGCGTCTACCAACAGGATGAAGGAATAATCTACCTAGACGGCGCCGCCATTCGGCTGGAATCGCCGAAGGCAGCCAAAGAGCAGGGGATTTACTGCGTCTATCAGGAAGTGGATACCGCTATTGTGTCCGAGCTGACCGTTGCGGAAAATATTCTGCTTGATACATTTGCAGAAAAGGGAAACTTGTTCGTTTCGCGGCAAAAAATCAATGACCGCGCCCGTCAGGTACTGCACGAGCTTCAGGCGGACAGCATCAATGTCCAGCAGAAAGCGGCGCGCCTGACATTGGCGGAAAAGCAGATGGTGCTGATTGCGAGAGCATTGGTCCATTCGGCGAAAATCATCATTTTTGATGAACCGACGGCGCCGCTGTCGATTCATGAATCGGAAAAACTGTACACAGTCATTGAGAAATTAAAAGCACAGGGCGTCGGGTGCGTCTTCATTTCCCATCGCCTGCCGGAAGTGTTTGAAATCAGCGACCGGATCACGGTCATGCGGGAAGGTGCTCTTGTCAAAACCTATGATACGGCTCAAGCCGATCAGGACGAGGTAATCGAAGCCATGCTCGGGGCGGCACTCAGCCATGAATTGGAACCGCGGGCGCATGATATCGGAACGGCCTTGCTGGAAGTGGCGAATTTATCGGACGGCCAAAAGCTCAAGGATTTGTCGCTGACAGTGGCAGCAGGCGAAGTGGTGGGTGTCGTCGGACTGGTAGGTGCCGGCAAAACGGAACTCGCCAAAGCGTTGTTCGGCGGAACCCCTTTAACATCCGGAACGATTAAACTTGCAGGAAAGACCGCCAAGATCAAACATCCGGCAGACGCCATCAAAGCAGGGATGGCGCTGATTCCCGAAGAACGCCGAAAAGAAGGCTTGTTTGTCCAGGAATCGCTTGAGGCCAATGCGTCATTTCCCAACCTGAAAAAATTCTCCAAGCGTCTGTTGATAGACCGGCAAGCCGAAAAGCGTTTTGCCAATGAAATCATTGAGCGGCTGCGCATCAAAACCGACAGTACAGATACACCGCTTGTCCATTTGAGCGGCGGAAACCAGCAAAAAGTGGCCATCGGCAAATGGATCTCACTCGATTCCACCCTGTACCTGTTTGATGAACCGACCAAAGGCGTTGATATCGGCGCCAAAGTCGATATTTTTAAATTGATCCGCCAACTGGCCGAAAGCGGCAAAGGGTGTTTGTATTTTTCAAGTGAAATTCACGAAGCCATCGGAATTTCCGATCGCATTCTCGTAATGTACAACGGTCAAATCGTGAAAGAATTGTCACGACAAGAAGCGACCCAAGAAAGGATTTTATTGTATGCAAGTGGCGGAAAAGAAGAACTTGGGGAAAAACCAGAGCTCGGTGAAAGAAAACGCGATTCAGTTTCTATTTAAATATGGTGCTATTGCCCTCCTCATTTTTATTATTTTTTACTTCAGCACCATTAGTGACTCCTTTTTCACATACGGCAATTTCTCGGACATTCTGCGCTCGATTTCCATTGTTACCTTATTGGCTCTAGGGGTGACGTTCACATTGGTGGTGGATGGCTTTGATCTGTCTGTCGGTTCGACGATGTCGTTATCGACGGTCGTTTCTGCTTCCTTGATGGTCTGGTACGATCTGCCTTTATGGCTCGTGCTGATCTTACCGTTACTGATCGGTGTATTGGTCGGAGCCGTCAACAGCTTTCTCATCGTGGTCATCGGCATTCCGGATCTGCTGGCGACCTTGAGCATGATGTATATCGTAGCGGGCTTGCACCGGACGTATACGGAAGGCTATTCGATCTACAATAATATGCCGTTGACTTCAGGCGGAACCGCCCCTGGTCAATTGTCGGAAGCCTTTCTGTGGATTGGCCAGGGACAGATGCTGGGCCTGCCGGTTCCTGTATGGATCATGCTGATAATGGTCCTCGCTTCCTATGTAGTGCTTAACCATACACGCTGGGGAAGAGTGCTGTATATGACCGGTGGAAATGCCGAAGCGGCTACGCTGTCAGGCGTCAGCGTCAAAAAAGTGAAGTTTACGGCTTATGTGGTATCGGGCGTTTTTGCTTCGATGGCGGGCATCCTGTTCACGGCGCGTGTGGGTTCGGGGCAGATTGATGCCGGGGCTCCATTGATGATGGAAGCAGTCGCCGCTGTCTTTGTCGGCTACTCCGTTTTGGGGGCAGGCAAACCAAATGCGCTGGGCACATTTTTCGGTGCCGCAGTTATTGGCATTCTGCTGAACGGCTTGACGATACTGAACCTACCTTATTACGCTTTTGACATCATTAAAGGCGGCGTTTTGGTTGCTGCACTGGCAGTCACCTATGTTTATGCCAAAAGGAAGTTTTCCAAAGCGTAATTACCCAAAGCAAAAAGGCTCCTGTAAAGGGAGCCTTTTTGCTTTGGGGTTTATTTGTCCGGCGTGTAGCTGGCGATGAGTACGCCTGCGTCCGTCGAACGGATTTCCTTGAGATTGAACATTTTCTGGTCGGCATTTTCCTTGAACAGCCGCTTGCCCTCTCCTAAAACAAGCGGAAATGTCATCAGGTGCAGTTCGTCGATCAAATCATGCTTTAGCAAGGTTTCGATAAGTTCTGCACTGCCATAGACCAATAGCCGCTGTCCGGTTTTTTTCAGCTTGGCAACTTCCTGTGCTGCGTTGCTGGTGATCAGGCGTGCATTCCATTCTGTGCGCTTCAGGCTGGTGGAAACTACATACTTCGGCAGCTGGTTCATCCGCTCTGCAAATCCCTCGTCATCTTCTGCCGCCGGCCAAGCCGCTGCAAACCCTTCATACGTTACCCTTCCGAGCAGCAGCGCGTCACTGCCGAACAGCAGATCCAGCTGGAATTTGGCTATCTCATCGTCCCAATACGGCGCAGTCCAGGAAGGTTCCTCCATGACCCCATCAAGCGTCAAATACATCGCTACAACGATTTTTCCCATGATCATTCTCCTTTCATGTTAAGAGGGGCGATTCTAAGGAAATCGCTCCAGGCTGATGGTTTGAGTTGTTTCCGCAGAATGGCGCAAGGTATAGGATTAGGGAATATCATTATTTTAAATTATTATATCGGAATAATAGTCGTTAGAAAACGGCTCTCCTCACATATTATATTAAGGTAAATTCGAGCTCGATTAAAAATATCCTTTAATTTAAACAAAGTTGAAAATCTTTCAGTAGAAAGGGTATAGATAAAAGCGTAAATAAAAATTTTACAGTTATTATTCCTTATAATGTAAACTATAAATACCATAAAAAAGGGAGCGAGTAATTATGGAATGCAATAACTGCTCAGTTACGGCCATCAAATTTGAAATTAAGCTGGAAGGAGACAGGAATCTTTCGGCATTGCAGATAGTTATAGATCATTTAGATCGAAGAGGCATCGAGATCGTCAGGAAAGGGAGCAAGCTGCAGATGGATGAAAAAGGCGCCAGGGAGTTTCTGGACTTTTGCAGCAACGTGTTGGATGTGGAAAAAGTAAAGTTCCGCATCAATCAGGAAGCATGGCAGCCATTTGACGGGCTGGCTCGGGTTTTCGCAACCGAATGGATAGACGATGTTATCGAGAACGAACGGCTCACATGCCATTATCAGCCGATTGTGGAGGCGGATGAAACCGTTTTTGCCTATGAAATGTTGGCGCGTTTTCAAAACGAAGACGGTTCGATGATTTACCCGAATGAAATTTTCCCTGCAGCAAAAACCCGCGGACGATTGTATGCATTGGACCGGGTCTGCAGAATGACTGCTGTTAAATATGCGGCTGCGCTAAAAGGAGAAAAGGCATTCATCAACTTTATTCCCACTTCAATTTATTCGCCTGAATTTTGCCTGAGCTCGACAATTTCTTTGTCTGAACAATTAGGAGTGGATCCGAAATCGCTGGTATTTGAAGTGGTGGAAACGGAAAAAGTGGACGATCTCGATCATTTGAAAAAAATCCTGACTTATTATCGGGAAAAAGGATTCGATTACGCATTGGATGACGTGGGTGAGGGATACAGCACCATTGAGATGCTTGCGGATCTGAAGCCAAAGTATATGAAACTGGATATGCAATATGCCCAGAATGTAGCAACGGATACACAAAAGCAGAAAGTCGCCAAGAAATTCCTGGAGAAAGCTTTCGAAATCGGCTCTATTCCATTGGCAGAAGGCATTGAGACGCGTGAGGACTTTGACTGGCTGAAGCAGCGTGGATATCAATTATTCCAAGGATATTACTTTGGAAAACCGGCAGCAACGCCTTTATAGGGCCAGCAAATGGAAGCATAAAACGGAAGGCCAACAACCATCGTGGTTTGTTGGCCTTTTTCGAGGAGAATCCCGTATACTGAAGAAATGGGGATACTGCAACTGAAAGAGAGGAATACCATCGTATGGTATCTTTTATTTTGACCTTGAGACGGATTTCGGTAAAATTTTTACGATTCTTTACACAATCACCGGCATCGGTGTCATGTTGAGCTTGGTACTTCAGGTGTCGATGCAGATGCGCAATAAACAGAAACAGCCCGAGGTGAAAGATGCGGCAACAGACAAACGACATTAAAATAGAATAGATCAGATCCGTAGCAAGCGTCCAATCAATGCTTTCGGGCAAATAAAAACACAGTAATCTTCGCACTGAAGATTACTGTGTTTTTGTCTGTCATTTTTTCAACAGTAAATAAATAAAGTAAGGAGCTCCAATCAGCGCTGCCATAATGCCTGCCGGGATTCCGGCAGGCTCGAGCAGGTTCCGGCCGACGGTGTCTGCCAGCAGCAAAAGCCAGCCGCCGATCAGTAGGGCTAGCGGCAGGAACATCTGATGGCGCGGACCAACGATAGCTTTGGCAATATGTGGTGCCATTAGGCCGATAAATGCAATTCCGCCAGTAACGGAGACGGCGGCTGCAGCAAGAGCGACAGCGGCTAACAACAGGACAATCCGTTCTTTTTCGACAGAAACGCCGATGCCCACAGCGACAGGATCACTGAGGCCAAGGACGTTCATCCGATTGGCTTTATACATGCTGAACGGAATCAGTACCAGCAGCCAGGGAAGGATGGCTACAATAAACGGCCAGTCCGCTCCCCAAATGTTGCCAGCCAGCCAATTGGCGATAAAGTCGACTTTTTCCGGCTCTGCAGAAGAAATCAAAACGATCATGACTCCCGACAAAGCCATCGAAAAGCCGATGCCGACGAGCACCAGCCGGATTGGCTGCAAGCCGGTGTTGCGTGAGTAGGAAAATGCATAAATCAATGCAGCAGTTGCAAGAGCTCCGCCAAACGCCACGACGGGCAGCAAGTAGACAAAAGCTCCAGCTTCGACCGGAATGAATAAAAAGAAAACCGCAATGGCGACACCGGCACCAGAGTTGATGCCGATGATTCCCGGATCTGCGAGATCATTGCGCGTCACGCTCTGCAAAATGGCGCCTGACAAGGCCAGCGCCATACCGGCCAGCACGGTGATCAAAATGCGCGGAAGGCGGATGGAAAACAGGATAAACTCTTCTTTGAATGTACCCTGGCCGAGAATTGCCGGCATCAAGCGGTCGTAGGAGATAGGAGAATAACCCAGCCCCATACTGGCGATTGCCGTCAACAAGATCAGAGCCAGCAATAGGTAATACGAAATTCGTTGTTTTTTGCGTAAGCTTGGATGGATCATGCGAATGCTTTGCCTCCTTTACGGACTATGATCAGGAAGAAGGGCAAGCCAATGATCGCAATGATTGCGGCTACCGGTGTTTCGAATGGTGAATTGATGGTTCGGCCGATGAGGTCGGCGAGCAGCATGAAAATGGCTCCTGCAACTGCGGACATCGGAATGATGAAACGATAATCGGTTCCGACAATCGCCCGTACCACATGCGGAATCATCAGGCCGATAAAGGCCATATTGCCGGCAAGCGCAACGGCGGAACCGGCAAGAAGCGTGATGACGACAAAGAGAATTGCTTTAATCTGCGCCGTTTTTTGCCCTAAACCGATGGCGGCTTCTTCACTTAAGCTGAGGATGGTCAACTGACGCGACAGCAGCAAAGCAATCAGCAAAGACACGGCGATAAACGGAACAACCACTTGCAGCTGTCCCCAGGAAGTGCCGATCAAACCGCCGGCAGTCCATTGTGAAACGTTTTTTGAGATATTGAAATACAGGCCGATCCCTTCAGCAATTGCTGTCAGAAAGGCCGAAATGGCAGCTCCTGCAAGAACGATCCGAAAAGGTGAGAAACCGCCTTTTTTTGCAGCACCGATGCCGAACACCAAAGCCGCACCGGCCGCCGCTCCGATAAAGCAGGCAATCATGATGCCGAAATAATTGGCTGCAGGAATGAAGGCCAAAGTGAAAGCAAGCGCGGCGTTGGCACCGGCTGTCAAGCCAAGAAGACCTGGATCGGCCAGCGGGTTTCGGGTCATGCCCTGCATCATCGCGCCAGACACTGCAAGAGCGGAACCAACAAAGATGGCGGCGATTTCACGCGGCAGCCGGATTTCCCGAATGACCCCGATGCCATCACTGGAGCTGGTTGAAAATAATGCCAGTCCCACTTCTTTCAGGCTGATGTCCGCCGCCCCGAAAATCAGAGAGACGATGAGTGTCAGCACTAATGCAAGTAAGCTTAAGATAAATTTAATTGGAAAGGAAACTTTGGGGCTCATTGATCATCATCTTTTCCTGAGATTAAAAGAGGAATTCTAAAATCAGAATTCCTCTTTTTTAGTATAGAAGTCGAATGAAATTATTAGTTATATAAGTTGAACTACTTAATCGTACACAACAGATATTTCAAAAAACTGCTGGTAAGTGAGTGAAGAAATAGACACTTATCGCTAGTGAAGTAACTTTCTCAGCGCCGTCGTCCACGGGCGCTAGGCGAAGCAAGAAGACAGATGATTTTTCCGGCTTCTTGCGAGAGCCATGCCCAAAGCGTTTTACAAAATGATGATTCTACAGCACTATCATTCACCTAAAAAGTTTTCGATAAAGAATTCCAATTGGTATTCCAGTGTGATCGGATCGTTAAAGTAAAACTCTTTGGCGTTGGCTTCAAAGATTTGGCCGTTTTGAGCGGCAGGTGTGTTTTGGTACAGGTCAGTTTCCTGGAATGAGTTGTCTTGCGTGCTGTCTTTGCTGAAGATGACGTAATCACCCATGTATTCCGGCAATACTTCCTGAGAAAGCATATAATAACCGTCTGCTAAAGCCATTTCTTCCACTTTTACAGGCATTTTTAATTTCATCTCCTGGTAAAGGATTTCCGTTCCGCGTCCCCAGTTGTCTCCAAATACATAGATTTGCTTGTCGAAGTTTTCAATAACGGAAACGGTTGTGTCTTCGCCAATTTCAGCGCGGATGTCGTCCCCGGCTTGCTGTGCGCGTTGCTGGAAGTCCGTGATCCAGGTTTGGGCTTGTTCTTCTTTGTTCAGCACTTTTCCGATTTCCAGATGCTGATCCAAATAGCTCAAGTTGCCGTAAGTGAATGTGACCGTTGGTGCGATTTCGCTCAATTTATCGATGTTGTTGATGGTTGAGCCGCCAAGGATCAAGTCAGGCTCTAATTCGATGATCTTCTCAAGGTCTGTGTCTGCTACTTCTTCCACATCTGCCAGCGCTTCTTCAAAACGCGGATTGTTTTTTGACCAAGAATCGACTCCCACTAAAGGAACGTCCAAGGACATAACGTCACCGGTGTAAGAAGATAGTACGATTACACGTTGTGGATCTGCAGGAACTTCAACCGGGCCGCTTTCAGATTCATATGTAATGGTATCGGAAGTTTGGTCAGCAGTGGCGCTTTCAGTTTCCTCCGTAGTTGATTCGGAATTGCAGGCGCCAAGGATCAGCAGCAAAGTAAATAAAAATAGGGGCAAGAATAATTTTTTCATGTCGGTTAGACTCCTTTGATTAAGTTGTATGTTGTGCACATCGGTTTTTGTGTTCGTGGATCCAGCCCGATTTCGGCATCGATTCGGAATACTTCTTTTAATACGGGCTGGGTAATGACTTCGTGGCAATTGCCGGATTTGACGATTTGCCCGTCTTTCATGGCGATGATGTGATCGGCAAAACGCGCCGCCTGGTTCAGGTCGTGAAGCACCATGATGATGGTCCGTTCCTGTTCCCGGTTGAGTTGCTGCAGCAGCTCCAAAATTTCCAGTTGGTGGGCCATGTCCAGGTAAGTGGTCGGCTCATCTAGGAAAATCATTTCGGTTTCCTGTGCCAATGCCATCGCAATCCAGACACGTTGGCGCTGGCCGCCGGATAAAGCATCAACCGGATGGTATTTGAAAAATTGCGTGCCGGTGACGTCGAGTGCCCAATTGATGATCTCGTAATCCCTTTTGGACAGTCGCCCAAAACCCTTCTGATAAGGAAAACGGCCGTAGGAAACCAGCTCGCCGACCGTTAACCCTGCGGCACTGTCCGGGGTTTGAGGAAGAATGGCCATTTTCTTTGCCAGGGACTTCGTGTTTTCCAGTGCAATATTGCTGCCATCCAATACCACTGTTCCGGATTGATGCGAAATCACCCGAGTAATCGCTTTTAACAGCGTTGATTTGCCGCAGCCATTGGAGCCGATGATTGTTGTGATTTTCTTGTCTGGAATTTGGACGGTCAAATCTTTGACAATCAACCGGTCTCCATAACCGATATTCAGCTCCTCGGTGAATAAGCGCACCATCCCAAAAACCTCCTTTTCTAAATTTATATTCTTTTTCGTTGATAATGATTCTCATTTTCAGTACAATCAATACTATAAGACTAATTTTTAGCGTTGTCAATACGAAATATAAAAGGATAGGGTGAATATAGATGGTGGAAAAAGAGCTTTTTGATGTAACGATTATAGGTGGGGGGCCTGCGGGGCTATATTCAGCTTTTTACAGCGGGCTGCGGGAAATGAAAACGAAGATTATCGAATTTCAGCCGCAATTGGGCGGCAAGCTTCATGTCTACCCCGAGAAAATGATTTGGGACGTGGGAGGACAGCCACCAATCCAGGGAGCCAAACTTATCGACCAATTAGTTGCACAAGGGCTGACATTTCAACCGGAAGTCGTATTAGACGAAAAAGTAGAATCCATAGCGAAAAACGAAGAAGGTATTTTTGAATTGATCGGTTCTTCGGGCCAAGTACACTTGTCGAAAACGGTCATCGTCGCAGTGGGTGGTGGTATCCTGAATCCTCAAAAACTGAAGATTGAAGGAGCCGAACGCTTTGAAGTATCCAATCTGAATTACACGGTCAAATCACTGGGTCGCTTTAAAGGCAAGACGGTCCTCATTTCGGGAGGCGGAAATTCTGCAATCGACTGGGCCAATGAGCTGGAGCCAATCGCCAAAAAAGTATACGTCACCTACCGCAAGCCGGAACTTGCAGGACATGAAGCACAAGTGACACAGCTCATGAACGGATCAGCCATTTGCTGCCTGCATACAAATATTACGCGCCTGATCGCTTCAGATGGTCGGGATGCCATTGAATTTGTCGAACTGACCCATCAGGAAACAAATGAAAAGCAAGTGTTGCCGATCGACGAAATGATCATCAATCACGGTTACGAACGCGACATCAGTTTGCTTGGCAATAGCCCCTTGAACATTGAAATTGCAGATGATTATTACATCACCGGCACGCCGAGCAGCGAATCTTCAGTAGCTGGCCTTTTTGCAGCGGGGGACATCCTGCAGCATGAAGGGAAATTGAATTTGATTGCCGGAACCTTCCATGACGCGGCAAATGCAGTCAATAAAGCCAAGCATTATATTCAGCCGGACGCGAACAAAATCGCGATGGTGTCTTCTCATAATGAAGTATTCAAAAAGCGCAATAAAGAATTGGTCAAGCAATTACTGGTGTAAGACAAGACTTCTCCAAATTGTTTCAGTTAGTCCAAACAGAGGTATAGAAGGCTGTTAAGAAAATTCGGAGGAGGAATTGGCAATGGAATTAAAAGATTATGGAGCAGAATCGTTTGTGGTGAATATCGAAGAGGCGACCAAGCAAAATGACACATTCCGTACCGCTTTGTGGACAGGAAAAAACCTGCAGGTAACCGTGATGAGCATTAGAGTGGGGGATGACATCGGCCTGGAAGTCCATGAAGAAGGTGATCAATTTCTGCGGATTGAGTCTGGAAAAGGATTTGTCCAAATGGGCGACAGTGAGGACAACCTTACATTCGAAGAAAACGCCGAAGATGACTATGCCATCATGATTCCAGCAGGAAAATGGCATAACGTCACAAATACGGGCGATAACCCTTTAAAAATCTATTCAATCTACGCGCCGCCTGAACATCCACACGGCACGGTCCATAAAACCAAAGCAATTGCTGACAAAGCAGAAGAAGAGGAAGAATAAAAAAAACGGCCCAAGTGGCCGTTTTTTTTATATTAGTGAAATAATCAGATTTAACAACAAGCACTTTCTTGGTGAGATTGTGCAAATCAGCTAAATTGCTCCAACTCTTTTATGATTACAGGGGAAAATCATAAGCTTGCTTTGAATTTACTAATTTTTTTAGCGCCGGCGCGTCCAGGGGCTAGGCGAAGCAAGAAGACAGGCGTTCTTTGCCTGGCTTCTTGCGGGAGGCATGCCCAGAGCGGCCGAAGCGTTGGCGAAAAGCTAGTTTCTTTAGTTCAACTTATATAGTTTACTTTGACACCAACTGTTTGCAACGCACTTAAAAGCAAACTTCTTTTATTTATAAGCCAAAGCCGCCGCGTCCGCGCGCTCTTTTTTGCCGTGCATCCCATAATACAGAACCGCAGTAGCCAGAACCGCAAAGCCAAGTATCCCATACAGCGAACTATAACCGATCAGCGGAATCACAAAGCCTAGCAGATACGGGCCAAAGCCAAGCCCTGCATCCATCGAAATGAAAAACGTCGAGGTTGCAAGCCCCATCCGATGAGGCGGCGTCAGTTTGACTGCGACAGCTTGTGCCGTTGACTGCATGTTGCCGAAGCCAAAGCCGATCAACGCACCGGCTACCAGCAAGCCTGTACTGCTGCTCGACAAGCTCAACAAGAACAATCCTGCTGCAAAAACAGCGAAGGCTGGATACATGATAAAGTTTGCACCTTTCAAATCCATCAGCCGACCGGTAAATGGCCGTGAAACCAATATTGCCAATGCATAGACCAGGAAGAAATAGCTGGCTGCTTCCACCAAATTCTCTTCCATGGCGTAAAAGTTGATGAAAGACAGGACACTGGAATAACAAAGGGCAACTGCCAAACTAACGAGTGCAATTGGGACGGCCTTCGTTTCGATATAATCGGAAATTTTAAACCCTTTCGTTTCGTCAGTGGAGGGCGGGGCATCAATTGGTGGTACATAAAGAAATAAAGACACGATTAAGCTGATTGTGCCTAGAGCTAAGCACAATGCGAAAATCATTTCATAGCTGCTGTACTGGCTCATCATCAACCCGATAAACGGCCCAAAAGCGGTCGCCAATGTCGCGCTGAGACTGAAATAGCCGATTCCTTCGCCTTTGCGTCTCATTGGAATGATCTGGGCAACGATGGTTCCGGCTGCTGTGCTTGCCATCCCTAAGGTCATGCCGTGCAAAAAGCGGTTGAGCAGCAGAAAAGACAGCCCGAAGTTCAGGAAATAGAAGAACGTGGTCAGCGTAAACAAAGCGAGACCGATGATTAAGGTCCGTTTACGGCCGATTTTGTCAATGGTACGGCCAATGATCAGCCTTCCAGCTAAAGCACCCAGGATGAAAATCCCGGTAACCAGTCCGGCTTCGCTCGTTGAGGCGTTATATTCTTCGACGGCGTATACAGCGATGGTGACCATCAAGAGATAGAAAATGAGGACTAAGAAAAAGTTCACCAAGGCAGTGACGATAAAGTCTTTTGTCCATAAAGCAGGTTTTGAAGTGTTCAATAAAAATTCTCCTTGCTGAGTAATATAATTCATAAGACAGTAAATAGACAGGCACAAAAGAAACAGACAGCCAAAACCAGGCTATCTGTCTGTATTCATCAGTTTGAAGTTTTGGCTTCAATAAGGGCGGCGATTTTGGTGATCACCAGTTCACTGCCAAGCATTGGCGATTCTTTTTTTGGTTCACTGCTGTCCGCATTCGCTTCAGGGCGTTTATGGGCTTCTTTAAAGGTATCACTGGTTTTCCAGGCCTCAAAGTTCTCCAGAGTCTCCCAATACATATTAACGTTCAATTCATCATACTCGGTCAAGTCTTGTGTAATCGTCACTTCGACTTTGATGAATCCTTCCATTTCCTGCAATGCACCTGGGCGGGCGAAGTTAGGAGCCATTTTTTCTGCGAATCCCGGTTTCATTTTAATACGGTTGGTTACGATATACATCAAGAATCTCTCCTTTTTCGTTCAAATTTGTGGTTCTCACTGTTATTAACTTTATCACATTCTGCAATTTGATGTGTGTTCTGCAGGCATCGCTTATCTTTTTCTGTCCAAGTATCTCTCAGTAAATTATTCTTGTGAAAATATCGGAAATGAGGTTGGCTGGATGACGCCTCAAAGAAAAGCCTTGAGCTGGGTAGGAAGCAGCAGTTCTTATATCAGTCAGCCCGATATCCAATAAGTTGAGCATGTGATGCTTGGGCGAATTGGTCATTGCACAAGTTAAGAAATGCCAGAACACAATCGCTTCTCTACTGTCGTGTAAGGTCAGTGTTGGTTTTTTTGTCGGCGACTGTTTATTATATAGTTTTTACCCCGAATTAGCGGCTTTTGGCCAATTGCTAGAGCCGGTAAGCTATGCCAACAATCAATAACTTTCGCTCTTCGCCAGATGTACAGTACAATTATACAGCGAGCAGTTCCACTGGCTTTCGGTGTTTTTTAAAATCGTGATGGAGGTATTGTCCATGGAGGTTTCCTTGAATTTTTCAGGCAGCAGTTTTTGCAGTGTGAGACCAATTAAAGCCCCGTGGCTGACAAGCAGCACACGCTGGCCATTGAAATTTTCCAGGATGTCCTCGAGGCAGGATAGTCCTCTTTCAGTTGCCACATCCAGGTTTTCCATCGCCAAATCGAGCTTGCGCCAATCGGTTCCCCATTTTTCAAGGCGCTCTCTTTCTGTTGTGCCTTCGATCTTGCCGCCGCTTCTTTCGCGCAGCCGCGTGTCAAAATGGCTGACCGGCAATTGTAGCTTTTGGCCAATGATTTCAGCGGTCTCTTTTGCGCGGGACAAATCACTGGAGATGATCAGATCCCAATTTTCTTCAGTGGCAAGGCGGTTTGCAAGCGACTGGGCCTGCTGCCTTCCTGTTCTGTTCAACGGGACATCCGAAGATCCCTGGGCGATGCCCTTTATGTTCCAATCCGTTATGCCATGACGTACCAAACCAATTGTTGTCAATAGAGCCATCTCCTTTGCTGTACTATCAGAATAACTGAAATGGGATTTATAGAAAAGAGGCAGCCTACCTGGCAGCCTCTTTTCTCGGGTTATGCAGTTTTTCTTTTCTTTTCGTTTTTATCAATCACTGTGGTCCCGACCAGGTCGCCGGTAACATTCAGTGCGGTACAGCCCATACCGACCAATGCATCAATGGAAACCAGCAATGCGACGGCTTCCATCGGCAAGCCAAGTTGGACAAATACAGTGGCAATCATGACAATTCCGGCACCCGGAACGCCAGCAGTTCCGATGGATGCCAAAGTTCCGACCAGCACCACCATCAGCATTTCGGAAAGACTTAAAGGATTGCCTACAAGGTTTGCTGCGAAAACGGCTGAAACAGCAATGCGGATGGCAGCCCCGTCCATATTGATGGTCGCACCGAGCGGCAGGCTGAATCCGTATAGGCTTTTCGAAAGCCCCAGATTCTTAGCGGCATCCAAAGTCAGTGGCAAAGTTCCTGAACTGCTCTGGGTGACAAATGCAGTCAACATAGGTGTACGCGCTTGCTTGAAAAATTGTCCGGGCTTTACTTTGAAAAGCAGCAAAATCAATGTGTAAAGCGCAACCTGGACAATCAGGGCCACGTATAATACCAGCACCATTTCACCGAGTGACAAAAGTGTATCGAAGCCCTGGCTCCCGACAGTTTCGGCCATGATGGCAAAAATCCCGATTGGCACATATTGCAGAACGGCTTTCAGTACAACCAGAGTCACTTCGTTCAGCGCATTTACAGTTTTATATAGATGGTCGCCCAAGCTTTCCAATTCACTGGAATGGCGCATATAGGACAGCGCGATGCCAAAAGCAAGGGCGGTGAAGATGATGCCGAGCAGATTAAGCTCGGTAAAAGCAGTGAAAATATTGGAAGGAACGATGTTCAGCAGGACGCTGATTACCCCGGGATTATCCGGAACGTCGAAGGTTTCATTGCCCTGTAGCTGCATGCCGGTTCCTGGCTGAAAAAAACTGGCTACGGCCAAACCGACAACAATGGCAAATGCAGAACTGAGGGCGTAGTAGATGAAAACCTTGCCACCCATTCTGCCGAGATCCCCGATGGAAGATTGGTTAATGCCGACCATCATGGTAAAAAGTATCAGCGGGATGATCAGAAAGGTCAACAAGTTCAGCAGCAAGTCGCCCAGCGGAGCCAGAACAGCTGCCTGCTCTCCGAAAACTAACCCAACAGCAACGCCAAGTATAAGTGCAATGGTAATTTTAAAAATCAATGAAGCATTCAAGTATCGTCTCCATAAGGCTTTCATAGTCACTCTCCTTTTCTGAAAAAAGTAATCCTGATAAATTCTATCGGAATTAACATTACTAACTTATAACAGACAGTGCAGAGCTGTCAAAATGTCTGCTTGGACTGTGAGAAGGCAGGAAAAGAATTGCCTTTTCAAGGATTGACTGGTTGGCAGCAATAAAATAACCCCCATGCAGCATTGAAAGTTGCTGTGTGGGGGTTATTTATATCGCTTCTTTACTGAATTGAAAATGGCCTTTGCCATCGGCTTTGACCTCGTACATGGCTTTGTCGGCTTTTTTCATTAAATCCATAGGGTTTTCGGCGTCCAGTGGATAGACGGCTATGCCAATGCTCGGCGGGCTGAAGATTTCAACGCCATTAATGCAAGGAACGAGTTTTTCTGTGTCTATAAACGTCTATGAGCCATCGCTTCGCGCAGGTTCTGAAGGGCTTTTTTGCCTTCATCGCCGCGGGCGATCATCAAGTTGGTGTAAAGCGCATCGATCAAACTCAATTGGGCGATGCGGGATGACAAGGCCTCGGAGCGGAAATCGGTTTCTTCTGAAAGCGTGTAAAGAGCGATATCCGCTTCTTTGGATAAAGGTGATTTGGCGAAGTTGGTGACACAGATGATGGTAACGCTTTTTTCTTTTAAGACCCTTAGGACGTCCAAAACGTCAGTGGTCGAGCCAGAATGGGAAATGACAATCGCTACATCGTCCGATTGAAGCTGGGATGCAGCCATCAGCTGCATGTGGGAATCCAGATTCATGGAGACTTGGAGACCCAGGCGGACAAATTTATGGTAACCGTCCATGGCTACCATAGCGGAACCGCCGTTTCCATAGAAGTCGATTTTCCGGGCTTTCATCAATTTTTCAGTCGCCTGCTCCATCGCTTCCGAATCGACAATTTGCAGGGTGTCTTCCAAGGTCTTGATATTGGAGCGGAAGACTTTTTCGGTGACAGCGCTGATGCTATCGCCTTCTTCAATTTTTTCATGAATGTCTTTTAACGGTGCTACTACTTCTGCAGCAAGCGATATTTTAAAGGCCTGGAATCCCTTAAAGCCGATTCGTTGGCAAAAGCGGAAAATGGTCGATTCAGCCAGCCCCAGTTCGTCGGCAATCTGGTTGATGGTCAAGTGGATGATATTCTTTGGGTCATTCAATACATAATCGGCAATCTTTTTTTCTTTTTCACTGAAATGGCGGTAACTACCGCGTATGGCAGCCAGCGCAAATTGCTGTTCTTTCATGATCCGCGCCTCGTTTCTATAAAAGTATTTTCGTCTATTATACAATAACATGTTGCGAATGGAAAAATATTTGATACAATTAATTCATTAAAGAAAAAAATTCTTTTATTATAGAGGAGGATTCCACAATGGAAATCGGGATTATTGGTTTAGGGAAAATGGGATTGAACTTGGCGCTTAACTTGGTGGACCACAGCCATAAAGTTGTCGGATATGACAGCCACGCGGCAATTGAAGAAAGTGGTTTCAGCCAAGTTTCTTCTATTGAAGAAATGGTGAAAGAGCTAAAGGCACCTCGTACGCTTTGGTTGATGGTACCGGCGGGTGAAATTACCGAATCGGTCATCGCCCAATTAACGCCTTTGCTCCAAGAGGGAGACTCCATTATTGATGGCGGAAACTCGAACTACAAGGATACGGTACGTCGTGCAGCAACCTTGAAAGAGCAGGGCATTTACTTTTTTGATTGCGGGACGAGCGGCGGAACAGAAGGGGCACGCCACGGAATTTGTGCAATGATCGGCGGCGATGCAGAAAAGTTCAAAACCATTGAACCGTTATTGCAGGACATTTCCGTACCAGACGGCTATTTGTACACAGGAGAAGCGGGAAGTGGACATTTCCTGAAAATGATCCATAACGGAATTGAATACGGCATGATGCAGTCTATCGCGGAAGGGTTCGACATCCTGAACAAAAGCCCATTTGATTTTGACTACGAAAAAGTGGCTGGCGTTTGGAATAATGGATCCATCATCAGCTCGTACTTGATGGAAATGACGAAAAACGCATTTTCAAAAGACGCTAAACTCGACAGCATCAAAGGCGTCATGAATTCTTCAGGTGAAGGCAAATGGACCGTGGAAACGGCGCTTGATTTAAATGTTCCGGCACCGGTCATCACTTTGTCGCTCATGATGCGCTACCGTTCATTGGAAGACGATACCTTTGCAGGAAAAGTCGTGGCAGCACAGCGCAATGAATTCGGCGGGCATGCAGTAGAGAAGAAATAGGAGCAAGTGTTAAAGGATTAAACAATAACAGGTGATCGTTCACACTGTTTTGTGTGGATATGCGCTGTCGCCATAGATAAATTGAAATCCTGGACGGTGATGGAAACCATTATCGGTCTCACCGGTTTCGTGGTAGTGTTGATCATAAGCATTTGTATCTAAATTAAACTTGAAGAGAAAAAGGGCATGCTTCCTTTTTCTCTTTCTTGTATACAGAGGAGGGTTCCAATGCCTGAACTGTCGTATTATCTTGGGGTGGATATCGGCACCACTTCAACCAAAGCCGTTTTGTTCGATAAATCCGGTAACGTAATAGCAGCCGCTACCGTTTTTTACGCACTGGAAACGCCGAGTCCGCTCATAGCGGAACAGGACCCGGAAGAAATCTTCCGTGCAGTATTAACCTCTGTGCGAAAAACAATCCGCAAAAGCGATATTGATCTGCAGCAGCTGAAACTGGTGTCCTTCAGTTCGGCGATGCATAGCCTCATCGCGGTAGATGCCTCAGGAAACCTGCTGACGCAAAGCATCACCTGGGCCGATACAAGAAGTTCGAAGCACGCCAAGCACATAAAAGAACAGCTGAATGGCCATGAAATTTACTTGCGCACCGGCACGCCAATCCATGCCATGTCGCCTTTGGCAAAATTGGTATGGCTGAAAGATGACATGCCGGAAGTCTGCGAACAGGCAGCGAAGTTTATCGGCATCAAGGAGTATGTCTTCCATGAATTGTTCGGGGAATATGTGGTCGACCATTCAATCGCTTCTGCTACAGGGCTCTTCAACCTGCGGAATTTGGATTGGGACGAAGAGGCGTTGGCAGTGGCGGGCATTACGCCTGAATACCTGTCACGGCCGGTTCCGACAACGCATGGGATGACAGGGCTCGTTCCGGAACATGCCCTGTTCATGGGCATTCCGGAAGACGTCCCCTTTATCATTGGCGCAAGCGATGGTGTCTTAGCCAATCTTGGCGTTGACGCCATCGAACCGGGCGTTTTGGCAGTAACAATCGGCTCGAGCGGCGCTATCCGCACCGTTACCGCAGAACCGAAAACAGATCCGAAAGGACGGACTTTCTGCTATGCATTGACTGAAAACCATTGGGTGGTCGGTGGACCCGTCAACAATGGCGGCATCGTCCTGCGCTGGCTGCGGGATGAGTTTGCTTCATCAGAAGTGGAAACAGCGAAACGCCTCGGCATCGATCCGTACGAAGTGCTGACAAAAATCGCTGAAACGGTCAATCCTGGCGCAGACGGGCTGCTGTTCCATCCGTATTTGACGGGGGAGCGTGCGCCGCTTTGGGATGCCAATGCTCGTGGCTCGTTTTTCGGACTGAGCATCCATCATAAAAAGCAGCATATGATCCGCTCAGTTATTGAAGGCATCGTCTTCAATTTGTATACCGTATTGCTTGCGGTCGAGGAATTGACCGGTGAACCGACACGTATCCAGGCATCGGGTGGCTTTGCCCGTTCGGAAATGTGGCGCCAACTGTTGGCGGACGTTTTCGGCAAGCCGGTGATCATTCCGGAAAGCTTTGAAAGCTCCTGCCTCGGCGCTGTCGTTCTCGGTATGTACGCCACAGGAGAAATCGAGGATTTCAGCATCGTCTCTGAAATGATTGGCCAGACACATACGCATGAGCCGGACGAAGCAGCAGCTGGTGTATACCGAGAGCTGATGCCGATTTACATTCGCTTATCGCGTCTGCTGACAGAAGAATACGAAAATATTTCAGACTTCCAACGGAAGCATTTGGAGTAATACGCGACACCCGGGACCAGAAAGCTGGTTCCGGGTGTTTTTAGGTTGGTCGACTGGAAATATTTTCTTTATTTATTCCAATGAAATCTGTTGGTTGTTTCGCGCTGGTTTTATGGTCGCTCAGCAAAATTTGCAGTCGTTCAACAAGAAATACAGTCGCTCAGGAGAATTTGCGGTCGCTCAGAAAAAAATACGGTCGTTCAGCCGAATTTACAACTAGAATAAATCAAACAATCAGAAAACGGCTAAAAATATCTATAATTTTCCAAACCCACATGATACGATAAAGATAAACTTCACTCCGTGGGGACACAACCCCGCGGAGAAAAAACAGTACCTGAATCATTCAACATCAAGGGGGGATGTAGGGATGGAATTTGATGCGATTATTGTGGGGGCAGGCCTTGCGGGGCTGGTGGCGGCAGCGGAAATCGCTGACGCGGGCAAAAAAGTAATGCTGCTTGACCAGGAGCCGGAAGCTTCCTTTGGCGGTCTGTTTTTGATCGATTCGCCTGAACAGCGGCGTATGGGCATCAATGATTCACAAGAATTGGCGTGGCAGGACTGGCTTGGGGCAGCCGGTTTTGACAGGGAGCAAGACGAGGATCATTGGGGAAAGAGATGGGCAGAAGCCTACGTGGATTTTGCGGCGAATGAAAAACGGACATGGCTTGCCGGCATGGGCGTCAAATTTTTTCCGGTCGTTGGCTGGGCAGAAAGAGGCGGCTATTTGGCGGAAGGCCATGGCAACTCGGTGCCACGCTTTCATATCGTCTGGGGAACCGGGCCCGGCATCGTAGCGCCGTTCGAGAGGCGAGTGCGTGAACATATGAAAAAAGGCCTGATCGAGTTTCGGTCCAGGCGTCAAGTGGACGAGCTGCTGACTGAAGATGGAGTGGTGATGGGTGTATCCGGTTCGATCCTCGAGCCGAGTGATGCAGAGCGTGGAGAGGCGAGTTCAAGGCAAGGAGTAGATGATTTCTGCTATAGAGCACCAGCTGTCGTTGTGACGAGCGGCGGCATCGGAGGCAATCATGAGTTGATCAGAAGAAATTGGCCAAGCCGTTTGGGAAAAGCTCCGGAAACCATGCTGTCGGGTGTGCCTGAGCATGTCGACGGAAGAATGCTCGCCATCACGGAAAAAGCAGGAGGGCGCATCGTCAACCGCGACCGGATGTGGCATTATACCGAAGGCATTAAAAACTGGAATCCGGTCTGGAGCAAACATGGCGCCCGAAATTATCGGGGAGACCGGCTGATCCGGGTGGCTGCGCTGCATAAGTTGCTGGACCGGAAAAAAGGGCCGCTCATTGCGGTTCGCCTGAATATCGTCAGCCGTAAAACCTTGGGCGGATTGCAGACGGACTTGTCCTCCAGAGTGCTGGATGACAACGGCCAATCGGTGCCTGGATTGTATGCTGCGGGAGAAGTGGCAGACTTCGGTGGCGGCGGTGTCCACGGCTACCGGTCGCTTGAAGAAACTTTTCTTGGCGGATGCCTGTTTTCGGGAAGAACAGCAGGAAGGGCAGTCGCAGGCGAAGGGGGTTGTGGGAGTGGTTTTTGAAGATGTAGGATGGCGGGTCGTACTTTTTTTGTTCGGAACCTTGTCCAGTATTTTTTTGGTGAATTTGTCCCTAAGAAAAATTCTCGGTGTGCAGAGAAGAAAATTTTTTTCAACTGAACATGTAAATGATCTTCATAAAAAATGGGACAGGATATTGAATGTGGGAGCGGGTATTGTTGTCTTTATCATGTCTTTTGCACTTATTGAATACGGTCCAGTAATCAGTATGTACATATTGATCATCACTGCTGTTATCGGGACCCTGCAGATCTTGATTCGCGCAGGATTTGAGAAAAATCACGCGGAAAACCCAAACGACTATATGTACACGCTGCTGGAAGCATTGGCGGGTACCGTCATTCTGATCACTTTTGGCGTGAGTTTATTTCGGGACTTTGTCTCGGTTATATTTAATATCTAAAATAAAGAAGGGAAAAAGATGGGAGATGCCATCGCAGCACTTGCTATAGTTATCCCTATTTTCATTGCGGCCATGGCATTGAGGTGGGTTAGGATTATCCGCCTTAATTCGGAAAAGCAGATTCAGCAAAACGAAGAAATAATCACATTGCTGAACGAAAGCAGGAAGAGAGGAGAGCCAGTGAATCCACAAGAAGATATTTTAATCCGGCCTTACCAGGAAGATGATTTCCCGGCCATCCATGAATTGAACAAACAGGAGCAATGGAACAACCTTGTCACGAAGGAACAAGATTTAAAACAGGCCTGGACCAACTCTACTTTGGCAGTCGTTGCTGAAATTGACGGGCAATTGATCGGGTATTTGCGTGGACTGACAGACGGATTTATTTCGCTCTATATCTGCGAATTGCTGGTAAGGCAAAATTACCGGAAATCAGGAATCGGCAAAAAACTGCTGCAGTTTGTTCATAGCCAGTATCCGAAAACACGCATGGAGTTGCTGGCCAGCAGCACCTCCCGCAGCTTCTACGAAGCACAGGGCTACCGGCCTTTTTATGGCTTCCGCAAAACCATGGGAGAGTAAACAGGTGTACTGGCAGCTTGTTTCACGTGGAACGTTCTAAACTAAAGGAGTGATGTCTAAATGAGAGGTGAGCGGGTGCATATCCGGTTTTTGAGTCCTGAAGATGCAGCGGAAAAGCTGAAGCTGGAAAAGGACAACCGGAATTTTTTTGAAGCGTATTCAATGACACGCTATCCGGATTTCTATACATTGCTGATCCAGCGGGAGATGATTGAAATTTATGCGGATCAGAAAGAAAATGACCAGGCCTACAGCTTTGGGATTTTTGAGAATGAAACAGGTTTACTGGTTGGTACAATCAGTCTGGTTCAGGTAATGAGAGGCCCGCTGCAAAGCGCGGTGCTGGGATATGCCATGGACAAAAAACACAACAATAAAGGTTATACGACAGAAGCTGTAAAGCTGATTGTGGCTTATGCTTTTCGGAAGCTGGCATTGCACCGCATCGAAGCTGGGGTCATGCCGGGAAATGATGCTTCCATTCGGGTTCTGGAAAAGGCAGGCTTCCATAAAGAAGGAATTGCCATAAAAAACGTCCAGATTAACGGCCAATGGCGGGATCATCAAGTGTTGGCCATCATAAATCCGCGTGATCTTTAGAAACTTCTGGTTTTGAAATCAGTAAAGGGGTTTGATATCATGTACCTTCAGTCTGACAGGCTCGAATTTCGAGCTTATAGGGATGAGGATTTTCAGTTTTTATGGTCATTGCTATCCGATCCTGAAATGATCCGTTATATCGGCAAAGGGCAGACGAGAGATAGAAGCGAAGCCCTTAAATTTCTATACTGGATCTATCGCTCCTATCAGGAACATTCACAAAGCGGTCTTCTGCTGCTGATCCGGAAGACAGATGGCAGACGGATCGGCCATGCCGGACTGGTGTCTCAAACCATTGAAGAGGTTGATGAACTGGAAGTTGGCTATTGGGTAGCCAAAGAGTTCTGGGGTCAAGGCTATGCCAAAGAAGCGGCAGAGGCTTTGCGTGATTATGGCTTGCATCAGCTGGGAAGAGACCGGCTCATTTCGCTGATCCAGCGGAATAACCGTGCTTCGCAAAAAGTCGCGAAGCATATCGGCATGGCAGTGGAAAAAGAAATTGTCCTGTCCGGGAAAAAAGTTTATGTCTACACCATTGAAAAGGAGGACAATGATGGAATTCCCAATACTGGAAACAAAGAGGCTGCGCCTGGAGAAGGTTGAAGAAAAGGACGCGAACTTATTTTTTGATATCATGTCACGCGAAGAGGTTATTGTCTATTACGGGATGGAACCTTTAGTCCACCGGGAAGAGGCAGTCGAAATGATCCGTTCATTCCATGCCAGTTTTAATGTGGAAAGAGGGATGCGTTGGGCGATTCGCCTTAAGGAGACAGAGCAGTTTATCGGGACAATTGGTTTGAACAACCTGAACCTAAAAGCAAAAAAAGCGGAAGTCGGCTATGAGCTGCATCCCGATTATTGGCGCCAGCAATTGATGCAGGAAGCAATTCGCGGTGTTTTAAAGCATTCTTTTGCAGAACTCGATCTGTATCGGATTGGAGCAGTAACGTTTCCGGAAAACATTTCATCAAACCGGCTTTTGGAAAAGCTTGGTTTTACATTAGAGGGGCGATTGCGCGGCTATTTGCATCAACGAAATCAATCTCATGATGCCTATATCTTCTCGTTGCTGAGAACAGAGTGGCTGGCTGAAGAAGGGTCTGACTGACTGTTGAAAAGGAGGCGGAAAAAGCTTGATAGCCAAGGCACTCATGCTTTGTTTGTTTTATATTATTGCAAACTTTTTTGTAGGGCGTTACGTAAAAAAGCGCTGGGAAATTTCCAAGCGCAAAGAATGGTTGTATTGGCCCTTGAACCGGGCACATGCGTTAATCGAAGCGGTTCTCATGATCGGTTTTCTTGTCGGTGCAGTGACCTTGGGAAATCAATTAATGGGAACCATCAATTGGGTATATTACCTCTTTTTGTTTTTCTTCATCAGTTCGCTTAGCCGGGCTTTGATGGAATGGAAATACGCGAAAAGCGAAAATGTTTGGATCAGCCAATTGGCAGAATCAGCCATTGCCGCAGTGCTGCTGCTGAGTTTTTTTATTCTGCCATAATGAAAGGTTGTCCTCCGCTTGCAGAAGATTTTGTGGATGTTTAGCCTTCGGATCTGGTTTTCGCTTGTTCAATTTTTCTGTATTTCGATTATCTTTTTCATCAACGGCATAATTTTATCGCGACCGGATATGCGTTCATCTATCCAGACGGCTTCTTTGGCCAGCAGCTGCCGGATTTGTGAAGCGGCCTGCGCATGATCCGCTGGAGTCATGAGACTGGAGATGTTCTCGATTTCTGAAAAGACAAATTCGGGAAGCGACTGGCTTGCGGCTTTTAATCCCAACTGTGCCCGTGCCGGTGCGTACCGGTATAATAAAACCCGCGCTAAATGTTCAAGGACGTGCCACAGCATCTTCACTGCCCAAATGTTATTTCCTCTGGCAGCCGCTTTACGGTACTGGAATAAAAACCAGGCAACATCAATGACATGGTCTGTGTATTCCTCTTTGCTGAGCTCCAGGCTCTGCGATTCTTCAAATTGGTCCAGCAGATTTTCGGGATCATAGACAACCTTAAAAAAATCCTTTGCCGGGAATGATTCCACAGTTACCGTAAACAGGTCGATATGCAGCAAATCATCAAACACTGCTATGAGTTGAGGGGCAATGATGAAGATGTCGTCCTGAAACAGCACTGGCCGATAAGCCTGCAGATGAGTGATGCGCTCTCTTAGGAACAATTCTTCCTGCTCTTTTTCGACCAGGCAATACAGGTCGATATCCGAATGCTCGTCGTGCTCATTTCTGCCCATGGATCCTTTCAGGAAAATGGCTCGGACATAGGGACTTTGGGTTAGACTGGCTGTTATCTTTTCTACCGCGATTTCCTGTGCTGGCATGATAATCCCCCGATGGCTGAATTTGTTTTTTTTACTATAGCACAAAAGGATAAAACTTCCAATTTGAAGAATAAATAGAAATAAGCATTTCGGGAAGGATGAAAAAATGCGCCAAATCATTGCCATGGTCGGTGGCGGTTTCTCAATGGAACCGGACAAAATAAGGGACACAATAAAGTGAAAAGATTGAAAGTATATAAGTTGAACGCGTTTTTTGTGGTTACTCTTCCATCCTCCAATGATAAAAGATTCCAGCGATATCTAAACGATGTTCCAACAAGCCTGCTTCTGCTATAGTGGCAATAAGGGCGGTATCATTGTTGAACTGCACCCGGTAAAAAAACTCAACAATTTCATAGTTCTGCCTTGATCATAAATCGACAGGGACGGAGAAAACCACTAATAAACTTACCGCCCGTCTGTCCAGTTTTGGAACCGATGGGCTTTATTTCGGTTTTTCCTCCCAAAAGGAGAGAAAAAAATGAAGAATACAGCATCACTCATCAAAATGAAAGCACAGAATGAAAAAATCGCCATGCTTACGGCCTATGATTACCCATCAGCAAAGCTTGCCGAGCAGGCTGGTGTAGATGTGATTTTAGTGGGTGATTCCCTTGGAATGGTCGTCTTGGGATATGATTCTACGGTGAAAGTCACTGTCGATGATATGATCCATCACGGAAAAGCGGCCCGTCGCGGCGCACCCGATACGTTTTTAGTCGTGGATATGCCATTTGCTTCATTTCATGGAAGTGCAGAACGCACACTCGACAATGCGGTGCGCATTTTTCAGGAAACGGGAGCGGAGGCAGTAAAACTCGAAGGCGCAGATGAAGTTGTGGACGTCGTGAAATTACTGACGCGCACCGGCATCCCAGTTGTCGCTCACTTGGGATTGCTTCCACAGACAGCCGGCGTTTTGGGTGGCTATAAAGTTCAAGGGAAGACGGCGGATGCTGCTCAAAAGCTGATTGAAGATGCACGGGCATGTGAAGCGGCGGGAGCCTGCATGCTGGTTCTCGAATGCATTCCCTATCAATTGGCACAGAAAGTCACGGCGGCGCTGACGATTCCGGTGATCGGCATCGGAGCCGGCAGTGAAACGGATGGGCAGGTCCTGGTCTACCACGACGTCCTGAAATACGGGGCGCATCATTTGGCGAAATTTGTGCGGTCTTATGCAGAAACCGGCGACATCATGAAAAAAGGCTTGACCCAATATGTTGACGAAGTGAAATCTGGGGCGTTTCCGGCTGAAGAGCATCGTTTCACCATGAAAGAAGAAGAACTTCAGCAACTGTATGGAGGAAAAGAATAGAATGAACTTGTCCAACATTTAAAACTCAAGGAACAGTCCAGGCAAAAAGTTGTTTCGGATTTGTCCCATGAATTCAGGACGCCTTTATCGAATTTAAACGGTTGTATGAAGGCCCTCAGTAACGGGGTCATTGAAGGGAATACCGCATTATTCCACTCACTCCACGGGGAAGCAAAACGCCTAACAGCAATGGTTGAGCGGTTGGAGCAATTAAAAGAGTGGGATATAGCTGCCACGAAAACATTGGTGGAGATAAAGTGCGAAGAAATGAGCCTGATGATCCGGCAGGTATTGAGCAACATTCTGGATAACGCCATCCGCTATTACGAAGGCACTGCGCCGATTCAGATGGAGGGAAGCATTACCGAAAACGAATATCATGTGGCCATCATCAGTCAAGGCCAGGGAATTTCTAAAGCGGATGCGGAAAAAATATTTGAATGCTTTTACCGCACCGACCCTTCACGAACTCGCAATACTGGTGGAAGTGGTCTCGGATTGGCCATTTCGAAGGAAATCGTCGAGCTTCATAAAGATGAAATAAGGTTTGGACATTAAAAATGGACGCTACGTTTTTGGGTTTACGATACCTTTAGAAAAAGGCGTATCCTGAACTTATATTATTTTCTGATATCCTGTGCAGAGAAATTAGGCAATAAATAGAATGAGCTTATTTCCAAGCTGGAAGTAGTGAGTTGCAGGTTTAAAAATTTTTCTTTTTTGAAAGCATTGAAAAAAGACTAAGGATTAACAAAGTCTTAATTTACTGCTCAAAAGAGTTAGGGGAAAGTGAACACATACTTCTTAAAAAGCGAGGATGGGAATTTATGAATGTTTGGAATGAACGATACGGAAATGAGAACTACGTTTATGGAACTGCGCCTAATGTGTTTTTAAAGGGAATCCAGCCTCTATTACCGGTAAGCGGAAAAGTTTTGTCAATTGCAGAAGGGGAAGGAAGAAACGCTGTTTTCTTGGCTGAACAAGGGCTGGATGTCGTTGCGTGGGATTTTGCAGAATCTGGACTTGATAAAGTGAATAAGTTGGCAAAAAATCAAGGTGTTCAGGTACATACGGAACTTGTCGATTTGGCAGATGTCACGTGGGAAGAAAATCAGTGGGACGAAGTTGTATGTGTTTTCGGTCATTTCCCTGGTGAGATTCGGAGAAAAACACTCAAAGGAGTAAAGCAAGCTGTGAAACCGGGAGGGTATTTTGTTGCGGAAGTTTATTCCGGCTATCAACTCCCTTATCAAAGCGGAGGTCCGAAAGAGTTGGATTTTCTTTATCAGCCAGAGGAATTTCTTAGCGAATTTAGCGATTGGCGTATCGTTCACTTTTTCTTAGGAGAAGTTGTTCGAAACGAAGGCGATCTCCATAATGGTTTATCACATGTTATTCAATTTGTTGGACAAAAACTATAACCAGCACCAAAAATGTTGCTGGCAAAAGGGTAATCTTTTTTTGCTAATTTCTTTTCAATTAATACAAAGAGACATGAACGGAATGGATGAAAAGGGGATTCAGATAACTCTCTCAATATTTTTCAGTTGTCTTAGGTGCAGAGAAGAGAAACGCAGTTTAGTTATTTTGTGTAACGGGAACTATCAATCTAACGACATCCTGGAAGGAGTTACTCATTATTGCCCAATCGCAGATGCATTAAATTTAGAGGGAGCAGCGTTTTTGAAATAACAACATTGTCTCTGATGAGAACCAGGGACTTTTATTAGGTTTGGCCAATGGTTTGTTCTTTCGTTTCTGCTCATTAATACTCCATCTTCTCCTGTGTTTCATTTGGAAGCTTTATCTCTTCTTATCGATTCCGAATTTTTCTGCATGTTCTCAACAGATCCCACATACTCAAACCTATTTCAAATAAGAAGAGAATAGGGCTATTTTATGTAGAGTTGAGAATCTAAAGATTCTGTAACCATTATGTCGCCTTTTCCATTAAAAAAATAGGACGAACCAATGTCTTGGTTCGTCCTATTTTTTTTTGTGTGTAAATCGTCAATTCATGTTGAATACGGCAATAAATTCATCGTTACATTTTTTTTTAATTATATCAAATTATAAAGGTCTTATGTATAACTTAATATAGGTATTATAACACTTTAATATAGGTGAATAATTATTTATTTGGTAATAAGTACCTATTTTAAATAATACATTAAATCAATATTTATTTAGTTCAAATTAATTCAGCTGTAACCAATAAAATATCCTTTAAAAATTAAGTAATGGACTATAGAGGGGAGAAAAGATTGAATATCATCTTCTATGCGTCTTTTATCGTCTAATGGAGTTTGAGTTTATGAAAGGTTATTTTAGAAGCAATATTCTAGTTAAAAAATGACAGAAGAAGAACTTCAGCAGCTGTACGGAGGAAAAGAATAGATAGAAGGAAAAACCCGGCATCTTGGAAAAGATGCCGGGTTTTCTCATAGTTGCAGAATATTTTCTTTAACTATGTCTGGAAAGCGTCCGAAAATGTCTATTTTTACGAACGGTTATATTAAACAACGCAGGTGATCCGCTTTAAAACATGCATTCAAAGTTTAGCAATATGATAAAACTATAATAATAGAATACTTTTTTGGAATTTGCTTATTCTTCCGGCAACAAGACAATCTTTCCTAATTTCCCCGTCTTTTTAAAATAAATTTGAGCTTCTCTTGCTTTTTCCAAAGGAAAAGTTCGATCGATGACCGGTTTAATTTTACCTTCAGAAATAGCGTTTAGCATACGTTTAAATTCTTCCCTAGTGCCCAAAACAGATCCATAAACAGTAATATGTTTTAAATACAAAGTTCTAAAATCAAGTTCTGTATTCTGACCACCTGCAGACCCAGAGGTACAGAATTTTCCACCCTTCTTCAATACCTGAAGGGAGGTCGAGAACAAAGCATCGCCCACAACATCTAATACCGAGTCAACCGGACCGCCATTCACTTTTATTATTTCTTCAGCAAGATTATTTGATTTGTAAGACAACACGTTTGTTGCTCCGAGTTCCTTCATTTTTTCTTTCAACTCTAGGTCACCCACAATCGCAATGACCTTAGCACCAAATACTTTAGAGGCAATTTGTACATTTAAAGATCCAACACCACCGTTTGCCCCAGTCACCATAATAGTCTCTCCAGGTTGAGCTTGAATTTGTTCTGTCATGTGCCATGCAGTCAACCCACTAACAGAAAAAACCGCACTTTCTGTATAGTTGGGAAGAGGCATATCAAAGCAAAGATCAGCATTCCACACCACGTATTCCGCATATCCACCATCATATTCTGAACCAATGAAGGACATATCTTCTGAAATATGTTCAGATCCTTCATCTCCACTTGATGTGAATGGGAAAAGGACAACATCTTTTCCAATCATGGATCTCTCTACAAGTTTCCCTGCCTTTACTATTCGCCCTGATATATCTGAACCGGGAGTTCGGGGAAAGTGTACTCCTTCTGGTCGCCATCCGGACTTCGAACCAGTGCCGTAAGCTCCTTCTCTCATCCAAATTTCCGTATTATTAATGGCACAAGCCTTTACCTTAATGAGCACTTCATTGTCTTTAGGTTCTGGCATAGCTAATTCAACTATTTCTAACTTATCTACATCACCGTACCCAGTCACTTGAACAGCTTTCATAGAGTTATCACCTTTCTATTGTTTGAATTGGTATAAAATTCATTACATCCATAGCTTAAATAAATGGACGCCTTTCAAAAAACATTAGCTATTCACTCGCTATTATTATCTTTATTAGTGGCTTATTCAACTATCCTGACCCGGTAGTTAAACATTGACTGGATAGTTCGTCCGGAAAAACATCGATTCACTCGCTGAACTGGCATATATCCTCCTTTTTATTTACAGCATGAAGCACCCATCTGAATTAATAATCTAAATTATCAAAATAATACAGTTGCATTTCGTTATTGGAAGAAAATGAAACACAACTGTAACCGAAACTAAATGTTTAGCTGTTACACTTAGCGAGTCGGAATTTTTCAGGAAACATACTCCGTCTTAACTTATATACACTTAATTTATATAGATTTATGCTTCATAGATTGATCAACTTTAAGATTTAGCCGAGCGATAAATAGTTTAAAGTACGAGAAAGATTCTGGAAGGGGAACAAACACTTGATTTCAAAATGGATGGTAACGGGTTTGTCCTCTATATTGGCCTTATCAATTTTAGTACCAATGTCTAGTGCGGACATACTAAGCGAAATGGAACAAAAGCAGCAAGAAGCACAACAGCAGCAAAGTGAACTGAATTCGGGCATCACTGAAAAAGAAGGAAAAATCAATCAAAATGCATCAACACTGGAACAGCTGGCGGCGAAGATAGCGGATTTGAATACACAGATCAACGATACAGAAGCAAAGGTTAACAACGTCCAAGCCCAAATCGATCAAACGATAGTGGAAATCGATGAGTTGAGAAAATCGATTGAAAAACTTGAGCGGAAAATTGAAGAACGTAAAGGGCTTCTCAAGGAACGGGCTCGTGCCATCCAATTGAGCGGTGGTTCGGTGGATTACGTGGATGTTCTTCTCGGGGCAAATAGCTTTGTCGATTTCATCGACCGATTCTCAGCCGTCAATACGTTAATTGAAGCAGACCGTGAAATCATGCGCAATCAGGCGTCCGACAAAAAATTGTTGGCTGAACAAAAAGCGCAAGTGGAAGCCAAACTTGGCGAACAGGAGTCGCGCCGTGCTGAATTGGTCGGTTTAAAAGCATCTTTAGATGGCCAAAAGAAAGAACAGGCGGGTCTGGTTAAGAATATGGAAGCCGAACAGCAACGGTTGGCAACTGAAAAAGGCGGCTTGGAAAATAAACGGGACGAATACGTTGAAATCAGTGCGGATCTGGAACAACAAATTGCCGATGAACAAGCCCGTTTAGCTGAAGTTGCCCGAAAAGCAGAGGAAGAGCGCCAACGGAAAATAGCAGCTGAAAAAGCCGCAGCAGAAGCGCGTGCTCTAGCTGCAGCGCAAGAAGAAGCCAATGCACTAGCTGCAGCGCAGAAAGAAGCCAAGGCACTTGCTGCAGCGCGAGAAGAAGCCAGTGCTCAAGCTGCAGCCAAGGAAGAAGCCAATGCTCAAGCAGCCCGTGAAGCGGAAGCTGCAAATAATGCGAAGGCAGCCTCAGCCAAAACAGCATCCATCAGTAAGCCGAAAGTCGAAAGCCCAGCTATAAGTGCTCCTGAAGAAGCTGTAGCTGCACCTGCACCAAGCGCGATGTTTATCCGACCTGCACCAGGCCGCTATTCGTCTGGCTTTGGCGGACGGGATATCGGGGACGGAGCTGAATCGCATCTAGGGCAGGATATTGCCAATGTAACGGGCACACCCATTTCTGCAGCAGCGACAGGATATGTTTCCTTTGCAGGTACGATGGGTGCTTACGGAAACGTCGTGATTTTGACACATTCAATTAATGGTCAATCCTATGCAACGGTTTACGCTCATATGAGTGCCATTAAGGTTTCTAATGGCCAAGCGATCTCACAAGGTCAAACGATTGGACTAGTCGGCAGCACCGGACGTTCTACCGGACCTCACCTTCACTTTGAAATCCACATTGGCTCATGGAACGGAGCGCGTTCAAACGCCGTGAATCCGATGAATTATTTTTAATATCAATTAAAAACAGTGTGCATCATTGACTGAGCCCCATTTAATGGACAGTTTAATAAAAGTACACTGCAGCTAAGCTGCGACGAGATGACGCCGGGTATTGTGCCGGAGTCATCTTTTTTTAAATTTCATGTCTGTAGGCAGTAATTGATTTTTCGTCATCCGTACTGATGACACTTGATCATTGTCCTTGTTGGACATGGACAGGTTTGTATAGAGAGAAGTGGTTTTGATGTTGCTGTGGCCCGCCGAGACTAAGGACGAACTGTGCCGCCGTAAAATCATCACAAATAGGAAAGAAACTTTGTTTGAACAAGGATAGCGGCTTTCCCGAATGTCCAAATAGGCCTTCAAATATTTGATGGCCCGGTCCCGTTCATTGTCCCGTTTAAACCGTTGGCGTGCGAGTCCATTCTCCAGGTCCGCTTTGTAGCCATGTTCGATGAATTGCAGAAAATCATTGATTTCATGCTCATTCAGTATAACGGAACTGATTTTCTGCGCTCGGCGGCTGGCCGTCTCTTTTTTCGTTGCCGCACAACTTTGCTTATGACGTTCCGGTAAAAATACGGTTCCCTGGCCTCTGCCTCTTGCGTCAGGTAAGTGAAGAGCGACTTTAACACGTTGAAGGAAAGGATGACGACTGTATTGCCACAATGTTTGTGGCTGTATTCATACAGTAACTAACATGATTAGAGGCGACTTGCTTTCCAAGTCAAAGTGGGGTGGTCAGCTCTATGTCAGTCCAAACCCCCAATTTTTTTATTTTTATGAATATCTTCCGTTCCAGCCTCCAAAGCGGTCTTGTAATAGAAGCATTTATGTTCGATGATTTCCATGGTCTTTTTCAGTTCTTCCTTCTGTGCTTCAACCGTAGCTTTTCGTTCCATGAATATGTCATATCTTTGCTGCAATGTGGAGTCTCCATCAGAGCACCAGTCAATGAAGTTCTTGATTTCCTTAATAGGCATGCCACTAGCTTTCAAGCATTCCACGATTTTTAATGCGCTGATGTCGGTTTCTTTAAACAAGCGTGTCCCATTTGGTGTCCATTCTACAAAAGGCATAAGTCTTTCCTTATCGCAATAGCGCAAGGTATATACGGTCAAATCCAATTCTTTTGCAACTGTGCTGATGGAAAAAGTCTTCATTATTTTTCTTCTCTTTTTTATAAGCTATACTTCGAGTCAACTCAAGGATTTGAAAAAAATTATCATTTGATTTGTTGAATGTCAAAGCTTTCTTACACGAAACAGAGGAATCTAGAAGAGACATCGCTGCTTCCTGCTTGACCTAGAGTTAACTATACCCCTTAAGGTTGAGTAGGAAAGAGAAAAAAGCATTGTATAAAAAATTAATGGAGAACCTGATTGTGGTTTTTCGTTAATAGACAGTACAAGAAAATTCTCTTGAAAATATGTATGAGATTTTTAAAAGATTACTGTTAAATCACGAGCGGTCAACGGTCCGGACGCGCCTTTTCAAGAAACGGAAATTAAACGCCGCGATCTTGACACCTAAGACGTCCTGATTGAATTCAAATATTCAGGGATATGCCATTCAGACATTCATACTGCACACGGCGAATGGGGCCCAGTAAACTATCCTCTTGTACCTGGCCATGAAATTGCTGGGATTGTTACAGAAGTTGGAGCAGAGGTCACTAAATACAAAGTTGGAGATCGTGTAGGAGTGGGCTGTATGGTTGATTCTTGCGGCGAATGCGAGAATTGCGAAAAAGGCGAAGAATAGTATTGCCTCAAAGGAAATGTTCCGACTTATGCCGGTATCGACAAATACGGCGAACAGACTCAAGGCGGCTATTCTACTCACATCGTGGTAACAGAAGGTTTTGTCGTCCGAATTCCAGATAATATTGGACTCGATGCTGCGGCACGATTGCTTTGTGCTGGTATTACAACTTTTTCACCGCTCAATCATTGGAATGCGAAAGTGGCGGTCGTTGGTATGGGCGGCCTTGGACCCATGGCTGTTAAGATTTCACATGCCATGGGTGCTGAAGTTACCGTCTTGTCACAAACATTGAATAAGCAAGAAGACAGCTTGAAATTCGGGGCAAAAGAGCACTATGCCACTAGCGACCCTGAAACTTTCGAGAAACTTGCGGGCACCTTTGATTTGATCATCAACATGGTAAGCGCCAAACTCGACATGGACTCTTACTTCTTATTGCTGGCGCTCTAGTAAACGTGCGTGCGCCTGCAGAGCCGCTATCCGTAAATGTATTTTCTCTTATCGGCCATCGCCGGTCGTTTGCAGGTTCGATGATCGAGGGAATCCGTGAAACTCAGGAAATGTTGGATTTCTGTGCAGAACACAACATTGTTCCGAACATTGAAGTCATTTCAGCGGACCAGATTGCTGAAGCTTATGATCGCGTATTAGCTTCAGATGTGAAGTACCGATTCGTAATCGACGTCATTACAATATAAGCAGCAACAATCCATGATCTTGTCCTAACAAAGTGACAGTGAACACTTTACGAATTCTCAGCTGGAACCACTAAAACAATGGGGGAGTGGTTCCAATTTGAACGACCCTTGTATGACTGGATTCTTTCTCAACAATATAAAAAAACCGGCATCTCATAAGAGATGCCGGTTTTTTTATATATTATCGTACGTATGGAGCAGGGTTGACAGCGTTTGAACGCGCGCCATTCCAAGGTCCTACGTGAATTTCAAAGTGAAGATGTGTGCCGGTTGAACGGCCTGTGTTGCCCATTCCGCCGACTTGTTGCCCCTGGGAAACTGATTGGCCTACGGACACATTGATTGAGTTCATATGTGCATAGACAGTCGCGTGCGTCTGGCCATTGATGGAATGTGTAAGAATCACGACATTTCCATATCCGCCCATATTGCCGGCATAGGAAACCATACCGCTGGCTGCAGCAACAATCGGTGTTCCAGGTGAGTTTGCAATATCCATTCCAAGATGGGATTCTGCTCCAGCACCGATGTCACGGCCACCGTATCCAGAAGTGAATCGGCCGGTCGAAGGCAGGATGAATGTTGAACTGCCGACATTGGAAGAAACAGAAGCTTGTGTAACGCTTGCGGCAGGAGCAGGTGGAGGTGTCAAAGCTACTGAAGCAGCAGCAGATGCTGCTGCTTGACGCTTGGCTTCCGCTTTACGTGCGGCTGCTTCTTTAGCTAAACGTGCTTCTTCTGCTTTGCGTGCGATTTCTGCAAGACGTGCTTGCTCTGCACCGATTTTTTTCTCAAGATCGGCACTGATGTCCGCCGTTTCACTGTGTTCTGTTTCAAGCGTTGATTTTTCTTTGGCTAAGCGCTTTTGTTCTGCTTTCAAGTCACTTTCAAGTTTAGCTTGTTCATTTTTTTGCGCATCAAGTGAATTTTTTAAGTTGACCAATTCCGCTTTTTTAGCTTCCTGTTCAGCCAGCTTCGTTTCGACTTCCGCTTTTTGTTCTGCTAAAAGTTTCTTGTCTGCTGCTTGCTCAAGCATGATTTCACGGTCTGCTTCAATTAAGATGTTGACTGCTGAGAATCGGTCGATGAAATCGACAAAGCTGTTTGCTCCAAGAAGTACATCTATGTAATCAACTGAGCCGCCGCTTAACTGAATTGCACGTGCCCGTTCTTTTAGAAGCTCTTCGCGTGCTGCAATTTTTCTTTCCAACTCTTCAATAGATTTTTTCAATTCGTCGATCTCGACTTTTGTCTGGTCGATTTCGGCTTGAGCAACGTCAATTTTAGTTTGTGTTTCGATGATTTGGTTATCCAACTCGCGGATTTTTGCGATGATTTTTTCGAGTGTGGTTTGGTTTTGAGAGATTTCGCTTGTTTTTTGTTGAATTCCGGAGTTCAATTCGCTTTGCTTTTGTTGAACCTCCTGTTTTTGTTTCTCTAAATCGCTCAGTTTGTCAGCATTTGCGGTAGGCAAAAACATTGTTAACGCCAATACAGCTGATAAAGCGATCATCAGAAATTTTGATATTGTATTCAAACTCTTGCTCCCCTTTCGTTTTCCGTGGCTATCTATAAGTTATCCTGAAAAATTTATACCAAATCAATGATTTTTCCTGGCAATTCAGTTGCCTGAGGAAAAATCCAGCAGACCCATTGTACCACCGCATAAACCTAGTTATTATTACAGTTTCTTATCAATTTGACTTCGAACATGACAAAGTGTCAGACAACTGACTAATTAGTTCTAAAGACTTGTTTTAATATCTGGTTAAAAAGTAAGTGGATTGTCAGCGGATAAAGAGAGTGGGTAGACTATATGAAGGAGGAAAAAAGACCAAAAAAAGCCTTTCTCCAAATTTTTATTGGGGAAAGGCTTTTATCTATTCGTCTGCTAGTACGTCAGCTTGTTCTCTGCGAACAATCAGCACGTCGCATTTGGCTGTGCGGACAATTCGTTCGGAGACACTGCCCATTATGAATCGTTCAGCAGCATTTAAACCGGTAGCACCACAAATGATGACATCGGCATTGAGTTTAGGTGCCAATTCTTTTGGTATGGCGATTTTTGGAATTCCGTATTCAATGATGACGTTTACGTTTTCGACACCAGCAGCCAGTGCTTCATCTTTGTACTTAGCCAGTAGTTCTGTAGATGTTTTTTTCGTGCGGTCAGCAATTGTGCGGTCATAAGCTTCAATCGAACCAAATGAACGGTTATCGATAATATGGGCCAGGTGCAAAGTAGCCTTGTTGCGAGCCGCTGCGGCTGCGCCTTTCTTAAATGCCAATTCGGATTCTTTAGAACCGTCTACTGCTACTAGAATATTGGAATATTTTAAAGTCATAAAGCATTCCTCCTCGTCTCTTAACTAGTAAATTCGCTGCCGGCACATAGAGTTCCTTCTTATTTTTATAAGCTTTTGGAAATAAATGTCGGAATGATGAACTTTTACGTAATAAATTAGGGGATTCATGGTAAAATAAAGTAAATGAAACATTCGGAAAGAATCAGGAAAGGTGGGGTCGAGTTGAAGGCTGATACAGGAAACGGAGATGCATTGGTTGGCATGGAGGAGTTGCTGTCCATGCGCCATCAAGTCAAAGAATTGAAGAAGGACAGCTATCTATTTCGTGAAGGAGATGCCATTGGCGGAGTCTTCATCATTCGTTCGGGAAAAATCCGGATTGAAAAAGTGACGCCGAACGGCCGGGAGCTTACACTGAAAATTTGCGGACCGGGCCAAATGGTCGGCGAAGTGACCATTTTTTCTGAAGCACCTAAATACATGCTCGATGCACGGGCAATCGAAGACACGATCTGTCTCTATATTTCGATAAACGATCTGGAAGAAGCGCTGCTTTCAAACGGGCGGCTGTCCATGGCTTTTATGAAGTGGATGGGCATCGATCAGCAGAAAACCCAGACAAAATTCCGGGATTTGCTTCTCCATGGCAAAAAAGGGGCGTTGTACTCCACTTTGATCAGGCTTTCCAATAGCTATGGGGTTCAAACGGAAAAAGGTATTTTGATCGATATGGTGCTAACCAACCAGGAATTGGCGAACTTTTGCGGAATGACGAGGGAAGTGGTCAATCGGATGCTGAACGATCTGAAAAAGCGTGGTGTGGTGACCTTATTCGAAGGGAAAATACTTCTTCACGATATTGAGCACTTAAAGGTAGAAACAAATTGTGAGAACTGTCCCATCTATTTGTGCAAAATTGATTAGCAAAAAAGCTTGCCCCTGAGGCAGGCTCTTTTTTTTGTCTGAAATTTGTCAATCTGTTAAAAATACCTCTTAGCTGTGATAAATGTCACAGTACAAAACATGGGTATAGCATAGGCTAAAAGTAAGAATGATTTGCATAAGAGGTGAGAAGAAATGAGTCAGGAAAGCAGGGAGCCGGAACCTAACCTAAAAGGTACTTTAGTGAGTGTGTTTATAGTGGGACTGATCATCGTTGTGATGTGGGTTGCCGTTTATTTATTGTATGTAGCCCGTTAAGGCAGAGAGAAAGGAATGAATTGGAATGCATCTTCATAAATATGAAAAAATTTGGCTGGTATTCGGCATTGTCTCACTGATTGTGTTTTTAAGCGTAGTCGGAGTGAGCGCATTTTCTCAAGGTCATACTCCTGCGGGAGGGATGGACACCATCGATCCCAAAAAAGTGAACGAGACCGCGCCGTTTGATAATCCGGGTGTTACCCAATTGGACGACGATACATATCAGGTGGCCATTGTTGCCCTGGCCTTCGGCTATACGGCTCCTGACCTGAAAGTGCCGGTTGGTAAGGAAATCGTTTTTAAAGTGACCAGTACCGATGTGGTCCACAGTTTCACCATAGATAATACAAAAGTCAATATGATGGTCGTTCCAGGCCGCATTACGACAAAATCCTACACATTTGAAAAACCCGGCACTTATTTGATTCTTTGCAATGAATACTGCGGAACGGGGCACCATATGATGTATACAGAGATAGAGGTGTACGAGGAATGATTGCTGTGCAAGATCGAAAACTCGCTTTATGGAATATTGGAGTAGCGTATGTCGCATTTTTAATCGGTACTTTAGGTGGGCTGCTTCAGGTTTTTATCCGCAATGATGCCCTTCAGCTGCCGGCTTGGTTGGATTATTACCAAATTTTAACGGCACATGGCGTTCTGCTCGCACTTATATTTACGACATTTTTCATTTTTGGTTTCTTTATTACCGGTATGAGCAAAAGCCTCGGAAGCTTTGGGCCAAAAGTCCGTTTGTTTTCCTGGGTCGGCTTCTGGGTAACATTGCTTGGGACCGTGATGGCGACAGCAATGATCATAGCAGGAGAAGCTTCTGTCCTGTACACCTTTTATGCACCGCTGAAGGCAAGTGGATTTTATTATGTAGGACTTGCGTTGTTCATCATTGGAACGTGGATCAGCAGTTTCGCATTGGTTGGGCATTACCGAGTGTGGCGGAAAAATAACAAAGGGCAGTTGAGCCCGTTGTTCGCGTTCATGACCATCACCACTATCATCATGTGGATTATCGCGTGTCTGGGTGTGGTAGCAACAGTCGTGTTCCAATACATCCCTTGGGCCTTCGGCTGGACCGATACCATTGATGTAGAGCTCAGCCGTACCTTGTTCTGGTTTTTCGGACATCCATTAGTGTATTTCTGGCTACTGCCGGCGTATATGGCTTGGTATGTCATCGTACCGAAAATCCTTGGCGTAAAAGTATTCAGTGATTCATTGGCACGTTTGTCTTTTGTTCTCTTTATCCTGTTTTCAATTCCAGTCGGCTTTCATCATCAGCTGACAGAACCCGGGATTTCGAACTTCTGGAAATTTCTACAGGTTGTCCTGACGTTTATGGTCATTGTTCCTTCTTTGATGACGGCGTTCTCGATGTTCGCGACATTTGAAATTGCAGGACGCAAAAATGGCGGGAAAGGCCTTTTCGGCTGGTTTACCAAACTGCCCTGGAAAGATATCCGCTTTACTTCCATCTTCATCGCAATGGCCTTCTTTATTCCGGGCGGAGCTGGTGGTATCATCAATGCCAGCTTTCAGTTGAACGAAGTGGTCCATAATACTTTATGGATTGTTGGACATTTCCACATTACGGTTGGAACTCCAGTAGCTATGACCTTCATGGGATTGACGTTCTGGCTGATCCCTTATCTGACGGGAAGAAAATTCACCAAGTCCATGAAAGTACTCGGACTGGTCCAAATTATCACTTGGTCAATCGGTATGGTCTTGATGTCAACGGCACAGCATCTCTTGGGTCTTCTCGGCGCTCCAAGAAGAACAGCTTATTCAGGCTACAACGATCATCCTTCTGCGATGGATTGGTTTGATGGCCTCTTAACGAACCATGTCACAATGGCAATCGGCGGAAGCATTCTCTTCGTGTCTGCAATGATCCTAATCTATATCGTTGTCATGACCATGTTCTTGTCGCCTAAGGCTGTTGAGCCAAAAGATATGGTGGATTTCCCAATGGCGGAAAGCGACATGTCGCGTACGCCAAAATGGCTGGAAAATTGGTGGATTTGGATTGGTCTCGCTGTTCTGCTTATTCTAATCGCTTATGCAATTCCGTTAAGCCATATGATACAACATGCACCTCCAGGCTCGGAAGGATTCAAAACTTGGTAGGAGTTGAGGAACAATGTTCACGATGGTAATTTCATTGACGATTGTCTTTATCGCATTTACGGCGATGCTGGTCGAAATCTCTTCTACGGAAGAGTGAATTGCAGGCAGAACCAGCGGTTTTTCAAAGTGATTCAGGAAAGTTGGATAACATTTTACGAAAGAGCCTTTTGCTAAGTCGGCAAAAGGCTTTTATCTGTCTTCAGATCCATGCGCTGTAGATTTACGGTCGTTCGCATAAATTTGTGGTCGTTCAAATAAATTTACGGTCGTTCAGTCCAATTTGCAGTCGTTCAGCAGGATTTACAGTCGTTCAATGAAATTTGCAGTCGTTCAGCCAAAATTCCCGCAAAAAACTCATCCGCTCGAACAACAAGTAAGAGCAGCAGGGTGCGGGCCCGAAAGCGAGCGGCGAGCTTCGGAAAACAACGGCTTGTTAAGAGTTTCTCTACTGTCGAGTTTTTATAAGCCTGTTTGGCAAGGGCTGGAAATTGTATTCCTTCAAAATGTTCTATAATATTGGAAGGAAAAGAACAGGAAGTTGAGGCTTGTGCTATGACCATTATCGAAATGATTTTTACAGCGATAGGCTTGATTTGGATCAGTGAATTCCTGCTTTTTCGAAATCGCGGCATCGGGCAAGGCGATCCATTGGAAAAACGCACTTTTTTCTCTATTTTAGCGGCTTTGATCGGCACAATCCTTGCGGCGGCATTTTTGCAGGAACTGGAGCCGTTCGAAAGTGTTGCTGTTATTAGTCAATTGCTGGGAATCATTTTACTGGCGCTGGGGGTTTTTCTGCGGTTTTGGGGGATTTTGCATCTGAAGTCTCAATTCACACGTTACGTTACAGTTCGTGAAGGCGATGAGATTGTCAGCACCGGCCCTTACCGGAAGCTGCGCCATCCGCTGTATACCGGTTTGTTGCTGATTACACTTGGCATGGCGCTGTTTTTCAGCAGCCCCATTGCTGCAGCTCTTGGAGGCGCAGCAATGGTATGGGCTTTGCTGCAGCGAATCAATTACGAAGAACGGCTGCTGATCGAGAAGTTCGGACCGGATTATCAGCAATGGATGAAAGAGCGTGCGCGGCTGATTCCCTTCATCTACTGACATCAACAGGGTGGAGAAACATCAGTTATTGAAAATAGGCGGTACCTAACCAAAAGCCTTTATTCGCCATTGCAGCGTATAAAGGTTTTTATGTACGTGAGCAGTTCTTTTTACATCGTGTACGATGTAGTTTAATGTAGATCGTGTGAGATGTAAATGGATGGAGGAACATATATAATGAAAACACTATTTGAAACAACAATGATCAATACAGGTGGAAGAGAGGGTGCTGTTTATTCACCGGACAATATTTTCTATTTGGATGTAGCAAAACCACAGGCTCTTGGGGGTTCTGCAACAACTGCGACAAATCCGGAGCAGCTTTTTGCGGCTGGCTACAGCGCATGCTTCAACAGCGCATTGGAATTGGTATTGGAAGCTGGTAAAGTGGAAATAGAGAAAAGCGAAGTGACAGCAACAGTTGCACTGATCGGAGATAAAGATAATGGCGGGGTTAAGCTGGCAGTAAAGCTTGTTGTTGACATTATTGGTATCGATGAAGAGAAAAAACACGAATACGTGAAAAAAGCGCACCAGAATTGCCCGTATTCAAAAGCGATCAAAGGATCAGTGGATGTGGAAATAAGCGTTCTATAATAATTAGTATAGGTGAGATGCAAATGGAAAAAACCACAAAACTTGAACAGCAACTATGCTTTGAAGTCTACAAAGCTTCCAGCAATTTTTCAAAGATGTATGCAAAAGCATTAGAGTCGTTCAATCTGACATTTCCGCAGTATCTCGTGCTTCTGGTTCTATGGGAGGAAGACGAATTGCAGGCGAAAAATATCGGCGAACGGCTGGGCCTTGGCACAGGAACCTTGAACCCGATCATCAACCGCATGATTGAACAAGGGCGGCTGACCAAACAGCAATCTGAAACGGATAAGCGCGCATTTATCATTTCATTGACAGAAAAGGCCCGAACTGAACAAACGGATGTCGCACAGGCCGTCTTTGAGAAACTCACCAGCTGCAACTTTATGGGAGTCAACGCCATCACGCTGATGAAAAACCTGAAAGAGCTGAATGCTTCTTTTAAAACCATGGATCTGTAAGGGAATCTGCCTTGAACCACCAAATAAGGAGCGATGCCAGATGAACATTTACGATATTTCGGTGACAAAGCCGAACGGAAAAGACTATCAATTAAGCGAATATAAAGGACAAGCCATGCTAATCGTCAATACGGCGACCAAATGTGGCCTAAGAGACCAATTCGACAGCCTGGAAAAAATGTACAAAGACTATAAGGACCAGGGGTTAGTAGTGTTAGGCTTCCCGTCCAATCAATTCGGCCAGGAAAAAGCCACCGGAGAAGAAGCCCAGGAAGCTTGCCGCATGACTTATGGTGTGACATTCCCGATGCACGACCTGGTGAAGGTCAACGGCAAGGATGCGCATCCGCTTTTCAGCTATCTGACCGACAACACAAAAGGGTTCCTATCGAGCGGGATCAAATGGAATTTCACAAAGTTCCTGATTGACCAGAATGGCAACATCGTGTCGCGGTTTTCTCCAAAAGACAAACCCGAATCCTTTGAAAGGGACATCCAGAAAGTGCTTGGCAAGTAGGGTTAGTCAATTAATTGAAATAACTGTTGTTTCGCTATAGATATTGCTCAAAACATGTTTTGGCTGATGCAACAGGTTGTTCTTGTTTTTTAGTGTTTGTAATCCTCTTAGAAGAAAGAGTAGAAGACGGTGAAGGGCAAAGATCTGCTCCTGCATCGCTGCGCTGCTTCGTCAATTATGAATTGGAGTTGGGCATGCTGAAAAAAGGGCTTTCCCGCACATAAGAAGAACATTTCTGTTTCACTCTAGGCCTTGATGTGATAAGCTGTACTTCATCGTAAGTAATGGAGTGATTAGAATGAGCAAAGCAAAAGCGAAAGTGAAAAGCGGTACAGGCCAGGGAACCGGCAAGAAAGGCTGGACCCGTTGGAAAGCTGGCGCCAATAAAGCCAAAAGTTTTAAGCCTTACACCAGCAAAACCAATAAAAAAGTCGACGAACCAAAAACAGAGAAAGAACTGGCTGCTGAATCGTTCGATGCATAGATAGAAAAGTAATGGGTTGTCCAATTGGGCAACTTTTTTTATGTGTCCCATATTTCTGCTGAATCAAAAAACCCTTTACTCTGCGAGTAAAGGGTTTTCTGCAGGTCCATAAAGTTCCTTGGAAATGGCTTTTTTTACGGCCGCCTGCTTCTGCGGTGGATTCGCCAGCAAAGCCGCAATAATCCCGAAAATCGGAAAAATCATCAAAAACCATAAGATTTCCAGATAGCCGCCAAAAACATCAAAAGCGATACCGAGCGGTAATGGACCAAGTGCAGATCCTGTGACGACCATCGCCATGGCAATGCCGCTGATGCTGCCGATGTGCTTTCTGCCGAAATAATTAGGCCAGACAACAGCCATGACGATCCGTTCAATGCCCATGCTGACACCCCAAACCAGACCGAAAACGACGGCAGCTGCCAAAAAATCAGCCTTTTGCAGGAGAAATAAGGACAGCAGCTCGCCTGCAAATACAAGTATCAGCATGTACTGCACTTTAACTTTTTCCAGCAAAACTCCCGTGATGAAAGTGACGGGCAAGCCGATCAATGCGGTTAAGCTTAAGATACCGGCTGCGGTTTCGAGTGATAAGGATTTCTCGGCGAAGATGGAGACCAGATGAAAGGTCAAGCCGGTATTGACGATTCCCGGGATGGCCGCACACAAGAGCAACAGCCAAAAAGCACGGGTTTTCGAAGCTTCCTTCACTGACCAGCTGATTTCTTCAACCGGTTTTTTTTCGGAGTCTTTTTTCAGCACAGCTCCGTTATCCGGCAGCAAACCCATTTCTTCAGGAGAGTTTTGAATGAGGAAAAGAGCGAGCGGTGTAAAACAGACAATGATGATGATCCCCAAAATCAGCCACGAACTGCGCCAACCGAACGCTTCAATTAGCCAGACATTGAGCAGCGGAAAAGCCGCGGAACTGACCAAGCCGCCGATTGCGGCAATGCTGATGGCGCGGCCTCGCTTTTTGATAAACCATTGCGGGATGAGCGAGCTTGAGATAAGTGCCATGGAGCCTTGCCCAAGAAGCCGGATAAAAAAGAAGCCGATAAACAGCATGACCAGACTCGTCACAAAACTATTGAAAAAGCAAGCAACGGCAAGGGCAATGGATACGGCAACCGCCATTTTCCGCGAACCATTGCGGTCGATCAAGCGTCCGACAAAAAACAAAAGAAAGCCTGCCGTTAACGTGGCCGCTGAATAAATACCGGAAACCATCGAGCGGCTCCAGCCGAACTCTTCTATATAATAATCAATAAAAATCGAGTTGGAATAAGTTTGTCCGGGACCAGAAAAAAATTGAGACAAGGCAGCAATCGCGATGATGACCCAGCCGTAATGAAAAGTGTTTCCTGTTAATTTTTTCATCGTGCATCTCCAATATCCATAACGCAAGGTTACTGTATTTCCAAAACCACATCAAAAAAAGTTTAAAATCACAATTTCTTATCATAGCATAATTTTTCTGCTTTACAAGTTTTGAGGTGGTATTTGCAAAAAGCCTGGCTATTCAGAAATTTTTCCGTTTCGGCAGACACTGAAAGTTTTTCTGAAAAAGTGTAAAATGGATGGCAAGGCAGTTTCTTAGCCAAAAGGAGTGAGAGAAAATGCCAACTGTATCATCAGCTGCACAATTGAGCATTACAGAAAAAGAAAAAATTTATCAGCAAATAGCGGAGTATTCGGATGAAACGATCGTTATTCATTCGAATCAGAAAGTTTTATATATAAATCAGCCAGGAGCGGATTTTTTCAAAATCGACAAAGATGCGCTCATCGATGCGAACGTCGTGGATGTTTTCACTGAAGACTATAAAGAATTAATCACTGAACGCGTCCGTACAGGCATGGAAGACCGTACCATCGGGGGATTAATGGAGACAACCGTTAAACGCTTTGATGGGACTGAAGCGGATGTTGAATTGTACTGTTACCCAGTTCAGTACGGAGAGACGATTGCAATCCAATCGATCATCCGCGATGTGACCGAACAGAAACAAACAGAACGCGACCTGCTACAATTGAAAAACGAAATTTCCACACCTATTGTCCCTATCATTGATGGTCTTGCAGTGCTGCCGCTTGTAGGTTCGGTCGACGGCGACCGAAGCAATCGGTTGCTCGATGCCATTCCGCAAAAAATTCAGGGAGAGAATCTGAGTTGCCTTATCGTTGATGTATCCGGAATCTACAATATTGATAATGTTGTAGGGGAATTCCTTTATAAAATCGATCATATTATGCGACTGCTCGGCATCGAGCTCATTTTCACAGGGATTCGTCCCGAGTTGGCATTAAAAGCGATCGAAGCACGTGTGGACTTCAGCCAATTGAAGACAATGGGCACAGTCAAACAGGCTTTAAAGCAGTATTTAACTGTGACTTAAGAATCTTCTGCTTTGCGCTTGAAAGTTCTTGTCAAAGCGACCAAAGTGATTTATAGTTAGAAATACAATATTTAGTGTTTTTTGAAAAATATACACTATATATAGTATGACCAATAATGAAGGTGCCTGAAAAGGCTTAATAGGGAATCCGGTAGAATTCCGGAGCTGTTCCCGCAACTGTAAGTGCTGACGAGCTATCATAATCCACTGTCCAACGGACGGGAAGGAGATGGCAAGGGTGACGCACAAGCCAGGAGACCTGCCTTCGTTATAGTTTAGATCTTCTCCGGGAGCTGAGAGGGATAACGAAGGTATTTTGTGTGGAGCAGCTGGTTTTTGCTGTTTTCATTCGATATTCTGCGTTTTCAACCCCATCCTCCCTGAGAGGATGGGGTTTTCTTTTTTTTTTTTACAAAGATGGAGGAATGAATGAAAATGGCACAGGCATTAGCTGCAGGCGTGGCAAGAACTATTCAAACAAGGCTGGTGTTGCCGCCTGACACCAATCATATGGGCACCATCTTCGGAGGCACCGTGTTGGCATATATTGATGAAATTGCCGCCATCACAGCGATGAGGCATAGCGGAAAAGCAGTCGTGACGGCTTCGATCGACACTGTGAATTTCCTGTCTTCTGCGAAAGTGGGAGATGTCCTTATATTAGAGGGCGTGGTTATATCTACCGGAAGAACATCGATGGAAGTGTATGTCAAAGCCGAATGCCAGCAAATTGAAACCGGCGGCAGAAGTTTGACGACGACGGCCATCTTGACGATGGTGGCAGTCGACAGCGACGGCAAACCGACGCCTGTAACCGGCGTGATTCCGGAAACGGCGGCTGAGGAAAAATTATTCAAAAGCGCACAGGAACGGAAACAACGTCGCATGAAAGTGAACGAATACGCAAAGGAGTTGTGCTGATATGAACACAAAAATTGAGGCAACGGAAATGAACGCAGTGGAAAAAGCTCTTCAACGGGCAACGGACGTATACGGACTCGATACGCGGGAATTGCTGGAACGGACAGCAAAATTGGCTGGACAGGCAAAAGGCGAGCAATCCTTGCTTTATGCGCTGAACCGCATCACGATGGATGAGCCCAACTGGACATATACCGCAGCAGAATTGTATGCCAGCGACTTGTATGAAAAAGCCGGAAGCAGCCGGAACTATGCCGCTTTCCGAAAATATGGCGACTTTTACAGCTTGATTGACGAGCTTTCGAAGATCGGTATTTATTCAGGAGAGCTTCTGGCGGCTTATTCGAAAGAGGAAATCACCGAAGTGGGCGAAGAAATTGCGCCCGAGCGGGACCTGCTGTTCAACTACATCGGCCTTTTTCTGCTGGCTGACCGTTATTTGGCGAAAGACTATGAAGGGCGGCTGTTTGAACTTCCGCAGGAACGTTTTCTTGTCATTGCGATGACCTTGATGCAGAACGAGCCGAAAGAGCGCCGGCTGGAGCTGGTTAAAGAAGCGTATTGGGCCATGAGCCATCTGTACATGACGGTAGCGACACCAACTTTGTCGAATGCCGGCAAAAGCTTCGGGCAATTGTCTTCCTGCTTTATCGATACTGTCGATGATTCACTGGACGGCATCTATTTGAATAACTGGGACATCGCGCGCCTCAGCAAAGACGGTGGCGGCATCGGAATTTATTACGGAAAAGTGCGGGCTTTGGGCTCGGATATCAAAAAGTTCAAAGGCAATTCTTCAGGCGTCGTGCCGTGGATTCGCCTGGTCAATGATACGGCGGTCAGCGTTGATCAACTAGGCCAGCGTCAGGGCGCAGTAGCGATTTACCTGGATGTCTTCCATAAAGACATCATGAATGGCTTCCTGGATCTGAAAACCAATAATGGTGACGAGCGCCGCAAAGCGCACGATATTTTCACCGGCGTGTCGATTCCAGATCTGTTTATGGAACGGCTGCAGGAAAAAGATGAAAATGGACGCAGCATCGGTGAATGGCATACGTTCTGTCCGCACCAAATCAAGCAAGTGATGGGCTGGAAAGACGAAGACGGCAACGCGCTCGGACTTGAGGATTTTTATGACGAGACCGATAAAAAATACTTCCGCGAGAAATACCAGGAGGCTGTAGAGCATCCCTTATTGCCGCGCAAAACATACCGTGCCATGGAAATTATGGCGCGCATCATGGTTTCCCAGCTGGAGACCGGTACGCCGTATATGTTCTACCGGGACGAAGTCAACCGCCAAAACCCGAACAAGCACACAAGAGGCAGAGGGCTGACGTCAATTTACTGCAGTAATTTGTGTTAATTCTTAGCACCTTCAGTCAGTAATGGCTGCCGAAAACCCATCTAAACGGGGAAACACTTTTAATTGAAGTCAATCCCGTGCTAAATCTCTTTAATTTTGAAAGTTGTATAGTAATAGAGCATAATAAGGAAAAATCAATGTGGTGATAGATGTGGTTAATCCTTTTGGCTTTATATACGAAACAACTAATCAAATTAACAATATGAAGTATATTGGAAAGTGCATATATACACGTAAGAATAATTGGGAAGTGTACATGGGGTCAGGTCTATATCTTAAACGAGCAATTAAGAAATATGGGTTGGGAAATTTTTCAAGAATCATTCTAGCAGAAGCTAATTCATCTGAAGAACTTAATGCGTTGGAGGAGTACTACATTTTATTGTATAAAGCAGTAGAGTCTCCAGATTATTACAATGTCAAATTCACTTCTATTGGTGGGGATGTTTTTACAATGAACCCTAATAAGGAGTCAATAAGACTGCAAAGAATTCAACAGATGTCTGGAAAAAGTAATCATCAATATGGCAAAGTTAAAAGTCAAAAAATGATTGACTCTGTTAGGAAAGCAAATTCTAGAGTGGTAATAATCGATAATGTAGAGTACTCTTCTGGTAAAGAAGCAGCGGAAATACTGAATAGTAAAACTACAACTCTTAATTATCGGTTAGGCTCTGAACATTTTCCGAATTATAAAAGACTCTACGAAAAAGCTGAACGACCCACACAAAACGAGTGCTTACAGATGTCAAGTAGGTGATGTTCAATACGAAAGCATTGCTAAAGCTGCTAGTGCTCATGGAATTTCAACCCATAGTATGAGAAACCGAATGTATTCTAAAAACTTTCCCAATCACTTCATAATTAAAGAGTAAATGCCGAACGACTATCGAAAGCACGCATTATGCGGAAGCGAGTAGAGTAGGGCCAAGCGGTCCGAAACGGTGGGCACCCAAGTATAAGGGTGATGATATAGTCTACTCTGCATGGCGACATGCAGCTGCATCTAGAATGCGAATTGAGTTTAGCGAACTCAATTGAATAGAAGGACAGAAATTATGCAAAACATGTCAGCAACTACCATCATGAAAGAATACACCGATGAAGATGGCAACCTTGTGATGATTCGCAAGCCGGGCGATTTTGTCGTCTGCAACTTGTCTTCGATCAATTTGCCAAGAGCGTTCAAAGCGGACGTCTTGGAGCGGGTGATACGGGTCCAGGTACGTATGCTGGATAACGTCATCGACCTGAATACGATTTCCGTCGGGCAGGCCGATGCCACGAATAAAAAATATCGCGGAGTAGGCGTCGGAACTTTCGGATGGCACCACCTACTTGCACTCGAGGGCATCCATTGGGAAACCGAAAAGGCTGTGGAGTTTGCAGATACGCTGTACGAGGAAATTGCTTATCAGACAATCTGCGCTTCGATGCAGCTGGCCGAAGAAAAAGGCGCCTTCAGCAAGTTTGCGGGTTCTGAATGGCAGACCGGCGAGTATTTTGAGCGCCGCAACTACAGTGGTGAACGCTGGAAGCAATTGCAGCAAGCAGTGGCATCAACGGGTGTCCGCAACGGCTGGATGATGGCCGTCGCGCCGAACTCATCGACCGCCAAAATCGGCGGTTCGACAGATGGCATCGATCCCCTTTACGCTGTTGAATACGCGGAAGAAAAAAAGAATTTCAAGTTCAAGGTGACAGCGCCTGATTTAGACCATAACACATACGATTATTACCGCCGTGCGCGCCACGTGCTGGACCAGAAATGGAGCATCCGCCAAAATGCAGCGCGGCAGCGGCATATCGACCAATCCATCAGCTTTAACTTTTATGTGCCGCATACCATCAAAGCCAAGGAATTGCTGGATCTTCACTTGGAAGCGTGGAAGCAAAACCTGAAAACGACCTATTACGTCCGCAGCACGTCACAGGCGGAAATTGAAGAATGCGAAGCGTGCCAAAGCTAAAGGAGGATTCCGATGACCCTGCATGAACCGTTGACGAAGATTAAACTATTGAATCCGGAGCACCCGAACAAATCGACTGGCGTCTTGAACGGCCAGTCTTCGGGCTTGCTGAACTGGAACGATATCGCCTATCCGCAAATGTACGATCTGTATCAAGCTCTCCTAGCAAACTTCTGGAAAGCGCAGGAAATTAATATGCAGGACGATATCAAGCAATGGGACAGCTTGAGTGATGTGGAGAAGGACGTCTTTTTGCGCATCAATACGCAACTGGCATCACTCGACAGCCTGCAGACCCCTACGATGAGCCAGGCGATGGATTATGTCACCGATTCCAGCTTTAAAGCCATTTTTGCAGTTATTTCCCAGCAGGAAGCGGTCCATACCGAATCGTATTCCTATATCTTGAGTTCGCTGGTCTCGGTCAGCGAGCAGAATGCGCGCTTCGACCAGGCGAAAAGCGATCCGGTCGTCCAAAAGCGCAACGAAGGGATCCTGGATGCCTACGAGGAGTTCCGCCAAAATCCCACGCCGCAAAACCTGTTCAAGCTGAGCGTCAATTCCATTAACCTGGAAGGCATTTATTTTTATGCCGGCTTTGCTTTTTTCTATCACCTGGCGCGCCAGCAGAAAATGCTGAAAACCAGTACGATGATCAGCTATATCCAGCGCGATGAAATGCAGCATGCTTATTTTATTGCCCAGTTTATCCGGATCATGTTGACGGAAAATCCAGAATTGAACACGGATGAAAATATTCAATATATCTACACGACCATCGATCGGGCGGTGGCGCTCGAGAAAGAATGGGCGCATTATATTCTGGCCGATATCGAGGGACTGGATTTGGAGGAGTTTGCCGGCTACGTGGAGTATTTGGCCAACAAACGGCTGCGCCAGTTGGGATTGGACAATCTTTACGAAGAGCGCAGCAATCCGATGCCGTGGATTCAAGTATTTGGCGATGACATGATGAACGATACGAAATCCGACTTTTTCGAACAGAAATCACGGACGTATACCAAAGTGTCGCAGTCGAATGGCTTTGACGAACTTTAACCCGAAACTAACCATCGTCTACGCATCTGTCACCGGCAATACCGAGCAGTTAGCGGAGATGCTGCAGGAGGCTGCATTGAGCCAGGGTCTTGAAACCAATTTGTACCGTGTAGAAGAATTTCCTTTGTCCGAACTGCCCAGTTGTGAGGTGGTATTGATCGGAACCTATACGTGGGGAAGCGGGGAAATTCCGGAAGAAATGCGCAGGCTGTACCAAGCTATCGAGGGCCTGGACAACAAAGAGCTGAGGACCGCCGCTTTCGGGACTGGCGACAGCTTTTTTGCGGAGTTTTGCGGCGCGGTCGACCATTTCCGCGACATGCTGTACGTCAAGACGCAATTGCTGGCAACCCTGAAAGTGGAATTGATGCCGCAGCCGAGTGACCGCAGGCGCTGCGAAAAATTAGTGGAACTGATCAAAGTTTTCCCACTCAAAACAACGGGTATGGATAATTAAAATATGATGTTATGAGGAGCGGTGCAAATGGTGCAAAGAAAATGGTTAAAGCTCGGAGTGGCTGGCTTTTTATCAATAGGGATGCTCACCGCATGCGGTAACGATGAACCGGCTGAAGACAACGAAGATATGGAAATGCAGAACGAAGAGGATTCCGATATGGATGATTCGGAGTCTGAAGAGGACGATTCCGAAGGGGGATATTGATTGTCTTCCCTATTTGAAAATGAACCAAAGTTTGGTTGAAAATCGCCGAAAGGCGGTTTTTTATTTTGGAGAAAAAGTGTTTTATTCGTGTAAAAGGGTATAGAAAAGAAAAGAGTCTAAGAAAGAGTGACTCAATATTTCCGGCTGCAAAACAGCTGGATTCTTTTCGGCCTGTATTCTCGCTGCCTATAAACAATAGGTGCGGAAAAACTTATATCTCATGGCGTTTGTTAAAGTCTTCAGCTCAACACACCATTTCTCTTTCCAGAGCTGACAAATTAGGGGAACAGAAGATATTGGCGTTGCCATTAAAAAGCTAATTTGCAGTTGTTTGATTGCTCAAGAAAAATTGATAATGCCTGAATGATTTGGCTGAATGTGACAGACGATAGCGCTGTAAACAACGCCGAAAAGAGTCTTTCGATTCTTTTCGGCGTTTTTGTGTGACGAATTCCTTTTTTAAACAATGATTTTAAAGGTCTGGAAAAAAAAGAGAGGATGAGCAGGATGGAACACTTAGAGCAATTGGCTGAACAAGTGGGTATGCTGATGAATGCAGAGGTGGAAGTGGAGGCGGGAGAATGTTTGGTCAAAAGAAAAAGGACCATTAACATTTCTTCTTATAATAAAAATTTTAGCTGTACATTAGACCATGACATTTCTTTTAAGAATCTTAAGGATAATGGAAAGGCATTCAACCAGGCGGAGATTTTTTTGCTGCCAGGAGAGCTGGCTTTTTTTATAAATGCACTTCACCGGCATCCGATTCCGTTGCCGAACAACTACCAGCACCGCATGGACATTAATCCGGATATTATTTGTGTCTATCTGTCTTCAGAAGAAGCGCCTGAGGACTTTGCCGCCAGATTGTCTTCTGCTTTTGATGCCATCGAGCAAAATTCCCTGGTTTGAACAGCTGCTGAAGAAAGGAGATTCCAATGCTGAACAGATACAAGCAAGCACATGAAAAAATCGCTATGGGCCTGTTGTCCTTTATGCCCAAGGAGCGAAATGTCAAACAACTGAAAAAGACTATGCAACGGTACAATGAACGCCCCGACTGGCAGCTTTTCCTTTGGAAAGAAGGCGAAGGTTACGTAGGAGCCATCGGTATTCAGATAGAAGATGATGAAAGCTTCACCATCCAGCACATTTCGGTGATTCCTTCATTTCGGGGAGAGGGAATCGGCCAGAAAATGGTGGCACGTACCGAAAGGCTGATGGGAAAACGGAGAGCGAAACCGACCGAGGAAACAAAGGTATTCATGATGAAGTGCAGAGTTTAAAACAAAACACCTTACAGAAAAGTCGGCTATGTTAATTCACAGTCGGCTTTTCGCTATGGAGAAATTTCCATCTTAGCCTGTCCACAGCGTATAATAAAAGCATCTGACAGATTTAAATAAAGTGAAATTAAAGAGGTGCTCATCATGATCATCATTATCGATAACCAGGATTCATTCACCTACAACCTGGTTCATTATTTTCAGCAGTTGGATTCTACAGTGCTGGTTTTTCAAAACGGGGAATTGACTGCAAAACAAATAGAAGATCTTATGCCGGAACTGATTGTCCTGTCGCCCGGCCCTGGACGTCCTGCTGCAGAAGGGGCGAGCAGGGATGTGCTGACGGAGCTGAGTGGGCAGATTCCCATACTCGGCGTTTGCCTGGGGCATCAAACCATCATTGAGCATTTCGGTGGACGGATCGTTAAAGGAAGCCAGCCGATGCACGGAAAGGTCTCCATGTTGACGCATAATGGGGATGGGCTGTTCAAAGAGATCCCTAACCCGACAGCTGTGACCCGCTATCATTCTTTGGTGGCGGAAGAACCACTGCCTGGCTGCCTGTCAGTAACCGCCCGTTCAGAAGATGGCGCGATTATGGCAGTCCGCCATCAGTATCTGCCGATTGAAGGCATGCAGTTTCATCCAGAATCGATATTGACTGCAGAGGGCTTCAATATGCTGAAGAACAGCTATCAATCAGCAAAGCAGTGGAAAGAAAATAATAAGGGAGGTGCCGGACGTGCAAAACCCTTACCTACTGTATGAGTTTCGGAATGAGGACGGAAGAATTGAACCGCTCCTGTTCAGCGAACCTTTACGTGTTCTTGAAACAAGCGTCCTTTCGGAAGTGCCAGAAATTATGGAGAAGGTGGAAAAGGCAGTTGGGGACGGATTTTACGCTGCGGGATACGTATCCTACGAAGCAGCGCCGGCTTTTCATCCGGAAATGCATGTACAGCCGGGAGGTGAAATGCCGCTTGTCTGGTTCGGTATTTTCAATGAGCCGAAAAAAAGCTTTTCCATTTCGGAAGAGCAGCCATACCGCGTTTCAGAATGGAAGATGGCAAGCTCTGTGGAACGGTACAAAGAAGGGATTCAGCAGATCAAACAAGCCATCGAAGAAGGCGATACCTATCAGGTGAATTACACCGAACGCCTTGTTGCCAAATTTGCGGGCAGCGACCTGGCGTTCTACCGTCAACTGGCGAGAAATCAGCAAGCCGACTATGGTGCGTATTTGAATCTTGGCAGGTACCGCGTCCTGTCGGCATCCCCTGAGTTGTTCTTTAAAGTCCACAAAGGCAAACTGACAGCCAAACCGATGAAAGGCACAGCACCCAGAGGACGTACAACGCAGGAAGACCGGACCCGGATTACAGAGCTGAGGGCTTCTGAAAAAGAACGGGCTGAAAACCTGATGATCGTTGATCTGCTTCGAAACGATATGAGCCGGTTAGCGGAGCGGGGTACAGTCAAAGCGGATCCGCTGTTTACAGTGGAAACCTATCCGACTGTTCATCAGCTGACATCGACCATTGGAGCGCAACTGGATGAAACAACGACCATCCTCGACTGGTTTCAGGCATTATTTCCATGCGGGTCGATTACTGGCGCTCCCAAAGTCAGCACTATGAAATACATAGCCGAACTGGAACAGACGCCGAGGGAAGTGTATTGCGGCGCTATCGGTTTTATAACCCCTGACAAAGATGCTATCTTCAATGTGCCGATCCGGACAGTCATCCTTGACCAGGAAAAAGGGACGGCGCGTTATGGAGTGGGAGGCGGCATCACCTGGGATTCGACTTCTGAAGGAGAATACCGAGAACTGCAGACAAAAGCAGAAGTACTGACAGCCAAGCGCCCGGTGTTCAGCCTGCTGGAATCCTTGAAGCTGGAGGATGGAAAATACCCTTTGCTGCGGTATCACATGGCACGCCTTCAAGATTCTGCCGTTTATTTTCATTTCCCGGGAAATATTCAGGAAGTTGAAGATGAATTAATGAAGCTGGCAAAAAAATACCCAGAAGGCACCTACAAGATTCGACTGTTGCTGGATGAAAAAGGCCAAGTGGAGTTGCAGGCCCAGAAAACGGTTCCCATCGAAGAACCGGTAAATTGCGCCATGGCGTTATCGGCAGTAGACAGCAGGAACCCATTCCTGTTCCATAAAACGACGCACCGTGAGGTATACGACCAGGCTAGCAACAAACTTCCGAGCGATATGTTTTCGGTTTTGTTATGGAATGAAAACCGACAGCTGACGGAATTCACCATCGGCAATGTGGTGGTTGAAAAGAACGGGCGATTCTTCACGCCTCCGGTTTCCTGCGGCTTGCTGGCAGGTACTTTCAGGCAACAGCTATTGGATCAAAAACTGATCGAAGAAAAAATCATCCATAAAGAAGCACTTCGGGACTGTGACGCTATTTGGCTGATCAACGGTGTGCGCGGCTGGCTTGCCGTCGAGCTGGAAAACCTGGAAACGCTGTTCTAATCGGCCAATATAATAGTTCTGAAAGCAGTAAAACCCAGCCGAAGAAGGAGCTCTCGGCTGGGTTTTTGATTTATTGTGATTGGATGGCCAGAGGGAATAAGAATAATCCCTCTGGCCAACCAACTTTCTCTTTATTCGAAATCGAGTTTATAATCAGCAGATTTGATCATTTTCAGCTTACGCGTAAAGATATACAGCAAAACGACATTCAAGAGGATCGGTAGAACTAGGAATGTGCTGAGCATGATGGCGATATTGCGGCCGTTCCAGCCGCCTTCCGCAAGGTTCATATAATTCAGCGGACCGACCAGGCCGGATAAACCGAATCCGGCACTGTAAGGAGTTCCCTGTATATTCAGGATGCCTGCCAAAGCACCCAGCACAGCGGCGGTGATCAGCATGGGTATAGCGATTTGCGGCTTCATCAAGAAGTTCTTCATCTGAATTTTGGGAGAACCCAGTACATGAGCAAGTGCCGTCCCCATTGAATTGGCTTTATAGCTGGAAATAGCCAGGCCGACACCGGCTGCAACGATCCCAAGGTTGGCAGCTCCGGCACCGATGCCTGAAAGCATGATGACCGTGGCGACACCTACTGTCGACACCGGCAGCAGGATGATGATACAGAAAATCATTGCAATCAAAGCACCCATCAGCACCGGCTGCAAAGAGGTGATATGCGCAACCGCTATGCCGATTATGCCGGTCGAGTGTTTCATGAATGGCAGCAGCAGGTAACCAATCATGCCGGGAATCAGAATGCTCAAAGTAGGCATCAGTAGAATGGCATATGCCTTCAATTTATCACCAAGAAACTGGACAAACAAGACAGTCAATGCCGCGGTGATCCCGATATTGATGACAATGCCGATGCCGTTTAATGTCATGACGCCTTCAGTGGTTTTTTGGACCACACCGCTGCCGACCATCGAGGCAATCCCGACACTGGCTGTTTGGATGGAGGTCAATTTAAAAGAAATTCCGACCATGACCCCGATCATTACAGGCAATAAGCTCATAGTGAAGACTGTGATGTCAAAAAGATGCTGCAGGGGCGGAAAATGAGGGATCAATAACTTTAAGATCTCCCCGAGTAATGCATTCGGAATCAGGGCGACTACAATGCCGATGCTCATGCCATTCAACAATTTACCAAAAAACTCTTTCATCTCTGCAGCTCCCATCTATATCAATCGAAATATGTTACTACTATAATAAAAACTTTGATAAAAATCAATAAAAAGTTTAGTCAATTAACGCGTTGGTGTGCGAAAGTAATTGAATATTGGAGTATATTCGGTGTGGAGACTAATAATGATAATGGATGAAGAGAAGGACATTTAGCGTATAATAATGGTATGAAAGTTCATAAGGAGGATTTGTTATTTCATTCGATAAAGAAAAGCAGATTTTGGATGAGTTAATGGAGAAAATTGCCTCTAAGCAATTTACAGCCGGTGAAAAATTGCCTTCAGAAAACGAACTGGCGGACCGTTATGGAGAAACGCGGATGACCGTGCACGCGGCGTTGACTAAGCTGGAAGAACGAGGTTACCTTTTTACAAAGCAAGGCAAAGGTCGGTTTTTAAAAGATGAGTCCAAACAAATCCAACTGCATTTAACCGGTAAGGTCAGCTTTACTGAAAAAATGGAGCAGGCAGGCTATGATTTGGAAACACGTCTCATTGGCTGTGAAAAAGTTGGATACGAGGAAAAGATCTACAGCATATTGGGGTGTGATCAGGAGGACAATGTCTATAAGGTTTCGCGAATCCGCTTTATCGACGGACAACCGATTGCCATACATAATTCCTATGTAAGCGAGAAAATGTTTCCTAAAATAGCAACAGAAGGACTCGGAATCAGTTCAATGTTTGCTTATTACCGTAAGTATGGGCATACCCAATTTGCCGGCAGCAAAACGCTGTTAAGCATTACCTTTCCGACGTCAGCAGAACAACAACTTCTAGACTGTAAAAGCATGGTGCCGCTCCTGGTGGTGGAAAATGACTGCATTGATGCAGCGGCTGGCAAGGTGCTGGAGTACACGGAAATCCTGTACCGCAGCGATAGATTTAAATACGATATCACAATGGATTAAGAAAACAGGCAAAGGAGAAATCATCCTTTGCCTGTTTTAGGCTGTCGAGAAACTTCTAACAAGCCGTGGTTTTCCGAAGCTTACCGCTCGCTCGCGTCCAAGCCTCCTAGTTCGCTTTGCTCCCTGCGGGGTCTCGGCCGTCTCGCTTTCCCGCAGGAGTCGAACGGACGCTTCTCCAAACCACTTAGTAAACTCTATCTTCCTTGAATGAAGTGGGTGGGGGACTTCTACAGAAGCGATAGAGGCCGTGCCCGTGGAACGCGTCCGCCTGAAGCGAAATGAAAGCGTGAAGACTTTTTCAACAAGCTGAAACAGGCAAAGGAGAAATCATCCTTTGCCTGTTTTTTTAATGCCTTAATTGTGAAGGGTCTTTACATAAGTTTTCCGAAAGCTTTATACACAGCCACTTGGCGACAAGTTACGATGAATTTACAGACGAGGAGGCAGTGAGTATGAAAAGACGCAATAGAACTGAAAAGGAGACGGACGTTTGGCAAAAGGAACTGGCAGCCAGCATCGCGGAGAAATACGAATGCCGTGAAAACTGTTTTATGGATACTGATTTTTGCCATCTCAGCTGGATTAGGCAGTGAGGCAGCAGTGCTTGGCATGCTGTTCCACTCGATCGCTTATCTAGTCAAAGCCTTTTCAGAAGCGTTTGAAGAAGTGGATCAAGGAATCATTGAAGCCTTGCGTGCGACGGGAGCGAACTGGTGGCACATCGTTGTGCACGCGGTTCTCCCATCAACTTTCACCTACCTTTTGTCCTGGACCTTCCTGCGTTTCGAAATTAATTTTGCCGTGGCTGTCGCCATGGGGGCGGCTGCAGGAGCAGGTGGAATCGGCTTTGAATTATTTATGGCTTCCGGATTCTATTTCGATTTGCGTGAAGTGGGAATGATCACTTACATGATTTTGGTTTTTGCCATCATCCTGGAAATCCTGTCGACTAAAATGAAGGAGCGGTATTTCCCAACGCCTGCTAAATCTACAAACTAAAGACTTGCGTACCCTTTGGAAGTTGTAATAATCAGACTACTGAGGTTTAATAGAGGGTGAGAGTATTTTCCAATACTAGGAGGCGGAATAAATGAATTTAACAGGCAAAGTGGCAATCGTGACCGGCGGGGCGTCCGGCATCGGCTTGGCAACAGCAAAAGCGTTTCTTGAAAAAGGGGCGAAAGTAGTCATTGCGGATTACAATGAAGAAGGCGGCAAGCAGGCGGAACAGCAGCTGAATCAGGGAGACACCGATGTGGCTTTCGTTTACGTCGATGTAGCGAGCGAAGCATCAGTTGAACAATTGGTTTCCGCAACAGTCGAGCGTTACGGAAAAGTTGACATCATGGTCAATAACGCAGGTATCGGTGTACTCGGTGTCACCCATGAATTGACATATGAAGATTATCATAAAATCATTTCCATTAACCAGGATGGCGTCTTTTTCGGTGCTAAACACGCCATCAAGAACATGCTGGTAAATGGGGATGGCGGGGTCATCGTCAATACATCCTCGATTTTGGGATCTGTCGGCGAGGGTGGTGCTTTTGCTTATAATGCAACTAAAGGTGCTGTAAATCTGATGACCAAGTCCTTGGCTTTGCAGTACGCTGAGCATGGAATTCGTGTCAATGCAGTGGCGCCTGGCTATGTCGAATCCGGTATGGTCAGCAGAGAAGCCCTGGGCGACTTTTATGACGCATTGGTGAGCAAGCACCCTGTCGGCAGACTGGGGCAGCCGGAAGAAATTGCGCATGCCATCGTCTTCCTCGTTGAAAATGAATTTGTGACCGGCAGTACATTGATGATTGACGGCGGCTATACCGCTCAGTAAGTAAGATGCGACAAGGAGCTGCTGCCTGCAGCTTTTTTTATTGGAAAGTTTTACTTCCGCTCATTAGGGAATTTTCAAATAAGGCCACATTATGGCAATGAAGAACGGCATTAAAATGAGCAATGCCGAATCAAAAGGGGGGAGCTGCATGAAGAAGCTGGGAATGATCGGCGGTACAGGACCAGAATCCACTGTCGACTACTACCGATCCATTATCAACGAATTCCAGAAACGGACAGCAAGCCAAGAAAGCCTGCCGGAATTGCTGATCTATAGCATCAACATGTACAAAATATTCGACTTGCTCCAGAGCGGGCAGGAAGAAGAGCTGGCTGAATATTTGGCGGCCGCTGTACTGAGCCTGGAAAGAGCAGGGGCAGACTTCGCAGTCATTTCCGCCAATACACCGCATATCGTCTTTGAAAAGATTCAGCAGAAAGTGAACATACCAATGATCAGCATTGTCGAAGCGACATACCGCAAGGCCCGGAATCTGGAGCTCCAAAAAATCGGCTTGCTGGGAACCCAGTTCACCATGGAAAACGATTTTTTCAAAAAGCCATTCACCGGAAATGGACAAGAGATTTTTGTGCCAAACAAGGATGAACAACTATTTCTTCACGAGAAAATCGTTGAGGAGCTGGAACAGGGAATTGTTAAAGAAAAAACGAAAAAAGCGTTCCTGGCTATCGCTGAACGGATGATCGAGCAACATCAGATCGAAGGCCTTATCCTCGGCTGTACTGAATTTCCGATGATCTTCAAACCTGAAGACCTGGACATTCCACAATTGAACACTGTGGAGATCCATGTGGATGAGATTTTGAAAATGATTTTGGAAGACTGATCATAGGAGTCGGTATATGCCATTCAAATCGAATATAGAGGCTGTCGCATACACCAGGTGTGACTGTGGACAGCCAATTTAAGCTGCGTGATAACCGTCCTCATCAAGAGACGGTTATTTTTTATTGTTCCAAGTCTTTTTCAGTAAATCCGGTGAAAATCTGATGGATGGAAAACAAGAGCTGGATAAAGTATGATAAAAGCAAAAGCCTCGCCTTTTGAGAGGGTGTTATCAAGTGATGATCGCAATTTAGTTGTCGGTGTGTCAGAAAAACAGCTGTAAAGCCTGGCAGTTGGAGAGTTGTTGTTATGTCAGGAGCCATCAAGCGCTCCCGCAAAACCCAGCTGTCTTCATGCCCGGTTTGCTTCCTTATATACGCAACCAAAAAACATAAGGAGTGGGCTCATATGATCCATGTAAAAGAAACAGACCAGAACAGTGGCAGCGCAGCGGAAAATCCGAAAGCTTTTATCCGGAACGACCAATACAATTTCATCAAGGACCAGACAAAAATTCTGGTTGCAGGCCAGGCCAGCACCAATGATATGGAAGTATTGAATGTCCTGAGGCATCTCGCGCACGAGAAAGTCTATAAGCTATTTCCCACACTCACTGAGGAACAGAAAAAACTTCTCAATCCATTGGTACAGGTGAAGGAACTTGGTGATGCGGAAGCATTCCTTGGACAGCTCCAGCCCTACATCATTCCATTTAAAGCAGTCACTGACCAAGGATTAAAGAAATTATTCCCAAAAGCAAAAAAAATGAAAGGCCCGAAGCTGGAAAATATCAATTTCAACAGAACCTCCTATTTGGCTTGGACAGAAAGTTCCAGTCTGATGTATTTGGTGGCTGATGAAAACAATCGGCTTATCGGTGTTCAAGGGAGCTTTACACGCAGCGAAAAGCAGGGCATCTGCACCATCTGCAATCGCCACAGCAAAGTCGGCATGTTCATCGCCAAGACGAAAAGCTCGGGGCAGGATCAATTTATCAAGCGCGGCAATTACATTTGCCAAGATTCTGCTGCCTGCAACGACAACGTCAATACCCTGAATCGCTTGAATGAATTTATCGGCCAGTTCCAGAAATAAACAAGCATGAAAGCAACCGTTTCCAGAAGTCGTTCCAATGGCTTATGGAGCGGTTTTTTTGTCGGAAAAATGGTAGTATATAATAAAAAAATTTTCGCCCTAAAATTGATTTTTTTCTGAGAAAAATAAAATCCGGGCACTGTCTTATTCCAGACGGCCGCTTGAAAATCTCGAAGAGCATAAGCGGATTCTTGAAGCCATTAAATCGGAGGATGGAGAGTTTGCAGAAAGCACAGCAACAATGTTCGGCAAGCGTGGATGCATACGATGCAAAAGGTAGAGAAGTGGAATGTGATTATGGTGACGAAAACATTCTAAAGACAAGCTTGGAAAAAATTCCAGAAAGGATTCAAATGTATGGCAAGAAGAGTCTCTTTAACTGGATGGGTGTGGCCAATGGCGCTTCACAGCATCCTTCTGTAGACAGGGTGCTGGCATTAAAAGAAGATATCCAATCGGCTGAATAAGTTGCAATTTTTGGCCGGTCGGAAAAAGTGGATCTTTTATGGGGCAGCCTGATCAACGGCATGTCTTCACATATCTTTGATTATGATGAGATCCACCTAGACACCATCCATCACCCAAGTGGAGCTGCTATCCATCCCGGCGGATGCTTTCAGCCGGTTGCACTGTCTTCGCCATGCGTCGCTTTTTTGCTCCATATCCTATTATTTAGTAGTTCAAGACTATTTAGAAGAAAGAGCAGAAGGCGGCGATTGTTTTAAGCAAGTGAGTGGCGATATCATTTCGGCCAGAACTCCGGGAACCTTGGTGGGCTGCCGGCTTGACGACTTTGAACAACTCGAGAATCCAGTGGAAGAACTGAAAGGGCAGGAGCAGTAAGCGGCCTATCCGCAAAAAAGACCGCTGTAGTCCAAAATGAAATTGGAGCACAGCGGTCTTTCACGTGGAGCAAAGTAAATCTCTTAAAAGGCATATTGGAATAAAGCATAATAGAGAGGGCTAAGAAAAACCAACATCAACACACCGGAAATAATGGTCATGGATAGAGTGCCAGCTTCTGGTTCTTCCGCCGTGACATGCGACTTGATAAAGAAGAAAAACAACAAGTCCCATAAGATCACAGCCGCAAAGATCACTTGCCAAACAAACGGCGTGAAGATCTGGTAATGGGTGACAAACCCAAAAAGGCCTACCCAGGCAATAACCGTGAATGCCAGATCAATCAGGAAAATGGCGCTCCGATAGCCGCCATGAATGAAGAAGCCAATCGTGGACGTAGCTAGAAATGCCGCGTATATGTACCAAAAAATTTGTATCATGAACTTATTCCTTCTTTCATAGATATCTTCTTCATTATAAGAGAAGGCGGTTGGAAATAAAATTCTTTCGCTCGCGATTTTTCGGACTGTAAGGGCAAGATTGAGGATGCATCTCCCAGTTCACGGTTATAAAATGGAGAAAACAAAAAAAGCGGAAAGCTGAAGATTGTGCAGTTCTTGGATATAATGGAGCAAAGAACACTCAATAAAGCGGAAGGAGACCGAGTCATGGAGAAAATGTGTTTTTCCTTTGAAGAGATGTGGGAAAAAGTCATGGCCTGCGACCGGAAGTATGATGGCCTCTTCTACACAGCGGTCAAAACAACCAAAATTTACTGCCGTCCATCTTGCCGGTCCCGAAAACCGAAGAAAAGCAATGTCGAGTTCTATTCGACCATGGCCGAAGCCGAAGCGAAAGGATTTCGGGCATGCAAAAGATGCCAGCCTGAAACGGAATATTCGCCCGATGAAGAACTTGCCCGTAACGTGATGGATTACCTGTCGGCCAATTACCGGGAAAGCATCAGCCTGCAGGACATAGCCGACCATATTGGCATGAGTCCATCTTACCTCGAACGCGTATTCAAGCAGGAAACGTCCGAAACTCCGCGTTCCTGTTTGGAGAGGATTCGTATCGACAAAGCAGCACATCTCTTGAAGCAGAGCAACTTATCCAATCTTGACGTATGTTTTGAAACGGGATTTCAAAGCCCCTCCAATTTCTATAAAATCTTTCGCAAGCTTAAGGCCCACTCCCCGCATGAATTCCGGAAGCTGAACGAGCCGGTTTCGTCATGAAGAAGGGGGATGATGAGCTATATATGGATATTAAAACGCCAGCTGATTTCAATTTCGCACAATGTCTTATTCACCTCGGCCGGTCTTCTCAGGAAAATCTGTATCAGCTTAAAGATGGAGCTTTGACCAAAGTGCTGAAACTTAACGGGCAGCTTGTGCTGTTTCATGTAAGTCCCGCAGGTGGCACTTTGCGCCTAGAGTTCCCGCTCGGTGCTCCGCCTGAAACAGAAAGAAAAATGGCCGCTGTCCATGTGGAAGAATGGTTTGATCTGAAAACGGATTTGAAGGGATTTTATGCGATGGCGGAAACGGATCCGGTGCTGAGTAAGGTGGTCCAACAATACCACGGGTTACGGGTCATCGGCGTTCCGGATTTGTTTGAAGCACTTGTATGGGCGGTCATGGGCCAGCAAATCAATCTGGCGTTCGCTTATACCTTGAAGAAAAGGTTTGTCGAGAATTACGGGGAATCGCTCATTTACGAAGGCGAGCACTATTGGGCGTTTCCAAGTCCTGAGACCATCGCCGAACTGACCGTTGCTGACTTAAAGGCGCTGCAGCTGACTGGGAGGAAAGCGGAGTACATTCTGGGCATTGCTGCGGCAATGGCTAAAGGCGATCTGCAAAAAGAACAGCTGCTCCAAGAAACGGACATGGAGCGTTCTTTACTGGAGATTCGGGGGATTGGCGCATGGTCGGCCAATTATGTCATGATGAAATGCCTGAACAGCCAATCGGCCTTTCCGCTGGCGGACGTCGGCCTGCACAATGCATTAAAGGCCCAATTAGAAATGGAACGGAAACCGACAGCCGAAGAAATCACTGAGCTGGCGAAAAATTGGGAAGGGTGGCAGGCATATGCCACATTCTATCTATGGAGGTCTTTATTATGAATGAATTGCATCATGCAGAATTCCAATCCCCAATCGGCATCGTAGAAATCGTCGGAACGGACGAAGCAATCATTTCCATCCTGTTCAGCGAAAAAAACAGAGTCGATTACCCAATCAGTCCGGACAGCCCGCAGGTAATTGTAGATTGCCAACAGCAGCTGGAAGAATACTTTAAAGGACAGCGCATGGAATTCGATTTTCCTGTCACATCTACAGGCACTCCATTCCAGCAGAAGGTATGGGCTGCATTAACCGAGGTTCCATATGCCGAAACCGTCTCATACGGGGCAATTGCCAAAGCAATCGGCAGCGACAAAGCCGTAAGGGCGGTGGGGAATGCCAACAGCAAAAACAAGCTGACCATTGTCGTGCCTTGCCACCGGATCATTGGATCCACCGGCAAACTGACAGGCTACGCCGGTACGCTGACCCGGAAAGAATGGCTGCTCCGCCATGAAAAAGAGTTTGCTAAAACACCCAAACCCTAAACTAAGCAATAATAAAACCCCAGCTGATTTTGATTAGCTGGGGTTTTGTGATATTCATGTTTATTGTGCTTCGGCTTTTTCGGATTCGTTCAAATCAACATCCACCGAAGTGACGAAATAGCGCTTCGTGTCATCCGTTTCGAGTTCAACTTTCTTTCTGTCAAACAGCGAGACGGTTTCGATTTTCTCTATTTCGCCTGTCTCAATATCTTTTTCATAAATGCGGTAGCCGATAATGGCATCGTCACGCACCGCATGCCAAGAGATGTTGAAAGCAGTAGCCGCCACGTTTGCAGGTGGCTCTGGCTGCGTTTCACTGACACTTGAATCGGACACCAATTCCGCTGTCACGACTAACCGTTCTTCATGTGAGCCAATATCGCGGTTAAAATCACCGGTGCAAGTGATCAAGTTGATCATCCGCTTATCAGAGTTGCCGAAGATTTCTTCAATCGGCGCTCTATCGGTTTCATAGCTGGTCAAGTTTTTCACTTCGAACACCATCTCGCGTCCATCGGCATCCGTCAAAATAACGGTTTCCCCGACCTTTACATCTTTCAATTCATAAAAGACCGCCGGACCCGTCAAGCTGTCGACATGTCCAGCCAACACGGCATGGCCTTTGGCACCGGCCTTAAAGCCGGGCTCAAACCAGCCCACCTGATCCACATCTTCCGGCACACCCATTTCGCCGTTATCCAAAATGCCAGTCGGTTCGATGGCCGCTTTGACCCCGATGGAAGGAACTTCAATCTGGGAAGGTTCCATGCCTTTTATGCTTTCCTGGCGTTCGCGCTGCAGCATTTGCAGTTTTTCCCGCTGTTCCGGAAGGATGGGAAACTCTGCAATCTTATCAACATAGTTGCCGGACACCTCTTCCTCATCTGCCGCTTGTTCGGTTTGTTCAGCCTCTACGAGGGGGGCGACTCCTCTTTCAGCCGTTGGACTGGCAGCCAAAGGCTCCAAAATGATAAACAAAGCGAGACATAAAATGATTGCCGTTCCCATAGTGACAAGTTGCTTCATCTGCATTCCCTCTTTTCCTATCAGGAACAGAGAGAGCCACTGGCCCTCCCTGAACTGTTATTGCTGGTTTTTGGTTTGGCGGTACGTGATTGTTCCAGCTGCCAATAAGATCATCGTGCTCAATGTGATCCAAAGAATCATGGTATTCGACTGGCCAGCAGTGCCGCCAAGTCCTGTTGCCGGCATTTTTTCAGGTGCCGTATTTTTAAAGCTCTCAGGGAATTGATCAACGATTGCGCCGCTCAAGCCTTTGCCGATATCAAACATGATCGCATAGCCTGTACGGTACGTTTCATACGATGCTGCATAATCGCCTGCTACGTATTGTTGGAATGTATCTACAACTGAGGTTTCATGTGCTTGTACGCCTGCAATGGTTTCATCTAGAGGCATACGGTCTTCCGTCGCGCTGTTGAGGAACGTTCCAAGGTCCGTTGCGAACGTGCTCGTCAAGGTGTTTGTTGCTTCTTCTACAGCGGACTGATCGTCAGCTGCTGCAGCGGAAGATAAATCGCTTTGAACGGAAATATGTTCATTGTTCCATAGTTTTACAAATTGCTTGCTTGCTTCTTCACCGTAGACAGAAGCGAGGGCTGCACGGAATTCTTCTGTGTTTTGGTCTTGTGCCCAATCGGCAAAATCAAAGTCTTCAGAACCATTATATCCTTTTGTCATGCTCAGTTGCGCCAAAGCGAAATGCTCAGCTGCAATGCGGTTTACCGTCGAACGGAAATCACCGGCTGGTGTGTTCGGATCAGAAAACTGATCTGGGAATTGAACGGAAATCGCTCCACTGATGGCACTTCCGGCTTCAAAGATTTGCGTAAAGCCTTCCAGATAAGAAGTGTAAGCGGCTTCGTATTCACCGGCTACATACAGGTCGAATGTGTCTTGTACATAATCCTCATGCTGGCGAAGTGCTGCAGTCGCGCCGTCTTCTGGAAGATTGCCTTCTGTTGCAGTGCCAAGAAATGCGCCCATGTCGTCAACAAATGATTGGATTTCGACTAACGCTTCTTCTTGCATGGCTTCGTCGCCGTCTTTAACTGCAGCGGCGTAATCGTCCGTGCCCATATTGTGCATATCGAAGATTTCGACAAAAGCAGCTCCGCCTTCTTCACCGTAAACGGAGGCGATGACCGGCTCCATGTCAGCAGCGTTGGCATCGAGTGCCGCTACTGCAGCTTCTGCGGCTTTATCGCCATCATAGACTTTCATCATGGAATCTACGGCCAGTGCATAATGCTCCGACAATAAGGAATCCAATGTTGCGCGTAGTTCCACGCCTGTCGTTTCAGTTGGTGAATTCTCATTTGCTAATGCAGTTGTGCCCATTCCAGGAATCAGTAACGCAGCTCCGAGTACGGGTGCTAAGACTTTTTTCCATTTCATATAAAACCACTCCTCATTTTAAAGTTTCTTACATACACAACGGAGCGGTTCAGGAATTAGATCACATTTTCGCAAAAAAATAAAAAAGAAGTTGTACACGGAGTCAGCTAATCAATAAATATAGCGTCAATATGGAAATGAAAGAGCGGTTGTCGTCCGTGAACGGGCTTTGCTCACGGACAGAGGCAGTTTGCCGCGGCAAACTGTTTCCATTCTGTTCTTGTAGGTGGGAAATTAGGCTTGGCCGGTAAATGGGTGCGTTTGGACAGTATCCCGGTTGATTTGGACAGTATTTGGCGTGGAATGGACTGTATTTTGTTCAACTTGGACTGTATATCCATTTAACTGGAAACGAGCATGCCGAAAAAACCTAGAAAAGCTGGAATTGGAGCCGATTTCTCTCCTACTCAGCCTAAACCTGCCGATTACAGGAATACAATCTGAGTAAAAATGAAAAAAACCGCCCGAGTGGCGGTTTTTTAAATCATTTGGCGTGAACATTTTCGAAAGCATCAAATTTTGAACATCTTCTGAAGTTTCTTATTTAACGCCAGAGCTTCTTAGAAAGCTTAATAGTTCATTGTTGAAACGCTCGGGTTCATCTGCATGGATGCCGTGTCCACTGTTTTTAAAAGGAACAAGGACCGAATTGGGTATTTGTTTTTCCAGCTCTTCGCCCAATTCATAAGCGCAAATCCCATCTTTTTTTCCGTGGAAAATGGCTGTCGGGACTGTGATGCCCGCCAATTCGCCGCGCAGGTCTTCATCTCTCAAGGCAATTGCAGAGTTGATGGTCGAATGGGCACCGGCTTCAAGGCCGAGCATCTGGAACCAATGCAGGAATTCCGGTGACTTTTTCTGCTCAAAGAACATGTCTGCGAATTGAGCAAGAAAAGCCGGGCGATCTTCTTTAAGCTGCTTGATGATGCCATCCACTTCTTCCGGCTTGAGGTTATGTTTGAAATCATCACGTTGCGTGAACAATGGTGCAGCAGCACCCATCAGCAGTAATTTGTCTACGCCTTGTTCGCCGAACTTCGACAAGTAGCGTATTGCGATCGGACCGCCCATGGAAAATCCGGCAAGGACGAAATTATCAAGTTTCAAATGATCAACGACGGCTTTGACATCGCTGGCTGCCGTATCGTAATCATAGCCTGACCATGGCTTATCCGATTTTCCATAGCCTCTGAGATCGATGCCGATAAACCGGAAATTTTGCTGCGCGAGGATACTGACCTGCGATTCAAACGATTTGCTGTTCAACGGCCAGCCATGAATAAATACTACGGGCTGCCCCGAACCAATATCTTCTGCATAAACTTTCACGCCGTCTTCCACTTCAATGTAATGTCCCAAAACTTCTCCTCCTCCAATTTAAAAACTGTATTGGAGATAAGGTTCCCGTTACTGTTACTAAGTAAACTGTCATGAATCAAAGACTTGTTTTTATTTTCACTTACGGCTAAAAAGGAGCACCGCATCGCGAAGATGGAATGCTCCTTTTTACAGAAATAAAAAATTCGAATTACTGCATCAAATTCGGAGCCACAGGACCATGGACGGCTAATATTTATAGAAGGAAGATGTTCACAATCAACAGGAACAGTAATGGTTTTTCTGTCAGGGAAGTTATCCATACGGGGGCGGATGATCATCTCATCAACGATATGTCCTGCCGTTTTCAGCACCGACATTTTGCCGGTTTTTCACTATATGGAGGAGAGGCGAGCCCGCCGGCGGGTATTTAATAGTTTCTGTTCTGAATAAATGGAATTTTCCGAAAGACTGATAATGTATTTTCAAGTAGAATAGGCGTTGTAGAGTATTCAAGAAAGGGAGAGAGTATATGTTCAAAGAGCGATTTTTTCAAGAACTAAAAGAGCTGGCGGCATTGCCCGGCAGTCCGGGAAGAGAACACCAGGTGGTCAAACGGCTGGCAGAATTGCTGGAACCGCTGGCAGCTGTGGAGATTGATCATATGGGCAATATTTATGCCGTTCTGGAAGGCAACAAACCTGGCCCGACGGTTTTGGTATCTGCGCATTCGGATGAAATAGGCTGCATGGTCAGCGCCATCGACAGCAAAGGGTTCCTGCGGATAGAGCGAACCGGCGGCATGATGGATGCATTGCTGGTCGGACGCAAAGTGGACGTGAATGGCCATTTTGGCGTCATCGGCGTGAAAGCTGGCCATCTTCAGACCGCCAGCGAAAAAACCACAGTTTTGCCGATTAGCGACATGTACGTCGATGTCGGGGCTCGCTCCATAAAAAAAGTCTTGAAAATGGGCATTCAAATCGGCGACTCGATCACCTATATCAGTGATTTGGACAGGTTTACCAATAGTGACTTGATTTGCGGCAAGGCGATCGATAACCGGAGCTGCTGTGTCATGCTTGTGGAATTATTCAAAGCCTTTCAGGATAAGGATTTCAGCGGAACCCTGGTCGGTGTGATTACCGTACAAGAAGAGGTGGGCCTTCGCGGTGCACAAATCGCTGGCTATAAGATTGATCCCGACTACGCCATCATCCTTGACACCATTGCGTGCACAGATACCCCGGACGGCAATGCGTATCCAATCTCCATTGGCAGGGGGCCGGTGTTGCCCTTATTTTCCGGCGGAGGTGCACAAGGCAATTTGATGGCTCCGCAGATGAAAGACCTCATTATTAAATATGCGGAGAGATACGATGTACCGATCCAGTTGTCGGTCATGCCCAATGGGACGACAGACTTATCGGCGATCCATCTTGTGAAAGAAGGCATTTTAGGGGCGGCCATCACATTCCCGCGCCGCTATTCCCATTCACCGATTGAAATGGCGGATTTGAAGGATTTTGAAGCAGGCTTTAACTTGCTTAAAGAAATGCTGAGCGACAGTTCGGAGTGGGGCGATATGAAATTTGTCTGAACCCGGCCCATGTTTTCATAAAGTATGAAAAATACCGGAGCCAATGAAAATGGCTCCGGTTTTTCTATGGTGTTATGGAGTGCTGGAAACATTTTGCGGTGCGCGGAGAAGTCTGGATGACTTTTCCTTGTACCGTGTGCAAGATGCCGGGGTATCTAATCAATAAATGAAAGTACGATATGGAAATCCAAGAGTGATTGTCGTCCGTGAGCGGGTTTTGCTCACGGACAAAGGCAGTTTGCCCTGGCAAACTGTTTCCATTTTTTCTTGCGAACTGAGTTTGGTTGGTAAGTAGGGTTGTTTGGACAGTATTCAGGTAGTTTTGGACAGTATTTGGCGCAGAACGGACTGTATTTTGCCCGTTTTGGAATGTATATCCAAATAGCTGGAAATTAATACTCCGATTTTAAGGTGATTCCCCCAAAATCCGCATTGAACACTAAATTCCAGCAAAATAAACCCTTTATTCAAATGAAAAAAACCGCCCGAGGGCGGTTTTTGGTTATTTAGCGCGAACGTCTTCAAAAGCGTCAAGCTTTTGGACATCTTCTGGAGAGATGGTGAAATCCAGTTGGCTGTTTTCGATAATGCGTTCTTTATTCGTTGATTTCGGGAGCGGCAATGTGCCGTGTTCCAGGCAATAACGGATGCACAATTGAGCAGGCGTTACATCATATTTAGCAGCCATCGCTTTGATTTCAGGGCTGTTCAAGATTTGGCCGGTTGCCAGTGGTGAGTAAGCTTCCACGACAATGTCATGCTGTTTGCAAAACTGCAGCAGGCTCGCCTGATCGCGGCCAATATAAAACGGGATCTGGTTGGCCATCGGTACGATGTCGCAGTTATCCAGAAGTGCCTGGATATCCTTTTCCGAGAAGTTGGAGACGCCGATTGCGCGGATCTTTCCTTCTTTATAAAGCTTTTCCATCGCTTTCCACGATTCAATATTGCCCTCGGTACAGTCCTTGCCTATGTCGTCCCATGGCCACGGCGCATGAATCAAATAAAGATCCAGCACATCGACGCCAAGGTTCGAGATCGTTTCCTCAAAAGCTTCCAATGTCACATCATAGCCTTTGATTTGGGCCGGGAGCTTGCTGGTGATGAAAATGTTTTCCCTGGAAATATTGAAATCATGGATCGCTTTGCCGACGTTTTCCTCGTTCTGATAGGCCAAAGCCGTATCGATATGCGTATAGCCGCTTTCCAAAGCAGTCGTCACTGCCGCGTATGCTTCTTCGTTCGGAATCTGCCAAGTGCCAAATCCGATATGGGGAATTTGGACCCCATTGTGGAACGTGAAAAACTTGTCGTTTGCCATAGAAAAATTTCCTCCCCTTTGCTTATCGTTCTTTTTGATTGTACGACTTTTCTGGAGACAGGGTCCAGAATTTAGGATGCTCTAAGCCGCAAAAGATTCGAAATACGAAACTTTCCGCGGCTAGCGCCGTAAATATAAAACAGGTAAATAAAAGGAGGTGGCTGACTTTGTGGCCGACTATAGCAACTTTACTGGTGCTTCTTATTTTAGGGCTCTCCATCAATAAAATCATCGTAAAAACGAAAAAAACGCCTATCACGGATCCAAAAAGCCTGGTGACTTCGATCTGCTTTCTGCTGATCGGCGTGATCAATTTAGCGGGCTATTGGTTTGGTTTTCTTGGAATCGCCTCTATGGCGCTAACGGTAGCCTTGCTGATCACCGGCGCTTATTTTACCCGCTACCTGCCAGCAGATAACACAAGACAATCTTAGTGAATGGAGTGGAATTTTATGCCCAGCTGTGAAAATTGCGGCCGAAAATGGCAGTGGAAGGCCATTGTCCTGAAAACCCTAAAACTCACGAACAAAGTAAACTGTCCGTACTGCGGAAAACCGCAATACATCATACCGAAGTCCAGAAAAAAAACAGCCGTCTTCAGCTTTCTGCCAGCATTTCTTATTATTTCTTCCGGGAGGATTTTTGATTTGGGTGTGCTGGGGGTTATTTTACTTGCCGCCATCTTGCTGATTGGGACTCTGAGCCTTTATCCATTCTTTATGAAGCTGTCCAGCGAAGATAAAACATTCCAGCCTTAAACTAAATTTGCATTTATACAGAGAAGGGCAGGGAAAGGCCGCGGGGACCGTATTTCAAAAATATGGGAAAAAGTCCGTTTTGCCTATCCAATCGAAGGTAAGTTATAATTATCTAAATTAAATAATAATTAATTTAAACGAGGAGGCAATTATGGAATATATTCATCTGGGAAATTCTGGCTTACGTGTTCCGAAGTACATACTCGGGACTGTCCCTTTCAGCGGAACAAACGGTTTTGAAGCAGCGGGCAATATCGACGAAAATCTGGCACGCCGGATGGTGGATCTGTCATTGGAGGCAGGCATCAATATGTTCGATACCGCCAATCTGTATTCGAAAGGGGATGCGGAACGGGTTTTGGGTGCGGCCATCAAAGGGCGGCGCGGCGAATTATTGCTGACGTCGAAAACAGGCTTCCATATGGAAGATAACCCTAACGCTAGAGGAGCTTCACGAAGCAATATCCTGACATCCATCGACCAGTCGCTCCAGCGCCTCGGCACCGACTATCTCGACGTCTACTTTGTCCACTTGTGGGATGGGCAGACGCCGGTCGAGGAAACGGTGGAAACGATGACCAGCCTCGTGAAATCCGGCAAGATACGCCATTGGGGCGTGTCGAACTACAGCGGCTGGTCACTTGCCAGAACGTTTACGGTCGCGGAACAATCCGGCTCGATCCCGCCAATCACCCAGCAGATCTACTACACCCCAGAAGCGCGAGAAGCAGAATACGAATTGCTTCCCGCCGGCAGCGAGCTTGGCATCGGATCGATGATCTGGAGTCCGCTCGGCGAAGGGCTGCTGAACGGCAAAATCGGCCGCAACAAACAGGCACCACCGAACACACGCCAAGGCGCCGGATGGCCAGAGCCGTGGGTGCAGGACCAGGAGAGGCTGTATCAGGTCATTGACGCCTTGGAAAGGGTTGCCGGCAACCACGGCGCCTCTGTGCCGCAGATTGCGTATGCGTGGGTCCGTGACCGTCCGAACGTCGGGCCGATCGTCATCGCGGCCCGCAACGAAGAGCAGCTGATAGAAAACATCGCCTCTTTCGAAATCAAACTGACGCAGGACGAGCATGACCAGATCGAATCCGCCGCCCGCCCAGTACCGATCTATCCAAACTGGCACCGCGCCATGAACTCGTTTGACATGAGCAGTTCGTCTGAGAAGACGTATTTGGAAGGGTATAAAAAGTCGATGGGGATCGATGAATAAACAGTGGACCATACAAGAAAACGTGCCGGTACAAAAGTTTTAAACAAGATTCGGACAAAACAATCACATAAAGCGAGGCACGTACATCTGCGAGGACGCGAATGTCTGCAACAGAAACGTGAACTCATTGGAGCGGTGCATATTCTCTAGTAGGACAAAACTTCTTATGGTTTTGAAGACGGGCAACAGAAAGGGTATCTTCTGCACCCAAAAAGCAGCTTGCTTTCCTGCCGGGATAGAAGCTGGAATCGCTGGCCTCAACCTATCGCAGAAAAATAGATAGCGAAGAGTATGGTATACTTTAAAAAACTTTAAGAAAAATAATTGGCCAAGGGCAAAAACTGAAGAGCCCTTTTTTACTGATTTAAACAGCAAAGCTTGCAAACTTAAAAACGGCCTATAGTCGGAAAAGTTGATGCCCATACTGCAGCACTCAAATTCTTGAGGCTCGCGGAATGAGGATTAGGCAACTTAAGAATGCGACATGAGGCCGCGTTCTTAGGTCGCTTTTTTTTTTCGGCGTTTGTGCTTTTCTTAGCTTAAAGCTTTCGAATGGAGCTTGATTTCAGTCATTATTCACTGGCCATAGAAAGGAGGTGTTTCAATGGAAAATTGGGCCCGGTTTCTTGAGGTGAACGCATCTCGCATTTTAGAATTGACAATTGACCACGCCGTGCTAGTTTCATTGGCAATTATCGTTGCACTATTGATCGGCATTCCGCTCGGCATTTACTTGACCACGAACCAATACCTTGCAGATACAGTTCTTCAAATCGCTTCCATTACATTGACGATTCCGAGCATTGCACTTTTTGGAGTGATGATTCCAATCTTTTCTCTTATCAACCAGGGAATTGGATTTGTGCCGGCGTTTGTTGCGTTGGTGCTGTATTCGCAGCTGCCGATTATCCGCAATACGTATACGGGCATAAAAAATGTCAATCCGGAAATGCGTGATGCAGCGATCGGCATGGGCATGAAAACGCATCAACGTTTGTTGCGTGTCGAAATCCCGAATGCCTTGCCGGTCATTATGGCGGGTGTCCGTACCGCAGTTGTCATGAATATCGGAATAGCGGTCATCGCTGCGTATATTGGTGCAGGTGGCCTTGGAGTCCTCATTACACAAGGCATCAGCAGAAACGACAATTACTTGATCATCAGCGGTTCCATCGCTGTGGCAGTATTGGCGATCATTGCGGATTCGATTCTTTTATTGATTCAAAAGCGTTTTACGAAAAAAGTGTTAGCGAATTAATTGCAGAGAGGTGAGTCTATGATTTCATTTAAAAATGTAACAAAAAAGTACGGAGAAGAAATAACAGCGATCGACGATGTTGATTTCACTGTAGAAGAAGGGAAAATTGTCGTATTGCTTGGCCCTTCAGGCTGCGGAAAAACAACGCTGTTGCGAATGGTCAACCGGCTGGAGTCTATTTCAGAAGGCGAAATCATTATTAACGGTGAAAACTCCAAAGACTTGGATCCTATTGAGTTGAGAAGAAAGATCGGCTATGTCATTCAAAGCAACGGGCTGTTCCCGAACATGACGATCGAAGAAAACGTCATGCTGGTACCGGACCTTTTGGGTTGGAGCAAAAAAGACAAGCGCGAACGCTTCAAGTATTTGATGAAGCTCAGCGGTTTGGATGCAGAAGATTACGGAAAGCGCTTTCCGCATGAATTGTCGGGCGGCCAACAGCAGCGTATCGGCGTAGTGCGTGCACTTGCGGCCGATCCGCCGGTTATGCTAATGGATGAACCGTTCGGTGCGCTTGACCCGATCATCCGTGAAAAGATCCAGGATGAGTTTTTGCAGATTCAGCGCGAAGTGAAGAAAACAATCCTCTTTGTCAGCCACGATATTGATGAAGCAATCAAAATGGCGGATAAAATCGTACTTTTGCGTGATGGAAAAGTCATGCAATTTGATACGCCTTCAGAAATGCTGGCGCATCCGAAAAACGAGTTTGTTTCTCAGTTTTTCGGCAAAGACCGAGCCATTAAAAGCTTGAGCTTGCACACCGTTGAAAACTTACGGGAAATCATCGGGCTGGGTCCGGTTGATGAAACCATCCAAGATACGAAAACCATCAATGTTCATCAGGATTTGCGCAATACATTGTCCATGCTGATGAATCAGGAAGCTGATCAAGTGATTGTAAAAGACGATCACGGTGAAAACATCGGAACGATTACAATCGATCTTGTCCAAAAGTACCTGCATTTCGAAATAAAAGGGAAGATATCCGCCTCCCAGGAAGGGTGATCCTGTGAATCGTAAAAAGTTGATAGGCAATGTTGTAAGATACTCGCTTTACGCACTGGTCGCCGCATTTTTTATCTGGGCGATCGCCAATAATTATTTTGACTACATGTTCACGCAATCAGAAACATTTTTGGTGTTGTTAAGACAGCATGTTGTACTTGTGCTGGTTTCTTCGCTGCTCGCTATTTTAATCGCGGTGCCGGCCGGAATCCTCATTACCCGGCCGAAATTTAAAAGAGCGGAATGGATTGTTTCCAATATCGCGAACTTGGGGCAAACCATCCCGAGTCTTGCAGTTCTCGCATTAATGATCAGTATTTTAGGTATTGGTTTTCAAACCGCTGTTTTTGCTTTATTCATTTATTCGATTCTGCCAATCTTCAGAAACACGGTGGCCGGCATTGAATCCATCGACAAGAACATGATCGATGCAGCAAAAGGGATGGGCATGAAGCCACACCAGATTTTATTTCGCATCGAACTTCCCAATTCCGCTTACTCGATTCTTGCGGGCATCCGGACGGCTGTCGTATTGAATATTGGGACAGCAGCTCTTGCCTATGTGGTCGGGGCAGGTGGGCTTGGTGTTTGGATATTCACCGGGATCAACTTGTTTGATAACGGCTTCCTGATTTCCGGGGCCATACCTGTAACGTTATTGGCGATTCTGGCTGATTATATCCTGCGTAAAGTGGAATATGCCGTTGTGCCAAAAGGATCAAGGCGTATTGAGAAAGCTTAACGAAGAGAATAGGAGGTATCAGAATTTGTGGGTAAATTACTCAAACTTATCCCTCTGCTGATTGTCACGGTCATCCTGTCGGCCTGTTCGGGCTTAGGAGTGGCAGGAAAAGAAGTGACTGTAGGGGGCAAAAACTATACTGAACAATATTTATTGTCAGAGATGACGGCTTTCTTATTAGTAGAAGAAGGATTCAAAGTAAACCAAATGAACAACCTTGGCAGCAGTGTGGTCCGCTCGGCATTGGAAAACGGCCAAGTAGACTTGATGTGGGAATATACTGGGACGGCGCTCATCACTTATATGGGCGAAGAATCCATCCCCGATCCCGATAAAGCTTTTCAAAAGGTCAAAGAAATCGACGGTAAAAACGGCATACACTGGATGAATATGTCGGGAGTCAACAACACCTATGCACTCGCCATGAGAAGCGAGCAAGCGGAAGAACTCGGGATCAAGTCCATCAGTGACCTCGCAGCTTATATCAACGAAAACCCCGGAGAACTGACCATGGCTGCCGATGCCGAGTTTGCAAACCGTTCAGACGGCTTGCCGGGCGTAGAAGAAACATACGGCTTTGAATTTGGTTCCGGCCAAGTAAACCAAATGGATCTCGGTTTGACGCAACGGTCATTGAACAATGAACAGGTGGATGTGTCAGTAGCCTTTGAAACAGATGCTACTATCAGAAACTATGACCTGACCGTATTGGAAGACGACAAAAAATTCTTCCCGCCATACCGGGCAGCTGTGGCGATCAATCAGGAAGTGTATGAGGAATATCCTGAAATCGAAGAAATCACAGCCCGCTTGGCAGAAAGCCTGAACAGTGAGATCATGAGAGAGTTGAATTACTTGGTTGATATTGAAGGACAAAGCGTTTCAATTGTTGCTTATGATTGGCTTGTTGAAAATGATTTTCTGGAAGAAGAGTAGGATCAATAAGGATTCAATAAAAACAATGACCGATTAAGAAAACGCACCAATCCTGAGCTTGAAAGAGCTCTAGGATTGGTGCGTTTTTGGTTTTATAACTTTTTATTAGAAGGTTTTAAAAAGAAAGCTCTCCAATAGCAGAATCCAGAGAGCTTTCAAAATGTATTCTATTAAAATTATTTAGAAGCGTTTGGTACAGTAGCGACGACGGAACTTTTGGGTTCGGCCGTTTTTTTGAGCGTCCCGCTTCGCCGGAAATTCCCCATAACTTCCATCGTCTCCGTAATGCTGACGAACGCATTCGGATCGATAGACTTGATGAGCGACCGGACATGGGCAAGTTCATAACGCGTAATGACACTATAAAGCACTTTGACTTTGTTGCCTGAGTAGGCCCCTTCGCCGTCGGTCACAGTAATGCCACGGTACAAGCTTTCGAGCAATTCTTTTTTGACCGCGTCGCCTTGGCTTGTCACCACCATGAGGCTCAGCTTGATATGGCGTGTGTGTACGCGATCCATGACAATCCCGGTGATATAGATGGAAGCCATTGTGTACATCGCCAGTTCCCAAGAAAAGATGAACCCTGAAATAAAAACGACGACGCTGTTAAGACTGAATACCAAAAAACCGAGCGGGATGTCGCGCTTCAGCGTCAACAGCAGCCCGACGATATCGAACCCGCCGCCTGAACCATAAAACCGGATGACCACACCAGCGCCAGCACCGATCATGACTCCACCAAACACTGAAGACAAAAGTGCATCTTCGGTTACTTTCATAATGGGAATGTAGAGCATCGCAATCGATGTCACAGCCACAGAAAAAACACTATTGAGGATAAACATCTTGCCAAGCTTCATCCAGGCTAGCCCGAAAATCGGGACGTTAAGCACAACCAGCCAGATTCCTGCATTAATAGGGGTTAATAGCCCTAAAATCATGGCCACGCCTGTGACGCCTCCGGCTAAAATCTCATGTGGCAATAAAAACATATTAAATGCCACTGCAAGCAATAATGATGCTGCAAAAATGGCCAGCAGGCTATAAAAATTTTTCACACGTACATCTCCGTTCTATCATTAATTCATTTGCGTCAAAAATAATTGCTGTCCACTATTATTATTCAGCACAGTGCTTCAAATTATAGAGTATAGCTTGATGGAAATGCAAGAAATAGATTTCTTATGAATGGTAGGCGCAGAACCTAAAAAGCGGCATTATGAGAGAGTTGAAATATTTGGACAATATTGAAGGCTGGTGCGTTTTTGATTCTGGAACTTTTTAGTTACGAATCGGTTTAATGGACACAAAAGGGGTGGAGAGAAATGAAGTTCAAGCACTTGTTTTGGGGCGCTATCATTCTTGTGATCTTGATCACTAGCGTTGCACCAATGTAAAAATATGTATTTGTATTTTAATCCCTTAAATCCCATTTAAAATTTAAGCAAAAATAACCCCGCCTAAAACTTGCGCAGAACTAAAAATACTCCTACTGTAGAGGGGACGATGACGAGTCGATCCCCTTAATCCTACAGAAGGAGTATTTATCATGATCAGTGTAGACCAGATGACTATATTTCGTCAATATTTAGCTCTGTTGCCGACCGCATCTTTGGCATGCCTTGCCAAAAATTTAGGCTATGACAAGCTACACGATGATGGATTGGTGAAAGCGTTTATTTTAGCCAATCTGCTCAAATGGAATTCGTTGCGGATGATCGAAAGCGGGATTCGTTCCCAATCTGAAATTCAACAGGAGCTGGGCGTAGAATCGTTTAGTGCAGGTCAATTGAGCCGACGACTTGCCGTGCTAAATACCGGTGAACTGTCGCATATCCTTTTTCAGTTAACCGGGCACTATCACCGGATTACGGCAGGCGAAAAGGGGTTAGGGGTTGAATCCCAAAGTCGGTAAGCTGGCGATCATCGGTTCCTCTGCGATTCCATTGTCCAAACACGCGCTCGATTGGACGGCTTTGACGCCATATTATTGCGGCGTCAAAATTCACGTGCGGCTGGCCGTTGTGAAAGCGGACAGCGCATTTCCAGAAGCGATGATCCCTTCCACCGCCAATGTTCCGGATATCGAAGTGGCCAACCACCTCATCGTAGATGATGACGCGACGTATATCGCAGATCGGGGATATGGGGAAAAGCCGAAAATGGCCGGCTGGCTGGAACGAAAAGTAAAGTTTGTCGTTCGTGTCAAATCCAATTTCAGGGTGGGCGCAATCCAGGAGTTGCCAGCCGGTTCCGAGCAGGTCAGCCGGCATGCCCTTATCACCATCCGATCGCGCCCGGATCCCGTCAAACTTGTCGAGTTCAGCGACCCTAAAGGGCGTCACTTCCGCTTGATTTCCAACCGACTAAATCTGTCAGATCTAGAGATTATGGAAATCTACAAGAACCGGTGGTTGATCGAGCTTTTTTTCAAATGGCTGAAGCAACATGTAAAAGTGGATCACCTGTACAGCCAGTCGCCAGTCGGTATTTGGAACCAGCTGTACATTGCCTTGATCACGTTTGCCTTGATGGAGATTTATCGTCTGCTTACGTATCCGAACGTCACAACCGCCCACTTTCTACGGAATATTCAGCTTACTGGATAGTTCTTGCTTATGTACAACGCTAATGGATCTTGATAGCTTGTTCAGAAGAAAGAAGGGCAGCGACGACTGAAAAACCCGTTCAGCCTGTAATAGAAGACAGGGAGGATTTGGGTGAGACGGCTCCTGCCCTCAAAGTGGTGATAGATGGGATGGAGATTCCTTCTATAAGAAGCGGGTATAGCTGGAGCTATTTTGACGAGCAGGAAAATGCGATGGCTCTTGTTGAAACGGAATCCCTTTCTCCGATGGAAGTAGCTAAGAAGCAGAAAGCTCCCAGAGTAAATGGAGAGACAGTAATCGGTCTCAGGTTCGAAAAGGAACCTGATTCCTATAGAGTAAATATCTGGAATTTTCACGCTATTGCGAAGAGACCCTATAGTCAATAACCCGCCATTGAAATGGCAGGCTTGCAAAAGCCTTGATTGACTAGCCTCAGTTCCATTTTGAACTGCGTTGGGTAAGCCAGCATACCCGTGGATGTTTGTCCTAGTCTGCGGCTCTATGGTGCCGGATTAAAAGCCTTGCGGGTACGAGGCGGTGTCCGGCACATGACAAACTTTCCCAACCTTGGCGAAGGACAGTGCTTCGGCACGGAACCTCTCTTCGGAGAGCGCAGAAACAAGGTTTCATCACTTGTTTCGTCTTTAAAGAACGTTAACTTTCAACAGGAGGTGTCTTCATGGCACAGGTTTATGTCCTGCATCAGAACGGGCAACCGTTGATGCCGACCACACCGGGGAAAGCCCGGCAATTACTCAAACAGAACAAGGCGAAAATCCTGCATTACGAACCGTTTACGATTCGCTTGCGCTACGAGACGCCTGCCTATACACAGCCCGTCACCTTGGGCGTCGACAGCGGAAGCGCCACCATCGGCTTATCGGCGTCCACTGAGAAGAAGGAATTGTTTTCCTCTGAAGTGGTGTTGCGCCGGGATGTGTCGGACAACCTCACCGAACGGGCGATGTACCGCCGCAACCGGCGGAACCGCAAGACCCGCTACCGGCAACCCCGGTTTCTCAACCGGGTGAAAAGCAAGCACAAGGGGTGGCTGGCGCCTTCCATCGAACAGAAGATTGCCTGCCATCAGCACATGATAAACAAAGTGCACCACCTTCTGCCGATCTCCAAAATCGTCGTTGAGACAGCATCGTTCGATACACAGTTGATGCAAAACGCTGGAATCAGCGACGCCCAGTACCAGCAAGGAGCGCAACTAGGCTTTTTTAACACCAGGGAGTTTATCCTATTTCGGGATGACCATATGTGCCAATTATGCAAAGGCAAAAAGAACGACCCGATTCTGAACGTCCACCACTTGGTCTACCGCTCGATGGGCGGAACGGATGCCCCGTCGAACCTGATAACCCTGTGTAACAGTTGTCACACATCCGATAATCACGAACCAGGCAAGCCTTTATGGGCGTGGTGCCAGGCGAAGAAGACCATGGGCAACTTTAAATCTGCCACATTTATGGGCGTCATGCGTCCAACACTGCTAAAGCGTTTGCGCCAAAGCTACCCGGTTGTCGAAGAGACATTCGGCTACGTGACGAAAAACAATCGTATCCGGGCGAACCTTGTCAAGACGCATGCGATTGATGCCTTGATGATAACGGGCAACTTACGGGCGAAGCCGCTCCAGCGGATAATGGCATACAAGAAAGTGCGCCAGCACAACCGCAGTCTGCACAAAGCAACGATACTGAAAGGCGGTTACCGTAAGAGCAACCAGGCGTCCTTTGAAGTCAAGGGATTCCAGCTGTTCGACAAGGTGCGCTTTGAAGGACAGAACGGTTTCATCACCGGCAGACGCAAGACCGGATACTTCGCCATCAAAACGATTGACGGCGACTGGATTCACAAGAGCGGCAATCACAAAAAGTGCCAGTTGCTTCAACGCCGAAGAAACTACATCCAACAAGAGGTGAACCGGTTGGTTTCTTCTCCCCTCTAAAGAAGGGAGAGGAAACCAACCCTATTCATGAAATCGTACTTGACCATTCCAGTGGGAAAAAGGTGTATGTAGTTACTGCATATTAAGAACAGGGGATGGTTACCTATGTTTTTCTCTGACGGTTGAATAGCGGATTCCCTGAGGATAACAGTCCTATATGTGGTCTAATTTCACGATGTTCGGCCTGCTGCAAACCTTATTCGAGCGAAAGATTAAAGTACATACGAACTTTCCATGATGAGGACAAGGTATCATAAAGTTCCTCCTTCTAAATGTTACTGCTTTGATAAACTCGAATGAAGAGAGGTATTTTCACGCGGAATAAAAACCGGAACTCAAGCCGCCGGCCGCCGAACAAATTTTCTCTCTGGCAGTCCACTGTAAATGGCGTCGTGCAAGTAAAGATGGAAATTCAAGCTAAAAGGGGATGGAATCTGATGGGTGAAAGCGAAGACTTGTTCAGCAGAAAATCGAAAGAAGAACGCAGATTAGGGGAACCGACCGCTGCGTTCAAAGGTGCAGCCTGGGGCGCTTTGCTGATTGGGGTATCGGCGTACAGTGACGGTTCCCAAATAGATTGACATGTTACATTTTAATTTTTCTTATCATACAGAGCATCATATCTTTCCAAGTATGAGCTCTAAGTATTATCCATTGGTGAAGGAAAATATAAAGGAAAACTGCCCGGTCTTTATGATGAGATGCCGATGTCGAGTGCTTTGAAAGCGTTATGGAAGACGCATAGAGTTTATTACAATGGGAAAGAATTAATTGATCCTCAGGCAGAATTGGTCTATGGGTCACTCGGGAATGGTCTTAATTCCGAAGCGATTAAGCCGTGACCAATGAATGGCAACGTTATTAAAGAAGGAATAAAACAAACATAAAGTTCTGAAGGGGCTGTTCCAAAAGGTCATGAAAAATGACTTTCGGGACATCCCTTTTGTTGTTCTTAAAAAGAACTTGCTAATTTTTATTGCGACGGACGCCAAGCCGCTAGGGTCTCCTTTATATCACCCCGCTGCTCTCGCAGGAGTTGCCGTCTCTATTCGAATCAACCGGTTCTATGATCGGTGAAAGTGTTGGACGACAGGCGTTTTACTTTGTCCAGTATAATTTTTTAAATGGCTGTAATCATCCCTTTTAAAATCTTATAAAGAGAGGAGGGAGTACTATGTAATTAGAAAATAAGATATAAAGGATAAATTTAGTTAATCATACAGTTGAATATTTTTATTGTTCAGATTCCTTTGGTCAAAAAGGAGTGGAGGTGTGTAATGCAGAACAATAGTATAGAGAAATGCAATGAATTCTGCAGAGAATTGCAACGAAAAGTACATACTGATCTAGCAAAGATTTTACATGGAGAGGCGGGCATGATAGCCTACCTATGCATTGCTGAATCCTTTAGAGGACTAGCTTCTGGGCTCGTGTATGATCCATGTCAAATCAACTCGGACTCTTTATTATGCTTTGTAAAACTATGTACTGTTGTTTTGCAAAATATATCTTTTATATTTCGCCGATTGTAAAATTAAGCTAGACAACTGAAAAAGCCATTCGTGATACACTCTAAATGTATTTTCCGACCAAAGAAAAACATAGGAGTGATCACGAATGACCTACACCCATCTTACCACGGATGAATTGGTGATGATAGAATCCTACCACCGCCAACATATACCTGTGGCGATCATTGCTGAGTGCCTGAACCGTTCCAGGCAGCCGATCTACAATGTCATCAACTTCCTGAAATCAGGGCATACAGCTCTCGATTTCTACACAAAATACAAGAAAAACAAGAAACGCTGCGGCCGACAGAAGATCGTCTTGCCGAAGAAACAAGTCGCCTATGTTCAAGACAAGGTGGCGCAGGGCTGGACGCCGGACGTCATTGTCGGCCGTGCCGAAACGGTGATCGATTGTTCCGCGCGCACGCTCTATCGCATGTTCGAAAATCAGGTCCTTGATGCCGCAACACTGCCGATGAAAGGGAAACGGAAACCCAATGGCCACCAGGAACGCCGCGGAAAGCAGGCGTTCAAACGGCATATTTCCGAAAGGGAAACCGATTATCCGTCTTTCCAACAAGAGTTCGGGCACATCGAAGGCGACACCATCGTGGGCGCCCGCCACAAAAGTGCAGTGATCACGTTGGTCGAACGGCTGACGAAAGTCATCATCGCCTTGAAGCCCGCAGGACGCAAGGCATGCCATATCGAAACCGCGTTAAACCAGTGGTTTCAAGGGATCCCCAGAAATCTGTTTAAGTCCATCACGTTTGACTGTGGGAAGGAATTCTCCAATTGGAAACCGTTGTGCAACCGGCACGATGTCTCGATTTATTTTGCGGATCCCGGCACGCCTTCCCAGCGCGCGTTGAATGAAAACTCCAACGGGCTTCTTCGAAAAGACGGCTTGCCAAAGGAAATGGACTTCAACCAGGTGGATCAACCGTTCATTTCCACAGTGGCAGACAAGCGGAATAACATCCCACGGAAGTCGTTGGATTACCGTACACCACTGGAGGCATTTATGAGTCATCTGAATGGCGTAGATCTGTCTAGCTTAAATTGACAAACGGAATTTTATTATCTGTGAGTTACTTTGAGTTCTATTTAATAGTGTCAATATTTAGCGTAAGTAATTTATTTAATAACCGAAATAAGGTAATATTGATACTATTAAGTTAATGAAAATTTTAACAGATTGATTATAAATAGCTATTTTATAAGGTTTTGACACTTTATATTTATCTATAATAGATTAAGGATTATATTTATAGGAAGGATACTTATTATGAACTCAGATAAAATTGATTTAAATCTAAAAGTATTCAAGAAGTTTGAAGGTCTTTCTTTTTTGCAGATAGCTAATGAGGTTGGACTTAACCCAGCTTTGATATCTCCTAAAACTTCAGTTGTCACGGTTCTTAATAAGTTACTATTGCACGCGGGTTTGGATAAGAAACAGGCTGCTGAAAAATGCAAACCAATGCAGCTATCCATAAAAACTGTAAAGTTGAATGAAGGCGGACAATCTAAAGAGTCTATGTCATTCGAACAGGTAGACTTTTTAAAGGTGTCTGAAGAATCTTGGGAAACGAGCTATTTGAGAAAGAAGTTTGAAGAAACCTTTTTCCTGTTTTTTGTTTTTCAATATAAGAAACATCCCAATCAAACATCGATCCTCTATTTTAGAGGAGTGAAATTGTGGGAGATGCCAGAAAATGTTTTGGAGCGAGAAGTCAGGCATATGTGGAATCTTACGCACCGAATTCTTAATGAAGGTGTACAACTGGAAGAGAAGCTTCACGGAAAAAAGATGGTAACTAAAAACAACTTACCAGGCATCAAAGATAATCCCGTTGTCCATCTTCGACCAAAAGCTAATGATGGCAATGATAAAGTACAGTTGCCCGGGGGCAAGTTCATTACTAAGCAAGCATATTGGATAAATGCTAGCTATGTTGCACATATTGTGAAAGACTTACCTCCATTAAAAACCAGCAGTTTTCAATTCTATTATACGAACCATGAAAAAAGTAAGGAATTCATTAAAATTAAAGCAATGTTATTGAAAGAAGTCTATACAATCAAGGAGTTTCTTGAAATAGCTGGAAAAAATCAGATTTATATTAATGAGTTGGATATTACCACCGTAAATTTGCATGAAATTGGGTTTAATATAGAGCCTGGTGTAATTGTTTCGAAAAACATTGAAAGTTTAAATGAATATTTAATGGAAAAAATTTTTAAAGAGAACTATTTTGTAGTTCCAGACCTTCCTGTTTTTCAATTGGACCAAGTAAAAAGAAAGATTAATAATCTCGAAAACGCATACCAACTAATTGACGTGGGTGAGGATATCTACCTGACTAACAAAAACCTTAGTAAAGGCGGATTGGATAAAGGAACTCTCGAAGGTTATAAGCAGGCAGTTATAGAATTTATTGGATTACAAAGATTCTTTACTTTAGATTACTTAACTGAGAATGGATTTTCTCATGAAATGGATGAATATGGATTCGAACCTATATTTTATGAGAGTATATTGAAGGGGCAAGGTCATCTCAAGTCCATAAAAATTGCGGACGCAACCGTATTTATACGATCATATGAAGGTCTCACAATTGGAAGCTTTGTAAATTTTGTATTAGAAGAGAAGCAATCCATGAGTGTGGAGGAATTCATTGTAGGTGCAAGGAAACGAAGTGGGGTTCGCTTAAGTTATAAGAACGCGATATCAGTAATAAAGAATTCGAATTATTTTTATTCCGAAGAGCTGGAGAAAGTATTTAGGGACAAGGATTTTTACTACAGGGAAATATTCAACTGAGTATTTGAAATTTTGTTTTAAGAAATGGGGGCTATAAAATGACAATCAATTTAATTGAACTGATAGAGAAAGATATTACACTTACTGACGGTACAAGAAATTTAACGGTGAAGGGTGAGGCTAAGAACCACAAGGTTTATAGAATTCCATTGGAATACTTATTCTACAACGATCAAAACGGTCGAATTGCAACCTGGATTAGTAAATATAATAGCGATAATGACCCATTAACTCTAGACGATATAGAATATTATAATAGCGTTTTACACGGATTCATCAAGAAAGCAAATGAAAATGCATTCGGTAAAACGAAGGAAAATATTGAAATGTTCGGTCAAAAAATAGCGGGAGTAGTGTTGAAAAACGGTCGGATTATTGATGGGAATCGCCGGTTCACATGCTTGCGTGAAATAGCAGCGGAAGGTGAGGACCTCTATTTTAACGCAGTTATATTGGATACGGATGCGGGGATATCGGATAAAGATATTAAAAGATTAGAGTTGAACCTACAGCATGCGGAAGAACGACCTGTAGATTATGATCCGATTGACAATCTCGTGGATATATACAGGGATTTAGAGCAAAATAAGACATTTACAATTCCTGAATATGTACGTAATGTGAATAAAACTAAAACTGAAGTCGAGAAGACTTTGAAAAAAGCTATACTGATGGTCGAGTTTCTTGAGTTTATAAATGCTAAAGGGAAATATTACATTGCGCGAGAGTTGAACTTAGATGGTCCACTTCAGGAGATGGTAGGTATTCTGAACAGTATAGACGAAGAAAAAAAGGAAGATGTGAAGAGTGCATTGTTTACTGCTTTACTCACATCCCGAAGTGGAGATTTAACTAGACGCATTCGTGAAATCGGCAAAGAAATTATTAAGACTAAGAACGCAGACAAATTTATTGAAGAGTACGAGGAAATAGTCGAAGAAGTATATGAAGACTTACAAGAAGAAGAGGAAGTGGACTTGTCTACGATTAATGAAAAAATCTCCACGAATGTTTCTTTAAAAGAAAAAAGTGACAATATAATCAGAAGGAAAATTGAACAGAATCGTCACGAAACCGTGCGTAATAAGCCGGTCGTTTTACTAAATGATGCATTAGATGCGTTGAATGCCATCGATGAAACTGTTGTTTCAAGAATGAATGAAGAAAATAAAGAAGAGTTTGAAGAGGTATTGAAAAAAATCCATGAGACATTGAATGCTTACAGTGAAAAATTGAATGTTTAAAACCCTTAATTTAAAGCCCAGCTATTACACTACGACTTCGAATGTGCTGAAGGAGTTCTATAATCCGGTTTTAACTGAAACTGTAAAGTACGATAGAGTTAGTGGTTATTTTAGCTCAAAAGCCCTTGCTGTTTACAGCAAGGGGCTAGAGGGGCTAGTGAAAAACAATGGTCGTTACAGGCTTATAATCTCCGAGGATATAAGTGAAGAAGATTTTATAATGATTAAAAATGGATATGACTTAAGGGAAAAGCTGACGCATGAATTGATTGCAAGAATGGATACGGGACTTTCGACGGATGAAGAAATGAAATTGAATAATCTGGCTTACTTGATATCAAGAGGTTATGTCGATATTAAGATTGGTTTCAAAAGAGGAGGCTTATTTCATTCGAAATTTGGAATATGCGAAGATGCGGATGGGAGTGTCTTGTATTTTACTGGATCCAATAATGAAACTCAAGCAGCTATCAAGCATAACTTTGAATCATTTGACGTCACCACGTCTTGGTTGTCTTCAGATTTTGATCAACAAAAAATTTCTCAAGCGAAAAACCAGTTCGAGAAACTGTGGAATGATGAAGCTCAAGAAATGAATATATATATAAAAGATATAAATGAAATAATAAAACGCAAAATCATGTCATATGATAAAGGAAGACTTATTTTGGATGTTGAAACGTTACAAGAAGATAGCTTAATTCTGACATTGGAAAATAATCGACTGCTATTGCATGACAATCTAACCTCCTATCAAATAAATCCGAAAGATTTTGTCATAGCAAAAAAACTCGTTAAATATTACGATAAGGATTTTCCACATTTCCGTGAAGATTTAACTTATATAGAGATACAAAACATAATTTCCATTTTGGATAAGTATGCTAATAAAAAGGGATTTTTGTTCTTGGTCAGCGAGCGGTTAGCCAAATTCATCGACCAGCAAGCTTACTGGATTGAAGAACGCTCTCAATATGGTTTGCTGATTAAAAATAGAAATCCAAGAATCATGAATGACTTTAAAAAATTCGAAACCATAGTTTCTAGAGAGTTATACAGACCATTAAGAGAACAACAGATGTGGAGTGCATTTTATATGCATCAGATGGAAAAGAGTGCAAATTTTTCAGTTCCTGGCTCCGGTAAAACCTCTATGATTTACGGTGTCTTTGCTTACTTAAATTCTCCAGAAGTCAATAAAGTAGATAAAATTGTAATGGTTGGCCCAAAGAATGCATTTTTATCTTGGAAATTGGAGTTTGATGAAAATTTTGGCGACAAGAAAAACTTGAAAGTATTGGATATACATCAAGAGGAAGGTGCGGAAGTACAATTACGTATAAATAGTGGGGATAAAAATCTTATTTTAATAAACTATGAGTCCCTAGCTAAGTATGAGTCCGCTTTACAGGATATTTTGGATGAACGCACAATTTTAGTCTTTGATGAGGTCCATAAGGTCAAAGGAATACAAAGTAAACGCGCTCAAGTTGCTAAACGAATCTCTGAGAAGCCTAGCTATAAATTTGTATTGACTGGAACACCTATTCCTAATACTTATCAAGATATTTATAATTTTCTGAATATATTATATGCAGAAGAGTATAAAATGTTCTTCAATTTCCAAATTAATTTCCTTAAGAAACCGAATCAATCTGAAGTTATTCAAATCAATGAGAAGCTATATCCATTTTTTTGGAGAACAAATAAAAGACAACTACAAGTGCCTCAGAGTAACCCGGATGAAATCATTAAAGTCACTGCCACTGAAGATGAGCAATCTATTATAGATTTACTATATCGAAAATATGGTCATTTGCATTTCGTTTTATATATCCGATTAATTCAAGCATCTACTAATCCGGAATTGTTATTGAAAGCAATCGATGCAATTGAGATTTATGGAGAAGAGGAGGTTAGTGACTGGCATAATAACTTTATAAGTGATCCAGTAGTTTTCTCAGAAGAAGAGGTAAGTGTTATTCGTCAAAATGCTACTACATCAAAATACCAAGCTGCTATTGATTTAGCTGAAGAATTAACCGAAGATAATAAACAAACTATTATTTGGTGCATGTTCGTAAATACAATAGATAAAGTCTATAGAGATTTAAGTGCACTTGGTATAAAGGCGGCAGTAATTTATGGAAGCACTCCCCAAGAAGAGCGTGACACACTAATAGGGAAGTTTAAAAAAAATGAAATCGAAGTGCTTATAACAAATCCTCATACCCTAGCAGAGTCAGTTTCTCTTCATAAAACATGTCATGACGCTATATATTTAGAGTATTCCTTTAACCTTACACATATGCTGCAATCTCGAGATCGTATTCATCGCCTGGGTTTACCTTCAGATCAATATACACAGTATTATTATTTTATGTTGGAAGGTCAAGAAGAGAAAAGAAATACAATTGACGAAAAGGTATATATCCGTCTGAAGGAAAAAGAAGAGCGGATGCTTAAGGCGATAGAGAGTGATATTTTGACACCTGATCCTACAGACGATATGGAAGATATCTTGTCATTATTTAAGCTATAGACAAAAAAGATGAAGAGGGGTGTTATAGCTCCTTCTTCATCTTTTTAATTTATAGCCATTTTTCAGATGGACCTTCAGCTTAAGTTTACTGGGTTTTATAAGGATTTCCCCCAGAGTTTTATAGCCATTTTTATATAGTTTAATCGATAATAATTCGGGCTTTTTTAATCCCAAGATTATTAGTGGGGTTGTAAGTTGCACTCTCAAAGGATCTAGGTAATTGACATACTGTTCATATGTACCTATGGCATTATCAAACCCACCTGCGGATTTCAATTCTTGGGTAGCGCATATGATTACACCAATTCTAGTTTGTATTGCTTTTTGCACATGGTTCAGTTCGCTAGCTATTACTGGTTTCATTAAATTCCATGCAATTGTGCCGCTATGGTTAAATCCTACTTCAAGAGAAACATCCCCTTTTGCAAAATCCAACCGCCAAGATTTGTGTGTATATTTCGGGTTGTTGAAGATATTACTTTCATAATTCCAACCTTTAGTGATAAAGCGGTCTTTAATAAGTGAATTCAGTGCAGTTGAAAGACTTTTATTTCGATGTTGATACAAACGAGTATGTAATTTATAAATATCTTCATCACTAATATTAGTAACAACATCTATAATTTCATCCCAAAGGGGAATGCAGCCTGTATCATTTTGCATTACGGTTAGGCCATGCCTGTGTGAGTGTATAACATAATCCATAACAACTCTCCTTTTGTAATAAGTATTGCGGACAGGTCGATTCAGCATTACAGATTTTCGTGCTACTGTATGGGGGAAATTAAGCCAATACTTGCGGTAAGGAGACCCGACGAAGTTCCTCAAGTATAAGTTTCTTTATCCGTTGGTTATAAATCCTCCAACCTGGAAACTGTTCTTTCGTTCGTTTATTTTGTCTCGAAGTTTCAGTGGCTTACTCACCAACCATACCGTCATTATCATTATCTCGCATATATGGGTATAACCAATGATCACTCATGATTGGCATACTGAAACCAGCTGTTTTTGCTTCTTCAATCGTCACCTGTCCATTAGCGTTTGTATCAACACTGGATACATCACCGCCTGTGTTTGCAGTGGTTGACTCGGCAGGCTCACTGTCTGTTAAACTGAGCGATGCGTTTACTTCATCAGGGTTTACGTTGTCAAATGTATCAATGACTTCGTTACCCATTACCGTATATGTATACTGATAACTTGAAGGAGTCTGCGTTTTCGTATTCGGATATGTTATGATTGCTTCAAAATTAGTAGCTCCACCTGCGTCGCGGATTACGTCTTCCATATAAGCTTGATCACCATGTCGGTTGAGCGTACTTTCTTGTGGGGTAATATTATAGGCATTCGACACCCCTCCGAGAGAATCAGCAATGACATGCCCTTCATCTAAAATGTCACTTTCGACGCCAGGAACCTTTGCTTCATCAGAGTAATATCTGCCGGTCGATAATACAGGTTCGTTACTATCATCCTGTACAATGATTTCGGCAGCAACGACACGCACCAGTTGCCCATGTTCATTCGTAAAAGCCCAATATTCACGGTCCCCATAACCAATTTCAACCACGATGTTAGGTTGGCGATGTCCAGACAAATCACCACCATCAACTTCAATAAGTTCATATCCTGAGAATAGTTCACTATTTGTTTCCATTGGTGTTTCCTCTACTTCTGCTTTATCAACAACCGTAGTGATAGCCTCTTCTTTTTCACTGTTTGCCTTAACTGTGGTTACTTCTTGAGCATCGGTTTCAATCGTGGCTGCTTCTTGTTGATTTGTTTCTGCACCTGTAACGGATGCATCCTCTACGTCGGTACAGCCAACTACAAAGAGGGTTATTAAAAGTAAGATTAAATAGTTCAATTTTATTTTCATTTCAGTACTCCTTTAATAGGTTCAATTAGTGGCTTTCTTTTCCGCATTGCCTCGCTCAAAACTCCATACCGTAGCTCAATTCATTTGCAATTATTCATGTAAAAATAGCTGGGTGAAATATACTATACAAATAAAACAGTTATACTTCAGTTTTAATTTATTCCCTATATTTTAACATAAAAAAAGCTGACATCCATGATGTCAGCCGAAAGCCGGGAATTCCATTTGGAGTTCATTCACTTCATTTGCTTTTTCTATCTCTTCAATCCGAATGCCCATCCGCTCAATCAGGTCGACCACAAGGGCATTCCCCATACAGAAGTAGCGCATGCGATCGTTCATCCCTGCAGTCCAATTGTCCGGGAACCCATTCAGGCGCTCGCATTCGACCGGGGTAAGGAGACGCTTCTTGCCATTGACTTCTACGATGTGGGTGCTCCGGTTAATCGACCCTTCGCTCGTCAGCATGGTCCGGCCGGGCTTGTCCAATTCATCCACAGGGGACATCCCGCCTTCGGAGAAATGGTAGATATGGCCTTCGGCGGTTTTCCGCTCGATTTTCTTCGGTCCGCGCAGGTAAGTGAACTTCTCGATGTTCGCTTCAGTGAGGTAGAACTTTTCCGGTACCGCATCTTCATCAATTAAAATATCCTTTAGAGGAATCGAATCCTCGAATGTAGGCGAAAGGTGGGCTGTGAAGACTTTGCCGTCCTTCATATAGCCTGAACTATGGAAACCGTATGAGAATTCGTCGGAAATCTCCACGATATCCGAAGGGAGCTCTACTGAGGAAATGCGATCCTTATAAGGTTCCTCTTCAACCGGGAAAGGCTTGGCGAAGAATCCTTCATTGAATACAATCTCTTCAGGGGAGAAGGCTTTCTGCTGGCTCTCGAAAGAGATGCCATTCTTATAGGCGAAGATGAAGACCCGGCGACGGCGCTGTGCCATGCCGTATTCTGCAGCGTTAATGACGCGCCACTCGACGGAGTAATTCATATCCCGGAAAGTGGCCAGCATGACTGCGAAGTCACGACCTCTTTGAGTAGAAGGAGATTTCAAAAGGCGATCGACGTTCTCCAACAGGACGTATTTCGGGTGGGTGTTCTCGATTACTCGCTTGATTTCCCAAAAAAGGACGCCCTTCTTGCCTTGGATTCCCTGTTCACCTGACTTAGTCCGGGCAACCGAGTAATCCTGGCAAGGGAAGCCGCCTACGAGGAGGTCGGCTCGGAGGTCGTGGAATGTATCGTCGGAGACCTTAGTGATGTCTTCGTTCGAATGGATTCCTGTATCGAAATTGCGTGCATAGCAGTCAAAGGCATCCTGCGCTTTGCGCGAAGGCTCCCACTGATTCCCCCACACGATATCGAATATTTCATGGTTGGCTTTCTGCAATCCGAGTCGGAATCCGCCGACTCCTGCGAAGAGTTCGATGACTCGGAGTGGTTTTATCTGTTCCATATACCGAACATCCTTTCGGTTTTTCTTAATTATAACGAATTGTCGAGGAAAGATCAACAAATACTTTCAAAGACATTAATTTTATCTCAACCCATCGATTATTCCATCAATCAGGCTTCCTATATTCTCTCATGGCTGCCTGGACGAATTCCAGTGCCGAATCGACTGTTTCGTCCACATTCCGCCGGATTTCATGTTCCCATATCCGCAGGACATGCCAGCCCTTCTCGATGTAGTGGGCATCCACTTCCTTGTCCCTTTCCCTGTTCCGGGAAATCTTGGCATCCCAGAACTCCTGGTTGCTCTTGGGGCGTTTGAAATGGATTGGGCAGCCGTGCCAGAAGCGGGAGTCGACGAAGATGACCACCTTATACTTCTGGATGGAGATGTCCGGGGTTCCGCGCAGATTCCGGACGTTCTTACGGAATCGGAGTCCTCTATTCCACAATGCTTTGCTGAAGAGATTCTCCAATTTCGACTGTGCACGGATGGCCCTCATCGTTTTGCTTCTTTGTTCTTTAGTCATGCGGTCAGTCATAGGAAGACCTCCATATTGCAGGTATGAGTGTAATGTAAAATAATAAACTACTACTATAAAAACTAATTATTTATTCGTTAGAATGTCCAATTGGACACTCTTTTTCCAAAAAAATTGGCATTCTGAATATCGAATACCTATATTTAGGGATAGTAAAAGAGCATCGATATCGATGCTCTTTTACTATCTATTTGTTAATCCATATTAAACAATCCCTCAGATAAGAATCCATTTCATCGTGAATAAATGGAGGGTCAGGAATCCCCGCTTTCTTCTTTGTGCTAATTTTTACCTGCTCTAGATTCAAAAGGTTTGGATTTAAACATGCTACAATCCCTTCAAGATACCTTGTAATTGCAAGTCTAATCCCTCTATAACGAGGACGAGGATAATTTATGTCTTCTTGTAATATAACCCAATAAGTTAAATATTTAAATTCTTCGAAGGTTAAATCGATGTTTCGAACACTCATAGTTATATTCAAATTTGAATCAGCATTCAATCCATTTTGATATAAATTAACTAAAAAATTCGTAAGATTATAAGCATGACCTAATTGGCTAGAGCTGAAAATAGATTCAACAATATCTACATGGGTAATGTCGCAACCATTGAGCCTTGCCAAATAGTCACCGGGCTTTTCAGTTTTACGTCCCGGATAGTGAATCACTAAATTAGGTAAAACCTCCGGTGAAGGGATCCATTCGTTCGAATGTGTTCTTTTGTCAACGGCTTGATTTGATAAACTTAAGATTTGGGTAATATTTGATTGGTACGGCAAGCAAATCCTCCTCTAGAAAATGAATATTCTTATAATTCGTGACTTTTATACATATAATATACCATTTTTTATAAAATAGTAATACAATATATCTAGTTTAATGAAGATGATATAACTAGGAGGGCTATTATTGGATACTAATGACGCAACTTTGAAGCTCTTTAATCAATACAATCGCGAACAAGTACGAAATATCTTTGATCCCTTGGGCAACTATCGCAGTGGATCTGGTACGTGGGGGATACATGGCATAGTTAAAGTTCCTCACCGCGTCAAAGATTTCGTTTTTTTTGTCACGTATGGCCAATCGCAGTCGGGGCATGCCTTTGAGGAGGAAGTGACAGATGAAGGAGTACTAACATGGCAATCTCAACCTCGAAGCAGGTTGAATGATGATATAATTCAAACTTTAATTAATCATGATTACACAGTTGACAACATTTTTCTCTTTCTCAGAACAAGAAGAATGAATCCGCATACAAAGAAATCAGAACCTTTTACGTATATGGGGAAAATTGCATACATTACCCATGATATAGAAAGAGAAGCGCCTGTGTATTTTAAATGGCAACTATTAGAGTGGCCGGAAATCTCCTCGGAAGTACTTGAAAGAATGAGGTTGGAAACAACTCCTACTATCCGGTGGACTGAAGGAGAATCTGGATTATTACGTGAAACGAGTCCACCGCTTCAGGAAGAGTTTACCCAAGGAGAAATTACCGTAGAATTTCAAGCTCCTCATAGAGGTTTTGCCACGAACTATGCGCAAAAACAGAAGATTGGGGAATTAGGAGAATTGCTTGCTTTGAAACATTATAAAGAGCAACTGATTGCTAATGGAAGAGATGATTTAGCAAAGAAGACACGTCATGTTTCAAAGGTAATAGGAGACGGACTAGGTTATGACATAGAAACTTTTGATTCGCATGGAAATGTTTTATATGTAGAAGTCAAGACTACCACCGGCGGAAAAAATATTCCCTTCTATCTTTATACTAGCGAGTTGAATTATTCAAAACAATGTCCTGAATCTTATATGCTAGTAAGAATCTATAATTATGATGAACAAAACAACAAAGGGGAGTGTTATAGAATCAAAGGTGACATTAGTGATTACCTAGACTTGACAGTTAATAGTTATAAGGCAAATGTACGGAAATATGAGGGAACTGTGTGAGGTAGGAGTGGACTAGTGAAGAAGATTTTTAATGTGCAACTTCATTTCAGACATTAAGAGGAAGCGATTAAAATTAAGATGTTAATGGCGGAGTATAAAGGTTTTTGTGAAAAAGATAGATTAGGTTGATAAAAATCTTAATGGAGAAAAGTTCTTAGAGATGAAAATTTTTTTAGTTTCTCAATTTTGGGAAATAAGAATTACTGAGAGAGAATTTTCTTCTTTGGCGAAATATGTATCGGAGAGGAGGGACACAATGATTTTAAAAAAAGAAGCACTATCTCAATACAACTGAACTGAACCCCAAATGGTAGACACTTTAAAAAAATGACCCCAATTTGGGTTTTTTTCTGTTTTCAGACCCCGGTAAGGTATTCGTCACCGATATCACGTACTTGCCCAACCGTTCGGGACAGATAGCGTATCTTTCTACCTTGAAAGGTGTCGTCACCCGTGAAATCGTTGCCTATGAAGTCACGACCACTCTCACGATGGAAATTGTTTATCGCACGTTAAAGAAACTGAAAGAAGCATTGGATGGAAATATTCACCCGGAAGCGATGATCCATTCCAATCAGGGTTTCCACTATACCCATCCGGAATACCAACAGCGTGTGAAGGAACTGGGATTGACCCAGTCAATGTCCCGCCGGGGCAACTGCATCGACAACGCCCCTATGGAGTCGTTTTTTGGTAACTTCAAGGATGATGTCGAGTTTAAACAAGCAACCCGCCTTGCCGAATTGAAAGGGCTGGTGGATGATTACATGGCGTATTACAACGGAACACGCAAGCAATGGAATTTAAAAAAGATGACGCCGGCACAATACCGAAGTCATCTAATCGCAGCCTAGCTGCAGGGTGCTTTTTTATAAATTGTCCATTAAATGGGGCTCAGTTCAATTGGAAGAGGGTTTTTATTTCGATGAAAAGGATTGGCTGCCATTATTCCGTGGTATTACAGGGACGTGTGTTCTTTTTAAACTAGGAGGTAGTCAAAATGAAAGTAAATAGACACTTAAAAGTACAAGGGGATATCAAAGACCGTGGAGTGATTAAGTGGCAAGGGATGATGTTGACCGAACATGTGGATTTGATACGTGCGTGGTACGAAGAAGACAAACACGGTGTGAAGCCTGTTTTAGAAGAAATTGATTTGCAACTACTGCAAGAAGAAATGATATTGGCCTCACAACGTAAATGTCATGTGAAAATAAAGACATGGAAAGAGAAAAATTTTCATTATCACGTCGGGATTATCCAAGAATTAAATAAGCGCAGTAGATCCATTGTTTATGAAAATCCTGAAGGATTGCATTGGCTATCGATGAATGAACTGGTCGGTATCTGGTTAATTGACTAAAAGTCTTTTATGAACAAAAGAAAAAATAGCTTTTAAAACTGCTAGTTAAGAAGAAGCAAAGCTAGGAGAAATAACGAAAGCTGTGACTATTTATGGTTAATGAAAATTTACTTTATTATAGGGAGTGCAATCAAGCAGAATCAGAAACTTAAAAGGAAAAGAAATGAAGAATATAGAACAATAGATTTATCAGAGATAATGAAAGGAGAAGTTAAATGATTATAGACATTATTTTGGGCAATAACATTGATACTAAAATGTGGATAAATGATTTAAAAACAAATGGAGCAGAATATATTATTGTAATCGATTATGAGAACCATAAAGAACCTAAAGAGATAGATGGTATCATTTATATGGATCCAATTAATGCCCAGAAGTACATTAGAAAGTTTGATGCAAAAAATTACTATAAATCTGTGTATGGATTTCCAGGTATGTCTGGTACTATGTCTTCTTTGCACCGTGAAAATAAAAATTGAAGTTGATTGTTAACCCCCAAAAAAACTCTTAATAAGGAGCATGCCTAAATTTATCTACAATAAATTTGCTCGCGATGTGATACCTGAAGTAATTGAAAAGACCGATAAAGAATTGCCCATTCGCATTCTGGAGCAAGAAGAATATAAAGATGCGGCTCCTAAAGAAGAAGATGAGGTGGAATTAGCGGATATTCTTGAACTTCTGCATGCTTATTTTGAAAGGAAATCAGTATCCTCAACAGTTAACTAAACTATTACGTAGTTGTTAGTTTTAAGGTTCAGGATTTCTGTATAAAGAAGCTACTCAACCAGAGAAAAGAACTTGTATCAATTCAGCAAAGGTGGAAAACTCTCTTCAACCAGTGGCTATTACCCCATTAAAAAGGTATCATAAAAGCAACTACTGAAGTTCAAATGTCAGTTGATGGACCTTCATAATAGCTAATCAGCTATCAGGTTTTACAAAATAATCTTTACGGAGGGGACTATAAATTGCCATACCAATTAGGGGGAAACTTTAAGCTTTTTACATTGAATTCAAATCCAGAATTGGCTCAGTAAATTGCGGATGAGCTCGGCTGTCAGCTTGCTCTTGCCTAACAATAATCTCTTTTACTTCTTCACCATCGAAAATGAAGAATGGAGATGCGTAATAAGGCATTATTCTATCGATCAATCTGTTGTATTGCTCAATATTGCCCACTAAAGTTTTTTTAGGCATATATGCGCCACGAGGCTTTATTGTTACTTCTCTTTCATCCGTAGTCATGATTTTGTAGGTATTGAAGAACCACTTAACTTTGATTGTCCATTCTTCACCAGAATCAGTTTCTAAAACTAATGATACAGAACATTCTCTGCCACCTTCATCGAAGAACGTATTATTAATCACATTAGAAAATACTTTTTTATATTCTTCCTCAGTAGTTTCAGGTTTTCCATAAAGGACATCTTTAATTGCCTTCAATTTGAAATCAGACATGATAATCTCCTTTTTTAAAAATAGAAATTTAATTATTATAATTCTTATTATACTACGAAAAAAGTATATTTTTACAAAATTTAATATATTATGATTTTACTAAATATAATAAACTAGTAAACGTCAGGCCAATCGTTCCATCCAAATAGAAACCGAATTTCAATGTGCCGACCCAACTAGCGAAGGCGACTCAAGAACATTATGCGGTGCACAGTCTGCGGAATCGCCAGTTCATGCATGACGGTTCCGATAAAATCTTGGTCATTGAGATCACCTGTCTTAAACTGGAATTTGGACAAATGGTTTCCTTTTGTTGTGTGAAGGAAGTCGCGATGCGAAAGATATTTGTTGACGTGTTGTCCACCATCCTGAAGATACAGTTTTCTACCACAGAAAGACGACTTCAACTATTAACAGACAGCCATCGCACCCTGTCTGAACTGAAACAACTGGTTGTTGAGTATGGGCACCATTGAAACAGCTCTCGCAAAAATGGAACCTAAAAAAGATGACTCCGGAATCAATATCAGAGTCATCTTAGCGAAGCTTAAGCTGCATCTTACTTGCCTACATGCAGTAAATTATTCAGTTACTTCGATGTCTTCAACTGGACCTACTGTCGTTTCCAAATCTGAGAAATCATCAAAATCGGCAATGACTACTCCATACTCTTCCTCTACATAATTATCGAATTCTATTACTGTCCAACCAAGAGGAGTGAGGTACGTCGTTTCTAGTTCTTCCATGTTAATATTCCCCATGTCAATCTCGTCGAGGACTTCTTCTGCGGCTTCATCTGTTTCTTCTTCCAGTTCATCCGCCTGTTCTTCTGCTGTATCTGTTTCTTCTTCTAGTTCATCTGCTTGCTCTTCATCTATATCTGTTTCTTCTTCTAATTGATCCGCTTCGTCTTCTGCTTCAAGCACTTCTGCCGGTTCCGCGTTATCTAACGCTTCATCTTCACCACAGCCAGCCAGAATACTTGTAGACAATATCCCCACTGCGCCGATTTTAACCCATTTGTTTCTAATCATAAATCTTCACCCTTTCATTTTATGTCTCTACTTATTTGCTACCCTTTTGATATTTGGATAAACATTTGACTTATAAAGGAGATTTTACTAGGCTATAAATTAATATATTGTCTCTTATCCGGGCGGCATATTCGGTGTCGGATGGCTTACCGAAAAGTTAACTTCCGGATGCTTCGTATTCTTTATCGGTTCCGTCGGAGTAAGTCACTTCAATATTGATGGATTCATAATCCGGTTCGATGCTGAATACCTCCACAACTTTGCTGATCACTTCATCATCTGCCATATCTGGAGTCAACTCAAGCTGAGCCAGCAACGGCCCGATTTTATCAAAGGCGTCATTGCCTGCCAGTACTTCGTTTGAAATTTTATCTTCATATTCTGCTTCTACAAGATCACGGTCTTCTTCATATGAGGCCTGCAGTGCATCGTCCTGGTCAGTGTAGTCAACCTCTACCTCGAAATCTGTAAAGCCGAAGACTTCACCCCCAATATTCTCATCTTCGAGACCTCCACCAGGGTTGGCATCAACCACACCTTCGTAGTCGATAGCTTCTTCTGTAATGGGTTTTGTTACTTCGTCTTCATTGCCACAGGCTCCTAAAAAGAGGGCAGAGGAGAAGAGGAATCCTGTTGTAATCGTGTTTTTTTTACTGATCATTACTATCATCCTTTCATTATGCCATTTATAATTTTCATTCCCGATTTTCCAAGACCTAAGCTTTTCAACTTGAGATAAATATACGACAGGAAAGTTTATGCTGAAAGTTCAGCAGGAAAAAAGCAATGACCAAAGAGAAGCCTCTAAAACTCCATGGTTATGATTAGGGATCGTATTACTAGATAAAAATACACGAAGCAGTAGCTAATCGAAACATAAATTAAAAGGAGAACGATTTGGAGAACAGCCATGATTGGATCATCTTCGAATAATCACTATGTAAAAGCAGTAGAATTTGCAGTGTATACAAAAGATATCAAAAAAATGATAAATAGTGTTTTTCTTTAGTTTATCCGGGTAAGCGTATAGAAACACGTGAAAATAGTTCTAAAAAATTGGAGGAATTACAATGAAAAACTCACAGCTGCTGGCAAGATGGGGATTAACTTCCATACTATCTCTTAGTGTCCTTGGAGCGTGCGGTGCAGGAGAAGAACTAGAACAAGAAGTAGAAGAAGAAGAACTGGAAGATGCGATAGAAGAAGACCTTGTAGAACCCGTCGGTGAACTAGAAGAAGAAATAGAAGAGGAAGGCCTAGAGGATGCCGTTGAAGGGGAAGACCTTGAAGTGGACGGAGACGAAGAATAAGAAAGAGCTGGCTAAAAATAATTCCTTATATGCAGGCACAACTGTTGAATATATGACAGGAGGGGGAATGCATATGATGTGCATCTCGCCTCCTTTTTATGGGATTTTAGAGAAGCTGACTGCGTTTTTTAACGACACGGTTTCTTAGAGGTTTTTCATCTTCTAGTATTGACGCGATGTTTAACAGTCAAGTCACCGGGTAGCTTATTTATAGAAACACCATAATACAAATTTAACACTTGCAGTATTAATAATTGAAGGAGGAGAGAACCATGGAGAAGACTGTAGTCGGAGGAGTATTTCAAAGCACAGAAGAAGCATTGAAAGCTATCGAAAGATTGAGAGATATCGGGTTCGAATCCGATGATATTTCAGTTATGGCGAAAGACAAAGATAAAGTAGATGAGATCGATGAAAAGACAGATGCAGATGTGATTGATGAAAGTTCAAAACGCGGCAGCAATGCAGGAAAAGGATTTGGAATCGGCGCAGGTTCAGGAGGCGTCTTGGGTGGGATCGCTGGTCTGATTGCGGAAGTTGGATTATTGACGATTCCAGGAATCGGTGTTCTCGCAGCCGCGGGTCCAATAGCGACAACCTTGAGTGGCGCAGCCATTGGCGCAACAGGCGGTGGTCTTGTTGGGGCATTGACGGGTGCTGGAATTCCAAAAGAAAACGCAAAAGAATATGAGAAGTATTTAAAAGACGGAAAAATTCTGTTATTAGTAAGTATTGATGAAAAGCAACGTGAGGAAATCCAACGGATCTTTGCTGACTCCCATTCGATGACCACGGATGTTTATACGGTACAGACCTAATTGAAGTAAAATGAACTATTGATAAAAATTCCGGAAATCTTCGACTGTAACTACCTGTTATCCTTTTAAGTATGTAGAGAACGCGCCCAAACGCTATGTGTTTTGATAAAGTGATTCCATCCCGCACCAAAACTTGAAAAAGTGATGATGCGGGATTTTTTTCTCAACAAAAGAAAGAGTGTTGCATCATATGCGTTTAAAAACATCCTGAGGCAAAAAGGGTAACATGCCAGTAAGGGAAGAGTGAATGGACTATGGAAGAAGAAAATAGGAAAATTGGATTTATCGCTTTGCTTTTAATCATCGGCTTGGGAATTTCCAGCCTTTTTATTTGGCTATTTGCTGAACTCGCGGAAGAACTTATGGAAAATGAATTGAGATTTTTTGATAACGTCATAATCAGTTTTTTTAAGGTAATAGAAACTTCCACGCTTGATACCATTTATATTATTATCACAGAATTCGGCTCTGTTTGGTTTCTGGCGACTATGTCAGTCGTGATAATTTTATTGCTTTGGTTTAAAGCGAAAGATAAATGGGGAATTCTTTTCTTTGCAATTGCAGTAGGAGGCAGTGGCCTGCTGACTTGGCTGCTTAAACAAGTTTATGAGAGAGGTCGGCCTTCCATCAATGAAGAAGTTGATGCGATTGGTTTTAGTTTCCCGAGCGGCCACTCAATGGGTTCGCTTATTTTTTATGGATTTATCGTCTATTTCATTTTACGAAGCAGTCAGAACAAAGTGATAAAGTTAACGTCTTTCATTGGATTGGGTATTTTAATTATCTTAATCGGCACGAGCCGCATCTATTTGGGAGTCCATTTTCCAAGTGATGTCCTGGCAGGATACATTGCAGGGACAATCTGGCTGATTCTTTGCTTGCTGGCACTCGAGTGGATACAATGGCAAAGTAATAGCCAGGTGCGTCCTGTCAATGCTTTGCGGAGGATTTTAGTCTCTAGTTTTAAATCAGGCAGGCAAAAACTTGGACGTTGATAGATAGTTACCGAAGTTAAGGAAAAGAAAGGGGATGAAAAACTTGAAGGTGCTCAAAAGCTTAATACTTTTGTTGGGAGCTGTATTAATCGTTTTAGTAATTTGGGGACTAGCAGAACCATATTTTTTAAATTTAAAAGAAGAAGAGGCTGCTATTCCTAATTTGCCGGAAGCTTGGGAAAATGAGGAGATTGCTGTGGTTGGTGATTTCCAAATTGGCATGTGGCTGGATAATGATTCTACTGTCAAACAGTCAGCTGAACAGCTGGTGGAGTTGAATCCACGTGCGGTGCTCTTTTTAGGTGACTATGTTTATCATTCGGTAGAGGGTCCTGCAAAAGAACGGCAACGGGTCAAAGAATTGATCCGGCCACTGACAGACTCAAATATCCCGGTTTTTGCTGTACTTGGAAATCATGATTATGGCATGGGATCAAAAACCTCAGATCCAAATGAAGAGCTGGCTCAAGAAATGGAAACTGCATTGGAGGAATTGGGGATAACGGTTCTCCATAACGAAGCTGTGCCGTTGACACTGACAGACGATGGCCTGGAACAGGAAACTGCTTCTTCCGAATCTCTTTACCTAGTAGGATTGGGGGCTGCGTGGCCAGAAAATGCAGATCCGTCCAAAGCTTTTGCTGGCGTTCCGGATTCTGCTGCCCGTTTTGTGATGATGCACAATCCAGAAACGTTCGGCACATTACCGGCTGAGGCTGCACCTGTGTCCGTAGCTGGCCACACCCATGGTGGACAAATGAAAGTTCCATACACACCCCAGTGGTCGTATACAGCTTTGGTATCTGAAAGTGAAAATGACTATATCTACGGTTGGATTGATAACTATGGAGCAGCCGGAAACCAACTCTATATAAACCCGGGAATTGGGTTCAGCATTCTGCCCATGCGCATCAATTGCCGACCTGAAATTACACTGTTCACGTTGAAATCTGCTTGAATCAAGATTATCAAAATAATAAATGCGCAAGGAAAAGAACAATAGATAAAGTAAGAAGGCTCTCCAGGTCGAGAGCCTTCTTACTTTTTTTCATCTGTGAAGACTTTACGCAATAGCCGAAAAAAGTATTGCGGCAAAGTATCTGCCGAAAGGCCGGTTCGTTTTTAGGAAACGGACAAGCTCGATGACATAGCAGAATATCGGCTGCATCCTTCCTTCGGAAAAAATCGACATCTAGAATAAACTATTACGTAAGTTGATAGTTTGTGGATGTGAGGTTTTTCTGAACGGTAACTGCTAAATCATCCATCTAAATTTTCCTGATCAAACAATTCAGCAAAATACAAACCCTCTCAAACTGTTGGCTATTGCACTAACAAAGGGTTATCATAAAATCAGCTACTGTAGTTCACATGCCAACTGGTTAATCTTTATAGTAGCCAGGCAGCAATCAGATATTACGAAAAAATTAAAAAAGGAGGCTATAATTTGCCATACCAATTAGGGGAAAACTTTAAGCTGTTTACATTGAATTCAAATCCAGAACTGGCCCAGGAAATTGCGGATGAGCTCGGTTGCGAACTGGGGAAAAGCTCGATTAAACACTTTAGCGATGGTGAAATTCAAATCAACATTGAGGAAAGTGTCCGGGGTAAGGAGATTTACTTGATTCAATCGACATCCCAACCGGGGAATGAGCATGTCATGGAACTGTTGATCATGATCGATGCATTGAAGCGGGCATCAGCGGAAACCATCAATGTCGTCATGCCTTATTACGGCTATGCACGGCAGGACCGCAAAGCTAGCTCACGTGAACCGATTACGGCAAAACTGGTGGCCAACATGCTGGAAAAAGCAGGGGCTACCCACATCATCACAATGGACTTGCATGCTCCCCAAATCCAAGGATTCTTCAATATGCCGGTAGACCAGTTGCTCGGTGAGAAAATCCTATCGAAGCATTTTATGGATAAGGCACTCGAAGATGCAATTGTTGTAGCTCCGGACAATGGAGGACTGGGAAGAGCCCGTAAACTGGCCAGCCACTTAGACGTTCCAATCGGCTTTATCGACAAGCGCCGGATGCAGCCGGGTGAGCCCGAGACGGTGAACATTGTTGGAGATATCAAAGGCAAGAACGTCATCATCATTGTGGATATCATCGATACGGCAACCACGATTTCTTTAGCTGCCAATGTCCTGGTTGAAAATGGTGCGAAAGCTGTTTATGCTTGCTGCACGCATGCGGTCCTCTCAGGCCAAGCAGTTCAACGAATTGAAGAGTCGGCCCTTACGGAACTGGTTGTCACCAATACCATCTACGTGCCTGAAGAAAAACGTACGCCAAAAATCACGATTCTTTCGGTTGCGCCTTTGTTGGCCGAAGCAATCGAACACGTCCATAACGAAAAACCGGTCACGCCTTTATTTGAATAGACACGGTTGGTTCGTCAAGGAATGTTCCAATAAGAACCCACATGAAAAGCACTGCAGAAGAATTTTTCTGCGGTGCTTTTGCAATTCCGCTGTATTCAGTGACTGTGAATCCTATTCTTTTTTTGAACCATAGGGAAAAGATTTTTTTGAAAAATACAACTTTATTGATGTCAGCTCTTAATAAGAACGAAAAAAGCACAATCGACTGATACTGAGTCGATTGTGCTTTTGCTTATGACAGGCTGCGCTTCCGAAGAATCAGCAAGACTTGTGTGAGAATAGCGAGCACCGGCAATTCGAGCAAAGGGCCGATCACTAAAGTTAAGGCAATCAGCGGCTGATCTGGAAAGGCGGTCATCGCGATAGCGAGCGCGATAGGGGAGTTTCTTGCCAATGTCGTAAGATTTAGACTGGCTTTGTCTTCGTAGGAAAACTTCAGCAGCCCTCCGGCTTTTTGCCCGACAAGGAAGTTCACCACAAAAAACAGCAGGATGGGCACAAGCAGCTGCCACAGCAAGTCCAAGTTATTCAGCAGCAGTTTGCCTTGTGAAGCAAACATCGCCGCGATGGCCAGGCTGAGAAACACGACTGGCAATGCACTCCATCTGTCTGCCCAATTTCCATCTAGCCATGTTCGTTTTCGAACGAGCCTTTTTGTAGCAAATGCCAGCAGCAATGGCAGCAGCAGGACCAGAAATACACTTTCCACCAAAAACGAAAGCTCGATCATGCCTGCTGTGCCGACGAACAACAAGAGATAAAATGGCAGCAGGACAATCTGGAGGACCAGGTTGACCGGTAGGATGGCCGTGGATAAAGCCAAGTTTCCCTTGGCGATTCCCGTGAAGACCAAATACCAGTCTGTGCACGGCGTCACCATCAGCATGATAAATCCGATGTAAAGTGCCGGCTGGTCTCCCAGAAACAGTGAAGCCAGAAGCCACGCCAAAAGCGGTGTCCAAACAAAATTCATCAACAGCGTGACCGAAGAAAACGGGATGTTTCCAAAAGCCTGTTTTGCTTTTTCGAGCGGGATCTGCAAAAAGGTCAAGTAAAGCATCGATATCAGTAAAGGGACGATAACGTATTCGGCGTTTGCCTGGATTGCGTCGATTTGTCCAGCGACAGTTCCAATCGCCACAGCCGACAAAATAATGACGGTATATAGTTTTTCAAATAGCTTCATCTGCAGTTCACCTGGCCCAAACGGAATGTATTGTGGGTTTAATAATATCATAGTGGGAGGTTTCAGAAAAAAATCTCATCTGTATAAAAGCGATGGCCAACCTCATTCTTGGTCTTTGCAAGTTTTCCGATGGAATACATAATTTCCCTCTGTTTTCTTGATGTGGTTATTTCCATTATAAAACCTTCCGTAACGAGAGGTGCAATGGTTTAAATAAGTTTTGCTGCAGAGTTACCGAATTTCGTGGATGTAAGAAAGATGCCAGAATTTTTTCCATATAAAAATAGATTTGCCCCTGATTAATTTATCATGATATATTTTCAAAATATTCAGAAATATATGCTACTATTACATTAAACCTGCTTTTATTGAATGATAATTTTAAGAAGCCAGTGACAAAGGCGGGTTTTTTCACTTTGTAAATCACGATTATTTTAATACTCGCGAAACAAGGGGGTGATGTATTGTGGGAGAAGTAGGAAAAACAGTGATTTTTGAAATCGAACGTCGAAATACTCCTGATGGGGATTCATATTGGGAAAAGTTTGAATTGCCTCATGCAATGAACATGAATGTTATTTCCGGGTTGATGGAAATCCGTCGAAATCCTGTCAATATGGCGGGAGAAAAAACGACGCCGGTTGCATGGGATATGAACTGCCTGGAGGAAGTGTGCGGGGCATGCTCAATGGTCATCAATGGCTATGCGCGCCAATCTTGCACAGCACTAGTCGATCAGCTGGAACAGCCTATCCGGCTGCAGCCGATGAAAAAATTTCCGGTTGTCCGTGATTTAATTATTGACCGCAGCTCCATGTTCGATACATTGAAAAGGCTGAAGGTCTGGATTCCGATTGATGGAACGCATGATCTTGGCGAAGGTCCGCGCATGCCAGAACGCAAACGGCAATGGGCGTATGAATTGGCCAAATGCATGACGTGCGGAGTCTGCTTAGAAGTGTGTCCGAATGTCAATGACAAATCGGATTATATCGGGGCAGCCCCAATTTCACAAGTGCGCTTGATGAATGCGCATCCTACGGGTGCCATGAATAAAGATGAGCGCTTGAATTTGCTGATGGGTCCTGGCGGAATTCAACAATGCGGTATGGCCCAAAACTGCGTGGAAGCCTGTCCGAAAGGCATTCCTTTGACAACGTCCATCTCATCTATGAACCGTGATACGACAGTTCAAATGTTCCGCAACTTTTTTGGAAGTGACCGCATGGTGGAGTAGGGGGATACAGAAAGAAGAAGTTGGGGCATAGACCATGACGGTGAAAAAACGGCAGGACCTGCAAACATACGATGAAAAAAAGATGATAAAACAAATTGTTTTCTAGGAAATCCTACAAATTAGAGGAGGAATTCATATGAGCCAAGAATCATGGTTACCAACATTAAAGACTAATACACCCGAGGAAGGATACGAATTAGCAGTTAAGTTAGCGCGTAAAGCTGTAGGAATGACTCAGCCAGATGAAAATGTACGTAAAAAATTACGTCCCGTATATGCAAATGACGCAAACAGTTTAACTTTTGCTTCCCAAGTGGTGGCTATTAATTTTCAAACAGTAGCTGCAGCTAACAATTACTGGAATGACTAGTGGCCAGTGGGTAGCTTGAAAAACAACCAACCTGAAAGTTAAAGTTGAGGAACCAACCCCCAAAACCTTAGACTAAAATCTAAGGTTTTGGGGGTTTTGTTTCTGTGTTAAAAGCTGGAAACACATTAAATGGCTCAGTAGAAATTTAGGTTAGTAACGGTTTATCTATTGCGAAAATGAAGGAATAAAGTGATTAGTAAAGAATCATAAAGACTTCACGTGAAATTGTCCAGTAGCAGAAAGGAAAACGGAGGGACAGAGAAGATATAAATTTCAGCCTCTCCCATCCATGGAAGTTCTATTAGTATTCAAATGATGACTACTTGGTTTTTGCCCCTATCTTTTGCTAAATACAATGCCTTATCTGCCCATTCCACCATGGAATTAGGAGGGAAGTCGCTTACAAAACTTTTTCCGCCTATTGATACGGTGACATCAAATTGGCTGTTCTGTTCTTGGATTTTCAGCTGCTGGATATCCCGGCTTAACCTGTTGGCTATAATTTCTAATTCTGCTTTATTAGTGTCGGGCAAGAGGATAGCGAACTCGTCCCCGCCTATACGGGCTACTGTATCAGACGATCTTGCAACCGCCGCAATTTTAAGGGCCAGTTGTTTTAATACGTGGTCGCCTGCAGGGTGTCCATAAGCATCATTAATTTCTTTGAAATCATCAGTATCAATGTATAACAAAGATAAGTATGTTCCCTTCTGAAGGGCCAGGCTGACTTCTTTTGATAGCTGTTCTTCAAAAAAGCGGCGATTAAACAGCGAAGTCAATGAATCCTTATCTGCATATTCCTTTAGTTGGAGTTCCAAAAGCTTTTGTTTAGTAATCTCCACATGGCGAATGACCACCCCTTCAATCGCTTCCTTATTATTTGGTTGTAGAGGAGTAGCTTGCATCAAAAACCATCTTTTTTGGAACGGGGAGTGACAAGGATATTCGAAATTGAAACAGTCTGTTTCTCCTGCCAAGATTGCCTGCAGTCCTTGATACACTTCAGGTTCTTTTTCGCTTTGCTTAAGATAACTTGTGCCAATCCCAGTGCCGGATAAAGTTCCGCCATTGGTTATCACAAATCGATTCCATTCTTTATTCGTAAAATAGATAATTCCAGATGTATCGATCAAACAGATTTGATCTCTTAGCGAATTTAGAACTGCCTCATGTATCCCCGGAGCTATTGATAAGGAAGTATTTACATGTGCTTTTATTGCCATCACCATCTTTCTATAGAAGAGTTCTGTTTATGTTAATTTTTTCACTAACTTCTGACGCAAACATTTCCAATACTTTCGGGGATAAAGGCTTGGCGTGAAGAGAGCCTTGGATGAATAGGGAAACCGTTCGCTTGCAGGAACAAAGATTCCTCTGCTGTTTCTGCTCTTTCGGCTAGCAATTCGCAGTTAAAGCCTCTTACAAACTGAATAAGAGATTTGAGAACCGCTTCGGATTTGGCAACCTTTCCAATTAGGCTAACATCGAAAAACGAGTGCCAAAATCGTGCAAGGCAATTGAAATCCCTTTGAATCTGTGTTGCATGGTATAGTATAACCGTTTTCCTGCAAATCGCCGACCAATCCTTCTTCAAGGGTTGTTGAAAGTTGTTATTGCCATATACAAAGATATTTGTTCGAGGAATTTACTATGCCTTCAAATGTTCGTATCAGTGGACATATCCCTTAAAAATAAGAGTTCGGAATGGGATCATGGCTTAGATTTCTTTAGCGTTTATGTTTTTAATGGAATCAGTGTTTTATTGAAATAATGTTTTGCGGTATATAATGGGGGCTTTGCTTAACCTGTTTTCAGGCAACTGGAAATTTGGCCACTGAAAAATACAGCCTTCCATATAATCGCCTCCCCGAGTAAGCAACAGATAAAGAAGATTTCCTTTTAAAAATTATCAACAGTCTGACCGCTCTTTCGTATTTGAAAACAGACTTTAAGATACTAAAATAATTATTCTTAAAAAACAAATTTTTAGTAATTAATTTCCATTAAAAAGGTATTGTATCCTTGCTTTGTATAATTATTAATAGGTAAATGTAACCTATTTAAATTTATGGTAGTATCTTAAAAAAAATAATAAGCAGCTTTCGATTAACTTCAACTAACTTAAAATCTTAAATTATCGAAAATGCAAAAGTGTAAACTGATATTTTCCGGAAAATATTCGACAGGCCCGGGAGAATCCATAGAAAAAGAAGACGGAATGAAGATGACAAGCGGAAGAAATGAGCGGAAAATCAGAAGCGCGTTTACTGAAGATCTAAAGATAGGGAAATGCTGAAATAAAGCATTTCCTCTTTTTGTCTTTGTATAAAGTAATGTCGATAAACCAAGAAAACGTCAAAAATTTTAAAGAATTAAGTACAAAGTCGGAGTGGAAGGCGTTTCTATCATAAAAAGGTAAAAGAGGTCATTTGAAAAATTAGGTTACAATTCTCAATTTAATTTATATTTAACGATTTTAACATTTAAAATCCAGAGAAATATTTGTAATTATGCGTCAGAACCGCCTTTTTAAAATATTTATTAAAAAACTTTCATGACGCAACTCCATCCTCTTTTTCGAAAGATTCAAATCAAAAAAATATCATTTTAAAGCCTCTCTAAATACTGCTAAGAGCGCATTTTCAAAAAAAATAAACAAATGGATGAAAGAAATCATAGACTGCTCTAAGAAAATTTGAAGTCGATGAAATTTTCATTTTGGAGAGGAAAACCATCCTGCAACATTTGTAATGATAGGAAATTGTGCGTATAGTAGGACAAGTGCTAAATGGGTCGGTGGAAAAAATAGGTAATTACTCATTCTTTTTACTAGGTAAGAGTTTCCAAAAGACCTACGAAATGAATGAATAAAGTTGTTATGGAAGAAAGATGAATAGATGCGATGAAATGCTCTTCTATCCATGCAATAAATTGAATAGCAGAGAGGTGAGCAAGATATGTCAATTATTGAAGTAGAAGGATTATCGAAAGTATTCGGTAAAAATACCAAACAAGCGTTGAAATTGCTCGGTGAAGGAAAAACGAAAGAAGAAATTCTAAAGTTGACGGGCAGCACAGTAGGCGTCAATCGTGCTTCATTTTCAGTGGAGGAAGGCGAAATTTTCGTCATCATGGGGCTTTCCGGCAGCGGGAAATCGACCTTGGTCCGTTTATTGAACCGGTTGATTGATCCGACAGAAGGAAAAGTTTATATAGACGGTGAAAACCTGGCAGCAATGAACAAAAAAGACCTGCGCAGAGTACGCCGCACAAAAATGAGTATGGTGTTTCAAAACTTTGCTCTTTTCCCATACCTGACAGTATTGGACAACGCTGCGTACGGCCTTGAAATTCAAGGGGTCGATAAAGCGGAAAGACACAAAAAAGCAAAGGAATCTTTGGAAATGGTCGGTTTGGGCGGCTACATAGAGCAAGTGCCATCCCAGCTTTCCGGCGGCATGCAGCAGCGTGTCGGATTAGCCAGAGCACTGGCGAACGACCCGGAAGTCATGCTGATGGACGAAGCTTTCTCCGCACTTGATCCATTGATCCGAAAAGAAATGCAGGATGAATTATTGGATTTGCAGGAAACCATGAAGAAGACGATCATTTTCATCACGCATGATTTGGACGAAGCATTGCGCATCGGCGATAAAATTGCGTTGATGAAAGACGGCTCTATCGTGCAGGTCGGTACACCAGAAGAAATATTGGTAAATCCGGCAAATGATTATGTTAAAAAATTCGTTCAGGATGTTGACCGCTCAAAAGTATTGACCGCATTCAATATTATGAAACGCCCTGAAACGATCAATATCGATAAACATGGTCCGCGTGTCGCTTTGGAAAGAATGAAAGAAGAAGGCATATCAAGTATTTATGTGACAGATGGCAAACGGAACCTGAAAGGCTATGTAACGGCGGATGACGCTTCTGTTGCTTTCAAAGCTGAAGTGAAAAGTCTTGTGAATATCCTGAAGACCGATGCACCGACAGTCACAAAAGATACGCTAATGAATGCCATCTTTGAAATCAGCCATAATTCTCCCGTGCCGATTCCGGTTGTGGAAGACGGAAAATTGCTTGGCATCATCGTTCGCGGTGCCGTCATTTCCGCACTTGCTGGCCAAAGTGAGGTGAATCGTAACTATGCTTAATTTTATGGAAAACATACCGGAACTTCCGTTAGCTTCTTTAGTATCGGATTTCACGGATTGGATATCAGATACATTCGTGTTCCTATTCGATCCTCTTAAAAACGAATTCGCGGACGGCTTGGAAAGCTTTGCGGACGTGCTTGCAGCAGTCCCGCCACCGATTGTGATTTTGATCGTTGCCGTTCTGGCATTCTTTATAAGTGGTAAACGATTTGGATTGGCTGCATTTTCTCTTATCGGTTTATTGCTTGTCTGGAATCAAGGGCTATGGGAAGAATTGATGCTGTCATTTACATTGGTTCTTGTCGCAAGTATATTGTCGATAATTATCGGGGTTCCAATAGGTATCTTGATGTCGAAAAGCAAGACAGCGGAAGGCATCATTACACCCATTCTTGACTTTATGCAGACTATGCCGGCTTTTGTTTACTTAATTCCGGCTGTGGCATTTTTCAGCATCGGAATGGTTCCCGGCATTTTCGCATCATTGATTTTTGCCACTCCTCCGACTGTCCGTTTTACGAACCTCGGAATACGGCAAGTATCAAAAGAACTGGTGGAAGCTTCTGAAGCTTTCGGCAGCACGGGCTCGCAAAAGCTCTTTAAAGTGGAATTGCCAATGGCTAAACCAACAATCATGGCCGGAATCAACCAAACGGTTATGCTGTCGCTGTCGATGGTCGTTATTGCATCGATGATCGGTGCACCGGGGCTTGGCAGGGAAGTTCTTTCTTCCTTGCAGCGGGCTGATGTAGGAACTGGATTTGTAGCAGGCTTGGGGATTGTTATTTTAGCAATCATCATCGACCGGTTTACGCAAAGTTTCACTGGGCAAAAAAGAGCGAGAAGCTAATTATAGTTGGAATTCCTGAAAGAAAAGTACCAAATATATAAGTTGAACTAAAGAAACTAGCTTTTACCCAACGCTTCGGCCGCTTTGGAGTGGAGCAAAGACGATTGCTCCCGCGCTAAGGGATGGAGTGACTTCAAAGCGAGCTTATGCGTTGTTACTGTATTCATAAAAGATATGGAGCAAACCAGCAGGCGAAGATCATTAGTTCAACTTATATAATTTTAAAGAAAAAGGAGATTGATTGTTTTATGTTTAACTTAAAATGGAGAAATTTAGGGCTTATGTTTGTGCTTGTGCCAACACTGGCTGTAGCAGCGTGTGGAAATGAAGAAGAAGGAACTGCTGAAGGTTCTGGATCTGAAGATGTGAATTATGGAGAAGAACTAGGATACAAAATTACAGGGATTGAAGCAGGTGCAGGTGTAGTTGCCGCATCTGAAGCAGCAACCGAAGAATATGAAAGCCTTGAAGGCTGGGAAGTTGTCACTTCTTCAAGCGGCGCGATGGCAACAGCTTTAGGCGAAGCGATTGATAACGAAGAACCGATCATCGTCACAGGCTGGAGTCCGCACTGGAAATTCCAGAAGTATGATTTGAAATACCTGGAAGATCCAAAAGGTCTATTCGGGGATGCTGAAACGATCAAGACAATGGTGCGTGAAGGATTAGAAGAAGAAAATCCTGAAGCTTATACAATTCTTGATCAGTTCCAATGGGAGTCTGCTGATATCGAAAGCATCATGCTGGAAATTTCAGACGGCGCAGATGTTGAAGAAGTTACAACAGCATGGGTAGAAGAAAACAGTGAAAAAGTTGCTGAATGGACAGCCGGTACAGAAGCAGTAGACGGCACAGAAATTGAGTTGGCTTATGTGGAATGGGATACAGAAGTCGTTTCAACGAATATTGTCGGAAAAGTCTTGGAAGACCAAGGTTTTGACGTGACATTGACGCCGCTTGATAATGCAGTGATGTGGCAAGCAGTTTCTGAAGGCCAAGCAGACGGAATGGTAGCCGCATGGTTGCCTGGAACTCACGCTACTCAGCTTGAAACTTATGGCGACAGTGTAGTCGATCTTGGAGTGAACTTGGAAGGCGCTAAAATCGGATTTGTTGTTCCAGCTTATATGGACATCGATTCGATCGAAGATTTAACACCAGCTGAATAAGTAGTTCATTATAGAAAAGACTGAATCCCGAATGGCAGGCATTTTAAACGATGTCCCATTTGGGGTTCTTTTGTTTGGTTGGATTTCACCACTGAAATTCCTTTATGGAGGTTGGCTGGCTGAAATTATCCAGTGGAAGCTTAGTGAAAGATAAATTGAATAAAAGTAAGAGGTGCCCTTCGGGGAGAATAGGGAATAAAGTGAAAATCTTCAGCGGTCCCGCCACTGTAATGGGGAGTTTTATGGAAAAAGCCACTGGACTTTTGTCTAAGAAGGCCTTGTGAAACAATGATCCAGAGCCAGGAGACCTGCCTGCTTACTTTCTGCTTGGTACGTCAACACTAAATCAAACAACTTTTTTAAGGGCTGCGTTTCGATAAGTGACAGGGCGGGCATAGCCCAGACTGCTGTGCAGACGGACATGGTTGTACCAATTCACGTAATCAAACAGTTCAAGCGCCAGCTGGCTAAGCGTATCAAAGTGCATGTCGTTGATCAGTTCCGTCTTCAAAATCTTAAACGTGGCTTCCGCCACCACATTGTCGTAAGGGTTTCCTTTTTGGCTCAGCGACCGTTCAATTTGGTGTGTCTCTAAAAGAGCATCAATACCGGTGTTCTTGAATTCAGATCCGCGGTCCGTATGGAACAGCTTCACGGCTCCCAAATCGCCTTTGACCGATGCGAAGGCACGCTGAACCAAGGCAGCGTCTTTACGCTCACCCAGGCTGTATCCCACAATTTCACGGTTGTATAAATCAAGAAGGAAACAAATATAGTTCCAACGGCCACCAACCTTCACATAGGTCAGGTCGCTGACCAACACGGCGTCTTGAGACAATCCATTTCTTCCTATTCGCCAGCTCTTTTTTCAGCTTGCGTGTGCCATAGACGCGGCGATTCTCGTGGAAGATCGCCCAGATTTCGTCTTTCAACTCCTCTTCCGCTAGAGCTTTTTGGCGTGCTTTTTCTACCGAAACGGAAGTTTCATAGTAAAAGGTGCTGCGGGCAACTTGGAGGACAGTGCACATTGCTGATACTGAATAGAGGTGTTGATTCTGTTGGATAATCTCTATTTTCGTCCCATGATCAGCGCCGCTTGCTTTAAAATATCCACTTCCATCTCCAACTGCTTATTTCGTTTCTTGTAGGCAAGCAATTCCGTTTCCAAAGGGCTTCGGTTATCTTTCTCCTCGAACGAGCCGGTTTGATTGGATTGGGCAATCCACCGATCGAGGGCGGAAGCCGTCAGGTCGTATTCCCGGACAATATCCGGTCGGCTTTTCCCGCCTGCATGCAGTGCCACGACTTGTTTTTTTAATTCTGCAGAAAACGTTCGTCTTTTTGGGGGCATGATAGATTCTCCTCACGTATGGTGGACTATTCTACGCCCCCTTATTTTTTCTGTCCAACTAAGTGTAGACTATCGACTACCGGTATTGCTTTTATTGATTTTGAATGTAACTTAATAGCAATTAAGTTACATTCAGTTTTCTTTTTTTATAGTCTTCAAAAAGTCGTTGAAAGCCTAGATTTTACAGCACTTCAAACGTTCATTCCTTCTAAAAAATGATATACTTTAAAATAAAGAAATAAATAATTTTATTTTAAAGTTAGGAGTGAAACCAATGGGGGCAATCATGCCGAAAAAAAGAGGTTCCGAACACGGACTGGAGCCAGGAAAGAAATCCAAAAGACGGGTACGCGTTTCGCAGCAGCGACAACTGAGCATCCCAAAAGATTTTTACCTGGCTCTTGGGCTCGACGATGAAGTCGTTATGGAATTTACGGGAAAAGAGATCATCATCCGGCCCGCAACATTCGAAGAAGTCGATTTTTCCGAAGATATTCTGCAGGATTTAATCGCTCAAGGTCTTTCTGGTCAAGAATTGTTGCAGGAATTCAAGAAGGTCAAAGCGAACATTCCAGCAGCCCTCCAAGCATTGGAACAGGAAACGATGGCACAACCTGTCGTTCAGGGCAGTTTAGACGACTATTTAGACACTCTGGAGGATGATGAAGAAGATGAATGAGGGGTTGCTGCCTTATCAGCTCAGCAAACGGGCTGGGAAAGAGCTGAAAAAAATCAAGAAGTCGGACCAAGTCCTCTATCTGAAAATGGATGAGGCCATCACAAGCATTCGAAAAGATCCGACCATTGGCGAAGCAAAAAAAGGGGATTTAAAAGGTTACTCCTGCTTGGATATTCATCACAGAGGGACCAATTATGAGTTGTGTTATGCCATAAGAGAAAATGAAGAGGGCGAATTGGTTCTGGTGGTTTTGCTGGGACCCCGCGAAAATTTTTATTTGGAATTAAAACGTTATTTAGGCAACTGATAAAAGCCATCCTTCGCTTAGGGTGGCTTTTTCTGGATTAAATGCAGCTTAAAAATCACCTTTTGAATGTAACGTATGTCTAATTAAGTTACATTCAATCCCTCTATTTCATTGGCTTCATATAGAATCAAGCAAAACTGAAGATGCTAGAAAAAATGATACATTCAAACGGCCATTCCAAAAGGTTTTAAAGCCGGAATTCAATAAGGATTTTGGTTTACATATCGCCGGATTTGATATAGTAGAGAAGAGAGGAAAGATAACATGAGAGTTCCATTCTTTCTAATCATGGCAGTTTTACTAGGCTTTCTAGCGGGATGCACGGATGAATCGCCGCTAACCCAAGCCAAAGTAAAGGAGTTAATGGCTGACTTGAGTGGAAGTGACGAAGTCAGTGCAGCACCGATTTACTTTTGAGGTAAGATAAAAGCCCATTAGAAATCACCTCTGGTATTGTTCATTATGACTTAGAAAAGGAGAAATGATTATGGCCAACATCCACATGCATTCAGGATACAATGAAGAAGAAGCAGGGTTTATCCGATATAATTTGGTAAGACATAACAAAGCAAAAGTCCCCTATACGGAAGAAGAAAAAATGAGTTTTGTGCTAAAGAATGAAGAGGAGAACATTGTAGGAGGACTGGTGGGACATACGGATTGGGAATGTTTTTTCGTTGATCTCCTATGGGTGGATGATTCCTTACGCGGTATGGGGAAAGGCCAAGAACTGTTAAAAACGGCAGAAGCATATGCACGGGAACAAGGATGTCGATTAATGAGATTGGAAACTTTTAGTTTCCAGGCACCGGAATTTTATAAAAAATTAGGATTTAAAGTGATGGGGAAACTAGAAGATTTTCCGAAAGGTTTCACGCATTACTATATGTACAAAGAACTCTAAAGTAAAGTGATTTTACTTCTGATTATCCTTTTCTATAATGGTTAGCTAGAGGTAAGTTTTAATGAATTTGATTGATTTCTCCTGACAAAGCTAAATTTAAAAATTGTTTCATAATATTAGTTAACATAGTCAGGATTATCGGAAGTCCATAAAAGTAAACTGAAGAAGGTGCTGGCCCTGAGCACCTTCTCTTTTTCGTTCGTGTAAGTGTACTTTTACGAACGGTTTTCATTCCCCGAGTCGACTAGATATCATTTCTATCTCTTAGTATATTGAGAAGAAAATCTATGCAATAGGTTCCGTTCAATTACAGATGATCAACGCACTCCACATGCATTATAGGTTATCCATCCAGCTGAAAAGCCCTTTTGACAACAGGTTTTGGTATTGGTGTGGTTGATCGGTAATGTCGACCAGAAAATAAGTATCCTTTCGGTCGAAACAACCGATGAGGTGTGTTTCTAGCAATCGAACGTCATCCGTAGTTTTGATTAGGTACAGAGAATGATGAAGCTGCTTGATATCATAAAGGCTAGCCATGCGTTCAGTGATGCACTGATCTGTCCATTCTTTGTTAGAGCCACACTCATAAGAGAATAAATAAATTCTGCTTGCCATGACTTTCATCCTTTCCAGCAACGATAACTTACTATTCCATTGGCCAGTCCCAAGCATCGGCTTGGATCATCCCCAATAACTTCTTTCTTCTTTCTTCGATGCTGCTTAGCCCCTGTTCGAAATCATCTTGGTCTTTGGTCGGGAGGCCAAATGTCTGCAATTTGCTTAATTCAGGTAATGGCGGTGTACTGTCGGCCGGCTTGATGAAAGCGGAATTAAGCGTACTTAAGTGGCTTTGGACACTTGAACTTGCTTCTGTCGTCCACACTTTGTTGGGTCGCTTCGTTTCTGGAATGCCATATTTAAAAAGCGACAAAGCTTCATCAAGTATAGCCACCGCAACGGCAGACGATTGCTCTGTGTTTTGGCTATGGTAGTAATGAAGAATTGGGTAGGCCTTGTGCTGCTGGGTGAGGGTGCTGAGTTGTGCGGCCGCGTCTTTCAATAATAGATCGATACTGCTGCAATCTTCGCCATTCCAACTTTGTTTTACGATCATAACGCCACTTTTCCCTTGACCCGTTATCCCTTCCGCAAAAGAACGTTTTTGGGTTACTCCACCTAATACCGAAAGTACATAAGAAACGCCAAGCGTTACAAAAAGCATGCCGCTTGCGGTGGTGAAGGAAGTCGCAATCTGCCAGAAACCATCTTTTGGACTAAAGTCCCCATTCCCCATGGTAAACATGCTGTAAGCTACAAAATAGATCCGTGCCGCCCAAGTGATCGGTTCTTGATCTCGAGTGTCGATAAGTGAATTTTCGGCTCCTGCAAACAAGAACGTCCAACCAGCCCACATTAACCCCACCCACATAAATAACGTGGCCGTAAGAATAAGAGGTCCCGCCAAACTTAGAAGCCTGGATTTATCGTTGCTGATTTTACGAAGTCCATTCCATAGCAAGGTAGTCAGTCGGCTCGAGACAGGACCGGCGCCTCCGTCCACCCATAAGATAGTCCACAGAAGATCAATTATAGCGATTAATAGAAGTAAGATTCCTAAAATGAAAAAAAATGCATTCATCATTATTGGCCTCCTTTATTATCAGGGGAAATTTTATGAGAAAGCAATGTTGAAAACACGGGTGCCTAAAACAGAGATTTTACAAAAAACACGAGAACAAGGGTTAGTTTCTTTGGATATGGTCGAAGCTGTAGTCATCGAAAATAACGGGAAAATCTCGATTTTAAAAAAGTCTGAAAATCAAGAAGTGAAAGTATTAGAAGACGTTACAATCATTGAGTAAGAAAGAAACATAAATTCTTTGCAAGATTTGAACAGTTAATCTTTAATACCAAATAACTTGTAACCTTTTCTGTATTTTAGGTTAATCCTTCAGGATAAATAAAGAGGTAAAATAATTGTAGCTATGCTTCATGTATCCTCGTTCTTTTCTTTGTTAACATTCAAATTTCATGCCTTCTAATGTTATCCTTTTGCGTCCGATTTTTGAGTTGCTTCTTTGTTGCTGTCTCTTTTTTTGAGTACAAAAAGTGAACCATCGGCTTCTAACAAAATGGCTTCTGCTTGCTCGAGTGAATCTAAGCCGCGGGCATGGACAGCCTTTCTTAAATCTTCAACTTTTAGCTGGTTCCACTTCATGAGTATTTCATTAAATTCACCTTGAACGTATACAAAAGAAGAGTCAGCTTTGATCATGTCTCGAAAAGAGCTGGATTTTCTATCGAATTTTGCGCTTATAAGGAGCAAAAGTGTAAGCAATCCTAGCATTAATAGGCTTAAGCCAAAAGAAATGCTTGGAATAAGGAAGATGCTGGATAAGACAATCCCATAGACGATAGAAAGTATAATATCCACCACATTGATCTGCGAAAGACTGTTCTTACCGAGCTTTTTTAATAGGCATAGAAAAGGAAAGGCTATCAAGGCCTGAATGATGACCCGCGCCCATTCAGGCAAGTAATCAAAAATAAGGTCTCCGTTGAAACAGCTCCTTATACATTCTGAAAACTTGAATCATTACCCCTTTACCCTATCTAAGTTAGGAAAAACAAGGCAATATTTAATATTATTATTCATATTCTATTGAAGTAACACGGAGAGCTTGTCGACTAAGTCAATCGAAAAATATATACAAGACTCAGTTTATATATCGCGATATTATCGGAAGAGAGGAAGCCCAAAAATGAACTGAGCCCCGTTTAGTGGACGGTTTATAAAAAAGTACCCTGCAGCTAAGCTGCCATTAGAGGACTTCGGTATTGTGCCGGAGTCATCTTTTTTTAATTCCATTGTTTACGCGCTCCGTTATATTGCTCTATGTAATCGTCTGCTATTGCTTTTAATTTGGCGAGGCTACTTGCCTGCTTAAACTCTACATCATCTTTGAAATGACCAAAAAAGATTCTATCGGGGCATTATCGATACAGTTGCCTCTGCGGGACATCGACTGGGTTAATCCCAGTTTCTCACGGGCTGCTAATATTCCTTCACAGCCTGAAGTTTGAATTCTGGCGTGTATTGAATCGCTCGATCCGATACAGAAGCGACATTTGGATTCGCCTCCAAGATTCGTTGTTGGTGTTCGTTGAAAATGATTTTATTCATGTAATCTTCTCACGTCCAAGTTAGCTAAATTCAGATTCGCGGTCCGTATGGAACAGCTTCACGGCTCCCAAGTCGCCTTTGACCGATGCGAAGGCGCGCTGAACCAGGGCAGCGTCTTTACGCTCGCCCAGGCTGTATCCGACGATTTCACGGTTGTATAAATCGAGGAGGAAACAAATATAGTTCCAGCGGCCACCAACCTTCACCTACGTCAGGTTTCTTCTTTCAACTCCTGTTCCGCTTGGGTTTTTTGGCGTTCTTTTTCTACCGAAACGGAAGTCTTATAGTAAAAGGTGCTGCGGGCAATTTGGAGGACCGTACACATGGCTGATACCGAATAGAGATGTTGATTCTGTTGGATAATCCATGATCAGCGCGGCTTGCTTTAAAATATCCACTTCCATCTCCAACTGCTTATTGCGTTTCTTGTAGGCAAGCAATTCCGTTTCCAAAGGGCTTCGGTTATCTTTCTCCTCGAACGAGCCGGTTTGATTGGATTGGGCAATCCACCGATCGAGGGCGGAAGCCGTCAGGTCGTATTCCCGGACAATATCCGGTCGGCTTTTCCCGCCTGCATGCAGTGCCACGACTTGTTTTTTTAATTCTGCAGAAAACGTTCGTCTTTTTGGGGGCATGATAGATTCTCCTCACGTATTGTGGACTATTCTACGCCCCCCTTATTTTTTCTGTCTAACTAAGTCTAGACTATCCATTTACACAAGGTATTTTTCGCTCCCTCACACTTATTTCGTATTTATTTCACATTTAAGAAGTAGTATTTAAGAAGTAAAGTATTCAAAATAACCTAACCCAATTTGGAGGATCAATCATGAAAAAATTATTATTTGCAGTACCGCTAGTTTTATCTTTATATGCGTGTGGCGATGAAAGCGTTACTGAAACGGACAAGCAAGAAGTCGAACAACAAGAAGTCGAGCAACAAGAAGTCGATCAGCAAGAGAAAGTTTCAACAGACTCAGAAAAAGTATGGGCAGTAGATGAGCGTCTGCAAGAGCCGACTGAAGACACCGTATGCGAAATGTGCAATATGAAAGTGTATATGAAAGACGACGAGCTTGGTATATTTTCTGCACAAGCGGTTAAAGCGGATGGGGCAGTTGTATTTTATGATGACATCGGCTGTCTACTAAATGATGAATATGTAAATAAAAGTGAAAACGAGAAATTTGTTCGCGATTATACGACATTAAATTGGTTCAAAGTAGAAGAAGCAATTATTGTGAAAACGGATTTAAAATCGCCGATGAACTGGGGCTATATTTTCTTTAAATACCAAGATGATGCGGATGCATACATTGCTGAACATACAGCCGCCGCTGTTACCCCACTAGATCAAGTTCGAGCAGAAGGAATCGAACGCCATAAGAAAAAGCAAGAAAAAAGCGAATCAAGCCATAGCCACTCAAGCGAAGAAAGTGATACAGGATCTGATATGGACATGGGAAAAGACAAGTCATCAGAGGGTAGTCATGAATAAGCTATGAGGGTTAAACAAATAGGGTATGTAATGCTGTTATTTTTGTGCATAGCATTATTCGCATTGACTTTTCAAGCTTTTGCACATAAGCCTCAGGAGGGAACACCAAAACCCTACATTCACACGGGTGAGGAAAGTACTTTACAGAAACTAATTGATGCAACAGAATCTGGGGGCACGCTTGTTTTAGATAAACGTGCCTACCAAGGTTCTTTTTCTATTTCAAAGCCCATCACCATTAAAGGGGTCGAAGGAACGAGCATAGTTTCATTAGAAACGGCATTGGAAATCTCGAATACCAAAAATGTTGTCATTGAAGATATTGAACTAAAAGCAGAGGAAGCAGGCATTGTTGCCACTGGTATTCATAAACTCACATTAAAAAACATTAAGGTTGAACAGGGAACTGCGGGTATTGAAATCTCGAATAGTACGGATATAACGTTGGACAATGTAGATATTTCCGGTCAGGCTGGCCATTTCGCAACAAAAGGACATGCTATTGCCATTTATAAATCAGTTAATGTCCAAGCGTCAGAGAGCGATATTTCAAATGTATTGGACGGGTTTTATATAGAGAGAACAGATGATGTTTCACTTACTGATAATCGCATTCAAGATAGCCGCTATGCCATTCATATGATGTATAGCGACAAAGTAAGATTAGATTTTAATGATGTAAGAGCCAACCTGACAGGATTGATGATTATGGTTGCGAATGATGTGTCGATTACGAATAATAGCGTTAAAAAAAATAATACGCTTAATAGCGTAGGCATATATACGTATGACGTGAATAAAATGGTCTTTAGTGACAATGAGTTGAGTGAAAATACAGTCGCTATGGATATTCAAGATACACGTAATATGGTGATTAAAAGTAATTTCTTTTCAACAAATGGAACAGTGATACAAGCAAAATATTCCGGTTCAGTCAGCATTCAAGATAACGAATTTCACGGGAATATTTTAACTGCAAGAACAGATGAAGAAGGCGTTCTGCTACAACATAACTTCTATGACGATTATACAGGCAAAGATTATGATGGAGATGGCATTGGAGATACAAATTATATTGCGACAAATTCATTTGGACAATGGATGGTACGAAAACCTGTTTATCAATATTTTATTGAATCGCCGAGCGTTGCAACGTTAAATAAGATGGATACAGAAGTTACAGATCATAATTCGCTGGCCATTATTGACGACCAGCCAATTGTGATGGGAAAAACATTTAACACCAACTTTTCTATTAATGGCTGGCAGTTCATCGGTAGTATATTTGTATTGATTGCCATGTTTATAGTGAGGAGAAAACTAATATGAAATCATTAAAATGGATTATCCTCTTAGTAAGTATGTGGACATTAGGAGCGTGCAGCGATGGAGCTTATGAACCACGAGAAATCAATCAAGAAACGGATGTATGCTCTATCTGTAATATGAGTGTGACCAGCGTTGATTTTGCGGCTCAAGCCGTATTGAAAAATAGTGATATCCTCGTTTTTGACGATTTAGGCTGTTTAATGGCATACATTCAACAAAATGGCGATGAAGAAATCGGAGCTGCGTATATTCGAGATGCCAATTCAATAAAATGGTTGAATGTTAAAGATGCAAGCTATGTATATTCTAAAGATTACTGGACACCGATGAATTACGGAGTGCTGGCATTCGTATCGGCAGAAGAAGCAGCGCAATATATGAAGGAACAGCCAGGCGAAATTAAACGGTATGACGAATTATTGACTTTTAATTGGGGAGTACATGATCACGAATGAGCATCCAAATGATTTTACTCGAATGTAAGCAATTGTTGCGCAGTCGCTGGATCCAAATTGTGGCAACTCTTTTTGCCATTGTTTTTACAGCGATTTTAATGATTCAGCAACTAGCGCTTCCGGATACAGACGGTTTTACGCGTCAAACGGCATCTTTGTTAAATATTTTATTGTTTTTATTGCCGTTGTTTATGTTAACGATCGGCAGTATGAATATTGCCAGTGACAAAGAATCTGGCTGGCTCGGCTTGTTAAGAACTTACCCACTCAAAATGTGGAACTATGTATTTACGAAATACATTGCATTATGTCTTGTCTTTGCAGGGATTATCATTTTTGTTTTTGCGGTAGCTTTCCTGGTAGGCAGCTTTTTTGGCGGGTTAAAATTACCGCTATTTGCAGTGGGGATCACCCTTTTAATATTAGTTATATTTAATGGGGTTAGTGTGCTTGTTGGCAGCATTGCCAAAAGCCGATTACATGCACTGGCAGTCGGTTTAGGTGTGTGGTCTGTCGTCAGCTTATTGTGGTCCTATATTATAATGGCTATTGGTACGATGACGTCCGAGAACTTTTTACAAAATATTGTTATTTTATCTATTCACATCAATCCACTTGAATGGATTCGCTATGGTTATTTTGTTTTCTCAGGCCAAACAGCAGTCTTAGGGCCAGCTTTTTATGATATATCAAAATTTTACTCATCACCATTAGGTTTGTTGTTCTTTATACTTATTTCGGGGTTATGGACAGTAGTTTCATTAATTAGCGCAACAGTGATTTTAAAGATAAGAGGTAAACAAGTATGACAGTACAACTTCAAAATGTAACAAAGTCTTTTAAAGCTGGTCGCGGTATCTTTGATGTGAGCTTTGAATTAAAAACTGGACACATTACGGCATTGGTAGGATCAAATGGTGCAGGTAAAAGTACAATTATTAATATTTTGACGAATTCATTAAAACCAGATCGTGGTGAAATACTACGAGAGTCTCAAGCTGTACGCTATATGCCAGATGACATTGAGTTTCCTGATACGTTAACAGCAGAGGAAATCATCAGATTTTTAGGGGACTTGAAAAAAGAGCCTATTATAAGGCAAAGAGCGCTATTGGATAAAGTGGGGTTACTGGAAGCAAAAAAATTGAAGGTTGGTCAATTTTCTAAAGGGATGCGCCAACGTCTGAATTTAGCGCAAAGCTTGATGGGGAATAGTCAACTTTATATTTTAGATGAACCAACAAACGGGCTTGACCCATACTGGATTGCCAATTTAAAGGCGATGTTAGAAGAAGAGCGTGCTAATAATCAAATCGTTCTATTTTCTACCCATCTGTTGAGCTTGGCTCAAGAAATTGCGGACCAAGTCATTTTGATCCATCATGGGCGTATTTTAGCCACCGGTGAAATTAAGCAATTATTACAAGAAGGCAATTGTGCAACACTTGAACAGCTTTGGCTTCAAATGACGAAACAAGAGCTTGATCGATGAAAAAGTGGTTAACTGGGATATTTGTTATTGCTGTTGTCATTTTTGTGGGGTTTGAATTGGTTGATACATTAAAAGAATCGAAGAATCGAGAGCCTATTCGGACAATGCAAGCGACAGACTTTTCTTTACCAACCATTACAGGGGAAGAAAGATCGCTGTCTGAAGAAAAAGGGAAAGTCGTCATTTTAAGTTTCTGGGCGTCTTGGTGCGAACCGTGTAACACTGAAATGCCTCATCTTCAGTCTTTCTATGAAAAGCATCAAGCGGATGTTGAGATTTTAGCTGTTAATGTCACAAGTAAGGATAGTGAAGCAGCTGTAAAAAAATTCATCGAGAGATATGGGTTAACATTCCCTGTTTTATTGGATGCATCAGGTGATGTTAGTGCGATGTATGGAGCTTTTACCATTCCTACGACAATTATCTTGAATCGAAATGGCGAAATCGAGCAAGAAATAATAGGACCGATGGAAGAAGAGCTATTGAAAAAATATATACAACCCTTATTTTAAATGAATTACCTTGCATATTTGTATGTGAGATAGTTTTTTTTAATGTGTATTCATAATAAATTTTTCGACTTGAATTGAAAATTTACAAAACAAAAAGGGCTAAAGAAATTTCTTTAGCCCTTTTTCTATTTACACAATTATATGGTCTTAACTTTTTTCTGGGCACACGCTTGTTTTTTCTTACTGATTATAGGTGTTATTCGAGTGTTCTACCCACTTCTCCGGTTTCAGGGGCATTTTTTTCGTGGAATTTAGATGTTTCTTCAAATTCTGCTCTTGTCATTACATCTTCCACATGCATATTTAATTCCACTACTTCAAGACCTGTCATGTTAAACATGGATTTTTTGACTTGGGCAATCGTTTCTTCGAAGATAGCCGGAATGCTTTTTCCATATTCCACAATGACTTTAAGGTCAAGTGCTACTTGTTTTTCGCCAATCTCGACGTCAATTCCCTTTGTGATATCTCCAGAAGCACGAAACCGGTCCGCAATGCCACTCATAAACCCACCACTCATTGATAAGATCCCGTTAATATCACTCGCAGAAATACCTGCAATTTTTTTAATAACCTGTTCTTCAAATGTTAGTTTGTTTTTGTGGCCGCTTACTTCGTCGTTGTTTGTTATTAACGTTTCTTTCATTTTTATCTTCTCCTGTCGTTTTAGTTTATCGTTTGTTTTTCAAAAACTGAAACCACGATGTTGTATCCAGTTTTCCATCTTTCCATTTTCCGATCATGTACCCGATAGCGGCACATGCCAAGATAAAAAGAGTTGGGCCCACGTCGATTGTCAGAAATAAACTCGCAATAATAACCCCAATTAACAGTCCAGCCAAGCGACCACGGTAGGGCATCAAATAATCGGATGTTTTCATCAGCCTCCCCCTTACACGACACGCTGCGTTTGTTTTTTATGGAGCTCCTTGGTTTCCCCAATGATAATTTCAACGTTTTCAACAGGAATCTCTAACAGACTTCCTACGGCTTCTTTTACGCGTTCTTGCATTTGTTTGCCTAGAGATGGTAGTTTGGTTTGATTGAATACCTGACAATTTACTATAATCGACACAGCGTTCTGTTTCCGATTGATGGTTGCTCGGACAAGAAGGTCTCGTACACCACTCAGTTCTTTAACTGAGCGAAGCGCAACAGACTCTATTGCTTTTCTGGATATTTCAATATCGCCCTCGCCCGTTCGAATGATAATCTGTTTTTCTGGCGTGTGAGAAAAAAGGCCCGATAGAAGTAAAATTAGAAAGATGAACCCAATAAATATACTCGCGGAAAGTAACGTATAAAAGAACCATTCTGTGCCATCAAAAGACTGAATCCACGGTGAGCTGTACGGGATCTCAAAAATGACCGATGCCAATACTAATATACTTAGTAACCCTATTACTCCGAAGACAATTAGTAAAAAGCGATTAAACGGGTTAATGGTGTTTGCCCCCTCTCAAAATCAGGCTGTGTACCCTTTTCATGTTTCGCTTTTTTTATTACTTGAAGCAATTTGCAACTTGGAGCCGTCAATACTCGAATTAGGAGACATCAATAAGCACAATCACCCCCACCAGTAATTTGGACGGAGAGTTACAGCGAAGACAATAAGGCTGCCTGATAACTTTCTGCCTACTATGCAACAAAAAAGCCCGTTTGATATAACATTAGACAGTCAATGACAAAAATCCTCTTTTTTAGACAAAAAAGAGGCAATTTAGATTTCTTTCCAGAAAGGTAAAAAGGAATCACCTCACATTTGAAAGAAAAAGAATTGAGTAAAGTGTTTGAACTTTTCTATTGCTTGTGAATGTAACTTGATTTCAATTATCACTCGTGTTGATTAGCTAATTTCTTCCAGCCAAAGTAAAAGAAAGATGCATCCTGTAAAATGTTAGTTACCACACAAACATTTCAGAAAAGGGGCATCTGGACATGTCCAAGAATAACAATCCAGACGAACAACGTAATCGCTTATCGATAGAAGAGAAGAAACGGAATCCAGCGGGCAATGTGAATGACTCGATCAATCAAACCGGGAGCGGCATGCCGAATACGAGTGGCATGAGTTTGAAAGAAGTCGGCGGCATTATTTTGTTGTTGGTGATTATTTTAATTGGATATATATATGTTGAACTAAAGAAACCCACTTTTACCCATCGCTTCGGCCGCTCTGGGCAGGGCTCCCGCAAGAAGCCAGGCAAAGGACGTCTGTCTCCTTGCTTCGCCTAGCCCCTAGCCGCGCCATCGCTAAGATATCTCCCGATCTGGAGCAAAACAGCTGCGCTCGCCGCGCCAAGCGCAGCTGTTTTGCGGAATATCGATTATGAATATTCATTAGTTTAACTTATCTAGATAGCTTCCTTTGCTTGTGCCATATTTGCTCCAGCTGCTTTGCTGGAAGGGGACGGCTGTAAAAGTACCCTTGTCCAACCACATCAAATTCTTTTAACGCATTTACTTGCTCTTCCAGTTCAATGCCCTCTACAACAACTTGGGCATTGAGGTTTTTTCCGACATCAATGATAGCTGTCAAAATAAACAGATTTCGCCGATTACTGAGGACTTCATCAATGAGAGATTTATCGATTTTCAGCGTATCAATCTCGACGTTCTTAATCACATTCAAGGAGGAGTAGCCAGCTCCAAAATCATCAATTGCTATTTTCACACCCAGTTTCTTCAGTTCTTGTATGAGAAGCGAGGATTCTTCTATATCCATCATCACGCTTTCGGTAATTTCTATTTCCAAGTACCGAGGATCTACGTTCTCTTTTTCTAAGATTTGTTTCACTTTCCAGCCGAAAGCTCCATCTTGAAATTGTCTGGCTGAAACATTCACCGATACCTTTACTTTTGAACGTCCTTCTTTTTCCCATTCCTTCATTTGGCGGCAAGCTTCTTTGATTACCCACTCGCCGATCGGCAAAATCAGTCCTGTCTCTTCCGCCAGGGGAATAAATTCTTCAGGAGAGACTAGGCCGGTCGGGGAATTCCAACGAATGAGTGCTTCAAATCCGACAAGGTTTCCTGTTCGCAGATCTACTTGGGGTTGGTAATAAAGTTGAAATTCATCTTGTTTTAGAGCGTTATGCAAAGCTTTCTCTAACTGCAGCTTTCTGGTCACTTGCTCATTTAAATCTTCTGTGAAGAATTGATAGTTATTTTTTCCTTTTGCCTTAGCAGAATACATAGCCAAATCAGCTTGTCGAATGAGCGTCTCTTCATCACTGATGCAAATCGGTTGTATACTGATGCCGATACTAAGCGTGATAACGATTTCCTGCCCCAACAGAAAGACCGGTTGCTTCATATCTTCTAGAATTTGCTCAGCGAGCTGGCGTACATCTTCTTCCGTTACATCCACAACCACGATGATAAATTCATCACCGCCAATTCGGGAAATGGCTGCATGCTTCATGAGAGAATCCTGGACTCGAGTCGAGACTTGTTTGAGGAAGAGGTCTCCTCCTTGATGTCCGAGCATATCATTGATGTCTTTGAAATTATCGAAGTCAACCAGAAGAATGGCAATCGTCTGTCGCTGTTCCTTGGCTCTTCGTACAACTTCCCGGAGATTCTGATAAAACCAATGACGATTGGGAAGACCTGTCAGCTGATCTGTAAAGGCTAACTCGTTTATCTTCTTTTGCGTTTGCTTTTTCTCGGTGACATCCCGGACAATAGCAAATATCCCATTGACTTCGCCTTTTTTTCTTTTCGGAACAGCACTGATATCCACTTCAATGAACTCACCGTTTTTATTCCGGATCAATTGTTCGAAAGTAACGGGAATGCTGCCAAGCACCTGTGTGAAAAATGTATTCACTTTCTCCAGGTCCTGCGCAATAAATTCAGAGAAGGGCAGTGTCAGCAATTCCTCTTTGGAATAACCGGTTAGTTTTTCCGTCATGTTATTAGCATCTGTAAAAAATCCATCCTGACCGATTTCAAAGACGGCGTCCAAATTATAATCAAAAAGAGATCGGTATTTTTCTTCATTCTCTTTCAACAAGCTCAAAGCTTCTTTTTCTTTTGAAATGTCTTTCGCAATTCCGTAAACTCCAATTATTTTCTCACCGACAATGATGGGTATATTTGTTATCTCTAAAGGAATTTTGACTCCATTTTTTCGAATTCCGACGGTTTCGTAGTTTTGAGGCATGCCCTCTAAGGCTTTTTGAAACTTTTGATTGGTTATTTCTAAATGGTCAAGATCCACTACCACATGAAACGTCATCGTGTTCAATTCTTCCAACGAATATCCTAATATGCCTTCTAAAGACTGGTTGATATCCATCAGTTGCCCCGTGGCATCCATGGAATAGACCCCATCCGGATTGTGTTTGAAGAGGGAGCGATAACGCTGTTGATTTTCTTCCAGTTCTTTGCGGATTTTCTTTTTCTCCGTGATGTCCCGCAGCATAAGTTGAATGGCTTTTTTTCCTTCAAATTCAATGCCGACTCCTGTGATTTCGACGTCAATGACGGACCCAGCTGAAGTGAGTATTTGTTGTTCCATCGGTGGAACTTTAAATCCTATTTTCATGTCTTGAATACGTTCTTTCACACTATCTTCGAAGGCAGGATGAACATAATCGATAATTGACTTCCCTAGTAGATCATTTTTATTCGTTTCACCCATCATGTTTAAGCAGGCTTCATTTACAAATACAACTTTGTTTTCACTATGGACAACAATTGGTTCAGGCGAAAGTTCCACTAAACGGCGAAACCGTTCTTCACTTTCTCTCATCTTGTTCCTAAGACTTCTTTCAATCGTGAGCGTTTTTGAATTAAGAAAAGCCAAATAGATTACGATGCTCAGGATTCCAAAGATGATGGCGGAAACAATAATGGCCAAGGTAAAAGGCTGAATACCGGAAACTGCCTCGGAATGCGAGTGTTCTACATGAAAAGCACCTTTCATGCCAAGATAGTGCATGGATGAAATGGCTAAGCCTAAAATCGTTGCACTGGCCATTTTCCTGCCCACAGAAACTGTTCTTTCTTTTACTTCGAAGAAAATTTTCAGTGCGACGATAGAAGAGCCTATGGCAATGACAATAGACAGGAACACGTAATACAAGTCGAATTGAAGAGGCGTTGGTTCGATGATCGCAAGCATCCCGATATAGTGCATGAACACAATGCCCGTCCCTATTGTCACGCCACTAAGGAGCACTTTGAGTTTCGTTACAGAGTTAAGGTAAAGAATATAAAAAGAAGAAAAAGAGGCAAGAATTGCGGCGAATAAAGAGGCAAAAAGCAAGAGAGGATCATACATCAAAGGAGAGTTGAGATGAAAAGCCATCATGCCAATAAAGTGCATGGAGAAAATCCCCATCCCCATTACCACTGACCCGAAAAATACCCAGTAAATTTGATTTTTTCTCTGTTGATCCGACATTCTTTCAATTAAAATCAAAGCGATATATGAGGAAAGAATTCCGGTACCTATAGAAAGAAGTACCAGCAAAGGACTAGCGGACTCAATTGGCATGACTTTCGACCTCTCTTTAAACTATATTTGTAAGGGCTATTATAACTTACTATATTTATAAAAAAATAATGTCTAAATACCCATTTATACAAAAGGACAGAAGCAGAGAGGAGAGCGTAAAATATCTTGTGTAAATGAAATAGAAGAGAATTCTGATCAGTTACACAGTTTACATATTCAGAAATTATTGGAAGAGAAGAAGCTCAAACATGAGCTTCTTTTTTTTCTGGATAAATGCAATTCTACGAGCGCTCATTCAATAGATTGTGATTCTATTCTGTAACGCTTTCACCAAAGGAGAGAGTGTTGACAAATATTCCATAGTATTTTAATCTATATACTAATATTCAAACGAATGTTAGAGCGTTATTTGGAAATGGAAAGAGAATTAGAACTAAGTGATGCTGTAGTAAAAGCTTCCATCTCTACCGATAGTTAGAAAGTGAAGGCCTTATCATTTCGTATGAGTACCAAGTTTCTCTTTCGACGAGAAACAGCAGATAGGAGAGATGAAATGAAAGTTGCAGAAAAACAAGCAGAGACAAGCTGCTGTAAAGACACTTCTTGTACAAGCTCAAAACAACCGGTGGAAATTTTGGAGAAAGCCACTCCTTGTTGTGAAACTAATAAGGAAAGTTCCAGTGACCCGACACCTAATCCTGAAGAACAAAATCCGGCTAGACAAACAATCGAATCATTCACGTATCAGGTGCAAGGAATGGATTGCCCTTCTTGTGCGGCAACCATTGAGAAGAGCCTCAGCACTTTAAAAGGGATTGAAACGGTGAATGTGAATTACAGTGCCGGAAAAATGACAGTGGGGGTAAGCGATGCTGCAATGGCCGATCAAATTCCAAGGCAAGTGAAAAAATTAGGTTTTGAAACAAATGCAGTGGAAACGAAAAAAAATGGACAGGTTTATCGAGTAGACGGGATGGACTGCGGTGCTTGTGCAGCAACCATTGAAAAGCATCTTTCAAAAAACCCTTCGGTTCAGAATGTGAAGGTGAATTTCTCTACGGGAAAAATGCAGATCCTTCACACTGCACAAGACAAAGAAATCATTCAAGAAGTAGCAAGAGCCGGTTTCCAGGCCTCGCTGGTGACAAAGGAACGAAAAATCGAAGAAAAGAATAAAATTAGAGTTAGCACGGCAACCCTTTCAGGCGTACTTTTAGCTTTCGGTTTCTTTGGTTCACTTGCAGGCCTTTCTGAAACATTGGTAACGGTTTTATATGCTTTGGCCATTGTCATTGGGGGATACAAGCCCGCCAGAAGCGCTTTTTATGCTGTGAAAAGCAAATCTCTGGACATGAATGTCTTGATGGTTTCCGCAGCTATCGGAGCTGCCTTGATTGGTGAATGGTTCGAGGGCGCAACGGTTGTTTGGCTATTTGCCTTAGGGAATGCGCTACAAAATCGTTCGATTGAACGGACAAGAGAATCCATTCGGAGTTTGATCAATCTCGCTCCTTCTGAAGCGTTAGTAAAAGTAGGAAATCAACTGATTTCCAAACCGGTAGAAGAAGTGGCCGTGGGTGATACCATCGTGATCAAGCCGGGTGAAAAGATTCCGCTGGACGGAGAGGTCTTTTCGGGTGCTTCAAGTGTCAACCAAGCGCCCATTACAGGGGAATCGATGCCGGTCGATAAAGAAAATGGCGATCCCGTATATGCCGGAACGATCAATGAAAGTGGTTCCTTAGAAGTTCGGGTAACAAAACTGGTAGAAGATACGACCATTGCAAAAATCATTCACCTCGTGGAGGAAGCGCAAGAACAGAAGGCGCCAACTCAAGCATTTGTAGATCGTTTTGCACGAGTTTATACACCGATTGTTTTTGTGCTTGCTTTGCTGGTCATGGTGTTGCCTCCTCTAACCGGTTTCGGGACGTGGGAAGAGTGGGTTTACAAAGGACTCGCTTTGTTGGTGGTAGCTTGTCCTTGTGCGCTTGTCATTTCGACTCCGGTGGCCATTGTATCGGCCATCGGGAATGCAGCTAAAAATGGGGTTTTGATCAAAGGAGGAACGTTCCTTGAGAAAGCAGGGGCGATAAATGCAATTGCCTTTGATAAGACCGGAACGTTAACAGAAGGTAAACCAAAAGTTTCGGAAATAGTCGCAGTAAAAGGAACGGAAGATGAACTGATCAGCATTGCACGAACCATTGAAGAACGCTCAATTCATCCGATTGCCAAAGCCATTATTTCGTATGCCGATGAACAACAGATTTCCGTGAAAACCGGAAATTCGTTCAAAGCAATCCCTGGTAAAGGAGCACAGGCGACCATTAATGGGGTTGAATATTTCGCTGGCAATCCCAAGTTGTACCAGGAAATGAACGTCTCTCTGTCGTCTGTAGCGGATCGCATTCAGATCTTGCAAAATGAAGGACACACATTAATTGTAGTGGGAACCCGTACAGAAATTTTAGGGGTAATCGGAGTCGCTGATACGATTCGAAGCATCACGGTTACAGCCATCCAAAAGCTTAAAGATGTTGGTATGGAAGAAATGGTCATGCTGACAGGGGATAACAAAGGAACCGCGAAAAAAATTGCGACCCAAACCGGTGTGGATCGGTACTTTGCTGAACTGCTGCCTGAAGATAAAGTGACGGCAGTTAAAAAACTGCAGCAAGAGGGAAGAAAAGTAGCAATGGTTGGGGACGGGATTAATGACGCTCCCGCACTGGCGACGGCAGACCTTGGAATCGCCATGGGCGGGGCCGGAACAGATACGGCAATGGAGACGGCCGATATTGTCTTAATGGCCGATAATTTGGAGAAACTTCCTCACACCATTAAATTAAGCAGAAAAGCCTTAACAATCATCAAGCAGAACGTCTGGTTTTCTCTCTTGACGAAAGTGGTGGCTTTGCTCCTAATTTTTCCAGGGCTTTTAACTTTATGGATGGCTGTTTTGGCCGATACGGGCGCTGCCCTGTTGGTTATACTCAATAGCATGAGATTACTTAGACAAAAGTAGCTGCAGAACCTCTTTTGCCAGAGCACCGCATTTAACTATTTGTTAAAAGAAATTAGGATAGGCGGAAAAGGAGTCCCGTCTTAGCTGCTATTGTAAATGCACCTGTAAAAATAAACAGCAAAAAGCCTTTTCTTAAATCGAAAAGGCTTTTTGCTGTTTGAAGGAGATTTTACAAAATAAGAATCCTTTTTTACCGGACCTCAATGTTAGGTTCTGCTGCTAATTGCACCAATTTACGGATATGATTATCTGGCAAGGAGTAAAATACCAGTTTCCCTCTTTTTTCATACTTTGCTAGTCCCATATTCCGTAAATACCGCAGGTGATGAGAAGCAGTGGCTGTCGTGGTGTTTAAGATGTTCGCAACATCACAGACACACAGTTCTTCTTCTAACGTTAAAGCATAAGCGACCTTTAGGCGGGTGGCATCGGACAGGGCTTTGAAAATCAATTCTACTCCATCCATATTTTCAAGTTTAGGCTGTATTCTCTTGACGACTTCTTCGTCATAACAAAATGTTTGGCACGTATCCATCTTCTTAGGGGATTCAGCTTCAATCATATTCTCACCTCTTTCCCGAATTTGCTGGTTATGCTCAGTGTAGGGAGAATTCAAAAAGTTGTCAATTCTAATATTCAAATGAATATATTAATGCTGGGGGTTGATAGTTAAAATAAAGTGGTCATTCATTTACTTTTACAATAAAACCAATACAAAAAAGAGGGTTCTTATGAATAATAAAACAACAAATCAGGAATGAAGTTTGTGGTTCTTCTGACAACTTTAGCCGTAGTGATGTTGGCCGCAATCGTGATTTTGACGAACCAACAGGAAACAGCGACAGTGGAAACAGCACAAATCGACATCAGTGGACAGCCGATCCTAGGAGAAGAAGAGGCCCTGGTAACGGTCATCGAATTTGGGGACTTCAAATGTCCGTCTTGTAAGGCGTGAGGAGAAACGGTTTATCCGCAATTAGTTGAAGACTGCGTCGATACAGGAGATGTGAAGTTTTCCTGTATTAACGTTCTTTTCTTTGGATTATGTGAAGGCAGAGAAGACGATAAACATTTACTCACGCAACTAATGCTAATTGTAGGAAAATCTATTGGATACTCAGATATTTTAAAAGTAAGCGGTTTCTTAAAAAAGACTCACTCTTTAATTCCTAAGAGTGAGTCTTCATATGCTTATGCTTTTATTCGGTAGGTAAGATTATGATCCTTTAAGGTTTTATCTTTTCCGAATAAGAAGTGCTTCTCCATATCTGGTGAATATTTCGAGTTGATTGTTTGGATTCCTGTTGCTTCTGCTACTGCCCTTAACATAGCAGGTGATGCTCCGCAACAAAGACCAATATAATTAATACCAATACTTTGGGCTTCTTTCGCCCATTCTGCTAATTCATATCGATTATGATAAAGAGGATCTAACGATGTCGGGAAAGTTGTTTGAGTTGGCAGGGTACAACTGCATCCGCCATCAGGTAAGTTAAAGAATGTTGGGTGTTCTTCTGACGTTCGATATGGGATTGGCAATCCCCCAACAAAACCTTCTACCTTTTGTCTGATTTTCTGAAGATGTGGCTGCATTGTAGCCGGACCGCGGAAACAGTTCATTCCAACAACTAACGCACCTTTTTCTGAAAGAATTCTACAAGATTCTTCTACCGTGTAACCGTCACGTAATATATTCTCACCCATCAACCCTAATGTAACAACTGCTGGCAAGCCTTGTTTTTGAATTTCTTCTAACGCAATAATAGCCTCTTCGTGGTAATAAAAAGTTTCAGCATTGATGAAATCTACGCCTTCTTCTTTTCCCCACTTGACCATCTCTGCAAAAATACTTCTTACTCTTTTCTTGGATTCTATATCTTCGGGGTCAAAAATATTCGTATTTGAGATGTTTCCTGCAACTAACGCTTCTTCGATCGGATGTTCTGCTGCTACTTCTTTCGCCAAACGGATCGCACTTCGATTTAAAGGCTCAAGTAAATGTTCTTTGCCGATGATTCTCATTTTTTCACGGTGGCCATTATAGGTGAATGCTAACACCACGTCTGAGCCAGCGTTCATGTAGTCCCGGTATACTTGCTTTAAAGCCTGCGGATTATCCAAAGCGACCTCTGGCACGAAAGACCCTGCCTGTAAATAGCCTCTGCGTTCTAGTTCAAACAAATACCCTTCTCCTACAATGACCGTGCCTTCATTTAATCGTTGTTCCAAACTTCTTTTCTTCGCTACCATCTAACCCGCTCCCTTTTCTTTTAAGTAAGGCTAGTGTAGCATCAGAGCGCTTATATAGCGTAACTCCTAAATTCTATCGTTCGGCATAGTTTTAAACTATAGACAAATTTATTTATTCAATATGGTTTCTTTCAAGTGATTAATATAAATCGTTGCCAGCGGGCTGTTCGGAACATTTTTACGTGTAATATAGCCAACCGTAATACGCTCATCCACCTTTAGTGGAAGCGCTACAATGTCATTATCGTTGATATCATAACTAATGATTCCTGTTGAAATCGTATAGCCATTCGACCCGATCAGTAAATTAAATAAGGTTGCCCGGTCACTTACATGGATATTCTTCGGTCTTGAAATTGTGCTGAGTACCTCTTCAGAAAAGTAAAATGAATTATATTCCCCTTGTTCAAAAGAAAGATACGGAAAAGGATGCAAATCCTCCAGGGTCACGTACTTCTGGTTCGCAAGTGGATTCGTCGAGCTGATAAAAACATGTGGATCTGCTTCAAATAGTTTATGAAACGTTAAATTCCCTTCTCTAAGAAACTTAGATATCACCTGGCTATTGAAATCATTCAAGTATAAAATGCCAATTTCACTTCGAAGCTCTCTTACATCATCAATGATTTCATAGGTCCTAGTTTCTCGTAAGGTGAATTCATATTCATCCCGTTCATAATCTTTTAACAATTTTACAAATGCACTGACTGCAAAGGAATAATGTTGTGCCGATACAGAGAAGTGCTGCTGTGGCGGCTGTTTCGTATTAGAATATTCATTTTCCAACAAGTCTGTTTGTTCAATCACCTGTCTTGCATACCCTAAAAACTTCGTACCCTCAGCAGTAATTATAATCCCCTTATTCGTACGTGAAAAAATAGTAATCCCTAGTTCATTTTCCAACTCTTTGATCGCATTGGACAGACTCGGTTGACTAATAAACAATCGCTGCGCTGCTCTACTAATCGACCGGTTCCTCGCCACTTCGATCACGTATTTTAATTGTTGGAATGTCATCTGCTTTTCCTCCCTGCCTTCATAATGCGGTTTTATTGTAGCATAGACAGCTTGTGAAGAATTTTAAGCAGTACCCGGTATGATTATGGACAGTGGTCCATGGTGTTTGACACAGAGTTGCAATTTTATGCTATCCATTTTTATCCGTCCTGTCCCTCACTTCCCGGCAATTTAACTGACTATTCGACGGCTATGCTGGCTATGAATCACTCGAGAATATCGAGCTGCTGGCTGTTGGGCGCATGCGCTTCGGAAATTCGATGAGGCCTCAAAGCATTGAAAGTTGCAGCGCCAGGCGTTATCCGTTCGACGATTGCCAAAAAGAGACTCAACTTCTGTACCCAATTATTTGCGATTGAACGCAAAATCAAAGATAAAGACGCAACAGAACGCCTTCAGGTCTAACAAAAGGATAGTCAGTTCTTGCAGGGCGCTTTTTTATAAATTGTCCATTAAATGGGGCTCGGTTCACCTCTTGTATTAGTAGATAGCTATATATTCTGCGAATGACTGACTTTGACAGCTGGTATACTCAAACCATTCTAGAATAATCATTGTTATGGAAAAGTCAGTAAGTGAAGCGTATTGGGATTTTTATACATGAATAATAAACTATATAAATTTAGTTGATAGATGAGGGAGGATCGGAAGTATTTATATGCAAAGCAAAGCATTCGAAAGACCAGTGACCTTAAATTAAGGGGTCACTGGTCTTTCGAAATTTTGTGCAAAATAAAACTTGAATTGGTGCAATTTTCCTCTAACAGGGACAATTTCGGGTGTAATCTGAAATCACTAAAAAAGCAGCACAAGCAAGTGAGAACTAGTACTTGTGCTGCTTTGTTTTAGGATAGTTGCTTATTTAATCGCGACATTATGCTTGACCTGATCCTGATTAGTCCACACGACCGTTGTCCCTGGGGCAACGGTAATCGTTTCTTCGCCAAATTCATAGTCGGCAATATTTACAGCGACTTCACCCGTCTGTTCTGCTCCTTCTTCTACCAGAACAGTCATTTGCATGACCGGATGCGGCTCGCAAAAGATAGAAAACTCGCCCGCTTCATTAAACACGAAACTGGTCTCTTCAGCGTTTGATAGCAAATCAGAGGCGGCACCGTTCTTAGCTTCAGGCGAACTTTCTTCCACAGGCTCCTCTTCTGTTTCCTCTTCTGTTTCCTCTACAATTGTTTCCCCTGTAGGTGTTTCTTCCTCAGTAGTGCTTTCCTGTTCTGTAACTTCTTCAGTATTCTCATTGGCTGTCGGCTGCTCTTCTCCACAAGCTGCCAGCGAAAGAATACCTGCAGCGAGTACTAAACCAAATTTTTTGTTGATCATTATTTTCTCCTCCTTTTTTTATCCTTTCTAATAGAACGTAAGCAAAGTTAAATTAGATTACCTTCTATATAAAATATATTTTCTTTGAAGAAAACAGAAACGGGCGTATTTATCTATCAACTATTATACATAGCAGCAAATATAGAAAGAAAGCGGATAACCCATTATCTTCAAAGATTGAATAGTTTATTTAATTTTAAAATAAAGTGATCTAAATGATTTGCCCTTGCGTTATAACTGTATAACCAAAAAAAAAAAAGAAAAAGGGAGCGATTCTTTATGAAATTAAACAAATGTCTTTTAGCACTTCCACTATCATTAGCCTTATTGGTACCAACAG